>JBFLZQ010000001.1:0-347369 GCA_040756215.1 Acidobacteriota bacterium
CTGCCTGAGCAGAGGCGAAACGCGCTATTCCCTTTGCACCTTTCGGCGAAACGGCGTTTCAATCCACGCCTCTGCCTGAGCAGAGGCGAAACTCCTTTCTTGCAGCAATAAATTTGAATTTAGATTGTTTCAATCCACGCCTCTGCCTGAGCAGAGGCGAAACCGCGAGATTCGCGAGGCCGGAAGCACGGTCAAGATGTTTCAATCCACGCCTCTGCCTGAGCAGAGGCGAAACAGTGCCATATGCAAATGTGATTCAGACAATAGTTTACCCCCGGTGAAACGCGAAAGCGGTAAATTTTGCTGAATTTCCAAATGCATTTTGTCGCTATTGGTTTGCAAATTCCCTAAAAACAGTGGTTTGCGGCATTCGCGAACCTCCTCGTAAATCAAGGGGCACTTTAGGTTCGCAATTATTGCTTCAAGTATTGTAACAGAGGTGTATTTTGCGTGTAAATTTGGTTTCACAGGTAATATCAGAGGACTAATGGTTTATCGAAGTCTATGGGTATTTTGCATCCGTGGTGCTCGATTTGTGTATCTTTATCTAAGAAGTAGAAGCGGAGCGAATCTTGGTTTGGGTTTATTTCCTCTAGCAGACGGGTACGGAGTGCGGCCCATTGTAGTTTACCAACGTTACATTCGAAGACGGAATTTTGGACACGCTGGCCGTAGTCTTCGCAGGCCTGGGCTACACGACGGAGGCGTCTTTGACCGGATTTGTCGATAGTTGATACGTCGTAGGCGATTAGGACAAGCATATTTATTTAACCTGAAAAGGGATATATTCGGGCAGATCACCGCGGATGTGGCGGGCGAGCAATCGTGACTGGACAAGCATCAATTGTCCGTAACGATATTCTTCACGGAGCAGAGGGTGTGTTAAGGTGTCTTGTTTCCGCGTTTGATAGGCAGTTATAACATTCTTTCGGCCTTGGGGCGTGAATTCGACGGCGCCGCCGTCGCGTACGACAAAGTCGGATTCGTTGATTTGTTTTCGGTTTATCATCGTGATTGCAAGCCGGTCGGCAATGGCGGGACGAAATTCTTCCATGAGATCTAGCGCCAGGGAAGGACGATTTGGCCGGCCTGCGTGGAGGAATCCGACGAAAGGATCGAGGCCTGTAGCGGTCAGTGCCGCTATGCAGTCATGACGTACCAGTGCGTAGAGGAAAGATAAAAGACAATTGATGCGATCCAGAGGCGGCCTACGGGTTCTGACGGTGAATGCGAAAGCGTCGCGCTGATGGCGGAGCATCATTGAAAAGGATCCGAAATAAACCGTCGCAGCCCGACCTTCGAAACCACGTGCGGCGTCGATTGTGGCGGCTTCGCGATCGAGCCAGCGAAGGATGACGGAGAGTTCCTCAGCGCGGGATTGCAACTCGGATTTTTCCGATTCGTTATCGCTGTCACGTGCCGAACGGAGCAGCGATGTGCGGCAGTTTTGTATCTTGGCACTTATTATTGATTTGGAAATTGCGGCAGCAAAAGCGGGATCATCAGCACTGCGGTATTGATCGCGCCGGAGGAATACGCTTGTGTTCGGGACGCCTTCCCAGCGGCCCTGGAAAAACCCTGTTTCGCTAAAAAAGCAAACAGATACGCCATTTTCCCAGCAAAGCTGCAATGCATGCGGGCTAAAGGAATTCTGGCCAAAACTGCAAATCGATTCTATGTGATGAATCGGGATACTAAGGCGAAGTTGGCCTTCGGACTCGATGCGGAGCGTCAGGTGGTCACGGGCGATGTAGTTGCCTGAGGTTGTCAGATATAATACGTTTTGCTTGACTTCCATCGTTTTAAATCCTTTTGTCAGCCGGATCTCGAAGCCGAAGAAGATTCTCTGGATCGGTCAGCTCCGGAAGGCAAATCTGATGAAGGCTGCAACCATCACATTGTGGCCGCAAATGAGCGGCGGGAACTTTTGATTCGGCAATCAAACGCCTGACACCCTCTATAGACTCACGAACTACTGACCTCAAAGTTTGGTTGCATATCACCTCACGGCGTCGTTTTGAAGCAGCATGGAAAACGAACCCACGTTCTATCAGACACGAAAACATTTCTTCAAGACACATCGCCTGAGCACAAACCTGGATATCATCATTCTGGAATCGGCGCCTGCGTCCTTTTTTATATTCAACAGGTACTATTTTGTCAGGATGAAATTCTACGACGTCGGCGATGCCGGCAATGCCAAGCGACACGGAAAAAACAGGCAGCGAGCGAACGATCCTGACGCCGCGGTCAACCTCGTATCCCGACAGATCAATATTTTGATGGGCGGCCGAGCCGAGAATTGTATGTTCATTGTCTGCCCAGATGCCCTCTATCTGCATAAGAGCGCAGCGCCGCGGACAATAAGCAAATTCATTAAGTGCGGCTATAGGTATCGGATCAGACATAAAATCCTGAAAAAGGAAAAGCGGGCGACCGACGTTCACCTGCGGCCGCCCGAAGCGTACATATTAGAGATGCCGTTTATTGAGTCGGACGCCGGCCGGCAGCGGCTCGGTATCCCATTTACAAACGACGTTATAATCTGCGAAAGACTGCGGAAACTCTTTACCCTCGGCAAGGCGGACTTCGATACCCTCAAACAGACGGTGTGCCGGAGCGCAGCCGAGACGGGCTTCGCGTTCGCGTTCGACGGCATTGCTTTCGGGTTGTGTACCGACGTGCTCGAAATCATAAATACCGCGAACGATCATCTCGCCGCGGGCTGCCGAGCGGTCGTGCTCAAACATATGATTGAGAGCATCAAATAATACTTCAAGGTCACGGTTTGTAAAACCGGTACGTTCGGCAAAAGCAGGCGAGATGTAAACCTTTGAGACGTAGAGCGCGTAAGGCACGATAAACTTGCTGCCCATCGTACGCTCCTTGCTCTCGTCGCTGACGGCTGTTGGAACACAGCGGGTAATTGTTATATCGACGGGCGTAATTTCATCAATCGACTGGGCAAAGGTGAATTGTACCGGCCCGCGGACCTGTCCATATGCCGAGCCTTTCATCACTTCATTGCCGACGCTGAGAACGCCGCCGAATGCCCGTAGGTCATAGAATTCCCGGCAGAGCCATTCTACGGTTGCCTTAGGATCTTTGTTGTTATCATTGACAGCCTGCGTGATAACCCGCTCGAGAGCCGGGCCGCTTTTGATGAAGATCTCGTAACCATTGCCATTGCGTTCGGGCTTGAAAGTTTCTACATAATTGCGGATCTTGCGTTTAAGGCAGACGTCGGAGACGATACCGCGATTGGAGTTTGGCTCGATGCGCGGCATGTTTCCGGCGTCCGGGTCGCCGTTAGGATTTCCGTTGCTGACTTCGAAAAGCAAAAGCACGTCGTGTCGGTTTTTTACAATGTCGTTATTCATTTATTTCTCCTCCTTCTGATTCCATTTCTTTTTTTGCCTTGCGCGCATCGCGTTCGGCGTTCATTGCGGCCCATTGCTGATAAAATCCGAGTGCAAAGCGACCCTGTTCCGCAAGCCCGAAAACACGCGGAAAGGCCGGCGGTGAATTTGGCCCGGTAGGGCGAAACTGAGCGGCAAGTTGGGCAATGCGTTTTTTGATTGCAGCCGCTGCCGCGGGATTGCCGCGCGATAGTTTTTTGAGGTGGTGTTGATGAAGCCGCCAGAGGATCCCAAATGCGGAATTAGGCGACGATGATGCCGTGCCGTAATAACGCTCAACGACGCCGGCGCCTTCGAGCTTATTTTCATGTGCCTGTGCCTGCAAATGATCGAATACGGCAAGCAGCCGGCCGCAGTTGTAGGCGGGATCGTCGGTATCGACGGTCAGACTTGGTTCTATCATCGGTTCATTCTCCTTCTTGTTTCGATTAATAATCAGCCGCAAAAGTGCGTAGCGGGGATAGTTTGCCAATTTTTTTTGCCCGTCGCGGGCCAGATCGATTGCGATACGCGCGACGATGGATTGCGCGATAGTCATTGAAGGTGCAACACCCTCGAGAGCGGCACGGAACAGTTGCGTTACTGTTTCGGCGCGAATGTCTTTCTTGTCGCGAACGGTCGAGGCTGCAAGCGAGTAGATCGCAAGCGGGTTGCCGGTTTCATTTTTGTATTTGGGATTCCGTACAAGATCCAGGTCATTGAACCAGCGGCGAAAATTTTCCACGGCCGCTGCAACTGTAGATTGCATCCAGCTCCGGATAACAACGCGGCCTCCGGTGCCTGAAAGTACGACGCTATAGAAACGCTCGTGTTCGGGATCCGATTCCGGCGACATACCGGTAAACGGCGTCTTCATAAAATTGCGGATTGAATCCTCATTGGGCGAATTAAAGAGATCCGCGAAAAGGTCAGTCGCATTTTCGGTTTGCTGTGCCCAGAAAACCAATGCGGCCGGGCCGATGCGGATACGATGGCGATCGCTGCGGAGAAGGTAGTTCAATCCGTTTGTATATGCCTCAACCGCGGGAATCGAGACCGGTGAATTGTGGCTCTGGTCAAATCCGTACGAGCAAAATGCGTCCTTATCAAAGGAAACGATCGCTGCGCCGGTTGATATGGCGCCAGGAACGCCGCTGATTTTGGGCATATGCGAAGCAGAAATCGGAACATTGCGAGTGCCGGTTACAAGGCAGGCGCCACGTTTTGCGTTTCCGATACTTGTTTCGGTTTCCGCAGCAAAGATCCGCTTCCAGTATTCACGGACGGCAGGATAGTTGAGCGGTAGCAAGCCATCGATCTCGAACGTAAAATTGTCGGACCCGATTGCCGCCATCTCACCAGACGCGATACGGACAACGAGGCGTGGTTTTTCGCTCTCTTTGAGTGGGGCAAATTGTATCAGATCCGCATCCTCCGGCAGAATGTAGCGATCACGAAATTCCAACAGGGCCTTTAAGAATTCCAGGCCGGGCTCTGCTGACGCCGCTTCTATCTGTCGCCAGAAGTCTCTGAAAATATCTGACTGATTCTTTAAAAATTGCGGCGGATCAGTCTTCAGCAAGATGCCGAAGACCGCCTCGGCATTGCCCCAGAGAAAGTCGGCGACGCCGCCGGCATTTTTTGGTCGCGTTGTCCGAGGCAGACTGAGTTCGATGCCCTGCTTCTTCGGCGGTGGTGCCTCGATCAACCCATTTCCAATAAGATTACCGTTAGTGTCAACCGGAATCCGCCAGCGAACGAATTTGCGGACAAATGCCGGATCTTCAATCAGCGGCTCGCCGCCAGGCATCGGGGTAACGGCACGCTGATAAAATTCATAGAGTCCTTGAAGCAGCATTATTCACCTCCTTCTTCTGACTGGGAAATAAGTTCGACGCGGTCGGGATGGCAATCAAGCTTTGATCCAACAACGCGTGCACGGAAAAATATCGGCTTCGGCCGGCAAAGGTGGCCTTCGAAATTGACCTTCGGTTTCCGTTTAGCGTCTTGATTTGCCGGGTCGGGCAGGAATTTAAATCCCGCTGAACGCTCAGACGGATCAAACACGTCATAGAGCATCAGGCCAAGATCTTCATTCCAATTGTCGGCTGCGGAAATTGCAGTCTCGTCGGCCGTCTCAAAATGAGCGTCAAATTCGCGCACGCCGAGAGCCGGACGATGAAAACATTTGCCGAGCCGTGCGCGGCGCATGATTTCCTCAGAAAACTTTCGCACCGTCTGTTCGGAATTGACACCCAGTTTGCTAAGCCTTATTTCCGTGGCGATTACGTATTCAACGTCGCGCAGAGCAAGCATGTTACGCGGCGTGGCATTGTCCGCACCGCCGCCCGCCTCGATGGTTTTGACGTCCACCTTACCTGTCATCCATTTTCTGGCGTTTGCAAGGCTGATTTTGTCTTTCAGCTCGTTCCGTTTGAAGGCGGTCCATTTGCCCCGCCGGATAGCAGTGATTGAATCGATTATGTAATACATCTCCGGTTTCCAGAAGATTGCCTCCAGCACGCCGCGGGCAGCCGACGGCGTCATGATTGGATAACTGACCCGTTCGACTTTCATTTCCGGCCGCGTAAAACAGGCAAAATCGCCCCAGACTCGGATTCTTACAAGATTATCATTCATTATTTCCTCCTATTTAAGTGGTTGTTAGAGAATAAAATCGGTTGACGGCCTCCGATCAATCAGAACGCCGAAAGTCGCATCATATGATTGTTCTGACAGTAACCAGAGCGACGGCCCGATCGGTTCTCCGTTTCCGTTAAAACCGAAAAGCGGTGAAATTAACCTGTTGGCTTTCAGGAGATCGAATTCGTTTGACCGCAAATTTACCATAAAGCGTTGGAGTTGCCGCAATGAAAAACGCAGTTCGCCACGCACATCTTTTTTTGAACGTAGATTCTCTACGAGTTTCATGGCATTTTTGTAAGGCACGATAACCGGCCGGCCATCATCGCGAATCACTTTTGAGTTTTCGGCGACTGTTTGAAAGTTAAGCCGTAAGCGTTCCTGCTCGATTGCGGTCCCGGCATCTGCATTGGCGAATATCTGTGTGAAATAATCCGCGAAAATTGTTGGATCTGTAGCCAGACGATCTTCGCCGATGTCAGCCAATATCATTGCCGTTCTTTCAGTTGCGGAATGATAAACGCCGGGCGGTACTCTATGGTCTCTTGGTTTGAAAACATAGACAATTCCTTCGTCGCAACGGCCTTCGCGATTGCAACGTCCCGCGGCCTGCACAATAGAATCCAGCGGACCGAGGGCTCGAAATACGACCGGAAAATCCAAATCTACGCCTGCCTCGACAAGTTGTGTAGAAACGACACTGCATGGCCGGCCACAGGCAAGTCTTTTGCGAATCTCCTGCAGCGTATCGAGACGATGCTGAGGACACATTGCCGAAGAGAGGTGATAACCGACATTTTTATTGTATTGGCTTGTCGCCTCGAAAAGTTCGAAGGCATGGCTTCGTGTATTGACCACGACAAGGACCTGTTCATGCTCAGACATTTTTCGGGCAAGCTCTTCAAACGACAAAGGTTCGGATATTTCTATCTTATATTGGACGCGCCGGAGATGAGAAAATAATTGTTCGGGATCTGCAATTATCTCGCTGACCTCAGATTTATCAAATCCATTTGGCAAATTGAACTGTTTCCTAAAAGCAGGTTGCGTAGCCGTAGAAAAAAGAAAAGTGACGCCGTAATTTTCCTTTAGTTCACGAAACACACTGAGAAGCGGACGCAGCAGATTCTGTGGCATTGTCTGCACCTCGTCGAAGATCACCACTGATCGGGCGATATTGTGTAACTTACGGCATTTGGACGGTCGATTTGCCAATAAAGATTCCAAAAATTGGACAGATGTGGTTACGACTATTGGAGCGTCCCAGTTTTCCGCTGCCAGGACAAGCGGATTTCTCTCTCGCGATTCAGAGGCCGACCGTTCCTCTTCTGCTTCTGCCGGAATCCATACCGCTGAATGATTCTCGATGACGATTCCCGAATTGTCGGGGTCAAGTATGCTCCGGTATTCGGTTGAGTTCTGCTCTATAATCGAAAGATATGGGATTACGACGATAACACGACGCAGTCCGTGGCGGGCGGCGTGGGCCAAAGCAAATGCCATAGATGAAATCGTCTTGCCGCCGCCGGTCGGAACGGTAAGCGAATAAAATCCTTGTGGGCCGGCTCCCGCTTCGACGCATTGAGAGAAGATTTTGTTTCGGAGTTGATTGAGTATTTCGTTGTTTGACCGGGAAGAGGTCGATTTTCGCTGACGTTCGGCATCGAGCAATGAAAGCAGCCTCTCAGCCTCGAGTTTGGCAAGGGCGGGTCGTTTTCGGCCAAGATAGTGAGCCTCTGTGTCCAGGAAATCCGCATCTACAAGCGCGGAAAATATCATTCTGATTGCAAATTCAGCGCGAAGCGATTCAGAAGAAGAAAAGCAAGCATGTTTCGGCAGCGATTCCGGGATTTTTTCGATTTCCGCAGAAAACAATTTCGCAAGTTGGCTGCATTTAGCAAGTGCATCATACTGCGGGTGAGTAATCATATCCCTGAGCGACTGCGTGTCGTGCAGTCCGCGGTGATGGCCCGCAACGACAAATGCTATGGGAATACATCTTTTGTGATAGGCCAGAGCGGCGCCGTAAACGGCATGATGAGTTTCGGCGCTTCGCTCGCGTCGTCCCAGCAGGTAATCCTGAAATTCGACTTTATATTTGCCAAGATCATGCAGCAGCCCGGCCCAGCGTGCTATCTCGGATAATTCAGGATTTGCCTGCTTGATAAATTCCCCCGCCAGTTCTCCCACCGAAACGAGGTGATCTGAAAGACGATGGACGCGTCCTTCAATATTTTCTGTGTGGGCAAGAAAATCCATAGTAATTCACTTTAACATTATTTGCAGCATGCGATCGGTTCCACATTTACACTTACTGGCAACTTGGGGAACCATCAGGCTATTTAGCTTCCGTGTATAAATCGAGAGCCCTTTCAAGCTTTTCGATGACGATTTCGCGGAGGCGTTTGGGTTTTTCGATGCGGCAATGGCCTGAATACATCAGGCAAAACCGCGCAACGGCATCCAGGCCTTTTTCTCCGATTTTGAAAGAGAGCCGGAGGCCTCCGTCGGGGAGGTCTTCGCGTTTTTCATCCGGGTGAAAGCATGAGCGTTCGCGGATCCACTGTGCCTGATAGCTGTCAAAGCAGATGGAAACATTGGTCAGCCGGCCGCCGCGCATCATCTGAAATCCGCGTCGCAGATAGGTCTCGGCGTCCCAGCCGCGCTGCAGGTTAAAGGTTTGGCCGGTCGTTTTCAGGTTTGAAATACGCCCGACGTGAAAATCGCGGAAATCGCCCGCTTCGTGGTCATAGGAGATTGCATACCAATCGCCGGCAAAATTGTGCAGCAGGTGGACGTCGGCAATGCGGTGTTTGGTTTTCTGATTGTGCGGCGAATAATAGTCGAATTCTACGGTCTCACGGCTAATGGAGCAGACGGAGAGACGCTCCAGCAGTTTCAGGTCAACGTTGACGTGCGGAGCGTTTTCAAAACGGACCATGTCATTGAGAACGCAGAGATTGACCGAAATGGTTTCGGGCAGCATGGAGGCGATTTTTGAAAGTGCTTTTCTAAGAGCCATAGCTTCGGGTACAAAACCGACCAGACGCATGGCGTTTTCGGCAATGAAAAAAGCCAGCAGATCGCCTTCCTGCATTTTCTGTACCGGCAAGGTCCATTCCGGCAAGGTGTAATAAAAACCGCGTCGCTGACGGTCATATTCAATCGGCGCATTGAATTGGTCGCGGAGCGCGGCAATGTCGCGTTTGATAGTGCGCGGATTGACGTTCAGCCGGTGTGCCAGCTTTTCGATCGAGGGATAGGTGCAGCTAGCAATCATTTTGTGAATATCGGAAATGCGCGAATAGATCCGGTGATGTGTTCGCGGCGTATAACGCGTGGTGTTTTTATTTTGTATGTTCATAACCTTGCAATCACAAAAGCGGGTGAATTGAATATTTTCAATGCCGGCTGCAAACCAAAAAGCCCGCAAACATTCATAACTTAGCACACCCGCGGTGACACGCAGCGTCCCCGTAAATAAGTACAACAAAATAATTGCAAAAAAATTAAAAATCTTACCCGCAGGGCGCAGCGCGGAGCGGTGCGGCGGCTAGATAATGCCGTGCCGTGTGAGCAAACGGACGGTTTCGGCGGTGCTGCGGCCGGAGCGTGAAATAAAATAATCGCGGGCATTTCGGCCGAGTTTTGCGGCCTCGTCGGGAGATAGAAGCAGAGAGGAAAACGCCGCGGCAAGTTCGCGGGAATAGTCCGCAGCCGTTTCCTGTTGCCCGATTTGCAGGAGCGATTCGCAGCCGAGCATTTCGCGGATTATGGAATCGAAATTATGCGTAAACGGACCTGTTACGATTGCCTTTCCGGCAGCCGCAGGTTCCAGAACGCTCTGGCCTCCGTGCGGTATCAGAGAGCCGCCGACAAAGACTATATCGGCAAAAGCGCAGGCCGCGGCAAGTTCTCCGATCGAATCGAGCAATATCAAATCCGCTTCCTGATCCGTGGACATTGAACGCCGCCGAAAAACAAGCCCTCTTTCGGCGGCAAACTGTTTCATCAATGCGGCCACGGCATCGAAACGCTCGGGATGGCGCGGCGCAATGACAATTTTTGCCGCCGGCCGGCCGTCAGCAGGCTCGATGAAGCAACGCACCGCTTCGAGAAAAAGAGCTTCTTCCGGTTCGTGTGTACTGGCCGCAAGAATGACGGGACGATTTGCCGCGGACCTGATAATGGCCTGTAATTGCGATGTTTTTTCTGCCTTCGTGTCAGGCAGCGACATTGTGTCGAATTTAAGATTGCCCGTAACGAAAGCTCTCTCCGGAATGCACCCAAGCTCAACGATGCGCCGGCGGTCATCCTCCGTCTGCATAAGCGCAAGATCGAGCCTTCGGAAAACAGGAGAAACAAACCGGCGAAAGCGCGAATAATTCCGATAAGAACGCGGCGAAATGCGGCCATTGACGATAGCAATCTTCGCACCGCGACGCTTTGCCTCATAAATAAATCGCGGCCAGATTTCGGTCTCAGTCAGCAGGATTGCCGACGGGCGGAAATTATCGAGAGCGCGGCGGACGGCAAACCGGAAATCCAGCGGGAAATAAAAAATGCAGTCTGCCGTCTTGCCGAAGTTTTTTTCGGCGACGCTGCGGCCCGTCCGTGTAGTAACGGAAACAATCAGGCTTTTGTCAGGCCGTGTTTGACGAAGATTTTTTACAAGCGGGAGAGCGGCATTTGCCTCACCTACCGAAACGCAATGTATCCAGACAACATCCCGACCGGCAGCATCAAACTGCGGATAGCGGCCAAGCCGCTGTGACAAACCGGAAAGATATTTCTGCCGGCGAATGGCAAAAATCGGCAGCATAATCAGAAATGCTGCCGATAAAAGAATCGAATAGAGCAGGTACATTTTCCTCTGCCGCAAAAAAGCAGCCCCCGCAAGGAAGTCCGGCGTCTCTATTTGACGCGTTCCATATAACGGGCTTCAGATGGATTGACGCGTATCCTTTCGCCTTCTTCAATAAAAGGCGGCACCATAATCGTAACTCCGTTTTCAAGTTTGGCGGGTTTGTTAGAGTTTGATGCCGTTGCGCCTTTCAGCTGCGGTTCGGTTTCGACAACGGTCAGCTCCATTGAAGGCGGCAGCTCGATCCCGATCGGCGTAGATTCGTAGAATTCAACTTTAAGCTTCAGGCCGGGCATCAGCCATTGTGCGGCATCGCCAAGTTCTTCTTCAGTCATTGCGACCTGTTCGAAAGTCTCCGTATTCATAAAATGGTGATGCGTCCCATCGGAATAAAGATATTCCATTTCATGCTGCTCCAGGATGACACGTTCGAGCGAATCATTCGAGCGGAATCTGAATTCGAAGGAATTGCCGGTCAACAGGTTTCTGAGACGTGCCTGCACCATTGCCCGCAGGTTGCCGGGCGTGTGATGATGAAAGTCCATAACTTTCACCGGAACACCTTCGTGTAGAATAACCATGCCTTTTCTTATATCGTTTGCTGAAATTGCCATAAAACTTGTCTTATCTCCGAATCTTAAAAATATAAAGCAGTAAGTTTAGCGAACGGTAACACGAATTGTAAAACGCCCGCGCCAGGGCTCAGCCTTGCGGCATTCGATGACTTCGATCCTGTAGTCGCCGGCGACGGTCGGCGTCACCTCTTTGCGGGCGTTGCAGGATGCGTCCGAGTCGCCCGCGTCCCGGCCGTCCGGGTCTTTGAGTGAGATTGAGATTCGACGTGTGCCGCCGCCAATCTGCCGGACGCGCAGCGTCTGACCCTCGCGGACGCGCAGCACATACACGCGCCCGGTACGAAAGTCGCTAAGCGTCCCCGAAACCTCCGCACGGTCAGCTCCGCGGCGAAACCTGATGTGGGTCTGCGTTTGAGCAGCAGCGGGCAGCCATGCCGCTAAAATGACCGAGCATGCGACCAGGAAAAATAATGTCCGACTGCGATACATACCGATTCCTGCTTTACGATTTCCTGAAGGGCAGCGGCGGCGGCTCTTCTCCCTCTTTCGGATATTCTTTTTTAAGCATATCGTAGATTGAGATGATCTGATCCAGCCATTTTTTTGCTTCTTCGTTATTGGGATCGTATTTCAAGGCGCGGCGAAAATCTCCGAGAGCGGAAGCGTACTGGCGTGCTTCGGTAAGCGCAAAACCGCGATCGAAATATGCTTCGGACAGCGTTTTTCTGGCCGATTCGTCATTTGGTCTTGCTTTGACCGCTTTTTCGGCCTCCGCAATTACTCCGTCAAATTTGGCAGTGTCTATCGGATTGCCGCTCTGCGTCCATTTGCCTTTCTGTCCCTGCTGTTCGGGAGTGGCCGTTGGCCCGGGAACCGGCTGATTTTCCGAAGTGTGCGTAACCGTGGACTCCAGTTTTTCGGCACGAAGCGGCTTAATATCTTCTGCCGTTCCAGACCGGTTGTTTTGAACCTGCGAACAGGCGCCGAGAAATATTGCGAAAATCAAAAGCAGAAACTTACTCATACTTTTGATTTTAATTCCATAACCGTAAATCACAAAGTGACCCGTAACCCGGCTAATTTTTCAGAATATAGGGACGGGACTGGACAATGTAGATTTGCCCGCCGATTATTCCCCACTCGATGTCCTGCGGCTTTGTGCCAAAAACTCGCCGGATCCGCAGCGCGACGCGCGCGAGGCTTTTTGCCTGTGCATCGGTCAAAACGCGACGGCGCGAATTGGCGCATTTGTCAGCCGTTTCCTTGAGGTCACCTTTTTCGTCGAAACGCAAGGCATTTTCCGCTTGCGAAAGCGTCATCACGACCAGCGAATCAGACCGCGGATTATAGAGAATCTGCTCGGGCACTCCGCTATTGTCAACTACGCGTGAATTATGGCCGCAGACCGCGCTGATATAGACAGCGTCTTTGTTTTTGGGGTCGAATGGATCGCTTGTAATCATCACGCCGCCTTTTTCCATATCCACGCCGATCTGAACCAGTGCGGACATATAAACGTCAGATTGGCTGATGTAGTTGCGCACCCGCGCTTCATAGGCTGCAAAGTTCCAAAGCGATGCCCAGACCTTTTTGACTGCTTCGAGCAGCTTGGCTTCATCACGGACGTTTGCGACGCTGGAATAAAGCCCGGCTCCGCTGAAATTGGGAAGGTCTTCCGAATTTGAAGAACTGCGGACGAAGACCGGCCGACCGCCAAGCTGAGTCTTCCAGCGCCTGATTATTTCTTCGCTGAGGCCGGCATCCATTGGAGAATTTATGATTGCGGCCCGGAATTCTTCCAGTTTTCCACGGCGGACGCGAGGATTATGAACGAAATCATAATCGTCCATTAAGTCCTCAATTTTGTCTTGCAAGCCGTTGTCCTTCATGAATTTTGCGTACCAATAAAAAGGAATCGAAAATCCATCGGGGACAATGATTCCCGGTATTCGGGCATTGATGATTTCTCCCTGGTTGGCAGCTTTTGAGCCATAGGCTTTGCTGTCACGTTTACGCATTTCGCGCAAACCCGCCAGACTGCGGACATTTAAGTCAACGGGCGGGACTATCTGGTCCGGCGAGGCAAATTTTGTCCTTACCTCATCAGCCGAAGCCGGGACGAGCTTGTAATCTGTCAGCGAAGCCTCCAGCCGGTAAACGTAAGTATCATATTGCCTGAAAAGTTTATCTGCGTCTTTGATATAAACATTCGGGATATTCCATCCGCGGGCAAGTATATTGATATGCGAAAGCGGCGAGGACGGCTTTGCGACAATAATACCGCGAACCGGCGGCAAAGACTGCGGCAGTTCCTTCAAAATGACAATTTCGTTATCACCGATCTCGACGGTATCATCCAGCTTATCAATGATATGAATACGCCCGACGGCAGTGCCGGTGTTCAGAGCGAGATATGCCTGATTCCGGTTTAGTTCGTCCTGTGTAATCAGCGGAATATCGAGACCGGCGGCGGCAGATTCCTGTTCTGCGGAATTTGGCTTGAACGCGACGGTTTCATAAAAGGCGGCGTTGATTACCCTATGTGCCGTGGCTATATGAGCGGCGGTTGCCTTATCGCCCTCCCATAATTCCCATGTAAATTTTTCGACCGGACTCTGCCAGGCGATAGTCCCGACGATGAAACGACGATCTTCGTCGAGATAGATGGGCTTGAAGACATCAGCTCCACGCGGCACCAGAAAAGTTGCAAGAAGAAAATCCTTATGAAACCGATAGCGTTGCGAATTAATGAAATAAATCCTGTTACCGGCCCGCCTGTCAATCACAAACATCAGATGTGGCAAAGCATATGGCGTGCCTTCGTGATAGACCCTGGCAATGGAATCAAATTCCGAACGCGAACGAATCGCAGAAAGTGAGTTTTTCTTAGAATCCGGGCGTTTGTCCATTGCTCCGGCCGGTTCGCGGGACGGCGATGGCTTTCGCGACATCTGGGCAAATACGGGATTGAATAAAGCCGTGACCAGGCAGAAAAACAATGCAGTCGGGATAAATAAGGATTTAACACTTCGCATAACGCCAGCCGTTTTGATTCATAAAAGTGTGCCGCGAAGCACAATTGCTGCAATAGAAAAATAAATCACCAGCCCGGTAACGTCCACCAAAGTTGCCACGAAGGGCGCCGACGAAGTTGCCGGGTCCAATCCAAGTCGTTTCAGTACGAAGGGAATCATCGATCCTGAAAGCGTCCCCCACATTACGATGCCAATAAGCGATAAAAAGATTGTCAACGCCACAAGAGGCCAGTGCTCCGTATAATCGAAAAGGCCGAGTTTTTGCCAGAGCGTAATTCGCAAAACGCCTATAGAGCCGAGAATTATGCCAAGAAAGAATCCTGAAAGGATTTCACGGCGCATAACGTACCACCAGTCTTTGATTGTCAATTCCTTAAGAGCCATTGCCCTGATTACAAGCGTTGCCGCCTGCGAACCGGAGTTTCCGCCCGAGGAAATAATCAAAGGAACAAACAGGGCGAGGACGACCGCGCGCTCGATTTCCTGATCGAAATGTCCCATTGCAGAAGCTGTCAGCATTTCGCCCAGGAAAAGAATTACCAGCCAGCCGGCACGTTTTCTGATTAGGGTAAAAAAGGGAGTATCAACGTAAGGCAGATCCAATGCTTCCAAACCGCCGAATTTCTGGATATCTTCGGTTGCTTCAGCTTCGGCAACGTCAAGGATGTCATCGCTTGTTACGACGCCGATCAGCACTCCATCGGAATCTGTAACCGGCAGAGCCGGCAAATCCGCTTCGCGAAAGACGTTTACAGCCTCTTCCTGTGAATCCGTCGCCTTGAGCGCAACGAAGCGGTAGTTCATCAGGTCCGAAACCTTCGTATCCAGCGGAGCGAGCAAAAAAGCACGCATCCGTATTTCATCTATTAACTGGCCGCGATCATTTACTACGTAAACCATCGTCAGCGTTTCGCTGTCTTTTCCATGTTCGCGGACGTGGTCGAGCACCTGCCGTACCGTCCAATGAGGCTTGACGCGGACATAATGCGGCGACATCAGACGGCCGACGCTCCCTTCCGGGTAACCGAGAAGCTGCAGTGCTTTTTTTCGTTCCTCTTCCGAAAGCAACGAAAGCAGACGTTTCGTAACTTCGCCCGGCAATTCCTCAAAAAATCTGGTCCGGTCGTCGTCAGCCATTGTTTCAAGCACCTGGCTGACTTCTTCATTAGTCAAAGATTCGACAAGTTTGGTTTGTTCCGGCAGAGCCAGATATTCGAAGACATCTGTCGCCAGATTGCGAGGGAGGCAACGGAATACCAGAGCGAGATCGCTCGGGTTATCGATTTCCTCCATCAGATTGGCGATATCGCTGGCTTCGAGCGCCGCCGTCAATCGTCGGACAGTCGCAAAGTCACGCCTGCGCGCGGCGTCCAGCACTTGCTGTGTAACCGATTCCATAGTTGCACCGGGTCCTTATAAAACTTTTACGGACGGCCGCAACTCCAGCCGAACGATAATTTAGGAATGCAAGCAAGATGATAGCGACTTTAGCCGCAAGTTCCAAACACGTCGGATAAAATACCCTTTAACGGGAAGATATTACCTGATTAAATGTTTCTCAGGAGTCCGGATCGGTGTTGTCAATACTGCGTTGACGGATTCTTTCTGCGATTTGAAAGCGTAACGATAGGAAAAGAGCAGAAATAGCAAAAATTGCGGAAACAAATGCGGCATCCGCATTATCCGAATAAAGAAAATAAAACGTCAGCAGAGCAAAGACAATCGAGGCGGCCGCCAAAAGATATCGTGCAAAGTCATTTCTTTGCATAAAATTAACCTGCTTTACGGGCGACTTCGGCAAAGCTCTCCCCGCGGATGAAAGCGGCCGCCGCTACAAGTAACCGGCGAATGGCACGAAAAATACGGCGAGAAAACCATACGAAGAAAAGCAAAAAGACGACTAAAATCGCCAGTAAGAGAATAGGAGCAAAAACCGCTGCAATGGTGCCGAAAATGGCAATTGCATCTTCGGCCAGAGAAAGCACCCAGTTTGAAATAGGTTCGGGCGAGAGATTAGCCCCGATGCGGGCGGCTGCCTTGGAGCCGTGCGAGGAAAAGGCAATCCCTCCGCCCAAAAGAGCTGCCGTTACCGAAATGGATGGATCCAGATCCGAAACCGCGGCATATGCGACGATTGCGCCGGCAGGCACCCGAATGAATGTGTGGACAACGTCCCAAACGCTGTCCACATAAGGGAATTTGTCTGCGAAAAACTCGATCAGATATAGAAAGACTGCAGCGCCGATTATCAACCAGTTATCCAAAGCTTCGAGCCCGCCGGGCAATCGCGTGGCTCCGAATTTCTGCAGCAGCCCGAGCACCGCTACGGTAGCGTAAAGATTTATCCCGCTTGTCCAGGCCGAGCCGAGTGCGATAGAAATGGTAGATAAAGCTTCCATGAGATAATCCTCGTTATGCGGTTATGATAACCCGATTTTCACATGAAATGAGATTTTTTTACCGGCGAGGAACGGCCGCGAACAAAAAACCGCAAAGGACTACGGTTTCCGGCGGCTATGCATCCTCATCTTTTTTGATTCCAAATTTTTCGAGACGATATTGAAGAGTGCGAAACGTAAGGCCGAGCAATTTTGCCGCTTTCGTTATGTTATGGTCCGTACGTTCCATCGCCTGCATTATCAGGCTCCGTTCGACATCTTCAAAGTTAACTCCCTCGGGCGGCAATATGAATTGTTCATTGCCGGCTGCTGCTGCGGCGGAGCGGTCTCCCGCTGTCATTTCCGGCGGCAGGTCATCGGGCGTAATTACGTCGTTTTCGCACAAAAGTATGGCGCGTTCTATCGCGGATTCCAACTGGCGGACGTTGCCGGGATAATGATAGTTTTCAATTATCTTTTTTGCTTCGGGGCTGAGTTTTATTTCGCGGTCCGTTCCGCGGGTATGTTTTTTCAGAAAATAATCGGTCAGAACCGGAATATCCGAGTTTCGTTCGCGCAGCGGTGGAATCTCGATAGAGAGAACATTCAGCCGGTAATAAAGATCTTCGCGAAAACGTTTTTCTTCGGTCATCTTTAAAAGGTCCCGATTCGTTGCCGCAAGCACACGGACGTCAACAGGAATATCTTTTACGCCGCCGACGCGCCTTATCTCGCGTTCCTGCAGAGCCCTCAGCAATTTTGCCTGTAGAGCGATATCCAATTCGCCGATTTCATCGAGGAAAAGCGTACCGCCATCGGCAATTTCAAAAAGCCCCTTTTTTTCGCTCACCGCACCGGTAAATGAACCTTTTTCATGGCCGAATAGTTCGGATTCCAGTAGGTTTTCGTTGATTGCCGCACAGTTTACGGCCTGGAAAACCTGATTCGAGCGAAGGCTGTTCAGATGAATCGAGCGGGCAATCAGTTCCTTGCCCGTTCCGCTTTCTCCGCGAATGAGAACTGTCGAATTGGACTTCGCAATCTTCAGGATCAACTTTTTAACCTTGTCCATTTCCGGAGATACGGAAATGATTTCCGTGTCCAGAGCTGACAATTTGTTGAGCGCGCGCGAGACGGTTTCCAGCAGCTTGGCCTGATCATAAGGCTTTTGCAGATAGTCGAAAGCTCCGAGGCGAAGTGCGTCAACGGCCGAATCAACCGAGCCGTGAGCCGTCAAAAGAATAACTATTATCGATTTGTCGAAATTGGTTAATTCCTTCAGTAGGTCAAGGCCGGACATCCCGGCCATTTTCAAATCGGTAAGCACCAGGTCGAAACGTCTCGATTCGACAAATTTCATTGCGGCCTCGCCGGAGCTGGCCGTCGTTACGTCGTAACCTTCACTTGTAAGAATGGTTTCGAGTATTTCACGTTGATTTTTTTCGTCGTCAACTACCAGGATTGATTTTCTAGCCATAAAAATGTCTTAATTCCCGTTTGTTACAATTAAATTATCATCGGTAACATCGGCCGCCGGCAGCAAAATAATAAATTTTGCTCCGGCATCGGATGCGGATTCTACTCTGATTGTGCCATTGTGCACCTCGATTATTTTCCGGACTATTGCAAGGCCAAGCCCTGTGCCTGTTTCTTTCGTAGAAAAATAAGGCTCGAAAATTTTATCAAGAATTTCCGAAGGTATCCCCGGTCCGGTATCGGCAACTTCGATTTTAACCTTGTCACGGCCATCGGTGCCGAGCGT
The DNA here is from genome assembly GCA_040756215.1 of Acidobacteriota bacterium. Lineage (GTDB taxonomy): Bacteria > Acidobacteriota > Blastocatellia > Pyrinomonadales > Pyrinomonadaceae > OLB17. Next base: position 18,656 of record JBFLZQ010000001.1, read on the forward strand.
GATTTTGATGTTTCCGCCGTCGCTGCCCAGTGCCTGCAGCGAATTGATAAAAAGATTATTGAAAACCGAACGCAGGAAATCAGGATCGGCGATGATTTTAGGTACGGTTCCGTTTTCGACTATTGCTATTTTGATATTGTTATCTTCGGCTTGAGCCTCTATCAGGCGTAATGAATCGCGGATGACGGGTAATGCTTCGATTGGCCTGAGGTTTGCCTTTGCCGGACGGGAATAGTTGAGAAAATCCGAGATTTGCTGATTAATTCTTGCGACCTCAGCCTTTAGCTGCGAGGTAAGTTTTTCGAACACGGCCTGTTTTTCGGGATCATCCGGAGCGAACCTTGAACGCAGGTAATCAAGCGTCAGGTTTATGTAATTCAAAGGATTTCGGATTTCGTGAGCGATTGCCGATCCCAGCCGGCCTATGACGGCGCTTTTTTCTGCCTGTGCCAGTTTTGTCTCGAGTTCGCGTGTTTTACGCAATTCGCCTACCATTTCGTTGAAATTGCGGGCCAGCTGCGCCATTTCATCACCTCGCGAATACTCCTTGACTGAAACCGTGAGATTTCCTGCCGCGACTTCGCGTGCGGCTTGAGACAATTCGGCAATCGGACGGGTGAATCGCCAGACCAAAAAGATAGTTACAAGCGTTGATATCAGCAGGATGATAAGCGTCGCAATTAGCGGCTGTGCCGCTCTGCGTGCTATTTCGCCCTTGTCATTTTTGAGCAATACCAGGACGTACCATCGCCCGCGGCTGGTCTCGACGGGGATTGCGTGCGCCTCATCGGATGTTTCTGTCCCGATGGATCTGTTGCTGTTGGGAAAATATTCCAGGTCACGCCCAAGTCTTTTGCCTTCCAGCAGCGGCGGCAAATCAGTTAATTCAGGCAGCCGTTTATAGATTATTTCTCCACCATCGCTCTCGTAAGGCAAATAATCCGGATTCAGACTATCGGTAATGCGCCATTCATTATCAATTACGATTATGTCGCGGATCCTTTCGCGCGAAGATTCATCCAGAAAAGTCTGTGCGGGGTCATTTATCAAATCTGCGACCCGATAATCTTTGCTGGTCAGACTGCTGATTCCGACGGAAATACCCGCAACAAGTGCCTGTTCCTGTAATTCCCGCTGCCTGTTGTTCTCGGCCTGAGACAGCAAATTAACGTAATATTGCACCGCAAGGGTAGCAATTATAAGAAAAGCGAAAATCAACAAAAGTCGGCCGCGAAATGTGTTTAACAGGTTCATCTGTAAATTTTGCTTATGGGAGTAATCAATAATACTTGCCGCCGAAGGCTCACAATGTTATATTCTGATTTGGCTTTGGTTTCAAAGTCGTCAGCGGAGCGGCAGATATGTCGTGGCCGCTCGACAACGTCTCCTCGACATTCACAATAAAATCCGTTCATTATCTGAGGTAATAGATGAAGTTGAGCCCGCCCGAAACACGTCTTTTAAAATTATCATTTTTTGCATTGTTTCTCGCTCTTTTACTGGCGCCGGCTGCCGATGCCCAGTCACGAAAGAAAGGCGATGCCGCAAAATCCAAACCACTTGCTAAGAGTCCCGCCGCGACGTCAAAGGATGCCCGAAAACAATCGGCGAAAGCAACCTCATCAAAACAATCAAATAATAAAGATTCAAAAACTTCTGCCAATAAGGCAGAACGCAACCGAAAGGATGCAAAAAATACTTCTGCACAACGGCGGGAGGCTTCATCAACAAAAACATCTAAAAATAGCGCCCGAAACGAACGCGACCGCGGACGATCATCAAAGACCGTCGCCAAAGATGACAGGAATCAGCGAAAGGATAGCAAAAAACTTACTCCGGCCGAACGCCGGGCTGAAGAAAGACGGCGAAAAGCAGAAGAAGCCCGTCGGCTTGCTGCGATAGAAGAACAGCGCAGACGTGAAGAAGCGGCGCGCATTGCACGTGAACGCAAACTGGCTTTTGAACGCAGCCTGAAGACACAGACGGCCGAAAATATTCAGAATGATTCAATCGAAGGCGAAGACCCGGAAATTCGCCGTGCCGCCATTGAGGCACTCGGTGAACGCGCCGGGACAGTAGTCGTAATGGAAGCCAAAACCGGTAAAATTTTGACAATTGTCAATCAGGATTGGGCAATCCGAAACAGTTTCAAGCCCTGCTCCACCATAAAACTGGTGACCGGCGTCAGCGGTTTAAATGAAAATGTAATCAATTCGGATGGCGGAATCGGCGAAACCTCATCTCGAATGAATCTCGATCTGGCACTTGCCAAATCGGACAATGGTTATTTCCAGCGTGTCGGAGCCGCCGTGGGAAATGCAAAGATGCTTGCTTATGCACGCAGTCTCGGGCTCGGGCAGCCAACCGGCATCAACGTCGCGGGTGAAACCGCAGGCAAATTGCCATTCGGAAATAATAACCTTCGTATTTACTCGCACGGCGATGATTTTGAAGTAACTCCGCTGCAACTTGCCGTTATGGTTTCCGCAATCGCCAATGAAGGTAAAAAGGTAGTTCCACAAATCGTTAAAGGAAAATCACGTTTTACACCGAAATTTGGCGAAAGTGTACCGATTTCATACAGAACGGTTCAGAGCCTTTTGCCCGGAATGATCGGCGCCGCCGAATATGGCACCGCTCATCGGAATATGGATCAATCGCTGGGTGTTGCCGGTAAAACAGGTTCCTGTATCTTTAACGGCTCCTGGATCGGTCTTTTTGCATCTGTCGCACCGGTAGAAGATCCGCAATATTCTGTAGTTGTTATTACGCGCGGGGAAGGCGAACGCGGCCGGACAGCCGCGTCCGTAGCAGCTCAGATTTATCGCTCTCTTGCGCCGCGTCTTAAGCGAAATATCGATAAATATATGGCACTCAAGGCTTTGAGGCCGGCTCCCTCCGCCGAAATATTGGCGGCCGCTTCGGATGAGGAAGAAGATGAATCTGCTCAAGAACTCGCAAATGGCGAAAGCCGTCCCGTTATCGTAGCAGGTTCCGCTCCGCAGACGGTCCAGAAAAAAGTTCAAAAAACAACTCAGAGCAAACCTGTATTCCCACCTGTCGTTATCGAATATGATAAAGATAAATCGACGGATAAAAATGTCCCGTCACGGCCGCGAGTAATTAAAAACTGATAAAAGAGTTTACAAACGGATTTTTCCAGGCCCGATAATCATTTCGGGCCTTTTGTTGCGTTTTGCCAATCGCTGGACAAAAGCTTCTTCCGGAATTACGGAATCATTTGGCGGGCTTGACATAGCCGCAGTTATTACGTGATTATTTACGTTCCGAATCTTGTTTCGGGATCCAATAATAAAAATTTTATCAGCCGCCGGATAAAGTGATTTTCTTGCAACTATTCGTCGCCTAGTATCATCACAGGAATCCGCAAACGTACGGCCGTAAACGCCGCTTGGTTGCGATTGAAAAATCTGGCAGTTTCAGTTGGAGGAAGTAAAAAAATGAAAACGATTTTTAGATCAATGGCATTAGCGCTGCTTTTCATTTCGATTGCAGCCGTTGGCGTTTCGGCCCAAAACCCACCGGGCGGTGACGTCTGCGCGGATATTGACGGAGCCTCGGCTCTTTATGAAAAGTTTACCGAAACTTACAATAAGAAGCCTTTGACGATTGCTGACCGCGAGGTTGCATCAAAGGCAGGTAAAGAGTTTCTTGAAAAATTCGGCAATTGCGAAGCCTGGAAAGATCAGGCAGCCTTTGTCAAGGCCTGGGTTCCAAAGCTTGACGAATGGATCAAAAACCAGAAACTCCGTGAACAATTGAATGCTCTTTACAAGCAGTTCGATGATGGCATCAAAGGCAAAAAGTGGGACGATGTTTATACCGCAGGCGAAGCGATTTATAACCTAATTCCTGATAAGGCAATAGATCAGCTGATCCCGATGGCCTTGATCGGAGTAGTCGAGACGGCAAACAAAAACACGAAATACAATGATCAGTCCATCAGATGGGCAAAACTCGCCCTCGATAAACTCAAGGCAGGTGAAGCGTCGCTCAACGGGCAGTTCGGGGTCTTCGAATATGCCTTTGGTAACCGCGAAAATGCAATCAGTGAATTGACTTACGGCCTCGGCTATATCTATTACGTAGGCAAAAACGATAAGAAAACGGGAGTTACCTATTTCTACGAGGTAACAAAATTGCCCGGCTCCAAGCAGCAGTATGCCCCGATGTATGCTTTGATTGGAGAATACTACGTTGACGAAGCAGGTCCGATCGGTGGTGAAATCGCCAAGATGATCGAAAACCTCAAGACACTGACCAACGATGAGGAAAAGGCCAAACTTAATGATGAAATCAAGGCAAAAGTCGCTCTTTTTAATGGCTATACGGAACGTGCATTGGATGCTTACAGCCGTGCCTACACGCTGGCAAAGGATACCACTGCCGCCGCCAAAGCTTATAAAAAGCAGCTTTACGACCGGCTGACGGATCTCTACAAACGCCGTTTCGATAAAACCGAAGGCATCGATGCATGGGTAACAACGGCAACCGCTAAGCCTTTGCCGGATCCGACGTCTCCCGTTCAACCGGTGATTGACGAAGAGCCTACCACCACTACGGTGGCTAAACCCGGTGCCTCTACGGTCAATACCAAGGTCTCCACAACCGGAACCGAAGCTGCGGGAACCGCAAAGCCGGCTGCGGCGACGGTAAAGACCTCCAATTGATCTCCCGATAGAGAATGATCTAACAAATCGTACCGGCCGCTTCGGGTTTCCGAGGCGGCCGGCTTTTTATTTATTCACTCTATAAAATACAATTGATCTAAGAAGCAGATGGATCTCATAAAACTTGAAAAGGCAATTGGTTATAAATTCAGCGAGCCAGAACTGCTGACTCGTGCCCTGACGCATCGTTCCTGGACGCACGAAAACCTCAAAGGTAAGCCGGACCATGAGATTCGCTCGGCTGATAATGAATCGCTGGAGTTTATAGGGGATTCGGTATTGGGATTAGCGATTGCCGAGATTCTTTTCAGAAAATATCCAAATACGCCGGAAGGCGGCCTGACGTTGATGAAGCACCGGCTTGTAAGCGCGGTTACTCTTGCAGAGATTGCCGCAAGCCTTTCGATTGGTGATCATATAAGGATTGGACGCGGTGAAGAACATTCCGGAGGCAGGCAAAAGCCGCAGTTACTTGCAAACACGCTCGAGGCTTTAATTGGGGCAATTTTTCTTGACGGCGGTTATATTTCGGCAAGGGCGGTTATTTCGTTTATTTTTGCTGATGTTTTGAAGCAGATTTCGCCGGAGACTTCGTTGGATTACAAATCGCTGCTGCAGGAAACTCTGCAAGCACGCAAGTTACCGGCGCCGGTCTATACTCTGCTGCGCAGCGAAGGACAGCCGCACGACAGAATGTTTTATGTAGAGGCACAATGGGAAGGCGGCAGTGCGGCCGGATTTGGAAAAACAATAAAAGCCGCCGAAATGATGGCAGCCAGCCGGGCAATCGAAGCTTTGCAAAGTTCCAGGCCAAAATCCAATCAAAAAAAGAAATTAGGATAATATACCTTGAGCAAGAAGGAAGTTATGACCCAGAAAGAAGCGGCAAATCAGACCGTAGAGAATCAATCGGAGAGCGGAGAGTCGAAAGCAGTCGGCCCGCCTAAATCACTTGCCCGTGAATATTTCGAATCATTGACCGTAACTTTGATTATGGCTCTTTTCGGAATGACATTTGTTTTGCAGGCAGTTACGGTGCCTACCGGCTCGATGCAAAACACCATTCTGATTGGTGACTATCTGATAGTAAACAAGTTTATTTTCAATCCGGGCGGCGATCCGCTGCCTTTTTTACCCATGCGGGAGATTCGCCGCGGTGACATTATTGTCTTTAAATATCCCGGAAACGCAGCCGATCCGGATTCAGATCGCCGCCGTGGTTTTAAAAAATATCAGATGAATTACGTAAAACGTGTCATCGGATTGCCCGGAGAAACGGTGGAATTCAAAAACAATCAGGTGTTCATCAATGGGAAACTGCTTCCGGAACATAGAATCATCGGCGACTCGTATGATGAGGATTCGGCACTTGACACACGGGAGTTCGAGGAGCGTAATCCGGACGAAAAATGGAACGTTTATTATTCCTCGACTACGATGAATGCTGTCCGGGCGGGAATAAATCTGCCGGTTTCACGTTACAATTTCGCAGTCGAAGGCAAACCCATGCGGGTTCCGGACAATAGCTATTTAGTTCTTGGTGACAGTCGTGACCAGAGCGACGATAGCCGGGGCTGGGGATTTGTGCCGCGTGAACTTGTTATCGGGCGGGCAATGTTTGTCTATTGGTCATGTGACCGATCTGCTTCAAATGGAAGTTTTTTGGGCTGTCTTACACACCCAAGACTAAACCGTATTGGAAAGTTTGTTAAATAATCAAGGATGAAACTCAGATTCAGCGAGGAAGTTTCAGGCGCATTGCATTTCGGACGCCCGATCGTCGCTTTGGAGTCAACCGTAATTGCCCATGGCTTGCCGTATCCCGTTAATCTGGAAACGGCCTACAACATGGAGCGGATTATCCGCGATGCGGGCGTTACTCCCGCGACAATAGCCATTTTTGACGGTGAAATATCCGTTGGGCTATCGGATGCGGAATTTGAACGGCTCGCTGATGGGAAAGACGTTCTGAAGCTCTCCCGTAAAGACTTGCCATATGCCGCAGCCCTGGGGCTTAGCGGAGCGACTACAGTGGCTTCTACGGCCCTGATAGCTCACCGTGCGGGTATTCGCGTTTTTGCTACCGGCGGAATCGGCGGTGTGCATCGGGGAGACAGAACTGATATTTCCGCTGACCTGCCGGAGCTTGCTAGGACACCGGTCATAGTCGTCTGTTCGGGTGCTAAAATCGTTTTGGATTTACCCGCAACACGTGAATGGCTTGAAACCTTTGGCGTTACGGTTCTGGGTTGGCAATGTGATGAATTTCCCGCATTTTATTCACGTTCGAGCGGACTAAAAGTTGACAGAAGGGTAGAAAATGGACGTCAAGTCGCAAAAATTGCCGATGCACGCCTCGAACTCGGGTTTACAAACAGCCTGCTTGTAACTGTTCCGGTGCCTGAAAAGGCAGAGATGCGTCAGGAAGAACTGGAACCCCTTTTGCTGGACGCACTCCGTGAGGCCAAAGACAGACAAATCAAAGGTAAGGAAATAACACCTTTTTTGTTATCCAGGATGTCTGAAAAAAGCAATAAACGGACTCTTTCCGCAAATGTAGCCCTGCTGGAAAATAATGCAAAGGTTGCCGCAGAGATTGCTCTAAGTCTCAATTATTAGTTGAACCTGCCGCAGAATTATCTTCGCCGGTTGTTTCCATATTCTTTTTAAGTGTCTCGAGCCTTTTTCGGGCTTCGGCCGCTTCGTCCGAATTTGGAGCTAAGGCGATGACCTGCCTCCATTTTGCACCTTCATAATAGAATTTTTTCTTTTCAGGGTTGAAAAGAAAAACTATTCCAACTTTTCGATAACGGTCAAGACTGACAAAATTAAGAAAGTAGCTGTGCAGCGGAGCTCCTGTAGCCGCCATCTGGGGTCTTTTTAATCTGGAGGCTGCATCTCGAGACAATTTTATTGCGGCATCATCGGCCAGGTCGCCTATCAGGAGCAAAATCTTTGGAAGCAGGGGAGATTTCGGGAACAGCTCCGGGAAAAGCAAGGCAGTTTCAAGCTGTTCAAAACCAGTCATAGCCGATATAAGGCGTGTCATTCGAGCATCGTCACCATCACGAAATTCACCGAATATTGCATCTGCCTGTACCCAGCCTGCGGATGACGGCGGGGCGACGACACGAAAGAATCGGACGCCGTCAGCTTCACGAACGGCAAGAATCCTGACCTTGCGGCCGCTTCGCATTCTATGAATCGGTTCACCGAAAAGGCTTGGTGTTTTACGAAGTACGGACAAGGTTTCATCTACAACAACACCTGTTTTCCCGACCGCAAATGGCTGAACGACGGCGCTACGGCTGACATCTTTACGGGCAGAAGGCGGCTGTCCGAAATGGACCGGGGAAAAAACAGCAAAACAGCCTAAAGTTAAAGTCAGAAGCAAGGACTTCATTGGTTTTGTCCTCCAATGGTGGAAGTTTTTTATAATCAATTATTTACGGCTTTTTACAAGACGTTCTGCCAATCCTGAATGGTGCAAATGGCAAATTGCCAACGCAAGGGCATCGGCTGCATCGTGCGGACGAGGTGCCATATCAAGCTTCAGCAAAATACGCACCATTTCCGCAACCTGACGTTTTTCCGCGTTTCCATATCCTACAACGGTTTGCTTGACCAGCCGCGGCGCATATTCTGCGATTCTAAGCCCGCGCTGCTGCCCGAGAAGTAAAATCACGCCTCGCACCTGGCCAAGTTTAATCGCTACCGATGGATTTGAGGCATAAAAAGCTTCTTCGATAGAGAGAGTATCCGGCGCAAAGCGGTCAATGATGTCCGAAACGCCGTCGTAAACCGACAAGAGACGCGCGGCAAAGGTAAGCTTAACGTTTGACTTTACGACGCCGAAACCGAGTCCGGAATATTTGCGTCCCGTGCCTTCGACGATGCCCCAGCCGAGGGTTTCGCTTCCCGGATCGATTCCCAATACTCGCATCTGAATAAATTCCTGTATTTGATTCGTTGAAACAATACCCGAAACAACGGCAAAGAAGCAAGCAACCGATGACAGGTTTGTAAATAAGGTAACGAAACTTTATTATTTTCTTGGGTTCAAAATGTAGGTAACGAGTCAAATGAACGCAGTTCGGACCGAAACAAACTGTCCGCCGGCTTCTATTCGAGCATTGTTGACACGGGTAATAGATTACGCCGGCCTTTTTCCGCCATCTCAGGTTACTATGGCGGAGGCAGTCATAAACTACGCGACGTATCGAAACAGCAACCATGAATGGATGCTCGGGCGTTTTGTCGTGCCGGCCGCCCGTTTATCCGAATTTATTGAAATTGCCGAAGAACCGGCACGCCGTGACAAGGCGGGAAAATGGCACCTTGCCGTAATTGCGGGTGAAGATATTTACGAAACAATATCTGCAGTAAAAGAATTTAATCGCCGTTTTTCCGAGTTTACTGCCGTAGCGGACGTTATAGAAGTCAGGGCAAATACGGTTTCCAAGATCGAAAACACGCTTGCGGCAATGCCGGATGGCGTAATTCCTTATTTTGAGATTTCCATCGGAGAGGATTTGCCCGATCTTGTTTCCGCTCTTGCTCTTCGCGGTCAGCGTGCAAAAATCAGAACCGGCGGGATAACACCTGAGGCTTTCCCCGGCTCGCGTCAAATAATCCGTTTTGTACGGACATGTATGGCCGCGAATGTGCCATTCAAAGCGACGGCCGGTCTGCATCACCCGCTTCGCTGTTATAAACCATTGACATATGCTGAGGACGCTCCGTGCGGTACGATGCACGGATTTCTCAACATGCTTTTAATGACGGGTTTTGCCCGTGAAAGCTATCGTGTAAGTCTTCTTGAACAGGTTCTCGAGGATGAATTCGAAGAGGCGTTTGAATTCAACGATTTCGGAGTAAATTGGCGCGGAGAACATTTTTTGACAAATGCACAGCTTGGCTGGCTCCGCGATAAAGGTATGCATTCCTTCGGCTCCTGCTCTTTTGATGAGCCCGTTGAAGACCTTCGCAATCTCGGCCTGCTTTAGCCAACCGCGACATTCAACTTTATATGTTTAATCAGATAGATAAAACACATGACCCGGCTCTACGGAGCTGGATTGAATCGGCAAACGATCCAAACAATGATTTCCCGATACAAAATCTGCCATTTTGCTCTTTTTGGAGCGACGATGAAGATGAGCCCGCGCATCCGGGCATAGCAATCGGTGACCGGGTTTTCGATCTGGTAGAAGCGGCGCGTTGCGGCTTGATCGATGGGCAGTTAGGCGATGCATTGATGGAGGGTATAACTGACCTTTCTGTTTTGTCTGAGTTTCTCGGAGCTGAACTGCTATTGCTCCGGCCACAACTTACAGAAATATTTGCCGAATCTGCACCGAAAAAGGTTCGTGAGCGGGCAGCGCGTTGCCTGTTTCCGATTGAAGAAGCCGACTTCGAGATTCCTCTATCCATTGGCGACTATACGGACTTTTATTGCTCGATTTACCATGCCACGAATGTTGGCTCGATGTTTCGTCCCGATAATCCTCTGATGCCGAATTATAAATGGCTGCCGGTCGGCTATCACGGCAGAGCCTCGAGCATTGTCATCAGCGGAACAGAAATTCGTCGCCCGAAAGGTCAAAACAGAAGCAACCCTGACATGCCTCCTGTCTATATACCCTGTAAAAACCTTGATTATGAAGTAGAATTAGGGTTTTTTATCGGCAGGACAAACGAGATTGGGGAGCCGGTCCCGATATCCGAAGCGAATAAACACATATTGGGTTTTTGTTTAGTCAATGACTGGTCGGCACGCGATATCCAGGCCTGGGAATACCAGCCGCTCGGCCCGTTTCTTTCAAAAAATTTCGCCACTACAATTTCACCATTTATTGTAACTTTGCAGGCGCTTGCGCCGTTTCGTTCGCCTGCTTTTGAGCGGCCGGTTGATGACCCGAAGCCGCTGGATTACCTTTCGTCTGAGGACGATAGGCGCTTCGGCGGATTGGACATTAACATGGAAGTATATTTGCAAACTGCCGAAATGCGCAGCAAAGCCATTCCACCGCATCGATTGTCGCTTTCCAATGCAAAAGACCTTTACTGGACAGTCGGTCAGATGATCACGCACCACACATCGAATGGCTGTAATCTGCAAGCCGGAGATCTTCTTGCCTCCGGAACGGTAAGCGGGCCGGATAAAGACTCTTTAGGCTGCCTGCTTGAAATAACACGCCGCGGCAGCGAACCCGTGAGTTTGCCAAGCGGTGAGGAGCGCAGATTTCTTGAAGACGGAGATGAAGTGATTATCAAGGCTTTCTGCGAACGCGAAGGCTATCGTCGAATAGGATTTGGAGAATGTCGCGGCCGTATTTTACCGGCCTCCTGAGGTATTTTTCCTTACTGCCAGCTCTTTTGGCATCGGGTTAAAAATGTCTTGCGCCGATGGCGGCCGCTGAATTCAACCGTGCCGGTATCCTAAAATATATTCTGATGGAGATTATTTTCGATAAGTTCAAAGAAGAGTGTGGGATTTTCGGGGTTTTTGGCCATCCGGAGGCTTCCACACTTACACAGCTCGGTCTTTTTGCACTGCAGCACCGCGGGCAGGAGGCTTGCGGCATTGTTTCTTCCGATGGAAATGAACTGCATCAGTTTCGTTCGATTGGGCTGGTAGCCGATGTTTTTGATGAAGAAACTCTCAGAAAGCTAAGCGGGAATTCTGCCATCGGCCACACGCGATATTCAACGGCAGGCCGCAACACAATAAAAGAGGTACAGCCATTTTCCGTCATCTGCCAGCATGGCCAATTGGCAATCTGCCATAATGGAAATCTGCCTTTCGCGGATGTAAGGCGTCGGGAACTCGAACGCGAAGGTGCAATCTTTTCCTCCACATCTGATACGGAAACGATTCTTCACAGCATTGCCCGAACGCCGGCTAACAATGTCGTCGAAGCAATTACAAGTGTTCTGGCAGAAACCGAAGGCGCTTTTTCATTGCTGTTTCTGACACTGGATTCGTTGATTGCCGTGCGTGACCCTCGGGGATTTCGGCCGATGGTGCTCGGCAAAATCAATGAAGCCTGGTGCGTAGCTTCGGAAACCTGTGCTTTTGATTTGATAGATGCGGAATATGTTCGCGAAGTTGAGCCCGGCGAGATGCTGATCATCGATTCCGGAGGGCTCCGGTCAATGCGGCCATTTCGCGAGACGCGCCGAGCATTTTGTACTTTTGAACATGTTTATTTTTCACGGCCGGATTCCATTATTTTCGGACGATCTGTCAATGAATCAAGGCACAAAATGGGCAGGCAACTGGCTATTGAACAGCCGGCAGATGCTGATTTGGTAGTACCTGTGCCTGATTCTGGCGTCGCTGCCGCAATCGGATATGCGACGCAGTCCGGTATAAGTTATCGCCAGGCTATAATCCGTAATCATTATGTAGGTCGTACTTTTATCGAACCTTCACAGTCTATTCGTTCATTCGGAGTTCGTTTAAAACTCAATCCGATTCGGGATCTGATTGAGGGACGCCGCGTTGTTCTTGTGGATGATTCGATTGTTCGTGGAACTACTTCTAAAAAAATTGTCGAAATGGTGCGCGACGCCGGAGCCAAAGAGGTGCATTTGCGAATTTCCTGTCCGCCGACTATCTCTCCGTGTTATTATGGTGTCGATACGCCAAGCCGTGAAGAATTAATTGCAGCGCGGTTTAGCACGGATTTTGATAACACCGATATCGGGAAGATAAGTCGTTTTATTGGTGCAGATAGCGTAGGTTATCTTTCACTGGAGGGAATGCTGGCTGCTATCGGGTTTGATGCCGGGACGACCTGCAATGCCTGTTGGACGGCAAAATATCCGACTCCGGTAACTGCCGGCAAAGCTGCCAAATGAATAATCAAGAGCAAAAATACTGGTTTCCGGCAAAGCGGTATGGTTGGGGCTGGGGGCCTCCAAAAACATGGCAGGGATGGGTTGTTATTTCAGCATACATAGCCGGTATGTTAGCGGTTGCTTTTTTGTTTCCTCCCGATAAAACTTTTATTAGTTTTATTTTTACAACGCTGCTCCTGACGTCCTTAGTCGTATTTATTGCCTGGCTTAAAGGCGAACCGCCGCGTTGGCGTTGGGGAAACAAAGATTTGCCCTGAACAATCTGCCGGAAAACCTATAACTTTAGTTTTTCATCAAATTAATGTATTCTGATCAATCGCTTCTTTAGCGTTTGAGCGGACAACTGCCCTTATTGGGGGCGACAGGCTTCGACAGGGGCTTGGATGATCTTTGGATGCACGTCGGGCTTGCTTTCAATAGCTCGTTAAAACATTGAAAGAAACACAAATGCCAACGAAGAATTGGCTCTCGCTGCCTAATTAAATTTAGCAACAGCGATGTCTTGCGGGAAGTCTGCCTGAAGCGACCCGTCAAGGCATAACTCAGTTCAGGCTCGGATGCCGCCTAAGCCCGCGGCGGTATCTCAAATACAAGCCGGGCTAGCTGCCGACAAGGTCTTGCCGGTTCATCTGCTTGTCGGGCGGCGAAATATTTGAGTGAATCGGCTAAACGTGTAGATTCCTCTGATCGTAGGCCTTTGGATGTGGGTTCGATTCCCACCGCCTCCACCACATACTGCCAATTCGCCGCCCGTTCATCTCATAAATTATAGATTTATCAGGTGCTTCAATTCGAAGCCACGATCATCAGACCGCCTACATCTTCCGCAACATCTATTGCAAATGGCAAAAACAGATGACCGCGGGCCATAATATTTACAAAATACTGACGTCCGGAAGGCAGGCCGTCCACGGCGAAATATCCAAAACTGTTTGTTTTAGCTGATCTTGCTACACCATTGCCATCTGTAAAAACAACAGTTGCACCCTTTATTGCGCGGCCGGCAGCGTCAAATACCCGACCGGAAACGCTAACCGAAGCCGACGAAGGCGCCGCAAGAATGGAAAAGTTTCCCGAAGAGATGCCTGCGGGTTCCGCAAAACCTGCCTCGCGGACCCGTAAGCGTGCCTGCGAAGTAGGTGAATTCGGCACTGTCCAGGTATATGAACCGGTATTGCTAATGTCCGAAACGATCGGCGACCAGGTGCTTCCGCCGTTAGTCGAAAGGTCGATGGTGACATTTTTGTTGAAACCGCCTGTATTAGTCCAGTTTATCTGTATTTGTTGGCCTACATTTACTGAACCATTGTTAGGGGTTACGTTGATGATTGAATCGGGGATGGAATCTGCGGTTGTATCACGGTACCAGCCAAGATCACGCATTACCTGTCGGGTAAGGTCCAAATCTAACCCGAGACCGGGATTGATAGCAGGTTCCATCAGGAGATTAGGTGTCGCGGCAGTATTGAAATGTGACAGCGAAGAACCGGATTGAAACGGGTTTGGTGTATAAAGTTCAACCCTGCCGGTAGAAGTTTCCCGGCCGGCAGTTAGAAAAGCGGATTCCAGTCTAATGCTGGGACTATCGAACAGTACATTATTGGGATTTACCGCTGACAGTGAGCGTTGGGCATCGTTCATCTGATTCCAATAAAGGTTCTGGCTGCGATCATACATCCGCAAAAGAAAGATATCAGGAAATGATGAAAAATATTGTCCTGTGGTGCCGTTTACAAAGGTCTGAAAACCCAGGCCGTGTCCCATTTCATGCAGCACTACTACGAGGAGATTGATGCGTCCCGGCGGGACGGCATTGTCAAATCCGTAATAAAAACGTGTGCCAGTGCCCAGACATTCGTTATCCACGTTTGTATTAAAAGTGGAATTAATGTCCGGATTGGCTGAGAGATCGGAACCGGCCTGCTTATTAGCCAGCGCCTGAGGATACCAGGTATTTGTAAATCCGGCATTCGGAAAATTTCGATGGACGGTTGTCGTGCCCGAAGATCCCAGTACGCCGCCCGATGTAGAACACGGAGTCATTGGGTCGAATTGGGCACGGACCTGAATCTGCACTGCACTATCAAGGAATGATCCCCAAATCGAAGCTGCCTGATTGAATACATTTAAGCGTTGGGCTCCGCGTGTAAGACCGGGATTTCCGCCCTCGCCAATGACGAATGCCGGCTGAATATCATTAAAACCTTCGGCAACGCCGTCATTATTTTGAATGATAATATTTGCAGAGCCTGGAGATATCAAAAATTGCCGGCGTTGATAATCCGAAATCATCTGGCTATAGTAACGAAATTCTTCAACGCTCATTCCATGGCGTTTGGCGATTTCCTGGATTGTGTCCGGCACAAGGCCCGGCCCATCCAGAACTTTGCCGGTATCAAGGTCACGTCCCAGGAATTGATTTGCTTCGCCTATGCTACCGATACATGCCGCAATTGGCTCACCATCGATACCAAGCTTGCCCAGAACGACATTCTGAAATTTTCCCATTAGATCGGCGGAGAACGACCCGTCTGCATTTGACCTTATGACAATGCCTTCGCTGCTGCGGTCAGTCAGTTTACGAATAAGAGCGGCCAGCTTTGCATCGTCATCTGAATTTCGATTGCCTGAATAACTTAAATATTTAGTTGGTTTTCGAGGTTCTTTTGTGTTTTGTGCAATTGTAAAAAGGGGTAAAAAAGTGAGCGTGAGACAGAAAAAAGATACAATTCTTGGGAACCGGTTAAAGTAATTTTGTTTCATTTGGGAGATACCTCAATTCTGATTGGATTAACGCTTGCTGTGAGGGCGTTCAGTTTATGCCGGAGGGATTGGTGTAATCCCGCCGCTTAGGTCCGTATAGTATAAAAAATCAGCAAAAGTTTTGCAATATTTTAATTTCCTTAAAAAACGTTTAAAAATGTAGGCGATTTGATCTTGAATTGACATTTTGTCCGGCGCGGCAATATTCTCAAAACTTTGTGACTGAACCGATAAATATCACATTTGAAACGAAAGATTTACCGATAGGAATTTTTGATTCCGGCGTCGGTGGGTTGACTGTTTATCGTGCATTGCACGAGAGATTGCCTCGCGAGCATTTTATTTATCTTGGTGATACGGCCCGAGTACCTTATGGGACAAAGTCGCTGGAGACGGTCGAGCGCTATGCCCTTGAGAATTCGATGTTTTTGGCCTCGCACGGGATAAAACTCTTAGTCGTGGCCTGTAACACGGCTTCAGCATTGGCTTTACCAAAAATCCGGCAAAAATTGGGAATTGAAGTAATCGGCGTTATCGGGCCGGGCGGGCGAAGGGCTGTTTCTCTATTTTCCGAGAGCGGCAGAAGTCCGAGGATTGGAGTTATTGCTACCGAGGCTACTGTTGCAAGCAATGCTTACGTAGAAGCAATCCGAAGGGCGTCCGAGGATGCCGAGGTTTTACAGATTTCCTGTCCGTTATTTGTCCCGTTGGCCGAAGAGGGTTGGACAGCCGAACCCGAGACCTTTTCCATTGCTGAGCGGTATCTGGCCCCTATGCGCGGGTTTTCCCCTGATGCTCTGGTTCTCGGGTGTACTCACTACCCCATTTTGAGAGAGGCCATACAGCAAACGGTGGGCAAAAATGTTATTCTCATAGATTCGGGCGAAGCGGCCGCCGAAGAAGTGAAAAATATTTTGGAGACGACGGGCCTGTCGAGCAATCGGGAAGTGCCGGAGCAGCGGACGCTCTGCGATGACCTTGATCATTTTTACGTAACTGATGCAGCGGAGCGTTTTAGCCGCGTCGCAGAACGATTTCTCGGTGCCAAGCCTTCAAAACTTGAGGCTGTCGAGTTAAAAACTTAAAAAAAACAGCCATAAAACCCATTGATTGCCATTTTCTGTTTATGACATATATTCGAATAGATTCGCGGGCGGCGGATCAAATGCGGACAGCAAGAATAACGCCAAATATTTCGCCATATGCGGAAGGCTCGGCGTTGATTGAAATCGGAGGGACGAAGGTAATCTGTACCGCATCGGTAGAAGACCGCGTGCCTCAATTTCTACGCGGTAAAGGAACCGGTTGGGTTACTGCAGAATACGCGATGCTCCCGCGAGCAACAAATATCCGTACACAGCGTGAATTGCAACGGCCATCCGGACGAACACAGGAAATTCAACGACTTATCGGCCGCAGTCTCCGCGCCGTAGTAGATCTAAAATTATTAGGCGAGCGTCAGATTTATGTTGATTGTGACGTAATCCAGGCCGACGGCGGGACGCGCTGTGCCTCAATAACCGGTGGCTATGTCGCACTTGCCCTTGCTTGCCGTAAACTGCTTTCGAACGGAATTATAAAAAGTTCGCCGATTTTAACGGAAGTAGCAGCAGTTAGCGTCGGAATCATCGAAGGTACACCTGTTTTGGATCTTGCCTATGCTGAAGATTCTGAGGCCGAAGTAGATATGAACATTGTGTGCACAGGCTCCGGAAAGTTTATTGAAATACAAGGTACTGCCGAACGCGAACCCTTCAGCCGCGAGCAAATGGACCAAATGCTCACTTTGGCCGAAAACGGCATCAAACAGCTTTTCACTATCCAACGTGAAGCGTTAAAATAGCAAAAATAATCCGTGCGACCCCAGCGCCGGTGTTTTTGTCAGTTATTCAGAAATGCTTTTTAGAATAAGGAAGTATTTCCAGACGCTTAACTGGCCGCTGCGGGTTTTGGCGGTGCTTCTCATACTGCTTTCCGCACATCTGATAACAGGCGGTCTGTGGCGGCTTGTTGATCGTCCCGTAACGGCTCCTCTTTTTCTTGCAGCTATTGTTGTTACTGCCTGGCTGGGCGGTATGTTGCCCGCGATCATAGTATCAGTACTTGGCGGGCTGATGATTGATTACTACTATATCCCGCCGTTTTATACATTCAACGGTTCGATTGAAGAACTGCTCCGGATAAGCGTCTTCATTTCTGAGGGCGTGATTCTTGCCTACCTTACTGAACGCTTGCGGATTGGAGCGGAGGAATTGAAGGATTCCCGCGAGCAGCTCCGTCAGCTTAGCCAATATCAGCAAGCCGTCCGCGAAAATGAGCAAAAGCGCATCGCTATGGAGATTCACGATGAACTCGGACAGCTTCTTACCAGATTAAAGATGGACGTTTATTTTCTCAAACAAAAGGTGCAACAGGCTGCAAAACCGGATTTTGCACAGCATTGTGAAAGTGATTTAGAAAAAATCGCCGAAAATATAGACACTACGATTGCAACAGTTCGCCGGATCGCAACCGAACTGCGTCCGCCGGTGCTGGATGACTTTGGCTTGATAGCCGCCGTCGAATGGCTTGCAAACGAATTCGAGAGAAATACGCGTATCAAGTGCCGTTTTTTTGCATCTGACGAACAGATAGATATTGACCATCAATCAAGCGTAGCCGCCTTCAGGATAATTCAGGAGGCTTTGACAAATGCCGCACGACACTCGCAGGCAACCGAAGTGTTGGTCTCAGTAGAAAAAGAAGATGCCATTTTGCGGATAAGGGTCGAGGATAACGGAAAAGGCATAACTGAGGAAGCAATCTTCGGTTCCGGAAAGATGGGAATTATCGGAATGCGGGAAAGGGCACGATTGGCTGGCGGAACACTCAGGATCATGCCCGGACGCACTTCGGGAACCATCGTTGAATTCGAAATTAACGATGAAAACAAAAAGCAGAACACAAATAAAAAGTCATGATAAAGGTAATAATTGCAGATGACCATACGATAGTCCGGCATGGGCTTGTACAAATACTTAATTCCGATCCGGGGATTGAAGTTGTTGGTGAAGCCGCAAGCGGCGACGAGGTGCTCAGAATGCTGCGATCAATCCGGGCAGACGTTGTCGTGCTTGACATTACAATGCCGGGACGCAATGGTTTGGAGACTCTGAAAGAAATCCGGGAAATGGAACCGAACCTGCCGGTTTTGATTTTAAGTATGCATCCGAGCGATCAGTATGCCTTGCGTGTACTGCGGGCCGGAGCCAGCGGATATCTGACAAAAGAAACGGCACCGGGAGAATTGGTGCATGCAATCAAACATTCATTTCGCGGGCAGAAATATTTAAGCCCTGAAGTTGCGGAATTGCTGGCAGGCTATATTCAAGCCGGTTACGAAGACGAACCGCACAAGAGACTGTCTGATCGCGAATTTGAGGTATTTGTCTCGATTGGTGCCGGCAAATCGGTTTCGGAAATCGCGGAAGAACTATATCTAAGTGTAAAAACCGTAAGTACTTATCGATCACGAATACTTGAAAAAACCGGACTAGCGAATAATGCAGAAATTACAAGGTATTGTCTGGAAAATCGGTTAATTTAAAAACCGGATTGTAGGACAAACACCTACAAGAAAATAAGCATAATTCTTACATATAAATCAGAAATAGATTGATTGCCGGCTAACAGGATTCAATGTAATCTCAAAATGGTTACTACGGAGCCGGCCTCTTCCATTGGATTGGGGAACTGTGGAAGAAGGTCTAACGCGGAGATCGGAGGACGGGGCCTTGCCGCCCGCCCTCCGATTTCCGCTTTTATGCGGTTAATTTTTTCTAACAAGTTGGTATCAAAACAAAGCCCAAAAAAAGCAAAAATTTTGGACAGTTTTAAAAACCAGTCCAGCCAAAGATCTGCCAGTTAAAAAAGTTTTTATCGGTAAAAGTCTTACATAATTTTCAGAATATTTCTGCTTGCAAATTCCGAATCATCCGATTGTAAAGAAATGTAAATAAATTTAGCCTGAATTTCCGGCCCTTTTAGAGATTGTGTTCGCAGATTTTATATTCCGCGAGCCTGACGGCTCTCAAGCGGAATTGTATATCCGGGACAATAAATCAAAGGGCACGGAAGGCTAAATTATGCATCAAAACACCTTATGCCCATTGATTCTCGGATTGCACAGGATTGGTTATCCACCCAAAGGCGCGGCAATTCGCGGACTTTTTACATCGCCAAAACTCCTGCGCTTTGAACTTGCTTTTCTGAAATCTCTTGGATACAGATTTTCCACTCTTACGGAAGCATTTTTATTTCCTCAACCAAAAACCGCAGTAATTACATTCGACGACGGATATCGGGATAATTTGATAGCCGCCGAGTCTATTTTGAGTGAGTTCCAGGCTCCGGCGACGGTTTTTGTAATTACTTCCGACATCGGAAAAAAATCTGTCGTTTGGGAAGAAGCCGGAGAAAAATTGCCCGCTGCAATGCTTTCGTGGGATGAATTGAAAAAGTTAAAAGCACTCGGATGGGAAATAGGAAGCCATTCGCATCAACACGTGCACCATAATCGCCTGAATGAAAAACAACAGAGGCTCTTAATTGCGGATTCCATAGAGGCTATAGCTAAAAATATAGGGGAGCGGCCTAAAACATTTGCCTACCCATATGGAGCTTATGATCTGACGACAAAACGCATTATCAGAGAGCTCGGAATTCATTACGCAGTCACTACCCGGCCTCCTGCCGGTGCTTTGCAGGAAATTAACAACTTAGATAAGTTGGAACTGCCGCGGATTGCATTTGGCGGACGGCATCTGCTGCATTATTTACGGGCAATCAATAAAACGCGTGCTGCCATAAAGCCGGGGAATACCATTTTTTCATCATTTAGCGTTGGAACCAGAGCGATTTTCCCCAATTTCGGTAAGAGTCCTTTTCCGGCACGTGATGAAATAGTGCCTTGAGTAAAGAGATATCAGCGGATGTAATCTAAATCCGAATTCATTACGGGCATCAAAACCCGATAACTTATCATAAATCATCTGAATGCAATAAACAGGTATTGCTAATGGGCTCCAAAGAAATTCAGATCTGCCCGGCAAAACGAAGAAAAGATTAACCGGTTCGAGGCCGGCTTCTATTGCGAGCCGTAAAAGGGCTGCAATCGGGATTGGTTTCCATGTCGGATTGTTTCTGGAAGCGATGCCCGGATACTGGCCCGTTCTGCCAAAAAGCAAATATAAAAGCCTGTCACGTACGGAGAGCAGGTTATCGTTCGAAATAATCAATATCCCGCTATCTTTTAACAAATCGCAAAGATTAGACAGAAAAAATTGAGTATTTCCAAATTCCATTATGCCGCTGATTGATGTTATGACATCAAATTTACCGATATTTTCGGGCAGGCGTTGGCGGGCAGCGTCGAATTTACAGAATTTGTCCGGTTTGCCGGGCTTATTCGTCTGCGGTTCGATATCGGCACCAACTACTTCCGATAAAGGAAATAGTCGCTTTGCGGAAAGGAGAAATGAGCCGTCTCCACACGGCACATCAAGAAAGCGCAATTGGCCGGAGCCGGGTAAATTATTTACCAGATATTCGAGAATTGCCGCGTTGACTCCTGCGCATGTGTTACCTCTCTCGATTTGAAAAGCCGGTTTGCCGGCGTCCTTTAAATTGTCGGGCCTGAATAGATCCGTATGCAACATCTCCGGCTGATGATATGCAAACGTCTGCAGGATTGTCCAGCCTGCTTTTGACGTAGTAGTCTGTGATATCTAGAATCAAAACTTGGATATCTGAATTACTTTACTGGATTAATTTAGAGGAGCAAACAGAATTGAGTGAAAAGGATTTTGCAGGTAAATCTGCAATTATTACGGGTGGAACACGTGGTATAGGCCGCGCGATAGTGCTTGAGTTGGCAAAACGTGGTGCAAACGTTGCGTTTAACTACGCCAAAAGCTCTGAAGAAGCGGAAAGACTCTGCGATGAACTTGGCCATCTGGGAGTCAAAACATATGCAGCACAATGTGATGTTGCCAATACTGAAGCTTCGGCTGAGTTTGTAAAAGCTGCTTCAATAGAGTTCGGCGGTCTTAATTTTCTGGTTAATAATGCCGGGATAACACGGGATCAATTAATACTTAGAATGAAAGAAGAGGATTGGGATTCGGTCATAGACACGAATCTGAAGGGTGCATGGAATTTTTCAAAAGCTGCCCTGCGACATCTGATGAAAAATGATGATGGCGGTTCGATCCTCAATATTTCATCAATCTCGGGTGTCGTCGGAATGCTTGGGCAGACAAATTATTCCGCCTCGAAAGCCGGAATGATAGGCCTGACCAAAGCGTTGGCAAAAGAGGTGGCCAGCCGAAAGATCACCGTAAATGCCCTCGCACTTGGCTTGATCGAGACCGAAATGGCGGGCGAGATGAACGCCGAATATCGTGAGAAAATTTTATCCCAAATTCCGCTTGGCAGGCTCGGGACTGTGGCGGAAGTTGCTGAAATTGCTTGCTTTATGCTATCTCCTGCGGCCAGATACATAACCGGGCAGGTTATCCAGGCTGACGGTGGTCTGGCGATGTAATTATCCTGTTAGCCTTATTGACAACTTTCCCGTCTCCAACAAATGCCATTCGAACCTATTATTGAGGAAGAAGATACTCCGAAGATGACCATTGAGGAGTATGTTGCCGAACAGCGCCGGTCCATTCGCCGAAAATCTCTTTGGGCAACCGGAATAGGCGGTTTTCTGGTCGCCGTTCATCTTATCTGGCTGATATTATTTGGGTTAGCTGGGGTCGAACCTGATTTTTCCATACTTTTTCGCAGTCTTTTTTTCGTTCTCGGGCTCTTTTTTTTCATAGCAGGAATTTATGGACTTTATTATTCGAAGACGCTGTCTGCCGAGGATGTGATACCGTCGCCCGAAGCGATAGAATTTGCCCGACGGGCTGCGGGAACGCGGCCAATCTATACCTACATTTTTGTTTTTTCCATTGCGGCTGTGTTTCTTGCTCAGCTAATGGCGGGTTTGGAGTTATCTGTGGCTAGGGCCGGCCTGGTCAAGTCACTCGTTATCAAAGATGGTGAATATTGGCGGATTCTAACCGGTGCTACGTTGCATGGCGGGCTGCTTCATATCTACTTTAACACTCAGGCTCTTTACGGATTTGGCAGTCTGATGGAATATCTTTCCAATCGGGCGCATCTGGCAATGGTATTTCTGCTTTCCATTATCTCGGGCGGCATTTTCAGTATTTTCTTTCTTCCGGAGTCAACCAGCGTCGGGGCATCCGGCGGAATTATGGGATTGATCGGATATCTTGCGATTTACGGCTATCGGCGCCGGCGTCAGCTCCCGCCTGATTTTCTGAAAACAATGCTTATAAATATTGGATTTATAGCTGCCTTTGGCCTTATCGCATATGAGTTTGTCGATAATTTCGCCCATCTGGGTGGATTTGTTGCCGGCTCGGTATATGGATTCTTTCAGATTCCCGGAAAATCATCCTCAGATCCGCGTAGTGCAGGCAAAATGGTTGAATTAACCGGCATTTTGTCAGTTGCGGTTTTTATTGCGGAGTCTGTTTTCACTATTTTTCGGATTTTTGGCAAGGCATAGCAATTTATGGCTAGGGTTCGAGTTCATCAGCATGTAAATCCGTTGGCACCTTTCTATCGCCAACCACCTGAACCATTGGACGTAGAACGCATATTTGCGGAGCCGGAAAAGCCGCTTTTAATAGACATTGGCTGTGCCCGCGGGCGTTTTCTTCTGCGGATGGCCGAAGCACGGCCGGATTGGAATTATCTTGGTATTGAAATTCGCAAACCATTGGTTGAAGAGGCAAATAGAATTGCGGAAGAGGCGGGGCTGGGTAATCTGGCCTATGTTTTTTGCAATGCGATGCTTTGGCTTTCGCATATTCTCGAATCAATTCCAAAAGGTCTGCTTCAAATGGCAACAATTCAATTTCCTGACCCATGGTTCAAGAAAAAACATTCGAAAAGACGAATGGTCAATCCGATGATGGTCGCAACCCTGGCTGAAAATCTGCAAACAGGCGGACAGGTTTTCATTCAGACCGATATTGAGTTTTTGGCCGACGAAATGTTTGGTCTTTTTCGTGAAAACAAAGAATTTACTGAACTCGGAGTTACCGAAAATCCATTTCCGGTAAAAAGTGAACGTGAAAAGGCCGTTGAGGCGAAAGGCGGCGAAATCTTTCGTAGTATTTTTGCAAAAGTTTGAATGGGCGGCCCCGGCAGAGCCGGCTATCTTCGTGTTTTTTCTTTTCGAAACTTTCTGATAACCATTTCTCTACGCAGACGCGGCAGGTGATCGATGAAAAGAATGCCGTTGCAGTGATCGGTTTCATGCAGAAATGCACGTGCAGCATAACCCTCAGCACGCCGTTCGAACCAATTTCCATGTTCATCCTGTGCCCGCAGAGTTGCGGCAAAAGGACGCGAAAGCACGGCCGGAACTTTACCGACGGAAAGGCATCCCTCCGGACCGGTTTGTTCACCTTCGACTTCAATAATCTCCGGATTAGCCGCAATAAGTTTGATCCCGTCGCAATCCATTACAAATAGCCGGAGCCCAAGTCCGATTTGCGGAGCCGCGAGTCCTACCCCTTCTGCCGCATACATTGTTTCAAACATATCGGAGCATAGCTCCACAAGCTTTTCATCAAAGGTTTCAACGGGTTTTCCACGTTCCGCGAGAACTGCGGCCGGGTATTCAGTGATGCGCATTAAGGTCATAAACTCGATGCCTGACTCTCAATCATTTCAATCTTTCCTGATAAATCGGGCCGTTATCTTGGGATAAAGCCGCGTCTTGAGCCCCGACCAAAGCCCGGACGGGCGAAAAAGCCCTTTTCCTTTCGCTGCAGGCATTCCCAGCAGACATTTTTAACCTCATTTCGCGGTGAAATAAAGGTATTGTAATGCGTTACTTCGCGGTCACATTCATCGCACCTGACCGGCGGTTTTTTCATTTGTTTGGGATCAGCTAGATTTATGACCATAAAAATTAAACTGAAAATCAGAGATTAACTGCAAATAATAGAGTTTAATTAGAACTGCACATTATTACCAAATAGGGTTAATAAGTTAAAGCCCTGAAGGCAAAGGGAGCAATAACTTATTAAAACTATAAAAAAAGAGTTACGAGCCACGCAGCGTCCGGGCACTCTCGGACGGCCGCTGCGTTCTCATAACTTCTTATCTTATAGTAATTTGCCGCCGGCCCGGCTATTCCGGCTGGCCTTTGCAGTTGGGTCCGAAGAGTGCCGGCTGCTTTGTCGAGATAATCGGATATTTTTCTGCTTCTTTATTTATTTCAAGCCAGGGCAGATATTCTTCTGGTATTGACATATCAGAAAATATCGCTTCCACAGGGCATTCCGGCAAGCACGCGTCACAGTCAATACAGGTATCAGGGTTGATGAGCAGCTTATCGGGCAACTCATGAAATGCCTCTACCGGGCAAACAGCCGCGCAGTCAGTATATTTACAATCCACGCAAGGTTCGGTAACGATATATGTCATTTTAGGGCAAAACTCCTGAGTAAATGGCTAAAAATCCAAAATAAAACCGTAATATTCCGAGCATAACTTGTCAAATCGGGCCTGACAAGTGATAGAATGCCTGGATAAATAAATCCAATAAAATCAATAAAATTTTGAGATACTCTGAAAACATTATGAAAGCCGAACGGGAATTGTCTTTAGATTTTCTGCGCGTAACGGAGGCGGCAGCCATCGAGGCAGCCAAAACAATGGGTCAAGGCGACCGCAAACATTCCGATCATGTTGCGGTCGAGGCAATGCGACGAATAATGGATACCGTCCCAATGCGAGGCCGAATAGTAATCGGCGAAGGTGAACGGGATGAGGCGCCAATGCTTTATATAGGCGAGGAAGTCGGGGGCGGGATATTTCCGGATGAGGCGCGGAAGGATTTCCCGGAAGTAGATATTGCTGTTGATCCGCTCGAGGGGACGAATCTTTGTGCATTAGGTGCCAATAACGCAATTGCGGTTTTGGCGGCGGCGGAGCGGGGAGGCCTTTTGAATGCTCCGGATATTTACATGGACAAGATAGTGGTCGGGCCGTCATGCCGCGGCGCCGTCGATATTGAGGCTCCTGTCCAGGAAAATCTTAAGAATATTGCACGGCGGCTCGGACGTGATGTAGAAGACTTAACAGTAATATGCCTTGACCGTCCGAGGCATAAACAATTGATTGCCGATGTCAGGGCTTCCGGGGCACGTATCCGGTTAATTTCTGACGGTGACCTCTCGGCAGGTATCTCGGCGGCTGTCGCCGGAACGAACATACATGCTCTGATGGGAATCGGCGGAGCTCCGGAGGGCGTTATAACGGCCGCAGCAATGAAGTGCCTGAATGGCGAGATTCAGGCGAAACTGGTTTTCGATCCGGAACGTCTGGGTATAGACCGGACAAAAGTTCCACCTGCTGAAAAAGTAATGGCGCGGCTCAAAGAAATGGGTATCAACGATCCGGATAAAGTTTACGATACCAATGACCTGGCTCCCGGCAAAAAGATTATTTTTGCCGCAACGGGAGTAACGGATGGAGCTTTGCTTCGCGGAGTACGATTTTTCGGTACCGGTAAGCGGACGCATTCCGTTGTAATGACGACCGAGAGCAAATGCATACGTTTTGTTGACACCGTTCATGTAGAGGGAGGCCCTGACGCGGTAATTCGGTTTTGATACCCGGCACATCGGGCAAATTCAGGTTCAGAAACTACCGGTAAGCGGAATAATTTCGTTGATACAGCCTTTATTCTCTACGTTTTCTTAATTTTACTTATCGGGAGAGGCTAATATGTCATCTAACGTCGGAGTGCTTACTCATGAAAGTGTTGCGGCGGTTTCTACCGAAAAGGTTGCAAGTCGGGGGAAACTAATAGTACTGACCGCACCGCTTACTGAATCTATTGATCACGCCGGGTATTTCATCCAAATGGCAATGGCCAGCCTGCCAATATGGCTTGAGGGTATTCTCAATCGCAAGTATCCGAAATGGCGTGAGGTTGAGCGGAATCCGGACGGCTCGGCCAGGTATATGCCGGCCGGAGTGCGACTGGTAGAAACTTCTCTCCGGCGTGTTTATTCGCGTGATGACATCGTCGCCTGTTATCCTGACGATCTGGAAAAATTTATTGGTCCCGAAACGCGGGTAGTTGCCGTTTCAACACATAATCCGCTGGGAGTAACCTTTGCTGCCGGTGTCTATACCTCAATCTTCGGCTCATCAAGGATGCCGATAAATTCACATTATGCACGGCAGCTTTTTGCAAGGATCAAGTCAAACCCTTTCCGGGATAATTTCAAGGTTATAGTCGGCGGTTCCGGCGGATGGCAGATTATACAAACCGATACTTTCGAGGAACTAGGCGTTGACTGCGTCGTAGAAGGGCGAAGCGAATCACAAGATGCTATGGAACTATTTCGCAAGGCCATAGCAGGCGAAGATCTTCCCCGTGAAATCGAAGTAAAGCACCCCGTAGATCGCGATGCGATACTTTTCCCGGATTCCAGGACAACGTTTGGCGTCGTCGAGATGACGACCGGTTGCGGACGTCGCTGCAAGTTCTGTGTTCCGGATCTTAACCCGCAGATTGATCTTCCAAAGGAGCGAATAATGGAAGCAGTGCGTGCGAATGTACGCGAAGGTAATAAACAGATCTCTCTTGCCACCGAGGATATGTTTATCTGGGGACAAGTCCATACCGATACACCCTTTTATTTTCCCAATCGCGAAGCTCTCCTGGATCTGTATTCTGACGTAGTAAATACGCCGGGCGTCGAACAGCACGTTCTCAGCCATGCGACAATTGCTCCTGCGGTTGTCGATCCGATACTAATCAGGGAGCTTTCCAAAATTCTCCTGCCAAAGAGCCCGATCCATTTCCCGTATTTAAGTTCTCACCCGGAGAAAAAAGCGCTCGCACCATTGATCGGACTTGAAACAGGCTCGGTGCGTATGGCCAAAAAGATAATGCCTGGCAAAGCTGTACCTTTCTCTATTGATCACTGGCCGAGCGTCGTACTCGAGGGCCTTCGGGTTTTGAATGAAAATAACTGGTTCCCGGCCATGACGCTAATTGTCGGCAATCCGGACGAAACAGATGAAGATATTATGGAAACTCTCGATCTGGTTTACGAAATGGAACGACGCGGGCTTTTCGCATTTCTTATACCATCGATCTTTACGCCTCTTCACGATACAAGGATGGAAATGGAGAAGGGCGTAACGCAAACAAGGCAGCTTACGCCGCTGCAGTGGCAACTCATGATGAAATGCTGGAAGATGAATTTACGCCCCGGCCAATACAGTTGGTGGGGACCGACAGCCTGGCGTATCGGCAGCCTTGTGATGTGGCTCTATAAATTACGGCGTCTCAATGGTCCGAATTTTACCTATCCGCTGTTTATGTTCTCGGGGCTTTTGTCTGAAAAACGGCTGGAAAAGATGGGAAAAATTTATATCGGCAAGCCGCTGAAAACTTTGACGCGTCGCGAACTTATCGAAACCGTCAATCCTAAAATGCGGCGGCATTTCAGGCAGGATTGCGGAGATTTGCCTGAGGATAGTACTTCAGCGCAAGCAGCTGCCTGAAGACAGGTAATTTATTGAGCGGAAAAAAATCAGGTATTTGTTTATGGACAGTCTGAAACCCTTGGTTCTTGATTTCAGTCAAATCGGGGCTGGCGATGTGGCCGTTGTCGGCGGAAAATGTGCCAGTCTCGGGGAATTGTTTCGCGAACTTACCGGACAGGGAGTTCGTGCCGTTGATGGATTTTCAACTACCAGTTACGCCTATGACAGGCTTTTGGAAACTGATCGCCTTCGTGAAAGATTACGAAAATTGCTGAAGGGATTGGATGTAAACGATGTTGAGAGACTGGCAGAAGTCGGGTCTAAGGCCCGTTCCATGATTTTGGAAACTCCCATGCCGGTTGAGGTTGAGGCCGCCATCATAGACGCGTATCATCGTTTGGGCAAGCGAATAGGCAAGCGTAATTTCGAGGTTGCGGTACGTTCTTCAGCCACTGCCGAGGACCTGCCGGATGCTTCATTCGCCGGTCAACAGGATACTTTGCTGAATGTTCGCGGCGAGGCAAGGCTTATTCAGGCTTGCCGCGAATGCTATGCATCGCTGTGGACGGACAGGGCAATTTCCTACAGGGAAGCCAAAGGTTTCGACCATTTCGACATTTCACTTTCGATCGGGGTGCAGCCGATGGTGCGTTCCGATGGTGCCTGTTCCGGCGTTATGTTTACCCTGGACACAGAGAGCGGTTTTCGTGACGTTGTAGTGATAAACGGTGCCTGGGGACTTGGTGAAGCGATTGTACAAGGAATGGCGACGCCTGATGAATGGATTGTTTTCAAACCTACGCTGAAACAAGGCTTTCGGCCGATTATCACGCGAAAATTAGGGGTCAAGGAAGTAAAAATGGTTTTTGCCGATGACGGAGCCGGCACGCAGGTTCGGCCTGTCGTCGAATCGCAGAGAAAACGATTCTGTCTCGCGGGCTTCGAGGTGCTGCAATTGGCCAAATGGGCCTGTGCAATCGAAGATCATTTTTCGGGACTTGCCGGCAAGCCGCAGCCAATGGATATCGAATGGGCAAAGGACGGTATTACCGGCGAGTTATTCATACTACAGGCTCGTCCGGAAACTGTTCATACGCAAAAAGATGAGCAATATATAGAAACCTATGAACTGACGGGTATCCACGGTGCGCCCTTGACTTCCGGAGTCGCCGTCGGGCAGAAAATTGGCTCCGGTACTGCTCATGTTCTTCTCGACCCGTCACGGCTCAGTAGTTTCAAAGAAGGCGAAATTCTGGTCACGACAATGACGGATCCTGCATGGGAGCCGATAATGAAGCGGGCTGCCGCCATAGTAACCGAACGTGGCGGTCGTACCTGCCACAGCGCGATCATCAGCCGTGAACTAGGAATCCCCTGCATTGTGGGCACCGGAAACGCTACAGAAAAAATCAAAAACGGAATGGAGATTACGGTTTCCTGCGCTGAGGGCGACATCGGCAACGTTTACTACGGAAAAATAGATTTTAAGGTTACGAAACTTAAAATTCGCGATGATATCCGCCCGAAAACGCAGATTATGATGAACGTGGGCGATCCCGATCACGCTTTTGTTGTTTCCAGATTACCGAATGACGGTGTCGGGCTCGCAAGGCTTGAATTTATTATCAATAACCATATCGGCATTCATCCTATGGCGCTTGTAAATTATCCTAACTTGCGCCGCCGCGAAGACATCGAAGAGATAGCAAACCGTATTCTCGAGGAAGACCCGAAAGAGTTTTTCATTCGTTCGCTTGCCGAGGGCGTCGGCCGTATCGCTGCCGCATTTTACCCGAAGCCGGTCATTGTCCGAATGTCCGATTTCAAATCGAATGAATATGCAATGCTCATCGGAGGGCGGGAATTCGAACCAGCCGAAGAAAATCCAATGATAGGCTTTCGTGGAGCATCACGTTATTATGATGAGCGCTACAGGCCGGGTTTTCGCCTCGAATGTCTTGCGCTGCTTCGTGCACGTGAGGATATGGGACTGACCAATATCAAACCCATGATTCCTTTTTGCCGGACAGTGGAAGAGGGCGAACGCGTCATTAAGCTGATGGCGGAATATGGCTTGGTGCAGGGCGAAAACGGGCTTGAAATCTATGCCATGTGCGAATTGCCTGCCAATGTAGTTATAGCGGACGATTTTTTGAAAGTTTTTGATGGATATTCGATTGGTTCCAATGACCTGACGCAGCTTGCTCTAGGGCTTGATCGCGATTCGGAAATGGTTGCCCATCTCTTTGACGAGCGCAATCCCGCAGTTGAGAAGATGGTCGAAATGGCTATCGCCGCCGCCAAACGCAACGGAAAGAAAATCGGCATCTGTGGACAGGCTCCGTCAGATTATCCGGAGTTTGCGGATTTCCTGGTTGAAAAGGGTATTACTTCCATTTCGCTTAATCCAGATACGGTAATCAAAACAACACAGCATATTCTCGAGACCGAACAAAAACTTGTAGAGAAAACCACCGGTGCCGGGAGCTGACAAAATGCCGAACGTGAAAAAATGAAAACCGGTTATCGCCGTTACTTATCTCCGGATGACAAGTCAATGATTCTGCAGAGAAGCCGTTTTGTATGGTTTACGGCAGTCACGGCGGTTGTTCTGTGGTTGGGAGCGATTCTTTTTCCGCCGCTCTCGGCTGCGGCCGGTGCCGGCTGGCTGTCGAAGCCGATATACGGCCTGTTTGGTTTTATCTGCCACCAAATTCCTGAACGCTCTTTCTTTTTATTCGGACATCAGCTTGCTGTCTGCTCACGTTGTTTCGGTGTATATACGGGGTTACTCATCGGACTTGTGATTTATCCACTCTGGCGGCGGATTGATAACGTCGAGCCGCTGCCAAGATTTTGGCTGTTTGCCTCGATGATACCGATTTTGCTGGATTGGTCGCTGACTATTCTCGGTATTTGGGAAAATACTTTTGCCAGCCGGTACATAACCGGAGCGATTCTCGGTATTGCCTGCTCGACATATATACTGCCTGCCGCAATAGAAATCGCAATTCTTCAAGCCATGCGCAACCGCCGCGCAGCTGCCCAAATTCATTGACTATTTCTTTTGCCAGGTTCAGAATTAATATTGAGAATATGAAATTTGATAAGGAATCGGCCGCCGAAGCTGCAATCGTTGATTTGGCCGCAAGGCTCGGTATTTCCACTGATGAGATTGAAGTGGTTGGTGTGACTGAAAAAGATTTTCCCGATATGTCGCTGGGTGCCGCGGTTCCGGAAGAAATGGCCGCGCAGATGATTTCTACCGGCTGGATGATCCGGCTCAGGGCCTCCGGCCACGATTACGAATATCGTGCCGATAAATACCAGCTTCGTTTGGTTGGCTTTAACGGGCGAAATCATATCATCCGTGGGTAAAATCGTGGAGGAAACTTTATGAATCGCGGAAATATCTGGATAAATATCGGTATAGCATCAGTTCTTGTAGCGCTGGCTGCAATCCTCGGGCAGATTGATCGTTGGAGAGCCGCCCTTCAGGACGGTGATATTGCCTTCAGGAACGCAAATCAGAGAACAGTAACACTTCGTCGTGAAAATTATGAATCCGAACCCGAAGTCCTGGTGCGTTTTGACAGTAATGTTACTCCGGATCAAATTCGCCGAATAGTTTCCTCACACAATGACCGCATTGAAGACAAGATTGAATCAGTCAGCGGGCTCTACGCCATTGATGACCTGGACGGAGTAACAGCCGATGAGGTTGCAGGCGAATACCGCCGGATGTCCGATCTTGTAGTTTATGCAGAGCCGGTAATGGAAATCAGTCTCGATGACCCTGCCGTATCGCCGCTCAGACGTGCGGTACGTACCGGTGCCCGATCGAATGCCTATCCAAACGATCCTGAGTTTTCCGAGCAATGGGCGCTCAATAACACAGGTAAACAGGGCGGCAAGGAAAATGCCGATATTTCAGCCCTCAAGGCTTGGGAAAAAACCCAGGGAAGCGGAGAAATCGTTGTTGCCGTTCTGGATACCGGTGTTGATTACACGCATCCGGATCTCATGGAAAATATGTGGATACGGCCTGAAAAGGTT
The DNA here is from genome assembly GCA_040756215.1 of Acidobacteriota bacterium. Classification (GTDB taxonomy): domain Bacteria; phylum Acidobacteriota; class Blastocatellia; order Pyrinomonadales; family Pyrinomonadaceae; genus OLB17. Next base: position 50,671 of record JBFLZQ010000001.1, read on the forward strand.
CCGCCTTATTACGACGATGAATTGGGTGCCGTAGATGACGTTCATGGTTTCGATGCCGAAACCAATACGCCGGACCCAATGGATGATAACGGACATGGTACTCATGTTGCGGGTATTATCGGTGCGGAAGGCGATAACGGTGAAGGAATTGCAGGTATAAACTGGAAAGTTAAAATACTTCCGCTAAAGTTTCTTGGCCGCGGCGGTTTTGGCTCTACAAAAAATGCGATCGAAGCTATTAATTACGCTATTGACCGCAAAAAGAATGGTGTCAATATCCGCGTTATCAATGCAAGCTGGGGCTCAACGCAGCGCTCTCGTGCTTTGGAGGATGCAATCCGCGCTGCCGGCGATGCGGGAATACTTTTTGTCGCTGCTGCCGGCAATAACGGTACGGACAATGACCGCAGCCCGCATTATCCATCCAATTACGATCTTCAGAATGTTATCAGCGTAGCCGCGCTGGACCGTAACGACAACCTTGCCAATTTTTCGAATTTCGGGTTAAAAACGGTTCATATAGCCGCTCCCGGACGCGAGATACTTTCGACCTGGCTCGGTAACGTTTACAGGGAGGCTTCCGGCACCTCGATGGCGGCACCCCAGGTTGCCGGTGTTGCTGCATTGATTCTGGCGGCAGAACCTGATCTGACGCTTCCTGAACTCAGAAAAAGGCTTTTGAAATCGGTTGACAAAATTGACGGCCTGAAAGATAAAATTGCCTCAGGCGGAAGAGTCAATGCCGCTGCCGCGCTTGCAGTAAAGTAACGCTACCATCTCATTCATCCTTTAGACGAAATGGGGCAACGGTGTATTTCCGTTGCTTTCAATCGTTTTATTACGTCCTGCTCTCAACTGCCGTAAACGCTTGATTTGAAACCATTTGCGGGCTTTTCAAATGTATTGCCAAATACGTGGCACGCCTCTTGCCCATAAATTGCGCAAGCAGCAGCAAATGCTGCAATAACAATTTTGTAAAGGGGAAATTCAATGAAACGATTCGGTAAATACTTTGCAATGATAGCTTTATTCGGGGCCGCACTTGCATTGCCGGCAGCTGCCCAATGGCGAAATGATCCGCGCGACGATGACGATTATTACGGCCGCGGACGTTACAACACCAATATCCGTGCCACGGTTCAGAATCTACGCAATAATGCCCGTTATTTTGAGCGTCTGACCAATCGTATTGAAGACCGCCGCGATGATGACCGCAATCGCAGAGGTGGCTGGGGAAACTGGGGCAATTGGGGGAACTGGGGAAGCCGCAATGCCAACTACGGCCGTATCGAGGATTTGGCCGATGATTTCAAAAAAGCCACGGAGAAACTTGCCGATAAATACGGCAATGGACGGAATCTGAATAAAAGCCGTGATGAGGCATATCGCGTGATTGAAATCGGTCGTTCGCTTGATGCCGAGATTTCGCGATCGCCCAGACGTAGCGAGCTGCGGTCTGCCTGGGAGCAGATACGCTATGACCTGGATGTTATCGCCAGAGTATATGGAATAGATACTTATCGACGGCCAAATCGCTTCCCATTCTGATGAAATATCGAAAACACAACGTTTCAAAGCCGGGGCAATTTTCCGCTCCGGCTTTTTGAATTTGAATTTACGGGATCTCTCGGCTAAGGTTTTATTACCTGCTTATTATCTGGACGATGCCCGGAACGCTTTATATTGTTTCGACGCCCATTGGCAATCTCGGCGATATCAGCACGCGCGCGCTTGAAGTGCTGGCTTCAGTCGATGTAATCGCATGCGAAGATACACGGCGAACCGGAGCCCTTTTGCGACATTTCGGAATTCGTTCGCGGCTGATCAGTTACCATGAGCATAATGAGCAGCAAAGGGAGGCTGCACTGCTGCAAATGCTCTCAGGTGGCAATAATGTCGCTCTTGTATCAGATGCGGGCACGCCCTGCATCAGTGATCCCGGTTATCGTCTTGTCCGGGCTGCCAGGTTGTCGGGAGCGAATGTAACTGCAATCCCTGGTCCGGTATCATTTGTAACTGCGGTAGTAATTTCCGGTTTGCCGACGGATGCGATTTTTTTCGGCGGATTCCTTCCCGCAAAAAAAACACAGCGGCAAAAAAAGCTTGCCGATTTGAAATTTCTCGATGCGACTTTAGTTTTCTTCGAGGCGCCGCACAGGCTTGTTTCGGCTCTCGAGGATGCGGCAGATGTGCTTGGTAACAGGCAAGCCGCAGCAATCCGGGAACTGACAAAAGTTTACGAGGAAACCATAACAGGTGATCTTAATAATATCGCGGCTCATTTCCGCAATTCAAAGCCGCGCGGTGAATTCGTAATAGTCATAGATCGTCCCGGTAAGGAAATCGGGGACGACATACGGATAGAAACTTCATTACGCGAAAGATTCAACGCTTTGATCGAGGCCGGAGCCGACAAAAGAACCGCTCTGAAAACAGCAGCAAAGGAATCAGGCATTTCCCGGGCTGAAGCTTACCGCCGGCTTCAGGTTGCCTATGACGAAAAGCAATAGAAAAACCATGCCTGCAATTACATCAATTTTGTCCCGGGCGGCACTTCTCCGTCCGGTACACAGAGAACGATGTTGCCATTATTATCCGGAAAACCTGTTACAAGACATTCGGACATAAACGGCCCGATTTGTTTGGGTGGAAAATTAATAACCGCCACAACCAGACGTCCGACCAGGTCTTCGGGAGAATACAAACCGGTAATTTGCGCGCTGGATTTACGAATGCCGATTTCATCTCCGAAATCAATCCGCAGAATATAGGCCGGCTTTCTCGCTTCTGGAAAATTGCGAACCTCCACGATGCGGCCAACGCGGAGTTCTACCTTTTCAAAATCATTCCAACCGATCAGTTCCATTTCAGCAGTTTACCAAAATAAAAAAGCGGCGTTTTTAGTTAACTCTGCAAAAGTTTACGGTAGCAACGCCGCTTAACACGAATTTCAGACTGTCAAAAGCTGCCTATCGCCTGGTAAGTTCCGGGGGCAACTGTTTATCAACTTTTGGCCTCTCTTTGGCATTTGCCAATTGAAGCAGGGTGAGATAAATGGTCCGTGTTACTTTTTCCATTTTTGCGTAATCGATTTTGTCCGGCGTATCGCTTGGTTGATGATAGTCTTCATGCACGCCGTCAAACCAAAAGACGATTGGAATTCCGTTTACGGCATAGTTGAAATGGTCTGAGCGGAAAAAGAACCGGTTAGGGTCTTTCGGGTCATCATAGCGGGTATTATACTGAAGATTCAGATATCCCTTATTTACGCCATCGACTATCGAGCCAAGAGACGAACTCATCATATCCTTTCCGATAACGTATATTTCATTCGGCTTGGACAGTTCCTCATTGCAACGCATATTGGGGCGTTCGCATTTGATTATATTATTGGGATCCTGGCTTCTGCCGATCATGTCTATGTTTAGCTGGGCAATGACATTTTTGATATCGACGGTAGGGAACTTGTTGAAATATTCACTGCCCCATAAACCTTTCTCTTCGCCGCAGTGCCAGACGAAAAGCACTGATCGCTTCGGGCGTGTTTTTGCTTTTGCCAGTGCTTCGGCAATACCGAGAACGGCGACTGTTCCGGAGCCGTCATCATCGGCGCCGTTCCAGATTTTATCGTCACCGGGAGCATTCGGATTTGTTCCTACGTGGTCATAATGTGCTCCGATGGCAACCATTTCATTTTTCAGCTGCGGGTCGCTACCCTCCCAGATGGCAACTACGTTTTGAGTCCAGACGGTTTCTACCTTCGCCGCTGAGGACAAAAATGCGGATTTCTGCAGCACGGCCGGAGTCTTGGACGAAGGGGTTATAGTCTCGCCTGCAAAGATTGCTTCAGACACTTTCGGCGAAATCAAAAAAACGGGCAGATTGCTTTGATTATTCGGCTGTGCGGGGCGAAGTTTTTCGGGGAAAGTCGTGCCCCGGCCGAGAAAATTGCGAAGCTGTCCCCAGGCAGCCTGCAGTTGCTGCGGTGCGACGACTAAAATGCCGGCAGCTCCGCGGATGCGAGCGTATTCAAGCGGATCAGCCCAATCTTCACCTTTAGTTCCTTTCAGATCGTCTGCCGTAACGCCTTCCGGTCGCGGGGAGATTGTGGATAGCGAAAACATCTGGGGTGCGATAACAACGATTTTTCCTGAAACGTCTGTTCCCGCATAGGCATCAATGCCTTTGGATTTGACCATCCAGCCGTCGCCGGCAAAGACGAGTTTACCTTCGGCGCTGCCATCTCCGCGAAGGCGGAAAAAATCATCGCCGAGTGCATAAGCCGTATCGCCTATCTTCAAAGCGGTTTTTTGCGGGTCGAGAGTCTCTCGTCGCAAAGCAATCTTTTGAAAGTATGTGCCATTGTCACCTGCAGGTTTGAAGCCCCAGCGCTGAAGATTCATTTTGATGAATTCGGCCGTTACATCCAGTCCCTGAGACGGCGTATCGCGGCCGCCCATTGCATCTGAAGCGACGAAATAAAGATAATTGCTGAGCTGCGAGGCCGTAATCGCTTCTGCAGACCTGCGATCTGCGACCGGTATTCTGACCGTCTGTCCGAAAACTGCAATTGGAAGCAGCAATGCGATTGAAAGAAAAGAGGCAAGGATTTTTTTTCTCATTTTTACTCCGGATTTTCTCTTTTTTGGATGAATAAAAACTTGTTTACGAGCGGGAATCGCTAAATGTTTCATTCATCGAGCCGATGATGGCAATTCCGTTTTCGTCTGCCAGCCGGACAGTTTCGCTCCGTTCGAAAATAAGCGTTTTACCCGGAGTTATTGAAAGACAGGTTGCGCCAGCGCGAATCATTGTTTGAATAGTCGGCGGACCGATAACCGGCACGTCGAAACGCATATCCTGATTTGGTTTGGCAACCTTGACCACGGTCAGTTTGCCGTTTGCCAGTTCACCGGCACGTAAAATTGTTGCATCCGTTCCTTCCATCGCTTCTATTGCAACACACGCTTTGGCACGTACGACTATCGTCTGCCCGAGGTCCAGCCGTGCAATCTCCCTTGCGATGAAAAGTCCGTACTCGATATTTTCGGCCTCAAGAGCCGTCGGGCCACGGCGGGTAATAACACCTTCCGGGGCGAGATGGTCGCGAATAAAAAATGTGGAATCGATCAGTTCGATACCGTCGGCCGCCAGTTCCTTCGCAACGCCGCCGATCAATGAATCGGTATTTCGTTGCGGAAGATTCCAAAGCATTTTAAGCATTCGGGCATCGGGCAAAGCGCCGGAAAATATCTGGACGTGTTTGACCTGCCCGGCCATAATTACCTTTTCTATACCCAGGTTTTTGAAGAAACGGATCATTTTTCCGAGTTGGCCGATCCCGACCCAGCAGACCGTGTCGGCCACATGTTCTATTGCGGGATCCGTTTCTTCGCGGATAGCAACGACGGCAAGGTTTTCGCCCTGCCGTTTGGCGCCTTCGATTACAAGGAATGGAAATTTGCCGTTACCGGCTATCAGACCATATTTCATAGAAAGCGGAGCAGAGCGGCCCCGCGTTTTTCGGGCAAAACGCTTACGGGAAAAGAAAAATATTTTGGATTATTCGGTAAATGGTTGAATATCGCCGGGCCGTCGAAGCATTTTGTTAACCTCGTCGAGGTGTAATTCTTCCTGTAAAATCATCTCGCGTGCATATTCTTCAAGCGCAACGGATTTGCCCTCGACCAGGCCGAGCAGTTCGTAATACGCATCTAATGTCGAACGTTCCTGTTCGAGACTCTCGCGGAGAATATCGCCGATGTCATGCTTGTGCGTTTCGAGAAGCGGTCCGATTTTCAAGCTTGGGTGGCCGCCGAGCATCGTAACGAATTCGCCGGCTTTATGTGCATGTGTCATTGATTCATCGGCATTTCCCTTCAGCCATGAAACAATTGGAATACGGTTGTAACCAAATACCATTAGCGAGTAATGGATATAGCGGACTACGCCTGCAAGCTCAAGTTCAAGGATTTTGTTCAAAATTTCGATAGCTTTTTGTTTTTCGGCTTCGTTCATTTCTTCACTCCATTTGATTGTGTCCCGATGGCAGTGCCCGTCTCTGTTTGTTGCCGTGCGTGATATGACGAGCGTGTCAATGGTGATGATTCAACGTGCTTAAACCCGAGCGATTCACCGATGCGTTTCCATTCAGCAAATTCTTCCGGCGTTACGTAACGCTCGACAGGCAATCTCCGCTCATATGGCTGCAGGTATTGCCCTATTGTCATAATATCGCAGGAAACACGACGGAGATCATGCATCAGCTCTACAACTTCCTCGAAAGTTTCGCCAAGCCCGACCATAATTCCGCTCTTAGTCAGCATTGCAGGAAACTGAGTATCGCGAAAGTGCGCTGCCCGCCCGAGAAGTTCCAGTGACTGGTGATATCTGGCATCGGGGCGAACGCGGCGATAGAGCCGTGCAATGGTTTCCGTGTTGTGATTCAGAACGTCCGGCCGGGCAGCGAGCACGTTATTAAGAGCAATTTCATCGCCGTTGAAATCCGGTATCAAAACTTCAATCTTGCAATCCGGATTTACTTCGCGCACTTTGCGGATTGTTTCAGCCCAGTGCATCGAACCGCCATCGGGCAGGTCGTCGCGATTGACGGAGGTGATTACTGCGTGAGCGAGCCCGAGATGACGCACCGCTTCGGCGACATTTGCCGGTTCCATCGGATCGAGCGGCATAGGTTTGCCTTTGTTGACCGCGCAAAAGCCGCAATGACGCGTACAGGTATCACCGCCGAGCATAAAAGTGGCTGTTTTGTCCGTCCAGCATTCGAAGATGTTTGGACAACGTGCCTCCTGGCAGACGGTGTGCAGATTTAGACCTTCGATCAAAGCCAGGACGGCATTCTGGTTACGCGGGTCGCCAAGCTTGATTTTGAGCCAATCCGGCTTTTTGAGCCGCGGGCGCTGCTTTCGGTTTAGAAATTTCGCTACGAGTCTCTGCTCTTCAATCATACTCAGATAATCTTAGGATACATTTTCAAAGGGAAAAATGAAACCGTCAGCAAATCGCAACGAAATCTATTGCCCCGATTGCCAAGCCAAAGAACAGCATCAGGACAGCGCGGATATGGGGCAAATCCAACCACAAAGCAGTTGCGGCATCATAGTACGGCATTTCCGCGATATTCATTACGGGGAAAATACTTATCAAATTGCCTAAGTGCCGGATTGTCAATACAATAACGGATGGTCGAAAAGGCTGCGACCCCGCGGCGCCGGTTCCGCCGGCATTTAATCCGATGTTTAATTTCAATATGGAAGAAATCACAGCAATTGAACTGAAAAAGTGGATAGACGAAGGCAGCGATTTTCAACTCATAGACGTTCGCGAACCTCACGAAGCAGAAATTGCACGTATCCCGCAGGCTAAACTGATTCCGCTCGGGAGTCTGCCTTCGCGGTTGGAGGAAATCGATGCCGGTAAAACGGCCGTCGTTCATTGCCGCAGCGGCGTCAGAAGCGCTAAGGCAATAGAGTTTCTTCGCGCAAAGGGCTTCGAAAACCGTTTGTTGAATCTGAAAGGCGGTATTCTTGCATGGTCGGACGAAGTTGATCCGACAGTGCCGAAATACTAAAAAACCTTTACAAGACGTTTTCGGCCACAGGAGCGATCAGACCGCCTGGAATAATTCAAGAGCACGTTTCCTGTCGAGCCGGTCTGTTTCGAAACGTTGGTCGAAATCGAGAATGCAACGCGGACAAGCGCTATCGCAATTGGCGGGGCAATGCAGCCGCTGGATCGCTTTCGGAATTAAAGCGTTCAGGTAAATACCGGCCCGCGATGAATAACCGGCCGCGAACCGGTCAAAAATGAAAATTGACCGGCAAGGCGAACCGTCTTCCGTCCGCGACGGATGTGCGAAGGAGCCGAACTCGGTGGCCTGAATGCCGAGCGATGCAGCGAATGCATCGCGAAGAGCAACGCCGATTGTCCGGGCGGCTGTACTGTCATTAACCCATTCGCCGTTGTACCCACGAAGTTGGATCTCGCAAATATCTGTTCTCACTTCAGCGCCAAGTACGACTCGGGTTATTTTCCATTCGTTTTCACTGCCCGGGCAAAATGCCGCTTCGGATTGCGAGCGCCTTAGTTTTCTGTGCGGTTCGGTAAACACTCCGGGCAGTGCATTAGAGGCGGAAACAGGGGCGCAGCGTCCGCATTCTAGACATACCGCATACCCAAGGCCGGATTCGCCGGCCGAATATACAAAAATATTACCCTCGGTCGAAACGCGAAATCGCCCGAGATCGGGATTGCCGAGAGGCTGCCATTCGCCGCTGATGCCAATCCAAGGCGGCTGGACCGGGACAAAATGCTGCGAAGTGTAATCATTGCCCGGCTCTTCATAGAAATCGACTGCGAAGCCGGCCGGCTCGAGGTAATTCAATAGGTGTTTCCGGTCCAGCTCGGCATTACACTGCCGGCATCTGAGATCGTTTGCCCATCGCATTGAACCGCTTGCTCCACAATCAATACAGCGCCAGGCAATCTTCAAATTCTGGACTTCGCGCACCTGGTCGCGGTCTGCCGGTATTTTCCAATTCAGCGTAATGCCGGCCGAGCGATAAACGAGTCCGTCGATTACAACCTGGCTTCCCGGAGCATACTCACGAAGCGCGACGCCGATATCGCGGTTCGGGAGTTCGCGTCGCTTATAGAGGTTGTCCTCGCGGCCTGTTTCGGTCCCGGCATTTTGCCGTCGGCGTTTAAATTCGGATACGGTCATATTGTCAAACGCAACGACGTTTCGTGGAAAGCCATATGCAGGCAAAAAGCCGCGTGCGGTAAGTTCTCGCAGAAGAAACTCGTCTCGCTGCCGGCGTTTTCGGTATTCAATAGCCCGTAAGACCGGCTCGTCGGGATTAATGGCTTTATCCCTGATTTCTTTTTCCGTTACCAGCAGGCCATTCCATTCGATGTTCCATTGTTCGATAATTCCGGACATTTGTGCGGCGGTGCGTGCGGCTAATTCCAGCGGCGGCGTGTCCTCAAAGACGCTTCGCCGAACAATCGATGCCAGAGCTTCGAGCGTTTTACTGCCGATCTGGTTGCGGCGGTTTTCGCACCATTTGACGAAATCATCCGCCATGGTTTGTTTGGCGTCGCTGTCATTCTCATTAAGGAAGAAGGCGCCGCATGTGAATATAACCGGCTCTTTGCCGGCCCCGGCGAGTCGTTTTTTCAGATAATGAGAGAGAAGAAATGCGTTTACGTGCCGCTCGACTATGGTTGGACTATCCAGGGCGACGCGAGGTGGCGATATCGAATTCTCAAACGCCCAGAGGCTGTTTGCGAAGGCGGCCTGGTCATGAGGATTAGAGCGGCATAGAGTGGCGGCAACAGATCGGCCTTCGCCGCGGCGGCCTGAGCGTCCGGCCCGCTGCAGATAATTGGCCGGATGAGGCGGCACGTTGTTCATCCCGACCAGACTGACGCCGCCGATATCGATTCCCATCTCCATTGTCGTCGAGCAGGAGAGGATGTTTATTCTGCCGTTCCTGAAATCGCTTTCGTAACGAGAGAGTTTTTGCGAATCGATCTGCGCGGAATGCTCCGCCGTTACGTAATACGGGGCGAGCTCAATTACGCGGTCATTCGCCGAAGTCCAGACGCCTTTTGCGCGTAAGTATTCGATCAGCCGCTCATTCCGTAGCCAGGCGCGTCCGCGTTCGATCTGTTTCAGCGGATCCGTTTCGCCACTGAAGGGCAGGTCATAGACCGGAATTTCGATTTTTTCGCACTTAACAGATTCACGCCTGGGAGTTTTCGGCACATGCGGCGTAATGCCGCGGAGTGTTACGTCCAGCACGCGGCGCGTGACGGGACATATCCAGCCTTCGCGCATCAGTATAAAAGCGAGATGTGACAGCGGAAGCTGATAACCATCGGCGCCGGGCTGCAGGACTCCTACTTTAATCAAATTTTCCCACGCAGCGTCCAGAATCGTATTTATATGGTCGCGATGGGCGTTATCTTCCGGGTTCAAGTTGAGGCAGAGAGCAAGGAGTTTGGCGATTTTGTTTGTTTGCCTGGTGCGTAATCGTGGCCAGCGAACCTGATTATTCGCCAATTGCTCCTCGCGGCCACTGACCAGATATTTCCTCGGCAATCTGAAACCAATCCAATGCCTAACGGTCGCGTCTATTTCCAGAGCTCCCTGCCGGCGGACAAAATAATCCAGGCAGATCTTGAGAAAATCGCGCCACTCACCGACGGAAAAGCCCGTAATTTCGGCTACCTCTTCGGGCACGCCGTTGATTGCATCCAGGCCCGGATAAGCAGTTGCGATCATGCCGATCGTTTCCAGATTCTGCATACGGCTTGGCCTTCGCGCAAATTCGCGAAGAATGAGCGTTTTGGCGAGCGTCATATGTCCCAGGTCGTCGCCAAATGCCAATGGTGAAAATTCCCTGTATCGGGCAAGCATTGCCGTAAAATCCCTACCCTGATTGGCAAGTTCCCGGGCCAGAAAATCGAACGTAACCGGTTGTGGTAATTGCAGGCGGCGGAGTTCCTCGCGTTTTTCGGCAACATGGTTTACCAGCCATTTATTAGCATTCTGCTGACAGACGATTTCCAGATTTCGTATTTCATCTTCGAGTTTTTCGGCGTCGACAATCCGAGCCTTACCGGCCGATAATACGAGGTGATAAATTAAGCCGCGCGTTCGCGTTAGCTCGGCGCTCTGCTGCAGGTTAGCGGCAAGCCGGGCTGTTCCCTGGCGGCTGTCGTTGAAGGTCAACAGTTTCCGCCCGCGGTAGATCGCGTTTTGCGGATTTTGGCCGTCCGGAGCAAATTCGAGTAATGTTGGCAGAATGTCGCCGAGGAGATACGGCGCACCGATTCGGCAGGTCTGAAACACATCACGATTTAAGGTGCTCCTTTCGCTGCAGAGCGGGCAGGCAAGGTCAAAGGGACTGCTTTCAATTCCGAATATCTGAATCGCATTTTCGTCTGAATCGCAGACTTTCCGCGATGTTTTTTCGACTGATACTTTTTCAACGTCGGGACCCGGACGGTTGGTGATAAGAAGCCGCTGGTTGTAATTTGCGTTGTGATTGGGAGCTTCGGCAATTTCGTCAGCATCTGGTTCCGCGCCGTCAACAGGCTCGAAATTCAGTTCAAAATCGTCGATCATGACCGGAACGCTGATATGAGTAATTTCGCCATCATTCGAGATAGCGGCCAGAAGATGTGCCGCACCGCAACCGATGCAGCAAACCAGTTCATAGGCGGGGCTTCCGCATTCGCAATGTTTACGCGGATCGAAATAGACTCTGCCGAATGGCCAGTTTTTATCCTCAAGCGGACCGGACCGCACGCAGCAATTCCTATCCGCGCATGCCCAGAGGCCCGAAATCGTTTGGTGAAAAAGATGAGCCCGCAAAGGCAGAAACGGCGTGCCGGAGGAATCTTTTGTTCCTGAAAGCAGATCCAGCCATCTGAGAGATTGCTGCTGCGAATAACTGTCGCCGACTTTGCCGCCGATTATTTTTGTTACTTCCGAGAGTTTTAAGGCCATCCTTCGTGATTTAACGAATCTCTCCCGGATTTCCCGCGCGGTGCGACTGCGGACGAGGGCTGCAAATCTTTGTGTAGCCGGCTCATCCTTGCTTATCTCTTTATCGATTTCGGCTATTTCGGCAAGCGGAATATCAGCCAACCGGCTGTTGTCAGGAAGCGGCGGCACCTCACGCTCGCCGGCGACCAGATATACGCTGTCCTCGGAAACTCCGGCGATATCGGCGAGAAAATTGCGAAGCTGCCGTCCCGCATCGCCGTCCGGATCGCCAATTGTCGCCGATGTCGCAACGAAACGCACCTTTTCGGGGCTGACGCCAAAAGAATACAGAACACGCCTGATCAGTAGCGCAAGCTCGGCGGCCTGCGACCCGATATAGTTGTGCGCTTCATCGAGCACAATCCATTCGAGCATTCCCTGTGACTTTTTGAGAATCGGCGCGTCAATCGTTCTGACGAGCATATACTCGAGCATTGTTGCATTGGTGACCAAAATCGGCGGCGGCGATGCGCGGAGCGTTGTCCGGTCGGCAATTTCGCTTTGACAATCGCGTTGGTGATTATGGCGGAGACGTTCCGGCGTATTTCCGTTGTATAGGCAAAAGCGGATATCGCTGCCGAAAGCATGCGTCCAGGCCCGCAATCTTTCGCGCTGGCTGTTAATCAGGGCATTGAGCGGATATAGAAAAATAGCCCGCACGCCGTTCAGTTGTTTCTTTGTCCGCTCGAGCTCGCGGACGAGCCGGTCGAGTATCGGCACCATAAAACATTCCGTTTTACCGGAGCCGGTGCCGCTGGCCGCGATCAAAGAGCAAGGCTTTTCACCAGCTAATATTTTCCAGCAATCGACCTGATGTCGGTATGGGCGCCGGTCTCGCGGAAAACGATAGTCGTTTGCCAGCTCGTCGGGCGGATTGTCCATAGCGTTTACAAGTTTTTCTGACAGGAGGCTGCCGGCAAGCGAATCCATTGTGTTATCCGAGGCTTTCCAGCCGAAAACTGCTTCGAACGCCGGATCAGCAAGAAAGGCGCCGGGCTCACCAAACGAGCGGGAAAACATCTCATCTACATAACGACGCAGTGGTTCATCCGAAAAACGATACCAGCTTGTGGCAGCAAATCGCGAACGTTCGGCCAGAATAGGCAGTAATTCAGAAAAGTAGGAGGTCGTCATAAGTTGCATTACTCCGATGGTTAGTCGAAAAGTCCGTCCGAATAGCAGCGGGCAATCGTATAGTTATATGCCTCATCAAACCAATCGGGGTCGAAATTGCGGCACTGTTCCAAAGCGTGGAGCCGCGCCGGATCATCAAACCAGGCGTGAACTTTGCCGAAGGCGACGTCTGCCGCGAGAATCAACGGCAGATTGATAACCGTGTTTTGGAATCCCAAATTCTCATAATACATATAGCGTCGGGTATCGCGGTCGTCCTTTGCCGCGTCAATTATCTCATCGTACCGCGGCCATTGTTCGTCGAAATTAATACGCCGAAGTCTCATCAGCAGAGAAGACTCGCCTGCGAAAAGATAGTCTGCGGCAGACGGGCCAATTGCTTCGCGGAGGGCTATAGCCTGTCGCGCGGCATCATCAAAATAATTTGCCTGAATGATACCGAGCAGAAAGGCAAGCGTGCCGAATTCTGCCGTTAGATCCTTGATCCGCGATTGCAGGAACGCGCTGAAGATCTGTGGAGCCGAATCGCCGAAAAGACGATCGGTCTGATACCGCAATTTGCCGGCGGCCGCTTTCCAATCGCAAAAGGCGATCGTATCCCATGAAAACGGCAATTCAGAGGCAAATCGGGTCAGAAATCTACCGGTAAAATCGTTATAGCGAAACGCCAGGGCTGCCATTGCCTGTGGCGATCGGGCAAAACGGCGCCAAACATCCAGCCGCGAGAGCGGAAGATGTCCAAGCTGCCGCGCCGTTTGGTTTACCTCGTTCCAGGCCGGATTATCGAAGTCCGAGGTAAGTTCGGCAATGAGATTATCGATTGTATTTTCACGCAAAACACGATCCGGAACCGATATTGCCCGGACAAAGCAGTTGTCTGTTTCGACGATTTCGCCGACGGTCATAAGAGTCGGCCGAAACTGGATTGAACCCTCCGGAGGCGGATAAATAAGCCAGGAGCCTGGAGCAAACTGATTCGGATCGAACCGCCAGGTAATCATATTGTCTTCGTCGATTCGCTCAAGCTCCAGCGGCTCTTCGCCCGGCCGCTCAAGTGCAAGCGCATGGGCGGCGGCTGATTCCGCGGCCGATGGGTCGTCCAGTTCCAAAAGATCGATCGAGACGGAGTCGTCTTTGCGAATGAGTGTTGCCTGACTCGGCAATATAAAAATGCGGTACACAGGATTGCCGCCGATCTCAACGGTCAGTTCGACTTTTGAATCCGGATTATCATCGATGGTATGGAGGCGCTCAATATCACTGCGAAAGTCGGCGAGGCGAATTTCCGTGGTCAGGCCGTTGTTTCGGATACGGTAGCGCCGGGAAACGTTCTTTTTTTCGGCTTTCAGTACCAGATGAGCCTCATTTTTAAACGTCAGCCCGCACACAATCAGCCGCGTCCCCGCAAGATCCTGCACGGCAATGTGCCTGAATACGGATATTTCGCGGCCGTGCCGGTCGAAGCAGCGCACCCCGCGGCCAGGAAAAGGCAGACGCAAAAGTGCAGGATGCGGACTATGCGGCCAATAAATGCTGACCTCGATGTTTTCCGGAGTTGCTACTCCGTTTTCGATGCCTATTGACAGAGTCAGGTCTTTATCAACTTTACTGCAAGTGGTAGTTACTCCGGGTCCTTGAGCCGTAGCAGAAGCGGCTTCCCAATTACAAAAAGTAATAGTTCCCGATCGGGCATCGCCGGGATTAATGCGCAGGGACGCATCTGCGGGAAGCAGGAGCATCCGCGTACGGAGGAGAATCTCGCGGCCAACGCAATAACGGGCTACGACGGGGCCGCAATCTGCCGGAATGCCGCTTCCGATGGCTGATAGCGACAACTCACCGTTGATACGCGTCTTTGCTCCGTTTTCGCTGACTGAGTAGAGCAACGGCTTCCCGCAGAACACCATCGACGGATTAACCGCGTCGATCCAAAGCCGCTTGCCCTGCCACTCAAAGATTTGCTCCGCATCGGCTGCGTTTCCCGTTCGGATGCGATAGGTGACGCCCGCACAGGTCGCAACGATGTTACCGCTGATGCGATAAATTTTACGGTCGAAACCATCAAGGCTGCCTATAAACTCAACAGTACCGTTGCTGTCTAAGGTCTGGACCTGCCAGCTGGTAGCGACGGCAATGGCTGCCGATGGCGATGCCACGCTACCGCCGCCCTGCCGAATGAATCTGTAGCCGGATTCTTCGGCGGCAAAGAGCCAAGGTAATTCTTCGTCCAAGCCAATTCCTTTTGGGGCGGGGGCCTGCCATATGCGGCCATCCGGCAAAGTGAGCGAAACAATGTGTTCGCAGGCTGCGTCGTGGCCGAAAATTTCGTCCGGCCGGCCGGAAAGACGGTATTCTTCACGGCCGATCATCCGTCGAAGCGTAGCGGACAATCGCAAGTTGCCCGCCGAGATCGAAACTTCCCCGAAGCGGGGAGTATCCTCATTATCAAGGTTAATGCCGAAAAATCTCACAAGATCATCCGACCGGATCGATTCGGGAAATCCGGCCGTCGATAAAAGCGTCCAGCGGCCTTCATCATCCGTCAGTTTCCGCTCGACCGGGAAAATTTGGCTGCGGGCCTGGATAGGCGTACGGACAGCCTCAAGCAAAATTCGTGCTATTAACTGATTCGCTTGTTCGTCGTCGAGTGCGAGCGGCAAACTATCCCGCCAGCCCGGCCGGCTCTGATCTAAATGTTCGATCGGATTCTCCGCTGCACGAATTCCGGGAGTCTTCGCAAGTTCTAGGGTTGTCCACGTCAATTCCGCAATCAAACGGAAAATATGGCCGTCGCGGTAAGATTTCGGAAGTAGCAGGCGGAGGCTTTCGGCCCACATTTCGAGGTCCTGAATCGTTACGGAAGTGTTCTTTGCATAACGCAGGATTTTGGATATAAGATTGCCGACGCCGTTGCGTTCCTCGGCAAGCAACCTCACGGGGAGCCCGCCCTGCAGCGCGATATTGCCGATGTATGCGTGGCCTCCGTGTCTTGCAAGCTTCAGATTCCACGAGTTGAGACCATCGATCACGCATTGGCTCCGGTCTTGCACGGGCAGACAGTCCGGCGTAAGATTAAGGCTCTCAAAAATCGGCTCCCACTTAAATCCGTTTCCTGCATAGTACCGGCGCCACCATTCCGCGCAATAGAGTACAAACAAACCAGGAAATCCGGGCCAGGCTGCAGCGTACTCGAATCTAACCCACCGCTGCACGTCTTCGGTCCAGCGCTGCAAAAGGCCCTTTAACGCCTCAAATTCCTTATCTTTAAGCCTGTATCGGTAAAGCGGCCGTCCATCGGGCTCTGCGAGATCGCGCAGTTTCAACAAAATAGATCTGAACTCCAAGAGGTCTTTATAGTCTGCAATGCGATTTGGGGGTTGAATGTTTCTCATTGACATGCATTTGTCCGCATCACATAAATTTTTTTTACTTCGCGGGCCGGGCCAATGCGGCAAACGTCCCGATTGGCAGACATATTAGCATTTTCAGGGTGACAAGAAGTGTCCCTTTGAAAAGGTATTGAAAATTTTTTCGGAAAGGTTGTTAGAAGGCAGAAAAAAAGAGCCGGCGGTCGGCACGGCTCTTTTTAGTTTGTTGGAATTAGTTTGTTGGAATGCCGGTAAGTCCGGAGCCGGCCATCATGCAGAGGCGGAGCCCGCGGACGACAAGCGCTTGTTTACCTCGTCCCAGTTAATATTGGCAAAAAAGGCTTCGATATATTTGGGACGGTCTGCGGGTGCGTAATCTTTGATAAAAGCGTGTTCCCAGACATCCATAATCAGGATCGGCTTGTAGCCGGCGACGTTGCCGGTTTCGTGCATATTGATCCAGTGATTTGAAATCGCGCCGGTTAACGGGTCCTGATAAACAGCCGCCCAGCCGACGCCGCGCATTTTACCGGTATTGACGAAATCGGCTTTCCAGACGGCGTAGCTGCCGAAATTTTCCTCTGCGGCTTTGTAAAAAGCGGAGTTTTTATCCGGATCGCCGGTGCCGTTTTTCTGCATATTGCCGAAATAATATTCGTGCAGCACCATTCCGTTGTATTCAAATCCCAGACGGCGTTTCAGCTCGCTGAATGCGGCTGCCTTTGTCGGGTCTAGTTCGCCGCCGCTGATCAGTTCGGCAATTCTTTCATTCAGCAGGTTTGTGTTGGTTACGTATCCCTCGTAGAGTTTGAAGTGCATTGCCAGTGTTTCATTGGAAATGCCCGTCAGATCGCTCAGATCGAAAGATTTTGGTTTATAAACTGTGTTTAGGACCATAGTATTTCTCCTTGGTAGTGAAAACAGTTACTACATTATATCAGATTTGAACCGGCGTTTATTCGGCCGGACGCGGGCCTGGATCGAGGCCTGTAACGCCGGCCTGATTAACGACTTCCAAATGAATGTCTCCGGACAGTCTAATCTGGCATGAAAGGCGTGTGTTAGGCGGCAGGTCAGCCTTTGTCGAGAGTATTGCACGCTCGGCATCGCTCATTTCGTCAACCTCGCCGGAAATGATTTTGACGCGGCAGGTCGTGCAGCGTGC
Source organism: Acidobacteriota bacterium (assembly GCA_040756215.1). Classification (GTDB taxonomy): domain Bacteria; phylum Acidobacteriota; class Blastocatellia; order Pyrinomonadales; family Pyrinomonadaceae; genus OLB17. The sequence goes on from JBFLZQ010000001.1 coordinate 67,916, forward strand.
GTTGCCGCCGCAACGATGAAGAATGTCAATCCCGTTATCTTCCAGACAAAGCACGAGTTTGCGGCCCGTTTCGCAATTGAATACGACAGTTCCATTAGCTGTTTCAGCAGTTATCTGAGCCATTTGGTAGATTACTCCGTCAAATTTTTGATTGGCATGAAAAATACTAATTTTTCATAACTGTGGGAGAATCGCAAGCGTTACGGGGAAATTATCTGAACAGCCCCGCTTGGCAGGTGCGGCACGGTTTGATAGGTTTTATGTAAAAGACGGGTTGATTGTTAATTTTTTCGCAGGCGGTAAATCAATTTCGGGCGGCGGGTATCGTAAAAATATGGAGGAAAAATCAGGCCATTACGGCAAAAAAATACTGGTTTTGGCGTTTTCCGTCCTGCTTGTCCTGATTCCCGTTGCTGCCGGCGAATTCTATTGCCGTTATTTTACCCGGATAAATTTTCTGGATAACAGCAGCGGGCTTTTTACGGCGCGACGCTTCGGAAATTCGTACGGAAATACACCTGATTTTACCGGCGTAAGTTTCGGCACTAAATTTTGGACCGATAGTGAGGGGCTGCGGATTGATCCTGCCGTTTCGCCGGAACCTGAAAAGGATGGCGGCTCCGGCGCCATCCTTGTTGTAGGCGATTCGGTGGTTTTCGGACCGGCTTTGGAAGCAAGCGAAACCATACCGGGACGCCTGCAGTCAATGATGACGGACCGGCGCGTAATGAATGCGGGAGTTATCGGATACGACACGGCCGATTATCTGAACGAAACGCGTTATTTCATAGAACGTTATCCGGATATAGAGTCGGTTGTTTTGTTTATCTGCCTTAATGATGTAAATGACCAGAGCGCGGCCGAAATTCGCCGCTCGGTTGAACGCAGCATAGATACGCAGCCAAGCCGCAATCCTGTGCGAATGGTAAATGATTTCCTGCGCTCGCGTTCAAAACTTTATCTCTGGTTCAAAAACGCCGTAACGGACACACAAAAAACTTATTTCGATTTTGACGCCGCATTTTACGACCGCGGTGAAAATTTTGTAGCCGCCGCAATGCAGCCCGTTTCGGACCTGAATAAGTATTTGAATACGCGAAACAAATCTCTGCGTGTTTATCTGCTTCCTTATGAATATCAATTAAGGCCGGAGGCAGGGCCGGAGGCAAAAAAACCTCAGCAGCTTATTACGGAAGTTCTTCGAAAATCAGGTGTGGAGGTTCGCGATCTTACAACGGATTTTGCCGCTTCGGGTATCGAGCCAAGGGAATTGTTTCTTTTTGGAGACCCAATGCACCTGAGCTCCGCCGGGACGCTCCTGGCTGCAAAAAGCGTTTGTCCGGACCTGGCCGGATGTAGATTTCAGCAATGACAGCAATATTAGGTATTTCGGCTTTTTATCATGATAGCGCGGCGGCTCTGATAGTTGACGGGGAGATTATCGCCGCGGCACAGGAAGAGCGTTTTACGCGTATCAAGCACGATTATAATTTTCCCGCAAAAGCTATCGAATATTGCCTTAGCGAAGCCGGAATCGGGCCTGAAAACCTTGATGCGGTAGTTTTTTATGACAAGCCGCTCCTGAAATTCGAGCGCTTGATGGAATCCTATCTTGCATATGCTCCGCGCGGGCTGCGGTCATTTATGATGGCGCTGCCGCTGTGGTTAAACCAAAAGCTTTTTTTACCACGCGAAATTGATCGGGGATTGGGCAATCGTTATGACGGCCCGATTTATTTTACAACCCATCACGCATCGCACGCCGCCAGCGCTTTTTTTCCTTCGCCTTTTGAAGAGGCGGCAATCATAACATTTGACGGAGTCGGTGAATGGAGCACTTCTACCTGGGGCATCGGCCGCGGCAATAAAATCGACATCATCAGAGAAATACGCTTTCCGCATTCACTGGGGCTTTTGTATAGTGCGTTTACTTATTACGCCGGGTTCAAAGTAAATTCAGGGGAATACAAATTGATGGGCCTTGCGCCATACGGCGAGCCTAAATACGAAAACAAAATCCGCGAACATCTGATAGACATCAAACCGGACGGCAGTTTCTGGCTAGATCAGCAATATTTCAACTATACGTCAGGTTTAACGATGACGTCGGAAAAATTTCACCGTCTTTTCGGTGAATCGCCGCGCAGCCCCGATGAGCCTCTGACGCAGTTTCACATGGACATTGCGGCAAGTATTCAGCGAGTAACCGAAGATGTAATGATGCGAATCGCCGGACACGTCAAAAAAGAAAGCGGTATAAACAATCTTTGTATGGCAGGCGGCGTTGCATTGAATTGTGTTGCCAACGGTCTGATCGCGCGAAGCGGATTATTCGATAATGTCTGGATCCAACCGGCGGCCGGCGATGCGGGCGGAAGTCTCGGCGGTGCCCTTTTTGCCTGGTACCAGCTAATGAATAATCCGCGAACTCCGCAATTTCCTGATGCTCAATCCGGTTCATTTCTCGGACCACGATATTCAACCGGGGAAATCGAAGCAGCATTAAAGCCGTTTAACGCGCGATTCCGCAGGTTTGAAGATGAGGAATCGCTCTGTCAGCGAACTGCGGAGTTGCTCGATGAAGGACGTGTCGTAGGGCTGTTTCAAGGCCGTATGGAATTCGGTCCGCGAGCGCTAGGCGGGCGAAGCATATTAGGTGACCCGCGCGTTCCGGATATGCAATCGCGAATGAATCTTAAAATCAAATTTCGCGAATCTTTCCGTCCATTTGCTCCGAGCGTCCTGACAGAGCGTGCGGAAGATTATTTTGATCTGAAATGTGAGAGTCCGTATATGCTTCTCGTTGCTCCGGTGCGGGAAGAGATAAGAAAGCCGCCCGGTGAAGCAGAGCAATCTCTGTTCGGCATTGACAGGCTCAATGTTCCGCGCTCGACCATTCCTGCCGTAACGCATGTTGATTACTCGGCACGTGTTCAGACCGTTGATTCAGAGCGAAACCCGCGTTACTATAAGATTCTCAAGGCGTTCGAATCTCGTACCGGTTGCGGAGTATTGATAAATACTTCGTTCAACATCCGCGGCGAACCAATTGTTTGCCGTCCGGAAGAAGCATATCGATGCTTTATGCTCACGGAAATGGACGCTCTGGTAATGGAAAATCTAGTTTTGGTAAAAGAGGAACAGCCAGAAATGCCCGGAGCCGAAGAATATCGCCGGGCGTTCAAACCGGATTAACAATGGGAAAACGCAGAAGCAATATCATCAGCGAATTTTACGCATTTATTCGGACGCATAAAGCCTATTGGATGGCGCCCATTATTATTGCGATTTTGCTTTTGGCCGGCATCATCGTTCTTGGCGCTCTCGGCGGTGGAGCAGCGGCTCCTTTCATCTATACGCTTTTTTAATAAATGCCTTTTGTAAAACTGAATTGGCAGCCAAACCGAAAAGAACTGCGACAATTTGGAGCAGTCTTTCTCGGCGGTTTTGTTTTGATCGGCCTGGTCAAGTATCTATGGCCATTTGAACGCTTCATTACGCGTGACCAAACGCTGGGTTTTTGGCTGATTGCCATCGGGCTGATTGTCGGCGCCATTGGTTTGACAGGGACGCGGCTTGCCCTGCCTTTTTATTGGGCATGGCTTGGGATTGCCTTTGTTATGGGCAATATAATGAGCCGCCTCATCATCGCTTTGATTTACTATTTGATTATTACCCCGATGGGACTTTTAAGCCGCTTGGTCGGGCGCGATCCTCTTCAACTGAAAAAGCCGAAAGGAGAAAGTTACTGGCGCGATTTGCAATTTCCAAAGGACAATGAAGCTTTCGAGCGTCAATTCTAGGCAATTTTATCGCCTATCAAGACTTTTTCGCGGTTTTGATTGATAGCAACGTAAACTACCTCAGCTTCGGTAACTTTTACCTTCTGTCCCTGGCTGCCGAAGCGTTCCGCTTCAACGATTACGTGGACGGTTATGGATGTCCTGCCAACCTTTAAAGTCTCGGCATAAAAACTGACAAGATCGCCGATATAAACCGGTTCGTGAAAAATGACTTCACGCATTGCGACCGTTACAAAGCGTTCGTGCCTGGTGTGGCGGACGGCTTCAACGCCGCCGGCTATGTCTATATAACTCAATATGATACCGCCAAAGACCGTACCATGGGCGTTTGTATCACGCGGCATCATGGTAAGACGAATCGCAGGATCACGAAAGGTAATTGACTCTGCCGAAGTTTCGTTATGCATAAATATCAATAAATTAGTCGGCCGCGATTTTCGCTGCGTCTTTTTGCATTTGCCGGATTGTCCAGTTTTTCACGGTTTCACGCAGTTCATTCAAATGATTGTCGAAAAAATGGCCGCAATTCCCGAAGACAACCAATTCAGCATCGGCGGTCAGCTTGACTTGCTCGTACAGCCTTTTGAGATTTTCTACGCTGCCAAATTCGTCATTGTCGCCGTGAATGAACAAAATCGGTTTACGGCTGCCCGGCAAAAAATCGTAATCATGGTATTTATCTACAGGCGTACCGATACTTATCAACCTTTCAACCCTTTCATCACGGACGCCGACTTCGAGACCGGTCCTTGAGCCGAAGGAAAACCCGGCAAGAGTTATTGAAAGTCCGGGAAATTCGGCTTTAAGGTATTCAAGAGCGGCTTTTACATCCTCAACTCCTTCCCGGACTCCGCCCCAGACGCCCGTCGAAGCGCCGACACCACGAAAATTGAAGCGAAGAACCGCAAGACCGGCATCATTGAGACCCGCCGCCGCGCGAAAAACAACCTTGTTGTGCATGGTCCCTCCGCCCTGCGGCAGCGGATGGCAGCAAAGTGCTGCTCCGCGGGGCGAAACTTTTGGAAGTTTAAGTATCGCTTCGAGATGTCCGGACGGCGAAGGTATAAAAAGATTGCCCTTAGGGTACATATCAAACTTTTGATTCTACGTCGTTGGCACCGGGTGTGGCAAACGTGCCGCCGATGGCCCCACATCTCCGGCCGACGGTAAAGTGGCCGTATGCAGAATAAAACCGCGCATCTGGCGTCTAGATATTTTAAGCGTTTTCGTGATACTTTTTGAGATTACCGAATCCTAAATCCCGAAGAGAACAATTTCTTTGGATAATCAATGAATCAAGAACCTAATGACGATCAACGGCCGGCAAAAGCCAATTGGCGGCAATATCTGGAGACCGAAGAGGCTACTCGTTTTGTTTACCTGATTTTCGGTTTTATTGCTATTGCAATGGTGCTCTCATATCTTCAGTTTCGCACGCAGGCAATCTGCTGTGGAGACTGGGACGGCTATTATCACATTCGCTGGGCATCTCTGCTTTGGGAAAATCTTTCTGCGGGTAAATGGCTTCCGCGTTTTGAATGGCTTCCTTTAACGGTTTTGAGCCCCGAGCGTTATGCGGACCATCATTTCCTGTTTCACCTTCTGCAGATTCCGTTTCTATGGTTTTTTGAGCCTGTGATGGCGGCAAAGGTTGCTGCAGTTGTCTTTGCCACTTTGGCGGTCTTCAGCGTTTACTGGCTTTTGTACCGCTACAATATCGATTATCTGCTGGTTTGGCTCGCCGCCATATTTGCCTGTGCGAATATGTTTTATTACAGAATGAATATGGCAAAGGCGCCGCCGCTGACCATAATTTTCACAATTGCCGGCATTTATTTTCTTTTCGAAAGGCGTTACAAATGGCTTTTCCCATTGATGTTTGCCTTTGTCTGGACATATAGCCTGTTCCCGCTGCTGTGGTTTGCGGCTATCATCTGGGCGATTATTATCGGGTGGAATGAAAGGAAGTTAGAATGGCAGCCGGTAGCCTATACTACGGCGGGAATGATTGCCGGTAATCTCATAAATCCCTATTTCCCCAATAATTTATACTTGTTTGTGGAACACGCTCTGACAAAAATCAAGGTCGGGAGCGATTTTGCGGTTGCAGTCGGCGGCGAGTGGTATCCTTACACCGGAGCGGAATTGCTGACGCATTTTCCCGTAGCGATGCTGGCAATGCTGCTCGGATATATTTTCTTTATGCCGCGCAACGGCAAATTACCGGAAAAAGCCGCTTTTTTCCTTATGTTTGTTTCCATACTGTTTGCGGCTCAATTCAGGTCAAAGCGTTTTGCCGAATACTTTCCCCCATTTGCCATTTTGTTTTTCGCCTTCAGCCTGCAGGCTTTCAGACAGCCGGCTGCTCTCGAGCTCCCGGAGGAGTTCAAACGCGATATCGAGCCTTTTCTGGACGCGGAAAAATCCACCGGACATAAGTCCTACAGTGATTACCTTCGGGAAGCTTCGGCATGGGCAATTGGTATTGTTTTGTCGGTTTATTTCCTGTTTAACATAACAGGCTTTCACCGTTTCGGCATCGATCAGGAAGGCCTTGCGGAGACGATCGCCGCCAACGAATCAAATGACCGCTACAGCCGGGCTATGGAATGGGCAACCGGAAAGGACGAAAACGGCAACAGCAACATTCCCGACGGAGAACGCATATTCAATGCAAACTGGGACGATTTTCCGAAATTGTTTTTTTACGACACCAGGCATTCTTACGTTTACGGGCTCGATCCGAATTATCTTTATTCCGCAAATCCGGATCTTTACAGGCTCTTGCTGGACATAACCAATGCAAAAATTGATGACGCGGCTCCATTGATTCGCGAACGTTTCGGCGCGAATTTCGTATTCGTAGATGCACGCGAAAATGAAGACATGGTTGCTAAATTACTGGACAGCGGCTGGGCTGAGATTGCTTATGAAGACGATGAAGCGCGGATTATCCGACTAAGGCCGCAAAAGGCCGAACCGGTGCCGGAAACATTGGACAATGAGCCTGAAACACCTGAAGAAAAACAGATTCTTGACGAAATGGAGCGAAAAGAGATAAACGGACCGGTGAACATAAATAATGCAGTTAAAGAAGATAATGAAGCAAACGATGAGCCCTGAGATTGTTTGAGGTGCATTTGACCAAACTTAGAAGAGGAAAATGAAACGGCGTTTATTCCAAAATCGGCGGCTGGCATATATTTTTTTGTTACCGGCAGGAGTGACGTTTTTTATTCTGTCCTCGATTTTTTTCATTGCCTGCAGCCCGAATCAGCGTATTATCGAATCATCCGCGGAGCACACCGAACCGACGCCTGACGTGCGGCCGACGCCGACTCCCTCATTCGAAAAAGACATTGAGGCAATGAAGACGGCGCAATTCCTTTTTATTTACGTTTTTCGCCGCAAAGACGGCCAACCGCTTGACGCAGATGATAAAAGATATGCAGCCCGCGTAATTCCGCCGGAAATGAATCGTCGTACAATTTCCGATGAAGGAAAAGCCATTATCGTAGGCTCAAATTACCGTATGCCGGATGAAACACTGAAGGTACTCAAACAGCGGTTTGAATTCGGAGATTTTTCTCCCGAAGCCGATAAATCTTCAGAAAGGTCAAAATGAAACTATAAGTAAACGAACCTCAAAAGAATATGCCGATTTTGAAACCGGAATCTGAAAATCCGTCTGAATTTTCCTTACCCGCAGAGGCAACTCCCGTAACCGTGCGGCTTGATCCATCGTCGCCTTCGATTCGCTCGATCGTCCGGATTGCCTTCGTTTCCTTGATAGTTTATTTCGTGGTTACGCGGATTGATTCCTATCTTGGTTCGCTCGCGACATTGTTGTTTTTACTGGTGCTTTCGATATTTCTGGCATATTTGATTGATCCGCTTGTAAAACTGATCCGACGGCCGTTCAAACTCCGGCAAATGGAACGCTTTATGCCGCGTTCAGCCGCGATTGTAATAGCCTATATTATCGTTTTCACCTCATTCGGGTTATTTATTGCATCGATTGCTCCCGGCGTTGCCCAGCAGGCAAGGGACTTCGGCTCAAGCCTTCCGAATTACAGCAATTCTATCCAGCGAAACCTTAACGAAATTAACAGACGGTTTGACCGTTTACGGATTCCCGATGAGGTTCAGGCAAAGATAAATGAACAAGCAGTTGCGATTGGTGAAAGGATTACTACCGGCGTGGGATTTTTTGTTGTTGGCTCGGTTATGTTTCTCCCCTGGCTGGTTATCATCCCGATTCTTTCTTTCTTCTTTCTCAAGGATGCCAATGATTTCCGTCTGGCCATTTTAAGACTTTTTCCTGCGGGACCGCTTCGTATCCGTGCGGATAGAATCCTACAGGACGCAAACAAGACGATGGCCGCTTACGTGCGTGCCCAATTGATATCAGTATTGCTTATCGGCTTTATTTGCAGTATAGGATTTTACTTTATCGGGCTGCGCTACGCCCTGCTGCTTGGAATACTGGCCGGGATATTCGAGTTTGTTCCTTTGCTCGGACCTTTGGCAATCGGAATTATTGCCACAACCGTAGGTTCGCTCGGCGATAATCCTCTTCGCGGCTTTTATGTTGCTGTTTTTCTTATAATTTTGCGTATTGTGCACGATTACATCACATATCCGAGAATCGTACGCGGCGGTATTCATCTGCATCCGGTGCTGATAATCATTTCAGTTCTTGCCGGCGAACAAATAGCCGGAATCCCGGGAGTTTTTCTTGCAATTCCAACAGTGGCACTGTTTACCGTCATTTACCGGCATTATTTGGAACATCAAGGCAGCAAGACGCTGTTTGACGGTTTTTCAGAAGGCGAAAACACTGAATCCGCCATTAAATAAATATGACGCACCTGAGTCAGCTGGTCCTGATTTTTGTCCTTTTGCTTTTGCTTTCGGTGGCAGTTTATGTACTGACGGTCCGTGCTTTTTACTGGGGCGACCGCGACGGGCCGCCTAAGAAGCCAAAACGAGACGCCGAAAATCATCCGCAGGACTGATTTTAATACCGATTTCGACCTGAAAACATGGTATCGGAAATCCGGTGGCAGATAGTTTGACGCCGTCTTTTACCGTTGTAAGAAGAACATCCGCATCGTATTCACGGATTGCCCGATGTATCTTTTCAAAACTGTGCTTCGGGTATTTATGATGATCCTCAAAAGCTATAAAGTGTTCGGGGTGTAAACCGTTTTGTTCCAGCAGGGCCAGAAAACTCTCAGGATTACCGATTCCGCAAAAAGCGACTGACTTTTTACCTTTCAGTTGATGCGGTGTCAATCGGGAGCCATTGCGATCGATAGTGCTGATTCCTTTGACGGAAACAGCGGAATAAAAAACCGGAGCGTATTTGTTGTAAATTCTGATTTTATCTTCTATCGGCTGCACCGAATCGTTTAATTCTGTCCTTGTAATAATTACAGCATCTGCTCTGGCAATTGCGTCCGGCTTCTCGCGGAGAATTCCGGCAGGCAATGGAATTTCATTGCCAAAAGGGTTGGTCGCATCTATCAAAAGCAGATCCAGGTCACGCCTTACTCTGAGATGCTGGAAACCATCATCGAGGATAAAAATATCCGGATTGAATACTTCAGACGCAAGACGTGCAGCTGCAAAACGGTCAGCATCCGCAATTATGACGGCACGCCCCAGCAGGGAACGCGCAAGTTCGAAAGCTTCATCGCCGGCCGTCCTGACATCGGCCAGAATTTCCGTCCGATTGCAAACAATGACTTGCCGTGAAGCATTATTGCGTCCATAGCCGCGCGTCAGAATACAAGGGAGAAGCCCGGCATCCGCTACGATTTCCGCGATAAATCCGGTAACGGGTGTTTTCCCGGTTCCGCCGACGGTAAGATTGCCGACGCTGATAGTCCTTTTACCGAGTGAATTTGATTTGAGGATGCCGCGGCCGTACAGACGGTTCCGAAATTCTACGATTGCGCCGTATAAGCTGCCCAATGGAACCAGCAGATTCATTGCCTCTTAAGAAAATTCGCAAGTAGTTGTTTACCGTGTTCGGTCAGGACTGATTCAGGATGAAATTGGACGCCTTCAACAGGTATTTCACGATGACGGATAGCCATCACAAGACCATCCGGTGAACTTGCGGATATCTCAAGACATTCAGGCACGGATTCACGTTCTACAATCAGCGAATGATATCTGCCGGCCCTGAATACCGGCGGAAGGCCTTCAAAAATGGTTTTACCGTCATTCTCTATTTCGACCGGTTTGCCGTGGACCGGTTCAGGGGCACGAATTACACGGCCGCCAAAAAGTTCACCTATTGCCTGATGGCCAAGACAAACGCCGAGAACCGGTATTTTACCTGCAAAACGACGTATAGCTTCAAGTGTGATGCCTGCGGTCTTTGGTGTGCCGGGGCCGGGAGATATCAACAATCGTGTTGGTCTGACGTTATTTTCCAAATCGTCAACGGAAATCTCATCATTACGAAAAATGCGCATCTCTACCCCGAGCTCGCCCAGATACTGGACAAGATTGTAAGTAAAGGAATCGTAATTATCTATAACTGCCAGCATTTCAATAGTTTAGCCGAGCGATGTCCCAAGCAGCCAATGGCCGCCGTCAACGACTAAAGTTACTCCATTGATATATTTTGCCGCATCGGATACGAGAAAAAGCGCGGCATTTTCTATATCGGCAATTTTGCCGAATCTTCCTAAAGGGATTTTTTTCGCCATTTTGTCTTTAAGCGGTTCGGGCAGTAATCTCCGCATTCCCTCAGTATCCTCGATTGGACCTGGAGCAATACCATTGACACGTATGCCATCCGGTCCCCATTCTACTGCCAGATTTCGCGTAATGGCATCGACGCCGGCCTTTGCCGCGGAAACGTGTATCTGCATAGGCGTAGCGAGATAATGCAGCGTAGCGGAGATATTTAGAATCTGACCGGATGATTGCTTCAGCGCTTCGTATGCCGCACGGCAAACGTTGAAAGTTCCCTTTGTATCGATGTCGAGAACTGTCCCGAAACCATTTGCAGACAGATCCTTTGCCGCACAAAGAAAATTTCCCGCAGCGCCGTTGACAATGATATCAATTTGCCCGAAATGATGGAGAGTTGCTGCGATTGCCGACTCAACAGAGGAGTAATCACGGACGTCTGCCGGAATGGCAATACATTCACTGCCCAATGTTTCGATAGCATTTTTCATTGGTAAAAGGTTTTCTTCCTTGCGACTGGAAATTGCAAGGCGGGCACCATGTTCCGCGAAAGCACGAGCAATGCCGCCCGTGATGCCTGTACCTCCGCCGGTTACAAATGCAACCTTTCCTTGTAGAATGTCAGGGTTGAATACTTTTGATTGCATAGTTTTTAATGAATGTTATCACAAACAGTGAAAAAACCTCGGCACCGCATCGAGTCAGATAAAGCCGGAAGCAAGAGCCCGATATCACACAGAAGTCTTGTTCTGTCGGTCGTAATTGCCTTAACCGCAATATTATACGGAGCCTGTTCACGAACTCCGGATGATCCTAAACGATATCTTCCGGCTGATTCATTGATAGCAGTAGCTTCCGACGATCTCGGAGCAGCTTTACGTCCTGTCGTCCGCAATGCATCGAAACAGGCCGGAATTAATACACTGCCGGATCTTTCAAATCTGGATGGGTTGAAAATTGCCGCGGCAATTACCGGATTCGAAGCCAGGGAGATTCCTGCGGACGGCAACCGTTCAGTTTTAGACCTTCGCCCAAAGGTTGTAGCCATAATAGAACTCAATGCGTGGAGCTGGCAGGTAAATTCAATCATCGAGAATGGCATCGGCGAACTGATCAATCAAGCTTACGGCGGGGAAGCGGAATTGGAGAGTTATCCAAAATCCGATGGACAATACTATGTCTGGACAGCCAGGGATGGGCGGCGAATTATGGCATTTGCCGCAGGAGGTCTTGTTTTTATTGCTAATGACGAAGCGGCTCTGGATAAAGTATTGAGTGTCCGCTCGGGTTCGGAACAGGCATTAAGCTTTAATTTTGCTGACGCCAAAGGCGAAAACAGGGAAATAGTTGCCCGCGGCATTATAACTGAGGCAGGCATTGCCCAGATATCCAATATCCTTGCAATCCAAATGGCAATCGGTTCCGTAGAAGACGAGGAATCTAAACAGTTTATCTCCGCCGCGCTGCCGGTTATTGTCAGAAATTCCATAAAGCAGGTCGAATGGACCGCTGTTGACGATGGGGCAGGTTTTGAAGACCGGTATCGGATAGTGCCGGAGCCCAAAATCGGACAAGTTTTTGCCGAAACTCTTGAGGCTGGAAAAGGGGAATTCCGGGAACTTGCAAAGATGATTCCGGCCGATGCCGCTATGATAACATTCTACAATCTTAAAGATTCCAGAATCGCCTGGCGCAGTATTTTATTGTCCATACAGGCGGTTTCCGATCCGGTTACGGCACGTCTTGCTCCGGTCTTTGCCAAGACTCTGGCGGAACCATACGGAATTGACGATACTGAAAGTTTTCTCGCTGCGGCAGGTAACCGCATAGCATCCTTCAGGATAGATCCTGAGGGCGAACAGGTTGCCGTTACAGGCATTGCAGTTGATGAAACGCTTCTTCGAAGATCAATGACAAAGGAATTGGCTGAAACGAAAAACGTTGAGAAAATCGGCAGTTACACAATTTTACGCGCAGAAGAATATTGCTATGCCGCGGGCGATGGCGGCCGTTTTGCAGCGGGAGATTGTGCCGCTGTTGAAAAAGCTGTCGGTGCTGCAACTGCGGGCGGAAGCCTGGCCGGCACGGATGCCGAGCGCCAGATTGCGGATGTAAGCCGGGCAGCAGCGGTTACCTTTTCAACCAGAAATGTTGATTTGGCAGCGATTTTATCTCTCTTCGGAGGCCGCGTTCCGGAAGGGAAAAGCGGGGTAGAAAGAATTATTACAACAACAAATTTCGATTCCGGCGGAGCGAAGCGGTCAGCCAAATCGGATTTTGGGCTGATTGGTTGGATGCTCGAGTCGGGAGAAAACAAAGAATAGCAGTTAACATACCTGAAAAAGAGCTTTAAGCCGTGTATTTCCTTGATTTACGCACTTCTCTTTTAAGTTTTCCCACGTTGTTTTCGATCCATTTTTCCGCCTCATCAAAATAAAGAAAACGCCTCTCGTCACGACGAAATTCGGGCGTATGATGATAACGGCGATTTCCGATTACCTTTGCCGGATGGAGAATATGGAGCATTTCGTGAAATACCACATATTCGACCACAAAGGGCGGAACCTTTGCCGAATCCAGAGATTTGCTGATTGCAATGGTTTTATGCGTTGCGTCGTAATGCCCCAGAATGCGATAAGTTTTTCTGGCAGACCAGGTTAGAACCGGTTTTGTAAGGGCATTGCCAAAATAATCTTTGTTTAACTTATCGAAAATACGGTCAAGGTCGTAACGTTCGCCTTTCGAAGAAGTTATGACCTTACGTCCATATTTTTTGCGGTATTCCGCCGCACGGACGCGGAATTCATCTTTTGAAATGGCATTTGAATAAATATCTTTTGCTTCATCCGGTATGCGTTTCCGCAAAAGTTTTCCGACAAGGATCAAAGCCAAAGCCTGATGGGCCGGCTTTGGGAGGTCCCTGCATATATCCGAAATCCGAACATATGCCTTGCCGCGACGCAATCTAATAGTGTGATTAATGCCGATATATGGGTAAAAATCAACCTCAATCTCGGGGACTCTGTGTTTTGGATTAAAACGTCGAAAGGCATCCTCAAAAGACGTGCGAAGCGAATAGGGCGAAACAACCATAAAATATGTTAACCAGGGTTTAACGAATAATTATTGACACCGGCAGCGTAAAAATGATACTTCTCTTAATGGGAAACTTTCAAATGCAGCGCGGCTTGCCGCGTTGCGGAAAGAAAGCCAACCAACCTTTGTCAGTAACGGAATGCCTGTTCGCGATGCACACCTAAGAATCGAGAATTTCCCGGATTTTCCCGATTCCCGCGGGCAGATGATACTTTCCGCGATCATCAATGAACATTTCGTTACGGGAGAACCGGTCGGTTCCAAAGCACTGGCGGAAAAATTTGCCAATGCATCCGGTCTCAGCGCTGCAACAATTCGCAGCGTTATGGGCGAACTCGAGGATCACGGTCTGGTAGAGCAGCCGCATACTTCAGCCGGAAGAATCCCGACAGATAAAGGTTACAGATACTACGTTGACAATCTTCTCGGGGTTCTAAGCCTGACGAACGAAGATCTGCGTCTAATTGGCAGTGAACTCGGCTTAAGTACAGGCGAATTCATAGAAGCACCGGACAGATTGATGGAACGTACCTCGCAATTGCTTTCCGCTCTTTCAAAAAATGTGGGCATTGTGGTTTCGCCATCTCTGGCACAAGACCGCCTGCAGCATATCGAATTCGTCAACCTCTCGGATAATCGTGTTTTGGTCGTTCTGGTTTCGGGGCCAAATATAGTCCATAACCGCATCATTCGTCTCAAAGCCGGCTTTACACGGGAGGAACTCGAACAAGCGGCCGCATATCTCAATACCGAGTTTGCGGGCAAAACGCTTTCTGAGATAAGAACGGAGATCGTCCGCCTGATGCACGAGGAAAAAGCATTATTCGATAAATTGCTGCAGAATGCCGTGATTCTTTGTTCTCAAAGTATTGAAGAGGACGAAGATAGTCCCGGCCAGGTTTTTGTCGAGGGGACGACAAACATCCTAAGTAAAAAGGATTTTGCCGATCTGGAAAGACTGCGCGGCCTGCTCGCTACAATTGGCGAAAAGTCACGCCTCGTTCAGATTCTGAATGAATGTGTTGCTCGCGACACTTCCCGCCCGGGAGCCGTTCGGGTCGTAATCGGGAGCGAAAACAAATCGCCGGAGCTCCGCAACTGTTCGCTGATTTCGACTTCTTATCGCGTCGGCAACAGCTCTGCCGTCGGAACCGTAAGCGTTCTCGGCCCGACGCGAATCGAATACGCCCGAATGATTTCGATTGTTTCTTACGTAGCAAGGGCGTTAGAACGCACAATCGCCAGCGAACCTGCCGGCAATTGACCCGTCCTTCGGGTGTTTTCCTCATACTTCACAATAAATGGATTCAGATAACGAAATGGAAGAAGTGAAAGACCCTTCTCTGGAAATGGACGGCGAAGACCCGGTTTCTGTTGATGATTTCATCAGGCAGCTCGAGGAAAAGGAAAAAGATCTGCATATTACGGCAGACACCTCGATAATCGAAATAGCCGAAAGCTTCGATGACGGAAATCTACCGGAATTCCTGCGCGAAGATGTCGAAAAAGCTTCTGCGGCCCGTCAACAAACCGCTCCGGCTGCTTCGGCCGACAGCACAGCCAAGCTAAAGTCCGAGATTACAAAACTTCGCGAAGAAATTGCCCGCATTTCGACCGAAAAAGATGAAATGGCCGAAGCATTACGGCGATATGCAAAGGACTATGAGGCATCCCGTGCCCGTACGGAACGCGAACGTCAGGATACGTTTCAGAAACAAATCAGCAGACTAGCAACTTTAATGCTGCCGGCACTGGATAATCTCCATAGAGCGCTCGATGCTGCGGAACATCTGCCGGGAGAGAAAAATGAGTCATTCCAGCATTTCTACGATGGTATCGCACTCGTTTCAGAGCAGATTAACGATATTCTCAACAAAATGGGGATAAAACCGATACTTTCGTTAGGGGAAGAGTTTGATCCGCATTTGCACGAAGCGGTCGCTACGGAAGAAACTGACGAATTCCCTCCGAATACTGTTTGCCGGGAGCTCCTTCGCGGCTACATCGCCGGAGAAAGTGTGATCAGACACTCGCTTGTGAAAGTGGCTCGGCCAATTTCTGCTGTTTCGCAACAGACACAAATTAATGATGGTGATGCCGGTGTTACAGACTCTTTATCAGGTTAGATTTATGAATGTTCGATTATTTGGAACCCACCGTCCGTTTTTGACCTGCCCTCAGGATTATCCGCTCCCGTCGAATCGCCCAAATTAAACAATAAAAGGAACTCGGAATATGAGTAAAGTAATTGGAATTGACCTTGGAACAACGAACTGCTGCGTATCAGTGTTGGAAAGCGGAACCGTTCAGATTATTTCTAATAAAGAAGGCGGACGCACGACACCTTCGGTAGTGGCATTTACGGACAAGGACGAGAGACTGGTAGGTCAGATCGCAAAACGCCAGGCGGTTACAAATCCGACAAACACGCTATATGCGGTGAAACGTCTGATTGGCCGTAAATTCAACGCGCCGGAAGTAGAGAAGATGCGCGAGACCGTACCTTTCCAAATCGTTGAAGCACCAAACGGCGACGCCCATATAAAAGTGTTGGATCGCGTTTACAGTCCTCCAGAAATTTCCGCAATTGTTCTTCAAAGGTTAAAAATGGCGGCTGAGGAGTTTTTGGGAGATAAAATCAGCGAGGCCATTATTACCGTTCCTGCATATTTTGACGATATGCAACGTCAGGCAACGCGTGATGCGGGGAAAATTGCCGGACTCAATGTCGAGAGAATTATCAACGAACCGACGGCCGCAGCGCTGGCATACGGCTTTGGCAAAAAGAAGAATGAAAAAGTGGCTGTTTACGATCTCGGCGGAGGCACATTTGACATTTCAATCCTGGAAATCAACGACGGCGTTTTCGACGTGCTCTCGACATCGGGGAACACTTTTCTCGGCGGCGAGGATTTCGACCAGCGGATCATAGACTGGCTGCTTGAACAGTTTCAACAGGCAAACGACATTGATCTGCGCCAGGACCGTCTCGCATTGCAACGCCTGAAAGAAGCCGCTGAAAGGGCAAAATGCGAACTCTCCAGCGTTGATGAAACAACCATCAGCCTTCCATTCATCGCTGCAGACCCGACCGGGCCAAAGCACATTAATACCATTCTTACAAGACAGAAATTCGAAGAGCTGGTTAAAGATCTCGTCGAAGCTTCCGTGGAACCGTGCCAGAAGGCCTTGTGGGACGCGAAACTGGAGCCCAAGGACATTGATAAAGTAATTCTCGTCGGCGGGCAGACCAGATCCCCGATCATCGCAAGAACGGTAACAGAGGTATTTGGAAAAGAGCCAAGCGCCGAGATAAATCCCGATGAGGTAGTTGCAATGGGTGCAGCGATACAGGGAGGCGTACTTACCGGCGACGTAAAGGATATTGTTCTGCTTGACGTTTTGCCCCTCAGCCTGGGGCTCGAAACCCGCGGCGGACTTTTTGTCAAGCTGATTAACCGAAATTCGACCATTCCTCTCAAAAATACGATGACTTTCACGACGGTTGTAGATAATCAGCAATCCGTAGAAATTCACATATTACAGGGTGAACGTGAAATTGCCGCAGCTAATCGAAGCCTTGCTAAATTCGAACTGGTAGGCATACCGCCTGCGCCGCGAGGCGTGCCGCAAATAGACGTATGCTTCGAGGTTGATTCAAACGGTATAGTCAATGTTTCGGCAACGGATAAAATGACAGGGCTCGAACAGGCGATACAAATCACGCCATCTTCGGGACTTTCGCCCGACGAAATCGACCGCCTTATAATCGAAGCCGAGCAATCAGCCGAAAAGGATCGTGAAGAAAGGGAATTAATCACACTGCGTAACAGGCTGGATAATCTTGTAAAAAATGCCAGGAAGGCAATGGCCGAATACGGGCGATCATTCCCGCCCGAGGAACAGAAGGAAATAAACGGCATACTTTCCCAAGCTGAGGAAACAGTAAAATCCGGCAGCAAAAGTGAGATAGAAGCTGCACTTGTCAAAGTTGAGGAAACGGCAAGTAAGATTACTGCAGCGATGTTGAGCGCCGTATAGGGCGTTCATGTTTTATGAAAACATAAGTTCAGATGTCAGTTGCACACCTTGTCCGGGACTGTTCGGATTGGTTAGAATTATAAAGGCGTCAGTTCAAACGAGATTGGGCTGGCGCCTTTGCTGTCAGACTAATTTAATTGCAAACAATTTATGGCAAAACGTGATTATTACGAAATTCTTGGTGTTTCCAGGACGGCATCTGAAACCGAGATAAAAAAGGCTTATCGTGCGTTGGCAGTAAAATACCACCCTGATAAAAACCCCGGTGACGCAGAGGCCGAAGAACGTTTCAAGGAATGCGCGGAGGCTTACGCTGTTTTGTCCGATCCGCAGAAAAGAGCCTCATACGACCGTTTTGGCCATTCCGGCGTCGGAAGCGGCGGTTTCGACCCCGGCTTTACCAACATAGAGGATATTTTCGATCTTTTCGGCTTTGGCGAGATGTTTGGCGGCAGGACGCGTACCCGCTCTCGTGTACAGCGCGGTTCTGACCTCCGTTTCGATCTCGAAATAACGTTGGAGGAGGCTGCAACCGGTAAATCCGAGCGAATCACCATACCTCGTCTCGAAGTTTGCGGCGATTGCTCGGGGATCGGAGCCGAAAAAGGATATTCTGCGGAAAACTGCATCGCCTGCGGCGGAACGGGCCAGACACGTTATCAGCAGGGTTTTTTCAGTGTGATGCGCACGTGCCCTAATTGTTCCGGAAAGGGAACTGTCATCAGACAACCATGTAAAACCTGTCGGGGAAGCGGCCGTGTAGAGAGAGAAAAAGAAATCGAGGTCAAAATTCCGGCAGGCGTCGAAACAGGTTCGCGATTAAAGATAACCGGAGAAGGCGAAGCAGGAATCAATGGAGGACCTGCCGGCGACCTGTATATTGTAGTGCACGTAAGTGAGCATGAGGAATTCGAACGACAGGGTGCAAACCTGTATTCTGCCGTGCCTATAACATTTTCGCAGGCAGCGCTCGGAGCCGAGATCAAGGTCAAAACACTTTATGGCGAAGAAGATCTTAAAATACCGGCAGGTACGCAAACCGGCACTGTTTTTCGTCTAAAGTCCAAAGGTATGCCGGTTCTGGGTGGCCGCGGATACGGAGATCATTTTGTCGCCGTTACGCTGATAACGCCGAAGAATCTATCAAAAGAGCAAAGAAAAGCCTTTGAACGGCTTGCCGAGGTCGAGGACAAGGATTTCGGCGATCAAAACTTTATAGACAAAGTACGCAATATCTTTGGTTAATAATCGAAAAGAATGCCAAAGGAGAGCACGGATGTCATAGATAACGGATGTCATAGATAGATGATCTTTGGCATTCAATGGTCTTTAACCGGACGTAAGCCGGGCTCTCGCCTTTTCGCTGACCGTTTTGCCGTCAACGGTTTTACCGGCAAGCCTTGCCATAACTGACTTTATCACCAGACCGATATCTTTTGGCGATGAAGCTCCGGTCTCATCTATTGCCGCTGAAATGGCATTGTCGATTTCGGCGTCCGAAGCAGGCTGAGGCAGATACACTTCAATGTGGCGGATTTCCTCTGCTTCTTTTGCCGCAAGCTCGGGACGGCCGCCTTTTTCGTATTGTTCAATCGAATCGCGACGCTGTTTGACCAAAGACTGAAGAGCTTTTATTACTTCCTCGTCGGTAAGTTCCGAGCCTTTTTCTATTTGGCGATTCATAAGGTTTGCTTTAACCATTCGTAGTGTCGAGACACGGGCAGAATCCTTGGCCTTCATTGCTTCTGTCAGGTCGGCAATAATCTTGTCTTTGATACTCATATTAATGAAGTTTAATCCCGCCGGTGATTTATCGGCAAATGCCGCTGTCAGGGTGACGTTACGGCCGGCACCTGCTATGTTAAACTATTGCACTCTCCATTATGAAGACACGTTGGCAATTTGGAGTAATAGCGGGAATTATAGTGGCTTTTTTCTGCTTTTATCCGCAATTGAAAATGTTTTACCTTCGCGGAAGCGAATGGAATGGACATTATGCCTATAACGATATAGATGAGGTCGCCTATGCCGCTTATATCAGGGCTCTGATTGATGGGCGTCCGAGAAGAAATGATCCGTATTCAGGTCGGGATGATGCCGCGGATAGCCCGCAGCCGGAGTCTCTTTTTTCGATTCAGTTTGCAGCGCCCTACACAATAGCCATTCCCGCGCGGATACTTGGCATTGGAACGCCTTGGGCGATGATTCTGACCGGCATTGCAGCCGGGTTTTTCGCTACATTGCTATGTTTCTGGTTTCTAAGGAAATTTTCCGGCGATGACTGGTTCGCGATGGCCGGGAGCATTTCAGTGTTTGCTTTTGGGGCCCTCGCCGCAGGAGAAGGGGCATTTCCCGAAATAGCATACGAAGGATTTTCCTACCCGTATTTTCCGGGGTTTCGACGTTACATACCGGCTCTGGCTATGCCCGCATTTTTTGCGGTTTTAGGATTTCTTTGGGCATTTATTGCCGCCAATTTCCGGCCAGCCGATCAGCCCGGACGTTTAACGTCCGGAGAAATGGAATCCCCGGAAAGAATACAACGTCGCCGTTTAATTTATGGCTTTTTTGTCTCAATAGCGTTTGCATATTGCGTATTTTCGTATTTTTATATTTGGACGACTGCTGCCGCACTCTTTGGTGCAATTGTTTTGTTTTGGATTACCATCCGGCCAAAAGGTTTTTTCAGTGACCTGAAGGGTTTGGCAATAATAGGAGCGGTTTGGCTTTTTGCGCTGATTCCCTATGCCTATTTGCTCTCCCGAAGGGCAGACTCGATGGACCATGTGCAGCTGCTTGTTTTTACGAGAATGCCGGATTTGAATCGTGTCCCTGAATGGGTAGCCGGCTTATCTATAGTTCTCCTGGTTATTGGCCTGATGCGTGGCAAGTTCCGGCTTTCTGAGCCGCCGGTTGGTTTCGCATTTGCGGTTGCGGCCGTGCCATTCATTGTTTTCAATCAGCAGATCATTACAGGCCGTTCACTTCAACCCATTCATTATCAGGTATTTATCGGCAATTACGTGGCACTGGTCGGATTGGCAATGTCACTTGCACTGCTTTGGCGGCGTCGTCTTGGACAAGGCAGAAACGGGCCAAAAATTGCCTCATCGGTGGTTTTCATCGTGGCAACTCTATGGGGCTTGATCGAATGTCACTACACGGTCCGTGTGTTGGATGACGCAAACATCGAACGAGATAAAGCATTGCCGGTTGCCCGACGGCTAGAGCAATATGCAACGAATTCAGCTGATCCGCATAGGGCAACCGTGCTTTCCTATGATTGGATTTTTGCCGACGATATGCCGTCAGTAGCTCCGCAGAATATCCTTTGGGCCCGTCATCAGCATGTTTTTGCCGGCTTGAGTTGGGAAGAAAGCAAGGAACGTTATTATAAACAGTTGTATTTTCAAAACATTGACGAAGACGGGTTGGATTATCTGTTGCGAAACGATTTTGTTACCATGATTGCTCTCTTTGGCTGGGGGAGACATACCGACCGTCTCAGTTTTGACGCAAAACCGCTGACAGATCGTGAGATCCGTGAAGAGGTTGCAAATTACGCTTATTTTCGCAAGAAATTTGACCGCCAAAATGCAGGTAACCCGCTGATTTCATACGTTGTTGTTCCGGAAGGCGAAGAAACAGACCTTTCTGCTTTATTGCGTTGGTACGCACTGGATGAAGGGGAGCGGATTGGCAATCACATTCTCTATCGTGCAAGGCTCAAATAAACAAAAAAATGCCGCCCAATAAAATGGCGGCAAAATAAGATTGCTAATAATACTTTCCAAATGAAAAATCAGGCTGCCAAAAGATCATTCGACGTTTCTGCATAAACACGTCTGCCATTGATGGCATCGTCGATGATTTCGCGTACTGCGGAAGCATCCGGGTTTACATCCATACGCACGCAGGCGCGGAGGTGACGAATGATTCCCTCGGTAGCGATTTCAAGTGTCTCGCCGGTAAGTTTCGCATAACGGCGAGCCTGTATATGATCAATTTGCAGAATACGCTCCTGCAAGGTCATTGGTTTAGCTGCTGCCACTATAGTTATCTCCTTCGTTATTGAAATAAAATTCGTTTATATAGATCGCCAGGTGTCACGCTGCAACAATATCTTGGGTCAAAGAAGTGGACAGACCCAACATCTTCCCGATGATTCAATTCACAAAATGATACAGTGAAACCCGATATCGTCTGAGCGTCAACTAACCTGTAATAAAATCGTAACAAAAAAAAATAAGGATGTCATCAGTTTTTTTGACCGATTTTGGCAAAAAATAGCGAAAAAATGCGGTCAAAATGCAAAAAAGCCCCGGATTTTAACATCCGGGGCTTTTTGAAAACGGATAAAACTACTTTATTTTCCGGTAATGGCATCCTTCATAGCTTTGCCGACGCTGAATTTCACGGTCGTTTTTGCAGGGATTTTGATAACTGCTCCGGTTGCCGGATTACGGCCTTCTCGTGCTTTACGGTGCGTTTTCTTAAGTTTGCCGAATCCGGGAATGGTAAATTCGCCGTTTTTCTTGACTTCTTTGCGTGCCAACTCTGCCATTTTATCGAACAGGGCTTTGACTTCAGTTTTTTTCAGCCCCGTATCGTCCGCGAGCTTGGCGATGATCTGCGTTTGTGTCATACGAGCCATAAGTTTTCTAGTTGACCTCCAAGGTTTTTGAAAATAATAAATAGTTCCTTTTTTACTGCGCTGTCTTGCGTCGAATCATCCGCGTCCAGCGTCGGGTAATCCTTTTTATTCACAGGCCAGCCCGATCTGGTCGGGGCGGCAAGATTCGAACTTGCGACCTCACGGTCCCAAACCGTGCGCACTACCAGGCTGTGCTACGCCCCGCTTACCACTATGGAATTTACAGGCCAAAAAGCAATAGGTCAAGTCAGTGACCCATAAAAACGTGGAATTTGCTAATAAAATCACGAAATGCATTTGCGCGATGGCTGATTGCCTGTTTTTCGTCGGGTGACATCTCGGCAAAAGTCAGTATTTTACCTTTTGGAATGAAGACAGGATCGTAACCGAAACCAGAGCTTCCCCGGGGAGATGCAGCGATTTCACCCTCGCAGATTCCAATTGCATCTATTGCGATTTTGCCCTTGGGATCGGCAAGCGTGAGTGAGCAGACAAAACGCGCCGAACGATCGGTATTTCCAGATAAGGCAATAGCTTCCAACAGGGCCGCCGTTCGCTCTCTGTCAGAAAGCCCTTCACCCCCAAAGCGAGCTGAAAAGATACCGGGAGCGCCGTTCAGTGCCGTGACTTCTAATCCTGAATCGTCGGCTAAGACCCATTCCTGCGATAATTGTGCATAAAATTTGGCTTTCAGAGCCGAATTTTCTGCAAAAGATTTTCCGTTTTCTTCAGGGCAATCATTTATTGACATGTCGTTAAGCGAAACAATGTCAATCTTCAGCGGAGCCAGGAGCATTCGGAATTCCTCCAGCTTTCCCTTGTTATGTGTTGCGATTAAGAGTCTTCTGATTTCTGGCCTTGGCATTTGATTTAATTTTTTTACGGGTTTTTATCCCTTAGTTCAATAATCTTATTGCATTTTAAAGGGCAAAAAGTTATAAAATAAATGGCGATATTATCGCTGCCCGCCAGAGTTTACTTACCCGGAGAGGTTTGTCATTTTGGATTCAAATACATCTATGCCGGCCGGTTTCGATACTACCATTGTTTTTTCCTCCGAAACGTTAAATGAGGAAATTAAACCTCAAATTGCGGAATTTGACCCCGATGATGCATTTTTCGAACTCGGTGTGTGGCTGCGCGGCCTTGTTGCCTTCGGTCATATTTGCGGAGACCTCTTCGCGTCTGAAGAGGCAAACGCAGCACGTGTAACGGATCGTCGCAGGGAATTCAGGCTTATTCATTCCGGATTGATACAGGCAGCAAACATAAATAACCGTTTGCGAAACACCGATCAGACGAATTTCATTCCTGCAGGTTTTACAATTGCTTCTTTGGATGTCCTGGCTGCATTTTTCCGTCGTGCAGTGCCGCTTGCCGATTCGCTTGCCTCAAATGCCGAAGCATCTTTTGGCGAATGGTCAGCCTGGAATGATTTTGTCAGGGATTCACTACGCAATAACGGGCTTTTACCGCGATTTGAAGATTATGGCCGTATGGCCGGCCGTCCTGCCTTGCCTGGAAGGCTTTTATCGCTTTTTGAAGATACAAAAGGGAATCTCAAGGAATATTCTGACGTAGAAACCGTTATAAACCATGTAGGGTTTACACTTAGGGCACTCAATACAGTCGGCAAGATGCTTGAAAAAGATTTGCCGCTAAAAATCTCGCTTTTGATTTTTGCTTGCATTTATGAGGAGACCAAAGCGATGGTTGAACATATCAACCATCGTTTATCCAGAATGCCCGATCAGGACGCGGCATTGTTTATATCGCTGGACACCGCATCCTATACTGCCTCTTTGGAGCTCAAAAAGGTTTTCCAGCAGGAACTTCGCGGCATCATAGGGCTGCTTCCGCCAACATCGGTTTATGCACGAATCGAGACTGCCTACGGGCTATTACTCGATAGTTTTCAGCAAATTCTGGTAGAACTGGCCAGGACAGCTGAGCCCAACGCGACACCTTTTGATTTCTTCCCACGTTTTCAGTTGAAGTTGGACCAGTCTCTGGTACTTCGCGAGCATCTGTGGCAAGTGCTAAGAGCGAATCAAAAATGTGAGGCGGAGCCGGATGGCAAAAACATAGAAGCATTGCGAAGTAAATTGAACGAATTTGAGAAGAAATCTTTGAGATTGTTGCATTACAAGGACAGCGAAACGTTCGAGCGATTTGCCGAGGAAATTGAAGCCGCCCGCGATAAAAAGGATCTTGTACCGATTCTACATCGTTTCGGAGCTTATTTGGAGACGCTATTTGGTCAGGTTTGTATGCGTTCCGTACTGGCAAATCATCCTTTTGAAGGTAAATAGTATATCTATTGCGTTCGCAGGATTGTTAGCGGACGGCGAAACAGCACATCAAAATTTGCCGCAGTTCCAATTACCGTTACCAAAAGTCCGGCCAGGATTGCACCGGCAAAGGTTGTCATCAGCGGCATCTGCCATTGTATATCCAAAAGAAATCTACAAACCGCCCATGACATGACCAAAGCGAAAACCGCACCGATCAAAGCAGCAGTAAACCCCAATAAGCCATATTCGGCAATCATTGTCGTTGCAAGACTCGTTCGTGTCGCTCCGAGAGTTTTCAGAACTGCGTTCTCATAAACACGCTGGGATTTGGTCAGTGCAACTGATCCAATCAGGATCAGAATTCCACTTAAAATTACAAAACCTCCGACAAAGGAAATGGCCAGGACGAAGTTGCCGATGAGACGGTTTACTGCCGTCAAAATATCCGCGACATCGAAAATCTGTACATTTGGAAATAATTCAATGACTTCCCTTTGCAATTTTTGTCTGTCAGTTACGCTCATCCTTGTAAGAACTGTAGCTGCGAAAGTCTGCGGAGCGGTATCTAAAACACCCGGCCGGAATACAAAAACAAATGCGGTTCGGGTATTTCTCAAGTCTAATTTTCGAATATTGGCAACGCGGGCCGTTATATTTCGGCCGGAGATATCAAATGTAATGGAGTCGCCGGGCTTGACGCCAAGCCTTTCGGCCATCGATTGTTCGACTGATACTTCGGGCACCGATTCGTCGTCATTATTCCACCATCGGCCGTCTGTAATTGTTTCATTTTCATCAAGAGAAGACCTGTATGTTACAGCAAATTCCCGTCCGATTTGTCCCTGTTGCCTTCGCATTTCCGGCCGGCCGAAATCAATGGCTTTTCCGTTAATGTAGGCAATCCGTGCCCGTACGGTCGGCGTCGTCTCGGGTATTTCGCCCGTTTTCTCATTCAGAAATTTTATCAGCGAATCAATTTGACTTTTTTGTATGTCAACGAAGAAAAGACTGGGCAGGCGGCTATTTCGCGAAAAGTCGAATTCACGGGTTAAATTTTCTTCCAATGCACTCACGGAAAGGACAACAAAAACGCCTAGACCGACGGCAAGCAATACCACACGGG
The DNA here is from genome assembly GCA_040756215.1 of Acidobacteriota bacterium. GTDB lineage: Bacteria > Acidobacteriota > Blastocatellia > Pyrinomonadales > Pyrinomonadaceae > OLB17. The sequence continues at coordinate 93,638 of JBFLZQ010000001.1, forward strand.
TTTGATTCCCGGGACGGTAGAGTGAGTTAATTGCTTGTGAAAGAGGGAAGTAGCCGAGCTTTTTCACGGACTTCAGCAGGCGAATCAATATTGTGGCCGCCAGGTATAAAACTGCGGCAACTACAGCTGTCCCGAGGAGAAAAGATACTCCAACCGCCAAAGATCCGGCCTGCCATGCCGATACACCAAATAGTAATACGATACCGCATAAGGCCACGAACCAGTGACCGCGGCCAAGACGTAATTTTTCACTGTTTCTATCAACCAGCAAAAGACGCGGTTTGATATGCCGGATCTGCAGCAAAGGCAGAGCAGAGAAAATGAACGAGATTACGATTCCGAGCACGATGCCTTGTACGACGGCAGAGCCCGAAACAAGAAGTGACATTTCTTGTGGCAAAGCATCACGAAAGTAGTATCCGGCCGCAAAAAGTCCAATTTGTGCCAGCCCGACACCGAATAAACTGCCCATCAGGCCCAGAAATAGTATCTGAAACAAATAAACTGTGATGACACGATTACCTGAGGCACCAAGACATTTTAGTATTGCGACGGTTTTGCGTTTTTGCTCGACGAATGCCCGCGCTACATTCCAAACCCCAATTCCACCAAGCACCAATATCAGCAAACCAGTCAGGGCCAGATAGTTTTCGGTTCTGGAAAACTGTTCGCCAAGATTTTCCTGTGTTTCACGATAAGACTGTACTTGAACCGTTGTGTCCCGCAGTCCGTTACGTAATTGATTTACAAGCGGCGTGGGATCGCCGTTAGTCCGCAGAAGTATCCGACGACGAACGCGACCGGCGTTGCGTGTGATGCCCGCTTCATCAAATGCTTTTTTTTCGATAAAAATTCTCGGCCCGAGCCGAAAACCGGTGTTTCCTCCGGGCTCCCGGTCAAATGTAGCAATAATCCGGAATTCCCCGCCGGCGATGCGAATTTTGTCACCAATCCGGATGCCGAGATCTTCGAGCAATATTTTTGAGACTATGGCATTGTCGCCCTCGAGCATACGATATTCAAACGGCCTGTTATCGTCCAGGACAAAATTGCCGACAAGGGGAAAATTGCTATCGATTCCTTTAAGTTCAACCAGCCTGACTCGTTCATTTCGTGGATCAACGGGACGTGCCATTGATGAAGTAGTTATAGCTTCTGCACGTGCTTCTACGACAGGGAGCTTTTTGATTGCTTCTTCAATTGCGGAAATTTCCGAAGGTGTAAACTCATTGGTTGAACTGATTTCAATATCAGCAGTTAGTAATTCACGGGCGTCAAAAGCAACAGCATAACTGATGTTCTGAACTAATGAACGAAGAGCGACTACGGATGCGACACCAATAGAAATCGAAATAAAGAAAAAAAGCAGCCGTTTCCAGGATGTTCGGACTTCTCTAAAAGTAAGTTGCAGTATGAAGTTCATTACAAAATCTCGTCAATAACTATTCGACCATCACTTAAGGAAATGCGTCTTTCAGCCATTTGAGAAATCGCCGCATCATGTGTTACCAGCACTACGGTAACTTTATTCCGTGAATGGATTTCCTGCATCAGGTCAAGTACATGCTTTCCATTTCGCGAATCGAGATTGCCTGTCGGCTCATCGGCAAGCAAAATTTCAGGGCGGTTTGCCAATGCGCGTGCGATAGCAACGCGTTGTTGTTCGCCGCCGGATAATTCTCCCGGGAAGTGATGTCCGCGACCGTTCAGACCGACATCTTCCAACAATTCGAGAGCCCGAACGCGTGGCGAAGGCAAACCCGCGATTTCGAGCGGAATCATAATGTTTTCCAATGCTGTCAGGCTCGGGATCAAATGAAATGATTGAAAGATAAAACCGATTTTTTCGCTCCGAAGCCGCGAAAGATCATCGTCATTCATGGAAGTAACTTCGTTTTTGCCTATTCGGATCGAACCTGAAGTGGCCGAATCCAGACCGGCAATCAATCCCAGAAGAGTTGATTTTCCGCTGCCCGAAGCTCCGGTGAGTGCAACAAATTGCCCGGCAGGAATAGAAAGAGACAGGTCGTCAATAATTGTCAGAACCTCTGAACCGGAACGCACCTGTTTCGTAAGGTTTTTGATTTCAATCATAGGCAAATAGCAGACGGGTATCAGGCATTGTGATCATATCGGAGACCGGACAAAAAAATTCAAATCCTGCACTCCTGATTTATCACGCATTGGAATAATGATACGATTTCTATAAAAACTAAACTCGTTTTTATGTAATTCATACGATGATTGGCTTTATAAAGTTTACAGGTTTCGTTTTGTTGTGTTGTTTGACTTTAGTCACAGGCTGTGGCAACAACACACGAATTGTTGAATCCGAAAACCCGCGGCCTCTGATAACGCCGCCGTCTGCCGGGACCGGCCCGAAAATCATAGCCTTTGGTGACAGTTTGACGGCCGGATTTGGCCTTGCTGAAAATGAAAGTTATCCTTATCTGCTTCAGAAACGCCTGCGTGATGAAGGATATGATTATACAGTCATCGATGCTGGGGTTTCCGGCGACACCAGTCTCGGAGGTCTAGAAAGAGTTGACTGGGTTCTGGGTCAGGAAAACGTGGAAATTCTTATCCTGGAACTTGGTGCAAATGATTTGCTGCGAGGAATGCCCGTTAGCCAAATGAAAAAGAATCTTGCGACGATAATAGAAAAGGCCAAATCGCGTAACGTCAAAGTGCTGCTCTGCGGAATGTTGGCACCGCCATCGGCTGGTAGTGACTATCAACGTGAATTCAATAATACCTTTCCCGATCTCGCGGATCAATATAATGTTGCTTTTTTACCGTTTTTGTTGGATGGAGTAGCTCTCCGAAAGGAGCTGAACCAGGCCGATGGAATACACCCAAACGCGGAAGGTGCCAAAATCATGACCGATAATATTTATAAGGCATTGAAGCCATTATTGAAGCGGCCTGATGAAATAAAAAAAGTAAAAACTTTCTGACCTAATAATAAATCAATGTACGTTACACATCTGGAATGCGGAAATTGCGGCCTGGAACATTCAGCCGGGAAAATTCAGGGGCTGTGTCTTGAATGTGGCAAGCCTCTACTGGTGCGTTACGACCTAAAAACAGTATCAGGAATCCTAAAAAGAGAAGCGCTCAAAGAAAGACAAAATTCGCTTTGGCGCTATCGCGAAGTACTACCCGTATGCGATGAAGGAAATATAGTTACGCTTGGCGAGGGGATGACGCCGCTGCTCAGAGCCGTAAACCTCGAAAGTAGTTTTGGGATAAATTTACAACTATTTATCAAGGACGAGGGACAGAATCCGACACAGAGTTTCAAGGCTCGCGGGATGACGGCGGCAATTTCAATGGCGAAAGAGCTGGGAATAAAAAAGGTTGCGGTGCCTTCAGCCGGTAATGCCGCAGGAGCAATGGCCGCTTATGCAGCAAAGGCGGGAATGGAAGCGCATATTTTTATGCCTGCTGATACGCCCGAGGCCAATATCATTGAATGCAGACAAACCGGCGCGAATGTTACGCTCATAGATGGTCTTATTACAGATTGCGGAAAGCTTGTTGCAGAGCGTAAGGAAGAGGAAGGTTGGTATGACGTCTCGACGCTTAAGGAACCTTATCGTGTTGAGGGTAAAAAAACCATGGGATATGAACTGGCAGAACAGTTTGACTGGGACTTGCCGGATGTAATCGTCTATCCAACGGGTGGCGGTACGGGTTTGATCGGAATGTGGAAAGCATTTGATGAAATGGAGGAGCTGGGTTGGATCGGCAGTAAAAGGCCGCGAATGATCAGCGTACAATCTGAAACCTGTGCGCCTATAGTCAGGGCTTTTGAAAAAGGGGAACGCTTTGCGGCTGAATTCGAGAATGCTGAAACCATAGCTTCCGGACTTCGTGTTCCTAAAGCAGTCGGCGATTTTCTGATACTTGATGCAATCAGACAGTCGGGCGGCACGGCAATCTCAGTTACTGACGGTGAATTGATAAATGCGGTAAGTGAAATTGGCCGTAGCGAAGGCATCTTTGCCGCACCGGAAGGAGCTGCCTGTCTGCCTGCACTAAGAAAATTGATCGCAAATGGAATGATTAAATCCGGTGAAAGAGCTGTTCTCTTCAACACGGGCTCAGGTATCAAATATCTTGAAGCTTTTTCCTAAGATAAAAACTCGGTTGGCACGGATAAATATTTGTTTGGCAGACTAGATAAAAAATTTAGTAAAATATTTTGGTAAATGATGGTCAGGTGGTAATATCACAAATTGTTCTTATAAATTAAGGAAATAAGTCGGCCGGGTGATTGATTATGTTTAGCGATAATTTCAGACGTGGTGAAGGGAAAGCCGGCAAGATGGCCGGTTCAAGGGCACTTTCGAAACTGGCAGATCTTGGCTGGCGGATGTTTCAAGCCGTCAATACATCGCTTCCGGAAGGCCAATCCATTCAACCGCAATGGGCTCCACAGCCACTCCTGAAATCCTATGAACGCACTTCACCGCCGCTCGGTTTCCCGAGGGAAACGGATAGCCTTTGCCCCAAATGCGTTAAACAGGTTCGTAACGGCGTGATTGCCGGCGATATTCCACTGGATATTTTGATGCACTCGCATCCCGGTGAGATCAAGGCGGAAATTGTTGAAGAAAACGGCCAGGTTTTAATAAAGAAATCCTGCCCTACGCATGGATATTTCGAAGACGTTCTGGCAACCGACGCCAATTTTTTAAGACGGATTGAATCGCTGTTCTTCGGCCGTGATTTTCGGGCTGCGGAGGATAGCCATATTCATCACCATGGCACCAGCGATATAAAATTCGGTCGTGGAGCTGTTTTGACGGTAGATCTGACAAACCGGTGCAATATGATGTGCAATCCATGTTTTATGGATGCAAATCAGGTTGGATATGTTCATGAGCCAACCTTTGAAGACATCAAAGCAATATTAGACCGGGCCGTTTCCTTTAAGCCGCGTCGGCAAATTATCATCCTATTCTCAGGCGGAGAACCAACGCTTTCTCCTTATTTCCTGGACGCCGTCGCTTATGCTAAGAGGATTGGGTTTTATCGGATTCTCGCGGCAACAAATGGTATCCGTTATGCCGAAGACCCGGAATTTTGCAAGGCAGCGAAAGAAGCCGGTCAACACGGCGTTTATCTGCAGTTTGACGGAGTTTCTGAGGAAAAGAACAAACATCGCGGGGTCGGCAACCTGTTTGATGTAAAACTCAAAGCAATCGAAAATCTTGCTTCGGTCGGCATCAAGGTAACGCTTGTTACGACAATAGTTAATACAATCAATAATGACGCGATCGGTGACATAGTAAAATTTGCCGCTAATAATATTGACAAGATTCAGACAATAGCATTTCAGCCGGTTTCCTTCACCGGCCGTGACGAGGACGTGCCCGACCACGTTCGAAAACAACAGCGATATACGCTTGCCGGAATGACGCATGATCTTAAAGACCAACTGGGCGGCGTACTGGAGCCAATGCGCGATTGGTTCCCGCTTTCGAGTTATTCCGCATTTACAAGCGTGATGGATATGCTGCAGGGCGCGGATGCGCCGTGGGGCTGGTCGTCGTGCAATTGTCATCCAAACTGTGGAATTTTCACCCTGATGGTAGTTAACAGAAAGACCGGCGAAACAAAATCGCTTTTCGAGTTTTTCAATTACGAAAAGTTTATGAAAGATGTCGCCGTGATCACGGACACGGCTCGTGGAAAGAAACTCACGATTGCGCAACTCGCAATGGCAATAATGCGCAATTATGACGCTAGCCGGGCGCCTGAAAATTTCCCCATTTCCCAAATAATCAATCTATTCAAACCTTCTTCCACTTCATCGAACAGCGATCGCAACGACCGGATGAAACAGCAGAATTCGGATGAGGATGTATGGCGCGTGCTTTGCATAGAAGGGATGTGGTTTCAGGACCTTTTCACATACGATTTTCGCCGGACGGAAATGTGCGTTATTCCTTATGGCACGCAGGAAGGCGAGATAAGCTTCTGCGCATACAACACCGGCGTTGGCTGGCGGCAGATAATTGAGGAAATGCACAAGACCGCATCTCTCGCCGAATGGTACAAGGAACACGGCCGCCACGCTGTTTACGCGAAAGGCAAAAAGGTGCCCGGTATCGGCAAGGCGCGCAGTCTGAGCTTGCCTGTGATCGCAAAGGTTCTCCAGGAAGACCTCGAAAAGCCGGCGGTGACGCCGTACCTCATAGAACAGTAGCTCCTCCGAATGCAGTAGCCCAGACCAAGTAAGGGCAACCTCCTGCAGGCTTCCTTGTTTTCGCCCCACCTATGTTCGGTGCGGCCTTTTCAACCTCTTTCGCGAATCTGCAATTCTGTCCAACCTCGGTTGCCCATTTTGGTTGCTCACCGTTTCCCCATAGGTTTGGACTAACGGGCAACCGATTTCCAAACTTCCCGGGTTGACAAAAAGCGCAGAGTAATTCGTCGGGTTTTTAATAAAGATAAGTTTATATTGCGACGATCTACATCAATGGTTGCAACCTTCAAAATTCAGGTTTGTAGATGGCAAACCCAGTTTGACAAAAAAAGGCATTATGTTAGTTTGCGTCGCTGTTGGGGCTAATACTCCGAGATTTGGTTTAGGAGGATATTCAAGGATATGAAAAGGTGGCTTTCTTTTGCGTTTGGCTTTTGTTTTTGTGCGTTGATAGTTGGCGTCCTGGCCTGGAAGGCAACCAATTCTTCTGGAATCACTACGACAGAAGAATATTATCAAAAAATTAGAAATGGACTAGCCGAAATAAACCTACCTAAGAGCAACGACCAAAACCTGATAAATGCTGCCCCCGACAGCCTTTCAAATTTTATACATTACCGTTCGGGCGTTCAGATAAGTACAGCCAACAAGAATGCATTACGCTCCGCAGAGCAAAACGCCTGGAACGATTCGAAGAGAGTGGATGCGGCTACTCTTGCCCAGATTATGACGGACATGGCGGTAGAGAGAATCCCCACGCTTAGCGATTCGGAAATTACCGCCATAACAGAATCATTACGTGGGTTTAATGCACCCGACCTTCCGGAGAGTTTCCAGAGAGGGCGCCTCATGGTGAAATTACGCGCAAGCGGTCAAGGTCGAATGCCTGCAAATGAGTTTAGTCAAGAATTAACAAAAATGCGAAATGGGGACATTCAGAACAAGGTCGCGCAAAACCTTATTTATGTCTCAGTATCGAATGAGGTAAATCGGCGGATAGACACAATAAGAAAGGCAGATCCTGAATTTTTTGGTGGGACACAATCCGAGATGACGCCGATGCAGGCACTTCTTCTCGCATATTCGGTCGTTGCCGATGACGACCTTGCTTTCAATCGAGTTGAGCTGGAGCAGAGAATGCAAAACCAGTATCGACTGGGTTCTCAGTCAGGTAACAGAACTTTTCCAGCACCAAACGGCCACAAGGCATACGGGGATAACGGTTATCGCTATAGCGCTCCGGTAAGCATCATCCTAAATGATGCATCTGTTGCAAGATTCCTGACGCTTGTCCAAGAAAGAGGGAGGTGAGTGTTATGAAAGCTCTTTGCGTTGGAATATTCGCTGTAATAGCACTCATGACAACTTCTTGCGGCGATGGAGGTTCTGGCCGTCCACTCCTTGTACTATGACTATAAGTGGGCCTCCGGGCAGAGAAGTGAACGTAACTTATTCGGATGGTACAGAAGTTCAGGTCATAATTCCTCAGAGCGGGACTATCACACTTCCCTGCGGCACTACAGTTTCGCAATGAGTCTTCGTTTATTGTGAGAACGTAGATTCACTCCTTTATGTCCGGTGCAGGGAGTTTGCCGCAATTCGGAAATCTGTTCGTTTGATACTTTCGTTTTTTAGCGAAAGTCGCGGTGAGGACTTTTTAACTTAGCTTACCCTTCAGGTCTTCGCAAGGGTATTCCAGAAAGGATCGAAAACCCCATTGTGACGTCGTGCCTGATCGACGGAGAGGTCGCCGGATAAAGTTTTCAGGTTTCGCTTGTATCCGTCTCGATGAGTTATTCGGCCCCGCTTTTGAGCCCGCACCGGCCGAATAGTTTAGCGAAACAGGAATTATGCCGTTTCCTCCTTCGCAAACTCCGACATATCTAAAAGAGTAACAAGCAGCGAGTGAACTCAGCAGGTGATCTTGTCGCTGATTACCGCCTCGGAGGAATGCCCGAGCGACGCTTTTCGTTTGTGCATCGCGGATTCGGATAAATTAGGCGAGTAATCTTTGGCGGAATAATTCGAGGTTCACGTTGCGCAGGATTCAGCCTCGCACAGAGTCGAGCAGGCGCGACAAACCGTCTGCGACGCTCCCCGCAATGTGAACACGCAATGCCCGACGATGGCGGTCGAGCAAAACTTGAAAATCACCACGCGCCTGAGCCGATTTGACTACGCCGAAGGTGAATTTTTGTCCGGGGACGGGCAGGTCGAATTCGTCATCTGCAGTGATTTGAAGGAAAACGCCGGTGTTAGGCCCGCCTTTATAAGCCTGTCCGGTCGAGTGAAGGAATCGCGGGCCGAAGCCAAGACAGGTAGCGTTTCCTGTTCTTTCAAGAACTACCCTTCGGATCTCGTTACATAATGCCATGTTTTGATCAGACATCTCCAAAAAAGAGAGGAGCGCGAAATAGTCGCCTGTATTCAATTGGGAAAGATGAGCAGAAATGAGTTTTTTCAGATTAGGATGAGAGCCCGCAATCGATTCGAGCCTGTGTTGATTCGTCTCATTTGTAAATAATGAAATAACATCCCGGCTGAAAAAAGGATATTCATCAGACAATTTGCCCGTCTTTTCGTATAAATCCGTTAATTTTTTTGCCTCGACTTTTGCTGATTCGACGTCCGGCTGATTAAATGGATTTATTTTCATCAGAGCACCGGCGACGGCGGTAGCAAATTCCCAACGGAAAAACTCTTGCGAAATATGGTATTCGGTTTCCACTTCGATCCTAATTACAGGCCGATTATTGGATTCGAGTTCAGATAGCAAATCATATTCTTGCCCGGTGATTTTTTCACCGCGAAGCCCAATATAGACAAACAAACGGTCATTACCGTAATGATCGGCGGAAATAACCGGCTCACCATCAACGGGAATTATTGCCTTACCATTTTTCCCTGTTGACTCCGCGATTAATTGTTCCAGCCATGCGCCGATTGATTTTAATTTTTGAGATGTAAAAATAGTCAGTTTGTTTATTTCGCGATTGTGACAGATTCCGAGGACAAGGCCTAAAAGCGCTCCCGGGTTATCCAATGCATCCGAACGCTTACAGATATCAACCATTTGATTTGCACGGGATAAAAGAATATTGATATCCAATCCCATGGCAGCGCCGGCCGCGAGACCGAAAGCTGAGAGAGCAGAGAATCGCCCCCCAACATCGGTTTTTCCGAAAAATATCTGTCGAAACGCTAAATCTTTTGCAGTTTTTTCAAGACTTGATCCCGGATCTGTAATTGCTGCGAAATGGCTGCCGGCTTTGGAACTGCCAACTTCCTTTCGGACCAGATCGAAAAAGTACTGCATAAAACAATTTGGTTCGAGGGTTGAACCGGATTTGCTGGCAACGATGAAAAGCGTTTCTGGAAGCGGAATACTTTCTTGAAGATGTTTTATTTGAGACGGAACAGTAGAATCCAGAATATGGAATGTCCGAATACCGAAAATCTTACTAAGGACTTCGGAACAAAGAGATGATCCTCCCATCCCGAGCACCACAACATGCTTAAATCCCTCTGTTTCGAGTTCTGCGTGAAACCTGCGATAAGTTTCAATTTGCTTTTGTTCTTCTTTTGCTATATCGAGCCAGCCGAGCCATTTTGCTTCATCATCATTAGTCCAGACCGTTGCATCACGCTGCCAGATACGTGAGATAAAGTTATGGTTTGTCCATTCCTTTGCAACGGATTGCACTTCTTTTTCCAGATCGGAAGGTAGCACGTAAGAAATTGAATTAACAGACATCCAGACCACCGCCCTATTGTAAAAATAAATTGTTTACTTTATTCATTATGAAGCCACTTACGCAGCATTTCAGTTTGTTTATGGAATGCATGCTCCGGACGTTTGGAACGTGACATTGGCATTTTGAAGAAAGCGGCTAATTGTTCCTGTATTCCTGACTCGCCGCGTCTAACGGCAAGGTCAAGGCAGCGAGCAATTTCGATGGCTAAAGGTGCTGCAAGTATGGAGTCTTTACACAGGAAATTAACCTTGATTTGCATGTCGGCTCCTAAAAAGCCCCGAAAATCTATGTTGTCCCAGGCTTCCTTATTATCACCACGGGGGCGATAGTATCTGATATCAACAATATGGTCCGCAACTTCATAACCAAGAATATCATCAAGAACGGAGGATTTGGTTTTTAGCTTGGAAGCGAGCGAACCTTCATTTGACAATGCCAATCCATCCCGATTCCCCAAAAGATTAGTGGAATACCATCCCTCGACATAAAGCGCCCTTTCTTTCAGGGCCGGAGCCAGCACGGTTTTTATAAAGGTTTGGCCTGTCTTGCCATCCTTGCCTGCGATAGGCACTCCGGTTTGTTCTGCAAACTGGGTTAAGGCCGGTATTTCTGCTGCGATAGAAGGGGTGAAATTTGCATAGGCAGCTTGCTCCGCAATTGCAGAATAAGCATAAATCATAGCCGGTGAGATAGCCGGTGAATCGGAGTCAAGTGCGGATTCGAACAGAGCAAGCGATCCATGAATGGTTGGATCCGTCTCAATAAGCCGTTCGGTTGATGCCAGATTAAGTACGACTACATTTTCGCATTTTTCCTTAAATTTCTTTATATCCTTACGTATTTTTGAAATCGCCGCGCGATGACCGCACGCCTGAATCTTATTGCGTCCATCGACTGATTCGACAAATCGCAGGTCGCCCAGGGCTGGCCATGGCTCGATATTCTCCAGATACCGTTGAACTGCTGCTGCCTGTTTTGGCGTTAAGACTTCATGGGTTGCGGTTGCAACTGCCAAATTATCTCCGATCAAGTCCCATCCGCCAATTTCAATATCGGAATATTCAATAAGATCAGGTTCGCCGGCGAGCGGGAGCCCAACCTGGTCAGCCAGACCAAGACGTAGTAGTTCTATTCCAGCGGCCATAGTAGTGCCGACCGCACCTCCGATTCCGATAACAGCGATTCCTAGTTTTCGCTTTTGCATAAAAAAGAAGTGCTAAGTTTACAATTTTGATAAACAGCTCTCAAATCTTCAGATGAGGCTATACCCTAAATCGCTCTAAAGTGAAACTAGTTTGTTTCGTCTTTTTTCGCAGGCTTCCATAATGCCTGCAATTCACGTTTTAGTAATTTGCCGGTTGGGCCCTTAGGCAGTTCTTTTACAAAGTGAACGGTTTTCGGGCACTTATAATCTGCAAAATGGCGTCGGCAATATTCTAAAATCTCATCTTCCGTAGTCGTACTATTCTCTTTCAATACAACAAATGCGGCTACTTCCTCTCCGTATAGTTCATCAGGTACGCCAATTACAGCGGCAGAATCTATGTCGGGGTGGCGATAAAGAAGTTCATCAATTTCGCGCGGATAAATATTTTCGCCTCCGCGTATTATCATATCTGACTTGCGGTCGATAATATAGAGAAAGCTGTCCTTATCTCTATAACCAATATCGCCTGTATGAAACCACCCGCCGCGAAAGGCTTCTGCCGTTGCGGAAGGATTTTTGAAATATCCCTTGAAGATATTCGGACCTCGCAATAAGATTTCCCCTTTGACTCCGACTGGTACCTCCCGGTCCTTGTCGTCTGCTATCATTATTTCGTTGCCGATCGGTTGACCACATGAACCCGGCCTGCGTCTTTTGTCTGGCGGGTTGAATGTAGCTCTGCAGGTGGATTCACTAAGGCCGTAACCTTCTATAACCAATATTCCAAATGTTTCTTCAAACTTTCGAAGCACCTCAACAGGCACCGGCGCAGAACCGCACATTGCAAATTTAAGCCGTTCAGTATTCAAGCCTTCCGGCACACCGTCCGGATATTTCTGCAGTAAAATCGATAGCATTGTAGCGACAGAGCCGAAAGATGTAACCTCATATTCTGCAATAATCTGCCAGAATTTCGAGGCAGAGAACCTTGGCATTACTACTGTCGAACCGCCGCAGTAAAGCGCCGTCATTGTAGTAACCGTCACGGCGTTCATATGAAATAGAGGCATCATAGTCAGCAGGCGATCGCTTTGGCCGAAACCTAACCACCTGGTTATTTGGCAGGCATTTGATATTAAATTCCCATGTGTCAGGAGGCAGCCTTTTGGTTTACCGGTCGTACCTGATGTATAGATGATGATGGCAACGTCGTCATTTGATAGGTGCGCATTGGTTAAAAATAAGCTATCGGCACAATTAACCACCTTCTCAGTTAGTTCAATTATTTCCGTGTGGGTGATTTCACACGCTTTTTCTTTGAGTTCCGGACTACATAAGACAAGTTTGCTTTCTGAATTTCTCACAGCCCACTCGATCTCTGCCGGCTTAAGAAGTGAATTTACAGGGCCGGCGATTGCCCCGATTTGCCAACAGGCAAAATAAGCCAAAATATACTCGGGAGAATTTGACATCAGAAGACTTACGACATCACCTTTTCTTATTCCTTTTGACTGTAAAAGGCCTGCCAATTTTCTTACGGCAAAATGGAATTCCTTATAACTCCATTGACGGTGATTGATACTGGAGTACAAAAAAGGCATTTCCGCATATCTGCTTACACGAGCACCCAATAGTGAAGGAATCGAGTCATATTCCAGATCGTTTGTCTGTGGTTGCATCTTCTATTATCCAATTCCGGCCCTGGCGTTTCTCCGGGATTGCGTTTTTTTGTTTAATTGAATATATTTGCGCGCTATCGCTATTTGTCCAAATACAATATGTCCGTATTCCGAAGTTATATAAACGGTAAATGGTTGGATAGCCAACCTGTTAAAACTGTCCCGAACATCAACCCTGCAAATTACAATGATGTAATCGGGATGGTACAACTTGCCTCCCGTGAAGACGTCAAAAAAGCAGTCGAATCGGCATATGTGGCCTTTCCTGCCTGGAAGCGCACGCCTGCGCCTGTCCGTGGTAAGATTATCGCAAATGCTGCTCGTTTAATGGAGTGCAGAAAGGAAGAACTTGCAGCCGCAATCACGCGTGAAGAAGGGAAAACGCTCGCCGAAGCGCGCGGTGAACTAACACGCGCGATAAACGTAGTGGAATTTTGCGCCGGCGAATCCCGCCGCTTAACCGGTGAGACTATACCATCAGAGCTGCCCTCAAACTTTGCTTATACCTTACGCATGCCTCATGGTGTAGTGGCTGCAATCACCCCATGGAATTTTCCGATTGCAATTCCCGCCTGGAAAATCGCCCCCGCACTTGTTGCCGGCAATACAGTTGTTTTCAAGCCTTCAACGCTGACACCTTTGACCGGTACCTTATTGACTGAAATTTTCAACGAAGCGGGGCTGCCACCAGGTGTGTTGAATATGATTATTGGCAGTGGCGCAGATGCAGGCGATGAACTTTTGGCGCATCCTGCGGTCAAAGCAGTATCATTTACCGGCTCAACCGAGACAGGTCTGAAAATTTACGAGCGTGTTGCGGCTCGTGGTGTTAGCGTTCAGGCTGAAATGGGTGGAAAGAATCCGGTGATTGTTATGCCTGATTGCGATCTTAATCTGGCAGTTGAATGCACTGCACAAGGTGCCTTTGGCTCGACCGGTCAAAGGTGTACTGCAACTTCAAGAGCAATTGTTATTGAATCCATTGCAGATGAGTTTGTCGAGCGCATTGCCTCCCGGGCCCGCTCATTTCGATTGGGTGACCCCAGCAATGTAGATACAGAAATCGGACCTAGTGTTGATGAAAGCCAATTCAATACAGTTCTGAAATACATCGATATTGGCAGGGAAGACGGGGCCAGTCTTATTTGCGGGGGCCGGCGTGCAACGGGAAACGGCCTCGAAAACGGCTATTTTGTTGAGCCTACAGTTTTTGACAAAGTAACACCCGATATGCGGATTGCACGCGAGGAAATCTTTGGCCCTGTTCTTTCGGTATTGCGTGTCAAAGACTTTGAAGAAGCTATTGCCGTTGCTAATGACAGCGACTATGGACTCTCTTCCTCGATATTTACAAATGACGCAAATACGATTTATAGATTTATTGATGAAATAGAGACCGGCATTACACATATCAACTCTCCCACCACAGGCGGCGAGGCCCATATTCCTTTTGGCGGTATAAAAAACACAGGGCTGGGACCACGAGAGCAAGGCTCGGCATCGCTGGAGTTTTACACGGAATTGAAAGTTGTTTATGTAGATTACACCGGCCGCAAACGCGAGGGGAACCTATATTGATATGACTCAGCCGTATGAACAAAAGTCTGATTTGGGCGATGCCGTAACCAAACACAGGGAATTTCTATTTCCTGCAGTCGCTAACTATTATCGTGAACCCATAGCGCTGGTCCGCGGCGAGGGTGAATATGTTTGGGATGAGCAAGGCAATAAATATCTCGACTGTTTCGGTGGCGTATTGACGGTCAGTCTGGGGCATGCCAATCCGCGGGTTAATGCCGCCTGGAAGGAGCAGATTGATAAAATTGCTCACACCTCCACCTTATACGCCAATCAGCCGCAAAGTGACCTCGCTGAAAAATTGGCGGAAATCACACCCGGCCGCTTAAAGAAATCCTTTTTTACAAATAGCGGAACTGAAGCAGATGATACGGCCGTGCTCGCGGCAAAACTTGCTACCGGCAACCACGAAATAATCGTATTGCGACATTCTTATGCAGGGCGTTCGGCAACGGCTCTCTCAACCGTCGGACATAAGACTTGGCGGCCGATCGCCTCACAAGTGCCCGGAATTGTTCATGCGGCCGCTCCTTATTGCTATCGTTGCCCTTTCAAACTCGAATATCCGTCATGCGGCGTCGCCTGTGCGGACGACGTTGAGGACATTATCAATACCACAACAACGGGTAGAATTGCTGCTTTTATGGCAGAAACGATTTTGGGCGTCGGCGGTTTTATCGTCCCGCCGAAAGAATATTTCCCGCGTGTTGCGGAAATCGCCCGTCAACACGGCGGCCTTTTTATTTCTGACGAGGTTCAGACTGCCTGGGGCCGGACCGGCGATAAATGGTTCGGCATAGAACATTGGGGCGTTGAGCCGGATATCATGACATCGGCAAAAGGTATGGGCAACGGCGTGCCCATCGGCTGGACGATCGCAACGCCGGAAGTAGCCGATGCTTTTCCGGGCCTGACGTTTTCAACCTTTGGCGGAAATCCGGTTTCCTGCGCAGTCGGGCTGGCGGTTATCAAAGTAATTGAAAACGACGACCTGCGGACGAATGCCCGCATCGTCGGCGAGTATTTTCATAATGAATTGCTTAAATTACAGGAAAAATATGCTTGTATCGGCGACGTTCGCGGTATGGGACTGATGCAGGCAATTGAGCTCGTCAAAGATCACAAAACCAAAGAGCCTAATCCCGAAGCCGTTCTTCGGGTATTTGAAGAAACAAAACGACGTGGAGTTCTGATCGGCAAAGGCGGTCTATACGGCAACATCATACGTACCGGATTGATGCTCAATACGACAACCGAAACGGTTGACCGGCTCGTCGAGGCGTTGGACGCCGGCTTGACGTTGTGCCAGAGGATATGCATTAAGTAAACTTACATATAGTCGTTTAGCTTTTCACCGAAAGGAATATAAAGCGGTTTTATAATTTTTTGCGATTAGTGTATGGACTCAATATTAGAAAACTTAATAAATCAGCCGGAACAAAGATTTCTCTTTAACGATGCGCCCGTTCCGGCGTCGCAGTTTCGAATCGAATTGGGTACCCATACCCGGGTAATCGGCGAATTTTGGACGGCAAAACAGAGGCAGGCGGCTTCCATACATGAACTTGCCTATCGTGCGTGTTTCAAAGCACAGCTACCGAATTTTTTTATTACGAAGTTTACGAATAAGGGCGATATTGTTTACGACCCTTTCAGCGGTAGAGGAACAACAGTGATAGAAGCAGCTTTACTTGGCCGGAATGCTATTGCGAATGACATCAATCCAATATGTAGGATTCTTGCCGAGGGGAGACTGACTCTGCCAAGTTTGGTCGATATCAAGAAAAGGCTGGAAGAAATTACTCTCGACAAATCTGCGACATCGGATATTGACCTTTCAATGTTTTATCATCCGGACACGTTAGGTGAAATCGTTTCACTAAAGGAGTATTTTTTACAACGCGAAAATGAGGGGACAATTGATGGTGTGGACAAGTGGATTCGAATGGTTGCCACAAATCGCCTTACGGGACACTCCAACGGTTATTTCAGCGTCTACACCTTGCCGCCAAATCAAGCAGTGTCACCGGAACGTCAGAAGATAATCAACGTCAAATACAAACAACTCCCGACTTATCGTAGCACTAAAGAAATCATCTACAAGAAGAGTAGAAGTCTCTTGAGCGGCCTAACTGCTGACCAAATAAGAAACGTAAAAGCGACGACGGTTCGTTTTCTAACCGAAGATGCAAGACGAACCTTCTCTATCACCGATGAATCGGTGAGTCTAACTGTTACGTCCCCGCCTTTCCTTGACGTAGTTCAATACGCTCAAGACAATTGGCTTCGCTGTTGGTTTAATGGAATTGATGCCAGAAAAATTGAGGCTAATATAACAATGTCCAGAACGGTTTCCAGTTGGTCGCAGGTAATGAACGATGTATTTAAAGAACTCTATCGGATCACAAAGCCCGGCGGATGGGTTGCCTTTGAAGTTGGCGAGGTTCGTTCAGGTAAAGTGAAACTTGAAGAGGCGGTTATACCTCTAGGTGAGATGAATGGCTTCCGCTGCGATTGCGTTATGATCAACGAGCAGAACTTTACAAAAACGGCAAATATATGGGGCGTCCGAAACAATTCGAAGGGAACCAATTCGAACAGAATAGTTGTATTCCAGAGAAAATGATGAATTCAAAAAATGCAAGAGATTCAAACTATGTCAGGAAGTTAGAGGGCTTAATACGTCAAATGCTAGAGCCTCTGAAAGGAATTCCATTTACTCTAGTGATCGAATCGATTTCGGGCAAGCGTGTCATACCATTTGACCAAAATAAACATTCCGCATTGTTAACTACTTTGATAAAGGTTTCAAAGCTGGCCTGCAAAAAGATAAATGAAAAGGGCGGTGTATTAAGTGCACGGGTTAACGAAGTAGGAAATAAGATAGAGGCCCCCATAAAAGACGCCTTGCGAGAGTTAGGTTTTTCTGATGTAGACACACCTGTAAACGCGAAAGGAAAGAAACAGGCGACCGGCTACCCGGATCTTGGCTTCACATTCGATGGGCTTTATGTTTATCTTGAATGCAAGTCCTTCAATAAGAAGAACGTATCCACTACGCAGAGAAGCTTTTACTTATCACCAAGTGAAGACTTCAAAGTAACAAAAGATGCAATACATGTGTTAATTAGTATTGAAGTTGAACGCACCAAATACATAAGAGTAGAAGGCCAGACTTTTGGTGTTTATCGCGCACGCGGCTGGAAAATCATCAAAATTGAGAATATTGATGTCGATGTTAAACGCGAGTTCAACGCCGATAATAAGAGAATGTATGCTAAAGAGAATATTTTGGCCGAAGGGCGATGTTAGTAAATTCATTCGTAAACAACTTGGAGGAATGAAATGCTTGCGTAGCGAAACACTTCTTTGATATGTATCGCATGACAAAGCTGCAACGCCGTGTTGGCAGTGGTCGGGGAATGTGCTCACTCTTCCTAAAGTTTCGGGATTGACGTCCCACTAACACTGAATTAAAGGTATTTAGGCGATGAAAATACTGATCAAGAATGGCAGGGTTGTTACAGCGGTTGATGATTACGTTGCGGATATATTTATCGATGGTGAGACGGTTTCGGTGATAGGTAAATCGCTCGACATAGCGGCTGACAGGGTAATAGATGCGAGCGGAAAACTTGTCATTCCCGGTGGTATTGATCCGCACACGCATATGGAGCTTCCGTTTGGCGGGACGCAAAGCTCGGATGATTTCTTTACGGGCACTCGTGCCGCCGCATTCGGAGGAACAACGACGATTATTGATTTTGCCGTGCAGTATAAAGGCGAATCAATGATAAAGGCCGTTGACAACTGGCACGCAAAAGCCGAAGGGAAATGCGCGATTGACTACGGTTTTCATCTTATTACCACAGATTTCGAAGACAAAAACATCGAGGAAATGCACACGGTTATGGATGAAGGAATAACCTCATTCAAGTTGTTTATGGCATATCCGGGCGTATTTCTCGTAGATGACGCTACGATTTTCCGTGCAATGTCGGCGGCCGGCCGGCGGGGCGGGCTTATCTGCATGCACGCCGAAAACGGCATCGTTATTAACGAAATAATTAAAAGATTTCTTGCCGAAGGACGAACAGCCCCGAAATATCATGCGCTTTCACGGCCGACAATTGCAGAGGCGGAAGGGGTTCATCGCGCGATTGCGATTGCGGAAATGGCTGAATCGCCGGTTTACATAGTGCATTTATCGAGTGCGGACGCATTGAACAAGGTTCGCGAAGCCCGCGACCGCGGGATTCCGGCATTTGCCGAAACTTGTCCGCAGTATCTGTTTCGTTCGATAGATGATTACGGGGACGGATGGGAAGGAGCGAAATATGTTTTCACGCCGCCGCTCAGAGAAAAACATAATTGCGCCGAACTCTGGAAAGGGCTGAAGATGGATGACCTGCAGGTAATCTCGACGGACCATTGTCCTTTTTGTATGAAAGAGCAAAAGGAATTAGGACGGGACGATTTCTCTAAAATACCAAATGGAGCGCCAGGCGTTGAGAACAGGATGTCATTGATTTATAACGGAGGTGTTGTAGAGAATCGTATTTCCTTGAACCGGTTTGTTGAACTGACCTCGACTGCGGCAGCGAAGATGTTCGGTATGTTTCCCAAAAAGGGTACAATTGCCGTTGGCTCCGATGCTGATATAGTAATTTTCGACCCTGAAAAAGAGCATATTTTTGGCGTCGAAAATGAACATATGAATGTAGATTACTCTACGTATGAAGGATGGCGCGTCAAAGGTAAAGTCGAAACCGTCCTTTCCCGCGGTAAAGTAATTATCGAAAACGGTGCTCACACGGGCAAAGCAGGAGACGGACAATTTCTTAAGCGCGGTGAATGTGTAAAGATTTAATTTTCTACGATCAATGCTTACCAAAAGGGGCCTGCTAATGGCCCCATTTTTAT
Source organism: Acidobacteriota bacterium (assembly GCA_040756215.1). Taxonomy (GTDB): domain Bacteria; phylum Acidobacteriota; class Blastocatellia; order Pyrinomonadales; family Pyrinomonadaceae; genus OLB17. The sequence goes on from JBFLZQ010000001.1 coordinate 112,937, forward strand.
TTGGAGCCAGGAATCGCGCGCGTTTTAAGTTCCTTAGGCCTATGTGAAAAGCCTGAAATATTCCAACGCGATTCGATATTTTTAAACAACCTAAAGTTATTGAAAAAAGCTGAGGCGCCGCTACCGGCGATTTTGGTTCCTTCCTGGCCTGCGATTTTAGTTCCTTCCTGGCCTGCGATTTTGGTCCCTTCCTGACCGGCGATTTTGGTCCCTTCCTGACCGGCGATTTTAGTTCCTTCCTGGCCTGCGATTTTAGTTCCTTCCTGGCCTGCGATTTTGGTTCCTTCCTGACCGGCGATTTTGGTTCCTTCCTGACCGGCGATTTTGGTTCCTTCCTGACCGGCGATTTTGGTAGAGGTTTCCGGCCGGGAACTGATTTCTGACACATCATCAAACCGGATACCGGCGAAATAGCGATATTTGGAATTTTTATCAAATGAAGGTTCCGGCGGCTGAAACTTTCTTCTGGCTGCTTCAAAGAGATATTTCTGTAAAAACTTGTTCCAATTCAATTTAGGTTTATCGGATTCTTTTACTATCCAAAGGCTTTCGTAATTTTTCCGTGATACTTCATAGGCTTCACGAGACCAGGGAAAAAACAAAGAGATTCCATTCGAGTACTGGTAAGCACCACCACTAAAGCCGGAAAGCAGCACGACGTTTTTCACTTCAGAGATTACTTCATCGCATCTTTCCCGCACTGTAGAAATTTGAACTCGTTCAGAGGTGCTCAAATCGTTCTCATAAAATGAACATTCACGGCTGAGTAACTCGCAAAAATCAACGATATCGACATTTTGATCGTACATATAGGACTGACATTGCCAATGTGCCTGAAGCAAAGCCCGGGAAATACAACCATATGGTTTCGATTCCGGATTGGAAAGACATTCAAGCAGTGCAGCGGAAAGCTTATCAAGCGAAACGGCGAGGCCCCTTATTTTCGTCAGATCCCAGGCAGCCATGTCAACCGAGACGCCACCGACGGTATAAGAGTCTTGTGAATGGATAAAGTCTCTGACGAAATTCTGTGCAACAGTTTCAGGTGAAGAGTCGGCGGATTCTTCATTTGCCAGGTCACCGAGAATTTTTGCATAAGTCCATCCTGCACTTGGGACGCTGCCTTCGGACGAGATCATGACTTTTGCAAGGTTTCGGAACTGGAAACCTACCTCCAACATACCCATAACACAACTGTCAAAGCCAAGTATATCGAGCTTTTGCCCCAGTATTTCACCTTTTGTCCCAAAGAGCTCTGAATTTCCTGTATTATGTGATGTCATTGTCGACGCAAGTTCCTCGTTTGTTGCCGAAATGCGATGAATTGCCTGTGTAAAATCACGCATTTTCAACGTTTTGCCGGCGGTTTCATCACGGAAAAGCCCAATGTCCTGAAAGCCAAGCGAGTGTCCGGAGAAAATCAATGCGTATTTCTTTGATTTTCTACCAAACCTGACTCCATCCTCCGCCTTGACGGGAACTTTATTAACGCACCAGTCCACAAAATTGAGTATTGACCGTGGGTCTGCGGCATTCTCATTTTCTTTAGGCGCTACAGGAAAGAGTTTATTGTTTAACTTGTAGGATCTTATGTACTTTGGGTTTTTAGGATCCGTAAAATCACAATAAAGTGTCGGGATGTCTGACGAATTGCCGTCGTAATAAACAAATAGATTCGGACTGTTTTCAGATGGTCTGGCGGAGGATTTTATCTGCTCCATTGCATAGGCCATATCAACGGCAAGGTTATTGTCCCCGGCCATATAAATCATTACTGTCCACTCTTTTTGGTTCATTTTTTTCTCCTTGCTTCGTTAAAGCGGTAGCCGGTAAGATGACGAAGCTAATCCTGCCGGAAGGGAGGCAAAAGAACTTGACGGGTGTCGGCGTCAAGGTTTGCATTAATTACTCAATAAACTGTGCAAAATTGTTGTGCCGCGGGTCTTTTGTTAATTATACATCCTTCATTACAAAAATATGTTGTTTATTAACCAATTTCCTGTTACGCTTCTTAATTATACAAACGGGCAAGAGGTAATCTTTCTGAGGGGTGCTTTGAATTGGCCGACAAAAGATCAAATGATTTTAAAGATTTGGTATCATTAGCGGGAGATCATTTTGATGCCGGTCGTGAGGAGTATTTTTCACCACCGGGCTGCTGTGATCCGATACTTGGATCTGACTCAGGAGAGGTTCTTGCATTATCTGATGATATGCCCGTTGATTCTAAAAATGACAGGTTGTGGCCTCCTGATGCCCAAGATAAAGAAGATATTACCCAAAAAAGTTTGATTAACAGTGCATCTAACGAAGAAGCTGAGGCCAGAGATCGTTTTTCACCGGGCACTGTTATCAATCAGCGCTACGAAATCGTAAGGCTTCTGGGACGCGGAGGCATGGGTGAAGTTTATCTCGCCGGTGATCTGCGGATCAGCCGAAATGTAGCTCTAAAAGTTCTGCATCCTGATCTTGTAGCTAAGAAGGAAAATTTTCAACGCTTTGCACGTGAAGCACAGACAGCTTCAGGACTTAATCATCCACACATAATGACTGTCTATGAGGTTGAATCCTCAGAGGATGGAGCGCTCTTCATAGTTGCGGAATTCATCGAAGGACAGCCGCTTAGTACATTGATTCGAAATGGAATCCGTATCGAAAAGGCACTTGATATTGCAAGTCAGGTAGCTTCTGCTCTTGGTGCTGCACATCGGGCGGGCATTATTCACAGGGATATAAAACCTGAAAACATAATGATTCGATACGACGGTTATGTAAAAGTTCTGGATTTCGGGCTTGCGAAACTTACACAAGCCCGGCCGCCGTCAACTGATTCGGGTTCAGAAGATCCTACGATTCCCATATTACGTACCAAGCCGGGAATGGTCATGGGAACAGCGGCATATATGTCGCCGGAACAGGCCAGAGGCCTAAGCGTGGATGCCCGGACCGATATTTGGAGTCTTGGCGCAGTCCTGTACGAGATGATTACCGGACGCCGGCCGTTTTGGGGAGAAACCACTGCGGACACAATGGTTTCTGTTTTGACTAAAGAACCCAGACCAATTTCTGATATTACGGGACAAAGTTTTCCGGAACTTGAGGCCATCGTTTCCAGGGCCTTATCCAAAAACTCCGAAGATCGTTATCAATCAATGGATGAATTGCGTGCGGATCTGGAAGCTTTGCGTAAGAAAATAGAGATCGGCGCGGTTTTGGAAGCATCATTCCCCAGACTTTTAGATACCGATTCCGGAATTGAAATATCATCTCAAAGACACGGACATTCGACCAATCCTGATGCTACACGCGGTCAGCGAGATACAAAAGGCGGACGTGGTTTATATGCATTTCCTGATATTCTGACGGTTGTAACGGGCAGTAATTCCCGTGCGGTAAGTTATGCAACACGTTCCATACGTGTGGCGCTTCTAATAGGTATTGGGGTTTTCCTTGCTGTCGCTGCTATCTATCTCGTATCTTTCAATCGCAATTCTCAGTTAATTGATTCTGTTGCTGTTTTGCCCTTCGAGAATTTGACCGGAGATACTTCCCTGAATTACCTGTCGGATGGCATAAGCGAAGTGCTGATTGATCGATTATCTGAACTGCCGCAATTGAAAGTAATCTCTCGCAGCTCGAGTTTCAAATTTCGCAGCCCTGAGGCAGATTTACAGGCAGTCGCATCACAGCTCGGCGTAAAGGCAATTGTTACCGGCAGCATCTCTCAGGTCGGTGATGAATTAAACATCCGTTACGAAATCATCGATGCAGCCGAAAACAGACATTTATTTGGCGGACAGTTCAGGCGGAAACTTGGTAATATTACCGCAATTCAGCATGACATAGCTGAGAATGCAGCAAATAATCTCCGACTGAAATTGACGGATTCCCAGTCCAGACGTCTGTCCGGCGGCAATACCGAGGATTCCGAGGCCTATCGATACTATCTTAACGGTTTGGTTGAAATAAACGGCCCTCAGGATGTTCGAGGTAAGGCTTTGGAATATTTCCAGCGAGCCGTCGAACTCGACCCTGGTTTTGCAGCCGCATATGCGGAAATTGGCTGGATTTATATGTCCCGGGCAAACGGAAGCGGCAACCCCGAGTCTCTGGTTCCTCAGGCCAGAGAAGCGATAAATCGTGCACTTAGCCTGGACCCTGAACTGGCAAAGGCGCATGTAGTGCGGGCGATGATTTATGAATATGATTTTGATTGGACTAATGCGGAAAACGAGTATCGCCGAGCCGTCGAGCTGAGTCCGAATTTGGATTTTGCCCGGAATAATTATGCTTTTTTTCTTTCAGTAATGGGTCGCCATGACGAAGCCCTCGAACAATTGGAACAACAGCGTCTGCGGGATCCGATAAATGAACGGCTGGGGCTTCTGCAAAAGGGAATTGTACTTGTTCAGGCAAGACGATTTGACGAAGCTCTCCAAGTTTATCAGGCTGCACAGGCTGTTGAGCCTTCGCGGGAAATTCCTCACTTTTCGCTTGGTTATGCATATGCCGGAAAAGGTATGTATTCAGAAGCCGCAAAACATTTCGAGATTTCTGCGGAAAGACTCGGCGGGCTGCAAAAAACCAGCCAGCCCCTGATTTATCTGGCCGCTGCTTATGCAAATATTCCGGGACAACGTCAAAAGGCGAAGGAAATATTGACCCAAATCGAGAGCCGCGAACAGTATGCGTCGCCTGCTCTTTTGGCAATTGTTTATACCGCTCTCGGTGAAGAAGACAAAGCCATTGATCTTTTAGAAGCCGCATATAATCGCCGTGACCTTTTGCTCCGATACATAGGTACCGGCTTTGAGTACGACAGATTAAGAAAAAATCCTCGATTTGTTGATTTAATTAGGCGTGTCGGGATTGGCCCGTCCTGAACATTTCGTCATTTATATCGGTTTTCCCGTATTTAAAGTAAAGAATCAACAGCCGGCATCTTACCTGTTTACCGGGCAGCAACCGTTGCCTAAACATACTGATTAAATTTTGCCTAATCCCGTAACTGTAATAATCTCAAAGGTTTCAGAGTCATAGCCGGGACGGGACTGTTTTTCTTTGGGAATTATTTATGGTAACATCCCCTGAATCCCGGCTTTTCTGATTTTTCGAGAAACTTACAATCCTTTCCAAATCTATTGATATGAATGCCCCGCGAAACGATTTCGTTGAGCTAAGCGAAGACCTCTCGGGCTCGCCACTATGGAACGCGGACCTGGCACCGACCACTGTCAGCCAGAGGACTTGGTCAACATGGAACATTGCCGCACTGTGGATCGGAATGAGCGTTGTAATCACCACATATACGCTTGCCGGTGGTTTTATCGAGGCCGGTATGAAATGGTGGCAGGCATTAATTACAATCCTGCTAGGTAATACAGTCGTCTTGATACCGATGGTTTTAAACGCCCATTCAGGCACACGCTACGGCGTTTCGTTCCCTGTTCTTGCAAGGGCTTCTTTCGGCACCAGAGGCGCAAATATACCCGCTATTTTACGTGCAATCGTGGCCTGTGGATGGTTTGGAATACAAACATGGATTGGCGGTGCTGCTATTGATGCTTTACTGACAGCTATTTGGGACAATTGGGCCAGCATAGATTTTCAAATCGGCGGAAACCCTTTACATACCTGGCTTGCGTTTCTCTTATTCTGGGGAATACAGGTTGGCATTATTCTCAAGGGAATTGAGGGTATTAAATTTCTCGAATCCTGGTCTGCCCCGTTGTTATTGTCCGGTGGCCTGATTTTGCTGATTTGGGCAGCTACCGAATCCGGCGGGCTTTTACACGCGCTTGAAAGTTCGACTTTGCTCCAAAAACGATCATCAGATTTTTGGGCAATTTTCCCCGGTGCACTTACAGCCTCGGTTGGCTATTGGGCTACCCTAAGCTTAAATATTCCGGATTTTACGCGATACGCGCGGTCACAGAGATCTCAGGTTCTTGGACAAGCAATCGGGCTGCCGTTTACAATGACGGCTTTTTCTTTCATTGGAGTTGCCGTAACTAGTGCAACTATTACAATTTACGGCGAAGCAATCGGCGATCCGGTCCGCCTGATTCAGAAATTCGATAACCGGCTGATTATACTTTTCGCTATGGCAATAATTTTTATTGCGCAACTGACGACCAATATGGCGGCAAATGTTGTTTCGCCTTCGAACGACTTTTCGAATATCAATCCACGAAAGATTTCTTATGTTACGGGAGGTTTGATTACAGCGGTCATTGGAATTTTGATGATGCCCTGGCAGCTAATGGCGACAATGGGCTCTTATATTTTTACGTGGCTGATAGGCTATTCCGGATTGATGGGGGCAATTGCAGGTATTTTAATCTGCGATTACTGGATTATTCGCCGCCGGCACCTTCTTTTGGCAGACCTTTTCAAGGAAGACGGAGTTTACAGTTACAATCGCGGCTATAACTGGCGGGCTATTGCCGCACTTATTTTGGCAATCCTGCCTGTTATCCCGGGATTTTTGCGGGCTGCGGTTACACCCGGCGGACAGATAGCAGATCCCGGCCTTTTGGACTCCATCTACAATTATGCTTGGTTTATTACTTTCGGAATTGCATTTTTGGTGTATTATCTGCTTATGAAATTTAAACCGCAAAGCTCCTGACGGGTGATTTTCCAATTCCATCTTAAGTGGTTTATGAATCCGTTCCAAAGGAATTAAGTCAGCGATTATGTCAAGAATAGTAAAATCAGGGCTGATACAAGCTCATAACGTTGCTCCCTCCGACGCTCCCATTGCAGAAATCAAAAAGGCCAATCTTGAGCATCAAATGAAGTTTGTCGAAGAAGCAGCCCGTGCCGGCGTTCAGATTCTCTGCTTTCAGGAGATATTTACTACCCCTTATTTTTGTGCCGAGCAGACGGTTCGTTGGTATGATGCAGTCGAAAAGATCCCTGACGGCCCGACCGTTTCTTTTATGAAAGACGTTGCGAGGCAGTACGGAATGGTTTTAATCGTTCCCATCTACGAAGTAGAGCAGACAGGAATTTATTACAACTCTGCCGCAGTTATCGATGCTGACGGCAAATATCTCGGAAAGTATCGCAAAACCCACATTCCTCACGTTGCTCCGGGTTTTTGGGAAAAATTTTATTTCCGGCCGGGCAATCTCGGATATCCGTGTTTCGATACGGCATACGCACGTATTGGCGTTTATATCTGTTACGACAGGCACTTTCCCGAGGGAGCACGTATATTGGGACTAAACGGTGCCGAGATTGTTTACAATCCATCAGCAACGGTTGCAGGGCTAAGTGAATATTTATGGAAACTTGAACAGCCCGCACATGCTGTTGCAAATGGTTATTTTGTCGGGGCAATTAATCGTGTCGGGTGGGAAGAGCCTTGGAAAATCGGCGAATTTTATGGTCAAAGTTATTTTTGCGATCCACGCGGGCAGATTATTGCCGAAGGTTCCCGTGAAAGGGACGAACTGGTAGTCGCAGAGCTTGAAATGGACAAAATTCGCGAAGTGCGGAATACCTGGCAATTTTTCCGTGACCGCCGTCCGGATCTATACGGACCGATAGTTGCTGATTAACATCACCGCATTTTTCTGTGAAAATCGGGCACAACGTAATACAACAAAGAAACAGATGAGCAGAGACAGACAGATTTATTCTTCCGGAGCAAAGTGGGAAAGCATTGTAGGATATGCACGCGCGGTCAGATCCGGAGACAGAATCTATGTTACGGGAACAACGGCAATAGATGAGCAAAGCGGAATCATAGGCATCGGAGATGCATATGCCCAAACCGTACAATGTATTAAAAATATAGAAAAAGCGCTTAATGCGCTTGGCGCCACGCTTGAAAATATTGTTAGAACAAGAATGTTTGTTACAGATATTTCGCGCTGGCAGGAATACGGAAAAGCGCATGGAGAATTTTTTTCTGAAATTCTTCCGGCAACTTCTATGGTCCAGGTCTCGGCACTTATTGATCCTGATATGTTGATAGAAATCGAAGCCGATGCGGAGATCTGATTATATTTAAGATGGCTGAAAGTTACTGCACACCATTAGACCTACGCCAGATCGAAGAGAATTTCAGTGAGCTTGAGCCGCCGTTAAAACCCGCTGAAGCTCTCCATGAAGCAAATCGATGTCTGTATTGCTACGATGCACCGTGTACACGGGCGTGTCCGACCCACATAGATGTACCTGCGTTTATTAAAAAGATTGCCAGTGGAAATCTTCGTGGCTCTGCACGGGTAATTTTCGAAGCCAACCCGATAGGAGCTACCTGCGCGAGAGTTTGCCCGGTAGAAGTATTGTGTGAAGGCGCATGCGTTGAAAACACTTTATTGAATAAACCGATTGAAATCGGCCGGCTCCAAAGATATGCGACTGATTTTGTATTGAACAGTCAACAGCCGCTTTTTTCTCCGGGCGATCCGAATGGTCTAACTGTCGGAATTATCGGCTCAGGTCCTGCGGGCCTTTCGTGCGCAATGTATCTTGCCAGGCTCGGTTATGAAGTTACGGTTTATGATAAAAAGCCCTTGGCAGGCGGGCTGGACACTTACGGAATGGCGGAGTATAAAATGTCCCAGTCTGTGTCACAAACCGAGGTTGAGCAGCTCGCACGTCTTGGAGTCAAGTTTGTGCTCAACACAGTGATTACCAGTGATGCAGCATCACCCGAAGATATCCGTGAGGAAACTCAAAACAACAATCAACCCGGCGATCACACGGACGCAATTCAAATGCAGGCGGTCGCTTTTTCTGATTTGCTTGAATGGCATGACTCTGTGTTTATTGCCGTTGGACTTGGGGCAACCAAAATGCTTGCTGTACCGGGAGAAGATCTCTATGGTGTAATTGATGCACTAGGTTTTATAGAGAAAATAAAAACGCGGGATTGGAAAAATGTTCCGCTGGGTCGCAGAGTTGCTGTAATCGGGGCAGGTAATACGGCAATCGACGCCGCAACACAGGCAAAACGCCTGGGTGCCGAGCGGGTGATTATGGTTTACCGCAAGACCGAAAAAGAAATGCCCGCCTACGATTACGAATATGAACTTGCCAGGCACGATTGCATTGAATTCATCTGGCAGGCAGCTCCAATCGGAATTATTTCGGACGATACCGGAAAAAAAGTTGCGGCATTAAGATGTGAAAAAACAGACGGCTCATTGCAAATTTTCGAGATTCCCTGCGATATGGTCATCAAGGCCGTCGGCCAGACAAAAATGCTCTCTTTTTTTGAATCTGTAGCAGGTGTCAAAACAGACGAAAACGGCCGCGTTATCGTCAACAACATGATGCAAACATCAAATCCGAAAATCTTTGCCGGCGGCGATTGCGTCAACGGCGGCGGTGAGGCCGTCGAGGCCGCACAAATGGGCAAAATGGCCGCAATCGGAATACACAAAACCTTAACCGGCGAAACAATCAAATTTGCAGGAGCAGATTTCTAGCAGTTTTTACTCCTAAAGGGAGGACAATTTAAGCTAACAATAATATTGTCAGGTGCTAATTTTATGGCCGATTTAAGCGTAAATTTCGCTGGTATTAAATCGCCGAATCCATTTTGGCTGGCTTCGGCGCCGCCGACCAATATGGGCTCGATGGTTGAGAGGGCATTTGATGCCGGGTGGGGCGGAGCCGTCTGGAAAACTCTGGGCGAGCCGATCGTCAATGTTTCGTCGCGGCTCGCTTCGATCGATCACGGCGCGATGCGGATGATCGGGCTCAACAACATCGAGCTGATCACCGACCGCCCGCTCGAGGTCAATCTCAAAGAGGTTTACGAATGTAAGAAAAAGTACCCGAACAACGCCGTCATCGTCTCGCTGATGGTCGAATCAAAACGCGAAGCCTGGCACGAGATCGTCAAGCGCACACAGGATACAGGCTGCGATGGTTTGGAATTGAATTTCGGCTGCCCACACGGCATGAGCGAACGCGGTATGGGATCTGCGATGGGACAGGTTCCCGAATATACCTGTATGGTTACGGAATGGGTTAAGGAAGTTGCCCAAGTGCCTGTTATTGTTAAACTTACTCCAAATGTAACAAATATTGTTCCGCCCGCAAAAGCCGCTTTGCGCGGAGGTGCCGACGCGGTTTCGCTGATCAATACCATCAATTCGATCATGGGAGTTGATCTTGACACTATGATTCCGCATCCGAATGTAAATGGAAAAGCGGCACATGGAGGATATTGCGGACCAGCCGTAAAACCGATTGCACTGAATATGGTTTCCGAACTCGCCCGAGACCCGGAATTTACCGTACCAATCAGTGGTATCGGAGGGATTACTACCTGGCGGGATGCAACCGAGTTTCTGCTTTTGGGTGCAGGCTGTGTACAGGTTTGCACGGCCGTGATGCACTACGGCTATCGTATTGTCGAGGATATGATAGACGGGCTCAGCAATTATCTGGATGAAAAAGGCTTTGCTTCTGTTAATGAAATAATTGGAAAGTCGGTTGACCGGGTAACGGATTGGGGCAATCTTGATTTGAATTACAAGGTCGTCGCCCATGTGAATCAGGAGAACTGCATTCGTTGTAATTTGTGCTACGTTGCTTGTGAAGACGGAGCCCATCAGGCATTCGAATTCATTGAATCTGACGGCCAACGGTATCCGATCGTAATAGAAGACGAATGCGTCGGCTGTAATCTTTGTGCACTTGTCTGCCCGGCACCCGGTGCAATTTCTATGATCCGTCTGGATGACGGAAGCCATCCGGAAAGTTGGCGTGAACGCTCTTCACTGAAAAACCGGCAATCAGACTAGATCTGACAATCGGCAAACAAATGTCTTTATTTTTCTCAATCTAAGTTGTTTCTTTTCTCTCCAAATTGTTAAACAAATAAAAACCGGCAGGTTATCTTGTTCAAAGCGGCCTTATTTGTAAAAGCCGTCGAAGACTAAGTGTATAAAACAGACCGTGCATTTAAACTATTGGTAATCAATAATTTAGACGCATTTCAATAATACCGCCTCCTTTTTAAGGGCGGTAGTTACATGGTTGCAAACCGGTCATTTTGAATTAAAGTTGGTAAAAAATCGTTCAACATTGTAAAAAGGTGTTGACAAAAGTTTGCGCCGCGTGTAAATTCTTTTCTTGTCGGCAGCAGCCCGGCATTCTAAACCCATCGCCACCCGATGCGAAACAGAATTCAAAACAACAATATTTTTCGAGGCTTTATTCGGCTTTGAAGCAACCCTGATGAAACGGGTAATTGGCACGGCTTTCAGTTGTCCTGTCCTTTGAATGACCTTACAAGACTCGCGTCCCCCGGAGTGGCAAATATCATCAAAGACCAATTACCCGTTTCAATCCAGGTTATCCCGATAAATGAAAACTCACAGAAGTACCCAGTCAGTCAACCCCGGAAATTTTGCCGGTCAAGGAGATAGAAAATAATGCTGTTCGGAAAAAAGAAATGCGTTGCCGGTTTAGACATCGGTTCCAGTTCGGTCAAAATGGTCGAACTTGACGGCAAGGCCGGCAGTCTTAACCTTGTCAGCCTCGGTTTCGAGAATCTGCCGGACAATACAATCATCGACGGCCAGATAATGGAGCTCAATGTCGTTTCGGATGTCATTCAGAGCGTTTGTGCAAACAATAAAATCAGCGCAGACCGTGTCGTAACAGGTGTAAGCGGACATTCGGTAATTATTAAAAATATTGTCTTGCCGCCAATGAGCGAAGAGGAGCTCGAAGAATCCATAGATTGGCACGCCGAAGAGCATATCCCATATGATCTTGCAGATGTCAGTCTTGATTATCAGGTAACAATGGCCGGTTCTGATGCAACGCAGGTGCTTATTGCTGCCTGTAAACGCGAGCGTATTGACAATATACGACAGGCGATTCAATTGGCAGGTAAAGAACCGGTAATCATCGACGTTGACACCTTTGCACTCCAAAACTGCTACGAAGTAAATTATCAACCCGATCCGGCGCAGGTCGTTACGCTGTTGAATATCGGCGCTTCGACAATGAATGTAAATATCGTAAAGGGTACACGTTCTCTGTTTTCCCGCGACATCACGGTCGGCGGAAGTCAGTTCACCGACGTTTTACAGCGAAATTTAGGATTAAGTTATCAGCAGGCTGAGGCGCTAAAACGCGGCGTCAACAGTGCCGTTCAGGGTGTTGACGAAAAAGCAATCGAACCTCTGATGAGCAATGTTACGGAAATCGTCGCAATGGAAATTCAAAAAACCTTTGATTTCTATCGTGCAACGACTGAAGATACTCAAACCGTAGTGAGGAAAATTCTCATTTCGGGCGGAGGCTCCAAACTGCAAGGTTTGGCACAGGATCTCTCTGCTCGTCTCGAACTTCCGGTTGAGACGCTGGATCCATTCCGCAATATCAAGGTGGATACACGTAAATTCGATCCCGACTATTTAAGCGAAATAATGCCTGAGATGGCGGTAGCCGTCGGATTGGCAATGAGGGGAGTGAGCTAAAGAAATGATTAAGATTAACCTACTCAATTCAGTAACCGAACGCCAGGGAGGTGCCGTTGTGGCCGTTGACCGAAAGGTGGCGAGCCCCGGAATGCGTCTCCTGTTTATGTCACTTGCGGTTGCCTTTCTCCTGATTGCTTTCGTCGGCTGGGACATTATCAGCACGCAAATGGCCAAGGCTTCGTCCGAAAGGCAGCTTGAAGAACAGAAACAGATTGCCGCCGAGCTCGAAACAGTAATGAAAGAGCAAAAAGAGCTCGAAGAGCGAATAAAGAACATAGACGCAAGAATTGCGGCAATCAAAAAGCTGCGTGAGGAACAGCGTGGACCCAGTGCGGTACTTGAGGCTCTTCGTGAGCGTATTGCAATGGTTCCGGGCCTCTATCTGCAAAGCGTGGAACAATCCGGAGATCAGGTAACCATCAAGGGTAATTCGCCGGATGAAGCAGCCGTCACACAATTCGGCCGTAGTTTGGAGTTTTCCGGCGGCCTTTTTTCTAACCTGAATATTGAAACACAGCGTCAGGAAATGGCTAATCAAATGGCTAGTGCGCCTGCCGCAGGCGGGGAAGCCCCGAAGGTTGCCGTCGTAAACTTTACAATAAAAGCCGGTTACAATTCCGCGAAAGGAAATATCGACACGAATACTGCCGCCGCTCAGACCTCTGCAGGTCAGGCGCCGGCAGCCCCGCAGGTTCAGGTAGCCAAGAACTGAATCGATCGTACCGCAATGGACGGTACCATGTTTGAAGGATCGTCTATATCGAATAGAAGGACACAACAATGTTAGAAAAAATCAAAAACCTAAGCTGGCATTTTCAATTGCTGATTCTCCTTGTAGCTGCTGCCCTTGTGTATGGAATGGTGTATTACTTCATCACCGGTCCGACAAGGGAAGAGATTGCGGCACTGGATGCGCAGGTAGCCCAATTGCAGGCCAAAAACGAACAAGCGCGGCTTGCTACATTGCGTATCAATGAATTTCGGGCGCTATATGCAAGCAAGGCCGCCGAATATGAGGAACTGAAGGTCCTTCTGCCCGAACAGCGCGAGATTACAAATGTCCTGCAGGGACTTCAGGATAATGCTCGCGAAGCGAAACTTGTTGTTATGCGGTTTACTCCGCGTGAAGATACGAGCCAAAACTCGATTATGGCAAAGCCTGTCGAGGTTGAGGTGGACGCTAACTTCAACAATCTGCGGGCATTCTATGAAAAGATGGCGAAATTACCGCGAATCGTATCCATTACTGATTTTAAGATCAATCAACTGGAGAAACAGACAGCGGATAAGACATTGCATGCTCAATTCCTTTTAACGGCTTACTATGCCGATCCGGATGCGCTGAATAAGCCTGCCCAGCCGGCCAAACCCGGAGTCCCCGGACAAGCTGCAAATCCCGCACAGGCCGCGCCGGCACCGCAACCGCCTTCCAAATAGTGTAATCGCCGGAGATAAGCAAATCCCTACGAGAGAAAAAGTTATGATCAAGAAGAACAACATCGCCCGTAGCCTGAAAGTCGCCATTTTTTTCGCAGCAATACTAGTCTGCAGCGGCTTTGTAAGCGAAACAATGGCACAGCGTGATCCATTTGCCAAGCCGGCCTGGGCCAGGCAGAAGGAAACGCGGCCCGGAGTTCCAGGCTCGGGTCAGAACAAGTCTGTAACTGACCTTGGCGTGCCGCCGATCGAACAGAGAATTGATTACTACAAGCGACTTCGCGAAGAGGCAGCGGCAAATGGAATGCCTTTGCCGAAAGTTACAAGCGTGCTTACACTCAGCGAGCTGGCGGTAACCGGTATCTTCAAGACGCCGCGCGGATACGCCGCAATGGTCGAGGCAACGCCGATCAAGCTTTCTTATACGATCTATCCCGGCGATCGCTTTTTTGACGGTCAGCTTGTAGCCGTAGAAGAGAACCGACTGGTTTTCCGCAAAGTTACCAAGATGAGTAACGGTAAATTTGTTGCGTCGGTTGAAAACAAGCCGCTCAGAAAATATACAGAACGCGAGATGATTCAGGGTACGGCGCCGGCCGGCTCTGAGACTGCCGGCGGACAGCAGACAGCCGAAGCACAAGCTCCGGCTGCGGGCGATGCGCCGAAAAAGCCGGCCGTTATAATCTCTCCATTGGTTGAAATGGAAAAAATGGCTGCCGCTCCACCTAAATCCGAATCGGCCAAAGCCGGAAATAAGAAAGGTGTCAAGGTCGCCAAAAGTAACAACAAGTAGGATTTTCAGCATGGGCTGAAATAGCAGCAGACGAGAAAAAGTCTGCTAAACCCCACCAAAAGCAACTTTGTATGCGAAATACGCCGTACGTAGGGAAAGCGAACGGCTACTTAAAGTGAAATCTGTAACGGAGGAAACATGAATTCTCAAATTTCAAACAGCGGGACTGTCCGCAGGGCATTAGCCGCAATGATTCTGACAGGCCTGATTACTATGGCTGCCGTCGCACAAAAGGCAGGCCAGCAAGGCAAACGGTACGGCGATCCGGGCTTTGTCGGTGAGCCTATCAACTTGAATGTAGTCAACGCCGATATTCGCGATATCCTGAACTATGTTACCGAACAATACGGCGTTAATTTCGTGATTGATAAATCGGTCAAACAGGTTCCGGTAACTGTCAATATCAGCGATGTGCCATGGAATATCGCACTTGATTCGATTCTGCGGGCACAGGAACTCGGTATCCAGGTCAACGGACCGATTCTTCGCGTAGCGGACTCCAAGACATTGGCCACCGAAGGTGAGATCCTGCGACAGGCTAATGAGACAAAACTTGACAGTTCGCCGTTATATACAGAGTTTATTCGTCTGAATTATGCCCGTGCGGCCGGCTCAATTTCGCCCGGCCAGGCAACAAGCGGCACTCCGGCCGGCTCCGGCGGCGGATCGTCTGCTTCGGCCTCAGCGTCAGGCGGTGCCGGTGAAGGTCTTTTACCTATCATTAAGCGAAGATTGTCGCGGCGCGGATCGATCGAAGTCGATAACCGCAGTAATTCAATAATCGTCACTGATGTACGCGAAAACATCGATGCCATTCGCCAGTTGGTAGCGATTCTCGATCAGCCCGAACCGCAGGTTGAAATCGAGGCACGCATTGTGGTAGCTTCACGAAATTTCAGCCGTGATGTCGGCGTTCAGCTTTCAGGTCTGGTTGTCGGTGCACGTGGCAGCGGTGCTCAGGGCGGAACGCTTCCTACTAATGCCAGCACGCCGGGAGTAACCGTCCCGGGTGGCGTGCCGGACCGCAGCCCTGACAACAGTATGTTTTCATCTATTCCGAATACGGTAATCGGCCTCACAACAGGCGTTTTCGGAACGGCACAGATAAATATGCTGATCTCGGCCGGGGAACAAAAAGGTCAGGCTAAGGTAATTGCAACGCCGCGGGTTACGGCTTTGAACAACCGCGAAGCGATTATCGAAAGCAAGACCCAGATTCCAATCGTAACCGTTCAACCCGGACAGTCGGCCGGCGGTGCCGTAATAGCTACAACAACTTACGTTGACGTCCCGTTGAAACTGCAGATTACGCCGCAGATCACCGATGAAGGCACGATCGTTCTTCAGGTACTGGCAGAAAACAGTTCAACGCCGCCAATAACGGGCGGAACCGCACCCGCAATCAACACTCAGCGGATGCAGACACAGGTAACCGTTCCGGATGGCGGGACAACAGTCGTCGGCGGCGTTCTCTTTGATGATGAACGTGAAAACCAAAACCGCACGCCGGGTCTTTCCAAGGTTCCGCTTTTGGGAAATCTTTTCAAGCGTAAAGGAGTATCCCGAAATACGAATGAAATACTCTTTTTCATAACTCCGCGAATCTATCGCCCGGATTATGCACCGCAGCCCGGTTCATCAGGGGTGAAATCTTCGGCAACTATTCTGCAGCCGGTGCCGCTTGGCAATCCGAAGTCTAACTCGGATGTGCCCGAGCCGTCTCCGACACAGAATCCGAACCCTGTCATCCTGCCGATAGCACCCGTACAGCAACCGGCATCCTCAGCTCCGGCAACGACGAAACCGTAGCCGGTAAATCAGAAGAGGCTTTCCTTGGGAATTTAATCTAAGGCTAGCTTCTTCGAGAAATTGAATGTTTCTTCCAAAATGAAAAGGCCCGTGGGTGTACAAGCCGCGGGCCTTTTTCCTAACTATTGCAAATACAGAAGTTATTGTGAGGCAAGGTTTATTGCCGGTACCGGCGTATCACCCGCAAGTCCCCATTGCCGGATCAGAAAGGTCTGATTTCCGCTTAAAATTGCATACCAAACGCCGGTAGAAGGTCTGAATACGGCTATATCTGTTTTACCGTCACCGTCATAATCGGCCGGTGCGGCAATATCTCCGGAAAGACCGAATTGCGTGACACCTACACCGGAAGACGTCTGCTCGACCCACCATTGTCCGGTAGATGGCCGGAAAATGGCCAAATCAGCTTTCCCGTCGCCATCATAGTCAGCCTGGACAGGCCGGTCACCCGTAAGGCCAAACTGCCGGATTAACAGTCCGTCCGAGCTCTGCAAAATGTACCAGCGGCCTTCGGACGGTCGAAACACTGCAACATCAGTCTTACCATCGGCGTCGTAGTCTGCCTGCGCAGTCAGGTCGGTCTGCAGACCCCAATTGTAAATTGCTACCCCGCCGGTGGTTTTTGCAATATACCAGGTACCCGTCGAGGGGCGAAACAGTGCCAAATCTGTTTTCAAATCACCGTCATAGTCGCCGGGCACCGGAACATCTCCATTGATTCCAAAAGGATTGATTGAGATGCCGCCGCTGCTGAGGATGATGTACCAGGTGCCATTCGAGGGACGGAAGACTGCCTGATCGGTGATGCCATCGCCGTCATAATCGCCGGCGGCCGGAATATCACCGGAAATTCCCCATTGAACGATACGTGCATTTCCTGACGAACTGTCTATGCTGTACCAAACGCCGTTTGAGGGACGATAGACGGAAATCTCACTTTTCTGGTCCCCGTCAAAGTTTGCAATGGCCGTACCGGATAGAATGCTGGCCGATGTTGTATAGATATAATCGCCGCCCGAGCCGCCATCGCTGTTTGCAGCATTGCCTGCGGCATATAAACCTATTTTACCGACACGGCGTGAAGGCGCTACCCATGTAAATTGCCACGATTTGGTGCCAAACTGTGTAGGCGTAGTGCCGTTGACTGTGTGTTCGATGTATTGCCGCTCGATTCCATTCACAAAACCGGTATCCAATTGCAGCGGCTGCGGAGATGCGGTTGGAAGAATGTAGGAACCTGTTTTTCTGCCCAGCGGGTCAAGCGTTGTCATTTGAAAGCCGTAAATCACTCCATCGCTTTGGTTTACGGTTACCGTTACAGGAATTTGCTGGCCCGGAACATAATTTCTCGGCAGACCGGTAATTTGAACGTTTCCCGTGCCGCTGTTGACAGGAAAAGAGCTGTGACAGGCCGTGCAATTTGCCTCCAAAGGAGCTCCGGTATAGGTCGGTGCAGGCCCGAAAACTGATGCTTCTACGCGGCTGCCGCGAAACCCGGAATTTATGTAGGTCGCAATGCCAACTGCGGCTGCCAGGGCTATGATTACTATCTTCAGACGGAATTTCTTGCCTTTTTGTGGATTCATTGATTACTACTCCCCCGAAATTAGAAAAACGAAGTCATGTCATTAGACGCAGAAAGTTAAGGAAAAAGCCGATAGGTTATACAAATTCTGCAATTTGGCTGGATTGAAGTCAATTTCATTGATTCGCAAAGCTTTTGAACAAAGATGGCGGCTCGTGAATACAGACGGGCCGCCATCGGAAGACGCGATGTCCGGCTGCAGGTGAGGGCAGCCGGAGCTAAAGTTATTGTGGTATATAGGATGCTGGGATCGGGTTGTCGCCCGAGAGACCGAACTGAGCAACGCTCAATCCCTGCGATGAGAGCAGTCCCCACCACTGACCGTTGCGATAGATTGCAATGTCATATTTGCCATCGCCATCGTAATCGCCGGGAACCGGTACATCTGTGCTTAGGCCGAATTGGATGATCGAAACCTGTTGTGTTGCACTCAGAATAATGTACCAGGTACCGTTTGACGGGCGGAATACCGCGATGTCATCTTTGCCGTCACCGTCGTAATCGGCTGGAACCGGCTTATCGGTGCCGAGACCGAACGGTATAGCATTGTAGTTGCCTGATGGGTTACCGGAGGCTTGTGCAATGTACCAAGTGCCGTTTGACGGACGGAAAGTAGCAATTTCTGCTTTTCCATCTCCGGTGAAATCGCCGACCAGCGGAATATCTCCGGTAGAGCCGTAAGAGAAGATCAGATTGGTGCCGCCGGTATTCTGAAGCAGAATGTAGTACTTCAGATCAGACTGACGCCAGACGGCAAAATCTTCGATCCCGTCACCGTTGAAGTCGCGAATCATCGGAATATCGCCCGGAAGTCCCCAGGAGATTGCCTGGAAGGTGAAAGTATCCGTCGTTATCACCCAGAAATCAGGCTGCAATGGGTCGGTTGCCGGACGATAGATTATCAGGTCTGCCTTACGGTCGCCGGTGACGTCTCCACCCAATGGAGTATCGCCGGCGGTACCCCATTGTGCCGCAAAAACACCTGCGGTTGTGCGATCGGCCCACCAGGTACCGGTTGAGGGTCTCCAGATGGAAAGATCCGATTTGCCATCGCCGTCAAAGTCGGCCCGGACGGTTCGGGATGCAAACGAGCAGGTATAACCATTGATTAGGGTGACATCGTCAACCCGGATACCCGTCGCTGCAACAGAACTGTCGCTGCCCATTCCCCAACGAAGTTGAATGTTTTGGCCATTGGCCGCTGCCGGCAGGTTAACCTCACTATTTACATAGGTTGAGGAATTGCCGGTCCAAGCTTGCCTGCCCGGTAGCGGATTGCTGAATCCGGTTGAAAGTGTACCATTATAACCGCCCGATACGAATGAACCTCCGGCAGCCAGAATATCCTGCCAGGAGCCGCTTCCTATCTTGATTTCCAGAACGCCGCCGTCAAATCCGGATTCAGTGTTGTAAAGAATCTTGAAATTGAGTTTGGCACTCGGAGACGTAACGGCAATACTTGGCGTCTCCAGGTAAGTAAGGTTTACCGAAGAAGGATCATTCGCAAATACCGCATTTGGAGCAGATGAAGGAGAAGTGGTCGAGGTTACCCACGTAATTCCCGTTCCGCTCGTCTGGTTTTGTACCCAGCCGGCCGGAAGAGCCGGTGCGGTTACTCCGTCAAAGTTCTGATTCAAGCCAATCGCCGGCTGACCAATCGTAATTGGGCGTATGAACTGCGTCGGACCAAGGCTTGAATTGACATTGAAGGTAAGGTTCAAGACGCTTCCACAGGTTGCTCCCGGAGGAATTGTATAGTTAAACGGCTGTGTAACCGTTTGACCATTGTTTATCGTTCCATAGTTAACAGTCGGTCCGCCGACTAAAGTTATTGTCGTGCCGGTCGCCGTATTACCCGTAGTGTTTGTAACCGGCAGGTTGATGACCACCGGTTCGCCAGGTTCGGGGAAGCCGTTGTTGTTACCGCCGGCATCAGTAACCGTCAGAGCAGGTGTCTGAAGCAGATTAGGAAGGTCGAAGCCATCCGTAACTGCCGTATTATTGGCACCTGTGCCTGGATTTTGTATCGAGGCGCTGAAGCCAAGTCCGCGTGCCGCGAAGCCGCTCCACATTGCCGCAACGTCAGCGGATGTGCCGCTTGCCTGTGTTGCCGCGATGATTGCGTTTCGTTCGGTAATGAAAGTAGGGCCGATAGGTGCAAGTTTCATTCCGTCAGTTACGAACTGAAGCACCTTCCGATTGCCGACAGCCCATCCATCGTTAGTAATAAAGCGGTCACGAACTTCCCAAAGGATCGAGCTCCATACCTCACCGATGTTGTGGACCTGGTCACAGGTACTGGATCCGATCGGGCCGCGGGCAAATGCGAAGTTAGTATTGTTCAACCGCGTGTTGCAGTTATTGTTGAGATAGCTGAACGTGTAGGCATTGTGCGGTTTATTGTTAGGTCCGCCTGTAAATGCCAGACGTGCCTTGGGATATCGCCGAATTCCGTAGTAGAAGTTGGCCGTAAACCCTGCTGTTATCTCAAGTGTGGAATAGCCGCCGGTTGTGTACACGCCGTCAGCAGGGTCGCCCGGTTCGCTAAGCATTGCATGAGCATAGAAATCCGACCAGCCCTCTCCCATACCGCCGGCCATATTTCCGGTCAAGCCTGAAGCATTGCCGTGCAGGCGGTTGGAAAGCCCGTGTGTAACTTCATGGATGATGATTTCGGCATCTGTCGTTCCGTCGCGATCCGGCGTTGGTCCGGTCCAGATATACATCTGCATCCGGCCGCGGCCGCCATCGGCCGGGGTTGAGAAATTGGCATTATTTGTGCCTGAACTGTCCTGACCTTCGGCAGAAACGCGGTCACCCTGAGCACCGCCACGGCCAAAGTTGTTTGCCTGGAAATTGAATGCGGCTTCAGTAAAGCCAAGGCGGTACATTTCGGACTGGTACCAGTTCATCACCCAGAACATTTGAATTACCGCTCCGCGTTGTGCCTGTGGAGTCAGCGGGTCGTCACCTGGAGCAGGGCTTCCGGGCGGAGGATTCCATGTGGAGGTAAAGACACGGCAGCCTGCACCGGGACATGCAGTGTCACCGGATTGGGGCGCGTCAACGCCGTTCGTGCCGTCCCGGTCTATACCTGCTTCTACGAAGTTTCCATCGGTTATGTTGGTATTGTCCGTTATCCAGCCGTTGTTATTGAATGTATAGGGTGCTTCGTTGCCGATTCGTGTAATGCTGGTTCGGCTTAGAAGAGAGCCTTGCGTGCCAAGTGCGGGATCGATCGGCCCGGGAGTCAGCGGAGCCGGACTCTCGGCAACGTCAATCATGGCATTGGAATTTCTATAGACCTGGAAAGTTGCGCTTTGCGTCTGGTCTGCAGTGATGTTTTTCCGCCAAAGCATATTTCCGTTGTTGGCATCTACGATTACGTAGTATGCATTTACCGGGAGCCAGATAAGCACCCGATAGGCAGGAACCACAACGCCGGGCTCCGTCGGGAAATACATCTGCTCTGCCGTCGTTGCCCAATCGCCTTTGCCGAAAACGGCTTTGTTCGGCGATGAAGCCGATTCATTTGGCGTCAGATCAAGTTTATTGGGATCCACGTTGATATGACGGGCCGCAAAGTTTACGGCCTGTAACGGGTCGCCGAAGTTTGCGGAGACAGATGAATAATCTACGCCGGGCGCCAGATTGTTAATCACCCGTATAATTTCGTTGTTTTTTGTAAAACCAGCTTTAACCTCTCCACGGAAAACAGGTATTCCGTTGATTTGCTGTTCAAGATGGACAAATGAAAGAACGCCGTCCGGATTAGTATAGTCAGCCAGGACCTTCAGATCGTTGACCTGCTGGTCACTGACACCGAAAAGATCGTTGTTTTCCTTAACGAAATTCCGGAGCATTGCAACGCGATTGCCGGATGAGGGCGGAGTGAGGAAATTGCGTCCTTTGGTTACATCGCCGCCGATGACTTCCGGAATGCGTATATCATCGTTATATTCGATACTAAGCACAGGAAAACGTGACCGCAGCGATTCCTCCCCGCGGACGAAGCCTTCGCGAATATCTGCAACTTCCGCTGCTGAGGTGTTGGTCAGACTGCGATATTCGGCTAATTTTTCAAATGCGGTCTTGTCCGTACGGATATCATAATTTGGAAGAGATTCATCGTAGCTCTCTGTCCGTATGATTAGCCCGTCGCCGCCTTTCGGCACCGCTTCAGTAATAAAAAAAGACGGCATAACAAGTATCGCTGTTACAGCCGCCAAGCCCATAAAAGGCCAGATTAATTTAGTCCGCCAGGCGGAACCCTTCGAATTACTAGTTTTCATAACCCTCCTAATTTCTACCCGGTTATTACGAGCCGGCAGGCCGCAAAAAGTGCGGGCCGACAAAAAAGCCCCGTTTATTAAAGGTCTGCCGCTCAAGGGGCGAAAAAATACAGGATTCGACTCTCGTTAATATGTTCCAAAATCGATCGATTCGATGCAAAAAAACCTTGCGGCCGGAACATTTGAAGGCAGTCAAACCCAGTGCGGCAGAAACTACGCTGTTAAACACCTACGAAATGTGTGACAGAAAGTTGTAACATCATTACAGGAAAACCGTGAAATTGTCAAGATTTTTCAATAGCCGAAGAATGCCGCAGAGGCTCTGAAAATATTTCTGCGATTAACTCTAATCAACTCATGACGTAAAAGAAGTTAAAAATTTGCAGGTATGAAATAAAAAAAACACCCGCAATCGTGACTGCGGGTGTCAACAACGTAAAACCGGTTTCAAACCTATTGGGGTAAATATCCATTTGGGATTGGTTTATCCCCCGCGAGACCGAAGAAACCAAAACTTACTCCGCCGGTAGATTTCAGTATATACCAGACGCCATCACGATAGACGGTACGGTCAGCTTTCCCGTCGCCGTCGAAATCACCGACCGCAGGTATGTCCGTAGAGATTCCCCATTGATTGATTTCTACATTACCGTCGGAACTGCGGAGTACCCACCAGACGCCGTCAGAAGGACGGTAGATTGCATAATCATCTTTGCCATCACCGTCATAATCAGCCGGAACAAGTTTGTCGGTGGAAAGCCCCCAACTGACAAAAGTTGCACCGCCGGTGCTGCGCTGCGTAATCCAGGTTCCGAAACGAAACACGGTAGGATCTACTTTGCCGTCACCATCGAAATCGCCGACAACCGGAATATCTCCGGGCTGACCATAGGAGAAGATTGCCAATCCGCCGCCGCTCTTGATAACGTACCAAACATTATTGGACGGACGATAAACGGCATAATCAGCCAAGCCATCGCCATCATAGTCTCCAACAACGGGAATATCGCCCTCAATGCCCCAGGGTATGGCCGTAAAAACAAATCCATCGCTCTTTAGGACATAGAAGAAGCTGTTGGAACCGGGAACTGTCCTCCAGATCGCAGCATCGGTCTTGCCATCGTGGTCATAATCTGCGGGGACAATACGATCGCCATTTGTCCCCCAACCATAGGCCTGGAAGCCGGTTTGTGATGCCTGGATATACCAAATTCCGGCAGATGGCCTGAAAACGGACAGATCGGTTTTCCCGTCTCCGTCGAAATCAGCGCGTGCACGACTGACGCCGGGAGTAAACGAGCATTGGTAATTACCTATTACCTTTACGTCATCTATATACCAGCCGGTTGCGGCCGTGTTGTCATCGGCACCGAAACGCCAGCGAAACTGCACATTCTGACCGGCAGCGGCGACCGGAAGCCTGGCCGTCGTTGTCAGATAACCGAGCGAGTTGCCATTCCATGCATTTCTGTTGGCGATTGGATTGTTCGTGCCGCTGCCGAGCTGGCCATTATAACCATTTGTTATAAATGAGCCGCCGGCTGCAAGGATATCCTGGAAAGCCCCGCCATTAATGCTGATCTCCAATACGCCGCCGTCCCATCCGGCTTCGGTGTCATAACTATGTCTAAAGGACAAAGTTGCCGCTGCCGAGGAAATTGCAATTATCGGGGAAACCAGCGATGTTCCGCCGCCGACTGTAAGCGGGTCAAGTGCGAATGCGGCGTTTGGCGGCGTTGAAGGATTGGCCGTTGAATTAACAAATGCAGTACCGCCGGATTCCGTAGTAACCGTCCATCCGGCCGGGAAAGATGGAGCGGTAACACCATCAAAGTTTTCGGAAAGAGTCGTTATCGGAACTCCAACGGATATCGAACGGGTAAAAGAGATAGGGCCCAGGCTGCTGTTGACATTAAAAGTAAGGTTTAGCGTACTGCCACAGGGAGTTGATGGCGGAACAGTGTAACTCAGGCCGAGCGTTTGGGTCGTGTTATTGGCAATTGTGCCATAGTTTGCCGAGCCACCGCCGACGAGCTGGGCTGTTGTACTGTTTGCAGAGAGCCCTGTGTTATTGGTCAGCGGTAAATTGACAATGATCGGCTCGCCGGGTTCCGCATAGCCGTTATTATTACCGCCTAAGTCCGAAATAGTGATTGCCGCCGTTTGCGTAAGATTTGGGAGGTCAAAGGCTTCCGTGACACGGGTTGTCCCTCCCCCGCTGCCCTGATTGTTTACTACGGCTGAAAAACCCATCCCGCGGATAGCGAATCCGGCCCAGATATCAGCAACATCATTTGCATCGCCGCCGGCTTGTGCGGCTGCGACGATCGCATCACGTTCCTGCAAAAATGTAGGATTAAGCGGAGCCAGTTTCATTCCATCCGTTACGTGTTGCAAAATACGGCGGTTTCCGATTGCCCATCCGAGACGGTTTATATAGCGGGCGCGGATTTCCCACAAAGCACTGCTCCAGACTTCGCCCATATTGTGAACCTGATCGGCCGTGCCGGTAAAGGCGGGAGGATAGGCACCGTCGCTAAGGTTCATCTGTGTGGCATCTATGTCAGCAAAGGTGAGGGGATTGTGCGGCCGGTTGTTTGGTCCGCCGGTGAAAGCCATAACGGCCTTCGGGAAACGACGAATGCCATAGTAATAGTTGTTAAATCCTACGCCGGAAAGGAGATAAGTAGCATAACCACCAATGGTATAAATGCCATTTAAAGGATCCGACGGTTCGCTTAGCATAGCGTGGGCATAAAAATCAGACCATCCTTCGCCCATACCGCGTGACATATTCGAGGTAAGTCCGGAACCGTTTCCGTGCAGGCGGTTGGATAATCCGTGCGTGAGTTCGTGAACTACGATGTCAGCATCAAGATCGCCGTCAAAATCGGGGTTTGGCGCTGTCCAGATATACATCTGCATGCGGCCACGGGTGCCATCGGGCGGCGTTGAGAAATTTGCATTGTTCGTGCCTGAGCAGTCTTGTGCTTCGGCAGAAATGCGGTCACCGCCGAGTCCGCCGCGGCCAAAGTTATTGTCCTGAAAGTTTTTTGCCGCTTCGGTAAACCCGAGCCGATACATTTCGTCGTGATAGCGGTTGGTAATGTAAAACAACTGTGTTACCGCTGCCTTTTGATAATTGGTCATCGGTTGATTTGTACCGGGTGTAATACAGGGCGTTGGGGTAGAGCCGGCCCCGGTTGCCGGCAGCGGGCTGTCTCCGAGACCGGATGTGGGATTGGTCGGCACGCCGGGATTTATCGGAAAATCGAAAATACGTGCTGCAGTACCGTCGGGTTTTCCATTGACTGTATCGACGCCGTTGGTTGAGTCGCGATCAAGTCCGGCTTCTACTGCGTTACCATCAGTCGTGGTCCCACCGTCGTTAATCCAGCCATTGTTGTTGAAATTGTAAACACCTTCATTGCCGATTAGTGACAGCGTAGTGCGCGGGAGTGCCGGCGGCTGCTGGCCATTGGGCGACGTGGGGCCGGGTGTAAATGGGAATGGGCTTTCCGCAACGTTGATCATTGCATTCGGATTTGCCCAAATATTGTATGTTGCGGCTTGAGTTTGGTCTTCCGTTATGTTTTTTCGCCAAAGGACGACGCCGTTTCGGGCATCCGTAATAAGAAAATAGGCGTTTCGTGGTTGCCAGATTATGACAGCCCACGATGGAACCGCTATGCCAGGCTCGGTAGGAAAATAAACCTTTTCGGCTGTAACAGCCCAGTCGCCGTTTCCAAAAACCACTTTATTGCTGTCAGAAAAACGTGAATTTACGGTCTGTTGTTCAGGACTTAGCGAGTGGCCGATGTTTTTTGCAGATATTCCTACTGCTGCGGCCGGATCTCCGAAATCGCTATCCACTGTTGCCGGATCGATATCCGGAACGAGGTTATTGATTATGCGGATAATACGCCCGTCGGCAGCAAATCCCGCTCTGACTTCACCCTGAAAGACCGGTATCCCATTTATTTCCTGTGCGAGAGAAGCGAAGGAGAGTTTTCCTTCCGGATTGTAATAATCAGAAGTAACTTTCAAGTCATCTATTTGATTATTAAAAAGCCCGAAGAGCTCATTATTTTCACGCAGAAAGCGCCGTAAGGTTTCGGGCCTGTTTCCTGAGGCCGCAGAGGTAAGGAAGGCTTTACCCAATGGTTCAGCCGGTGAGATTACCTCAGGCTGCCGCAATTCGCGTCCGTATTCGACCTTTATGTCCGGCATTCGACTGACAAGCCGGTGCTCGGCAGCCGCAAGGCGGTCACGGATATCGGCGACTGCCGCTGCGGTTTTACCATTTTTCGAGCGCAGGTCAGCGAGAATCATGTAAGAGGATTTGTCCAGCCTGATGTCATAGTTCTGAAGACCATCATCAGAACCAGACGTGCGTCTGATAATTCCTTCACCGCTTCTTTCAATAGCTTTAGTTTCGAAAAGAATCGGCAAAACAAATAGGGTCGTAGTCAAAGACAAAGCCACGACAGTAGCCAAAACCGCAGGATAGGGTCTAATTCGGAAATGCATTTTCATAATTTTATATTTCTGCCAGAGGGTGAAGTGTACCAAAAGCCGCACAGTCCAAACCAAAAGTTAAAAAACGCCTAAAACTTATCGATTTCCGCAATCATTTCCGTGTTAGATGCGGCTACATCATATTTTGGTTTTATTACGGAAAAAAACGGTTGCAGGTTGCCAAGAGCCTGCACAAACATTGAAAATAGAATCTTCCCAGAGTAGTACGGCAGATGTCAACGCTATTAAAATCAGATTCTTCAAATAATTATGCCCTGGACGAGTTATTCGGCCCGAACGGATTAATTGCGCGCAATCATGAAAACTATGAATTCAGACCGGGCCAGATGGCAATGGCCAATGCAGTAGCAGAAGCGATTACCGAAAGCCGTCATTTATTGGTTGAGGCCGGAACCGGCACAGGAAAGACTCTCGCCTATCTTATTCCGGCAATTGCTTACGCACGGAAGACCGGAAAGCGTGTAATAATCTCCACAGGCACGAAAAACCTTCAGGAACAACTGATGGAAAAAGACATTCCATTTCTGAAAAAGATTCTGCCGGGAAAGTTTACGGCTGCCTATATGAAGGGGCGCGCCAATTATGCCTGTCTTTTCCGGGCAGCCAAGGCCGAACATCAGCCGATATTGGACGGCCTCGAGCAGACAAGAGATTTTGAAAAAGTCCGGAACTGGCTTGCCGATACTCAAACCGGCGATCGTAAGGAATTGGCAGATTTGCCCGAGGACCTGCCATTCTGGAATCGAATCAACGCACGGTCTGATACATGCATAGGCCAGAAGTGCGAAGAATTTGAACGCTGTTTTATTACCAGAATGCGGGCACGGGCTGAAGAAGCTGATATTGTGATTGTAAACCACCATTTATTCTTTGCAGATCTGAGCGTTCGCGGAAATCTTTACGGTCGGGTTATTCCAGATTATGCGGCTGTCATTTTTGACGAGGCGCACCTTTTGGAAGACGTTGCTTCGGAATATTTTGGTTTCCAGATTTCAAATTTTCAGATAGCAGAGATAGTCCGCGATGTAGAAATGCTGCCGATTTCAGATGCCGGCGAGTATAAGAAGATATCAAAGTCTGCAATGCGTGTTACCACTGTCGCAGATCAGTTCTGGAATCGCTTTGCCATGGCTCAATCTGACGGACGCTATTCGATTTTCAAGGAACATTTTATCTGTAACGGAGATCTGACGCCTCTCGGTGAAATATTCGAGATTCTGGATGAATCATTGGGCCGAATGGCTGCATTGCTCGAACCATTTGCAGGTGAAACGGCAGAAGCCGAAAGCCTCCTGCGCAGAATTCGACAAGCCAGATTCGAGCTTGAATTTATCGTTAGTCAATCGGATGTCAATTATATCTATTGGATCGAACGCAAGGGTCGCGGGTTCTATCTTAAGGCTTCTCCGGTAGATGTTTCCGAATTGCTTCGGGAGAAACTTTTCGATCGTGTTGAAAGCTGTGTGCTGACGTCCGCGACGTTGGCAAGCGGAAGCAGCTTTGACTATATCAGATCGCGGCTTGGGCTAGATGACGCAAAGACATCGACCTTATTGGCCGAATCATCGTTTGATTATGAAAATCAAGCGGTTTTGTACCTTCCGCGTGCAATGCCGGACCCGCGTTCGCCGGAATTTACACAGCTTGCTGCGGGAGAAATCGTCAGGATTCTGAACCTGACGCAAGGACGGGCTTTTGTCCTTTGTACCAGCAACCATTCAATGGCTGCTTTATACGAACTTGTTTCTTCACGGGTTAAATTCCATTGTTTTTTACAGGGCACAATGTCTAAAGCAGCATTGATCGAGGCATTTCGCAACACACCAAATGCCGTTTTATTTGCTACCGCGAGTTTCTGGCAGGGCGTAGATGTGCAAGGTGAGCAGCTCTCATGCGTAATAATAGACAAATTGCCGTTTGCCGTACCGACGGATCCGCTTGTTGCTGCCCGTACTCGCTATATTGAGGAAAGCGGTGGAAGAGCATTTTCAAGCTATTCTGTCCCGCAGGCTATCATTACCTTAAAGCAAGGAGTCGGGCGACTCATACGAAGCCGCAGCGATCGCGGCGTAGTTGCCATTCTCGATCCGCGGTTGAAGACAAAATCCTACGGACGGCAATTTCTTGAGAGTCTTCCGCGAATGCGAATAACAGAAGATCCCGAGGATATCCGTTTTTTGCTTAACCGGACAGATAGGAATGAATTAATATAAATTTTGTCAACTTAAATAATGTGATAAAAAATGGCAGGTTTTTTTGAAGTTGTAATTGAACGTAATTTTTCGTCCGCTCATCAGCTTCGCGGATATAAGGGCAAATGCGAAAATTTGCATGGGCATAACTATAAGGTTGAGATTTATGCCCGCGGTCGTGAACTGGACAACATAGGACTGTTGATTGATTTCGGCGATTTAAAGAGAGCCGCTGATGAGATCGTAGGCTATCTTGATCACCGTAATCTTAACGAGTTGCCTCCATTTGACGATGAGCTAAACCCATCGGCAGAAAACATCGCCCGTTTTTTCGTGGAATATCTCAATTCACGCATAGGCGATGAGAGGGTAAAAGTCTATAAAGTCCGATGTTATGAAACGCCGACAAGTGTAGCCAGCTACGAGCTCGATTCCTGATACAACAAAAACTCTGAATTAACATCAAGCGATACAAAAAATCTCAAATAACTATTTTTTTCATTCAGATAATTTTCATTTGATTTTAATGGGGAGAAAACGCTTTTTTTACGGGTGGATAATCCTAGCGGTCTCAACAATTGCGCTGATTGTAAGCAATGGCCTCGCTATTGGCGGTATTCCTGTTTTCTATAAATTCATACGCGAGGAATTTACAGGCATTGGGGCAATTGCACCAGACCGTGGCGAGAGTTTCATTGCGCTCGGAGCCTCCATTACTTTTATGACAGCCGGCTTTCTCTCGCCGCTAACGGGCTGGCTGATTGGGAAATTTTCTATCAGATATCTGATGGCGGCCGGCTGTGCAACTCTCGGTGCGGGGCTGATTATTCTGGCGACCACCGTTTCTCCGCCATTGGTTTATTTCAGCAGATTTTTGATGGGATTCTCACTTTGTCTGGTCGGCGTTTTGCCTACAATCGTCTTGGTATCACGATGGTTTATCCGGCGCCGCGGACTGGCTCTCGGAATATTATTGACCGGAACCAGCATTGGCGGCGTCCTGATTCCGCTGGCTGCAACGCCTTTAATCGCACTTTACGGTTGGAGAGTTGCGATGATCGGCCTGAGTTTGGTCATCTGGTTTGTACTGTTGCCTTTGGTGTGGCTATTGATTAAGGAAACTCCGTTTGAGGCAGCAAGCAAGCCTGATGGCGATACCGATAGCGTCGGGAATATTGAGGAAAGATCTCCTCTGTCATCACATGGTTTACTGCTGAATGAGGCCCTTCGGACTCCGGCCTTTTGGATTTTCGCTTTTGCTGCCGCATTGGTTTTTTATCCGATTTTTGTTACTACACAGCAGTTCGTTCTTTATTTACAGTCACCACGTATTGGCATGTCGGCTGCCGCCGGCAGCATCGCACTTGCCGGAATTTTCTTCGTCAGCGTTAGCGGCAAGTTTTTTTTCGGCTATCTTAGCGACCGTTTTCGTCCCGCAAGGGTTATGCTGGTCTGTGCCTTGCTGATGTTTGCCGCAACGCTTGTTTTGCTTCGTCTTACGGCAGACAATGCATTTCTTTTTATTATCCCCTTTGGTTTTGGTTATGGCGGGACTTTTGTCCTGCTGCAACGATCTGCAGCTGATTTCTTTGGTAATCGTGACTATGCCCGTATTCTGAGCGTGCTGATTGTGATTGAAACTGTCGGAGCTGCAATAGGCGGTCTCGTTACCGGCCGACTGGCGGACGCTGCAAACGGCGACTATTCAACCTCATTTTATCCCGTTACCGCGGTAACGGGACTGGCCGCTTTACTAATAGGAATTCTCAACCTCTTCTTCGATAACAAAAGTGTACTCTCAGCCCGAGAATAGTTATTGCATGGCATCCGACCATTTCGGGCGAAGAGCTTCGACCGTTTTCTTTAAATACGGCAACCCGGAAAATTCTTTGTATCATAGATGAAATGTTGTATTATATGTGCATATGTCGTCGGGAAACGCCATTGCTCTGATAGACTGCAACAATTTCTTTGTTTCATGCGAGAGGGCAGTTAACCCCGAACTAAACTCGCGTCCCGTAGTAGTACTTTCAAATAATGATGGCTGCATAATTTCGCGCAGTGAGGAGGTAAAGCAACTCGGCGTCGCGATGGGAGCCCCGCTTTTTCAGGTTCGCGAACTCCTGGAAAAACACAATACGGCTATCATTTCATCCAATCATGCGCTCTACCGCGAATATGCCGAGCGCGTTCTGGATGTAATGATTGAAGATCTCGGCAAGGGTATAGTCGAGATGTACTCGATAGACGAAGCGTTTATTGATGTGGGAACCCCCGACAAACTTGATATGCTCGGTAAACACATCAAGAAAAAGATTCTGGAAAAAACAAAAATTCCGGTCTCGGTCGGGTTTGCAGAAACCAAAACGCTTGCAAAACTTGCCAATGACATTGCAAAGAAAAGCAGGAAGGTGCAGGGAGTTTTAAGTCTCTATAATTCGCCATACACAGACACTGCTCTGAAACGTTCGAATATAGAGGATATTTGGGGAATAGGGAGGCGTTTCGGCTCTCGTCTGAAACTATATGGCATCAATACTGCTTATGATCTGAAAAAAACCGATCCGGATTTTGTGCGCGATTGTTTGAATGTTTTTGCCGCCCGCACCATATTGGAACTCAACGGTATAAAGTGTATCCCAATCGAAGCAACACAGAAAGATAATAAGTCAATCTCGCATACGCGAACCTTTGGCACTGCGGTAAGGAGTTTTAGCGAAATTAAAAATGCCGTCTTATTTTTTGCCGCCCGAGCTCTGGAGAAAATGCGTTGGAATAATCTGATGGCTCGCGTCGTTACCGTCTTTCTTACAACGGACCGTTTTCGTCCGATTCCTAATTATTATGCAAAAGCAGCTACATATAATTCGGTTTATTATTCAGATATAACCGGCGAGATTTTCGAATGGGTGCTTTATTGCCTTAACAGGATTTTTGTGCCTGAGGTGGAATACAGGCGGGCCGGAGTGGTTCTTAGCGAACTTCTTCCGGCGGAGAGGATCCCTGAACGTTTGCTTGAACCAACGCAGTTTGAGCGTCTGCACAGACTGAACCGCGTAATTGACGAACTTAACCTCCGCTATGGACGTGATGTGATTCGCCCGGCCTCACTTAGCTCGGATGGCGTCTGGCAAAGTATGAGCACACATCGAATCAATGATGTCAATCACATAGTCGAACGCGACAGATTGGGACTCGGGAAAACCTTTAGCCGGCCGCTGCGATTTCTATAGCCCGAATTGACCAAACGGCAGCAGTGCCAGGGAAATTGTAAAAAAGTGTGCGACGTTCGGTTTGCTTTTGTTGTTTAATGATGATGGTGTTGGGCAGCAGTCGGTGTAATCGAATGCACGGATTTTTCGTCTCCGCGATTGGTATGCGGATTTCTCATGTAGGCTTCGCTTTTTGGTCTCGGGGAAAGATTTGCGTCCGGGATTTGTCATGGTATTTGCCCTTGCCGCCAATGCTTGCCGCAGGCAGTGTCTGGGACATTGGACCGCTTATAAAAATCAATAGTTGTGGCAGACGGAAAATTGCAAAATCCGGCGATGATATATAGAATTATCAAACTCAAACTTAAGAGCCAAAATGGAGAAGAAAAAGCCGTTACAGGGAATTGATACAATCATTGTCCGGGTTTCCAACATAGAAGTATCCCGAAAATGGTATCAGGAGAAATTAGACCTTAAACCAATCTGGGATGACCCTAATTTAAAACTCGTGGTATTTGATACCGGCGGCCCTACGAGCCTGACAATTTGGCAAACGGAAAAAGAAATCCAAAACAATCCGGACACCTCTGCCTATCCCATATTCAGAACTCCGGATGCAATCTCTGCAAATCAGGAATTAAAGGCAAAAGGGATTAATGCCGGCGAAGTTATTGATGACGGTTTTGTGAATTATTTTTTCTTTTATGATCCGGATGGAAATATTCTCGAAGCATGTCAGGTTCATGAATAGAAAGAGAAGAAAAACTAATGCTAACAGCGTTTTGCATCAGGCGGTATGACCTATAAACCCGGAGTTTTGTGCTTCTATTCATGTTCAGCACCGGTTGATAGCTTTCTGCTCCAAAACCCGCCCGAACTCAAACCGGCAAAAAGTTAGTGGCAACCCTACGGAGAGCCACTGCAGACAAAACAATTTAAAAAATGATATTAACAAAGGTAACACTATGAGAAGCTTAGATAACCAGGTTCTAAAATTGTTATCAAACAATGATGTAACGTTCTTCATTCCACCTTATCAAAGAAATTATGAATGGGACGAAGAAATGTGCGAAATCTTGTTTAAAGATATAGAGAAAGTAGCGAATAGCAGTAACAATCAACACTTCTTCGGCACAATCATTTACTATGCGGAAAGCACAATTTTAGGGGAGCCCGATAAATACATTTTAGTTGACGGTCAGCAAAGATTGACGACAACAATGTTATTTTTAATTGCCGCTCGTGATTGTATTATTGATGAATCATTAAAAAACACAATTGATTCAAAATATTTGAAAAATAATAATGTCAGCGGAGATGTAGAATATAAAATTAAACTCAAACAGGTTGAAACTGATTGGAAAGCTTATAAGAATATCATTTTAGGCGAGCATTTAGATGACACTGATAAAAAGTCAAATGTTTTTAAGAACTATAAATTCTTTAAATCAAAATTGGAAAAATTGGAACAAAATAAAATCAGGAACTTAATCGAAAAAGGGCTAACAAATTTTAATATTGTTACAATTCAGTTAGAGCCGGAGAGAAATCCTTGGGAAAAACCTCAAGAAATTTTTGAGAGTATGAACTCTCTTGGGAAACCTTTATCCCTTGCTGATTTAGTAAGAAACTATTTATTGCTCGGAAAATCTTCCGATCAACAAGTTAATTTATACCACAATTTTTGGTTAAAAATTGAACAAAACCTGGCAGGCGACAATCACGCTTTTTCTGTCTCGGCTTTTATTCGTGATTATATGCAGTTGGTTGACATTTCCAGCTATAAAAAAGCCACCGACTCCAATCACAAAGAACTTTATCGTGATTTTAAAGAAGTGTTTGACGATTACAATCACGAAGAACTAATTAAAAAGTTAGCGGATTATTCCAGTCAATATGCAATATTGGCGGGTTATAAGTCAAGCGGTAACAGAAAAATAGACAAAAAATTACTGATTTAAGAACACTTAAAGTTTCTGCATTCCATTCTTTCATTTTAGGAATCTTAAATCTAAGAAACGAGCAAAAAATTACTGATGATGATTGTTTAGCTATTTTAGATGCGATTTTCATTTATATTGCTCGTAGAAGAATTTTGAAACTTACACAAGGTGAAAATAAGGATGCCCCGTTACTTGTAAAGTATTTTAATGTTTTGATTGAAGCCGAAGATAAAAAGGCAAAAATGCTAGAGATTTTATCAAATCAACATTATGCTCTGAGATTACCAAACGATAATGAAATTCGAGATTTCTTATTAAGTGAAAATTCTAATTTTTATAATTTTGAAAGCGGTAAATTTTTCCTTGGTTTAATAGAAGAGCATATTACCAAAAACCGTCCTGCCTTGACTGATAAACATTTGCAAGTTGAACACATTATGCCGCAAACCTTAAATGAAACTTGGAAAAATGAACTTGGAGAAAACTACAAAGAAATTCACGACAATTATTTAAATAATATCGGAAACTTAACTCTGATTCGCCATAATCAAGAATTAAGCAATCATTCTTTCAGTGGTAAAAAAGAGATTTATGAAAACAATGCCGGAATGCAAATAGCTAAAAATAAAATCATCGACCAACAAAATTGGGGGGTAGAACAAATTAAAGCAAGGGCAGAATATTTAGTAGGTATTCTTATTGACAAGATTTTGCCGATTAGTGCTGAATTAAAAACAAGCAACAACTATTCAAGTGAAAGGAAAAGTCTCAAAAATAGATTGTCTTTTGAAAGTTTAGACTTAATTGGTAAGACAATTGTATATTTTGACGATGAAACTATTGTTGCTGAAGTAATAGGCAACAAAGAAGTGAAATTTGAAGACAAGGTTTGGAGATTATCACCATTAACTTGTGAAATTGAAACAAGAAAAAACCGTAGAAATCCCTCGGGGAAGTATTGGGGTATAGATAAATGGAAATATGAAGGAAGAACCCTTGAAGAATGGATGAATGAAAATAAAAATTATGAAGTTGAATATGAAGAAAATGAAATAGAATAGACTTGACAACTACACAACTTCCAACGACAGATGAAATATAAAAACAGAAAAGCAGAGCAGCCAACAGCGGTTTGGCGTAATCTCGGGTGATGATCTTACCCGGAGCTTTGTGCTTTTATTCAAGCGCAGTGCTGGTTGACAGTTTTGTGCTCCAAAACCCGCCCGAACGCAAATACCGAAAACGTTTTGCGGCAGCTTAAGAAGGCGGATACAAACCTGGAGATGGACGCTACATAAGATCAGAGCATTAACATTCAAGTCAATGAACATAATACTGCAATCAACAATAACTTGCCCCGACTGCGGACACAAAAAAGAAGAAACTATGCCGACAGACGTTTGCCAATATTTTTACGAGTGTGAAAACTGCAAGAAAGTCCTAAAGCCAAAACAGGGTGACTGTTGCGTTTATTGCAGCTACGGATCTGTAAAATGCCCGCCCATTCAAGCAGAAACAAGTTGCTGTAATTGACAATGAAACGACTAACAGAAATAGAAAGCCGACCGCATAACAGCACCTACCCAAAAGTGGCGGTTCAGTGGTTAAATCAAGCTTTGTGCTTCTATCAAAGTTTGTGCTTGGTTGACAGTGAAGTGCTTCGAAATCGCCACCTTCGGGTAGCTGCAAAACGTTGGCGGTAATTTTAAATGACGACAGTAGAACAATAAAATAACGAAATGGCAAAAGTTAACTTAGACGCACTTATTCCCAGAGAAGACTTTGAAGTTGAAGAAAACGCAACACCTGGAAAAAAGAAAGAAACACTTTCAATAGAAGACATCAAATCTGACTCATTCTTTTTTTCAAATGTTCGCAAACCAGACTTTCAAAGAGAAACGAATGAATGGGACAGCAAAAAAATTGCTGACTTTATAGAGAGTTTTCTAGATGGAGACCTTATCCCAGCAATTATTTTGTGGAGAAGCACAGGTGGTTACTTGTTTGTAATTGACGGTTCCCATAGGCTTAGTTCTTTAGCTGCTTGGATAAATGATGACTATGGAGATGGACCAATTTCAAAACAGTTTTATGATGGTATAATTCCTGACGAACAAATCGAAATAGCTGAAGAAACACGAAAACTAATTCGGAAAAGAATCGGTTCATATTCAGATTTTAAATTAGCATTAACAAATCCCGAAAAGGTATCACCAGACATCCAGAGAAAAGCTAAAAACCTTGCAGCATTAGCAATTCAACTACAATGGGTTGATGGCGGTGCTAACAAAGCTGAAAACTCATTCTTTAAAATTAACCAACAAGCAGCACCAATTGACAAGACCGAATTAGTTTTACTCGAAGCACGAAAAAAACCTAATTGTATCGCTGCACGAGCAATAATAAGAAGTGGCAAAGGACATAAATACTGGTCCAATTTCTCAAAAGAAAATCAAACAACAATCCAAGAGTTGGCTAAAGAAATCAATTCGGTATTATTTGCACCAAAACTTGAAACACCAATAAAAACATTGGACATACCAGTTGGTGGTAAAAATTACTCTGCACAAACTTTGCCGTTAATTCTTGAGTTTATAAACATTGTAAACAACATTCCTGCTGACTTTAAAGAAAGCTTAGCAGACGATTTAACAGGAGACGAAACCGTTAATATTCTTAAACAAACTAGGAGAATAGCTTGGCGTATAAATAGTAATCACCCCTCTTCATTAGGACTTCATCCAGTGGTATATTTTTATTCGCAAGACGGCAGACATAAGGTAGCTTCATTTTATGCAACTCTTGCATTTGTAAAAGAACTTGAAGAAAAAAAGAAACTTAGTGAGTTCTGTTTGGTAAGACCTAGTTTTGAAAATATATTACTGCAAAATGACTCTTTAATACAACAGATAAATCGTAAATATAGAAGTGCAATTGCTAGTTATAGTCAAATTAAAGATTTTTACTTTGCGGTAATTGAACTCCTTCAAAACGGTGTAAATGAAAGTGAAGTAATTACACAACTCATTAAGACTAGCAAATTCAACTATTTGACACTAACAGTTGAGCAAAATGAGATTACCTCTAACAAATTCTCGACTGAAAGGAAATCCGCTGTTTACATAAAAGAAGCGCTATCAAATGCCCCTAAGTGTAAAATATGTGGTGGTTATATTCACAGAAATTCAATTTCAATTGACCATATTGACAGAAAACAAGACGGTGGACTCGGAACTATTGACAACGGACAAATAACACATCCATATTGCAATACAACACTCAAAAACTAAGAAAAACTACCGCCAACAGCACCTACCCAAAAGTGGCGGTTCAGTGGTTAAATCAAGCTTTGTGCTTCTATTCAAGTTCAGTGCTGGTTGACAGTTTTGTGCTCCGAAACCCGCCCGAACGCAAAGCCCGAAACCGTTAGCAGCAAGGCTTAGGGGACACAGACAACATAGTAAGCAAATATGACAAGACATGTAGTTTACATACTTCTGATTAGTGCAGTAATTATCTTCGTAATGTTCAGACCATTTATGCCGGGCAGGTATGACAATTTATCTATCCCCTTATCATTTATGGCACAGGTATTCAGTTTTACAAGTTTAATATTTGTTCCATTAGGACTTTTTTGGTGGATTAAAATAAAGGCTGCTGGCATTCAAGAACTAACCAAAAGACGCTTTTTAAAGACAACATTAGCGATTGCTGGACTTATTTCATTGATAGTTTCAGTTGGTGCATTCTCTCAGAACCATACGTCATTAGCAATATTGTTCCTCGTAATCACCTTCCTTTCACTTTTCAGGACATTTTTAAAACTGAAAAAAGATGGCTTAAAATCTGAATTCCTGCCGCTTTACCTTATAATTATTCCAATAGTAGTAGCATTGGCGAGATTCCAATTTATTGATAAAGCAGTTGAATTGAGTAGGAATATTGCAATTAGAAATAGCGAGACACTAATTCAGTCAATTGAAAATTACCAGAAAAGAAGCGGTCATTATCCAATTTCCCTACAAGCTCTTCACTATGACATAAGTCCTGAAGTAATTGGAATTTCTCAATACTTTTATGAGCCAAACGGAAATGCTTACAACGTATATTTTAAACAGTTTTCTGACGAATTGGATGTGGAAGAAATTGTAATGTATAACAAACTTAATGAGCATTACTTTACTGCACACTCACAGGACATTCTTGAATATTCAGGTGACACTTTAATGTTAAGGCGTGGCGACAGACGGAGAGTTAAACTTTCGACACCACACTGGATTTCAATAATATTTGAATAGACGTTGCTTGACAAAGGAAATGACCGAACGGCCAACACTGATTCGGTAAATGTAGAGAGTCCAGTGCTGTTCCAATAATAAAAGTTTTTTGATTTCGGGCGCAGAAAAGGAATTCCGAAAAAAAAGGGGGATCTTAAATTTTATATTTGCAGTTATTTTGGCGTTTTTATTTTTAATGCCGTAAATTCCCTTAGCACATATATTGAGAAAACAACAGTTGAAGAAACTATGAATATCCCGATTAACGAAATTGCTCCGGTAAAGTCCAAGTACCAGATTGAAATAGGATCCTCGATAGAAACAGTTTGGAAAATTCTAACAGACATCAGAAACTGGCCTAAATGGCAAAAGGCAGTAACTAAAACAATAGTTGACGAATATATTGAAGATATTAAGGAAGGAACAACTTTCAAATGGAAAGCTAACGGAATTTTGTTCAAATCCAAGATCCATACTTCAAAACCAAATGCAGAATTCGGCTGGACTGGAACTACCATAGGCGCAAAAGCTATTCATAATTGGACTTTTTTAAAGAAAGACGACAACACAACAATTGTTATTGTAGAAGAAAGTCTTCAAGGAGTGTTCCCGACATTGTTCAGGCAATATTTTCAAAATAATCTTGACAAAAGTGTCTTGACAAATTTAATCGAACTTAAGGAAGCATCTGAAACGAGCATCAAATAACTGACACTACCACGACTTTTACATCAGGCGGGGTGACGTGCAAACTTGGTGCTTTGTGCTCATGTAAACCGCTCCTGATAGTTACCAGAT
This sequence comes from Acidobacteriota bacterium, assembly GCA_040756215.1. Taxonomy (GTDB): domain Bacteria; phylum Acidobacteriota; class Blastocatellia; order Pyrinomonadales; family Pyrinomonadaceae; genus OLB17. The sequence goes on from JBFLZQ010000001.1 coordinate 152,281, forward strand.
TGTTACCAGCTTAAACTGGAGTTTTCGAGTTGATCAGAACCGGTGCGTTTGATTCGCTCGGAGGCACGCTTCCGCTCGAATCGTCCGGGCTGCGATGGTTGCAGAAATCTACCCATCGGGACGTCAGTTCTCGCTCTACGTTCAAACCGTCAAAGATTTACATATCCAGAATTGCCGGGTGATTTATCCTGTTAAATTGTTCGGTAAAGCCGTTGAGCCAAATGCTCTTCTTTCTAATACCCGGCAGGTCGCCGTCACCGACCACCCGGCTTTCCATTTGCTTCAAGATTGCCAAAACCTGCGTCTCACTAAACTCCCCTTCTTAATTAGTGTTCTTCTACGCCCTATCACGATTTAAGGGAACTCTAATTCTCAACTGTAACCGTCTAATGGGATACAAAAACATAATTTAATTTTGTTAACCATTACTCATAATCTTTGGTTATAATTTCAAATAGAATAAAAATGAAAATACTACTTACCGGTGCAACGGGATATATCGGCAAAAGACTTCTTCCCGTTCTGATTGAACAGGGACACGAAGTAATTTGCTGTGTTCGTGATAAGAAAAGATTCCCCGCAGATGGAATATACAGGCATCCAAACGTTTCTGTATTTGAAGTTGATTTTCTAAAGGACATTCAGAGCTTAAGTTTAAGTTCGGACTTAAGTCTAATAAAAGAAATTGATGCGGCTTACTATCTCATTCACTCAATGAGTTCAAATGTAAAAGATTTTGGGCCGCTTGAAGAAACCTCGGCTAATAATTTTATAAAACTTGTTCAGCAAACTTCCGTTAAGCAGATTATTTATCTCGGCGGAATTACAAACGAAGAAAAACTTTCAAAGCATCTTGCATCAAGAAAAAGAGTTGAGGAAATTCTTGCAGTAAGCGGAATTCCACTTACATCTATTAAAGCGGGAATTATAGTTGGTTCCGGCAGCGCTTCATTTGAAATCATTCGTGATCTTGTTGAAAAACTTCCCGTGATGATTGCTCCCAAATGGCTTAACACAAAACATCAACCGATTGCTATAAGAAATATTTTAGAGTATCTCACCGGAGTTTTACTTAACCCCGTAACATTTAATAAATCCTACGATGTTGGCGCGCCGGATATTTTATCTTACAGAGAAATGCTTCTTCAGTTTGCAGAAGTTAGTGGGTTGAAAAGATTTATTTTTACTGTTCCGGTTATGACTCCAAGACTTTCATCCTACTGGCTTTACTTCGTTACATCAACATCATATATGCTTGCAATAAATCTTGTTAACAGTATGAAAGTTGAAGTGGTTGCCAAGGACAACAAACTTGAAAAAATGCTCGGCATAAAACCCATTTCATACAAAGAAGCCGTACAACTCGCATTTCAAAAGATTGAACAGAACAATGTTGTATCAAGCTGGAAAGATTCTCTCATATCAAGTTATGGCGACAACTCTTTGCTTGAATATATAAATGTTCCTACCAACGGATGCTTTTTTGATAAAAGAGAAAAAGAAATTACTACAAGTGTTGAACAGGTTTTACAAAACATCTGGTCAATTGGTGGTGAACGCGGATGGTATTATTGTGACTGGCTTTGGCACTTGCGCGGATTCTTGGATAAACTTGCCGGCGGCGTCGGTCTGCGAAGAGGCAGAACAAACAAAACAGAAATTCACACCGGCGATACACTTGATTTCTGACGTGTGCTTGCAGCTGATAAAGAAAACAAAAGATTACTGCTTTATGCAGAAATGAAACTACCCGGCGAAGCTTGGCTTGAATTTAAGATTGTTGAAAAAGACGGAAAAAACTTTTTACAGCAAACGGCAACATTCCGTCCCAAAGGTTTACTTGGCAGAATCTATTGGTACTCTGTTTTACCACTTCACTTCTTTGTGTTTAATGGAATGGCGGAGAATATAGTGAGATATAAAAGTTAAATATTATCAAAAGGACTTTTTATTTTCTTAACAGAAGCAGGATTGATGTGAGTATAAATTTGAGTTGTAGATAAGTGTTTGTGCCCAAGCAGTTCCTGAATAAAACGAATATCTGTTCCATTATCAAGTAAATGCGAAGCGAAACTATGACGTAATGAATGCACAGTAACTTTCTTTTTTTATTCCAACTTTTTTACAGCATTATTAAAAATTTGCTGAATGCTTCGAGTAGAATATTGTTCGCCTTTCTGCCCTTCGAACAAATAATTTTTGGTTTGTATTCTTTGAAATATTCACGAAGTAGAAAAAGAAGTTTTTCTGAAAGCATTATGATTCTATCATTTCTGCCTTTTGCATTTACTATTTTAACTGTCATTGCAGAAGAATCAATATCATTTATTTTTAAGTTCACTGCTTCAGAAATTCTTAAACCACAGGAATAGATGGTTGAAATTATCGAACGATGTTTTAGATTTGTTATTGAGTTTATGATTTTTCTTACTTCTTCAATTGTTAAGATATTAGGTAAGCTATTTGGTCTTTTCATTTTAACGAAGAAATCAAATCAATTTCTTTTTTAAGAACATCAAGAAAGAGAAATCTTACTGAAGCAAGAGATTGCTTAATTGCTGAGTATGAAAATTTTCGTGTTTGCTGTAGATAGTTGAAATAGTCTAACAATATTTTAGAATCAACCGAAGATATATTTGATTTACTAATGTAATCGAGGAAAAGATTAAGGTGATGTAAATATGCTTTTTCAGTTTTGGGAGAGTAATTTTTCAGTCTAAGAATTTTTTCATATTTATCTATGAGTTCGGTTCTTTTCATACTAAAATTTATTCGTGATAGCTTTTATTTTTAGGTTATTAAGCAACAAATATAGTCTTTAAAAACAGATATGAGGCTGTCTCATAACTCAAATGCTTATGGTAGTCGCAAGCTTTAGCTTGCGAAAATTTAATAAATACGCAACTTAAAAGTTGCGGCCACCGGATTTTTAAGACTTATGAGACAACCTCAAAGAATTTTGTTGTGTGCCATTTTAGACAACCTTGCAGCAGTGGAAAATTGTGAATAAAAGGTAGACTTTTACCAACAAAAAACAGAGAATAAAAAGTAACTTTCGAAAATTAAATATGACAACAGAAATGCATCCATTTGAGAGGGTTTTATCAGTTTCAACAGAGGACATTGAACTTGAACTTAGAGGTATTACAGAAATAACTTGGGCAGACTTTTGGCTCAACCCAAGAAAATTACGAGGAAGCGACTTCTTAATGAGGTGGTCGCAGGGTGTATGGAGTGAAAAACGCTTGATAGACGCAGTTAACAATACGGACAAATTTTATGCTATCGCATATGGTCCAAGTGGCACAGCACCAACGGATGATGTAAGAGCATTTGAATTATACTTTGAACGTTTAGAAGCTGCAGGACTTGGCAATATCAAGCGCCCAGACCTTTTAGTATTCAAAAACTCTGATAGAGAATTTGTAGATGGTTTTTTAAATAAAATCGGTGGAGTAGAAGAACTTCCATTTATTACAGAGAACAAACTACAACCACTTGTTCAGAGGGCAATCATAGCAGTAGAATGTGAAAACTCGTTATGGGTTGCAGAGAAAATGCCTGACTACAATACCCCAATGAAACCCCAAAAGCGCCTTGGTGGTAAGATGGGACTTTCAAAAAATGCGGTTCTCCCGACGGTTATCATTAAAGAGGAAGACCGAATTCCTCTAAACAAATGGCAAGATGAAAATAAAATTCCAATTCACGTTTGGCACGTTTTCTTTGACAGAGCATACGGACTTTCTTTTGACGAAGCACAACGCTTAATTTCAGAAGGTCTAATTCTCCCAACTGAGCAAGTTTTCCAAGCACCAGGTGGTGCAACAACGAAGAAGACAATTTACAAATATTATTATCATTATGCTTACGAACTTGGAATCGCTAATGAAAAGCCTAAACTTATTCCTGCATTCATAATGGATAAAAACGGACACATTTTACCTTATGTTAGGTTTGAAGGTGGTTCGTTAAATTTTACAAAAGAAGCTATTAAAATATTGGAACAACAATGAAGAGTAAAGTAAAACCTCATCAGAAACTACCAACCAAATGGAATGAAAGAGAAATTCTTCGTGACAAAGGTCAGTTTTGGACACCAAGTTGGGTTTCCGAAGCTATGATAGCTTATGTTGCAGAAAATACAGATTTAGTTTATGACCCTGCAACTGGTAGAGGTGCATTTTACGAAGCATTAATTAATCTCAACAAAAAAAACATTCCCTTTTTTGGAACCGACATAGACCCTGAAGTTTTATCTGATGAAATTTATAATAATGAAAAATGTTTTGTAGAAAATAGGGATTTTATTAAAAATCCACCTAGTAGAAAATTTAAATCTATTGTTGCTAACCCCCCTTACATAAGACATCACAGAATTGATGAAGAAACTAAGTTCTTACTTAGGAAAATTGCAATTTCAATAACAGGTTATTCAATAGATGGGAGAGCGGGTTATCACATATATTTTCTAATTCAGGCATTAAATCTTTTAGAGCGAGACGGAAAACTTGCTTTCATAATGCCAGCAGATACTTGTGAGGGAAAATTTGCCAAGAACTTGTGGAAATGGATTTCGGAAAATTTTTGCATTGAATGTGTAGTCACTTTTGATGAAAGGGCAACGCCTTTCCCAAATGTTGATACTAATGCAATTATTTTTTTTATTAAAAATACTAAACCCCAAAAAACTTTCCAATGGGTTAAAGTTAATCAGGCATATTCTAAGGACTTATTACAATTTGTAACCTCTAATTTTAAAATAAAAGAATTTAACACTTTAGAAATAACTACTCGTCAACTACAAGAAGGACTTGCTACTGGTTTGTCCCGTCCTGAACAAAATCATACTGGCTTTAAATTCCATTTGAATGATTTTGCAAATGTAATGAGAGGGATTGCCACTGGTTCAAATGAATTTTTCTTTTTGACAAGTCAACAAGTCAAAGACTTGAATATACCTAAAGAGTTTCTCAAAAGAGCAGTTGGCAGGACGAAAGACGCAACAAGCAATATTCTAACATTAGATGATATTGAAGAATTAGATAAAAAAAATCGTCCAACATATTTGCTATCAATAAACGAACAAGAGGATTTCCCAAAGTCAATAAAAGATTACTTAAAAGTTGGAGAAGAAATGGGACTTCCAACTCGTTCTCTAATTCAACAACGGAAACCTTGGTATAAAATGGAACAACGTAAAATTCCGCCTTTGTTATTTGCATATCTCGGCAGACGAAATTCAAGGTTTATTAAAAATGAGGCAGGAGTATTACCATTGACAGGGTTTCTTTGTGTTTATCCCATTTATGACGACCAAGAATACATTGATAATCTTTGGAAAGCATTAAATCATCCAGACACATTAGAGAATTTAAAACTCGTTGGTAAAAGCTATGGTTCAGGAGCTATAAAAGTTGAACCGAGAAATCTCAACAAACTTCCAATACCGGAACACATTGTTGCACAGTTTAACTTGAAACGTCCATACAAAAACGCTGACGGGCAACTTGATATTTTTCGTGAACATAAGACCAATTATGAAACGACAAAAAGAAAAACGGCAGGTAACAGCGGTTTGACGTAATGGCGGGTGCAGTGCTTCGTATGAAAGTTTAGTGGTAGGTTCAAGTGCTGTTCTTCGATTGAGCTTTTGTGCTAAATTTTCGCCACTACGCCAAGCCTGAAAGCGTTGGTGGTAAGTTCAAGAAAGGACAGGCACAGAAACAGATACAATGCGATAAAAGCGAAAATCTTTTATTACACTAAAAAGTTTATTACACTAAAAAAGCCAGACCCAAAAAGCGAAAAGATAGATTGAATACAGACGGAAGTCCTTTCCATTCTCAATTTTTCCATTCTCAATTTTTCAAGTCCCGGTAAAGTTAGATCCACAAAATCGAATGGATGGTGTTCGATAAAGGCGGGAGACTTTTTCTGCCGGATCTGGCATTGACCCATTGTCGTGTATCGATGAAATTCGATAAAAGCGAAAGTCCTTTCCGTCCGGACCAATTTATTTTTTATTTGACAGTTACAAAAAGTGATTTAAATAAAAACATCGGAAAATTTCAGCGGGTTACAGGTATCAGACATTGGATAAATCAAAATAACAGATCCGCTGTGCAGTCGGAAAGTTCTCTCTCGCGCAAAAAGAGTAGACTTCCCCGTAAGCGAAATATTCCGCTGCAATACTTTGGGGAATACATTAAAAACAGCTTAGAAATTATTGGTAATAAAGGAAATGTGGTCGGGGCGAGAGGATTTGAACCTCCGACCTCACGGTCCCGAACCGTGCGCTCTACCAGGCTGAGCCACGCCCCGACAAGCCAATTAACAAGTCTAAGAGAGCCGTCGGGATTAGTCAAATGCCGGCGGGTTACAGAATATGGCCGGCTTGCCGCTTGCGTTGAATTTTCATAGCGGATAAACTGCTGAAAACTTTTACCCCAAACCCTGCTATGTTATTTCTGACGCAATCAGCCGCGGTTTATGGCATTGATGCTTTGACCGTAGATATCGAGGTAAATCTTCAGCCTGTTCGGGGCGAGACTGATCAGGCGTTGGTGATTATTGTCGGGCTACCGGACACGGCGGTTCGCGAATCACGGGAGAGGATTCGGGCGGCAATTACAAACAGCGGTTATTTCTTTCCTTTTCATAAAGTTACGATAAATCTTGCACCGGCAGATGTGCGAAAAGAAGGTGCAAGTTTTGATCTCCCGATCGCGCTCGGCATTTTAGGTGCCGCCGGCGATCTCGGAGCGGCCGAAAATCTCAAGAATGCCATGGCGGTCGGCGAATTATCTCTGGATGGCCGTATTAGGCCTATCCGCGGAGCGCTGTCAATAGCTCTTGCTGCCCGCGACAATGGTATTGGTCGGATACTTGTACCGGAAGAGAATGCCCGCGAAGCAGCCGTCGTACAGGGAATAGATGTTTTTCCGGTTCGTGATCTGCGTGAAGCGTCTTTACTTGTGCAGGATTTGGCAGGTGAAAGTCCACCGCGAATCAAACCTTTGAAACTCAACCTCGATGAACTGAGGAAATCTCCTAACCGTTATCAGGTTGATTTCAGCGAAGTCAGGGGGCAGGCCATGGCCAAACGCGCACTCGAAGTCGCTTCGGCCGGCGGCCATAACATACTTTTTATCGGGCCTCCCGGCTCCGGTAAAACTATGCTGGCAAAGCGGTTCCCGACCATTTTACCGCCCCTGGAATTCGAAGAAGCACTGGAAATAACAAAAATTCACTCTGTTGCCGGCCTGACCAATGGCAATGGGCTTGTAACTGAAAGGCCTTTCAAATCGCCGCATCATACGGTTTCGCAAGCGGGGTTAATCGGCGGAGGTTCTGTCCCGCGTCCAGGAGAAGTTTCGCTTGCACATCTGGGCGTGCTCTTTTTGGACGAACTACCCGAATTCGACCGGAGCGTGCTTGAAGTTCTTCGACAACCTATGGAGGATAAACAGGTTACGATTTCACGTGCGGCAAGTTCGCTGACATTCCCGGCGAATTTTACTCTGGTGGCGTCTATGAATCCCTGTCCTTGTGGATATTTTGGTTCGTCGCGCGAATGTAAATGCTCGCCCCAGATGATTCAGCGCTACATTGGCAAGATTTCCGGGCCGTTGATGGACAGGATCGATATACACATAGACGTTCCTGCGGTTCCGTTTGCCGAATTGCGCGGACGCGGCGGATCAACGGGAGAGCCAAGTGCCGCTATCCGCGAAAGGGTTGTACGGGCCCGCGAAAAGCAGGTCGGAAGGCTGGCCGGAAGCGGCATTTTCTCTAATTCCGCAATGACACCCTCACAAATCAGAACATTTTGCAAGCTGGATTCAGCCGGCGAATCTCTATTGGAACGGGCGATGCAGAGACAAGGCCTTTCCGCACGTGCTCACGATCGTATTCTCAAAGTTGCGAGAACAATCGCCGATCTTGACGGGAGCGAAGATATCCGTACCGAACACCTCAGCGAAGCTATAAATTACCGATCTCTGGATCGCAATTATTGGACTTGATTGCCGCAGTTTGAGAAAATATCCGAATGCGGAGGGATAGTAATTTTTTGCTGCCGCATATTTTAATATTGAAATGATTGCTGAAAACCTTGTTGGTTTCGATCTGTTACCACAGACGATACCACACTATTGCATTGAATCTTTCCGTCGAAACGATAAGCCGGACGCCCTTTGTTTCAAACTCGATGATGGCTGGAAGCCGATTTCCGGCCGTGATGCAATAGAAAGGATAAAAAACATTGCATTGGGACTTTTTCGGCTTGGTGTTCGTCCAGGTGACCGCATTGCCGTTATTTCGGAAAACAGGCCGGAATGGTCATTGACGGATCTGGCCCTGCTTGCCTTGCGGGCAGTAAACGTACCTATTTACACAACCCAGGCTGCAGAACAGATTCGTTACATTCTGGAAGATTCCGGCGCAAAAATGCTGGTAGTTTCCGGAAGAAAACTTTACAAGCATGCAGAGAAAGCGGTTGAGAGCGTCGAGCGGTTAGAAAATCTTATTTTCTTCGATGCCGGGGCAAAGCAGGATGCCGGCAAACCTTCGTATGAACTTGCTGAAGTTGAATCTCTCGGCGCCGAAGCCCAAACGGAATTAAATTTCGATATAATGCTAGGCGATGTCCGTCCGGATGACCTCGCTACAATTATATACACTTCGGGAACCACCGGTGAGCCGAAAGGCGTAATGTTGACTCACGAAAATTTTGTTTCCAACATTGTTACAATTTCAAAGGGACTGCCGATAAAATCTTCCGACAGATCACTTGCCGTACTGCCGCTTTCACATATTTTTGAACGGACGGTTTTTTACGTGCTTTGCTCAAACGGTGTTTCCATTCATTATTGTTCGGCTTTTGATCAATTGGCGAGCCATTTGCAAGAAGTGAAGCCGACCATTATGACAGCCGTTCCGCGGCTATTCGAGCAGGTTTATCACAAGATAGTCAAAAAAGGTAAAGCAGCAGGTGGCTGGAAGACATCACTTTTCGATTGGGCACTCGAGGTTGGGCAACAATACTGGGCTGTAATCGACGCAGGCGAACAGCCTTCTATTTCTCTCAAGGCCAAACATTCTGTGGCAGACAAATTGGTTTTTTCCAAATGGCGTGCTGGTGTCGGTGGTTGCCTTCGATTTTTCGTTTCGGGCGGAGCTCCGTTATCCCGAAAACTATCCTATGCCTTCTGGGCTGCCGGTATTCCGATTTTACAAGGTTATGGTATGACGGAGGCCTGTATTGTCTCTGCCAATCGCCCGGACGACAATAAAATCGGTTCGATTGGGAAACCTTTTGACGGAATAGAGATGAAAATCTCAGACAAGGATGGAGAGATACTCATTCGCGGGAAGAACGTCATGAAAGGCTACTACAACAAACCGGAGGAAACCGCAAAAGTCATCGATTCCGAGGGTTTTTATCATACCGGAGACGTTGGCTACGTGGATGAAGACGGTCATTTTTATGTGACCGATAGAATTAAGGATTTATTCAAACTTTCAAACGGCAAATACGTCGCGCCGCTGCAGGTAGAAAGCCTTCTCAAACAAAGTCCGCTTGTTGCCCAGGCGGTAGTTGTCGGTTCCGGAAGAAAACAGGTAGGAGCGCTTATTGTTCCTGACTGGGAAGCTTTGAGGGAAGCATTGGCGGATGAAGGTATCGAAGCAGAAGGCACACGCGAGGAACTCTGCGAAAACGCTTTTGTAATTAAGCGTGTGCAGCGTGAATGTTCCGAATTAACCCGTGAACTTACTGAATACGAAAGAGTTAAACGAATTTATCTACTGCCGCGTGAATTTTCCATAGACAAAGGCGAAATGACTCCAACACTGAAAATCAAACGGGGAGTTATTGACGAAAAGTATTCTGAGGCGATTGATGAAATCTGCGGGAGTTAGGCTTCTATTCTGCAGTTTTATTACCCTCGTGCGATATGGCATCAATTTCTGCACGAAGCCTTGTCATTGAAGGCGGCGTTATTCGATGGTTAAGTATCGCCAGGGCAAGCTCAAATAACGGCTCAGGCATCGCACATGGTTCGTTTAAGGGTTCTTCGGTATCATCATCCTGAAGCGGATAGAGTTCATAAAACAATGCCTCAGCGCTGCAGAATTCACAAGCGCTAAGATGAGCACCAATGGCACGTGCGGCCTGGCCCTCGATTGTACCAGCCTGATATTCCAAGAGGGTCTCTGAATGAGGACAATCCTCTCGCTTTCGAAAAGTTGACATTATCTGCCTATATCTCCATTATAGCGCGGGAATAACGGAATCGGCACCTGCCGTAGCAATCACCCATCCTCAAATATTCCAATAAAATAAAGCCGCAATTCGGCAGCAGTTCCAAAATATCGGAAATTTAAGCCATATAATGAAAAAAATCCACCCCGAGGAGACAGATTTCGCATAATTTAATGTATTAAAAGACTAAATCCGCGGAATTTCATAAACGAAGATTAAAATAATTTTGTGGACAGGCGTTCCATTCCAAGGTAATTGACAGGATGTGAATATGGACGATGAAAAAAATGTTGCCGAACTAAGCAAATCCTGCTAGTATTTATATTGTCGGCAGCGGCTTATTCAAAGTTTGCGGCCGATCTCATATCGAAAGGTCTCGCGCGGCCTCCTCGATTTCAGTTTTGAACTCCGAAACCCAAAACTTTCAAAGTTTTTAATTGATGAATTTCAGGCTTTAGCCTTTTTTTGGCCTCCGGCCGGCATTGCCCCTGAGTTTCATACGATCTCCAGCAGCTAAAATTATAAATTCAATCACACTTGATTTCTCCATCAGTATGAATTCATCCAAATCGCAGGACCGACTCCCTCGATCCATGCAGCAACGTCAGATTAAGGTCGGAAAATGGAATGAAAGCCTACGTGCCTCCGACGTCAACCAAATCTGGACTGAACTCCACAGGATCGTCTCATCTCATCCGCTGGTTAGGGCGTCAAAGCGTGCTGGATTTCTTGTTGAAGAAGGTAAACATAACGCATACACCGACCTTACTCAAGAACTTTTTGTCGCTCTTTTGAGCAAGGAGCGATTTCAGCACTATTTGGACAGCGGAATGTCCGATGCCGAAGTCGAGGCCGAGATATCGCAAATCGAGTTAACCAATATGCTGACTTCCGAATTACGCAAACGTTATCCGGAGTCATATCGCCTTGCACGAAGAATTTCAACGATTGTACAGACCAGTCCGAAATTTAAAAGATTCGATAATGTAGGAAATGCCGACGCTCACCGCCGCCTGGCTGACCGTCTTTACGGGCTGGCGGACTGGCAGACAGAAAAGCCCCGCCGCGATATCCAGGAAATGGAAGTCCGCGTGAAATCCGTTTCATTTCAAAGTCGTGATACAAGGATGGTCGGATGCACGGGCGACTCTCAAATAGTAATCAGCAATGCGGAGCTGGAGAAATTGATAATCAGAGTCTTGAAAGCTGTGGATTCACCCGTAGATGTCCGCAGTCTCAGGTCATTTGTCATGTCCAGACTTCCGATTATGGATATTCATTTAGTTCCAGTCGGTGGTTCGGGCGATTCCGATGACGACGAGAGGGTGCATTTCGAAATACCGGATCACAGGGAAACACCGGAAGAAGATTTTCTGCGCCACGAAGCGGAGGATGCTGCTGTCGGCAGTGTTGACAGATTCATCGAAAGTTTGAGCAAATCCGTACGCGGCAAGAAAAAGCAATTTGACAGGATGATCAATGTATTGTGGCATTGTTATCTTGTTTCGGACGGAGGCACTCAACTCGAAGTGGCCGAAATGCTTGGAGTTTCCGATTCGCTGATTTCAGATTATAGAAAGCGTATCGAGGCAAATCTACAGGCTTTGTCTTTTGAAGGCGTCAATGAAGCAAGACAATTCGAGAAAGCACTGAAAAAGCGAATACGCGAAATGGTTGATTTGGATGTAAAAGTGCACGCCTGACTGCGAATCAAGCCGTTTTATACTAATTCTTTCCGATACTATTCATCAACTCATCAAAACGCGGATCTCCACGCAGCGAATCCAGATTTTTATCCAGCAGAAAGTGCGGTTTATTCTCGTTGCCTAGTTTAATCGCCCTTGCCAGCCATTTGAAAGCCGTATCTTTCTCACCAAGCAGCGCATAAGCACAAGCAGTCCAATAGGCTGAATCATGATCGGCCCTGGCGGCTGCAAGTGCTTCCTGGGTTAATTGCTGGCGGGCTTCATCTGCACGACCGACGCCGGCAAGATACAATGCATAGAGCGGCCTGATGCCGTCCATTTCGGGATGTTCCTTCAGGACGCTCTCAAGCAATTCGATGCCTTGCTCCTTGTCGCCGCGGTAATAATAAACTCCGGAACGAAAGATTTTGAGCATCGGGTGATTAGGTTCGGCTTTTTCCCCGCGTTCAATATATTCAAGAGCTTTGTCATATTCGCGGCGGTAAATGAAAATTCTGGCACTATTGTATGCCGACACCGTCCTTGCAGCCGGATCCAGACGTTGTAATTTTTCAAATGCCTTTAGCGATTCGTCATACTCTCCATCGAGCCGATGTATTACACCCTTGACGAAATACAATGGAGCTTCATTAGGAAATTGTTTATGTAACAGGTCGATTTCTGCGTGTGCTTTCTTTTTCTCGCCCCGTGCCAGGTAGATCATCACCATCAGCACTCTTGCTTCGACCACGTTAGGGTCATAGAAAAAAGCTTTGCTAAAGGCTGCTTCGGCATGAGTATAATCATCCGGTTCGCCCAGACCCTTAAAAACCCGATTAGCATAACATGCACCAAGGCCGCTGTAAGCCAGTGCAAAATGCGGATCAAGTTCCGTAGCGCGTCTGAAATTCTGTATTGCGGCATTGCAATCTTCAAGAGAAAGCGTTCGGAAAATAAACCGGGCGAAATTGTCCCGGCCCTTGAGATATTCCTCCCAGGCTTCGTGGCTTTCAGTCAGGCGCTTATTCAATATTTGTGCTTCATTGTCGCTGAGCTCGAGTCGCAGACCTTCCAGAATTCTCTGAGCGATATTGTCCTGAATGGTTAGGACGTCGTCTCCTTCCGCGTCAATTCGATCGCTCCAGAGAATTTCACCTGATGAAACATCAAGCAATTGGGCAGTTACACGCATTCGGTTGCCGCCGCGAAGAAAACCTGCTGAAAGAACAGCCTGGACGCGAAGTTCATTACCGGCTTCGCGCGGGTCAACATTGCGTCCCTGATACTTGGCTATAACCGAACTGGGCCTGACAATGAGCGAACGTAACTGGGCAAGTTCTGTAATTACCGCATCGGCCAAGGCAAATTCATAGAAATTTGCTGAGGGATCATCTGCAAGATTCTTAAAAGGCAAAATCGCGACGCTCTTTTTTTCCGTACCCGAAGAGGTCATTGTCATATCCGGAGCGGCGGAAGGAGGAGTCGAAACCGAGCCGGAGCCCCTGGTAGCTGCCGTATCCGAGCCATAAGTATTTCCGCGTCCGGTCAGCCAGTTGATTGCCTTGCGGATAACGCCGCCATCTGCATAGGCAGGAGAAACATAATCTCCCGGAACCAATGCACCACCCGAGACCAATGTCAGTACGGCACGAAGGTCATCCCGCATTTGTGAAATTTTCTGGTACCGGTTTTTGGGTTCTTTTTGCAAGGCTTTATCAACAATCGCCTGCAACTCTGACGGAACCGGTTCTTTGCGCATTTCTGAAAGCGGCTTAGGCGTACCGTATAGAACCTGATGACGGACGTCAATTACCGTTTTTCCTTGAAATGCCCAGATCCCGGTCAGCATTTCATATAGCAAGACACCGGTAGAGAATATATCCGAGCGGGCGTCGGCGCGTTCACCGCGAGCTTGTTCAGGAGCTGCGTAAGTTGCTGTTCCGTAAGGAATTCCAAGTTCCGTGATATCGGATTTATCTGAGCTGCGTCCCGATTCTGCCTGCTCGTCTTCAATAAGTTTTGCAAGCCCGAAATCAAGTATTTTCACTTGTCCGCTATCGGTTACCATTACGTTCCCGGCTTTTATGTCCCGGTGGATGATATTTTTAGAATGTGCGTAGGCTAATGCATCGGTAACCTGAATCGCGATAGACAGAGCGCTTTTAAGTTCAAGAGGTCGACCATTTACAAGCTGGCGAATATTCTTTCCGTCCACCCATTGCATTGCAATGTAGTAAACGCCGTCGTAATCATTGAAACCGTAAATAGTGCAGATATTCGGATGATCCAGCTGAGAGCAGAGCTGAGCTTCGCGCTCGAATCTACGGAAATTGGCAGTTTTTGCCGTAAGTTCGGGCGGAAGTACTTTGACAACGGCGATGCGGTTCAACTTCGTATCGAGGGCTTTATAAACTGTCCCCTGTCCGCCGGAGCCAATTTTTTCAAGTATCTTATATTGGTTTAATTGGGAACCGATCATGCCGAAAAAGCAACCCGGCTTTCCGGAGCCTTGACGCTTCGGAATAGTTCAAATTATACAGGCTAATTCAAACCTGACAAATAGTCCACTCCGAAAGCCAATTTGAACCTAAAAGCCTTTCAGGATCAAAAGAAATTACGCCATTTTCAAAATCAAAGCCGGCAAACTGCCGGTCAATCCACTGAAATCGTTCAGCCGCGTGGAGGGTCGCCCCAGCCTGAGCCTTGATAGACGCCATCTTTAACAATCGCAGGCACAGTCGGGTCTCCGCCGGTTATACTAAGCATTTCCCGCTGTTTGACTTTGTCATTTTGCGCGTCATATTCGACAAAAGATATCCCGTTTGCATTGAAATAATCGCGGGCTTGCTGACAATACGGGCAGCCCGGTTTTACATACATTACGATCGACATTTTGAAGATGACCTCCTTTGAGTAGTATAGTCTATTTGAGCATTAGAGACGATACAAAAGCGGAAAGCTTTGATTATCAGGATGCATGCCCAAAGAGATAATTTAACAATGCCAACTGACGACATATTTTATCCATTCGATCGCCTGTTGAACGTTACGATTCTTGGCCGAAAAGTTCGGATGCCTGAAAACAACAGTATTCTGCGCGGTCTTCAATTTTTGAATATGGAAGGAATTTCATCGGCTGATCTTTGTTGGAATGGAGATTGTCTTAATTGCACTGTCGTGATACGGAAAGGCGACGGCACCAAAACCGTAACTGCTTGCAGAACAATGGCATTCGAGGGAATGGAAGTAATCCGGCTTGCTCCGGCGGTAGATATCTTCGCATCTGAGAAAGCAGATTGACAAATCAATACTTCGGGACTTTCGGATCAATCTCATTTGACCAGGCGGTGATCCCCCCGCGCAGACATCTGATTTGGCCCGGGAAACCTGATTTTCTCAAAATTTCGATTGCCTTCGGGCTCCGACCACCCATTTTGCAGTGAATTACGGTCAATCGTGATGGATCAAGCTCTCCGATTCGCCCCGGCAACTCTGCCAGCGGTATAGATTTTGCTCCCGGAATGCGGGCAAATGCAAACTCTCCGGCATCCCGGACATCAATTAGTTGAATCGCTTCGCCGGAATCAAGTAACTCCTTCAATTCTGCAGCAGAGATATCTTCAACCACTTCGCCAGTAATCATCATTGCATTTTGATTATGTCAAAATCGGTATAAAAAGGTTCAATTGAAACCGGACTTTTGTCGGTTGCGTAAATCTAAATATACCATTTACAAAATTTTACACAACGTTGATTAGCCTCAGTAAATCAGTGTTATAGAATTTATCCTAAGTAAATTAATTTTATGTTTCGCAATATTAAAAGAGCGACGCTGCTATTACCTCTCACTATTTTAGCACCTTTTTTTGTCGCTGTTTGCCTGCTTAATGCTTGTGGGGGAGCAA
This sequence comes from Acidobacteriota bacterium, assembly GCA_040756215.1. Lineage (GTDB taxonomy): Bacteria > Acidobacteriota > Blastocatellia > Pyrinomonadales > Pyrinomonadaceae > OLB17. Next base: position 168,138 of record JBFLZQ010000001.1, read on the forward strand.
AATCGGCAAACCGTGCGGACAGTACAAATTCGGAATCAAATAGAACAGATGCCCCGATTGCGGTGACAACGGCACGAACGGAAAAGAGGCAAATTCCTGCCTTTCTGCAAGTAACCGGTTCGCTGGTCGCCGATGAAACCTCAAATGTAGCCCCGAAGGTAGCCGGAAAAATTGCCGATATTTCGGTTAATATCGGCGATTTTGTCAAAGCCGGAGCCGTAATAGCAAAAATCGATGACAACGACGCACGCCGCCGCTTGCTCTCGGCGGAGGCAGGAGTAAAACAGGCTCAAGCGGCGGTCCGGCAGGCGGAAGCCCGTCTCGGACTGGGATCTAATGCGACCTTCAATGCATCTGCAATACCCGAAGTGAAAGCTGCTGCAGCCAATTACGAACAGGCACTTGCTGAGCTTAAGCAAGCTAAGGCAAATGAGGCGCGTTATCGTGATCTGGTTGAATCCGGTGATGTCGCATTGATTACTTATGAACAATACCGGACTGCGCGTGAAACTGCCGAAGCCAGAGCCAAAGCTGCCAAAGAACAACTTGATGCACAGGTAAACGCCGCAAAGCAAAACAATCAGGCAATAGCCAGTGCGCAGGCTGCGCTCGAGTCGGCAAAAACTCAGGTCGATATCGCGCGCCAGGAATTGGCAGATACGGTCGTCCGCGCTCCTTTCTCCGGTTTTGTCAGCAGCAGACCAGTAGCGGTTGGCGAATATGTTTCCTCTGCAAATGTTGTAGCAACAATACTTAGGACAAATCCACTGAAATTGCAGATGCAAATAGCGGAATCAGATGTGCCTTTTGTAAAAGTCGGGCGGAATGTTTCTCTTACCGTTGATGCATACAAAGACCGTCGTTTTTCGGGTTCTGTAACTGCAATAAATCCGGCAATTGATGCCGCTTCGCGCTCTGCAGTAGTTGAGGCTTCCATAGAAAATCCGGACAATGCGCTCCGCGCAGGGATGTTTGCAACTGCACGCATTGCAAAAGATGGAGGCGGCGAAGCTGTCTTTGTGCCACGAAGTGCTGTGTACTATGACCAGGCAACAGGCGGCTATCGTGCTTTTGTAATTGTTGAAGGCGTCGCCAAGCTCCGCGTTCTGCAGTTAGGACAGGAAGAAGGCGATTTTTATCAGGTTTTATCGGGGTTAAACGCTGATGAAATCGTTGCGACAAGCAATCTTCCGCAACTATTTGAAGGGGCAAAAGTTGTAGTTTAGGAGCAATGCCATGCAATGGTTGGCCGAAATCTGTGTTCACAGACCCGTATTTGCAACAGTAATCGTTTTGTTTTTAACGGTTGTCGGCGGGTTCAGCTTTTTTACGCTCGGCGTGGACAGGTTTCCAAAAATTGACCTTCCGACAATCAACGTTTCAACGTCGAATCCGGGAGCCTCTCCGGAAGAAATGGAGAGCGAGGTTACAGATGTCATCGAAGGAGCGTTGAATACCGTTCCCGGCGTGGAAGAAATGCGCTCAACCTCATCACGAGGGCGGTCAAACGTCACGCTGACCTTCAATCTCGAGAAAAATCCTGACCAGGCTTTTCAGGAAGTACAGCAAAAACTCAGTACGGTCATCAATCGCCTTCCGGAATCTGCAGATCCGCCAACGGCGCAAAAATCCGATCCTGATTCACAACCTGTTTTGATGTACACCATCAGTGCTCCGCGCGATCTGATGGAACTTACGGATCTGGTAGAAAATCTGATACAGAAGAGGATCGAGTCTGCCGACGGTGTCGGTGAGGTTTTTATGTGGGGTTCGCGGACGCCGCAGGTGCTCATTAACATAAATCCCAATCGCCTGCGGGCTTTCGATCTTTCCGTTACCGACGTAACAAATGCCGTTCGTTCGCAGAACCAGGAAATGCCTGGCGGTAATTTGATTGAGGGAAGCAGGACGCTAGGGCTTCGGACAATGAGCAAATTAACCGAAGTCGAACAGTTCAATGACATTGTAATTACAACCCGCAACGGCTTTCCGATCAAAATTCGTGACATAGGTTATGCCATCAAGACAGGTGGCGAACCTTCCTCCGCCGCTTCGCTCGACGGCGTGCCATCGGTTTCAATCGGAGTTCGAAAGCAATCAGGTTCAAACACGATTGCGGTAATCAACAACGTCAAGCAGCGAATGGCCGCAATCATCCCGACGCTGCCGTCTGATTTCAAGGTGGCGGTAATCCGCGACCAGAGCGAATTCATTCAAAATTCATTGACCGCGATTGAAGAACATCTGGTGCTTGGCGGCATTTTTGCCGCAGTGGTTGTTTTCTTCTTTCTTTGGAATTTTCGCTCAACTATAATTGCTGCCCTGGCCATTCCTGTCTCAATAATTGCGGCATTTGCGGCAATCGCGGCTCTCGGATATTCGTTAAATCAAATGACGATGCTGGCATTGACCTTGATGGTCGGCATCGTGATTGATGACGCAATCGTTGTCCTGGAGAATATCTACAGATTTATCGAAGAGAAGGGAATGGACCCGTTCCGTGCCGCTATCGAGGGAACCCGGGAAATCGGGCTTGCCGTCCTTGCTACGACGCTTTCTCTACTGGCGGTTTTTGTTCCAGTCGGATTCATGACGGGAATTGTAGGGCGATTCATGTCTTCATTCGGTTTGACGGCTGCCGCAGCAATTGCAGTTTCTTTAATCGTCTCTTTTACTCTGACGCCGATGCTTGCAGCTCGTTGGCTCAAACAAACTTCGGACAAATCATCCGAAGTTATTGAACCAACTGAACATAATAATAAGGACTCATCAGACAATGCTGAAGTAATTCACAAGGAACATAGCAGCAAAGCCGGCTGGTTCTATCAAAAAATCGAAGGCGGTTACACCTGGCTGCTCAAATTGTCGATGAACCACCGATGGGTTGTTGTCCTTATTTGTGTTCTTACGGTTGCTTCTATCTATCCGCTCTATCGCTATGTTGGTATGTCTTTTCTGCCCGACGAAGATGAATCTCTGTTCCAGGTAAATCTTCGCGGGCCGCAGGGAACTTCGCTGTCTGCAACTCAATCCATTTTGGACCGTATCGCCCGCGATATTCGTGAGCAGGTACCGGGCGTCAAAAATACACTGGTTTTGGCGGGATTTGGCCGTGGCTCCGGCCCGAATAACGGGTTTATAAATGTCGCGCTGCTTCCGGTTTCGGAGCGTGAAAAATCCCAGGCGGAATTAATCAATCAGGTTCGCGGAATAGTGCGTAAATATTCATCGAAGGATTATCAAATCAGTGTTTCGGCTGCTTCGTCTATCGCCGGCAGTATTGGACTCGGCCGCGGCGGTTCCGGTATCGGGTATTACATTGCCGGGCCGGATATGACCAAATTGACAGAATATGCGAATACCTTGGTAGACAGAATGAAGCAGGACCCTGTTTTTCGGGACCCTGATTCGTCTTTGGAACTTGGATCCCCTGAAATTCGCGTTACCATTGATCGGGCCAAGGCTGCTGACCTTGGGGTCAGGGCCGGAGATGTTGCTCAGGCTCTCAATATTCTTTCAGCAGGACAAATAGTTTCAACCTACAGCGAAGGCTCGAAACAATATGACGTAGTTGTTCGTGCCGAAGAACAATTTAGGCGTGACCGCAGCTACCTGCCCTGGTTCACTGTTGCATCCTCACGTGGCGGCACTGTGTCGCTGGACCGTGTCGTTAAACTGGAAGAAGGCCTGAGTCCGGCTTCGATCAACCGTCTCAACCGCTTGAGACAGGTAACGATTTCCGCCGGTATCCCGCCAAACACGTCTGAGGCTGATGCATTGGCCAAACTTCAGACTTATGTTGCGGATTTGAAACTGCCGCCGGAATATGTTTCCGGAGTTACGGGTCAATCAAAGGAATTGCAGCGCGCATATGAATCATTTATGTATGCATTTCTGCTTTCATTTGTTTTTATGTATCTAATTTTGGCAGCTCAATTCGAATCATTTATACACCCGGTTACTATTCTGCTTTCGCTGCCTTTATCGATTCCTTTTGCCTTGCTTTCGACCGCAATGGCAGGCCAGACACTGAACATTTTTTCCGCTCTCGGGATTCTTCTGCTATTTGGAATTGTTAAAAAGAACGCCATCTTGCAGATCGATCATACAAACACATTGAGAGCGGCGGGGATGAATCGCTACGATGCTATTATTCAGGCCAACCGCGATCGTCTAAGGCCGATTTTGATGACCACAATCGCCCTGGTTGCGGGTATGGTACCTCTTGTGCTCGGCACCGGAGCAGGAGCTGCAACAAACCGATCCATCGGCATCCTTGTAATCGGCGGACAATCGCTCTGCCTGCTTCTTACGTTGCTGGCGGTTCCGGTTTTCTATTCTCTTTTTGACGATGCGGCGGAGACCGAGTTTTTTAAAAAAATTTCAGCACGCATTTCGGATCTTACCCGGCCAATTCGCAAAAGATTTAAAAGGCAGCCGGCATCTTCGCCGACCACTGAACAGGCAGATGCCTGATTGCAAAATGTAATTGATAAACATGAGTTTTCTAGTTCAGCGCCAGAAATGAAGTATTCAGTGATTTTTTTTATCGCATTTACTGTGGGGTTCTTTCTGACCTCTGTTAATGCCCAACAAGTGGCTATCCCGCAACCCACGCCATTGCGGAAGCCCGCTGATCTGCCGCCCGATCCTCCGCCGGTTGCCCCCGATTTTAAGGCGATTCTGCGGCCGCTTCCTTCGGGTGAACGCGTCGGCGTCCGACCGGATGAACAAATTGCATTAACACTACAGGAAGCGATCGAACTTGCATTACAAAACAGTAACGACATAGTTGCCTCCCGAAGTGATGTCGAGATAGCGGAGTGGAATCTGAAAGCGGCACGAGCAGTTTACGATCCCGTTTTAGAGGCACAGAATTATTATGAAAGCACCGCGACACCGACTGCCTCGCTTATTGGCGGTGCAGTAAACGGTTCAGTAACCCAGACACGTTTTTTCGGCTCGGCCGGGATAAACGGTTTTACACCGGCATTTGGCGGTAATTATTCAGCCCGTTTCGATTCTTCCCGGACGACGACCAGCAATACCAATTCGTTTCTTAATCCGCAATTTCCGGCACTTCTGACTTTTTCCTACACGCAACCGATCTTTCGCGGCCGTGACTTCGACCTTAACCGCCGAAATATTGAAATCGCAAAGAAGAATCTGACCCTGAGCGACTCACAATTTCGTCAGCGGGCAGTAGATGTTATTGCTTCCGTCGAACAGTCATACTGGGATCTAACCTTTGCTTTGCGTAATTTGCAGGTGCAGATAGAGGCGGTTAAACAGGCGCGGCTGCAACTGGAAAGCAACCGCCGGCAGGTTGAAAAGGGAATTCTCCCGCCGATAGACCTGGTTGCTGCTGAAGCCCAAATAGCAAATTTCGAACTTGGAGTATATTCAGCTCAGGAAAATGTTACTCGTGCGGAAAATGCCCTGAAAACGCTTATTTTGGGTAATCGTTCCGCCGCAGAATGGGCAAAGGCCATTGTTCCGGTTTCTCCCGTAGATTTGGAAACGCCAAAGGCAACTCTCGACCAATCTGTAGAAGAAGCTTTGCGTTCACGTCCCGAAATATCTCAACTAGAGACAGCCAAGGATATAAATCAAATTGAAAAGCGTTACTTTCGCGACCAGCTAAAACCTCAGATTGATTTCGTAGGAAGCTACACGGCACAAGGTCTTGCCGGTACAGTAACGCAAAATGGACAGGGTCGTGTGCCGCCCGGCTTGATTGGAGGCTATTTTACATCGCTCGGAAATGTTTTTGGGCTTAATTTTCCCTCATACCGTATAGGGATTACAGTCAGCCTGCCCTTTGGGAATCGAGCCGCCAAAGCCGATTTTGGCCGGGTATTAGCCCAGGAAAGAAAAATACAATCTCAGTTTGAACAGGCCCGGCAGATAATAGAATCAGAAGTCAGAAACGCTTTGCAGTCGCTGAAATCTGCTGAGGCGAGGTTGTCCGCCGCTGCCGTCGCGCGCATTGCTGCCGAGCAGCTTTATGACAGCGAGATACGACAGTTTCGGGCCGGGACAACGACTTTTTATCTTGTACAGCAGCGGCAGACAGATTTACTAAACGCAAAAAGCCGTGAATTACAGGCACAGACGGATTTGAACAAGGCTATCTCGGCCTATCACCGTGCAGTCGGGACTACGCTGGAAGCCAACAATGTCTCCGTTTCATCGGGAGGCAATATTCTTAGGCTTCCTTCATTGAGAGACTCTGCCAGGGTCAGATTTTCCCCTTTGAAAAATTGAAGATGCAGGGCTACAAACGAAAGCCGCCCCGCGTAAGCATTGTTTCGAAATTCAGCTTATCTACGGCTTTCAGGTATGCGTCGCGCGGCTCTACAATTCCTTTGCTGACCAGGTCATAAAGAGCGTCATTGAGCATAACCATTCCATGCGTTTTTCCGGTCTGCATTGCCGAGGGAATTTGAAATGTTTTGCCCTCGCGTATCAGATTGCTTATTGCCGGAGTAACAATCAGTACTTCCAGCGCGGCAACGCGGCCTCCACCTTTCTTGGGCAAAAGTGTCTGGGCTATGACACCCTTCAGAGATTCTGACAGCATTACACGAATCTGCTGCTGACGGTCAGCAGGGAATTGGTCTATAATCCGGTCAACTGTAGATGCGGCGGTTGTTGTATGTAATGTTCCAAATACGAGATGGCCTGTTTCAGCAGTTTCAATAGCGATGGCGATCGTTTCCAGATCGCGCATTTCACCGACGAGCAGAATATCCGGATCTTCACGAAGTGCAGCACGCAAAGCATCTTTGAACGAGTCTGTGTGATTATGCACTTCGCGTTGATTGATAAGGCATTTCTTATTTTCGTGGACAAATTCTATCGGGTCTTCGATAGTAATTATGTGGTCTTCACGTGTACGGTTTATGTAATCTACCATTGCACACAGTGTTGTAGATTTACCCGAGCCGGTTGGCCCCGTAACTACAACAAGCCCTTTTGATAAGGTGCAAAGGTTCATTATCGCCTTTGAAAGCCCGAGTTCCTCTGCTGTCAGAATCTTGTTGGGTATAATACGAAATACGCCGCCCATACCCTTACGGTCCATGAATATATTGCAACGAAACCTTGCAAGTCCCGGGATTTCATAGGCGAAGTCCGTATCTCTGCGTTCGGAGAATTCCTGCCTGTTTTTTTCCGGCATAATGGAATGAAGCAGCTCCCGCATTGTTGTTGCGTCGAGCGTATCCTCTCCGCATTCAAAAGTTTTCATTTTGCCGTCTTTACGAATCATTGGCGGCATGCTTACCGACAAATGAAGATCCGAGGCTCCGGCGGCAGCCATTTGTCTGAAGAGGTCTTCCATCCTTTCGCGCATGTGAACGTTTGCCACGCGGCGTTCTGCTTGTCGGCGGTCGCCATTGATACGTCTGTCAGCTGCACCGGGTAAAATTGATTCAGGCTCGGCAATTGGAATATATTCGGCTGCGGGCGGCGTGAAATCGCCGGTATCCGGTTTATCTGAGAAAGGCTTGGCAATCGGTGCAGCGGTAAAATCCAAATCGTTGTGAGGATTTTCAACGGGTGTCGAATCACGCGATATATTCTCCGGATCGACAGAAATAACAGTGGCAAACGGTGTCTGCGGTTTTGAATCGATCTGTAAAAGTGAATCATCCGGACGTGGTATTTCCGGAGCCTCCGCTAAGTTTTTCTGCAATCTCTGCGAATTGCCCAGACTTTTTACCGCCGGCTTGACCGTAATCGGGCGAATAGCCACGTTGAAGCCGGCACGTGATTTTGAAACGTTAACCGTAAACTGGCCTAAATTATGAGGATGTATAAATTCTATTTCCTGACGATTTGGTAAATCATATTTCAATTCTTCGGGAATTAGCGGGAAAATCATCATGCTGATTTGCGGTCCCGGCAGCGGGTCAAAAGCCAGTTCGGCAGTACCGTTGACAGATATCACATATGGTTTTTTCCCCGGCTCCAGCCTCAGCTCATAACTTTCAGTTGCAACAAGATGTTCAAGAAATACGTTTAGTTTTTCCATTTTCTGAAGGGAGAAAGTAAAAAGGTAAGAAGTACCCGGAAGGTGGCGGAAATCATTCCGCAAGAACATCTTAGCACGACGGGCGGGAATTTGTCATCATAAATTACCAATCAGGTAATTTGTAACCTATTGCCAGATTTCAAGAATATATCATATAGTTACGGCCTCCTGATATTCGCCCCAGACTTTTCTGAGGCGATTGCTGATCTCGCCGACAGTTGCATATACTTCTACGGCGGCAAGAATATGAGGCAAGAGATTTTCAGTTCCGGCTGCCGCTTTTTCGAGACGATCAAGTTGGGCAGTAACGGCTTCGTTGTTTCTACGTTGCCTCAAAGCCCGCAGACGCTCAATTTGCTCTCGTTCAATACGTTCGTCTATTGTCAAAATCGGAATCGGCTCTTCGATCCCGGATTGAAAACTATTTACCCCGACTACAATAGCATCGCTGCTTTCTACAGCTTTCTGATAGACGTAAGCAGCCTCCTGAATCTCTTTTTGCACGTATCCTGATTCGATGGCAGCGAGCATACCTCCAAGGTCATCTATCTTTTGGATGTATCCGGCAGCCAAATCCTCTAATTTAGTTGTCAGCTCCTCGATTGCGTAACTGCCGGCGAGAGGATCTACCGTGTCTGCAATACCTGATTCATAGGCGATGACCTGTTGTGTTCGCAGGGCGATGCGGGCTGCCGATTCGGTTGGAAGCGAGAGAGCTTCGTCCATGGCATTTGTATGAAGGCTTTGCGTTCCGCCAAAAACGGCAGCCAGTGCCTGGATCGTGGTTCTGATAACATTTAATTCCGGCTGTTGTGCGGTAAGTGTTGAGCCGGCAGTTTGCGTATGAAAACGGAGCATCATGGATCTTGGATCTTTGGCTCCGAATCTATCGCGCATTATTCTGGCCCAAAGCCGGCGAGCAGCCCTAAACTTGGCAATTTCCTCAAGCAATTGATTATGTGAATTAAAGAAAAAGGAAAGACGCGGTGCAAAACTATCTACGTCAAGTCCTGCCCCGATGGCAGCCTCCACGTAGCAAATTGCGTCGGCAAGCGTAAACGCTATTTCCTGGGCGGCTGTTGAACCGGCTTCGCGAATATGATAACCGGAAATCGAAATTGTATTGAAGTTTGGCACTTCCGATGCGCAAAAGGAAAAGATGTCAGTTATTAACCTCAGGCTTGGTTTTGGCGGATAGATATAGGTGCCGCGCGCGATATACTCCTTCAGTATGTCGTTTTGAATGGTTCCATTTACTTTAGCAAAGGAAACACCTTGTTTTCGTGCTACTGCAAGGTAAAGACAAAGTAAAATGGCCGCCGTTGCATTGATGGTCATAGATGTCGAAACCTGATCGAGCGGAATGCCTTCAAAAAGGGTCAGCATATCCTCAAGGCTATCGATGGCTACACCGACTTTACCTACTTCGCCGGTAGCTAAAGGATCATCCGAATCAAGGCCGATTTGCGTCGGCAGATCAAATGCAACGCTAAGTCCGGTAGTGCCCTGTGATAAAAGATACTTATACCTCTCATTTGATTCCTGTGCGGTAGCAAATCCGGCATATTGCCGCATCGTCCAAAGCCGGCCACGGTACATATTCCGCCGAACGCCGCGTGTATAAGGGAATTCGCCGGGAGAGCCGATATCTCTGTAATAATCTATTTTTTTTGTGTTTTCCGGATTGAAATCGTTAGGTAGCTCAATACCGGAAGAAGTTTCGAATCGTTCACGTCGTTCGCCTGCCATACTGCGGATAGATTAACATAATGACTTGCGGCAAGCGTAAAGGGATCGGCTGCCTGAGATTTTCGAATGGCCGGGTTGTAGGAAATGAATTATTACAATTATTTCACTGAAATAGAAGATACGTTTGTACGTCGTCGCGGCAAGCATCTTTTACTGAGTCCTCTTGATTGGGCTTTGATTGAAAACTGGCGCGAGCGAGGGATTCCGCTTCATATCGTTATTCGTGGAATCGAGCAGGTTTTCGATAATTTTGAAAAAAATCCGCGTCCGAGGTCTATAAAAGGTCTGATGTTCTGCCGCGAGGAGGTCGAGGCGCAATATGAAGAATGGCTGAAAGGTCAAACCGGTAAATCTCCGGAACGGCAAACCCCTGAGACAGCCTTATCAACTGATGAAATTAAAGAACATCTTGCCGGTTTAATCGCTGCATTACGGCTCAACACCAACCCCGATTTACGGGAACCGATAAACAGGGCTGTCGCGCGTCTGGAGGAATTACGCACAAATCTGCCGGCAAATCCGGAGACAATAGATAAAAGCCTCGGAGATATCGAAGAAATGCTTAATAATGAATTGCTGGGGAAAACTGATCCTGCCAAGATCAAACGCTTTGAACGCGATGTAAATGCACTTCTACGGGCATATCGGACTACGATGAAGCCCGATGCCTTCGAGCATACTAAACGGCTTATGATTCTGAAGTTTCTGCGTGAGGACGAAGGCATTCCCCGTCTGAGTTTATTCTATGTCTGACAAAAAACCGGATCTCATATCGCCCGGAATGCGTTTTGAAGTTTCAATCGAGCGTGTAATTCCCCGTGGTCTTGGGTTCGCACATTTCAGCGGAAAAACCGTCCTGGTTCCGCTGGCTGCGGCCGGAGATCACCTGCTGGTCGAGGCTTCAAATGTAAAAGGTGATGTAATCATTGCAGAAATTCGCAAAATTATATCCGCGGGAAGTGATCGCATCGAGCCTGAGTGTCAATATTACGGCTCTTGCGGCGGGTGTGATTTTCAGCATCTTTCCTATGCTGCACAGCTTGCGGTAAAAGCAGAAATGATACGTGATTGCATACGGAGGATCGCCCGCATCGATTTTACTTCAGACATTGAAGTAATCCCGTCACCGCTTGAATTCGGCTATCGTTCCCGTGCACAGCTTCACGTTGACAAAATTTCAGGGAAAATCGGGTTTTACAAACGAAATTCCAGAGATGTGGTCGAAATCAACACCTGCCCGATTTTAACTCCCGAATTAAATGCCCGGATGGCTGAATTACGTCAATTGCAAAGCCGGATTTCATCTAAAGAGATTGATCTCGCATCGGGAGACAATGGTGTGATATCGGTTTCCGGTACAGGTGCAAAACCACAGATAACGGAAGCCGAAGTTGCCGGTTTTCGTTTTCGTTATTCAGCGGAAGTTTTTTTCCAGGTCAACAGGATATTGGCTTCGGATCTTGTGCGGACTGCCACCCGCGATGCGGGGGGCAAACTCGCACTTGACCTCTATTCCGGCGTAGGCTTATTCTCACTTCCTTTATCATTGACGTTTGAAAACGTCCTGGCCGTCGAAGAACATCCGGCTGCCTGCAGATACGCCATAGAAAATGCTGAATTAAATGAAAGACAAAATGTCCGGGTAGTAAATGACCGGGTTCGTTCCTTCCTGAAACGGCAGTCGAAATTAAGGCCTGATTTTATCCTTCTTGATCCGCCAAGGGCAGGAACGGAACGCGAAACCGTAATGAACATCATATCTCTAAGGGCACCAGTAATTTCTTTTGTCGCATGTGAACCATCTGTATTAGCGCGAGATATCCGACGTTTTGTCGAAGCCGGTTATAAAATAGAGAGTATTGTTGCACTCGATATGTTCCCGCAGACGCATCACGTCGAAACTGTCGCAAGGCTTTCGCTTGCCTGATTGCAATGTTTTTACCGGTGTATATCTGCTTGGCTTATAATTCAACTGTGCATTAAACTTGCTTTATGGCAAGGAAAAAAGAAGAAGCCGGTCTTCCGGAAAAAGCGTTTTTTGTCAAATGTCGTTATTGCGGCCAGAAAAACAGTGTCAAAGGAGGCTATAAAAACAACCAGGCAAATTGTGGCCGCTGCAAATTGCCACTCTCTAATGAATTCCACAAAAAATTTGCGAGTCTCAGCAAGCATGATTACGTTCATCCCGCTGATAGCAAAGCACTTGCGGCCTTGAAGGCAATTCCCGGTATCGATTCGGCACTCAAGAAATTGCTGGCCGTAACAGGCGAATCCGCAATCCGTGTTACTTTCATGGCAAGTGCGATAAAAGTAACGCCGAAACAATGTCCGGATCTGTTTGCAAAGCTTCAGATTGCCTGCGCAACGCTCGGCGTGGAGATGCCCGATTTGTTTATTCAACAAAATCCCATAGTCAATGCATTTACCGGAGGGGTTGAAAAGCCGATAATCGTACTGCATTCGTCACTGATCGAAAGATTGAGCGATGAAGAGACTCTCGCCGTTATTGCCCACGAGGTTGGCCACATACACGCGGAGCACGTGCTTTATCTGACAGCCGCCCGCCTGATGGAAGCATTGGCAAATCTGTCTGTAGCACGGATTGTTCCGGGTTCTGAAATCATAAAGTTTATCGTCTCTGCCGGTATCAGCGGTGCGCTTTTGGCCTGGGCACGCCGCGCAGAACTTTCCTGCGACCGGGCAGCGATGCTGGTCGTACAGAATCCTGATGTGGTAGGGCGTACGATGATGAAGCTTGCCGGCGGAACATTTGCATCAAAAATGGATTATGACCTGTTTCTGGAACAAGGCCGTGAGTTTCAGCGAAATTATGATGAAAGCAAACTCGATAAATTCTGGGCGGATGTAATTAATGCCGGTCTTTCGCATCCGTTTCCCATCTGGCGGGTATCGGAGATTCTAAAATGGGTTGACAGCGGAGAATATTCTGCCCTGATAACCGAAAAATAACTATGTCCTCGCAGGATTCCAACAAAGCTCTGGTAGTAATTACTACAGTAGCGGTCGAAGCCGATGCCGTATCTTTGGCTAAATCGGTTTTAGAGGCCGGGCTGGCCGCCTGTGTTCAGGTAATCCCTGCCATCCGGTCACTTTACGTTTGGAAGGGTGAAATTGCGGATGACAGAGAATCTCTGTTGCTGATAAAAACAACTAAAGGCTTATATAACGAGCTTGAATCATTTATTCTGGCCAGTCATCAATATGAGACCCCGGAGATTTTAGCGATACCTGTCGAAAGTGTATTTTCCGGATATCTGGAATGGCTGCTCAATAACGTTAAACAAACTTAAACAAACAAACCTTCCGTCATTCGGATGATATGAAATGCTTCCCCGTAAGCGAATCCTGCCTGGCTGCCTCGGAAAAGTGCAAGAGCTTTTAACGCTTCAGGGGAACGCGGTCCGGGAAAAGCATGCAATTGACTTTTGAAACATTCCATTGCTTTTAACTTTGTTTCAATTGTATTTGTGATATCAATTGTCAGATTTGGGGCAAATACCGGTTCTATTCCTGCGGCATTCCAATGTGTTTCCGATATTGCTTCGTAACAGGCAACCAGAGACAGGCTCCTTCCGACGCCAACGGGACGGGAAGCAACCATACAGGCGTCAAATACAACCCTATGGTCAATGTGCCTGTCATAAAAAGGCATTAAAAGTATGGAAGGCTGTATCCCGGCGATTTTGTCGGTAATCAGGCGGTTGATTTCCGCAACCGGCCTGTCTCGCAGCAATAAAGCGGGCTGATCGGAGTAAAAAGATTCTGTAACGCCCAAAATCCTGTGTGCGGTCCGGGACTCTTCGATGGTCTGTTGATGCACTTCTTTGGAATAATACGGCGGCATATGTGCGGCAACGGTTAAAATATAAATGCCATAACCGGCATCGGATAGCCGTTTAATCGTGCCGCCGGCGCCAAGCACTTCGTCGTCCGGATGCGGTGCTATGACAAGAACATTCTTCATTTTCCGCCTCCGTTTGTTTGCAATGGTTTTTCGATGATGTAGTCACCTATTACAAGTACATCCAAACCGGTTGACCAGAAAGTTCTAAGAGCGTCACGGGCTGTGCAAACTATCGGCTCTCCCTTGACATTGAATGAAGTATTGAGCAATACCCCAACGCCCGTCAGGCGTTCAAATTCACTTAATAAGGCGTGATAGCGCGGATTAACGTCCTTTTCGACAAACTGAACGCGGGCTGTGCCGTCAACATGGACGACAGCCGGAGCGTCATGCTGCAGTCGTTCATTTGCCGGAAAGGCAATAACCATAAAGGGCGCGCGGGTATATTTATTAAAATAGTAATCTGCCTTTTCGGCCGGAATGGATGGACAAAAAGGTCGCCAATATTCCCGAAACTTTATGATAGCATTGACTTTATCCCGCGAAGCCGAATCTCTGGGATCTGCCAGAATGCTTCGATATCCAAGTGCCCTGGGACCGGCTTCCATACGTCCCTGAAACCAACCGACAATCTTGCCTTCGGAAAGCAGTCTTGCGGTTTCACCGGCTATGTTTTGCGAATGACGAAACGGCACCTTAGATTGTCGCAGTACAGACTCGATATCATCTTCCCGTGGCCCGAAATCAAGCCTTTTCAACGCTTCCGGGCTTTTTGCAGTATGTGCGTATTCTGCATAGAGGGCTGCGCCGACGGCGGCGCCGCCGTCACTGCATAGTGGATTGGCCCATAAATCACTGACTTCCGGCAATTGAAAAAGCCGGCTGTTCATTTTTACATTGAGACCGACACCGCCTCCAATGGTTATTTTGGTAATGCCCGTCTGCTTTATTGCCCAAAGTGCCAGCCTTTCGGCTGCCTGCTCCAGGTGAAACTGAACGGCAAAGGCAAGATTTTCATGCCATTCGGTATATTCTTCAGTTGAAACCCGGGGCGGACGCCCGAATAGCTCAACAAGCCGGTCTGTATATCTGTCCGAGTAACTATGTTGCCCGAAATGTATAAAATGCGGGTCGATTGTATAGCCTGGGTCTTCTCCGCCGGCAGGCTTTATAATCTCTCCGACAAGTTCGATCAATCCTGCATCCGGTTTGCCGTATGCTGCCAGACCCATCAGTTTATATTCGCCGTCATAAGCCCTGAAGCCAAGGTACTCTGTAAACGCGGCATAAAACCAGCCCAGAGAGTCAGGTATCCGGCGGCGGTAAATTGGCCGTATATCATTGCCGCGATGTTCCCAGATTACGGTACAATCCTCATCGCCCGAACCGTCTATCGTGATACAGACTGACTCATCAAATCCGGAGTGCATTACGGATTGAAAAGCATGAGTGAAGTGATGAGGAACGGCAAAAATCTTTGGCATTTCAATATCGCCAAAAAGGCGGCGCCATTGATATCCGTGGTGATTTATAGTGTTATCACGATTGAATTTAGCAAGCAGACGGTTTTGCCAGGCCCGAGTAGCGGCATCTACCTCGAAACGGCTGTTAAGATCGTCGTAAAACGCCCTTATACGCCCGTTTGAGTAACCTTCCAGGTCCCAGTTAATTGCAATGGCTTCGACCTCTTCCGGCCTGATTCCTGCCTCTGACAGGCAAAACCGCAAAGCATTAGCCGGATAGATTCCCCAGGCGTGTTTCTGCCTTATAAAACGTTCTTCTTCGGCAAATGCAATAACCCTGCCGTCTTTGACTATGGCGACGGCAGGATCCGCGTGGCCTTCGAAAATTCCCAAATAGTAACCAGAACCCATAAAAACTTACGGCAGTTTATCCGATGTCGTTTCGATTGCCTCCGTGCAGCATTTAATGACAAACTCTGCCGCTTCGTTCGGATCGTCGGAGAGATAGATCAGGCTCATGTCTTCCGGGCTGATATTACGCTCGGAGATCATTGTTGACGATATCCAGGAGAGAAGACCTTTCCAGTAGTGCGAGCCGAATAATACAACGGGGAAATTTCGGATTTTGCGAGTCTGTATCAATGTCAGGGCTTCGAAGAGTTCGTCCATCGTGCCGAAGCCGCCGGGGAAAATCACGTATGCGTTCGAATATTTGATGAACATCGTTTTGCGGATGAAAAAATATTTAAACGAAAGCGATTTTGTTTGATACGGATTTGGTATTTGTTCGAAAGGAAGTTCAATATTGCAGCCGACCGAAACCTTTCCTGCCTCGAACGCGCCGCGGTTTGCGGCTTCCATAATACCCGGCCCTCCGCCGGTAATTATCTCAAAACCTGCTTCAGCCAGCCGGTACGCGGTTTCACGTGCGGCCGCATACATCGGGTCTCCTTCCCGTGTTCGGGCTGATCCGAATATAGAAACCCCGCGGGTAATCGTTGCGAGATTGTCAAAACCATCTACAAATTCGCCCATTATGCGAAAAACACGCCAGGAATCAGATGTTTTGTATTCGTCTTCCGGCTGCGGTGAGCGAAGCAGGACCTCATCATCCGTCAGCTTCCAATAGACAGGCCTGTCTTCGCGAGATTTTGCTTCCGCGACCGTTTCCGGTTCCGTTTGTTTGGCTTTTGTAGTTATTTGCGATTTGCCGGATTTTTCTATATTAGTTTCTGCCATCTTTCATTAAATATGCATAAGCCATTTCGAAAAGGCTTAGATACCCATAATGTTGTACCCACAGTCAACGTAGATAGTCTCGCCGGTAATGCCGGAGGCAAGGTCGCTGACGAGAAACAGGGCAGTATTGCCAACTTCCGCAGCGGAGACATTTCTCTTTAATGGTGATTTTTCGGCAACATAGCCCAGTAAAGAACCCATATTCTTAACTCCCCGAGCCGACAAGGTATTGATCGGGCCGGCACTTATCGCATTAACCCGGATATTCTGCTTGCCTAAATCTGCCGCCAGATAACGGACTGAAGCTTCAAGAGCGGCTTTTGCAACGCCCATTACGTTATAATTCTGAACAACCTTTTCTGCTCCGTAATATGACATTGTAACGATGCTGCCGCCGTCTTTCATAAGCGGCGATGCAGCCAGAGCCAACTGTGTAAGCGAAAACGCACTAATTTCAAGTGCGGTGCGGAAAGCTTCGCGGGTGGTTGTAATAAATTCGCCTTCGAGAGCTTCGCGCGGTGCATAAGCTATCGAATGCACAAGAAAGTCCAGCCGGCCATATTTTTCTGCTACTGCGGCAAATGCCGCATCTACTTCAGACTGATTCGTAACGTCACAGGGTACGACAAGAGAATCCGGTAAATCAGAGGTCAATTTTTCTACGTTTTCTTTTAACCGCTCGCCCTGATATGTGAAAGCCAGCGTTGCTCCGTTGGCGGCAGCAGCTTCAGCACAGGCCCAGGCAATGGATCGCTTGTTCGCGACCCCGAAAATCATACCGATTTTGTTTTTAAGCATATTCATTAATCGCAAACGTAAATTCTTTGCAGTGCCTCAAAATCCATAAAACGAATATCAATATCCACCGGCGTGCCGGAAAATCTTGACGCAGTAAGGTTCGCACGCAGTTTCTGCAAATCCTCGGGCTGCAACTGCGTTATGATCAACAACATCAGCCTGACATTAAGCTCCGCAACGCTTTTACGTGCGGCTTTTGCAACCGCTTTGGACTTTTTAAGAACTGCAGAAATTCTTTCATCCGAAACCGCCGGCGTGACTAGAAAAATTACTTCAATACAAACAAGCGTCCGGTCTTTCAGATAGATGGCATCGAACGCAATGCCAAACACCTCACTTTGTCGTATTACGGCGCATTTTTCCTGCGTTTGAATCTGCCGCAAAGCCAGATCCTCGGCTACGATAAACGCCGATTGCAGATCAGCAAGTGATTCAGCATCTATATCGAGTGACTTCGATAAATAATCTACTGAAATACCGAGCTGCTGTCGCTGGATTGCCGGATCGGCCGGCTGCCATTTCAATCCTTCGTTACCGGCCCGGGTTTCTAAAATGCTGCGAAACACGGGGTAAATTGCCAGTGCCGCGCCCGCAATCAGAATCACGATTGCTGCCGTCAAATACCCCAAAATTAATGCTGCAACTGCCAGGAAAACCAAAAAAGCAATAGCTGCAGATAATAACAGGGAGCCGTTAATAATTTGACGGCGTGCAAAGGTCCGGAATACGTTTTCAATTTCGTAAGGCATTATAGCCCCGCTTTGCATCAGGCGCCTGCGGCACGCTCAAATGGAATATCGTCGAAATGCGTAATCTGCTTGAATTCCTTAAACCTTTGATTTATTTCGGGATAATCCAGAGCGTCAACACGTTCGGTACCAAATTTTTCGACATTGAATGATGCCATCACAGAGCCGTAGATACAGGCGCGCCGCATTGTGTCGTCGTCGATTGTTTTTTGTGAGGCAAGATAGCCCATGAAGCCGCCGGCAAATGTATCCCCGGCACCGGTCGGGTCAAAAACCGTTTCGAGCGGATATGCCGGAGCAGAAAAAAATCCGTTGGGAGTAAACAATGTTGCGCCGTATTCGCCGCGTTTAATTACTACTGCCCGTAAGCCAAGATCCATCAATTGTTTAGCTGCCTTGTGGATGTTCGGTTCCAGTGTGAGTTGCCGTGCCTCAGCATCATTGATGATGATACAGTCAACGGCACGGATTGTTTCGATGACTTCATCCTTCATCGAATTGATCCAAAAGTTCATGGTGTCCATGGCAACAAATTCCGCAGCTTCACACTGTTGCCGGACGCTTCGCTGTAACGAAGGTAAAATATTGGCCAGAAAAACCAGCCGGGCATTACGTGAATTTTCCGACAGTTTTGGATCAAATGTTTCAAATACGTTTAACTGAGTATCGAGCGTATGTGCCGTATTCATATCGAAGTCATAACGTCCGCTCCAGAAAAAGGTTTTTCCATCCGGGATGACTTCGATATCATCGGTATTTATGTTATGGCGGCGAAAAACCTGCCATTCTGCCTCCCCGAAATCGCCTCCAACGACCCCTACGGCATTCACTTTAGTAAAAAAACTGGCTGAGAGGCTAAAGTGCGTAGCCGCACCGCCAAGTACACGTTCGCGTTTGCCAAAAGGCGTCTCAAGAGCATCAAATGCAACCGAACCTACTACAGTAAGAGACATTTAATTACTTTTACTCCAACAGTTGAAAAATTTGTTAGTTAAAATCGAAAAAGACATTTTACACTGCCGGTGTAAATTTTGCGATTCCGGAATGTGCTTTCGGGAGTTGGGATTACATTCCGGAAAGCAGGTTTAATTTTGTTTAACGGAAAAAATCAGGGTTGGGATTCCGGTTTTAGCAAAGCGAGGATTTTTTTTGCTTCGTCGGCATATTTACTCTCGGGGTGATTGTCCAGAAGCATTGTCAGATAAACATTTGCATCCGTCCGGAGTTTATCGGGTGCATATTTTTCTTTTTCTTTCGGGTTTGAAGTATTTATTTTTTGTTTTCCCTTGCCTTCGGAAAGATAAAAACTGCTGGCACCGGCAAGGTAAAGAAATTCATCGATTTTGGAAAACTGCGGATACGCGGCAAAAGTTTCTTCGAAACGCATCAGCACCGCTTTGTAGGCTTTTTTTAACCGAAACGCCTGCCAGGCGACGTCAAGATTGTGTTTTGCGTCTGCTTCCAACAATGGATCGCGATCAATTGCAGGCGCCGGACTTCGTTGGCTGAATGTCGCAAAGGCACAAAATAAAATCAATGCTGCTGCTATTGAGAGGTGTTTCATAAGCTAACCGGTTTATGATGCTCAATAAGTCCGGAGAGTTTTCTACTTACGGCTTACCTGCTTCTGTATTTCCCAATAATTGCGTCCAGTTTGCGGGCTGTTTCCGGCGGCCATAGGTCGGGAGGAGTAAAAATGGAATTTTTTAAGGCTCCGGCAAACTGATTCGGTGTTTCCTTCCCGGCAACCCTTTTAACTGCTTCTTTTAAGATTAATTGGGCATTACGGACGTTTTTATTTAGATATTCGACCACCATTTCAATTGTTACGTCATCGTGGCCTTCATGCCAGCAATCGTAATCTGTTACGAGAGCAAGCGTTGCGTAGGCTATTTCGGCCTCCCGCGCCAGTTTTGCCTCCTGCAGATTAGTCATGCCGATAATATCCATTCCCCATTGGCGATAGACCAACGACTCAGCCTTTGTCGAAAAGGCGGGACCTTCCATACAAAGATAAGTTCCGCCGCGATGAACCTTGACGCCTATTTTCCGGCAAGATTCTTCGAGGATATCACCGAGCTCGTTACAGACCGGATGTGCAAAGGTAATATGACCGACTATTCCTTCGCCGAAAAAGGTTGATTCTTCGGTGCGTGCCCGCGTACGGTCAAAAAACTGGTCCGGTATCACCATATCGGTCGGGGCATATTTTTCCTGTAAAGAGCCAACAGCCGAGACGGAAAGGATATATTCCACTCCCAGCAACTTCATTGCGTAAATATTGGCACGAAAGGGAATTTCCGTTGGCAGAATACGATGTCCGCGTCCGTGACGCGGCAGAAATGCGACGGTTACGCCGTCCAGTTCGCCCACTATAAATGAATCGGACGGATTGCCAAACGGTGTTTCAACAGGCAATTCCCTTACGTTTTGCAACTCCGGCATCTGATAAAGTCCGGAGCCTCCGATTATCCCTATATTGATTTTTTCCACTTTTTTGACTTTCTGATTTTCGTTAAATTTCTTTTTGTCCCGCATAGTAAAAAACTATGCATCTGCTATTTTTTAGAACACCCGTTTGAATCCAGAAAAGCTTTCAATTCTCCCGCGTTTCGCTTTGACAACAGGTCGTCCATTCCGGGATGTCTCGTTTTGGGCTTTTCCGAGATCATTTTTTCATAGGCTGCAAGGGCGCTTTCAAAGCCGGCCAACTGGGCATCCAATTCGTTTTTATTGTCCGGATTTTGTAGTTTGAAAGCTGCCATTCCAATTGTGTATTGGGCAACAAGCTCAGAGCTGTTTTTGTTTTTCTTATCGAGAAGCGCTTCAGCAGCCTTGCCGCCACAAATTGTTACCGAAACCTCATCAGTTCTAATGACATAATCCACGGCAAGTGCCCTGATGGTTTTCGCCTGTTCGTCGAAAGGCCGCATCTCAAGAAATTTTGCGGCTTTGATGAGTTCTTCTTTCCCGAATGTTTGTGCATGGGATTCGGAAAAAACTCCGAAAATCGCTAATACCAGCAATAGAGTGAGCGGTAATGACCTGAAACTAAGCATGACGGTTTCTCCCAAATAGCAGGGTTTAGTTATTAACTTGTCCTAGAGATTTTGCCACGTATGTTATTTGGCCGCAACTGTTGTAATCAGAGTGTAATAGGAGCATTGAAATTCGGCTCAAAGAATAAACGCCGATGCTATTTCGTATAATCCGGCGGTACGGCATGGAAAGTTTTGCCGTCATGCCTTATTTCCGCAAGTGGGAGATCCGGATCATGATACAGAAGGCAGAGCCATTTTTCACTGACAGCCCGCGGCAGAATCGTTTTCTTGAATTCAAGCGTTTCCATTGGGAAAAGATCATAACCCGCGATCCAGGCCGGCCGCAGATGATGACGTGTCGGTATTAAATCCGCAAAGCCGTAAAAAGTCTTTTCTTTTGTCTCCAGCCGCCAGGTTTGCATAGTCTCCGAATGGCCGCGGACCTTTTGAATAAAGAGGCCGGGGATCGGTTGGTATGTGTCCTCCATCATGCGGATTTGCCCGCTCTGAAGCATCGGACGCCAGTTTTCAGTTAAATAACTTGCCCGGTCACGTTCGCTTGGATTTTCAGCGTGTTCAAGCTCTGTTTTTGAAATGAAGTATGTGGCATTTGGAAATTGCGGCCGAACTTCGTTGTCAATCCGGACGGTATTGCCTCCGCTATGGTCAAAATGCAGGTGAGTATTGACGACTATGGTGATATCCGCCGGGTTATAACCCGTTATTTCACGAAGGCTCTGCGAAAAACTCTTTTGGCGGGAAATTCCGTACATTGCAATTTCCTTTTCGTTCCATTTTTCGCCGATTCCGGTTTCGATAATTATGCGATGCTTACCGTTTTCAATAAAAACGCAATTCATATTGAGCCGAATGCGATTTGACTCGTCCGGCGGGGAAACACGTTCCCATAAAACACGAGGGACGACCCCAAACATCGCCCCTCCATCCAATCTGAATTCCGTATCCGGAATTATCTCGATTCGGTAATCGCCATAAATCATTATCGGTGAAAACTAACCCTTTGGCTTTGGTTTTTTAGCTGAATTTGGCTGAGAGTTAGTATTAGACTCCTTTTTTGTCTTAGTGTCTTTCTGATTTTCGTCCGGCGAATGAATGTCGTCGTCAGGTACGCCCATACGCTGTTTGAGCGATTCCTGAATTTGCTCTTCACTAACGTCCGGGACGTCGAAATCATCCGGTACCTCGACATGGTTTTCTTCGACGAGTTTTTCTATCAGAGCCTCGCGCTTTTCCTTTTCGAGTTTGTCCTCGACGTATTGTTTGAGCGGCATTGAACCACCAACCGGATTTTCAGGATCCTTTACACCGGTTGAGATAAGGATATGCCGTACGGAATAGGTTGTGGATGGCTGCCCGTCTTTGCCCGCCGGCTCCTCTTTTTTGTTTTCCAGCTTGATAATATGAAAACCGTAATCTGTTTCCACAAGATTGGGGGCTATCTGTCCGGGTTCGAGGGCCAGAGCGGCATCTTCAAAAGATTTGATCATTTGCCCGGTTCGGACGTTTTCATAAAGGCCGCCACGTTTCTTACCGCCCGGAGTCGGGTCATTACCCGGATCATCCGTAAATTCATTGGCAAGCTCTGCAAAATCTTCACCTTTTTTGGCACGCTCGAGAATCTCTTGTGCCTTAGCCCGTTTTGCCGCAGGATCGAGATCCGGATGTTCGGCTATATATTTTGCAATTTCCTCATCGGAAACTTTTAATTTATCTGCAAGTTTTGCTGCGTAAAGCCCGGCCAGAAACTCTGCCTGTTGAAGTTTTACCTGAAGGTTTATTTTGTCCTGTACTTCTTTTGGGATTTGACCTGCCCGTACCTTATCTTCGTATTCTTCGAGGTATATCTGAATCTTCGCAAAGAAATCGCGTGCCTGTTTGCGTTCTTCGTCGGAAACCTGCCGGTCTTTCAATTGAGGGTTTTGTGCTTTCAGGAGTGCGACTTTGGTATTGAGAAATTTTTCAAATTCCAGTTCGCGGTCGCGGTATCCGATACCGAGTTTTGCCTTTAAATTATCAAAAAAACCTTTTGGCTCAGATGCTCCTTCTCCCCAAAATGCCTTGATCCGGTTTTCATCAATAAAACCAAATGGAGGCATCGGACCTTTGTCTTTATTAATCTCGCGATCATAGGAAAGCGCAATTACCTGAGCACGTATGTAGCCGAGCTCTTCGCGATTCGGTGATTCGTTGGCAAGCCCTTCACGCTGTGCCTCGCTGGCAAAGGCCAGCAATTCCTTGATGTTTTGAAGCTGCTGTTTTCGGAGTTCCGGGTCGTCTTTCAATCGCTTGATGGCCAAAGGGTTTTGCTTTGCTATGTCGGACAGCAAAATAGAAATCTCATCCTTTGTCAAGACATTATATTGCGGTGCCGCATGACCTACCTTGCTCTTCCAAAAAACAAGCCCTGCACCGATTGCGACGATGACGGCTAATAAAATCAATCCTTTCGTTAAGCTACTCAATTCTTTTTCCTCTCAGTGAATCTATCCAATCAAAAATACATTAAACTTCAATAATAACAGAAACTATCCGGACTTAACAGGTAAACTAACCGTTATTACCCTGATGCTGCACTAATTCGAGGAGGACGCCTCCCGTTGATGACGGATGAACAAACGCAATCAGACAGCCGCCGGCTCCTATTCGCGGATTTTCATCAATCAGGCGAAAGCCCTGTCTCTTTAGTCTGTCCAGAGCATCTTTTATATCCTCAACTTCAATCGCAATATGATGCAGCCCGCCGCCGCGCTTTTGCAGGAATTTAGATATCGGAGAATCCTCCGAGGTTGGCTCGAGCAATTCAATCCGAGTCTCGCCGAGAGGAAGCATTGCAACCTTTACCTTTTGGTCGCTAACTTCTTCTGTATGAACATTTTGCAGGCCGATGGCATCCTCCCAAAACTTTAGAGCCTGAGCAATCTCGCTTGTTGCAATTCCTAAATGATCTATTTTCATTTCTCTGTATTTTTCACTAATTCATCTACGGCTGAATACGGGTCACGCTTTTTCTCGGCAACTTCACGGGCAAGATTTTCGAGTTTTTCACCTGTGCCGTCTTCGGCAAGGGCATCTCGCAAAAGTCTTTCTCTGAAAAGTTCAGTTATACGCCAACGGGCAATCGAAATACGGCGGTCTTGTGAAGATTCCGGCCTGTCTGAGATAAAAGCAGCATATTGGCCGATCGCTGCCGCCAGTTCTTCAATGCCTTTGTTTTCTGTTGCAACGGTTTTAACGATTGGCGGATTCCATAAATCGGGGCGGTGTGCCAGGGAAAGAAGTGCTTCAAGCTCCTTTTGCGTCCTTAAAACGCCATCACGATCAGCCTTATTGATGACAAATATATCGCCGATTTCCATTATGCCGGCTTTGATCGCCTGGATATCATCACCCATGCCCGGTACCAATACAACGACAGAAGCATCAGCGGTTTTTACAATTTCTACCTCATCCTGGCCTACGCCAACGGTCTCGACAATGATCTTTTCATAACCCGCCGCATCCAGGATCGCGACGGCATCAACCGTAGCACGAGCGAGGCCGCCGAGATTGCCGCGCGTTGCCATAGAGCGGATAAATACATTTTTATCGACACCAAGCGCGGACATTCTGATGCGGTCACCGAGTATTGCTCCACCCGAAAACGGGCTGGAAGGATCAACGCACAAAATACCTACTTTTTCTCCGTGATCGCGATAAAAAATCGCAAGTTTATCTACCAGTGAAGACTTGCCGGCTCCCGGCGAGCCTGTAATACCTATCACGAATGCCTTTCCCGTCCGCGCATAGATAGCTTTCATCATCTCGGCGGAGCCCGGAGCATTGCTTTCAACCAGACTTATCGCCCTCGCTATGCTTCGCGGATTGCCGGAAAAGACGCCTTCGATCAATTGATCGTTTCCCATAAAATCCTACAGTTAATTTCAATGCTACAGAAAGAACTTCAGGCGGTGAAATTGTACTGTCAGAAAATTTTCGCATTTTCCGAAGAAAATGAAAAAGGCGAATGAGTGTGCATTCGCCCCTATTAATTCAGGCCGTGAAAAGAAATTTAACAACCTTACATATTTCCTTCGTCAGCCGAAGGCCCGTAAATTGATGGTACGGGGATATCGTTAAGCCTCAGGTAAACCGAAAGCTGTCCGCGGTGGTGAATTATATGATTGAAAACCATCGTCCGCATTACGGCAACGCGAGGCATGGTGAAATAAATGGTTTCACCGTTTCTAAGTGTCCAGTCCTGACGGAATTGTTCATCTGTCATGCGTCCGATAGCATCTTTAGCCTCTATCAGAAGCTGATTTAAGAAGCCAAGCAATTCATCTGTAGATTTTGGCTCGAATGGCTTGTAATCCATTGTGGAGAAATCAAGTTCGGCAAGTTCTGCCACAGACTTGGCCCAGCCGAACATTTCTGCGACGTGAGTGGCAAGCCGCCCCATTGTCATAGACTTTTCGTGAGGTTTCCAGTCAAATTTTTCTGCCGGAACCCTCTCAAGACATGTCCGTGTAATTTTTGCCTCATTTTCCAATTCATTCAGGAATGCTGTCGCAATTCTTCCCAAAGATGACGCTGTACTTGTGCTCATTATTTTATCTCTCCCTTAAATAAAAATAATCAGGGTGTTAAATATAACACATCGTTGCAGAAATGCAACAAGAATTTTCAAGCCCGATTATTTCTATTTATCAAAGAAGACTAATAGCTTGGAGTATTTCAAAATTCCTTGAGAATTTGCTTTGCAATTACGAGGCGTTGAATTTCGGAGGTGCCCTCGCCGATTGTGCAGAGCTTGGAATCACGCCAGTATTTTTCTACCGGATAATCTTTTGTATAGCCGTAACCGCCGTGAATTTGTATAGCCTCCTCGGAGGTTCGGACTGCAGTTTCAGATGCGTAAAGTTTTGCCATTGCCGACAATTTTGTAACTT
This sequence comes from Acidobacteriota bacterium, assembly GCA_040756215.1. GTDB lineage: Bacteria > Acidobacteriota > Blastocatellia > Pyrinomonadales > Pyrinomonadaceae > OLB17. Next base: position 194,029 of record JBFLZQ010000001.1, read on the forward strand.
TTTGGCCTGCATCTTTTGCGGCAGCGGCCTTAAATGTCAGCAGACGGGCGGCTTCTATTGAAGTAGCCATATCGGAAAGTTTAAATTGGATAGCTTGAAATTCTGCGATGGGTCGGCCAAATTGCTGCCTCTCTTTGGCGTATTTCAGGGCTGCCTCGTACGCACCTTGTGCGATGCCTACGCTAAGCGCGGCTATGGAGATTCTTCCGCCGTCAAGGATTTGCATCGCTTGCCGGAAGCCCTCGCCTTCATTCCCGAGCAGATTTTCGTCCGGCACGAAACAATCTTCAAATACGACAGAAGCTGTCTCAGATGCGCGCATACCCAGTTTATTTTCCTTTTTATCCGAACGAAAGCCCGGCATGTTTTTATCGAAAATAAAGGCTGAAATGCCATGACTGCCTTTGTCTTTGTCGGTTACTGCGACGGCGACAAGAGTTTTGCAGGCAATGGCATGGGTGATGAAATTTTTCGAGCCATTTACGATCCAGCCTCCATCGGTTTTTATTGCTGTCGTACGAGTACCCGAAGCATCGGAGCCGGCCTGTGATTCTGTCAGGCCCCATGCGCCGAAAGATTGCCCCGAAGCAAGAGGTATCAGGTATTTATTTTTCTGGTTTTCGGTTCCGAAAGTGTAGATATGGTTTGAACAAAGCGAATTATGTGCAGCTACGGACAATCCTACAGAACCGCAGACACGACCCAGTTCTTCTATAATCGTTGCATATTCGATATAACCGAGACCGGCTCCGCCGTATTTTTCCGGAAAAATAATTCCTGTAAGGCCTAGATCCGCCAGTTTTGGAAGCAATTCGGCGGGGAAATGCTGTTTTTCATCCCATTCGCTTACAAAGGGCTTAATTTCACTTTCCGCAAATTCACGGACACTGTATTTGATTTGCTTCTGTTCCTCGGTGAGTTCAAAATTCATAGTATAACGTAACTTTATGCAATCATAACATAAAACCTATAATCAGTCGAGCGGATTTGCTGCTTCCGATAGACGCAAATTAAGATAACAATGATGCTTAGAGAAGATTGGAAAAACAATATACTTACCACCGATACTGAGATTGCGGATCTGCTCAGGACAACAAAAACTATCGCTGTTCTTGGGATAAAACCTGAGACGCAGCCGGCCCGGCCGGCTTTTTACGTGCCTAAATATATGCAGTCGGCGGGTTATAGGATTATTCCCGTGCCGGTTTACTATCCTGAGGTAACGCACATTCTTGGCGAACCCGTTTATCGCAAAGTTTCAGACATTCCTGATGAGATCGATATGGTTAATGTTTTTCGTCGTCCACAGGACATCGAAACACATATTGATGAAATAATCAGTAAACAGCCAAAGTCCGTCTGGTTGCAGCTTGGCATTCATAACGAAAAAGCTGAAGAAGCGTTTGCCCGCAAGGGAATTAAAGTTGTCAGGAATTTATGTCTGATGGTGGAGCACAGGGCACTTGTAAGCTAATTGGAAGGACGAGGCGGCGATGAGAAAATCTGCCGTAAATCCTTATCCGAAAGCACCCGAAACTTGCCGGGTGGCAGTCCTGAATCGGTTAATCCGCCAATGGAGACACGCTTGAGTTTGACTACCGAGTGGCCGATTGAATCAAACATTTTTCGTATTTGCTGATTGTGGCCTTCATAGAGAACAACCTCGTACCAGGCATTTTTATCGGTTAATTTCAGTTGGCGGATTTCGGCAGGCGCCGTCTTAAAACCATCCGGGAGCCTAATGCCGCGTGCAATTTTTCGAATCGCGACATCAGAAGGAACTCCTTTCACTTTTACGTAATAGGTTTTTTGAACTGTTTTTGCGGCAGTCAGACGATTCGTCAAGTCACCGTCATTGGTCAGGATGATCAAGCCCTCAGAATTGAAGTCCAGGCGGCCCACGGGATAGAGTTTTCCGAAACCCTGCACCAGATCCGTAACCTTTTTCCTTCCCTCGGGGTCGGAAACGCTCGAGATTACACCTTTTGGTTTATTGAGCAAAATATAGATTTTTTCCCGTGCGGCAAGTTTCGGATTGATTAATTTACCGCAGACTTTTATGTGGTCACTTTGCGGGTCGGCCTTAGTCCCGAGCTCGCGTACGATTTCGCCATTGATGGTAACCTGCCCTTGTCTGATAAGTTCCTCTGCAGCACGGCGTGAGGCAATGCCTGCCTGTGAAATCAGTTTTTGTAGCCGTTCTTTCATTGGTTTATAAGGTCTTCGAAATCTTCAATCGAAGGCAGATCGGAAAGGTCTTTCAATCCGAACTGGATAAGAAATTCCTTTGAAGTGCCGTACTGCATCGGGCGCCCGACGGTTTCCTTGTGGCCCTTTGTAACTATGAGTCGTTTTTCAAGAAGTGTCCGGATGGCTGAAGCAGATTGGACGCCGCGGATTTCAAGGATTTCAGGGACTGTAACAGGCTGTTTATATGCAATGACGGCAAGTGTTTCCAGAGCAGCGAGCGAGAGTTTTGCAGATGGCCGTGTTTTAAGATATTTCCGGACATCTTCATGAAGTTCGGTTCGCGTTGCGATTTGCCATCCTCCGGCAATTTCGCGCAATTGCAAGCCGCCCTGGCGTTCCTCGTATTCTTTTTTCAGCTCTTCGAGCGCGGCTAATACCGTATCTTTGTCCTCGCCGATGATTTCGGCAATTGTTTTTGCCGATATCGGTTCATCGGAAACGAATACCAGAGCCTCCGCAGCGGCCATTATTTCGGCTGCACTTCTGACTTGTCGCACGGTAGTTTCAGTTTCCGTCACATCGTTGGTTTCGGCTGTAATTGATTCGCTCATTTTTTATCCAACAAAAAAATTAACAAAAAAGACATAAAAATCGAAAGCGGACAAGGGTGCAGGTTATCCCTAAACATCTGAAACAGGTCAAATCCGGCGAAGGTAAATCTCACCGAATGTTTGTTTCTGAATCAGCCGCAGATCCTGCGTACGCACGACTTCCAGAACTGCAATAAACGCCGTTACCAATTCACGCCGGGAACGCATTTCACCAAAAAAGGTAAACAGATTCAATTCGGATTCGGAGGATAAGCGCTGCCTGAGGCGGTCAATCATTTCAGCAAGGGAGACTTCCTCCCGTTCGATTTCCATTTTTACCTGCTCTTTGTGGCGGAGCAGTATTTTCTGAAATACCGTCAGAAGATCGAAAACCGTAGCGTTTATTTCCGCATTTGAATCATCCGTCTCGATACGGCCACGCCGGAAAACGGCTTGTTCAATGGTTGATTTTTCGTATAGCATCTGAGCTGCGGATTTGAATTTTTCATATTCAAGCAGCTGATCGACCAGTTCCTTGCGTGGATCCTCGATTGTCTCGTCAGTTTCCTCCGAAGGTTCACGCGGCAAAAGCATTTTGGATTTGATTTCTATCAGGGTTGCCGCCATAACGAGAAAATCAGCCGCGACAGCAATATCTAGACGTTTCATCAATCTGATATACTTCAAATATTCGTCTGTAATTTTTGCAATAGGGATATCGAAGATATTCGCTTGCTCCTGCCTGATAAGATAAAGCAGCAAATCGAGCGGTCCTGCGAATTGGCCGAGACGCAATTTCAGTTCGTCGCGGTCGTCTGCGATTATTTCGGCAGTTTCCTTATTGAAATCAAAGACGAATTGTTCTATTGGTGAGTCCATCAGAATTAAATATATTTTGTTTCGCGGAGATAAACTATATAGTCGATTTTTGGCGGTTCGAATCCGTTTTCCCTTATTTTCAGCATAATATTTCCTCTGTGCGTAGCCGAATGCGTCAGGACATGAAAGAGTATTTCACGGACAGTATTTTTCTTAAGTTCTCCGCTGCTTGTTCGATATTTGATTATTAAGTCCAGACCTTCTTCTTCAAAGCGACGGAGCATTTTCTCATAATTTTCCGCAGCCGAGCGCGCCAATGAGCCGCAATCTTCAATAGAAAGTTCGGGCCAGAAATCAGCACCTGTGGAATCCTTTCCATACAGCCGTTCGTACCATTCCTTTTCGGCAGTCAGCAGGTGTGCAAATATCCTGTGTTCGCGGCCGTAGGGAATTGATTTGAGTGCAACGGCGATCCTGCGGTTTGCCCAATCATTGTAGGCAAACATTTCTCTTAATTGCCCGATCGTTTCCATTATTTTTTATTGCCGGTCTATGATTTCAAGCGCCTTTTCGACAGGACGCGCAAGAACGGCCCGGTTGCCAACTTCTACGATAGGTCTTTGGATCAGATTCGGATGGCGAATCATAGCCTCGATTACTTTCTTATCGGGCGTTTCGGGGTTGAGCCCGAGCGATTTTGCCTCCGGCTCATTTTTCCGCAGTACTTCAAAAGGACGAAGTCCGGTTTTGGCAATCAAGGCGGCTAGCGATTTTTCAGTAAACGGTTCAACAAAATAATTGACTTTTTCCCAGTCGATACCGTGTTCTTCAAACAACTTATTAAGCTTTTTGCATGTAGTGCAAGTCGGTTTTTCGTAAACAGTGATTTTTTCAGCCATTTTTTTATTTTCCCTGTTCGTCACGGCAGCAGGATTTTTACGATTTTGTCAGCATAAAAGCAACTTCAATAGAGTCCGGAAAAGAACAATGACTAACGGACTCCAATTTTTTTGTAAACCGAATGCAGTGTTTCACTTGCGATGCTGCGGGCTTTTTCCGCACCTTGCTGCAATATCTCCTCAAGTTCCGCATCAGAATACTTTCCGGCCCGTTTCTGAAAAGGTTCAAGGAAATTTATTATTACCTCCGCCAGTTCATTTTTGAAATCTCCATAACCTTTACCTGCGAAGTAATCAACGCATTCTTCCCGTGTTTTTCCGCTTAACAAATGATAAATCGTAAGAAGATTGGTGATAGCCGGTCTTTCTTCATCAAATACAATGTCGTTTCCGGAATCTGTTACCGCCCTTCGTATTTTTTTACGGATTGTATCAGCATCATCAAGTAAAAAAATCGCACCTAATCGGTTATCGTCAGACTTTGACATTTTCCGGGCGGGATCTTGCAGCGATTTGATCCGGGCTCCGGCTTTTGGTATGTAGGGTTCGGGCAATTTAAAGGTTTCGCCAAAGTCACGGTTAAACCTTTCCGCAAGGTCGCGTGTCAATTCAAGATGTTGTTTCTGGTCATCACCAACCGGTACGAGATCGGTTTGATAAAGCAGTATATCCGAAGCCATCAGGATAGGATAGGTAAAAAGCCCGACACCGGCACGCTCCCTGTTGCCTTTACTTTTGTCTTTGAATTGCGTCATTCTCTCCAGTTCTCCCATACGCGCGACGCAAGAGAGAACCCATGCAAGTTCTGCATGCTCGGATACATCGGCTTGAACAAAAACAGTTGAACGTACCGGATCGATACCGGCGGCCAAATAGATTCTTGCAAGGTCAAGGGTTTTTTTCCGAAGTTGAGCCGGATCCTGGGGCAATGTTATCGCATGAAGATTGACAATGCAGAAAAACGATTCGTATTCGTCCTGCAACTTGGCCCAGTTTTTCAAGGCACCCAGATAATTACCGATGTGCAATTCACCCGTCGGTTGTGCACCGCTGAAAATACGTTTTTTCATAGAATAGGACAATTAAAACCAAGGTGTTAAAAGTAAAAATTCGATTAAATTGAAAACAGGCCGGATGATAATGCCTATAAGTCCCCAGTAAATCAGAAGCAGCAATATTAAAAAACCGTATTGTTCCAGAATCTGCAAAACAGGTTCAAAACTGGCAGGCAGAAACGTCGATAACACCTTGCTGCCATCAAGCGGCGGAAACGGCAAAAGATTGAAAATTGCAAGCGAAACGTTGAGAGTAAGCATATACTGCAAAAACAACACGATCGCATCAATCAACCCGCCGGTTGAGTCCGGACGGCCGAGCATGCCTGATTCGATCATCGCCTTCAAAATCGAAAATGCGATAACGGCTAAAATAATATTTGCACCGATTCCGGCGATCGAGACCAATACATTTGCGAGCTTGTAATTAGACCATTTTCGCGGGTTTACAGGCGTTGGCTTTCCCCATCCGATCAGCGGGATTCTTGCCAGATTGCCACCCATTGAGCCGAGAATGAAACCTACGATCGGAATCAGCAATGTGCCGATCGGGTCGGTATGTTTTACGGGATTAAGCGTAACGCGTCCCAACAAATAAGCGGTATCATCGCCGAATTTATATGATACCCAGGCGTGCCCGGCCTCGTGGGCAGAAATTGCCAGTAACAGGACAACTAAATATACCAGAAGGTTTGTTATAAATACCGCAAAATCAAAATCGCCCATAAAAGTCCGTGGTCCGAACAACCGGCCGGTGAAGTTGGCTGACCGGTTTCGAAATTGTCTTTATGATCAAATTGTGCCATTCTTTTTTCACAAAATAAAACAATGAAAGGAGAAATAGAGCAAAATGCGAAGACTTCTCGTCGGAGGGGAAAGTAATTTATCCCTATCTGCCAATGCAGGTTTGACACTTCTACGGGTATTTGCAGGTATTGCCCTGGCTTTCGGACACGGGATCGGAAAAATACCGCCCGGCGAAGGATTGATCGAGACAACGGCAAGAATCGGCTTTCCGGCTCCTGTAATTTTCTCCTGGGCGGCCGCTCTTTCGGAATTTTTAGGCGGAATTTTGCTTGCTCTCGGTCTTTTGACACGGCCCGCAGCGTTTTTTATTGCATTTACAATGCTTGTCGCACTTCTCGGCGTTCATCGTGCCGATCCATTTCAAAAGCAGGAAATGGCATTTCTTTATTTCTTTATTTCGGTTGCATTTCTACTGAAAGGTTCCGGTGACTGGAGCATCGATGCTTTACTTAGAAAAGGATAAACGCTGTTGTGTGGCAATTTAGCACACTTATCTGAAATGAACGGCCATATCGTTTGTATTGCCAGCGAACACAAGGGCAATGAGTTTCTGGAAGCGGCCAGTGAAAATGGCTGGTACGTTACGCTAGTTACCCGCCGTAAACTTCTTGATGAGCCTTGGTCATGGGCCGCAATAAATGACGTCCGATGTGTCGAAGATCCCGCAACGCAGGATGATTATATTCGCACGGTTACAAATGTTGCCGGCACGCGTCGGATTGATCGGGTCGTTGGCCTCGATGAATTCGATATAGTTACCGCAGCGCGTGCGCGCGAACATCTTCAAATTGCCGGCATGAGCTCCTCGCATGCCCTGCGTTTCCGTGACAAGCTTGCAATGCGTTACATTGCATCCCGTGCCGGAATCACCTGTCCGAATTTTACCGGTGTATTCAATCCTGATGAAATAAATGATTTCCTTGCCGCGACTCCGGCTCCGGTAATTGTAAAACCACGCTTCGAAGTCTCAGCCTTCGGGATTCGAAAATGCGATTCGCCCGGACAAGTATGGGACGTGTTGAATGATCTGGACCAACGTAACAATTGGCGTGACCATCCTTCACAATTCATAATCGAACAGTTTATCGAAGGTCGGGTCTTTCACGTGGATTCAATAGTTTTTGATGGTCGCGTAGTTGCATGCGGCGTCTCTCAATACGGGACACCACCTTTCAGCATTTCACATTACGGAGGCGTTTTTACTTCCTCGATAGTGCAGTACGGCTCGGCAAGCCGCAGACGGCTGGAATCGCTGAACAAAAAACTGATTTCAGCTTTCGGACTCTCAAGCGGTGTTACACACGCAGAGTTTTTGCTTGGAAATAATGACGGGCGGTTTTATTTGCTTGAGATTGCATGCCGTGTCGGCGGCGCTTACATCGCCAATATGCTGGAATATGGATGCAACTTCAATCTTTGGCGTGAATGGGCACGAATTGAAACCGTCTTGCCGGGAACAAAATACAAGCCGCCAAAGCAAAGACGTGAATATGCCGGTATAGCACTTGCTTTATCAAAAACAGACGAGCCGGATACATCCCATTATAATGATCCCGAAATTGTTTACCGCATCAAAAAGCCAAAACACGTCGGGCTGATATTTCATTCCAACGATCATCGCCGCATAGCGGAATTGCTGGATCGCTACACTCTGCGGATTACGGCAGATTTTCTTGCGACGGCTCCCGTCAAAGAGCGCTATGACGATTAACACACATCCATGACTGGACGTTTGTATAATTTGCCGTATATTCTTCTATTTTGCCCGATCGTCTGAATATGGTGCTCGATATGTTTTACTCGCTCGGCGTTACCGATAAATGCGGGCCGCCTGAGATACTTTCTCATAGTTTAAATCAATACTTTCCCGAATTACTAAATCTTGAATCTACAACTGAATTGGCCGCTTCATCTTTAGCCGAAAAGATACGTCCCGAAGCAGAAAGGATTCTCAATTCGATTGTTACGGAAAATTTCGCTGAGCCGGCTAACGAAACGTTCGGTGATGTGATACGTGCGGTTGCATGGAATCTCGAACGCGGCACAATGCTTGAGGGAATCATCGAAGCCTTTGAATCTATCCCTGAATTGCAGGGACGCGACGCACTTTTGCTAACCGAGCTGGACTATGGAATGGCAAGAAGCGGCAACCTTTTTGTCGCGGGCGAGCTGGCACGCCGTCTTCGTTTAAACTACGCGTTTGCCCCGGTTTACATTGCCTTGCAGAAAGGAAGCGGCGTTGAAGCCGAAGTGCCCGGCGATAATACACAATCGATACACGGACTTGCTTTTTTCTCACAATGGCCACTGAAAAATATTACAGCCGTGCCGCTGCCAAACGGAAAAGACAAGATGAGCGGAAAGGAAAAACGGCTTGGATATTTGCGAGCCCTTGTAGCAGAGGTAGAGCATCCTGCGGGTAGATTCCGCGCCGTAACGGTTCATCTCGATGCACATTGTTCGCGGCGACACCGTCAAAGGCAGATGCAGATTATCCTTGATTATCTTGATACACTTCCGCAAATGCCGACTTTAATTGGCGGAGACTGGAACACGACCACCTTTAATTCACAGAGTTCAACACGCGCAATTCTCGGTTACTGGCGGCGTGTTTTTATGGGGCCGAAAAATGTTGCGCGGAATCATCTCCCGCATCCTGAACGTTATTTCGAGCGACCGCTGTTCTCGATGCTGGAACGGCGCGGCTACGCTTTCCGGCAGTTTAACGAAATAGGCGCAGGTACGCTTCATTACCATGTCGCCAGCATTGAGAAAAATACAAATCTGCGCGACTGGGTGCCCGAATGGTGTTTTCCTTTCATTTTCTGGGCGGCAAATCGTGTCGGCGGCAGTGTTTCGGGACGTCTGGACTGGTTTGCAGGCCGTGATATTTCCCCGGCAGGCAGAAAGCCCTCTACAATCAGCAATTTAACAGATGCGGAAGGAGCTCCGCTTTCAGATCACGACCCCATAACTTTGGACTTTGTGCTGACTCAGCGATAAACTATCAAGTAGTTTGCAAATCGGGAGACAAAATGGAAGTATCATTTTCACAAACATTAAGTTTTGACGCTGACACGTTTGAATTCGAGGCCGTGGCACACGAAAACGGAAATGCCACAATCATACGCTTTCGTGTCGATGAAAAGCGCGTCAGTCCGGGCGATTCGGTCGTTGTAGTATCGGGCCCGGAAGTGTTTTTTCACGGGTTAATCGGCAAGATCGAAGACGGATATGCCTATGCGGCTGATCCACGCGGTTCCTTGCTGCCTGCCGGTGTTCAATAGCCTTGATGCGTAAGTTGCGGTTGGCTTGACTTCTGCAACCGCTGTTTTTAATATCGAATTTCGCTTCGGGGATGTAGCTCAGCTGGGAGAGCGCGGCGTTCGCAATGCCGAGGCCAGGGGTTCGATCCCCCTCATCTCCACCAGTTTTTAACAGCGCGGTTCATTTCGGGCCGCGCTTTTTATATTCCAAAAGATATTGCGGTATCGCAATGTCTTCTTTCAATCGGGAATCCGGAAATGGTTCACCCGGTATCAGCCGCAGCGGCAGCACGCCGGCCCAGACGTCCATCTCATAATCTTCTTCGTCATCTTTAGGATCACCGGTTCGTATCTTTGCGCTCGCTTCCTCAATCGGCAACCGCAGCACGGATGTAGCTTTCAGTTCAAGTTTGCTTGGCCATCGGATTTCAGCCCAGCGACCCGGAATAATATGTTCCGTAAAGGCTTTAAGTGCTGTGTTTTTGTCATTTTCGTCCGTTACAGGTTCGGCTTTGCCCAGCACGACCACTGAGCGATAGTTGATTGAATGATGAAATGCTGAACGTGCGAGCACGAGCGCATCGATGTGGGTAACCGTGAGACAAATGTCGATGCCACGTGACAAATTTCCTAGCATCCGGCCGGCGGATGAGCCGTGTATGTACAAATGATCCCCGATGCGGGCATAAGAAGTCGGGATTACATACGGTTGTCCATCTGCTACAAAGCCTATGTGGCAGATAAATCCCGAATCGAGAATGTCATAGATTGTCTCACGGTCATAAGACCCGCGCGCGGGTAAACGTTTCAACTTCGTTCTTTGGGTCTTCAATTGGTTTTCAGATGAATGCTTTGTCATTACTTATTAAAACAGTCCCGCAGGAATAAATGAGTATCTACAGCCTTTCAGACATTGCTTTGCTATTTCGTGCTTGTCCAATCATCGCCGACGCCGATTTCCACAACAAGGGGAACATCCAGAGTTGCGGCAGATTCCATTTCCCGTCTGATTATCTGAGATGCTTTATCTATTTCATTCTCAGGAGCTTCAAAGAGAAGTTCGTCATGTACCTGCATTATCATTTTGGTTTGCAGGCCTGCATTTTTTAACGCCTTGAACACATTGATCATAGCGATTTTCACTATATCGCTTGCCGTGCCCTGAATAGGCATATTTATTGCCTCTCTTTCTGCACGGGAGCGGACGGCAAAGTTTCGATCCTTAATGCCGGGAAAGTAACGCCGGCGGCCGAACAGAGAGGTTACGTAGCCTTTTTCACGTGCTTCCTGTGGTATGCGGTCCATATATTCCCGTATGCCTTTGTATGTATTGAAATAATCATCTATAACTTTTCGGGCTTCCTGCTTGGATATTCCTACGCGTTGTGAAAGTCCGAAGGCCTCGACCGCATAAGCAATACCGAAATTCACTATTTTGGCCAGTCGTCTTTTTTCCTTAAGATCCTTTTCGTCTTTTGCTCCGAAGACGAGTCGTGCGGTCTTGGCGTGAATGTCTTCGCCGTTTCGGAAAGCCTCGGTCATCACGGGATCTTTAGTAATATGGGCTAAAATACGGAGTTCCAGCTGCGAGTAATCGGCCGAAATCAGTTTATTGCCTTGCTCCGGAATAAATGCTTTGCGGATTCGCCGGCCCAGCTCCGTCCGAATCGGAATATTTTGCAGGTTTGGTTCCGTTGAGCTCAGCCTGCCGGTAGCAGCCACTGTTTGATTCAAAATTCCATGTATGCGTCCATCGGAACCGACCATTTTCGGCAGCGTATCTGCGTAGGTTGCCTTGAGTTTATCCATCTCGCGATAGTCTATTATCAATTGCGCTATCTCATATTCTTCTGCAAGTTCGGCTAAGACGTCTTTGCTTGTCGAAATCTGGCCGGTTGCCGTTTTGCGATCTGTCGCAATATTCATCTCCGCAAATACTTCGCCGACCTGTTTTGGCGAGCCGATATTGAATTCGCGGCCGGCGATCGCATAAATCCTGTCGGCCAGTTTCTTTAATTCCTCCGCAATGTATGCGGAGAATTTTTTCAACGCTTCTGTATCTACCTTCATGCCGGCGATTTCGATTTCGGCAAGAATTGGTTCAAGCGGAATCTCGATTTCCGAATATACTTTCAGCAAACCGTCGGCCACGATGCGTTCGCGAAACATAGGTGCCAAACGAAGTACAAGATCGGCTCTTTCGGATGCTTGCCAGCCCGACGGCGGAAATTCTTCAGGGCGTTCGGTTTTCGGCAGAGGCGGAAGATGATTGCGTACAAGAAATTCAAGTTCGTGATGTGGGCGGCCGGAATCCAGTAAATATGAGGCGATCATCGGGTCATCGGAAAAAGCCTCAATTCCAATTCCGTCTTTTTTCAGGACCGCATATGTTCTTTTGTAATCGTGGGAAGATTTCTCGAGATGTGGATTTGCAAAGTAATCCGCCAATACGGAAACCGCCGCTTGACGACCGCCTTCAAACGATTGAAGGTCAACAAAATAAACCATTCCCGGTTTAACTGCCACGGCAATGCCTTGTGCCGGCTTCTTATCGAAAGCACTATGCCGTTCGCCTTCGTTTGAATCATCGACCTCGAATGCGACTCCCGCCGATTCCCAACACCGGCGAATCATCTCGTCCAGTTCCTTTCTGTTACGAACCAGGCGGTAATCAAGCCGCGCCGGCCGGCTTCCGTCTCCGCTTTCCGAAAACAGCGGTGCCGCATCTTCGAATTCTTTTGTCAGCGAATTAAACTCCAATTCGCGGAAGAGTTCGAATGCCTTTGCCCGATTCGGTTCCCGGCGGCGGAGTTTTTCCAGATCAAGTTCAATCGGAACGTCGCATTTGACCGTTGCCAGCTCCAGCGATTGCAATATCAGGTCCTTATTATTCTTCAAACTCTCCCGATATGTTTTGTGAGTGATTTTATCGGCATTTTCAATTGCGGCAAGTGCCGAGCCGAATTCGCTTACGAGTTTCAAAGCGCCCTTTTCACCTACTCCGGGAGCACCTGGGATATTGTCTATTTTGTCTCCCATCAAACCGAGCAGATCAATAATTTTAGATGGAGGAACGCCGAATTTTTTTTCAACCCATGCCTCATCACACCATTCTATCGGCGGTACGGGCACTTTACGTTTGATATTCGCCGAGTTTTGCCGCATTACGATAATGTAAGGATCTTTGACTAATTGGCACAGATCCTTGTCATTGGAAACGATTACGGCCTGAATCTTTCGTTCTGCGGCTTTTTTGGCCAATGTGCCGATAATGTCGTCTGCCTCGTAGCCGTCATATTTGACTATCGGAACATTAAATGCTTCGCAGACGCGCTCGATCAAAGGCAATTGTGATGCTAATTCGTCAGGCATCTCTTCGCGGTTTGCCTTGTAGTCGGCAAAGGAATCGTGACGAAACGTCGGAGCCGCCGTATCGAAAACGGCAGCAACGTAATCCGGCTTCTCGTCGTTGAGCAGTTTTCGCAGCATATTCGTAAAAACAAAAACTGCCTGCGTAACCTGTCCCTTGCTGTTTCTGAGCGGTTCTTGCCGTGCTCCCATCGGGGCATAAAAAGCACGGAAAATATGCGACATCGAGTCAATCAGGAATAAACGTTCCATTATGGATTGAATGATAGTTAAATAAACGTCCGGTTACAAGAATGCCTGTCCGATTCGATTATTTCGCCGCTGCGGCTTATACCCTTGGTTTGAAGCAAAAAGCGCTTGCGCAAACGCTTTAAAAAAGGCATACTTTTTGTGATTTTGCTCTCGCACAGTGTCTCGACAGATGCGGCCGTCCGGTAATTAAGGCGATGCTTTTCGGTTCGGTGATGAGAGTTGTCTGATAGGTTAGGGAAGCATTGAAATTTTTTGGTCAGGAAGCATCGCCGCGATTTCTTGGATTGCCATTGTCGCAACTCTATTTTTTGCCTGCCTCGAATTGCTTCTTTGGATTTTTAGTAAATAGAGGAAAATGAGCACAAAACTTTACGTAGGAAACCTTTCTTTTCGTGTAACCAGCGAAGACTTGCAGGAGTATTTTTCTTCTGCCGGGAGCGTCGAATCGGCTAACGTGGTATTTGACCGCGAGACAGGCCGTTCGCGCGGATTCGGATTTGTCGAAATGGCAACCGAAGATGACGCAAACAATGCAATCGCACAATTTAACGGCCAGGAATATGACGGCCGGAATATGGTTGTCAATGAAGCCCGCCCGCGCGAGGACCGGCCGCGTGGCGGCGGCCGCGGAAATTACGGCGGCGGCAAACGATGGTAATAATTACCTGAGTTCTGTAAACGGAATATCGAATTTTCGGGGCCGGAAACGGCCCCGGTTTTTATTTCTGATTAACGGGCGGCGGCGATTCAGTCAACCGTCCCTTGTAATCCGACAATTTCAGCACTATTTCGTCAATCAGCGAAGTCCTCATTTGAGCCGTCGGCATCTGGTTGACAATTACCGAAAATACTATCTCATCTCCGCCGGCGGTTTTCAGGTAACCGGACAGAGCGGAAACCTGATCGATCGTTCCCGTTTTGCCGCGAACGTTTCCGGCGGCGGAAGTTCCGATAAACCGGTTGCGAAGCGTGCCGTCAATGCCGCCGATGGTCAGTGAATCACGCCAGGCCTTAGAATAGCGGCTTTCCCGTGACATGTATTCATAGAGCCGGACGACGGCATCTGCCGTAATCAGGTTGTGACGTGAGAGCCCGCTCCCGTCATATTGCACTATTGCATCTGCCGGTAGAGCCATACGGCCCAGGAATTTAGAAACTGCCCTTATGCCCAGCTCAGCACTTGTTTTTTCAGCATCCGGCGACTGTGGAGTCGTCGAAATGATGGCATTTCTTTCTGCCTCACCCAATGTACGCAGGAGGATTTCCGTGTACATATTCTGGCTGGGCTTCATTGTCTTGGCTGCTATTTCGGAAAGCGGCACGGATTCTATCCGGGCAATTTCCGTCCCTGCCGGCAATGAGCCATCCTGACGTTTTTCATAGCGGTATCCGCCGATGACTTCAATTTTCCGGTCAATCAGCCTTTGCCTTAACAGGGCAGCAAACATTTCTGCCGGTCTTGTAATTGCTATCCGCGTTGCAAACTCTTTGTCGCCTTCGGCGATGTTGCCGCCGATTTCCAGAATATTATCATCCAGCCGTCTTTGGAGGCTGATGCTGCGCCGTGTTCCCGCCGGTGCAGTCCGGCAGTTATTCGCAACGCGTAAAATCGGATTGAACGGGATGATCTTAACCGAACATTGATAACCGGTCGGGCCCGGACGGACGATGACATCAACGGCGTTGTCATTTACAGGCAGCGAGGAAATCTCCGCGCCGTAATACCACTGCAAATCGTCCCATTCCCAGGTATCGGGCAGCCTGTAGCCGCGAAAGTAGCTGTCGTCGCCGATTATGTCTCCTTCGATTCTTTTGACGCCAAGCGCGGCGATTTTGTCTGCTACCTTATCTATAGCCGCGTATGGATCGGATGAACCAAGAAATCCTGCCGAAAGCGAAACGTCGCCGCGGCCGAAGATTCTCAGATCGCCCGTTATCGTACCAGCCGAATCGGGCATTGCCGGTGCGTAAATGCTTGTAACGAAACGAAAATCAGGCGTCAAAGTCTCGAGTGCGGCCGCAACCGTGAAGTTTTTCATGTTTGAGGCCGGCATAACATATTTCCCGGCATTCTGTTCGTAAATTACGCGTCCATCCCGGAGTGAAACGGCCTTGATGGCAATTAGAGCGCGGCTGTATTCCGGACGGTCGGCAATTGCACGAATCGCGGCTGCCAGCTCGGCCGGGTTTGAAGGTGCCGGCGTTTTTGGATTTGCCTGTATTGCTGCGGCCGGCGTGCTTTTCGGTTGGGTTTGGCCGTTGGCGGCGGCTGCCGTTGCAAAAAACAGCGTTGCAATCAAAAAATATCTGAAAGTGGCTTTGAATTCCATATCTCCGATTCGTTACATTCCTGATTGAAAGTAAAAGTGGCCGGGAATTTCAGATATTCTACCCGGCCCGGTTTGGTTGTGTTATCTCCCCAAGTAATTTTTACCAGCGAATCGGCCGCAGATCCGGACCGATTATGTGGACGCCTCTTATTATTTGCCCATCGGATCTCAGGCTTGCATCATCCACCCTTGTCTGATGTGCTCCGTACCAGATGACTATGTCCTGACCTACAAGCGATTCGCCGTTTACCCACGGTGCAATGTTGATTGAGGAATCAGAGTTCGGATCGTCGAGTTCTGACGGATTGGCTGCCGTTCCCTGAAATTTAAGCAGCCAGAAATCGCCTTTACCGTATGTATCCGTCAAAACACCATTACCATCCGTAACCGTGCTGTCGGTCAGGTTTGGTGTAATGGAATATGCTTCATTACCGTTGGCGTTCTGTATGACGAAACTCCTGTTTCGGGCATAATTGCGGAAAAAGGCACTTTCCGTTCGGATAGGCGACATGAATTTTTTGCCGCGTTCGACAAGGTAGATATTGTTTTGCGGCTGGACAATGTCGAAATCGAATCGCCAGTATGCGTGATGATTCCTTTGTATGCAGATACAGGAATTCGGGGCGGCCGAACCGAATCCGAAACGCGGCCTGATTCGGCCGTCAAAGCCGAAACGCCATTCCATAATGTAGCGGTACCAGCCCGCATTCATTTCCGTTACCAGGACGAGTTCATTGCCTTCGCCCGGATTTTGCTGGTAGATTGCGACGCCTTGAAAATTACCCGTATCATTGCGTGTTTCGATAATAGTCGTGGCAATGCCGGGCGGGTCTATCAAAGCAAATCCGCCGGTCGGGCCATTCGGAAAATTTACGCCTGAGGTTGGAATCTGGAAAAAGCCCTCCGAATACTGCCAATCGCGGAAAGGGCCGCAGCTGCTTACATATTTGACATTGAGCACCGGAAGATGGCCGCGTTTGAGGACGGATTTGCCGCGGTATTTTACATCGCGGACTTCGATGCCGGAGCCTTCGCCGCCCGTAGATGCGGATGGCCTTAAGACGGTCATTTCCCATACGGGATTTGTGTTTCCGGTCTCAAAAGCCGTTACGGAAAGTGTACCGGCCAAACCGCGTGAGGTGCTGCTCTGGCCTGCGTTGGGTACGCCGCAGGCTTCCGGCGTTGCACGTGCGGTTGGCGGAGCGTTGTCCGGATAGAAAACTATATTTTCATTTTTGAAACTTACGCCGACGATCTGATTTTCACCGGTTTCGAGGTTGCGGACGCCAACGTTTACAAGCCTTTCGCCATTGAGGTTTGACACCGGCGGCATGGATTCGTAGATCTCCAGCTTATTGGCTGCATTCAGGTCGCGATAGCGCGGGTCGTTTTTGACCAGATTCATGGCGGCTTCTAATTCATCGCCGCTTGCTCCCGGGTCAGCTGCAATTTCCAGAATACGAATCGGTTCGCCGCCCGCAAAATCACCTTCCGCCAATATTGAAATGTCTTTCGTGTAATTGTAATAGGTTGCGCGAAACCTTGACGGCAAAGTGCCGGAGAGGTCCGAATCCGGGGTCAGAAATTCGAATTTGATCAGCCTGTACTTTGATCCTTTCGCGGCCGCGGTAAATAAATCCGTCATTTCCAAACGGCGAATTGCCCCATTGACGTCATCCTGCGTGGGGCCGATTGGCACGGCTTTGATCGTAAAAGTATCATTTTTGAGCGTTTTCTTTTTTGATTTTTCGCCTGCGAATACGAAGCCGGCAGACAACGTAACCGATAAAATTGCGGCCAGAACGGCTAAAAAGGATTTTTTCATTTTGGATTACAACCTCATTGGGGAATTTTTTTGTTTGCCAATTATGCCTAAAAAAAGCGAAAAATCAAAGTTTTGCCTCTGCCGGCTGCGAATCCATCGGCCGGAATCGGGAATATTTGGAGCAGGTTCTATTTACATTTTGAGTAGCCGCAATCGCGACAGACTTCGCAACCGGATTCGAAAACCAGCTCTCCCGAACATTCGGGACATTCGGCAAATGTGGTACTGGCGGTTCGTAAAGTGTGCTCCGCTGCCGTCACCTGTGTGTGGGCAGATGTTTTTGCATTTCTGCCGGATTCGGGTAAATGCTTCAGCCGCCGGTCCACGATCAGGAGGCATTCTGCGACGGCTTGTTCCGGCGATGTCAGCAAACGCTCATTGAACCATACGGCGTGTGTACCGGTAACCTTATTGAGGCTGGCGGCTACTTCGCGGGCATCGAATCCGCCGCGAAGCATCTTGGAAGCCAACAGCCCGACGCCGGCGCTGATCGGACCGGCTACGAATACTTCCAAAACCCGTCTGCCGTCATGATTTACGGTTACGAAGAGGTTTTGGTTCTCGAAACGAATACGCCAGGTAGAACCTTTCAGTTCGCTCGGACGTTCTATCCTTTCGCCGCCTGCCTGCCTTTGAACCGTCTGCGGACTGACGTCGGCTGCGGCTGACTTCTGGCCGGCGGATGCAGACATTGCGTTGAGTACCTGACCTTCACGGCTGCCGTCGCGGTAATAGCTGACGGCTTTGCAGCCGAGCCGGCGTGCCAGTTTGTAAAGCTCGTCAACTGATTCCACGGTGTCGTTGCGGGCTCCGTTGCAGGTTTTTGAAATGGAATTATCTACGTGTTTTTGCGCCGCTGCGAGCACCTTTACATGCTGGATCGATGAAATGCTCATTGCCGAAATAAAATGTGGCGGAAGTTCCGCTTCATGTTCGACGACGTATTCGGCTGCGGCTTTAATTGATTCTTCGTCGGTCTGATCAACTTCCAGGCCCAGAGCCGACGCAGCAAGCGAGTGCACATAAGTCCGCGTCCCGAGCGTATCGCGGCGTACGTAGGCCCAGGAAAAATTCGGCTCGATACCCGATGAAGTTTCGGCCACCAGCGATATCGTGCCTGTCGGAGCAATCGTCGTTACCTCATAATTTCGCGGCGTAAGCGGCACGTCACGGCTGATGCCGACCTCTTCGTAAATTAATTTTTCATAAGCGTTTCTGTTTGCCTCGAATTCCGGGAAAACTCCTTTTATGGCTCCGAGCCGCAATGATTCGCTCCAGGCTTCGCGGCGGATAAAGCCCATCAGGCGTTCAATCAGATCGAGCGATTCGTCGCTTCCGTAGGTAATGCTGAGTTTCAGACACAGATCGGCGAAACCCATTATCCCGAGCCCTACGGGACGCGTCCGCCGGACGACGTCGCGGATTTCCTCAAGCGGGAAATAACCCGTATCAACCGCGTTGTCCAGAAAACGAACCGAAAGATGCGTTACGCGCGCAAGCCGCTCCCAGTCAATTGCACTCTCCGGCATTGGTTCTGAATTGCCGGAGCGGAAGAATTTTGCGACGTCAATTGAACCGAGATTGCATGAATTATTGAAATGCAGCATCTGTTCGCCGCAGGGATTGCAGGCATAAATAGGCCCCATCGAAGCCATTAAAGGATTTTTCCGGTTGACTTCGTCAATAAAGATAATGCCCGGTTCGGCGTATTTGTGAGCGGAGGCGACAATCCGGTTCCAGACATCCGGAGCATAAATCATTCCCGGTGATGGCGGATGCTCTATCGTGCAATCGCTGAGATCGGCCGCTTCAAAGGCGAATCTGTCGGCAAATGTAACTGTTTTGCCGTCCGGGCGGCGGTAAACCGAATAATCAGAGCCCGTAACGGGGTCGAAAACCGGTTCTTTCCAGGCCTGGCCGCCAAAGCGCGTCTGAAACCACTCGCCGGCTTCGGCTGCGTCCATAAATTCATCGGTCAAAGTAACCGAGATGTTGAAATTTGTCAGGCTCGTCTGATCATTTTTAGCGTGGATAAAGCGGAGTATGTCCGGATGATTTATCGAAAGAATACCCATGTTCGCACCGCGCCGGACTCCGCCCTGCTTTACCACTTCGGTCGTCTGATTGACGATATTCATAAAGCTGACCGGACCGCTGGCCACGCCGCGCGTCGAATTGACCATCGCCCCTGCAGGCCGCAGAAATTCGTACGTCATTCCCGTGCCGCCGCCGGTCTGATGAATAATTGCGACACGGGAAGCATGTTCCATTATCCCTTCGATCGAATCAGGTACTTCGAGAACAAAGCAGGCCGCAAGCTGCCCCTTCGGTTTTCCCGCGTTGACAAGGCATGGCGTATTGGGAATAAATTCGCGGGAGAGCATTACAGCCGTCATCTGATCGTAAAAGGCCTTGCGACCGGCCGGATCAGATTCCGCAGTGGAAATATGCCCGACGACGCGGCGGACTATTGCAGCCCAGTCTTCGATCGGCTCGCCTTTTTCATTACGCGTTGCATAACGTTTGGCGACGACCTTTGCGGCATTCAGACCCAAAGGCGGATAACCGATCGCTGATTGCGGTTCGGGATGTCCGTTTCCGGCGGCAACTTCGGCTGTCGGGTTTTTTACTGCGGCGGTCATAGGCAATTGCGTGCTCAAAATTGATTTGTCCGGTGCATTGACGAATCCGCCTGCGGACGGATCCGGCAATTCCCGAACAGTTATTATTTTAACACGCATCGGGTATCAGCCGAAGACCAATTTTCCAGGAATGCGAGATATGCGTGAAATGCGTGATTTTCCGGATATTCCAGCCTCGATTTGCTGAAGAAACTGCGATTTGACTTTTCGCCTGAAGAGCCGAAAACTGTTGATTATGGACAAGATAGCTCGCGCAATCGCGGCCGGCGGCGAATTCCGCGTTGTTGCCGCAATAACAACCGAAACCGTAAACGAAGCCGTGCGCCGACATAAATGTTCGCCTACCGTTGCGGCGGCATTGGGACGGACCATGACGGCTTCACTGCTGCTGGCCGCATCGTTGAAGGATTCTGACCGACTGACAATCAGGATAGAAGGCGATGGCCCGGCCGGAACGATTATAGCCGAGGCAACTGCCGCCGGTACGGTTCGCGGTTACGTGGCAAATCCTTTCGCGGAATTGCCGCCGAAAGCCGACGGGAAATTCGATGTCGGCGGCATAGTCGGAAAAGGAATGTTGCACGTAATCAGGGAAATCGGCACTGACCTCAGCGTCCCGCTCGAACCATATGTGGGATCGGTCCCGCTTGTCTCGGGTGAAATCGCCGAAGATATTGCATATTACCTGCTGACTTCGGAGCAGATTCCGTCCGCCGTACTGCTAGGCGTCCTGCTCCAAAACACGGAACCTTTCGTCAAGGCATCAGGCGGCGTAATGATTCAAATGATGCCGGGAGCCAATGAACACCTGATTACGATGATCGAAGACACGATCTCGCACGCTCCGCACCTGACCTCGATAATCAATGCGGAAACATCTCCGTCCGATCTTATGCGGCATGCCCTCGGCGAAATAAGTTACGAGATACTCGAGGAAAAGCCCGCGCGGTTTGAATGTAATTGTTCGCCGGAAAGGGCAAATGCAATGCTGGTCTCGCTTGGCCGCGACGAAATGACCGCCATGATGGACGAAGATGGCGGCGCCGTCATAACCTGCGGTTTCTGCAATGAAAAATACGAAATCGGCGGCGAGGAACTTCGCCGGCTGATAGACGGCGAAAAATAGCAGCCGACTGTTATTTCAGTTTGCGATACTCGCCGCGGAAATAGACTAGCGGCCGGTCTTCGGCTACGGCAGCGGATTCGACCTCTCCAATGAAAATCGTGTGATCGCCGCCATCGGCTGTATTTCTGATGCGGCATTCAAGCGTTGCCAGACAGCCGCTCAACAGCGGGACGCCCAGCCGGCCAAACGAAAAGTCAATACCGGCAAATTTTTCTTCGTGAATCAAGGCGAAATGCTCCGATAATTCTGCCTGATCCTCTGTCAGAATGTTTACCGCGAAAACGCCGGATTCGTTAAATGCATAATGACTTCCGGCAGCATTCTCGATGCAGATCAAAACCAGCGGCGGCGAAAGCGAAACCGAACAGAAAGCCGATACCGTAATACCATGCAATTTTCCGCCGGCGTCCCTCGTTGTAACAACCGAGACGCCGCTGGCGAAACGCGCGAGCGCGGAGCGAAATTCTTCAGATGAAACCGCCATATAACTTAACGAAAATCTATCCTATTGCGGCTGAGGAATCAAAAACGGACGGCTTTGCCTAAGCTCAAACTATAGGCGATAATCACTGAGAATGGATACGATCACAGATTTTTTTTGTCAGGTAACCGATGCCGTAAACCGCGAACTCGACTGGCTGATTCCTGAAACCGGTCCGGGCCCGAAAGGCCTCCGTGACGCGATCCGCTGGAGTCTTTTTGCGGGCGGTAAGCGTTTTCGGCCGGCGCTTGTCGTTGCTTCGGGGCGAACCTTTGGAGCCGGCGATGAAACTCTTCTGCGGACGGCCGCCGCAACGGAACTTATTCATACCTATTCGCTGATTCATGACGATCTGCCCTCGATGGATGATGACGATCTTCGGCGCGGCCGCGCGACCTGTCATAAGAAATTCGGTGAATCTACGGCTATTCTTGCCGGTGACGCGCTGCAGGCATTGGCGTTTCAGGCTATTGCGGAAGATCGGACTATTACGGAAACGGTTCGCGTCCGTTTGCTTTCAAGACTCGGAAGAGCAGCGGCAAGGATGGTTTCAGGACAATTCCTGGATCTGCAATCAGAGGGACGCGCGGTTTCACTGGAAGAAACCCGCACAATTCACATCAATAAAACCGGTGCATTGATCGAGTTTGCCGTAATGGCCGGTGCCGAGATTGCCGGCGTGAACGGGCCGCTCAGAGACGCAGCGGAAAAATACGGCGCCGGGCTCGGACTATTGTTTCAGATTACGGATGATTTGCTCGATGTAACGCAGCCGACTTCCGTTTTGGGGAAAACTGCCGGCAAAGACATTGAAAATCACAAAGCGACCTATCCCAATGCCGTCGGAATTGCCGAAACGCAGCGGCTTGCCGAAAAAGTATTTGCTGAAACCCTTGCCGCCGCCGAATCACTCGGTGAAGACGGGCAGCTTTTCGTCGGGATTGCCCGCTTTCTCCTCGAACGCAGAAATTAACAAAATCACGAAAATTATTTCCTCTGCTGGTTTTTATCTGGCTGCGGTGCGGTGTATTCCTTCTGCGGCAAGTGCCGGGCGGTTTGCATAATAGCGCGGGAGCAGACCTGCCGCCTCGATTTCTTTCCAAAGACTCAGGCTTTCACGATATGCCTTTTCAGCCGCGGTTAAATTCTGCACTCCGCCAAGATCTTCATAGGTTTTACCCAGATTCAGCAATGTTTCGGCAAGATTAGAAAGATTGTAATTATCGCCATTTTTGCGTTCAGTTAGTTTTCGCCGCAAATTGACTGCCGTAATGAAATCCGAAACAGCCTCCCGCGGGCGGCCGGCTTTCGCAAGCACTTCGCCACGCGTTTCAAAAGCGCCTGCAAGTTCGCTTTCGGCAAGATAATTTTCAGGATCAGCTTCATAAATCCGCTTGCAAATCGCCAGCGCGTCGTTGGATTTTGCCATCGCATCGGTCAAAGAGCCGGTTGCCGCGAGCAGCCGTGCCGAATTGCCGAGAGAAATAGCATAGACAAGCTCGGACTGCGGTTTCGGCGGCACGGCCAGTTGGCGAAGCTGATTTGCAGCCGCAAGAGCTTTTTCAAAATTTGCCAAAGCATCTGATGTATTGGAATTTTCTTCGTAATATTGCCCTAGCCGGCGATAAGCCATTTGGAGCACGTCAAATCGCTTTTCTGCAAAACTTAGTCCGTCGTGGCCTGTTACCGTATCGCTTTCATCTTCAGGAATTGATTCGGCAATTGCGATGGCCCGCAGAAACTGGTCCCGAGCTTCTGCCGGAAGACGATCATTTCGTGAAATGATAATTTCGCCCAATTGAAGCCGAAAACGGCTTTCGGTAAGACGATATAACCTCTGATCCGTATCCGGAGACTTAGCGTCCGAGAGCAGCAGAACCGCCTGCTGCAGCTCGGCCTCCGCGCCGGCAATGTCGCCTTTTGCCTGTAAAACCGAGCGGATCTTGCTGTGGACGATACTTGCGGCGTAACGTGCCTGAATATTTTGCGGGTCGTTTTCTGCAATCTTACGGCGAATCTCCAGCGCCTTGCGGTAACTTTCGATGGCAGCGTCCGGCTCACCAAGATTCGACAAAAATGGATTGCCGCGGACATCGCCGATTCTTTCGTATCCGTCTGCAAGTTCGTCAAGTAAAGTCATATCATTGCTTGCATCGGCAGCCAGCCGGTCCAGATATTCCAAAGCGCTTGCGATGAGCTGCCTTCGGGCAGGGGTGGAGCCGGGCAGGTCACGTATTGCGTCATGTGCGTCAAAGATTAGCGAACGTGCGAGTGTTCTAACATCGGCAAAGCGTTTTTCTGCCAGATTCCGCTGCTGATTTGCCTTATATGCCTGCCAGACAGCGACCGATGCCGTAAGAAGAATAGCCACCAAAAAAAACGAGGCGGTAAGGGCAGAGAGCCTGTGCCGCTGGAAAAACTTGCGCATCCGGTAGGAAAATGAATCTGCGGTCGCCTTTACCGGCAGGCCTTGCAGATATGCCTGCAGGTCTTCGGCAAGTTCGTTTACCGTAGCATAACGATGCTCGGGTTCGAACCGGATTGCCTTCAGAATGATGTTATCCAGATCGCCTTTCAAATGCCTTGCAAACTGTCGGGCGGCAAGCATGGTTTCGCGATTACTGCTGCCGTCCGAAGTATCTTCGGCAGGTGCGGTATGTGCATCGGAATGCAACGCTTTGATCAAGACTGTCGAAGGTTTAGGCGGTACGGCACCGGATGAGAGTTCGCTGTCGATAAGAGAAGCCAGTTGCTCGCGGTTAAATGGTCGCGAGCCTGCCGTAAGCTCATAAAGGATTACACCGAGAGAATATACGTCACTTCGCGTTGTGGTTGAATCACCGCGAATTTGCTCGGGAGATGCGTATTCCGGTGTCAGGATGCGAAACTGGGTTTTAGTTGCAACGGTTTCCGGCTCCGAATCGTTGCTCCGGAGCATTTTTGCGATACCGAAATCAAGGAGTTTAGGTTCTCCATCCTCCGTAACAAGAATATTCGATGGTTTTAAATCACGATGGATGACCAGATTCTGATGAGCGTATGCAACCGCCGAACAAACTTTGAGAAATAATTCTATGCGGCTGCGAATGCCGAGCCGGTGTTTTTCGCAATATGCACGTATGGACTCGCCGCGAATGTATTCCATAACGAAATACGGCCTTTGGTCGGGCGTCGAACCGCCATCGAACATTTTCGCTATGTTTGGATGATCAAGATTTGCAAGAATGCGTCTTTCCGAGAGAAAGCGTCTGGCAACCAAGGTGGAATCCATTCCCGGCTTGATTAGTTTGAGCGCCACCAGATGCGAAAACCCATCCCCAAGGTGTTCCGCCAAATACACGGTGCCCATTCCGCCATCACCAAGTTTGCGAATCAGGCGGTAGTTTCCTATCAGGCTGTCGCTCAGGTCTTCATCCGGACCATTTTTTGCGATTCCTATTTCGATAAGTGCCGGCTTTTCAAGGAAATCCTCTTTATCCGGGTTGGCCTGTAAGAGCAGATTTACTTCAGCACGGATTTCCTCTGAATAGCGGGCCAGCGCGGCTTCACGGGCAGATTCAGGAAGATTTTCGACTTCCGAGAAGGCTTCCTTAACGATTTTCCAATGATTCGGATCCATTTTCCCTTCCAATCAATACGCGAGATCCGACATTGAAACGGACTAGCTGAATTGAATACGACTGTAAAGCCACTTTCTGGCTATTGACCATTCGCGCTTTACCGTCGTAGGTGAGATTGACAGAGCGGCAGCCGTTTGTTCGATGGTCAATCCGCCGAAATAACGTAATTCAACGATTTTCGCCTGTTGCGGGTCGAATCCGGCAAGTTCATCAAGTGCCTCATCCAGGGCAAGAAGATTCTTGTCTATTTCAATTGTAATGTTCGGTGCATCATCGAGAGGAATTTTTTCGACATTTCGCTTCAGAGTTGCCCTGGAGCGTGCGGCGTCAATCAGAATTCTCCGCATTGCCTGTGCCGCAAGCGCAAAGAACTGACCGCGATTAGTCCAATCGACGGTTCGCTGCTCGGTCAAACGGAAGTATGCCTCATGGACCAGCTCGGTTGTCTGGATAGAACAATTGTATTCGCGGTTAAGAAAAGCGCCGGCAAGTCTTCGGAGCTCATCATAGACGAGCGGCAGCAGCCGGTCCAGTGCGGCACGATTGGCCCTGTCAACCGATAGGTCGTCAAGAAGTTTGGTTGTTTCCGTTGACATTTACCGGCAATTCTAGCACAGATACGGCTGTTCTCGGGATTTTTTTGAAACTGCAATGGTCCGGAATCCCCTTTTGTCCCGCGTATTGGTTATAGAGCAGGTGCAATGGTTTTTGCCGGGCCGCAGCAGTCGTAAACCGGCGGATTTCGATTAAGAGCATATCAGGAGGAAAAGAGATGTTTTCAACAAAGTTCTTTGTCTGCTTAATCACTATCACACTTGCCGGCAGCATTGAGGCACAAACCTGGAACTCAAACGCTGGCGGATGGAATACCGGATATGGAACTGTTTACGGGACATTCGGTTTGGCAATGGCAACACAGAATATGTACAACACGATGCAGATGAACATCATGAGGGCGAATATGAGGCAGGCGATGATAAATAAATGGGGTCTGGCGGCAGTCGAAAAAGCGGAGAGGGAAGCGGCTGCCAGAGGGACCTCAAACGGAAGTACCGCGTCAAATGCATCGAATATTTCCTTGCCGCCGAAGCCGGTGCCGAAATATTACGGACGTTTTCGTCCTGATCCGACGGTAAACTCGGCAAAGGTGCTTTCGGATGCGCTTGGCGAAACACCTGAAGAAAAGCGTCTAATTACTGGAATTTTTACTGCTACAAAGACAGCTTTTGAACGCGAAGCGGCGCCGAAAGGACTGAAAAACAACATATCGGGCGCACTGACATTATTCATTATTACCGCCGTAACGGTTTACAACGACAAGGAACCCGATGAACAGGCATCGGACGTCCTGGCGGATGCGATTAATACTGCCATTGACGAAATACCTGAATTCGCCAGCCTTACAAACAAACAGAAACAAGGCTATTACGATATGTTGATCGGCTTCAGCGGATTACTTCTTGCCGGCTACACGGAAGGCAAACAAAATGGCGATGCGGCAACATTGAAGGCCTACAGGGAACTTTCCGGTGAACTCATAAAGCTTGTCCTGAAAATCAGCCCTGAAAGGCTGCAAATATCCAATGGCCTGATTACATTGAGCGGCAATTAGAAAATGTCCGCATCTTTCGGATCGCCGGCCGCCTGACGGAGGAAAGACAATTATGGAGTTAAAAAATAAACACGGAATTGTTGCGGTCATTTTTTGCCTCATAACAACTTCACAATTACTCGCACAGAGCGAAGGCAGCGGCGGGGTGCAGGGAATTGCAAAAGCAGTTCGGGTAGCCGAGGCATCGGCAGCATCCCGCACGTTCAGGCGGGCAATCAATTCCGGACTTATTTCTGCCGCCATCTCACGTTCGAAATCTGCTGCTCGCCGTCCTGCGGCGACATCACCGGAAATTCGAAATAACCGTACAGGCGCGCCGGCCGTAAATGCGGCCGGACCGATTGGTGTCTCACGGACCGGCTTCTTACCGGGCATTGAGACGGATTATGCCGAAAAACTCGCTGATTTGATGGAACTTAGCGGTGCTGAACGCGATGCAGCAATTCAGATATTCCGCGTAACAAAGGACGCTTTCGAAAAAGAAGTTGCCGCTAAAAACCGTCAAAACAATATCTCTTCGGCGCTGGTATTTTTTATTGTTTCAACCGTTACCGTATATCACGATGACCCGGAGCCGGCAGATTCAGCCCTTGATTCGCTTTGGGACTCAATGGAGGCGACACTTGCCGGTTCTCCGGAACTCAATAATCTCAGCAACGCCGAAAAAGAGGAAATCTATAATTCGCTTATATTCGTCAGCGGTCTCGTACTATCGTTTAGGGAATTGGCCGTGATAAATCGTGATCCGGATCTCGCCAGCCAGAGCCGAAGCATCGCAGGAACCTTGATAAAGCAGACCTTGAACTTAAACCCCGAGAAACTTCGATTTACCAAAAAGGGACTGGAACTTTTGCCCTGACATACCTTGACAGCCGCAGTGCATTTTTTTAGGATATAAGTTCGCCTTTCAATAGCGACTGGCGATTATTTTGAAAATTTGAACGGCCTTTGTCCGGCCGTGCCGCAAGAAAAAGTTTCGGGCATGTATGTCAATTGGTAGACAGCCTCCCTTACAAGGAGGAAGTTAGGGGTTCGAGTCCCTTCGTGCCCACCAGTTGTACTAGTTTTGATCAGTTTTGCGGGGTCGTAGTTCAGTTGGTTAGAACGCCAGCCTGTCACGTTGGAGGTCGCGGGTTCGAGCCCCGTCGGCCCCGCCACTTAGTTTGCCGCCGTTATACGGCGGCTTTAATTTTTTTGAATCCGAAAAACTGTTTTCAGCGAAATCCACAACGACGGGAACGGATAATCCGTTTCCCTAATCGAACCAGGGGAAGTAAAAAAGGCACCGGTACAACGGTGCCTTTTTGATAAACCGCTTTTTTTCACGGTCAATAAATCCCGTTCAACTTTTACGCAATTCGGTCAGTACCTGCTTGGCCACAGCCTTCAGCGTATCAAAAACCCCCGTACCATTCATTGCAACCGCTTCGAAGACAGGCTCATCCTTACGCCTCAATTCATTGACTAAATCCTCCAGCGGCACGACGTTAGGGAGATCGCGTTTATTCAATTGCAGCACATAGGGTATTTTCATCAGATCGTAGCCCTGGCTTTGCAGATTTTCTTCCAGGTTATACAGCGATTCGATATTTGCATCAAATCTTTCTTCCTGACTGTCAGCAACAAAAACCACGCCATCTACTCCTTTGAGAATCAATTTGCGTGAGGCATCATAGTAAACCTGTCCGGGTACTGTATAAAGATGAAATCTTGTTTTGAAACCCCGCACCGTGCCAAGCTCGAGCGGCATAAAATCAAAAAAAAGCGTGCGGTCGGTCTCGGTTGCCAGGCTGATAAGTTTTCCTTTCGCCTCCTGCGCCGTTGAATCGTAGATATACTGTAGATTTGTCGTCTTGCCGCACAAACCGGGTCCGTAATATACGATTTTGCAATTGATTTCGCGTGAAGCGTAATTTATAAAAGTCATAGAGCTAAAAATGCGGAATCCCGCTTCAACTACTAGCTGAAAAGGCTATCAATGTCTTCGTCAGTAATTTCGGCAAAAACCGAGTTTGGGTTAACCTTGAATGTAGCGGAGTCATTTATCGCAGCTTCCAGAATGGCGGCGACTTCGTGACTTGCTTTTTTCGCCCTGATTTTAACCAGGCCAAGCGTTGAACGCTCATCAAATACTACCACCAAAAGGCTCCTGCCTATCACACTGATGAATATGCTTTCGCGTTCGCCCTCGTGGACTACCGAGGGGAAGACGTCTTCGCCGATTAGCTTTGCCATACTGCTTGTAGCGGCAACATTTCCTGCTGCAAGCGACGCAAAACTAGTGGTATCCATGTCGCCAATGTCGCCATGAATGGCAATGGTCTGCCCGTCGCGATCTACCAAAAAGACCACGCGGGCGGCACATTCAACGCAAAGCCTTGCAATCACGGACTTTAACTGGTGGAACTGGTGTTCTTGAATGATAAAGGGCAATTGAGCCATCGGAAGAATCCTAAAGTGTATGAATTATAAGCCGGAAATGCTCAGGAAACTTGAAAATAGTGTAAACGAACGGCGGGGCCGAGGCGTTTGGCCGCAAGGAAAAGATAACATAACGAGGGCAGGGTAAACAAGAGTTTTTTCAAAAAAACAACAAGTTTTATCATTTAATTTCATAAATTTAAGGTTTTTGATTGCCCAAAAGACAGATTTTGTCATAAATTCGCAATTTGTTAGCAAAAGTAGTTGTTAGCAAAAGTAGATTGTAAGCTAAATCTGATGCAATTTAATGATTTGCAAAAAAAAGGCCTTAATGTGGTAGCTATCGGCGGCGGTACGGGTCTATCGTCGCTGCTTTATGGCCTGAAGGCTTATGTTGACAGTGATCTTCAACCGGCAGTGCGTCGGCTGTCTGCTATCGTGGCAGTATCCGATGACGGAGGCAGTTCAGGGCGGCTTCGCAATGAACTGCAAATGCCGCCGCCGGGCGATATCAGAAACTGTATGGTTGCGCTGGGCGAAGACTCCCTTTTGCTTTCAAGGCTTTTTCAACATCGCTTTCGAGGTACCGGAGATTTGGGCGGCCATAGTTTCGGCAATCTCTTTCTGGCTGCCCTCTCCGAAATTACCGGTGATTTTGCGGAAGCCGTCAGGCTTTCATCCGAAATACTTGCAAGCAAAGGGCACATTTATCCCGCAACTATGGCTGATGTAAGGCTTGCGGCCATTCTTGAGGAAGGTACGGTTGTTCGCGGTGAAACAAATATCAGCCGCATAGGTCCGAGGATTCGTCGTCTTTATCTGGAACCTGAGGACTGCCGCCCGCTGCCCGATGCGATTATGGCAATAAGTGAAGCGGATATTATCACGCTCGGGCCCGGCTCGCTTTTTACAAGTCTGCTTCCGCCGCTGCTTGTTCGCGGGGTTGGTGATGCGATAGCGGCATCGCGGGCTGTAAAAGTATTTATTTGCAATCTGATGACCCAGCCGGGCGAAACTGACGGTCTGAGTTCCCGACGTCATGTCGAAATAGTGGCTGAATATTTGCCTCAGGTAAAATTCGATATCATCATTGTGAATAACCAGCCAATAACCCCGGCCCAGGCCGCAAAATATCTTGCTGAAGGAGCGGAGCAAATCGGCATACACGGTTCAATTGACGAATCTGAAATCGGCAGCGGACGCATAGTCTATGCTAAACTGTTGCAGGAAGGCGAAAAGGTCAGGCACGATCCGGCCCGCCTTGCGCAAACCGTGCTTGAAAGTGCCGTTAAGTTACTGTCCTGATTGACTTTATGTGGACAAGAGATTGAAAGCGGACCGCTTTTGATTCTGATTATCTGAATATGTCTGAACCTGTCCGAAGGCAAAAGCCGCTGGATATTTTGATTCTCGCCGCCGGGCTCGGGACGCGAATGCGCTCAGCAACGGCGAAAGTGCTTCACGAAGTCGGCGGTCGTCCGCTGATTGGCTATGTCTGCCGCGCCGCCGCTGCACTCGATCCTGAAAAGATTTGTGTAGTCGTTGGTCATCAGGCCGACGATGTCCGTGCTGCAGTTATCAGCCAGCTTGAACCGGTCGTTCCCGAATTCGCTGTCCAGGAAAAACAACTCGGCACGGGTGACGCCGTTGTTTCGGCAAAGCATGTTTTTTCTGATCGCGATTCGGTTATCCTCGTGCTCTCCGGCGATGTGCCGCTTATCAGACCGGAAACCCTTGCAGCACTTGTTTCCTGTCATGAATCACATCGCGGACGCGGTGCGGCCTGTACCATTCTTTCCGTAAAGCTAAAAGATCCTACGGGTTACGGACGCATTATTCGCGACAGCGAAGGAAGATTTACCCGAATCGTAGAAGAGCGCGATGCAACACCCGAAGAACGTGAAATAAATGAAGTCAATGCCGGCATCTATTGCTTTGATACCAGGCTTTTGTTTTCCGCCTTGGAAAAAGTAAGCAATCGCAACGCTCAAGGAGAATATTACCTTACTGATGTGCCCGAAATTCTTCGCAACGAAGGGCATGACGTTGCAATATATAAACATACCGACCAGCAGGAAATAGAAGGCGTTAACAACCGCCTCCAGCTCTCTGAAATTGAAAGGCTTCTTCGCCGGCGTATAATCCGTAAGCTTATGTTGGATTACGGTGTGACGTTCATTGACCCGAAATCCGCCTATATCTCCGACGAAGCAAATTTCGGCCGTGACGTAATCATTTATCCGAATGTTACTGTGGAGGGTGTATCCCAAATCGGCGACGGGACAGTAATCAGGTCCGGTTCGAGAATTACAAATTCCAAAATTGGCCGTTCAGTTACAATACTCGATAATTGCGTTATTACTGATTCCGTCATAGAAGATAATTGTTCTGTAGGACCTTTTGCACACCTGCGCGGCGGAGCATTAATGAAAAATGGTTCCAAAGTCGGCAATTTTGTCGAACTCAAGAAAACTGTTCTTGGGTGCGGGTCAAAGGCCAATCATCTGACATATCTTGGAGATGCGGAAATCGGCGAGAATACCAACATCGGAGCCGGCACGATTACATGCAATTATGATGGCGTAAGAAAACATCAAACAAAGATCGGAAATAAAGTCAAAATCGGTTCGGATACAATGCTGGTTGCTCCGGTAACTGTCGGTGACGGGGCTTCAACCGGAGCAGGTGCAGTTGTTACAAAAGATGTTGAACCCGGCAGCCTTGTCATTGGTGTGCCGGCGCGTCCTTTGGAAAAAAAGCGTTCTGCGGACGAGGAATAATTTTTCATAAAAAATCACGCTTTTATTAATAATTTATGTGCGGAATTGTCGGATATGTTGGAAACAAACAGGTTGTGCCTTTGATTCTCGACGGGCTGCGTAAACTTGAATATCGCGGATACGATTCGGCCGGCATAGCCGTTGCGGACGAAAATCACCATCTCGAGCTGCGTCGGGCTGAAGGTAAACTTCGCAACCTTGAAGAAGCCATAAGACTGAATCCGCTCGACGGGACTTATGGAATTGGCCACACACGCTGGGCGACGCACGGACGGCCTACCGAAGAAAACGCTCATCCGCACCGCGACCAGAGCGGGAATGTCGTCGTAGTACATAACGGAATTATCGAAAATTATCTCGAATTGAAAGAACGCCTGGCTGCCTCTGGAAGCATATTCAAAACTGAAACTGATACCGAAGTAATTGCCCATCTCATTGGACATTACAAAACAACGCAGTCGCTTTCGCTCGAAGCCGCAGTCCGCAGTGCGGTCAAGGAATTGCGGGGTATTTTTGCCCTTGCAATAATTTCTGCTGATGAACCGGATACAATCATCGCCGTCCGCGAAGGCCCGCCGGTAGTTGTCGGGCTCGGTGACGGAGAATTCTTCGTTGCGTCTGATATACCTCCTATTCTGGCGCATACACGCGATGTTTTTTTTCTTGGCGATCGCGAGATTGCCGTGCTGACGAAAGATGCCGTTCGTGTAACTGACTTTGACGGTAATTTGGTTGAGCCAAAGCAGCAGCGGATTACCTGGGATCCGATAATGGCCGAAAAAGGCGGATTTAAGCATTTTATGCTTAAAGAGATTTACGAACAGCCGCGTGCCGTCCGCGATACGGTGCAGGGCCGCATCTCTCTGGACACCGGGCGTGTCTATCTTGAAGCGATGGACATTACGGAGGATGAATTCCGCTCGCTCGGCTCGATTAAAATTGCTGCTTGCGGGACGTCCTGGCATGCAGGCCACGCCGCCAAGTTTATGATCGAACGTCTGGCACGTGTGCCGGTCGAAGTTGATTACGCCTCAGAATTTCGCTATCGCGATCCTGTTTTGCGTGAAAATGATTTATTGATAGTGATTTCCCAATCCGGAGAAACGGCTGACACAATTGCCGCAATGAGGGAAGCAAAACAGGCAGGCTGCAAGGTTCTGGCTATCTGCAATGTACAGGGTTCGATGATACATCGTGAAGCAGATGGAACAATACTGACACATGCCGGCCCCGAGATAGGCGTAGCATCTACAAAGGCATTTACTTCACAGATGGTTGCACTCTATCTGTTTTCCCTATATCTCGGGCAATTACGCGGGATGATTTCTGATTTGGAAGCACGCCGTTTGGCACAGGAACTGGCTGAACTGCCGCTGAAAATCGAACAGATTCTAAATGAATCCGACAATATCGAAGAGCTGTCAAAAGAGTATTTCCGTGTTCAGGATTTTCTTTTCCTCGGGCGCGGAATCAATTTTCCGGTTGCCCTCGAAGGAGCACTGAAATTAAAGGAAATAAGTTATATCCATGCCGAAGGTTATCCGGCCGGAGAAATGAAGCACGGTCCCAATGCTCTGATTGACGAAAAATTGCCGGTCGTAGTCGTCAATACACGCGAAACCGGAAACCCATCCAGCGAACTGCGATACGAAAAAACTCATTCAAACATCGTAGAGGTAAAAGCCCGGGATGGAATCGTCATAAGTGTTCTTACGGAAGGAGATTCGATGAGTTCAAAAGTGTCGGATCATATCATTGAAGTGCCGCCTACGTCTGATCTTCTTGCGCCTGTACTATCTGTCGTCCCTTTACAATTGCTCGCTTATCATATTGCCGTTCGCCGCGGCTGTGACGTGGATCAACCACGTAACCTTGCCAAATCCGTTACGGTAGAATAGCAAGGATTATTAAGGCTAATTGACTATAAAACTTTAGAAGGTTTGATTGCGGCAATGTTTTTTTACTTACGGTGCCTTAGCAAGCAGCCGGGACTGAAAGTGTGTAATATTTGCAATTTCGCTTTTAATCCTTTCGTGTCAACAAACCAAGTTCATAACCGATAGATTCCATTTCTTCGCGATCAAGCACTTTTGCCTCTCCAACGCGTGAACGAAGCCTGAAAACCAACGCGGCATCCGATGGCTGCTGCCTTACTTCAATACGTGCCGTCTTAATTTCAATTCCCAGAACCTCAGACAAAATTTCGGCCGTCGCGGTATGCCCAATAGCCGATTCCAGAGGCTTTCCGCTTTGTGTAAATTCTTTGACCAAATCACGGGCAGCCTCTAGTGAAATCGGCTCAAACCGAAAATCACCGTACGCGGTCAAAACCGGAGCATTGAGAAGAAAAAGTTTTTTGCTATTTTTTAGTACCGTATATTTCATTAAGATACAAGACTACTGCAGTTTTCTGTGCCATTGTTTCGGCAGTTGTACTTATTCCAAACCTCGCTCCAAAGTTATTTTTGTCAACGTATTCGCCGACGATTTGCCCATCGTGTTCCCGAACATAAAACTCACGATCACGAATGCCTCTCTGTCCGTCATACGGTAGTGAATGGCAGCTTCGAATAAAATCATTCTCTAGCCATACTTTTTCGACATACTCAGGAAAACCTTTTGGATAGTGGTCATCACGGAACTTTGGCTTTGTTTTACCATAAGCAGGTGGTGGCAGACTCTTATCAATAGGATTGCGCTGGCGAAAACCATCAAGATAAATTTGACCGATAGGAGCTAATGCCCACAGTTTCTTTGTGTCGACTTCTACTTCTTCAAGAAGCACTCTTAACTTTGCATCAACTTGAGATTCTTCCAATTCTAACGTTTCGTTATTCTCGAATTTACTGAGCAAACCTCCATTTTGACCTATCAACTCGTAATCAAAGCTAATCGGCATCGGTGGAAATTGGATGATTTCATTAAATAGCTCGTGTTTGTAATAGACTCCCACTCCGAGCGTTTGACCGATGAGAACAGCAACAGCAATTTGTGCTTTGTAACCTCCCGTAGCATTTATGGCGACATATGACGGGTCGCCTGATTTACGGATGATTTTGCCGATTGTGCGAGCTAATTCACGTAAGCCGATTATGCGAAAGCGATTGTGGTCTTGATCTTGCAATCCTTTGATTACATGAATTTCAACATGCAAATCACTATAGTAAAGTCGTAATAACTCACCTAAAATGCCTCCGTCCTCAGTTTCTGAAATACAAAAATGAAGAGCCTGCGGCGGCGTTTGAATTTGCTCTCTTTTCTGCAAACTGTCAAGACTATTGATTTCTGCTCCGCAAATTCTTTCACTTGGCTCAAATGATTGCAGCTTTCTCGCTATCTGGCCCCATTCACCCTGTTTTACAAAGCGTAATAATTCAGATTCTATTTCGGAACGGTTGTCTTTTCTTTCCAAACCTCTTAGGTTTGTTAATAAACTCGTTCCAACTGTAACAATAACTGTATTTGGATTCATAATTAATTACCTCGGTGAACAAACTCAGCCAATTCCTGATACCATCCTTTTTGTTTGCCGCCTTTCCAATCCTTGTCAATGCGGTTGATGATCGCTTCTGCCATTAGTTTGCGGCTTTCGTTGGAGAGCGTTGACTTTTTCCACTCCTGGTAAAAATTATTGATTTGACTGGCGACATCGTTTGAACGAAGAGCGTTTACGTAATAAACGAATTCTTCCACGTCCGCTTTTTCAGCGTGTTCCTTGGCGGTTTCCTCCAAATGTCCGCGGCCGTAGCCGCTGGACGTTTTGGCTCCTACGCCTTCGGTTTTCAGCGCCTCGGCGAGAATCTCAATGGCTTTATCGGCAAGATGTTCGAGTCCTTCGGGCGCTCCGACGGCGAGCAGATATTTACCGGATGCCGAGACAAACGGAATCGGGACGGGGCTGTCCCAATCAGCGGGCGGCTTGCTGCCGTCGCGGTAATAGTCCGAATGGTGAACCGTCATTATTTCGCGGTGGAGCGGCAATTTCCCGCCATTGTGCTCAACGCAGAGAAGTGCATCGTAAAAAACGACAAATCCGGCAAAGTCCCGCGAGCCAAATATCAATTTATGGAATGTGCCGGTTTTTGGGTTGCTGCCGTTGCCATACTTTGCGCCGTCTTGCCAACCTTCGCCGAGGTATTTATGGGCAAAGTGCGCCGCCAGACCCTTCAGAGCCGAGCCCGGAATATAAGGCACGCCGTAAGTGCGATGAATAGAGATCGAATTTTCGAGCACGCTGGCGCCGCCGAGTCCGACAATCAGTCGTCCATCGATTGTGATTTCGCGGCTCTGTATCCCAATTTCCCCGATTCGCTTCTTCCATTCACGGAAAAAGTAATTATAGTCCGCCGGTACATTGATCAATGTCGTTTGGTGGAAATGCCATTGTTTCGGCTCTTCATCCTTGTTTGCGGGGCGGCCTTTTTGGCCCACTTGGAAATATTTGTCCAGCCAGAGCCCGGCATTAACATCTGAACTGAAGGTTATATTTTCTAAAGTCTTTCTTCCGCTATTCGTTGGCATTGTTTTTCACCTCCAGTACTGAAACCGAGTAACGCTTGAACCAGAGCAGAGCATCGAGCGTATCTTTCGTCAGCCGTATATATTCCTGCAATTCGGCTTCCCGGCATTTGGCCGGCAGGTTGCCGCCAATATCGATTCCGCTTACTTCACTCACAACGCTTGAGAGGTCTTCGAGCAGTTGCTTGTTCATTTCCTCGCCCGTTTCGCCGGTTTTCGTTTCCAGAAACGAAATCGCCTGGGCAAGACCGGCAGTACGTATCAGCACGGGCAATTTGTGCGCCATAATGCCGTATTTTGTCCGTTGCTCTGTAGATTTTCCTTTGTGTACGGCAACGCGTTTGTAAACTTCGACGGCGTATTTTTGGCTACGCGTTTCCATTTGTCTGACCTCCTTTCCCGTCAAGGATAATTCGGCAGAGGCCGCGGCCGACAGTCATATTACCGCCGAGCTGGACCGGCCGGCTGCAGAGCTTAGCTATTCGCGAGAAAACCTCCGCCGGCTCGACGTCGCGGATTTTCGTGGTAGCGAGCAGGCCGCTAAGAATCGTTTCGGCCGGCAGCGCCTCTTCATACCAGAGATTTTGCGATGATTTCGTGTCGTCGTCGAGGACATTGCGGGCGCGAATTTCGGTCGCTGTTTCGACAAGAAAATTCATTACGTCATCGCTTACAATTGCAAACCGCCTGTTAAATTGTTCAACTCCGTCGTTGCCGAAAATTTTTGGCCCGAGCAACGCGGCCCAAAGGTTTGCGGCGTTTGATCCGGTCGGCGTAAGATCGAGATCTTCAAGATAGATTTTCGCGCCGGATCCGTTTTTTTCCGGGATAATTTTTGAATCCTTTGGTATCTCTGCATTGCCATCCGCCATTTCAGGAATTTGAATATCAACAGGAGATCCCGCAATCTTACAATCGCGTGCGAAACGGTGAAGAATCAAAGGCGACGTGACCCAGGCAAACGTCCCGTAGAGGCTTCGTACCGGAAGACACAGCAGGCGTTGGTCGGTAAATATTGCCGCTCCGGCATTAGCGGTCTGGCCGTCTTCGTCCCGGCCATCAACACGTTCGCCGGTTGCGGCTCCGAAAATGCGTTTCGGGTCGCTGCCGTCCGATTCAAATTCATCGCGTAGAGTTCCCTTGACGGTCGAGCCCGGTATGTACGGCAGATTTGTCGCTTTTTCCCTTGCAATTGGCAGATCGATTACGCCGACGCCCTGACCCGTACCCGCCTGCACAGGCGTCAATGCATGGATAAATGTTACGCAAGATTCGTTCATTCCAATTTACCTCCTGAAATTTCCATGTTGTCCCTGCTTTGAATTGCCGGTATCCGCAAAATAGTCCAAAAACGCTTCCAAAACGTCGGTTTTACTTTTAAGGACATCCAGCATATTTTCTGTTATATTTCTCGCTTCGTCCGGCGACAGTTTTGCCCGTACTTCCTCACTGAAACCATCTTTACTGGTGAGCCGTAGTGGTTTTTCATGGGCGCGTGGGGTTTTTAGCAGAATTGCAATTGCGGCGGCGCCATTATGGCACGCAATTGGCCGGATAATAAGTGGACTTGCAAGCCGCTCAAATCCGCAACCATTTAGGGTAAAATCGTCAAGTCCTTTGATTTGCGGAAAATGAAAAATAATTGGTAGTCCGAAATCGGCACGCGGGAAGGCCTTGACTGATGGCTTTCCTCCCTTTAGTGCAAAATGTTTTATTGCTGCGGGTTCGGGCCATTGGCTCATGCCGTAATCCGAAAGATTACGTGTATTTTTGTCTTTTCGATACTGACGGAATCTCCGGTATTTTTCGATCGCCATTCCCCAGACGCTGATTGCATCATTCCCTTTCAACAGTTCAAACCGGCAGTCTTTATTGAGGAATGGAATTCCCTCCGGAACGCTGCGGTTATTCGGCAAACGTCCGGCGATAACTTCTTTGAGCTTGCCTTTATCTGGCAGCGACTGCTTCTTACCGTCAATTTCCAGCAATTGCAATGCACCGAAGCCGCGTCTGGTTCTGCCGCCGATGCCGCCGAATGTTTCCCAAGCCCACAACGCCGCTTGAACATCTGCCTCAAATTCATTCGGATAGGAGATTTCTAACGTGAATTCAACTCCTACTCGTACTTTTCTCAGAGGCACATTACCACCGGCCTTCAATTCCTCCGTTGTCGGCTGAAGCGCAAAGGCGGCGTAGGCGATTTCTAACCATTTATCATTCGGCTTTGGTCTCCTGTTCTCAATTCTGAAAATATCCACGCTTTGACCTTGGCTGGTGATTTTGACCGCGATTGAAACATTCGATTTCGCCGCTTTTTTACCGCCGCTGCCAAAAATGAAGTTTTCGCGTTCGTAAATGTCTTTAAGCGAGCCGGTAGCGCGCATTGCCCGCCACCAGAAACGGAGTTGTCCGCGGACGGAGGTTTCGCGGATTAATTTAGAGGGGTCGTTTTCGCGTGCAACGATACCGCCACCGAAAAGCGGTGTTATAACCTTGTATTTTCTTGTCTGGTGAATTCGTTCGTTTGTCGGTTTGATACTATCGGCTTTAATGCTCTCGCTTGCCTTTTCCAATTCTTTTGGTAGTTTGCGTTTCATTTACTGATTGCCTCCCCGATGGAAATTTCTTTGCCGTCCCAGGTGCCCAGTGCGGCCAGACCGAAGCCGTCGTGCCGGTCGTGTTTTTCATCGCTGACACAGCCAAACCAGTATTTATCGATCCAGCGGTTGATGCGCTCGTGGTCATCCTCGAAACGAAGGAAAAAGACACTGCCCGCAGGGCACAACCGGCGCGTCGGCCGTGGCTTCCCGAGTTGAAGGCTGAACCCCGAGACAACCCTGTAGCCCTTGACGGCGGCGGCTACGAGTATCGGCTTAGATCCTTTGGCATTTTCGGTTAACCATTTCGG
Source organism: Acidobacteriota bacterium (assembly GCA_040756215.1). GTDB lineage: Bacteria > Acidobacteriota > Blastocatellia > Pyrinomonadales > Pyrinomonadaceae > OLB17. Next base: position 233,539 of record JBFLZQ010000001.1, read on the forward strand.
CCGCCATCCGCGTTCGAAGAGAGCCGGCGTAAGCAATATCATCCTGCAGGCTTTGTTCTCGAGAATTGATTCGCGAATTTCCGGCGGACACGGCGGAAAAGAATTTTCCGGCGCACGCAGCCAAGCGGTAAGCCGCCGTTCGCTTCCGAAAGGCGCAAGTCCTTCATCGACGATCGCCTCATCGTCGCGCTGCAATGTATGAATAAGCATCCCATAGCGATTTCCGTCGCGGGAGCCGAAATCAAGCCCGAGCGTTTCAAAAAGCATCCGGTCAACTCCGGCTTTTGCTTTGCGGTCAATTTCGACATGTGTTCTGCGGTCTAACGCCGGTCCATTCGTGCCAAGCCTCTTTACGTTCACCTCGCGACTGTCAGACCCGGCAAGCCAGGCGAGGTAATCGCTCCAGTTCCAGAATCGCGGCGACCGTTTATGAGGTTTAGCGGCAGTGTGTTTCACCATGCCGCAAATGCCGGTCTCCGGCGCGTTGGTAAAATATCCGTCGGGGATAGCAATCGGCCGCAAGGGAATTATTTCTACCATGTTGGAAGCATTTGAGCCATCTGAACCGGTTCCTGCCACGATAACTGCGTCGGCCGGTGCCGGCGGAAGAATTTCGATTTCGCCTGAAATGGACATTCTGGCAAAAAGCGGACCCTTAACCCGAACGGCGGAAAGTGCGCGCTTTGCCAAAACATGTCCGCGTCCTCCGCTAAATTCGCCTGTATCACCGCCCGCCATGCTTAGCATAGTTCTCGCCCGTGCAACGCCGGTTGCCGTTGAAGGAAACGGGAAGTCAAGACTGCGCGCTGACGCTCCGCCGCCGCGGCCAAACTGGCGTCCGTCGCGTGCGATTATTGGTTCCAGCGGCTCGATAAACCAAAAGTCTTCTCTCATTTACTGTTTTTCCCTCCTTCTTCAATTTCTGCGCCGCATTTGGCAAACATTGCGGCTATAACGAGCTCGTCGGCCAGATCTAAAATTGTCTTTGCGGAAATCGTCGTGCCGTTGCCCGCCGGCATGATTGCTTCGATTAACTCCTTTTTCCGGTTCGATTCGGGTCCCTCTTTGTCTGTTGATATTTTTCTCGCCAGGATTCGGTGGGTTTCCAGGCCGAGTACCGCGGACATCTCCGGCAAAGGCACGCTTTCGCGGACCAGGTTGAGTCTGCCGCAGAGATCGCGGAGCTCATAGGCCGCCTGATGCGATAAGTTGCCGCTGCGTTCATATTCCATCAGTTTCTGCATTCGGTTGATAAATGGCCGGGCTTTGCCGCAGATCGTTCGCGGCGCGCCGCCGCGTTTGTCCAATGTAATTGCAATTGCGCCTTTGCCGGGGAAAGCTTTTGCAATGGCTTCGGCGCTGCGGGCCAACTCCAATGCGTCGGACAATGGCTCAATGTAATGCTTTACTACAATACCGATACTCATTGTCGGTAAATTTTCGTTTGGGAGAATTGCTTTAAGACTTTCAGAAAACACCTTCGAAAGTTCAGATGCGCATTTTAGCGTCGTATTCAGCGGCAAAAAGGCAAGAACATCATCACCGCCCGCGTAAACCAAACGCCCGCAGGCCCTCTCAACAATTCCTTTTGCTTGATTGGCAAATTCAGCGAGTTTACGCGAAAAATCCTGATGCTCGCGTTTAGATTTTATGGAAGCAAGGACTTTTCCCATATCGTCGCCATCGGCAAGTAAGATTGCATAGTAGGGGCTTGGCACATCAGGCTTTGCCGCCTCAAGAATTTCTTTTAGTTTCCTTGTGATGTTTTTAACGGCCTCTTGTTGCTTATCCGCATTTTTATCACCCGAATAGTATTCAGCGGCAATGTCATTTATTTCGGATTCAAAAAGGAAACGACCATCGAGGAAACTTTTGTCCCCGTGCCTTATTTCGAAAGATCTTTCTTCGGGGAAATATGTTTTAAGCACTTCAATGTATTCTTTGATGTCGGATAATTTACTTAAGAAAGGCAAAGCGGCGAAATGAGATGTTCCCGGAAAACTTTCCGATCCTCCATGTCTTAACTTGTAAAGGCGTTTTAGAAGTCCGGGTGCGCAGAGCTGTTCGCCGTGTTTTAAACCAAGTTTTCGTGCCAGATTAATATCCTTGTCGGTTAAATTAATGACAGCCTCTCTCTGACCGTCCAATGACGACTTGGGCTTGCTGCTGCCCCATGTTACCGGGCCGAAATTTCTTAAAGATTTGCGGGCAGAAAGCAAATAATCAACCGTTTTTCTTGATTTGCCGTGTTGGCTTTCATCGTAAGGGACTGCGGCCAGGTAAATTTCAAGTATGTCCTCGATCTGCCTCTCTGCATCCCTAATATCCAGTGAATTTTCTACCCATTTTTTAGGATTGCCGTTTTCGTAAATTATTTCTTCCCAAATCTTCTTCAGTTTCTGTCTTACTGCCTTTTCCGCTGCTTCTCCTGCCCTGTCAGGCGAATCTACAATTGCAAGCAGCTTATTCGGTAATGAATCATTACCTGAATTGCCATCCAGGACAGGGAATATGAGTTCGCCATTCATATTCGCAATTTCTTTTGCCGCCGCACCGGCCAGTTCGCTCAATAATTGCGAACCTGCTGCCAGGTCGCGGGTCTTTCTGGCTGCGGATATGAAATCCTGAACGGGCCCTATGGAAATTGCGAGCAGGTATGCCATTTATCAAACCTCCATCTTTTTTATCAATTCCGTATGTACACAAAAATCTCACCGGAACTGCGGTCTGGCAGGCTTGCCAAATCACGTACAAACTACCTGGGGAGACTCAAAGTGCATTTTTGATGTATTGTGTAATTGAATCGGCCAGGAATTAACCATTTGCCGATCTGACAAATAACTGATCTAACCGTGCCGGCAATCTGGTTACAAAGAACTGAAACTCAGAATGGGGCGCTGTATAAAAATCTAATGGGTTTCATATTTGCCGCGAATGTTACACTAAACCGGAAAATTGGCGCAAGAGGACAAATCCAAGTGAGCACGTCACCGTGTTTTCAAAATCTGTACTGACTTGTTATGAAAAAAATGATGAAAGCAATTGTGGTTCACGAATATGGAGAACCGGAGGTAATGCATCTGGAGGAAGTTGAAGTTCCGAGGCCCGGCCCGGGACAGGTTCTTGTACGCGTATATGCCGTCGGTGTCAATCCGGTAGATACTTATTTGCGGAGTGGACTTTACGCTTATGCGCCTAAATTGCCTTATACTCCGGGGAAAGATGCTGCCGGAGTTGTAGAAGATATCGGGCCTGGAGTCGGGCGCTTTAGTCCCGGTGACACGGTTTATACTGCGGGTTCGATTTCCGGCACCTATGCGCAATACACATTATGCGACGAGCAGCAGCTTGGCCGTCTGCCGGAAAATGTAAGTTTTGAAGAAGGCGCGGGAATATGGACGCCATACGCAACAGCCTACCGGGCATTATTTCAGAAGGCCCGATGCCAAAGTGGCGAAACCGTACTCATTCACGGCGCTTCGGGTGGCGTAGGTATTGCCGCGATTCAGTGGTCTAAAAATGCGGCACTTCGTATCGCCGGAACCGCCGGTTCCCCGGAGGGCTTAAAGATAGTTGAAAGTGCCGGAGCCGATGCCGTCTTCGACCATTCGAATGAAGATCATTTCTCCGAAATAAGGGAATGGTCACAAGACGGCGTAGCGGTTATTATCGAAATGCTCGCAAATAAAAATCTTGAGCGCGACTTTGAATGTCTTGCAATGTTTGGTCGAATCGTAGTTGTCGGGAGCCGCGGAAGTCTGGATTTTTCGCCTCGTCAAATCATGACAAAAGATGCGGTGATTTACGGAATGTCTCTATTCAACGCAGCCGCGGATGATCTCAAGGAAATTCATCATGCAATATATGATGGATTGAGTGCCGGTTTTTTGAAGCCATACGTAGGGCGCCGCTTCGCCCTTGCCGATGCAGCTCAGGCGCACCACGAAATCATTGAGAACAAGGCTTTAGGCAAGATTGTGCTTAACGTCGAATGACTACAAAGTATCAAAATGGATCGGCGACAAAGTCGATTCCTCTTAAATCCTGTTCGACCGAAATGAAAATCGGGTTTTCGCGGAAATTATATTTCTTTGCCCGCACTGCAAATACATATGATTGTCCGCTTTCCAGATCCGGTATTCGATAAAAGCCGAATGTATTCGTTATTACATATCTCGGCTCGGTGAGGTTTCCACCGGTTACCTCAATCAGAGCGTTTTTAATCCCACGTCCGTCTGATGTTACCACACGTCCCTCAACTGTTGCCGGACCTGCAGATAGTGGCAGCAACAACAGCGATGCCGCCGACACAGAGCCGGTATCTGCCTGCCAGCAATCACGAAAACGCAAAATCCAAGTACCGTTGATCTGTGCTTGCGTCAGGCCGGCAAATGTCGAATTCATATTTGTAAATGGCGGGCCGGGATTGTCGTTGGCAAATGGTCCGGCTGCCTGTGTGCGGTAGGATCCCCCCGGCACATTTGCATTATTACCAACTCCGGCTGCCGCTGCCCAAAAGTTAGATGTTGCAGTATCCAAAAAAGAATATGTAGCACCTAGATTTGAATCATCGCCGGGATCGGTGTTTGAATTCGAACCTACAAAAGAAAACAAAAGATGTGCGGCACCGTTTGGAGCAATCAGCGTTACTTCGAGATCTCCTACATAAGTGTGTGTAGCAGTGAAACTTACCGAAACGGCACCAAAATTTCCCGTAAAGCCCGCGACATTAAACTGCACGTCACGCGGCGTTCCGCAAGATCTGCTGCCCGACGGGCCGTCAGGTATAGCACCGGTATTTGTTCCCGTATAGGTCGCCGCCATGAGCGCGACCGATGTCAGCAGAACAAATGAAACAACAAAAAAGGTTTTCAAAGCGATAGCAGATATAACAAGTAATTTCCGGTGAATCAATTGTAGTTCTCCGGACGTCCGCCGAGAAACGTTCGTAAACATAGTTCAGCAACTCTCCGATAAGATTTAGTCAAAAAGGGTCAGTTTAAAGTTGGGGATGGGAGGAAGTTGTTGGGAGTGACCCGATGGCCAATTAAAAGATAATTCAAATTGACCGAATATGTCAACAAAGTTTTTTATTGTTTAACATTATCGGTATATTTATATCGGACTCTAACCGGACATTGTTCTCCGGTCAGGATTGATTATTCCCCGAGCACCTCGAAAACCTGCAGAGCATAACGGACATTTCCAAAAGGAGCTGAAACCTGGACCCCTGCAATCAGATCCCGGACTTCCTGAAGCGATTCGCGGGCAATCGCAATTCCTTCTTCACGGGCGAATTCTTTTCCTTTTTCAGATGCAATCCGCATCCTTTCCATTATTTCAGGAGTTACATTCACTCCGGGCACTTCATTGTGCAGAAACTCTGCGTTACGGTAGCTGACAAGCGGCCAGATACCGGCAATAATCGGAATTCTTACGTGCTCAATTCTTTTCAGAAATGAACGCAATTGATCGGTATCAAAAACGGGCTGTGTAATTGCATATTCCGCACCGGCTTCAACCTTCCACTCAAACCGTCTTATTTCTTCTTCGAGGTTAATTGCACCGGGATTGACGCCTACGCCTATGGAAAAGGCTGTCGGCTTTCCAATCGGATTGTTTCCGATATCCAGCCCATGATTGAGCTTATTAACCATGTTGGTGAGACCAATCGAGTCAATATCGAAAACTGCGGTGGCGTCGGGATACGGCCCCATTTTTGGCGGATCGCCTGTGATAAGCAAAAGGTTTCGTATGCCCAGAGCGGCCGCGCCGAGCAGGTCAGACATCATTCCGAGTAGATTCCTGTCGCGGCAACAGTAGTGCAATACGGCCTCGATACCGACTTCTTTTTCCACCAATACGGCAGTTGCCTGCGCGGACATTCTCGTTTGTGCACGCGGCCCGTCGGGAATATTTACGGCATCTACTCCGGCTTCCTTTAGCAGCCTGATTGAATCCAGCGTTTGAGCGGCGTCGCATCCTTTTGGCGGCAGCACTTCGACGGAAGTTACAAATTCACCCAGGGCAATCTTCCGGGACCAGCGTGATCTATCAACAGGGTCAATTACACTGACATCAGGGGGTTTGATTTCAGAAAGACGGATAACCTCATGCCGATCAGTCGTTTTCTGACGACGCGGCGAGATGGAACGCACCGAATCGGAAATCAATTTGATATGTGCAGGTGTCGTCCCGCAGCATCCGCCGACAAATCTTGCCCCGGCCTGGACGAAGCGCTTTGCGAATTTGGCCATATATTCAGGCGACCCCATATAAAACTGACGACCCTGAACATCGCGGGGCAGCCCTGCATTAGGCTGGGCCGAAAGCGGCCTTGAGGTAACCGAACGCATCTTTTCAAGCGCGGTCAGAATATGATTGGGACCCATTCCGCAGTTGAGCCCGATTACGTCTGCCCCAAGTTCATCCAGGCGTGCCGTAAACACTTCCGGTGATGTGCCGAATGTGGTATTGCCATCCATTTGGATCGTCATTTGAGCAATTACCGGAAAATCGCCGAGTTCGCGGACGGCACGAAGCGCCTGCTCTATGACCGGAAGTTCGGAAAACGTTTCCAGTATAAAAAGATCTACTCCGCCCTCGAGCAATGCCTCCGCCTGTTCCTTGAACAAATCCTTTGCCTCGTCAAACGAAGTCGGGCCGAATGGCTCTATCCTGATTCCGAGCGGTCCGATGGCGCCGGCAACAAGCACTTCATCACCGGCTGCCTCGCGGGCAAGTCGTGCAGCGGCAATGTTTATATCACGCAGTTTTTCTTCCAGACCGTATTGGCGTAATTTATGACGTGTTGCACCAAAAGAATTGGTTTCAATTATGTCTGCACCGGCTTTTACATATTCATCATGTACTTCACGGACCAGATCCGGAGCAGAAAGATTCAGTTCATCATAACTTCGGTTAATATAAACACCTTTATCATAAAGCCGCGTACCTACAGCGCCGTCAAAGACAAAAACGGCGTCCGATTCGAGCAATTCCCTGAACTTTCTCATTTTATTAACACAAACCTTCTTGCAGATTATGTAGCCAATCCGCAAAAAACCGCATAAAGAAAAAATCTCGCCAAACAGCGAGATTCCGGTCTGACTTCAAGAATTTGGCTGTTTAGCAGTTTATTTAACGTGGTCGCAAGTCGCAATAACTCACCACGGATAATAAATGAATAATGAGCCGCCGGGCCGTAAGTGTCAAGTGCAAAAGCAAGGCTATTTCTTTTGACAAAAAGGGCAGAAATATGTCGTCCGGCCGCCCTGACGCAATGATTTAATTTTTGCACGGCAATTGTGGCAAGCCTGGCCTTCCCGTGCATAGACCAACCATTCTGCCCGATTGGTTTCACTATAGTTTTGTGTCACGGGGCGAAGCGAAAAGAAATCTCTTCCCGGAAGTTCTGAAATGGCGGCACTTACGGTTTCTAAAATTGCCTGATACAAGCGTCGACTGCGGACGGGTCCAATCGAAGATGTTTTGGTAGCCGGATGAATGCCTGCGCGAAATAATGCTTCTGCCGCATATATATTGCCAAGCCCGCAGACTTTTGTCTGGTCGAGAAGAAATTCCTTGATCGGCCTCTGCGAACGGCGCAGCAAGAAGCGAAAATCATCAAGGTGGAATGTTTCCTGAAATGGCTCGGGAGCAAGCGACGCCAGCTCGTAAATTGCAGATATATCATTTCCTCGGGATAAAATCATCCGACCGAAATGTCTCTGATCAGAAAATACAAGGAGTTGCTTTCCTTGCAGTTCAAAAAGTGCGTGAGTATGTTTCGGCAGTTCTTCATCGGCCGCCAGAAGGGAAAATTTCCCGGTCATTCTCAAATGAACTGCAAGAATTTGTTTACCTGAAAGTTTAAAAATCAGAAATTTTCCACGTCGAAGAACGGTGGTTATCGTTTTGCCGCTTAATTTTTCGGAAAATTCATGCGGCGAAACCTTAGGTGCAAGCCCCCGGCGCAGCAGCTCTGCTCTAATAATCCGTTTGCCTGCAATATTTAATTCAAGTTGGCGGCGAATGAATTCAACTTCAGGAAGTTCCGGCATCGTAAAATCGTTAAACCAAGTGCTTAAATTACCGAATAATCAGGAATTACGGCACGATCACCGAGAACGGAACCTGCTCCTATTTCAGAATTACGGCCGATATGTGCTCCCGAACCTACAATTGCTCCTTTTATGGCAGCGGCAGTGGCAATGCGGGCATATTGCCAAATAACTGAATTCTCGATAATTGCCTTTTCCTCGATTTGGACGCCGGGCCCGATTATGGATTGGATAATCTTTGCTCCCGGTTTTATAACGCAGCCCTCTCCGATCAATGACACATCGTCCACAAAAGCCTTCGTCGCAACATCTGATGAAGCAATGCGATGGCCGTTAAGGTTTCCCACCTTACCTTTGATAATGTCCAGGTTCGCTGCGAGATAATTGCCATGTGTGCCAATATCCCGCCAGTAATTGTCTGTCATCGTATAAGCAAAGAATTTTTTCCCGGCGGCTAATAGCGCAGGGAATATTTGGTACTCAAAAGAGGCATTTTCTCCAACAGGAATCTCTTCGGCTACGCTTGGCTCCAATACGTAAATGCCTGCATTGATTGTATTTGAATCATCGGCAGATTCGCCGGGCTGTGGTTTTTCACGGAATTCCAGAACCCGATTATCATTGTCGGTTAACACAAGCCCGTATTTGGATGCATCTTCAACTGTAGCAAGTGCGATAGTAGCTTCTGCTTCTTTCTCGCGATGAAGCGACAAAAGTGATGAGATGTCCAGATTTGTCAGAATGTCTCCGTTAAGTACGATCATTTGCTCAGGTTCCGGCCCTGCAGCAAACCGATAGGCTCCGGCCGTTCCCATAGGGGAAGGTTCGGTTACGTAAGAAATCCTTACGCCAAGGTCCCGGCCATCACCGATGATGTCTTCTATGCGATTTGGCTGGTAGCCGAGCGAAAGCGTAATGTCTTTGATACCGGCCTTTGCCAGGATTTCAATTTGGTAGAGCAGGAATGGACGATTTGCAATTGGAACGATTGGTTTTGGTGTATAAACGGTCAGCGGCCGCAGCCGTGTTCCTTTACCACCGGCAAGGATTAAAGCTTTCATAAATGCGTTTATATTTTAACCTAAATTTCAAAGCGGACGAATTGCCACGAAAACAAAATTTTCGACAGTTAATGTTAAACATTTCTCAACAATGTATAAAAAGAATTGACAGAAATTAAATCAATATGCTAGTTTCAATAATGCAGGTTGACTGAATTTTCCCACCTGTAAGTGTCTTTTCATTACGTCCTCCGGAATATCTTTCGGCAGCCTGTTTCTGCTTGGCTTCGATTTAAATCGCGATGGTTTTCGATAAAACAAAGGCAATGCGAAATGCCGAGCGTTTCCTCGCACAAGGCAAGATTCGTCTGGCAATAACCGAATATAAACAAGTCGTAGAAAATGATCCGCGTGATTTCGTAACGCTGAATCTTCTTGGCGATTTGTACACAAAGGTTTCGGAAACTACATTGGCAGTAAAATGCTACATGGCAGTTGCCGAATACTATGCCAAGCAGGGGTTTGACCAGAAGGCTATCGCCGTTTACAACAAAATTGCGAAGATTCAACCCAATTCGCCTACCGTTACGGAGCGTCTGGCCGAGCTTTACAGATCTAAAGGTGCATACGCCGAGGCCAAATCCCATTACGTTATTCTTGCCGAAAGCTATCAGGCCAAAGGAAGAATCACGGAAGCACTTGCAATCTGGAAACAGATTGCACTGCTCGATGTCAATAATACAGAGGTATATGAGTCAATCGCAGAAGCCTATCTGAAAGAAGGTCAGGATAGCGAGGCAGCAGATGCATTTTCGGAAGCAGGCCTTCGTTTTGCCAAAAAAGGAATGCACGAGCGTGCCCTTGAGGCCTTTCACCGTTCGTTGGAAATTGATCCGTTGGGTCAAAAAGCCCTGCTGGGGTGCGTAGAAGAATCATTCTTTCTTGGCAGACAGGCCGAAGTTATTAAGCGGCTGGAGAATCTGCACTCAAAATATCCGGCAAACCGCGACCTTGTTTATCTGCTGATTGACTGTTATTTATCTGCCGGAGAATCAGAACGGGCAGAGAAAACGGTAATAAAACTTGTTGAGCAGGAGCCGGCAAACTATCCCAAATTCCTGGAAGTTGCCAGGCATTACATTGAAAAGTCAGACATGGACGGAGCGTCCAGAGTACTTTCAATGGCATCCGAGCATCTTCTTGCCGGCGGACAGGCTCTGGAGTTTGCTGAAATCGTAAGAAAAATTCTTGCTTATGATCCGGAAAATCTGGAAGCGGTAAGGCTGCTTGTTCGTTTTGTAACATGGCAGCGGGACGAAAATGCTCTTAAGGATGCTCTCAGGCAGCTTGCGGATCTCGGCAGAAAGTTCGGCTGTGTCGAGGATGAGCGTTACGCGCTTTCACAGCTTGCATTATTGATGCCCCATGAATCAGCTTTTGCCGAACGCCTCAGAGAAATCAATTCCGCAGGCGGTTTCGAAGATATAGAGCCGACTGCAAACGGACTTTTCGACCAACGCTTTTACAAAAACGGACACTCGTCGGTGGCGGCGGTATTGGATACGCAATCAAATGCTGCTCCTGTTTCTGCTGCGATCATTGCCGATTCATTGGCGCAGATTTCGGAATCCGATGTTTCTCTTGACACAGGCCGGCTTGACGAAAATACAGGTTCGGAAGCTGCAAATGATTTTCAGGAGCCTGAATTATTCGAATTATCGGAAATTGACGAATCGCCTGAGGCAAGACTGCGTCGGGAGTGTGACAGCATAAAGTTCTATATCGAAAGCGGTTATGCCGAATTGGCGGCAAAGGCTATAGAGGAGCTTCGCGCCGAATTTGGCGAAACCGACGAAATTCGTGAGCTTCGCTCGCTATTGGGCGGTGCCGGCGCGCTCTCTAATGCCGAAGATAGCAATACCAATGCGAATTCGGGTGTTTTCAATTTAGATGAATTTCGCAGTGAACTTGGTCTGGTTGATGACGAACCTGAAGCAAATGATTCGGATTTTGACACGCAGTATCAAACGGCAATTGCATATCAGGAAATGGGCCTCCTGGAACAGGCAATAGCCGGTTTCCAGGAAGCGGCCTCAAAAGTTCGCCCGGATGACGGCACGCGGCGGTTTTTCCATTGCGCAAATCTTCTCGGACATTGTTTTATGCAGAACGGGATGCCGAAACTAGCCACCCGATGGTATCAAAGGGCACTTGAAACACCGAATCTTGGTACCGAAGAAAAGCTGGCACTTTGGTATGAGCTGGGAGTCGCAGCCGAGGCGGACAACGACTATGAGGCAGCTAACAGATATTTCGAGCAAGTTTATGCCGAGGATGTAGATTTCCGCGATGTAGGCGACAGGTTGAAAAATCTTATTGCCGCCAGGTAATTGTGCATATAGAACCTGATTCAGGTTAGTTATATTATAATGACGGTATGGTTGAACGCCTGACCGTCATTTTCTTTATCGCATTGTGTCTTTTGCTTGGTGTTTATCTGATTTTAGCGCCATGGGATCTATTGTTCGGCAATTGGTCGGAAAATTATCTTCTCGCTGTTGTTACCGATAATTCCGGGCTCGATATCATCCGAAGGACGGTAGTCTCCAATTGGTTTCGGGGAGCTGTTACAGGACTCGGTGTAGTCAATCTGCTGATTGCTTTTTGGGAAGCTGCGCATTTTGAACAGAGCGTAGCGATGCTGCGCGGCGGGACATCAAATGATAAACGGCAGTAAATGCGTTCGCATGTTGATAACGCCCGGGGATTGCCGCGACGAGAATCTGGCAGCGGATTCGGAGCGATTGGAGTCGCTGGCGGTCAATGCCGCAAATGAAGGGATCGATTTTTTTCAATTAAGAGAAAAAAGACTCTCCGGCAGATCACTGTTTTCAATAACGAAACGACTTGTATCAGCTACCGGCGGCCGAATTGCAATTATTGTTAATGGCCGGTTCGACGTTGCCCTTGCGGCCGGAGCGGCCGGCGTCCACCTTCCCGGAGATTCTTTGCCTGCTGATGTTGTGCGTGGACTGGTTCCCAAGGGTTTTATCCTTGGTGTCAGCGCACATACTCTTTCCGATATTGATGCCGCGAAATCGGCAAGCGCAGATTACGTTTTGTTTGGACCCGTATTTTCGACGCCTGGTAAAGGCGTTCCTTTGGGCATAGAAGTTCTTCGTAGTGCAGTTAAGCGTTCGGAAAGCGTTCCCGTAATCGCCGTCGGTGGTATTAACGCCGAAACGGCAAATGATGTACTCGGGGCCGGAGCGGCCGGTTTTGCCGCCATTCGTTATTTTCTGGAAACCGTCAAGTGCTGAATATGCAGAAAGTTGTAATGTCAATTGCAGGATTGGACCCATCGGGCGGCGCAGGTATTCTTGCTGATGTGAGGGCGATTTCGGCATTCGGCTGTTTCCCGGCGGGATGCGTAACTTCTATTACCTTTCAGAACACGACCGGTGTATTCGGTGCCGAGAATGTAACGGCTGAAATTTTACGTCGACAGATATTACCGATTTTGCAGGATTATGAAGTTGCCGCTGTTAAGACCGGAATGCTGCCGACGGCCGAAACGATTTGCGTAACCGCAGAATTGCTCAAGGATGCAGGTATCCCGGCTCTGGTAGTTGATCCTGTCGTGAGATCCACTTCCGGCTTTGATCTTATAGACGATACTGCTCTTCGTGCGCTGATCGCCAATCTTTTTCCGATTGCCACATTAGTAACCCCAAACATACAGGAAGCCGAACGGATTACCGGCATTGCGATTGAATCGCGGGATGACATTGCATTGGCGGCGGAGATATTTCGCGGCCTGGGGGCACAAAATGTTTTGATAAAAGGAGGACATCTGAGATTGGAAAATTCAGGTGAACCAAAGCGGCACTATCGCGAGGCGGTAGATTTTCTATACGTTGGTGATGAATTATTTGAATTCAGGGGTGAATACCACGAAACCAATGCGACACATGGCACCGGATGTGTGCTTTCATCCGCGATTGCTGCCAATCTTGCAATCGGTTTGTCATTGACAGGCGCCGTAGAGACGGCAAAGCGGTTTGTAAATGATGGTATTCGTAATGCCCCGATGCTTGGTAAAGGTTTTTCGCCAATAGCCATTAGGCCTATTTCGCAATCGGAACAAAAACTGGAGATTGATACGTAACACCAAAGACAACACCGGTCCGTGGGCTGTTGCGCGTCAGGCCGAAAAGCGCCGCAGTATCGAAACGAAGGCCGGAGGCTTTGATTTGCGTGCCGAAACGAAATTGACCAATGCTTTCGGTGCCGATCGGTGCAGTGCCTTTTCTGGTATTTAAGCGGCCATTGACTTCGCTTACCAGATGAATCCGTTTATTCAGACGAAAGTTTCCCGCCAGGCCATACAACAGCACGTCGTTTTGCGTAAATGAGGCCAGAGGTGCGGAGAGTATTCCCAGCCCTATGTTACCGTAAATATTCGCGAGCGGTGCCCGGCCGGCTTTTTTCCCAAACTTTTTCTGAAGAAGAAGCTTGGAGAAAATATTGATTTGATTTGTGCCAATGCCTCTTGACTGGTCAGTATTAGGCATTTGGAATCCGAATTTGAATCCTACGGCAGGCAGCGATTTCGTTTCGTTAGCAAGTTTAACCTTTGCCGAAACAGTAAAATCGTCGAAGTCATTAGTAGAATTACCCGTTATCCGTAACGGAATGGACGACGGCCCTTGGGAATTGATTGCGAGAAAGTTTTGGATAGTGCCTTCGACCTGGATTTCAACATTAGAAGCAAAGCCGGTACGCAGGCGGATATCTCCGACCCGCGTCATGTCGCCGCGAAGGCCTGAGAGTGGAAATTTGGCATTCTGGATAAAATCCACACCGACCGAAAGCTCGATCGTGCCTTGCGGTGTAATGTCAACGTCGTCGGTAATCAAAGGCCTTTGCTGCGCGGCGGCCGGATTTGCAGCACAAATCATTGCCAGCAAAGGAAAAAAAATATATGTGGCGAAACGTTTCACAAGTGAAATTCTGGCATCAAACCGAAAAAATGTAAACAACCGCAACTGCCGTTTTGGACAACCTGCTTCAAACTTGGCAAAATTGCATTCGGGAAAGATTTGGCTTTCTTTCCCGGAAGAAAACGAAATGTCGGATTCAGGCAGGAGATTGGTTGCCCGTCGGTTTTTTATAGGTGGTCTGGTTCAGGGCGTGGGCTTCCGTTATTTCACCCAAAGATCTGCTGCAAAGCATCAGGTAAAGGGTTACGTGAGGAATCTGCCGGACGGGAGAGTGGAAATTTTTGCCCAGGGTGAGGAGAGGGCGGTAAACTCTTTTCGTGACGACATTGCTGCCGGTCCGGCATTTGCCAAAGTCGATGAAATCGAGGAAATCGTGCTGGACCCTGATCCGGGATTTACTGATTTTCGAATTGAAAAGTAGTGATTGCCAAACGAATTGGATAATATTGATTTATGGAGAATCTTAAAAAACTTATTAGAGAGGTGCCCGATTTTCCCAAGCCGGGCATAAATTTTTACGATATTACAACACTTCTGAAAGATGCGGCAGGTTTTGAAGAAACAATTGATCAGATGACGGAAACATGCCGCGGCATGAATATCGATACTGTCATCGGCATAGAGTCCCGCGGTTTTATTTTTGGTGCCCCGCTGGCGTATCAGCTCGGCGTGGGTTTTGTGCCGGTCAGAAAGCCGAAGAAACTTCCGGCAGAGAAAGTTTCGGTTTCTTATGATCTGGAGTACGGGCAGGATACTCTCGAGATGCATCGCGACGCAGTCGGCGAAGGTCATAAAGTGTTGATTGTAGATGACTTACTGGCCACCGGTGGGACGGCAAAAGCCGTCGTGGAATTGGTAGAGGGCGTTGGCGGCAAAGTAGCGGGACTGTTGTTTGCCGTAGAACTCACCTTTCTCGGCGGCAGAGAAAAACTAGCGGGTTATAACGTCAAATCATTGGTCCGGTATTCGTCATAACCGGCTTCAGCAGCAAAAGCTAGTTACCTGTCTGCCAAAACAACCTTAAATGAAATGTGCTCCCGTAGCTCAGTAGGATAGAGCGTTCGCCTCCTAAGCGAAAGGTCGCTGGTTCGAATCCAGCCGGGAGCAAATCCCTTAGAAATTTATACTTTAGGGGTATTTTTTCGATAATTTGTAATTTTCTGGAAACGGGATTCTAATGAAACTTTGTATTATTTGAACGGAAGTAATTTGTGACCAGGCACAGTGGCAGACAAAAATGCCAACTGTTTTGCATCGGGCTGACCTTTCGATTTCTCAGAATAAGTCTTTGAGAACCGCGTTCTACCGGCGCGGTTTTTTCATTTTTTACTGATTTTTTGTTTTATCCGGCTTCAATCCCGCGTATTTAAGCATCTTCAGATCAGCTGTCGATGCGGGCTTTTGCGCTTTCGTCTTCCGTATGTGTTAAATTTGCTTCGATGCGTAAAGTGCTCACCGCTGCCGAGATGCGGGAAGTTGACCGCCTGACGATTCAGCAAACCGGCATTTCATCGGCTGTTCTGATGGAGACGGCGGCAAATGCCGTTGTGCGCGAAATCCTCCGGTTGTTCAATCAAAACATCTCCGGCAAACGGTTTGCCATTCTTTGCGGCAAAGGGAATAACGGAGGTGACGGACTGGCAGTAGCCCGACTTCTTTACCTTCTTGGCGGGCAATGTCGGGTTTTCCTGCTTTTTCCTCCGGACGAATTTTCTCCTGACGCTCGTGCTAACTATCACATTCTGCACAATTTAACGGCTGAAGATTCCCCTTTTGGGGGCAGGATCAGCATTGAAAGGCTTTCGGTTAGCAACAACCCGGCCGATATTTTCGAATCTGCGGATTGTATCATTGACGCAATCTTTGGCACCGGACTTACAAAACCGATTTCCGGTTTTGCGGCTTCACTCGCCGAAACGGAAATAGAAATCTTTAAACGCAACCGGCGCCCTGCGGTTTTGTCGATTGATGTACCTTCAGGACTTTCTGCAGAGCGTACGGAGTCAGCCGACGAGGCCTTTATCGCTGACCTGACGGTTACTTTTACCTCTCCCAAGCCGGAAAATGTCATTGCTCCTTTCTATCGTAACAACGGGAAACTTGTGATTGCTGATATCGGCTCACCGAATAAATTGATTGAAAAACAAAGCTCAAAAGTATTTTTGCTTGAATCGTCTGATGCCGTTCAATGGTTGAAATCATCCGAATATACCTATGATTCCTATAAAAATCGTCGCGGCCACCTGGCGATTATTGCCGGCTCGGCAGAATATTCCGGCGCAGCCGTTTTGGCAGCCACCGCCGCAATGCGTTCCGGTGTCGGGTTGGTAACATTATTTGTACCGGAGGGAATTTCCGGCAAAGTTGCACCACGTCTTTTACCGGAAATAATTATTAAAACATTGCCGGATAATGGTTCCGGCGGTTTTGCAAGTTCGGCCGCGGAACTTTTTCTTGCTGAATCAGACAAATTTGAAGCCGTAGCCGTCGGATGTGGGCTCGGGTTGGATTCAGAGACAAAAGTTTTTGTCAAAAAACTGCTTTCCGAATTGAAAATACCCGCCATTGTTGATGCGGACGCCCTGAATGCCTTTGCTCCGCTCGAAGATGCATCTGTGATCAATGCAAAGACCGCAGTCCGCATTTTAACCCCGCACGAGGGAGAATTTCGTCGTTTGTCAGGTATTGAAGGTCATTTACGGGACCGAATCGCCGCGGTCGGGGATTTTGCAATGCGGAATTCGGTAATTTTGGTACTTAAAGGAGAGCGTGTGCTTATCGGCACGGCTGACGGTCGTATATTTGTTAATCCGACCGGTAATTCGGGCCTTGGTAAAGCAGGAAACGGCGATACGCTTACAGGTCTTTTGGGAGGCTTCATTGCTCAGGCAGCGGCTTTAGGTCTGGATCCTGCGGAAACAACGGCAGCGGCCGTTTATTTTGCCGGCACAGCCGGCGATATTGCCCAACAAAAATACGGAAAAAGGGTTATGACTGCTTCGGACGTCCGGGATGCATTTACGGATGCATTTAGGAAATTTAGCAACTGAAAATAATTGTTAAACGATGGAAAAGGAGTTTTTATCTCGTTCGCCGGAAGAGACCGCCGAACTGGCTTCGAAGTTTGGCAAATTTCTCTCAGCAGGCGATGTAGTTTTGTTTACAGGCGATCTGGGTGCCGGCAAAACGCTTTTCGTGAAAGGGATTGCACGGGCACTCGGAGTTAGCGAAGAAGATGTTTCCAGCCCGAGTTTTAGCCTTGTAAACCGTTATTCAACAGATAATCTGGATTTATTTCATATTGACCTCTGGCGTCTGAGCCCAAATGCGGACTTTGATCTGGAGATCGGTCTTGGAGAGATACTTGAAGCCGAAAACGCGGTTGTATTGATCGAGTGGGCGGAACGCCTTGGCTTATATCCGGTTTCCGGAAGGGTTTTTTACATTCAAATCAAAGGTGAGGGTAACGATCCGAGACAAATACGCATAATTTCGCATCGGGAAGAAGGAGCCCAAATTCTGAAAGAAATTGTAAAGTGATAATTATTGTAGAAAAAGAACTTAGACGATTGTCTGTGTTACAGGAAAAGAGTCCGGAGCCGGTTTGCAGTTTTCCGGTATCACTGGGTTTTTCGCCTGTCGGTAAGAAAACCGCAGAGGGCGATGGCAAAACGCCGGAAGGCATTTACCACATAGCCGTAAAGAATCCAAAAAGCAAATACTACCTGTCTCTGGGGCTCGATTATCCGAATTACGAAGATGCGATTGCCGCATTCCGAAATGGAAAGATTGGCATAAATGAGTACAGGGAAATACTTAATGCGCATAAAAATGGCAATTTGCCGCCACAGAAAACAGCGCTTGGAGGCGAGATCTATATTCACGGAGGCGGCTGCGGAGGTGATTGGACAAAAGGATGTATAGCTCTTTCAAATCCGGACATGTTACGGTTATTCGAGTTAACGCCAATCGGCACTCAGGTAACGATTGTTCCTTAAAATTTAACATCAATTAAATCGCAATTGCCTTTATACTATTAATGCCGTTTATGGTCCGACCCAGGAAGATTACCGAAAAAAATCCCCGAACAATTAACCGAAAGCGCAAAATCCCGGCCAATTCAACACAAAACCGTGAATCTCGCTACTTCAATCGGGAACTAAGCTGGCTGGAATTTGATCGTCGTGTCCTGGAGGAGGCAATGAATACCGGGCACCCGCTTTTGGAGCGTCTGAAATTCATTTCGATTTTTTCCTCCAATCTGGACGAATTTTTTATGATTCGTGTTTCGGGTATAAAGGAGCAGATAGAGGAAGGCGTAGTCGAATTATCTCCCGACGGACTTACACCAAAAGAACAATTGAGCGAGATCAGAAAAAGACTGCAACCGATGCTCCGTTTGCAGTCAGATTACCTTTCCGGAGAGCTGCTGCCGCAATTGTCTGCGGCCGGAATTTCTATTGAACCATACGTCGAATTGTCGTCGCGTGAACGCAAGCGATTGGATAAGTACTTTCATAACAACATTTTTCCGATATTGACGCCGCAATCCGTAGATTCCAGCCATCCTTTTCCGTATATTTCGAACCTGAGCCTGAATCTCGGCCTTTTCATCGAACCTGACAGGCGTTCTTCGGTAAAAAATCTGCGCCAATTATTCCGGCAAAAACGTTTTGCCAGGATCAAACTACCGCCAACCGTTCCGCGTTTTATCGCAATAGATGAAACAAACCGCCGCTTTACATTACTGGAAGAAATTATCGTCGCCAATGCAACGCAGCTTTTTCCGAATATGAAGGTTACGGAGGGGCACCTGTTTCGGGTTACGCGTGATGCCGACATTGAAATACGCGAGGATGAAGCCGGCGATCTGATGCGAACCCTGGAACGGGAACTGCAACGCAGGCGTTACCGCTTTCCGGTGCGGCTGGAGGTAGCCGCATCCATGCCGGAAAAGATGCTTAAATTGCTTACCAAGGGCATAGGTCTGGATGAAAACGATGTTTACCGCACCAAGGGATTTGTCGGTATACCCGATTTTATGCAGCTTTATTCCCTTGATCTCCCGAAACTGAAGTATCGTCCGATTACGGCCGTGCATCCCTCGGTTCTGCTCGAGCACAAAAATATTTTTGGCATAATCAAAAAGCACGACATTCTTCTGCATCATCCGTACACCGCATTTTCAGCGGTCACGGATTTTGTTGAGCAGGCAGCCGAAGATCCGCGTGTTCAGGCTATCAAGATTTGTCTTTACCGCACCGGAAAGGATTCGCCTATAGTCCGCTCTTTGATCCGTGCCAACCAGCTCGGGAAACAGGTTACCGCACTGGTGGAATTAAAAGCACGATTTGACGAAGAAAACAATATAGAATGGGCAAGACGGCTGGAAGATGAAGGCGTACATGTAGTTTACGGTATTAGCAGCCTTAAAACTCATTCCAAGGTGCTTATGGTTGTCAGACGTGAGGGAGATAAACTAATCCGTTACGTACATATCGCCACAGGTAATTACAATGGAATTACGGCGAGGCAATATACGGATATCGGACTTCTTACCGCTGACCCTACAGTAGGTGATGACGTTACCGATTTATTCAATTTTCTTACGGGTTATTCCCTGCAATCGGAATATGAACGGTTACTGGTTGCTCCGGTGAATCTAAGGCAAAGGTTTATCGGGCTGATTCGAAACGAGGCGGATTCAGCCGGAGCTGGCCGTCCGGCAAGGCTAATTATTAAAATAAATAGCCTTACGGATACGGAAATCATAGAAGAATTATATGCCGCATCCGCGGCCGGTGTCAGCATCGATCTGATAGTACGCGGCATCTGCTCTTTGCGGCCCGGCGTCAAGGGATTATCCGACAACATCAGAGTACGTTCAATAGTCGGTAGATTCCTGGAGCACAGCAGGATTTATTACTTTGCAAACGGAGAAAATGGAGGGCCTGCGGTGTTTATTGGAAGTGCGGACTGGATGCAACGAAATTTCGACAGACGTGTCGAGGTAGTGGCACCCGTAATGGATGAGACCAAAAGGAAATATCTGGTCGAAGATGTACTTGCGGCATATCTGAAAGATACCGTGAATGCAAGGATTCTGATGCCGGACGGCAAATATCGGAAAATAAAGAAGTCTGAAACCGCTGAAACTTTTGATTCTCAAATCTATTTTGCCGGCAAGGAAATACCGGTTTAGGCGGCGGTCGTGCGTTCGAATCTGGCTTCGGCTACTCCGTTAACCAGTTTCCCGTATTTTATTGTCAATCGCGGATAGCCACGCGGCTCGCGCTCGCTCTCAATCAACCCAAGACGCTTTTCGGCGCGGTCAATATCTTCCAAAGTGCCTTCAATTTCCATATACAAGCCAAACGGAAGCTCATCCAGCACAACCTCCACGTCGTCCAATCGCCAGTATTTACGGCGTTTTTCGTAAACCGCAGTTAAACGGTAGCCTAGCCGCTCGATTATCTTCTCGGTCGCTTCAACGTCAGAAACCTGTGTTTCGTATTCGATTTTTTGCTTAGTGCCTGATTCCGTCCGTACTTTTTCCTTGTAAGTCAGGACGGTAAAATCGCCGATTTTACGCAGTCTAAGCGTTGCACCGCGTTCGTCCATCTGTCCGCCGCGGTGTTGGTAATTTACCTCGAAAACTTCTTTTTCAAATCTTGCGCCCAGCGAGGAAAGACGCTTTAAGATTTCCTCAAGCCTGCGTTGGCTGAGACGATATTTACGCTCCGTTTCGATATTCATCGGGGATATAAAATATAAAAAGCCTTAAGATTCAAGGTCCAATGCGAGTTTAAGTTTTTAATTGACCTTACTGCAAGCAGAAAGCAATAGCCAGCCCGGACTTGACGAAATTCGGCCTGTGACCGATACTTGAAAAAAAGGTCAGGATTTAACGTCCGGCCGGATATAAAGGAATTTAGAATAAGAGAGGTTATTATTTAATGCCATATCCAGAAATAATGATTCACGGTATGCGTGCCGAATTGGCGCAGATTGGTTTCGAGGAAACCAAGACACCCGAAGCCGTAAAAGCAGCTATCGAAAATACTCCGGGCACGGTAATGGTAGTCGTCAATTCTGTTTGCGGATGTGCGGCAGGCGGCGTGAGGCCGGGAATCGCGATGGCTCTGTCAAATTCTTCACCAAAACCGGATAAATTGATTACGGTTTTTGCCGGAGCCGATATCGATGCGACGGAAACAGCCCGCGCGTATTTTGAAGGTTATCAGCCGTCTTCTCCTTCCATTGCTTTTTTGCAGGGCGGTAAACTGGTGAAAATGTTCGAACGCAAGGACCTGGAAGGCCGTCATCCGGCAATTATTGCCGAGCAGCTCACGGCAGTTTTCAATCAACTGTGTTCGGCACAGGCTGAAGCAGCAAAAAATTGATTTCTGCCCCCTCTGACATTTTATTTATCAGCCGTACCTGTCCGGTGCGGCTTTTATTTTACTTTTATCAAAATCCTTGCCACAAAAAGCCGGAAGCCTTAAAATACGAATTGCCTGCACTAACGATCGGCCCACCCGATTATGTCAATAAATCAACGGCAACATATAAGATTTTCCTTGGATATCCCGGCTATTCTGACTACTGCGGATGGACGTCGCCATTCAACGATTCTCCAGCAAATAAGTATTGGCGGCTGCTTTACCGAATGGGAAGAAAATATCTACGCCGGCGATGAATTCAGGATTGAGATCGAATTGCCGAATAAAAACCGTCTGCCGCTTCGCTGCAAAGCTCTTTATCGTTTCGAAAATACGGGAATCGGGGCGAGATTCCTCGATATTACGGCGTTTGAGCAGCGCCTCATATCGGAAATAATCAATTACCGAATTGAGCAGGAAGGGATTCCGCTTGTCGTTGATCCATTCCGTGCACCGAAAAAATATATCGGTGAGGAAGATTATCCGGAGTTGACGGGACTAAAGCGCCGGCGCGAAGAAATGCTCGATGAAGCAATGTCGGGCGGGCCGGCGGAGTGATTATACTTTTATTCGCGTGACAAGACGCGGAAAATCCAAGAATAAATCGGCCGCCTCGCAACCAAGCATGTGATTGATCTCAGAGGGCGAAAACGCGCCGCAGCTTATACCAATCCGGAAAAAATTCAAAGTTCCTTCAGCCGAAGCGGCATCGTCAAAGACATTATTTGTAACGCTGGCGGTAGCTGCGGCGGATAGAAAACTACGCAGCCTTGCGGATTGCTCTCCGGTATTTCCAAGAAAATAGTCGTAAACGGCCGCATATCTGGCCGGCAATTGATTCGGGTGCAGATCCCAGCTTTGAAAAAAACCTTCCCGCATTGATTGCTTTACGTTATTGAAGTGTCGTCGCCAGGCGGAATGAATTGCCGAAACATTTTCCTGCTTTTGTTTTTTGTTCAATCTTTCGCTGCGGTGAATCGGTATCGGCATTTGGATTGTTACCGAATCTACCAGCCGGATCGATGAAGCGGCAAGCGCAGCCTGCAGCAGGTTTCGTGCGAAAATGCAAGCCGGATGACGTATATCCTGATCGGCGGCGCTTATTCCCAAAAGGGAAGTATAATCATATGCTCCAAAATGTACGGAACGGCATCTTCCGCGGGTAGCGGTTATGAATTTTCCTATGGCAACCTTGCCGTCGCGGTCAAATATTGTTTCCGGCGTTTCAGCCATCAGCTCAATTCCGATGGCGCCTTCTTTTAGTCGAAACCGCTTTTCGATGTTCGAAAGATAACCGGTCAATGACCTGACCTCCGCAACAGAACGGATTTTCGGCAGAGTAATTACAAAATGTCCGGGCAGAGCATTGCCTTTAACCATCAATGTTTTGACAAATAAATCAATCGTTCTTTTAGCCCGGGCTATGGTATGTCTTGAAAACGGACGGACGCGGATACCGCAAAACGGCGACATCTGTCGGAGTTTGAGCGCTTCGGAAAGTTCCCGTGCAGCGTTGACTGCCGCTTCGTCTTCTTCTCTTTCGGTTCTGTATCCGAAGCCATCTTCGAAATCTATACGAAAGTCTTCGATTGGTTCGGTCCTGAGTTTTTCGGCAGTTTTACGATAGATATCCGCAGCCAGATCCGGACTTAGACCAAAGATTTCAGCAAACACATCGGGATTTGCGGCATAGGTTTTCAGCGTTTCACCTGCAATCTGGCCGAACTTTTCGGTAGTGTTGGATCTAAAGCGGTCTGCTCCGCCATAAACGGTATGAACAGGAAAACGCATCAGCGAATCAGTCAGGTGTTTTCCGTTGGCGTGCTGTTTTTTCTGAATTTTAGACATGTTTGCCGATAATTTGTTTTGTAATATCTGAATACCGGATAACTAGACATCTGAAAAAATAGCTTCCAGGGCATCGTCAAGCGTCTTTACGCCAATAATCCGAATGCCCAGAATCCGCTCGAGGCCTTTGCGATTGGATTCCGGGATAATAAGCTTCTTGAAACCCAGATGTTTTGCTTCGCGGGCACGATCGTGAGATTGCAAGACGCCTCGGACCTCGCCCGTAAGTCCGATTTCACCGAAAACTGCCGTTGTGGGAGAAATCGGAAGGTTTCGAAGGCTTGATGCAATCGCCGCAGCAACACCGAGATCCGCCGCAGGCTCATCGATTTCGATGCCGCCGGCAATGTTTACGAATACATCGTCGCCGGAGAGCTGATAACCCAAACGTTTTTCAAGTACGGCAATCAAAAGCGATGCGCGGTTGTGGTCAAATCCTTGTGTCATTCTCCGGCCTGTTCCGGGACGCGAGCCGCCTACCAATGCCTGCACTTCTACAAGCAGCGGCCGGGTTCCCTCCATACATACCGTAACGATAGAACCGGCGGCATTTGCCGGACGTTCCTGTAAAAACAATTCGGAAGGATTTACGACCGCTACCAGTCCACGATCTGTCATTTCAAAAACGCCGATTTCGTTTGCGGCGCCAAAACGATTTTTTGCAGCACGGATTATTCGGTGATTATGGTGCCGATCTCCTTCGAAATAAAGAACCGTATCAACAATATGCTCCAGGGTTTTAGGGCCGGCAATCGAACCATCTTTTGTAATATGACCGGTCAGGAAAATCGGCGTGCCGGTCTGCTTGGCGTAGATCATCAATTTCGCAGCTACGTCTCTTACCTGCGATACGCTTCCCGGTGCCGATTCTATGGTTTCGGTGTAAATTGTTTGTACGGAATCGATTATCAGGACAGACGGTTTCGTTTCGGCTGTCTTTGCAAAAATAGTTTCAAGGGAGGTTTCCGCGAGCAGAAAGAGGTTTTCGGCTGCGATGCCGAGCCTTTCGCCGCGCATTTTGATTTGTTTTTCGGATTCTTCACCGGAAACATAAAGCACTTTGGAGCCTGATAGACAAAGCTTTTCCGCTGCCTGCAACACAATGGTTGATTTGCCGATTCCCGGCGCTCCGCCGATCAGGACTAAAGAGCCGGGTACGATTCCTCCGCCGAGAACGCGATCAAGTTCACCTATGCCGGAAGGGCTGCGGGATTCGTCCTGCGGCTCGATCTGATTAAAAGGTTGAACGACTGATAAACCATTAAAACCAACGGAAACCGACCGTGCCGGCTTGCGGTATCTTTCTTCGACGAAACTGTTCCATTGCGAACAATCAGGACATTGGCCAAGCCATTTGCGTTCCGTACGGCCGCAATTTTGGCAGACAAATATGCTTTGAGGTGTTTTTGCCATCATGTATCTGAGCGACAAGCGCTATATCTTACCAGACTCCGGGTCTCCTGACTCACCTTTGGGAAAAGACTTTTGTTCATTGCCGTAAGAAATTTAACTAAACAGAAACATTCGTGTTAAAATAGCTTCGATGAAATGGGACGTAATCATAATCCGTGCGGTATTTGTCATTATGCTGGCAATGGTCGGCTTTTTGCTAAATCCGCTTAAATCCACGACCCATTTCCCGAGTTTCGGAACTGAGGACTATATTGCCCGCAAGACAGCTTCGGCTTTGGTCGGGGCATTTATTGCCATTGCAATCATTGCTTTCGAGATCCGTGCCAGAACCGCATCGCTCAAAACGCTTATAGGAGCAGCCGTCGGCTCAATACTCGGAATCGCGGGCGCATATCTGATCGGAATGCTTGTCAGCGCGCAAGACATCAATACTGTCCCGGGCGAAATAAAAGTTTTCCTGACAATCGCTTTGGCGTTCTTTATGGGTTACATCGGCCTCATGGTCGGCGCCGCAAAAGGTGATTATATTGATCTTTCGGCTCTTGGCGGAATATTCAGCGATAAGAATATAAAAAATGATTACAAATTGCTGGATACGTCCGTCATTATTGACGGCCGCATTGCTGACGTTGCGGAAACAGGTTTTCTGAGCGGAACCCTGATTATTCCACACTTTATCTTGAATGAACTGCAACAGGTAGCGGATTCTGCCGATTCGTCCAAGCGTCAACGCGGACGCCGCGGCCTCGATATGCTGCAAAGACTCAGAAATAACAGCAAGCTCGACGTCCAGATCCTGGAAACCGACTTTCCCGCAATAAAAGAAGTGGATTTGAAACTTCTCGAACTGGCCAGGCAGCTTGATGCCGTAATCGTTACAAACGATTTCAATCTGAACAAAGTCGCGCAGCTTCGCGGCGTTCAGGTGCTGAATATCAATGAATTGGCAAATGCCGTCAAACCCGTCGTTTTACCCGGAGAGGCAATGCGCGTCTTCGTACTCAAAGAGGGTAAGGAATACAATCAGGGCGTTGCTTATCTGGACGACGGCACAATGGTGGTCATAGACAATGCCCGCCGTTTAATCGGGAAATCCGCAGATATTTCGGTAACCAGCGTTTTGCAGACTACGGCTGGGAAAATGATTTTTGGACGCCTTTGGGAAGAGCGTCAGCAGGATGAAAATTGCGACGCAAATTTTGCCATACACGATTCGCGTTCGGTCGGTTTCAAAAAGGCAACCCGGGAGCTCCGGCAAACTACGATTATCGAGGAGCTCGAATCCTCGCAAACTGAACGGGGATGAGCGTAACGGCTATCATTGTCGCTGCCGGTTCGGGGCTCCGTTCGGGTTCGGCCATTCCAAAGCAATTCGTCGAAATAAAACATCGCCCTTTAATCCTCTACACGATTGACAAATTCCTCGCAGCGCCGCGTATCTCGGACTTAATCATTGTCGCCGCAGCAGATAGAATTGATTTTCTTCGCCGGACACTTTCCGGCGTGTCTAAGCCGGTTTCTGTTGTAGAGGGCGGTAAAACACGAGCCGAATCTGTTTTCAATGGAATCTCCTCGCTTTCACGGCAAACGGAAGCGGTTGCAATCCATGATGCCGCGAGGCCTTTTGTAAAAGTAGAAGATATCGAAGCGACAATTTCAAAAGCTCTGGAAACCGGCGCCGCCTGTCTGGTTGCCGAGGTGCCGGACACAATCAAGACGGTATTTGCAGGCGAGATTTCAGGCACGCTGGACAGAAGCCGGATCCGGCGTGCCTTGACTCCGCAAACTTTCCGGACCGAGGTGATTCGGCGCGCATTCGAATTGGCCGATCTTTCCGAACCTGTTCCTGACGATGCGTATCTGGTAGAAAAACTTGGCCACCCGATAACGGCCGTCGAGGCAAGTTCGGAAAATATGAAGATAACTTATCCGGCGGATCTTGAACTTGCCCGAATAATGATTGAAGCAGGACTTTGATTTTATAGATTTTATGAGAATTGGCATCGGCAGCGACATTCATCGCCTGGCAGCGGGCAGGCCGCTTGTAATTGGCGGCGTCAGAATTCCGGCAGATTTTGGTCCTGTAGGACATTCAGATGCAGACGCACTTTCACACGCAATCGCTGATGCCATTTTCGGGGCTCTTGCGGCCGGCGATATCGGTACGCATTTTCCCAATGACGATGAAAGGTGGAAAAATGCCGACAGCAGGGAATTTCTGCGCCATGCGGCAGACCTTGTCAGAAAAAAGTCCTACGAGATTCTAAACATTGATTCAACAGTACATTTGGAAAGGCCTAAGTTAAAACCTTATATCGAAACCGTCCGGGATTCACTGGCTGCCGTTTTGGATATTGACATTGCACGTATAAGCGTCAAGGCCAAGAGCGGCGAAGGGCTGGACGCCGTCGGTGATGGCCGTGCAATACGGGCCGATGCCATCGTTTTGCTCGGAATACGAAGTGACGCCGGATAAGTGAAAAAAAATTGATACACGCAATGCGGTTGGACCAGATTGTCCGCGATGTGCGAAACTTGGAAACCCCGAATATTATGCGTCCTCAGGACATAATTGCTAAAAAACGGGACGGCCGCGAACTGACCGCGGCCGAGATAGAAACATTTATCCGCGGAGTTTGTGACGATAGCTGGGCGGATTATCAGATATCGGCACTTCTTATGGCAATGTTTATTCGCGGCCTGAGTGACGACGAGACGGAAACCCTTGTTCGTGCAATGCTTGAATCCGGCCGCAAGCTGGATTTTTCGGATATAAAACTGCCCAAAGCAGATAAACATTCGACCGGAGGCGTCGGAGATAAGACATCGTTGATTATTGCTCCGATAGTTTCGGCTTGCGGCGTCGCAGTCCCAATGATTTCCGGGCGTGGACTTGGCCATACCGGCGGAACGCTGGATAAACTTGAATCCATACCAGGTTATCGTGTCCATTTATCACTTGCCGAATTCCATTCGATAATCGGTAAGTGCGGATTTGCAATGTCAGGACAGACAGATGATATTGCTCCGGCAGACCGCAAATTATATGCGCTTCGCGACGCAACCGCGACGGTTCCATACATTCCGCTGATCGTGGCATCCATTATGTCAAAGAAGCTGGCCGAAGGACTCGACGCTCTGATACTTGATGTCAAAACCGGTTCCGGTGCCTTTATGAAGGATATCGAAAGCGCGCGAAATCTCGCCATTAAGCTGGCCGGCACCGGAATGAAATTCGGGGTTGCAACCGAAGCTGTGATTTCAGATATGAGCCGCCCGCTCGGAAGGTTTATCGGCAATGCGGTTGAAGTCTATGAATGCATAAAAATTCTTCGAAACGAGTTGATTGCCGGAAGCGAAACAACTATGGAATTGTCGCTTGCCCTGGCGGCCGGTATGCTTAAACTCTGTGGCTACGACGAAAAATCGGCAGAAACGGCGGTTTCCGAGAGCCTTAGTTCGGGTAAAGCTTTGGAGATTTTTCGTCGAAATGTCGAGCTGCAGGGTGGCGACGTGTCCGTTTGCGATAAACCTGAGATACTGCTTGGCGAAGATCTCGTAAAGTTTCCTGTTCGGGCGGCTAAAGACGGCTATATAACCGGATTTGATACCGCTGCAATCGGGAATGCAGTGGTCTTCTTAGGCGGCGGCAGGGTCAAGGCCGAGGACAGCATAGACCACGCGGTCGGCCTTTCTCTGGAGGCTACGACAGGTGATTTCGTCAGAGCAGGCGAAAGCTTTGGCACCGTTTTTGCCCGTAATGAAGCCAAAGCACGTTCAGCCGCAAAAGCAATCGCCGATGCCGTTAAAACAGGGGATTCGGATGAAATCAGGCCGCAGCCGCTTATAATCGAACGTATCCGCGGAGCCGAAATGCTATGTCATTGAATAATCAGATGTTTGTGAAAACAGGATTTCCCGGAACTTTTGTATTTGCCTTTGTTCTGGCCTGTCTGTCTTTTTGCCTGTCCGGCTGTGCTCCACGAACTGAGGCGCGTCGTGACAATTGCCAAATAAAAGTGGGTATTGTCTTTGATATCGGCGGCAAAAATGACCGTTCGTTCAATGCAGCAGCTTGGGAAGGCGTCAAACGTGCCGAACGCGATTTGCCTATCTGTCTTTACGATGTCGAACCGGGAAATCCGACGTCCATAGAGCCGGCAATGCGTGCTTTTGCAGAAAAAAACTTTGATCTCATTATCGGAGTCGGGTTTGCCCAGGGGCCGATTATGCAGTCAGTGGCCGAAGATTATCCAAACATCAAATTTGCAATCATAGACGGCGTTATTTTTGAAAAAGACGGAAAGACACCTAAAAAAAATGTAGCCTCGCTGGTCTTTCGCGAGCATGAAGGTTCGTATCTGGTAGGAATGATCGCCGCCTCGAAATCTCGAACCGGAATAATAGGCTTTCTTGGCGGCATGGATATTCCCCTGATTCACCGTTTCGAGACCGGATACAAGGAAGGAGCTAAGGCAGTAAATCCGAATATTGTTGTGATTTCCAACTATGTCGGCGTCAATGATGCGGCCTGGAACAATCCGGCAAAGGGAAAAGAGCTTGCACTTGCTCAAATAGAAAAAGGTGCGGATGTAATATTCACTGCCGCCGGTAATTCAGGGCTCGGCGCCTTTGACGCGGTTGAGCAATATGGCCGAAATGAACGGGGCGAGGCAAACCGCTTTGTCATAGGAGTTGACTCGAATCAAAATGGTGTAAAACCCGGATTTGTTCTTACATCGATGGTCAAGCGGGTAGATAACGCAGTTTATGATGTAGTAAAAGAAGTTCTCGAGCATCGGTTTGTTGGCGGCTTCCACGTTTTTGGACTGGATAAGGACGGCGTGGCTTTTGCCCTTGACCAATATAACCAAGACATAATCCCTGTCGATGTAATAGAAAAAGTGGAAGATGCAAAAGCTAAAATCATCGCGGGCGAGATAGTGGTAACCGATGCAATGGCGAAATAATTTATGCTCGAACTTAAGGAAATAACTAAGGATTTCGGCGGTAAGGTCCTGGCAAACGATAAGGTTTCGATAAGCGTAAAACGCGGAACCATTCATGCAATCGTCGGTGAAAACGGCGCCGGTAAAACGACGATTATGCGAATTGCCTATGGATTCTATACGGCTGACAGCGGATCTATTTATCTCGATGGCAAACGCGTGGATATCCGCAGCCCGCACGATGCCATTGCACTCGGCATTGGCATGGTTCATCAGCATTTTATGCTGGTGGACAATATGACGGTCGCAGAAAATATCATTCTCGGGGCCGAACCGGGATCTGCATTTGATCTGGATCTTGACTCAGCCAGGAAGAAAATCACATCCCTATCCGAACAGCTTCATCTTGAAGTAAACCCTGATGCAGTCATCGGGGATTTGTCGGTTGGTCAAAAACAGCGCGTCGAACTGGTGAAAGTCTTGTTCCGTGATGCGGAAATACTCATACTTGACGAACCAACTGCTGTCCTGAGTCCGCAGGAAGTAAGCGAACTTTTCACTATTCTGCGAAAAATGAAGGAACGCGGCAAAACCATAGTTATCATCACACACAAGCTTGATGAAGTGATGGCTATCTCGGACGAGGTAACCGTCATGCGCGACGGTAAATCCATCGCCAGCCTTACAACGGCTGAAACAAGTGTCCGCGAGCTTGCCCGATTGATTGTTGGCCGCGACGTGCTTCTCCGCGTCGAAAAATCTCAAGCAAAACCCGGAGAAAATGTTCTGGAAGTAAAGGATTTAACAGTGACCAACCGGCACGGCTATGCCATAAACGGCGTTTCTTTTACCATCAGAAGCAGCGAAATTGTCGGCATTGCGGGGATTGACGGAAACGGGCAAACAGAATTGATAGAGTGTCTGGCAGGGCTGCTGCCGGCTGATTCCGGCCAGGTCATTTTCGAAGGCCGGGATATAACAAATTTGTCACCCCGGGCAATTAAAGCCTCAGGCATTGCTCATATTCCGGAGGATCGCCACAAACGCGGTTTGCTGCTTAACTGGAATCTGGCAGAAAATTCGATACTTGGAGTTCACTATCGTGAGCCCTTTGCCGCCGCCGGCGGTTTTATGAGCGAAACTGAAATCGGGCGACACGTCGAAAAAATTGTCAATGAATACGACGTTAGACCAAAGAATCCCGCCGCTATTGCCAAATCGCTTTCCGGTGGAAATCAACAAAAATTGATCATCGGCCGGGAATTCGAAATAGAGCCGAAACTGCTGCTGGTATCACAGCCTACCCGCGGAGTTGACATTGGTGCCATCGAATTCATACATAGAAAATTAATAGAAATGCGTGACCGCGGAATTGCCGTTCTGCTTGTATCCGCAGAACTCGAAGAGGTAATGGCATTGGCCGACCGTCTCCTTGTCATTCGCGACGGCCGCATTGTGGGAGAAGCGAATCCGCCCACGACGTCTGCCGAGGAAATCGGCCTCATGATGACCGGCGGTTAAGCGATCTTTTCTTTAAGATCAATCTATCCCTGACACGGCCGGCCGGACAGCCCAAAATAAAACTGTGCCGGATTATTTGAAAGCAGACTTGATTGCCGCGACCGCACGCTGAAGATTATCCATCGATGTAGCATAGGAGAATCGAAGAAAGCCGTCGCCTCCGAAGCCGGCTCCGTCCGTAACCATCACGTGTGCATTCGTCAGTAGAAATTCAGCCACTTCCGCAGATGAGTTAAACCTGTTTCCAAGCAATTGCCTCACATCAACCCAGGCGTAAAACGCACCCTCAGGCATAGCACAGTTGAATCCATCTATTTCATTCAGTGCAGGTATAAGCCAATCGCGACGACGGCGATATTCCGCAAGCATTGCGTTTACGGAATTAAGCATCTGCTCCCGATTCTCAAGCGCATCCGCGCAGGCATACTGGACGAATGAGGTCGGATGAGTGGCAGAATGGCTTTGCAACTTGACCATTGCCTTTGACCACTCGGGATTTGCTATCGTAAACCCAATTCGCCAGCCGGTCATTGCAAAGGTCTTGGAAAAACTCCCTGCAATGCAGACATATTTTCTCAACTCTTCCGGCAATGCAACGGAAGAATATATACCTGCAGGCGGATAAACAAAGAAAAGATAACACTCATCCGTCAGGACAAAAACGTTCTTTTCAGCGCAAACTTCGACAATGCGCCTGATTTCCGCAGGCGGAATAACTTTCCCGGTCGGGTTATTCGGAGAATTTACTATCAAAAGTCTTGTCCGGGGTGTTATTGCCGCCGAGACAGCCTCGGCGGTAAGCACAAAATCCGACGTTTCAGTATCGATGAAAATAGGATTACCACCGGCGAAAACAATAATTTCGGGAAACGTAACCCAATACGGAGCGGGAACGAGGACATCGTCTCCCGGTTCTATCAGTGTGCAAACGGCATTAAAAAGAGCCTGTTTCCCACCGCAGGTAGCCGATACCTCGGCCGGAGTAATTTCCGAATGAAATTGCTCATTGAGGAATCCGGAAACGGCTTCGGTAAAACGGGATGCACCGGAAGACGGAGTATATTTTGTACGTCCTTTTTTCAACTCCGAGACAGCAAATTCCTTAATGAATTCGGGCGTATCAAAATCAGGCTCACCGACGGTTAAATCTATGATTTCCTTACCGCTTTGCCGGATCTCTGCGGCACGGCGTGCGGCCTCGAGCGTAAATGAGCCTTTCATCCGGGCAACACGTGACGAAACTTTGAAAAAATCAGACATAATCCAAAAAATGCATTAACTTGAAGCCGAAGATATTTTTTCCCTCATTCGCGATTCTACTGATTCGGGAATCAATCCCGCGACACGGCCGCCAAGAAGAAACACCTGCTTCATCAATGTAGATGAAACATAGCTGAATTCCTCGCCGGCCATTAGGAATACAGTTTCAATGGAAGGTTCCAGGCGGCGGTTCATGAGTGCCATTCGTAATTCGTATTCATAATCCGCAACAGCCCGTATTCCGCGGATAATGGCTTTGGCTTCGCAGCGCCTGGCGAAATCAGCCGTTAGACCCGAAAAACTCTCTACGCGAAGATGACATCCGTTACCGCCCAGGGAGGGTAAAATTTCGTCAATCATCTCGACACGCTCTTCCACCGTAAACATCGGTGCTTTGTCCGGATTGTTGAGCACTGCAATGATAATCTCATCAAACAGCGGCAAACTGCGTTGAATCACATCAAGGTGGCCATTTGTTAGCGGGTCGAATGAACCCGGAAAAATCGCACGTCTCATATCTTAAATCTGTGTTCTCACGGCTTCCGGAGAATTAAAAATTCTTTTGGAGCAATTCGCGGGCTTTTTCAACCGCCGCTGCATGTTCCGTTACATAGTCCGGATTAGGTTTCATGGAAATTATCGTCTCCAGCTCACGCCGGGCTTCCTTGTCGCGTTTCAGGTAAAGATAGGCCTGGGCAAGATGCAGCCTTATATTTGAATTGTCCTGCGCCAGTTTTAACCCCTGTTCGAGATATTCGACAGCCTTTTCCGGCCTGCCACCGCCTATAAAGCGTGTTGAAAGCTCTATATCACCGAGAGCGTCAAAAGCGCTTGCGCCCTGATAATCCGGCTGAATTGCGATTACACGCAGGAAACTCTCGCGAATTTCGTCCAAGGATTTCAGACCGACGGTGATCGGGCTCATTCGTGCCAGTTCACCTATATTGGCGGCATACCAGAAATGTCCGTCCGGCTTTTCCGGTTCCAGACGAGCGGCGATTTTACCTGCGTCGCGGCCTCTTTCAAAGATTTTTTCGGATTCTTCCGGCTCTTTTTCGGCTTTTCCCAGAAAATAGCAGATTTTGGAGTATCGCCATTCAACATCGTAATTACGATTGTTCCGGTCGCGGGCTTGATTAAGTACCGTTGCGGCTTTCCGCAGGTTCTCAATGCTTGCGCGCTCCGCAAAAAGATGTTCTGCCTGATTGATGGCATCGTCAATTTGAGATTTATTTACTGTCCGGATGGCATTTATTGATGAGGCATCTTGCGAACACCCAAAATGTAAGCACAATGTAATTACAATTGTAAGAAATTTGTAATCCAATAATGATTTTGGATGGCAAAATGTCTCTTTCATGCTACTATCCTAAATTGCTCTGTCATTTCGGAAGAGCCAATTGGAAGCCGACAGCTAAAAGTAACATATTTTTGACTATGAACAGAAACGGACAGGCTGCCGCATTCTATGACCTCGAAGGGACTTTGGTCAGCACCAATCTTGTCCATACGCTCGCTTTTTACGCCCAACGCCAGCAGGGACTTTGGCAGACGGCCAAAAAGAGCCTTGAGACGCTTGCCAAGCTGCCTTTTTTCGGTATTACGGATCTTTATTCAAGAAATGTTTTCAATGAGGTATTTTTTCGCAGTTATGCCGGCATCTCTCAGGATCGGCTGCGTTATTTTGCGGACGAATTGTTCGAAGAAGTACTTAAACCGGCGGTTTTTGACGGAACGCCCGAACTGATAGCACAAGGTAAAAAAATAGGTCAGAGGCAGGTTGTTTTGACCGGGGCCTTGGATTTTACAATCGAGAGGCTGATGGATTATCTCGGCATTGATGATTACGTGGCGAACAGGCTGGAATTTGTCAACGGAATTGCAACCGGCAGGGTGCTGCCGCCCGTGATGGCAGCCGCTACAAAAGCGAAGTGGATTCGCGAATTTGCAGAAAAGGAAAATATAAATCTTTCGGAGTCATATGCCTATTCGGACAGTATTTCAGATCTGCCAATGCTCTCAATCGTCGGCCATCCGGTTGCGGTAAATCCTGATTTTCGTCTAAGGCAAACTGCCCGTCAGCACGATTGGGCGATTCTGGATCTTAAATAGTTTTCCGGACTCGGAGTATTTATTTTTATGGCACTTCAACTCAGACGAAAAACGCACGAATCAATTATTTACATTGATAAAGACTCGGCGCCGAGGATAATGCCCTTTGGCGAGGATTTTATACTCGAGGATATTCCGATCGGAACCCGTGTAATTTATCCGAATCCGCCCATCAAAGGGCTTCCGAATCGTGAAGCGGCGATAAGGTATGCCGTCAATCATCCCCTTGAGATGGAGCCTCTATATGCACTTCTCGAACCGGGTATGCGTGTAACCATTGCCATGGACGACATATCGTTACCGCTTCCGCCGATGCAGACGCCTGACCTGCGTCAGACAATGCTTGAAGTAGTGCTCGATATGTGTGCAGCCAACGGCGTCGATGACATTCATCTTATTATCGCCAATTCGCTTCATCGAAAGATGACGGAGTGGGAAATGAAGCGGATGGTCGGGCAGAAGATTTTCGATGAATTCTATCCGGACCGTTATTACAATCACGATGCCGAAGATGATGACAACCTCATAACACTTGGCCATACGCGGCACAATGAACCGCTCAGGATAAATCGCCGCGCGGCCGAGAGCGATCTTCTCATTTATCTAAATATCAACCTTGTCCCAATGGATGGCGGGCATAAATCGGTCGCCGTAGGGCTTTGCGATTACGAATCACTGCGTGCTCATCATGAGCCGCAGACCATCCGCGATTCGCATTCATATATGGACCCGCCGGCTTCGGAGCTGAATCATAAGGTTGTCAGGCTTGGCAAACTCGTTGACGAACAATGCAAGGTTTTCCATATTGAAACCGCGCTCAATAACAAGATGTTTCCCGAGGGCTATGACATTCTGACGCGTAATGAAGATGAATTTTCATTTGCTGACAGGTTAAAGTGGGAGGCAATGGCCCGCACGTTTTCAAAACTGCCGCGTAAGGCACGAAGAAAGATGCTTCATGCCATACCCGCACAGTATGAGATGATCGGATGCTATGCCGGAAAAACCGAACCCGTACACGAAAAAATCCTTGAACTGAATTATCGCCAATATGAAATTCCGGTTAAGGGACAATGCGATATCCTGATTACGGGTATTCCCGATATTTCGCCTTACAATGTTTACTCGGCGCTGAATCCTCTTTTGGTACAGGTGATGGCTCTTGGCTATCACTTCAATATGTTCAGAAATAAGCCCCTGATCAGAAAAGGCGGCGTTATGGTAATTACTCATCCGTGCTTTGATGAATTCGATCATAATTTTCATCCAAGTTACATAGAGTTTTTCCATCGTCTGCTGCCTGAATCGC
Organism: Acidobacteriota bacterium; assembly: GCA_040756215.1. Lineage (GTDB taxonomy): Bacteria > Acidobacteriota > Blastocatellia > Pyrinomonadales > Pyrinomonadaceae > OLB17. The sequence goes on from JBFLZQ010000001.1 coordinate 269,460, forward strand.
GGGATGCGTTTTATCTTCGCGAAAAATACGAACGCGAATTTGCAACAAATCCGGCCTATGTGGAAATGTATCGCCGCGGCAATGCCTATCACGGCGCCCACCCGTTTTTTATGTGGTATTGGGGCGAGAACGGACGACAGCATGTCGGGAAAGTGATTGTTGCCGGTGCAGAAAACGCTCATGTTCCCGAGATTTTGGGATGGGAACGTGCGGATAATCTCACTGAGGCAATTGCAATGGCACGTAGTTACATGGGTAGAAATGCTGAAATCACGATGCTGCATCAGCCGATGATAGGACTGTGTAATGTCAGCGATTGATGGCCTGACGGACCGGATTGGCAAACAGTACAGTGGTTATCTTTGCTACCGCTTAAAGCTTTTTCTTCCGGCAGCGTGTATCTAATTAAATGAAGGTAGAAGTGAGCGGTTACGGGTCAATATGAAGTTATCACCAACGGAAATATTTAAAGATAAAACCATTTTATTTATTGGCGGGACAGGCTTTGTCGGGAAGGTAACGCTTTCGATGCTGCTGCATAACTTTCCGGATATCCGGCGTGTGTATGCAACCGTTCGGGCACGTGATGAAAACGAATCACGGACGCGATTTTGGACCAGTATCGTGACTTCGCCGACGTTTGATCCGCTCCGGGAAAAATATGGAGCAAAATTCGAAGAGTTTATACGCGATAAGGTAGTACCGATAAATGGTGATGTCGGTATCGAATATCTCGGTTACAGCCTGCGGGAAATCCGGGAAATAATGCAGCAGACGGACATCATTATCAACGGAGCCGGAAATGTAACATTTAATCCGCCGCTTGAATCTGCCCTGCGAACAAATGTTGTTGGTTCAAATAACATAATAGAACTGGCCAGAATGATGCCGCGGCCGACGCTTGTTCACGTTTCCACCTGTTTTGTAGCGGGAAAACGCAGCGGGCCTATATGGGAAAACGAGCCGGTCGTCGGATACTTTCCGCGAAAGGATGAGCTTGTCGGAACAAAGTTTGATGTCAATCGGGAAATTGCTGACTGTGCACGACTTAGCGAACAGGCTCGTCAGGAAGCAGACGATGCCGTCCAGATAGCAAAGTTTCGCGAAGCGGCGCGCAAGCGGTTTATCGAGGAAGGACGCGATCCGGATGATGAAACGGAGTTGAAATCTGCCATATTCCGTGAACGAAAAATGTGGATCCGTGAAAGAACAACGGAGCTTGGTGCGGCAAGGGCTGATTACTGGGGCTGGACGAATATCTATACATACTCGAAATCGCTCGCCGAGCAGATCATTGCATCACAGGATGACATAATTAAAGTTCTCGTGCGTCCATCCATTGTCGAATCCGCCGTCGAATATCCTTTTCCGGGCTGGAATGAAGGTTTTACGACTACCGCTCCGCTTATTCTTATCGCACTTCGCGGGCAACCGATAATCCCGGTAAATGAAAAATTGATTTTAGACATTATCCCTGTGGATATGGTCGCCGGTGTTATTCTCGGCGCCGCGATGAAGGCGCTTATCGATGACAATCCGCCGCTTGTATTTCAGGCATCTTCGGGAGATTCCAACCCGAACGACATGAAGCGAATTGTCGGGCTTGTCGGTCTATATAAAAGGCGGCATTTTGAAGAAAAGTCCACAGGAAACAAGATCGTCAATAAAATTGCCGGAATGATCGAGGCTGCACCGGTCGCACAAAAGACCTATGAACTAACCAGTGTCCCGATGCTGAACAAACTGGCGAAGCAAGCCGACGAATTGCTGGATAAAGCGACGCCGCGTTGGGGAGGCGGAAGAATCGGCAATATTATTTCCGATCTGAAAAAGTCCGCCGAAGAGTTCGAACGGACGACTCGGGAAACAATGAACGCTTTCGCCATGTTCAAACCATTTATGGTGGACAATGAATATCTTTACCGCTCGGACAACGTCCGTGAACTAATGTCCGCGGTAAAAGAACGCGAAAAGCACCTGCTGCCCTGGTATCCCGAAAAACTCGATTGGTACGATTACTGGCTGAACATACATTTTCCGGGAATGAGAAAATGGGTTTTGCCGACGCTTGAAGAAGAATTAAAAGCGCAGGAAAAACGTGCTCATACATATAAGGATTTGCTTGATCTCTTTGAGACGGCAACAAAACGTTTTGCTACGCGCGTCGCAATGAGAATAGAACGCGGAGGCCGACGCGAGCAATACACTTTTGAAGATGTCCGGGAACTTGTTTATCGGGCTGCCGGCTTTCTTGCATACAAGGGAATAAAGCCCGGTGACCGCGTAATGCTTGTCTCACACAATATGCCGGAATGGGGAATAACCTATTTCGGAATATTAAAGGCCGGCGCTACGGCGATACCGGTCGATCCGGCAAATTCAGTCGAGGAAATCGCAAAATTCGCCTTATCGGGCGAGGCAACGGCCATAGTGGTGTCATCGCGGATTTCAGCAGAAAAACATAATCTGCCGGATGTAATTAAACGCATTTTCAGTGAGGCGCAATCCGGAGAAAATGATTTGACACCACCACCGATCTGGACCTTTGACGAAGTTTTCGAAATGCCGAATGAGACCGAAGAAGCCAGGCGGCTTGCGCTTTTGCCGCAAAAAATTATTGGCAATATGGTTGCATCGCTGATTTTCACTTCCGGTACAACCGGCACACCAAAGGCCGTAATGCTCTCCCATAAGAACTTTACAAACATGGTTTCGATGTTGTCATCAGTGCTGGACATGGATATCACAGACGGTGTGTTATCGGTCCTGCCGCTGCACCATACATTCGAATTCTCCGCAGGTTTTTTGACCCCGTTTTCAAATGGCACCCAGATTACGTATTTGGACGAACTGACCGCAGAGGAACTTTCCCGCGCAATTGAAAAAGGAAACGTTACGGGTATGGTGGGTGTGCCGGCACTGTGGGAAATGCTACATCGCCGTATAAAGACACGACTCAGGGAAAAGGGAGACTGGCTTGCCGATATCGCGGACAATATGATTGAATTCAACGCCTGGCTTCGCGATAACACGCCTTTTAATCTCGGCCCTATCATATTTTTGCCCATTCATCGTGGAATGGGTGGAAAAATGAGGTATTTGATATCGGGCGGCTCCGCACTTAGCGAAAAGGTGCAAAAAGACCTGCACGGGTTAGGTTTTACGATTTTGGAAGGCTACGGATTGACGGAATCGTCGCCGGTGCTTACGGTTGCACGTCCCGGAAATAAACTCCTTAAAGGCAGCGTGGGAAAACCGCTGCCCGGTGTCGAGGTTAAAATTGATAATCCGGATGAAAACGGCGTCGGCGAGATACTTGCCCGGGGGCAGAACGTTATGCTCGGGTATTATAAAAATGAAGAAGCTACCGAAGCAGTTCTCAGCGACAGATGGCTGCGCACAGGTGATCTGGGACGTATTGACGAAGAAGGGAATCTGTACATCGTTGGCCGCTCAAAAGAAGTCATCATAGATTCCAACGGCAAAAACATCTATCCGGATGAGATCGAAGAACTATACGGCAAATCGGAATTAATCAAAGAGCTCAGTGTTGTCGGGCTACCGGATGAGGACGGTGGAGAAAAAATCGCAGCTTTGGTAGTACCCGACTATGAGAAAGACATTTCGCTGACCCGCGCCGAAGTTAACAGCAAAATCGAAATGCATTTTCGTGAAGTCTCGGCAACGCTGCCATTTTTCAAAAGGGTCAAAGTATTGCATATTACACCTTTTGAACTTCCGCGGACGGCCACAAAAAAAGTCAGGCGTCCTGAAGTTGTCGAGATGCTCCTTGCCCTCGAAGAACGCGAACGCAAGAAAAACAGAGAAGTCATCGAGGCTCGCGGCGATGATAATTCGCTTTGGATAAGAAAAATTGTTGCGACCGTTTCTAACAGGCCGTTGTCGGATGTGTCTCTGTCCGATAAGCTTGCGGATCTGGGGTTTGATTCCCTTATGTTTGTTGAATTGCAGGCGGCGGTGGAAGATGCAGGCGGGCGGGTGCTTTCGCCCGACACACTTAACGAAGTTCAGACAGTCCGTGAGCTTCTTACAGCCGTAAGGCGTATAGATAAATCCAAAAAATTAGCGGACGAGCCCCGCATCGAGATACAGAAAGAAGAAGAGGAAATATATATTCCATCGCTGGTGCGGCGCGTGGGCAATGCGATAGTTGATTTTGCACAGGACAGGCTCTATGACGATATTCTGGACACAAAGATAGAAGGGCGTTCAAATATACCTCAACACGTCAATTTTATCGTTGCGCCGAATCACGCTTCGCACCTGGATACCGGACTGGTCAAAAAAGCGCTGGGCAAGGAAATTGCGGAGCAGACCGTTGCAGTTGCGGCGGCGGATTACTGGTTCGATACAAAGTACAAGCGTGCGTATATGAATAATTTCACGACGCTGGTACCGATAGAACGAACCGGCAGCCTGCGGCAATCGCTGCGACATGTAACGCGGATACTCAATGAAGGCTACAATGCGCTTATTTTCCCCGAAGGCACACGTTCGCTGACGGGAGAAATCGCTGAATTCAAACCTGTCATCGGCTATCTGGCGTTGAATCAAAAAATCGGCATACTTCCGATTTATATCTGGGGCACTTTTGAAGCGTATCCAAAAGGGACGACAATACCACGCAGGGAAAGCATCGGAGCTAAGATCGGAGCTAAAATCGGCCGCTTTTTAACATACGAGGAACTGCGAGACATGACAGCAGGCGTCCCGAATACCGAAGCTTACCGCTTGATTGCGGCACGCGTTCAGCACGAAGTCGAAAACCTCAGAGATGGCTGCCGCGAACCATTTGATGTTGCCGCAATCAGAAAATTGTGGAGGGCCGAGCGCCGACGCGCACGACGGCAGCAGCCTGTAATAGATGAATAGAAATGAAAACTAAACGTAAATTACCGGCAAAAAAGGAAAAGAAGATACTCATTACCGGTGGCACCGGATTTCTCGGTGCCGAAATTGTCCGGCGCCTGATTGAAGCAGGAGCAAAAAATCTCAGGGTTCTGGCGTCAAGTGTTCCCGAGTGGATGAAAGATGCCGGCATCGAACCCATCGAGGGATCCATTTGCGATGCTGAAACGGTAAAGAAATCCGTAAAAAATGTCGGGGCAGTTTTTCATATCGCAGGTAAGGTATCGCGAGACAATGACGATGCGGCACTGATGAACCGTGTCCACGTACAGGGTACACGCATGCTTTGTCTTGCTGCAAAAGATGCAGATGTAGATGCATTGGTTATGGCTTCCTCAAGCGGGACTATTGCCGTAAGTGAGGATGAGCAGATCTTTGATGAAACATTTCCTCCACCGGTGGAGATTTTATCGCGCTGGGCATATTATGCTTCGAAATATTTTCAGGAACGGACGGCAATGGAAAACTTTTCCGGAGAAGGCCGCCGTCTGGTAATTATGAACCCGACTCTGCTGCTGGGACCGGGAGATGAAAGATTGAGCTCAACCAAGGTGGTATTGGATTTTCTGGGTCGAAAAATACCATATTGCCCAAACGGAGGTCTGAGTTTTGTCGATGTTCGCGACGCTGCGGAGGCATTTATTGCTGCTCTTGATCGCGGCCGCAATGGCGAAAAGTATTTGCTTGGATCTGCAAATATGAGTTTCGAAGAATTTTTTGGCCGTCTCGAACGTCTCAGCGGTGTCTCCGCTCCCCGGCTCCGTATGCCAAAGCGGCTGGCTGTTGCCGGTGCTGCGGCCGTAGAATCAATTTTCAAAAACTGGCGGCGCGCTTCACCTGTTGCATCGTCTGAAGTGGAACAGGCAGAGCATTTCTGGTATCTCGATGCAACGAAGGCAAAAGAAGAACTCGGGTTTTCGCCGCGTGATCCGCAGGAGACGCTCAACGATACCATTCATTATTTACGTGAAAATTTTTTAGGCGATGCGATTTTCCGATGATTCTCAAAGTGCAGACAGATTTACACGTTTTTTACGCGTGACAATAATCTGCGTGCAGCAAAAATAACAAGACCGATTACTCCCGCAACTGCTATAGGCAGTGCTTCCTTTTGCAAATCAACGCGGGTCAGCAGCCAGATTATCAATAATAACGACAATACAACAACAATGTTGCCCGCCGGTGATTTGAAGCGTGCGGGCGGTGAGTTCCCGCGGCGTCGGAATACAGGTAATGCGGCACAAGTTGTAGCATAAACGAGCAAGCGTGTAATTGTGGCAATCGCCAGAGCTGACAGGAAAGATGAATAAAGTGTGAGTAGCAACATCGCGGTTATCGTTACTGCTATAGATAAATGCGGTGTTCGAAAACGGTTGTGAACCTGAGACAGAAACAACGGTAAATCACCGCGTTCCGACATTGCGAAAAGTAACCGCGTACTTCCGAGAATGCCTACATTAAGATTGCCCAGAATAGAGATCAGTGCACCGATTGTAATGAATCCCGCACCAAAATATCCCATATATGTTGAGGCTGCATCTGCTAAAGGACGTTCGGAAGCGGAAAGATTCGGTAAGGTTCCGATGCTTACCACCTGAATAAGAATATACAAAACTGCTACCGCGCCGACCGCCACAAGAAGTGCGAAAGGTACGCTGTGCTGTGGATCTTTTGTTTCGCCGCCCAAGACAACCGCCATCTCAAAGCCAACAAATGCGTAAAGAAGCAACAACACGGCACCGGAAAAATTTCCATATTCCGGCACCGTATCGAAATGAAAGTTGTCAGGAGAGATAAAGAACAGACCGACAACGGAAAATAAAATCAGCGGAATCAGTTTTCCCGCTGTAAAAATATTGCTTGCTATTGCCGATTGGCGGACGCCGATTAGATTTATGACGGCAAGCGCGAGGACAACCATTATGATTGCGGCGGAACGTATTGATGGATCATCGAACCTGCGGTCAAAGAAACCCAGATAAGTTACAAAGAGGTTGCAGTTGGCGGCAAAGGTTGCAACCCGAACTATCCAATATAGCCAGCCTACTTCAAAACCTACAATCGCTCCGAACGCTTCCCTTGCGTACAGGTAAGGCCCGCCGGTAGCGGCAAACCGGCTGGAAACCTCCGCATAGCACAAAACTACAAAGCCGATTATTACCGCGCATGCAAGAAAGGCAAAAATACTGTAAGAACCTATAAGAGCGTGAACCTTTGCCGGAAGGCCGAAAATTCCCGCGCCGATTATGGTGTTTATGGTAATTGCCGCAAGGTCCCAGCGGCTGATTTCCCGAACGAGTTTTTCTTCTGTCATTATTTCATTCAGTTAAGGTACATTTGCCCGATAGGGTATTTTGTTTATACTCTGAAAAAAACTTTCCGTAAAGATGCCCGTATTTAAAAATATGATTTTACGCAAACTCAAGCTTTCGATTGCCGTCATTGTATTTTTGTCGGTTATGCAGCCAATTTTTGCCGGTGGTGAAATACTGCGGCCTAAAGATTACCGTCCCCCTGTATTCGAGAAATCCTCCCGGCTGCAAATTATTGTTGATAATGCTGTTAAGGCAATGTTGGCCTCCTATCCTGACGGCTCGTTTTCTCCGAATGACGTTGCTGTCACGGTGATTGATCTTCGCAATCCCGACAAACTCCTAATCGCCGATTACAGGGGCGAGGCTGCGATCTATCCTGCCAGCGTCGTCAAGATGTTCTATATGGCAGCCTTGGAACGACAGCTTGAGGATGGAAAGATAAGGCTTACTCCCGAATTAAGCAGAGGGCTTCGGGATATGATTGTTGTATCGTCGAATGAGGCCACTCAGTATATTCTCGACGTGCTGACAGAAACTTCCAGCGGGGCCGAGCTGCCCCCGCAAGAGTTTGCGAAATGGCAGTACAAACGAAATCGTGTAAACCGGTTTTTTTCCTCGCTCGGCTATACCGGCATCAATGTAAATCAGAAAACATTTTGCGAAGACGCTTATGGTATAGAACAGCAATCGCGAAACTATAAAGGCGAAAATCGCAATATGCTTACGACGAATGCTACTGCCCGACTGATGGCCGAAATTTCACTGCGCCGTTTCATTTCTCCGCAAAGAAGCGAGGAAATGCTCGGATTGATGAAACGAGATCCCTATCGACCCGTTGATGACCCTGATGACCAATCGGTCGGATTTACCGGAAAGGCATTCATAGATAACAAAATTGAAGGAGCTAAACTGTGGTCCAAAGCCGGCTGGACCAGCAAGGCGAGACACGATGCAGCTTATGTTGAAACGGCAGACGGGCTGAAATTCGTAATCGTTGTTTTTACCGAAAATCATGCAAATGACCGTAAGCCGATTCCTTTCATAGCTTTACAGGTAATGCAAGGCCTGAAATCCAATAGTTGAGATAAACCGAAAAATGAAAAAACTGCTTCTTTCCTCAATCGCTGTTTTGTTGCTTTTTGTTGCGGGACTTGCCCAAAGCGGTTATAAAAAACCGCCTAAGGAAATCCAGGAAATTCTGGACGCTCCGTCTATCCCGGCCGTTTCCATTTCGCCCGGCCGTGACAAAATCGGGCTGCTCGAGCCACTGCGCTATCCGCCGATTTCAGAATTGGCAGAGCCGATGCTGAGGCTTGCCGGCGTCAGAATAAATCCGAAAAATAATGCACAGCATCGCCAGCAATATTCCGTTAGTCTGACGTTGAAAAATATTTCTGACGGAAAGGAGTTTCCCGTCCGGCTTCCTGCCGGTACCAGGATTGCAGCGCCCAGATGGTCGCCCGATGGCAGGCATATCGCATTCGCAAACATCACAGCCGGCGGTGTCGAACTCTGGTTTGTTGACACCGCTTCCGCAACCGCAAAAAAAATTCCGAATCTCTATGTAAATACCGCATTCGGCGGTTTTGATTGGATTGATAACCAGACGTTGATTGTCCAATCCGTTCCCTCAAACCGCGGTCCGGCTCCGGAATATCGAGACGTTGTCCCCAATGAGCCGAATATTCAGGAAACTACCGGTCGAGCCGGCGCCGTGCAGACATTTCAGGACCTTTTGCGTTCACCCAACGACGAGAAACTTTTTGAATATTTCGCAACGTCGCAGCTTGTCTTTGTTGAGACAAACGGCAAAGTCCGTAAAGTCGGTTCACCGGCCATCTTCGAAACCGCCGATGTTTCGCCCGATGGTAAATATATCCTGGTTTCGAAAATACATCGCCCTTTTTCTTACCTGTTTCCGGCTTCGCGTTTTCCAAAGACGGTCGAAGTCTGGGATGCTTCGGGCTCTGTTGTCCACACAATTGCGGAAATCCCTCTCCAGGATGCTCTACCTGTTCAGGGCGTACCGACGTCTCCGCGTTCTTACGGGTGGATTCCGACAGAATCCGCAAAATTGATCTGGGCCGAAGCTCTCGATGGCGGCGATCCAAGGAATAAAGCTGATTTTCGCGACCGGTTGATGGTATTGGCTGCACCGTTTAACTCCAAACCTGCTGAACTTCTGAAAACTCAGCATCGCTATCAGGGAAGGCTTTTCGGTGAGCGTGATGGTCTGATGCTTTATTTCGATTTTGACCGTGACCGCCAGCGGCGTCGAATGTTTGCAGTTGACTACAGAAACCCGTCATCACCCAAGTTGATTTCGGACCTGAACGTTAATGATCGTTACAATGCGATCGGGACTCCCGTTACACGTGTTCTACCAAACGGCGGAGAGGTCGTCCGGCAATCCGGAGACAGTATCTTCCTGACCGGTGCCGGTGCTTCACCGGACGGTGACCGCCCGTTTTTGCGAAAACTCAACCTAAAAACGCTTGATACAGTAGAGCTGTTTCGATCCGGTAAAGATGAATATGAAACCTTTCTGGCTCTTTTGGACGACGATGGCATAAATTTTATCACCCGCAAGGAATCGCAAACCGAGCCGCCAAATCTTTTTGTTCGGCAGTATTGTCCGCCCGAGAGGATCTGTACTGCAATGGCATATCGTCAATTGACTGAATTCAAGGATCCGACTCCGCAACTGCGCGGCATCAGGAAACAGCTTGTCCGCTATAAGCGTGCGGACGGCGTCGATCTTTCATTTACACTTTATCTTCCACCGGGTTACAAGGAAGGAACCCGCCTGCCGACGGTTGTCTGGGCATATCCTCTTGAATTTACCGACGCTGCCACGGCAGGACAGGTTTCAGGCTCCACGAATCGTTTTACCCAGATCGGAGGATACTCGCATCTGTTCTTCCTGCTTCGCGGATATGCGGTTCTGGACGATGCCACGATGCCTGTAGTCGGCGACCCTCTTACCGTCAATGATACGTTTATTGATCAAATCGTCGCTTCAGCCAAAGCGGCGATAGACAAAGGCGTTGAAATGGGAGTAGTGGATCCCGAACGAGTCGGCGTTGGCGGGCATAGTTACGGAGCATTTATGACCGCTAACCTTCTTGCACATTCCCGTTTGTTCAGGGCAGGCATTGCACGCAGCGGTGCTTACAACAGAACCCTTACACCATTTGGTTTCCAGTCCGAACGGCGAACCCTCTGGGAAGCCCCCGATCTATATATAAAGGTATCACCGTTCATGTTTGCCGATAAGATAAAAGACCCGCTGCTTTTGATACACGGCGAGGCAGACAACAACCAGGGAACATTTCCGATTCAATCCGAAAGAATGTTTGCCGCAATTCGTGGTAATGGAGGCACGGCCAGGCTTGTCATGCTTCCGCTTGAATCTCATGGTTATTCCGCAAAAGAATCAGTCGAGCACACGCTTTACGAAATGATCGAATGGTTTGATAAATGGGTGAAAAATGCCTCGCCGCGGGAAAAATGAACCCGCTGACGGGTTGACAATTCAATTTTCGAATTGTTATTCTTTTCGTTCGCGTTCCGATTGACGCGAGAAACCTGTGTCCGGTTCGTCTAGGGGTTAGGACACCGCCCTTTCACGGCGGCAACACGGGTTCAAATCCCGTACCGGATACCAACTTTTTCCGCTTTTGCGGCATCAAAAGGTGTTTAACGAAAATTCGCTTGCCAAACAAGCGAATTTTTGTTTTACGGGTATTTATGATGAAAAACCGGCCTTTACGTTTTGCGTTTCTGTTAATCATGTTTGCCGCCGGCATTGGCTATTCACAGAATGTAACGCGCATAACGGACCGAATAATTGTTTTCCCTTTTGAAAACGCCTCTAATCAGTCCGATTTCAATTGGGTCGGTGAAAGCTTTGCATTATCTCTGAGTGAATTGTTGAAGGTGCCAGGACTGGACGTAGTATCAAACGGCGAAAGAAAAGCATTACAACAGAAACTCCGCATTCCGCTTTCAAGTCTGCCAAGCCTTGCAACTTCTCTCAAACTTGCCCGTGAAGCCGGTGCAACGCTGCTCGTAACCGGCAAATACAACATTTTGCCCGGACAGGGTGACCTGGCCGCGACGATAAACGTAACAGTCAAGATAGTCAGGGTAAATGAAGGGCGCTATCTGACGGAAGAAATTGACGGAAAGCTGATAACACGGGACATCAATCTTAATGACGCGCTCGGTAATCTGCAAACGGTTCAGGGACAGATTGCCTATCAGATTCTCTATCAACGCGATAAACTGCTGCCATTTTCACAGAATCAACTGATTGAGGCGGCGACAAAAGTTCCGGCTCGTGCTTTTGAAGCATATATAAAAGGACTTTTAACACAAGCACCTGAAACACGGGAAAACTTTCTCAAAAATGCGATTCGTCTTTACAATGACGCAAATCCCGATTCAACCTTTGTTGAAGCCGCACTTGAACTAGGCCATTTTTATATGGCAAGGGAAAAGTATCCGGAAGCGATCGAGGCTTTCGAACGTGTACTGAACGCAGCACGTGCCTGCAGGGAGACCGCGCGTGCGGAAGGACGTGGAGCAGCCTGTAATGACGAAAGTTTTGCTGAGGCCTCGTTTTATGCCGGGCTCATTTACTGGAGACGCGGAAACTTTGAGCAGGCTCTCGGTGTGCTCAGACCGCTTGCCGAGGAACTTAAGTTAACGTCTGTTTACAATACGATCGGTGCGATAGCGGTACAGGCTTCCCGTGCAGAAACAAAAAATGCCGCACGCGGCGCCGCGCTTTTAACCGAAGGATCTGAATTTCTCAAAACTGCTGCAGAATCTGAGGAGCCGCCCGGTCCGGTGCATTTTAATTACGCCTTGACACTGCTGCTTTCAGGTAATTTCACTGATGCATCGGGAATTCTGAAATCAATAATTGCGGCAAATCCCCGTGACGGAGAGGCTTACTATCTTTTGGCCAAAGCTCTCAGTGCTCAAAACGACGAATCCGCGGCGGCAATTGATAATCAGGCCAGGCTTTTGCTTGCTTCAGGGAATCGTTATGCAAATCTCGAGAAAGAGTGGGCTAAGTCCAAGTCTTTCAATGATATCCAGCTTCGCGTAGTGCAGCCTTCCAGACGGGATTTTGTAAGCGTTGTTTTGAGCCGTAAAGACAATGATCCACAACCGACGGCCGTCAATGAAACCGAAAAACTGCTGGAAAAAGCACGGTCTGAATTCAAGGCAGGCAAGGACGAAGATGCGATTGCCACGGTAAGACGCATTCTCGCGGGTGAGCCGATGAATGCCGAGAGCTATCTGATACTCGGTAAAATACATCTCCGCCGCGGCGATCGCGATCAGGCAGCAAGTGCCTTGAAAACAGCTATTTTCTGGGACAACAAATTGATTGACGCATATATTGCGCTGGCCAAAATTGATCTTGAACGCCGGGAATGCCTTCAGGTCAAAACCTACGTTGCACAAGCATTGGAAATCGATCCGGACAATCCGGAAGTTGCCGCTTTGCAGCGTCAGGCAGACAGATGTTCCAAATAGTGTAATTTCATCCGGCGGAAAAGACATTCACCTAAAGGTCTGCAACAGATCTGCGGCCATCTGCTCCCAATCGGTAACTACTGCAAATACATAGTTTAGCGGAATTACCGCAAATAAAATCTCACGCAAATCACCGGCAAGTCTTCTTTGGCACGAAACGTGCATTAACTCAAAGCGGCCAGCTTGATTCGATGAATCAAGACCCCGCCGCCAACTCTTCTCCGAGCGCGGTTTGCCACTGTGCTTGGTCACCTTCCGAGCGTTCCTTCAGTTGTCCTTCCTTTTGTGAGCCCGGCCGAAAGCAGCCGGGCTCTCCCGCTTTTAAACGCCGTAAACTATTGTATTATCTTAATTTGCAAGATTTTCATTCAAAATGCGAGAATTCATTTCGTCTTTCGTTGACGTTCTTTCAAACTGACATTGTGACAAGGTGCTGACTGTCTTTTGATGACAAAAATCGTCATTATTGCGTGACAAATTTTGTGTTGATTCCCCGCCCGTATCGGTCAAAATGGTGCAATTATGAGACATAATGCCGCCAGTTGTTCAATTTGATAAAATAAACAAATGAAACTGCGACGCTTAATGAAATTTTTGCCGTCATTTCGGTCGCTTGGCCTTTCGGCTGTCTCCGCGCTTATACTTATTGCCACATTCCCGGATTTCGAATACTCCTTTCTTGCATTTATTGCTTTAACCGGTCTTCTTATTGCCGCGGCAGATGAAAGTAAGAGAGTAGTTTCTGCAGGTGTCTGCGGGTGGTTTTTTGGTGTTATCTTTTTTTTCGGGACAACCTGGTGGCTTGCTTTTGCTCCGATCCACTACGCAGGTTTTCCGTCTGCGATTGCTTATTCCCTTGTTTTCATGGCTACGGCAATAGTAGCAATTTTCCCCGCGGTTTTTTCTGCTATTTTCGCCTTCTTATTTCGTAGTTTCGGTTTTGCAGCTTTCGCTCTGGCTCCGGCCATTTGGATCGCAACCGAGTTTTCACGTTATTGGATTACCGGAAATAACTGGAATGCAATTGCGTATTCTCAGGCCTTTGAACCCTTTGTGCTGCCGCTTGCGTCGTTTGGCGGAATTTATCTGACGGGCGGTGTGATTGTTGGTGTAAATTCCATATTTGCGGCCTTGCTTTATTCTTACATGATCAGAGCATCATTTGCCGTCCGCAAAATCGCTCTTTTATCAGCCGTTTTGGCTATTTTTGTCCTTACTTTGTTTGTTTTGAATATTAAAGGGCCGGCAGCTGTTGCCGAAACTCCTCTGAAGCAGGAAGCGTTCGTAATAGCTGTGCAGCCGAATGTTCCAATGTCCGGCCTTACGACCGAAAAATGGAACGAAATGGCATCCTTACATATAAAACTTGCCGAATCGGCTCTTAACAGTCTTGGGAAAATGGCTCCAGCAGTCCCGCGGCTTGTAATTTTTCCCGAATCACCAATGAATTTTTCTTATGAAACGGATACCGCAAGCCGGGAATTTATAAACAATTTCGCAAGGCGAAATGGCGTCTGGCTATTGGTCAATTCTGCTGAGCCGGACAGAGAAAGCGGCAAGTTCTTTAATTCCGCTGTTTTAGTTTCGCCGCAGGGCAGCGAAGCGGCCCAATATGATAAAATTTTCCTGTTGCCATTCGGAGAAGCGGTTCCGGCTCCGCTCGAAGGAGTTTTACCGGCTTTTGTCGGAAGTTTTGCTTATGGCAGCCGGGCGGAATTAATACCATTTGGTGCGATTCGTGCCGGCGTCATGATTTGTTTCGAATCGCATTTCGGGAGTCTCTCGAGGCAATATGCAGCAAACGGAGCTGATGTTTTGATTGAGTTGACCAATGACGGCTATCTCGGGCCAACGCCGGTGCTCAGACAGCATCTTGCGAATGCGGTTTTTCGTGCAGTAGAGACCGGCTTGCCGTTAATAAGGGTTACAAATGTCGGTATTACGGCACTTATTGCTCCGGATGGAAGGGTAATAGATCCATCGCCTGTTTACACCGAGGATGTCAGAATCTGGAGCATCAATCGTTCGGTTCATAAACCGACATTGTATTCCCGATTCGGCGACTGGTTTGCATGGATTTCGCTGCTTGTTGTCTTTGCTTCGATTGGTGTTGCTTTTTTAAGACGGCCACAGTCATAGCATTTTTGTAAATCACTTTTTATCTATATGGAATTATTAGAGTTACAGGAAAAATTCGAAAACATTAAAGAGAAGGTAACCCAACTCGGGAGGTTTCTTTGACCGGCCGCGAATGGAAAAAAGACTTGCGGAACTTGAAGCAACAATTTCCGAACCGGATTTTTGGAGTGATTCCGGGCGTGCGCAAAAAATAATGAGCCAAAGAAGCCGGCTCGAAAAAGAAATTGACAGACAGAAACAATTCGAAACCGGTATATCCGATGCCGAAGTTCTGTTTGAATTCGCTGAAACTGATGAGGCATCGCGTAATGAGCTTGAAGCCTTGATTCTCCGGCTGGAACGCGAAGTCCGACAGGCCGAAATTCAAAGTTTGCTTTCCGGCGAGACGGATGCAAATAACGCAATATGTTCCATACAGGCCGGAGCCGGCGGTACGGATGCCCAGGATTTTGCCCAGATGCTTCTCAGAATGTATTTGCGATGGGCTGAAAGAAAAGGGTTTAAGGTAGAAATCCTTGATGAACAGCCCGGCAGCGAAGCGGGCATCAAATCCGCAACGTTTCGTGTGGAGGGCGATTATGCCTATGGGTTGCTTTCGGCGGAAGCCGGCGTCCATCGTTTAGTGCGTATTTCGCCATTTAATTCCGGCGGCAGCCGTGAAACCTCATTTGCATCATTTTTCGTATCGCCGGAAATTGATGAAAATATTGAAATCGAGATACTTGATAAAGACCTGAGGATTGATACTTATCGTTCGTCCGGAGCCGGAGGCCAGCACGTAAACGTTACCGACAGCGCCGTACGAATTACGCACCTTCCAACCGGAATTGTCGTTACGTGTCAGAATCAGCGCTCACAGATCCAAAACCGGGCTGTTGCAATGCAGGTGCTGCGTTCCAAACTTTACGAACTCGAGCTGGAAAAGCGGCGTGGCCAGGCGGCAGAACTAGAGGCAGGGAAACAGGACATTTCGTTTGGTTCGCAAATTCGTAATTACGTTCTGCATCCTTACCGATTGGTGAAAGACACAAGAACGAAATATGAAGTAACGGACGTTGACGCCGTACTCGATGGTGAGATTGACGATTTCATCGAAGAGTACCTTTTACATAAAAAAACCGGAGAACTTGCGGCTGGCAGCTAATAAAAATATTCAGCAGCCTTTTTGCTTATCGAATGAAGATCTGTCCGAATTGCAAGCAAAAATATGACGACGAGACTAATTTTTGTCTTGCCGATGGTTCCACGCTTATAGCCGATACAGGAAAAGGCGCGGTTCACTCCCGGCTTAATGAGGTAATTGCAGTAGGGCTTGTTGCTGTCGCATTGCTCGTCTTTCTATGTCTTGTTACGGCCAGCCCCGATGACAGGTCGATAGTTTCAACCGGCTATGGATCCGATGCCCCGACCAAAAACTGGATTGGCGTTATCGGAGCAAATATCGCGGCGTTGTTGATAAGTGCAATAGGTTGGACGGCATATTTACTGCCGGCGATGATTGCTCTTATTGCATGGCGTGTTTATCGTTCCGTGGGCTTTGCGGTCAGCAAACTTCGTGCTTTCGGATATGCCTTGTTCCTTGTTTCTTTGTCCGGATTGGCTTATCTGTTGGATCCCAGATTTGGCGGTGTAATCGGCGGTATTTTTCCATTTCTTGCTGTTAAACTCATTGGATTGACCGGAACGGTAATTGTTCTTTCGGCATTCTTCTTGTCCGGTTTGCTGTTAATTACCAATTTCACGTTTCGCTGGCTTTTTGGTCATTTTGAAGAGGCTTACGGCAACTTTCTCATTCACTTCAACGAATGGCGTGAGAAGCGGCGTTCTGCCAAACAAATGAGGAGAGCCGCAGCAGAGGCGGCGAGGAGCGAGCTGGCCGAAAATAAGAAAGAAGAAATTCCGGAAACGGTTTTTGTCGGCGAGACGATTGCCATCACCGGCCGCGCAACGGTCCAGTCCTCACCCACGCCCGAAAATAACACCGTTCAGGATACATTTAACGTACCTGCGTCGGATAAAGATAGTGATATCTCCGCATATTTACCGGAAGAGAGCAGCACGGAATTAGCTGAGGAAGAGGAATTAGCGTCTGAACCCGAAATACGTCCACAACCAATCGATAAACGAAAGTCCGCCCGGAAATCCAATGCAAATGGCACTCAAACTTATGAATTGCCAAATCCGGAATTATTGAATCCTCCGGCACCGCGTATCGAAGCGAAAGAGGCCGAACTCCGTGAACTAGCCGATACGCTTGTTGAAAAGACCCGTGAATTCAATGTTGCGGGCCGCGTTGTCAACATAAATCCGGGACCGGTGGTTACGACCTTTGAATTCAAGCCGGATCCGGGCGTCAAGTACTCGCGGGTAACGGGTCTCGTTGACGATCTATGTCTTGCGCTGAAAGCGGAATCAATTCGTATAGACCGTATTCCGGGCAAAGCCTATGTAGGTATCGAAGTGCCAAACCGTAATCGCGAAACGATAGTGCTTCGTGAAATCGTGGATTCGGCGGAATTCAGGAAATCGCCATCTTTGCTGACGATCGCACTCGGTAAAACAATCGATGGCCGTATTTACGTAAGCGATCTGGCAAAAATGCCACATTTGCTGATTGCCGGCGCTACGGGTGCCGGCAAATCGGTCGGTGTCAATTCGCTTGTAATGTCGATTCTTTTCAAGGCGTCACCTGAAGAGGTTAAATTCATAATGGTTGACCCGAAACGGCTTGAACTCGGCCTTTATGCAGACATTCCGCATCTTGCGGCGCCGATAATTACGGATCCAAAGCGCGCAGCGGCATCGCTTAAATGGGCAGTCAGCGAGATGGAAAGACGATATAAATATCTCGCAGGTTGGGGCGTAAGAAATATCGACGGTTTCAATGCCGAAGTCCGGCGTCGCAATGCCGATGGACTGAAGGATGAAGAAACCGGTGAGCCGTTCAAGACACTGCCTTTTATTGTAATAATCATTGATGAATTGGCTGATCTGATGATGGTTTCCGGCCGTGAGGTCGAGGAATCCATCACCCGTCTTGCGCAAATGGCACGAGCCGTCGGTATTCATTTAGTACTTGCAACCCAAAGACCTTCAGTTGATGTTATTACCGGTTTGATCAAGGCCAATTTCCCGGCGCGTATTTCATACAGGGTTTCCAGCAAGGTGGATTCCAGGACGATTATTGACAGCAATGGCGCTGAGCAGCTGCTCGGGCGCGGAGATATGCTGTTTCTGCCGCCAGCAAGCTCTCAGGTTATCAGAATTCACGGCGCTTTCGTGGATGAAAAGGAGATCGGCCGTGTAGTTGCCGAAATCAAGGCTCAAGGCCAGCCTGAATATAATATGGCCATCACGACCAGCGATACGGAAAATGATGACGAAATGGAGCTGCCGGGTCGCCGTGATGAATTGTTTTGGGACGCATTGAAAGCAGTCGCTACGGCAAAAAGGGCTTCAACATCACTTCTTCAAAGACAGCTCCGAATCGGCTACGGGCGTGCGGCTGCAATTCTGGATGCAATGGTCCGCGAAGGCTACATAGGCGAAATGGACGGCTCAACGCGCGCACGTCCCGTGTTGCCTAAAGCTTACGAAGATTTGGCAGATCTGAAGGAAATGGGCGAATTGTAACATGCGCGGCTGGCTGGTAATTCCGGCTGCATCTCGGTTATATTGTCAGCATTCCATTAGACCGGATCCGAAGAAATGCTGCGATTGTCTTTAATTTCCTGCCTACTGTTATTTTTGAGTTTTTATTTTACTTCCTGTTCATACGGCAATACCCAAATCCGCAAAGAAGCGGTAAATGCAAATAAACCGGGCGCAAATACAGAATCCAATAATTCCAAAATCAACATAAATACGGCATCGGCGCAAGATCTGCAGCGATTGCCCGGCGTTGGCCGCGTTACCGCGCTGAGAATAGTCGAACATCGCGAAAAATATGGACATTTCCGGAGGCCGGAGCATTTAATGCTCGTTGAAGGCATTAGCGAGGAACGTTTCAAGCGGATGAGCCCGTATGTAAAAGTCGAATGACGGAGCCGCAGATACCAGCCAAAAGAAAACCACTGAGGCCGCTGCCACTTCCTGCTTTGGCAATTTCATTTGCACTCGGTATTACAATAGCAGCCTACTCCGATTTGTATCCCGAATTATGGCTGGCGGGTATGGTGATCGTCTTCTTGCCGGTTATCTTAACGCGCCGCTGCAATATTTTTTTGTTTTTGCTTCTGTTCACTGTTTTGGGCGGAGCAAGATATTCGATTCCTATTCTTTTTTCGGATCCAAACAATCTGGGTCGTCTAATCGATACAAAAGTAATTCGTTCCGGAGAGCCGGCAATCATAGAGGGAAGAGTTAAAAGCCGCCCTGAACCGGGCGACGACGGCTATCGTCTGCGTTTGGGAGTCGGGTCGATCGAAAGTAAAGGTGAAAAGTTTGACGCCTCAGGCGAAATCATGGTTTATGTTGCCCCAAGTAATTCACAATCGAGGACATTGACATTGTTTGACCTTCCGGTTGGTTCCGGAGTTCGGGTTGCCTGCCGCCCGATTCGGGAGGAAGCCATGCAAAATCCCGGCGTCCGGTCGCGATTGGCCATGCTTTCATCTAGCGGATTGGACGCAGTTTGTTCAGTCAAAAGTCCATCGCTGGTGGAAATTACGGCTTTGCCGGATTGGCCGTCACCGATTGATGCGGCGGCACGCTTACGGACTTATCTGATTCTCGAATTTCGCCGTCTGCTCGATGTTCGCACATCCGGAGTCGTGTCCGCAGCGATTGCCGGCGACCGTCATTTTCTCGATAAACAAACCTCCGATCTGTTTCGTGAGGGTGGAACTTTTCACATTCTTGTAATCTCGGGTCTGCATATTACTTTTCTGGGTGGTATTTTGATCTGGCTTCTGGGGCTTGTCTCTAAAAACCGATTACTGCATCTTTTTGGGGTTGGTGCGGTTATTTGGTTATTTGCGCTGACAGTTGGCGGGGAAGTCCCGGTAATCAGAGCCGCAATAATGCTGACGGTTTTCCTGCTGGCAAGGACGTTTTACCGTCCGGGAACGGGAGCCAATGCCTTTGCTCTAACTCTAGTTGTTTTGCTGATTTGGCGGCCTGCTGATCTCTTTGAGGCGTCATTCCAACTCACAACGGTCAGCGTTGCGGCGATTTTGTTGATTGCCATTCCATTACTTACGAAATTTCGTAAAATCGGTGAATGGCATCTTTCTGCCGGTTCGCCTTTTCCTCCAAATGTTTCTCTGCCGTTAAAGCGTTTGGCCGAGACTATTTATTGGAATAACACGATTTGGGAGATCGAACAATCGGGACAAATTTGGAAGGCATTGTTGCGAAAACAGCCTTTCACGACATTTTTTACAAATCGGTTACCGCGAAAAATTACCGCACGAATTATCGAAGCGGTTTTTGTTTCTGTTGTAGTGCAGTTCACCATGCTGCCGCTTTCCATTTGGTATTTTCATCGCTGGATGCCGATGGGCTTTTTGTTGAATTTATGGGTCGGGCCGCTGCTGGCTGTGGAATGTTTTGCGGCGATTGCAACCGTTTTCTCGGCTTTGTTCAGCGAGACTTTAGCCTCGGGATTTGCCTTTCTTGCCGGTTTTCTCAATCAGATGATGCTCGTGTTGCCGAAAATGGTTTCTGACTTCGGAATTACCGGAGAGCGGGTGCCGATCTATCCGGGCTTTCTGAAACTGCTTTATTTTCTTTACTTTATACCGATTATCGCAATCGTCATTGCTGCCCACAGGTGGAATCCTTTTATCCTGGGCCGAAGGCAGAATCATCTCTTTTGGGCCGGAACTTGTTCTGCCGTCATTGGGGTTATGATCGCTGTCATCCTGATTCTGCATCCGGGCAGCAGTCCGCAACCTGACGGAAAACTTTATGTGGAGTTTTTAGATGTGGGCCAGGGCGATGCCGCCTTTATTACCTTGCCCGATGGAAAAACCATGTTGATTGACGGTGGTGGCCGTCCTGATTTTCGAACAGGGCCGGAGGGCAATGATTCAATAAAACCCTCTAGGACGACAATAGGTGAATCGGTTGTTTCTGAATTTCTTTGGGAAAAAGGCATATCAAGGATTGATTACCTGGTTGCAAGCCATTCCGATGCAGACCACATGGAAGGGCTTTTGGATGTCGCAAATAACTTTACTATCGGAGAATTTTGGGTAAACCGGGAAGTCATTGAAAATAAAATCTTTACGGAACTGGATGAGATTGCACGGCAACGAACATTCGTAATCAGAAAGCTACGGCGCGGAGATTTTTTCGACATCTCCGGTTGCCGAATCGAGATACTGTGGCCTCCGGAGATTGTCTCCGACGCTCTTTCGGATAATGATGCAAGTCTAGTATTTAGTTTGACTTACGGACGACGCCGCTTTCTTTTCACCGGAGATGCCGAGCAGACAGCGGAAACCGGCTTAATCCAATCCGATTCTGATTTACATGCAGATGTCGTCAAGGTACCGCATCACGGAAGCCGAACCTCATCAAGTATAGATTTTGTCAGGGCGGTAAGCGCCGAATACGCGGTAATTTCAGTCGGGCAAAGGTCTATCTTCAGACATCCCCATTCCGAGGTCGTCGCTCGTTGGGAAAATGCAGGGGCACCTGTATTGATAACCGGAAAAAGAGGGACGATTTCATTCATTAGCGACGGGGAAACCCTATGGTTTACAACATTTAGGAGCGATTCAGACGGCGGCAAAAAAATTGAGCAATGAGTGGAGATTTTATCTTTCCAAGAGCGGTAACCTTGTAAATCGGGAAAGAAAAAGCCCAGACGTTAGGAATGTTAAATTCCGTCCGGGCGTTCCTTCAGTTGTCCTATATGTTGATAATATACATATCGGCGTCCACAATGTCAAGTATTACTTAAAGTAAAACATTAACAAATTTTGTTTATCAATGTTTAAAGTGCCGGACGCCTGTAAAAACCATCACAATCCCGTAATTATTTGCCGCTTCGATTGATTCTGCATCACGGACGGACCCGCCGGGCTGAATTATCGCTGAAATACCAAGTTTTGCTGCTTCATCGACGTTATCGCGAAAGGGAAAAAATGCATCCGAAGCCAAAACCGAGCCTTCAATAGGCAGTCCGTAACGCGCGGCCCTCATTGCCGCAATTCGAATCGAATCCACACGGTTCATCTGACCGGCGCCGACACCCAATGTTTGATATTCATTGGCAATTACAATCGCGTTTGAACGAACATTTTTACAAACCTTCCAGGCAAGAAGCATTGCACGCTTCTGTACCTCGGTAGGCTGTTTCTCCGTAACAATGTCAAAATTTTCAGCCGCCGTGGTAATTAAATCACGTTCCTGCAACAGGATACCACCCGAAATCTGTCTTATTTCCAGCCGCCCGGTCAGGTTTTGCTTCGAAGTTTCGGCTGCGAAGGTAACTTTAAGTATCCGTAGATTTTTTTTGGCGGTCAGAATTTCAAGAGCTTCCGGCCGGAAATCCGGAGCGGCAACGATTTCGACGAATATTTCCGAGACGGCTGCTGCTGCGTCCTTATCAACTATTCGATTGAAAGCAACTATGCCGCCAAAAGCTGAAACAGGATCGGTCGCAAGTGCACGTCTGAATGCCTCTTCGCAGGTTTCGCCAAGTCCGACACCCGAAGGGTTTGTATGTTTGATAATTACTGCCGCCGGCGTGTCGAACTCGCTTACCAAAGCCAACGCTGCATCGGCATCCAGGTAGTTATTAAAGGACATTTCCTTGCCATGTAAAACTTCGGCATTTGCTATGCCACCGCTTTCGCCCAGGTCATAAAGGGCTGCCTTCTGATGGGGATTTTCACCATAACGCAAGTCTCGCATTTTGTCTGCGTTGATTTCGAGTATTTCCGGTAATGGTTGGTCGGACTGTTGGTCAGACAGAACCGGTTGAGTTTCATCCGCAGGAGTATAAAAAAATAAGTTACCGAGCGGATTCAGTTCTTCGAGCCGCTCCAGTTCATTTTTTCTGAGAAGAGAACCAAGATATGAAGATATTGCCAGGTCGTAAGCTGCAGTTCGTGTAAATGCAAGAGCTGCAAGGCGTTGTCGGGTTTCTGAAGAAATTGCACCATCTGATGCTTCCATCTCGGCTATAATTTCCTTATACAGTCTCGGGTCTGTAATTACGGCAACGGACTGCCAGTTTTTTGCGGCTGATCGTATCATCGAAGGGCCGCCGATATCAATGTTTTCGATTGCTTCTTCAATGGAAACATTTTCTCCGGAGATGGTTTCCTCAAATGGATATAGATTTACGGCAACAAGGTCGATGGGTTCGATTCCGAATTTATTCATCGCTGCGACGTGATCCGGATTATTACGAAGCCCGAGCAATGCACCATGAATTTTGGGGTGGAGCGTTTTGACTCGTCCATCGAGCATTTCAGGGAAACCTGTAATTTCCGAAACATCTTTTACAGCAAGTCCTTCAGAACGCAACAGTTTGGCGGTTCCGCCGGTGGAAATGATTTCGACGCCGAAGCCATTCAATGCCCTGCAGAAATCTGCTGCTCCGGTCTTATCTGACAAACTGACAAGCGCGCGGCGAATTTTCAGATTATTTGACATAAAATGGAAATGGCGGCCTCAAATTAGCCGCCAAATGTAATTATGCTTTAAAACAAGCAGAAAACCAAAAAGGAGGAGGTTGTGGATGTTCCGAGCAAATAGAAACGGATGCCAAACTTTTTTACAGAAAAAAGCGACCCAGAAACAACAGACTTAGAATAAATGCCAGGGCGTAAACTACTATTTTTATGAAACTCATATGTTTTTCCCCCGGAGATCAGGTTGATATGCTGAGATTGCAAGAAAAGTTTAAGTCTATTGCAGATGCGATGTCAAAAAAAAGTTTCAATAAAAATGCAAGTTTTGCGATTCCTGGCGTATTTTTACAAATCTTTACGATAATCGTTTTTTCTGTACTGTCTGCACAGGCGGTTGATTTCAGAGCTTCTTTACTCTTGAAAGAGGACTGCAGCGCAACAGTCCGAGGGAATCTTGAGGCTACCTTTTCGCCGCTAAATCCCCGAAATTTCTATTTTCGTCTTGATCCCGATCGAGCCCGATTCCGAATCAGTAATCTGAAGCTATTTGACGAAAAGGGCGTGCCGCTCAGAATCAAAGAATTTATCCCGGGCGAATATATAACGGAATATCCTTTCAGCCATTTTGAATACGAAATTGTTTTGTCTGCTTCCAATCTTTTGCCGAGCGCTCACAAATCTTCCGCAAACGCTGATTTTGCAATACTTTACACTGACGATCTGCTTCCGCGTCTGGAACTTCGGTCCAGACCTGTTTCTTTTGAGCTGACTTTGTCTGCTCCGCAAGGTTATCAATGTTTTTCAGTAAATTCTGCAGAACGAGGCTTTGCATTCGAAGATCTTGAGAAAGGCGTTGTTATCTGTGGGAAAAACATAAAAAGCCAAAGTTTTCAGATCGGAGGGCTTGTTACAACAATTCTCACCACCGGCGAAAGGGACTTTTCCGAAACCGATGCAAAAGAGATGATTACGGAGATTCTGGAGTTTTACAGCCAACGATTCGGACGTCTTCCCGAGGGTAACATAATGGTATCGATCCTGCCCTTGAGTACGGGCAAAAGAAACGGATACTGGGAGGGCGAAACCCGCGGCAGAGCAGTTACAATCGTCTCCTCGGAAATGCCTTTTCGCAGCCAATCGCTTCAGCGGCTTCACGAACAACTGCGGCATGAACTTTTTCATCTATGGATACCAAATGGAATTCGTTTAAGCGGTGATTATTCGATATTTTACGAAGGCTTGGCTACCTATTCATCATTGCGCGCCGGGGTAGCCTTACGCAGAATAAGATTCGAGGATATGCTTTCGACACTTTCCGCGGCTGCTGCGGCGGCCGATGCAGAAACTGCACGCGATTTTTCGCTGCCAAAAAAGCCATCTTATGCCGTCGGGCTGGCGGCTGCTTTTGCCGCGGATATTCGCTTGCTTAACCGGACTTTTGGCCGCCGCGGGTTGCTTGATGAAGTTTCGGAAATCTACCGTAAATATTCAAAAGATCCGAATGCTGTTAACGGAAATGAATTATTCGGCAATATTTACGGTATTAATATGTCTCAGATAAAGACAGAACTCTCCGCCGCAATCAATTCGGCCGGTCTGGAATTTTCCGGTGGAAGGCTTCGGGTGGTAAACAAGCCGAACAGCCGGCAGAAAGCAATCCTCAGGAAAATAGGATATAATTCATTTTGAGCATGTATTTTTCGGTGAACAGGCATTCAGCAACATTTATTGCCGTTATTCTTGTTTTTGTGTGTTTGCAATCCGGCTGCACATGGCTTGATCGCGCCGTGGGAAGCGTTACACGTGTTGTCGGACTACAGGATTCCGCTACAGTTATTTCGAAAAGTGCGCAGATCCGCACTTCATATGCGGTTGTCGCCGCCGACCTGCTTGAGGTAAAACGCGGCGACCGGCTTGATATTTTGGATCAGGTGGAATTTGAAAAGGTACTCTGGTATCGCGTCCGGGCACATGATGAAGCCAATACCGAAGGCTGGATCGAAGCTCAGCATGTAATTACGGGCGACGTTTTAGAAAAATCTCTCCGGCTTGCGGAAAGTTTTCAGAATCTGCCGCCACAGGCAACCGGTCAATTAAGGGCAAAGTCCAATTTGCGGCTGGCTCCGGATATGAATCCTGAAAATGTGCTGTTCAAATTAGCCAGCGGCTCTACATTTGAAATTATGGGCTGGCGGTTTGTACCCCGGCAGGAAGTTCCGGATGTGGATGATTCAGCCAAGTCAGATTCTCAAACAACCAAAAGAGGGAAGAATGACGAAATAGAGGCAGCCAAAATTGCCGGCGAACCGGAAAAACTCGAAGATAAGTATGACATCTGGTATTTGGTGAAACTGGACAAGTCGGTATCACCGGCACCTGCAGGTTGGCTTTTCGGTCGGCAGGTAGATCTTCAGGTGCCCAGCGAGATTGCATTTTTCCAGCAAAATAACCGAAAGTTTGTAACCTGGCAGCGGCTTGATGCGGATACTGCGGATCGAAATTCACCAATAAACAAAGCTTCTACGCCCGGAAACTGGGTCGTTCTTTCGCGCTCAAATATCGTTAAGGCCATAGATGGAACTGAGCCGGATTTCGATGGCATCCTTGTGCTGGCATTTGATAAATACGATCAAAATTACTATACGGTCTGGCGAACGACTAATGACGTATGGGGGAAACTGCCGCTGCGGGTTGAGGGTTCGGGAGATAACAAAACTTTTACCGTTACCCTGCGGCGTTCGGATGGAGTAATGGAAGACAAACGATTCGTAGTCTATCGCGATAAAAACCGCTTGCGCGTAACGCCGCCGGAAGATATCGCGCAGTATCAGGACAACCGAAGCCGATGAATCAGGAAGATTGTACACCGAAAGAAACCGCGCCGTTTGAGGAACCCGTTGAATTGGACATAACCGATTCGATTGATCTGCATGCCTTCAGCCCGAGGGATGTAGAAGCAGTTACACGTGCTTACCTTTACGAAGCACGCAAAAAAGGTTTTCGTATTGTAAGAATTATTCACGGCAAGGGCATAGGCGTACAGCGTGAAATAGTCCGGAAAGTTTTGGAACAGACGCCGTTTATTGTTGGATTCAGGAGCGGCGATGAATTTAGCGGCGGCAGCGGTGCAACAATTGCCGAACTGTCCGTCAGTTAGTTTTCGTCGAGGATTTCTGCCCATGTTTCGGCATCCTCGAGGTCTGCATAGAGCGCTTCGATCAATTCACCCTGGCCTTCAATCTGCGATTCGGCTTCGGCAAGCCTTTCGGAAAGATTGCGGCAGCGAATTTCAAGCTCATGAAGGCGTGCTTTTCTTTCACGATCGAGGCGGTCTAAATAAAACATATAGGCTAACTGAAAACCGGCGACGCCCGTCAAAGCGAGGCATAAAGTTATCAATGCATAAATTAACACCGCTTGTACTCCTTTGGCTGCCGAAATTAGCGCTTGTCCTGGAAGAGCAGTTCCGGCAGCGCACTCTAAATGCCTAAAATCTGACAATAACGCTTTGGCGGTACAAAAATCAAATAATAACGAACGGAGAAACCACTTATATGAAAGAAGACATCGTCAATTCCATTCCGCTAGCCCCGATTCTTGATCGTCGCGAATTTATAGTTACGTCAATTTTTGCCGCCGGGACGTTTGCGGCCGCGGTCCAGCCCATTTCCGCCCAGACAAAGATCACCACTGATTCCGTTGGATTGACCGTCGGTGAAGTGAAGATTCCGGTATCAGACGGTCAGATGCCGGGCTATCGTGCCATGCCCGAAAAGAAACGCGAAGGCGGATTTCCGGTCGTTTTGGTAATTCACGAAATATTTGGCGTTCACGAATGGATTCAGGATGTCTGCCGCCGGTTTGCCAAACTTGGTTTTATGGCGATAGCGCCCGCTCTATATGCAAGAATCGGTGAGGTAAAGGATCTGAAAGATCCACGGGAGATTAATCGCCAGGTTTTTTCAAGGATTCCCGATAGCCAAACTATGGCTGATCTTGATTCAACAATAGTCTGGGCCGGGAAAAATGGCGGTGATACGCGCAGGGTTTCGATAACAGGTTTTTGTTGGGGCGGCCGGATAGTCTGGCTATACGCCGCGCATAATCCGCGGCTTGCTGCCGGTGCGGCATGGTATGGCCGCGTCGTGCCAACGGCGAATTCACCGGTCAATGCTGCACAGCCGACCACGCCCATTGATTACGCCAAAGATCTGAAAGTGCCGGTAATCGGATTTTACGGCGGCCGCGATCAGGGCATTCCACTGGAGGGCGTCAGGCAAATGCAGGATAAATTGAAAGAAGGCACTTCCGGTTCGACTATTGAAATTTATCCCGAGGCCGGCCATGGATTTTTTGCCGATTATCGGGAAAGTTACAACAAAGCTGCGGCGGAAGATGCCTGGAACAAACTCCTTACATGGTTTCGTAAATACAAGGCATTTTAGGCACCCTCGCAGGGTTTTCAGAGTTGAGCATCAGCCGGCCGGGGCTTATTTATGACTGCCGGAGACTTATGGGAATGGAAATACAAAATCTCAGGTTGGTTTATACCTTGTTTTGCGACGACGTTCGCATTGAAATGGGCAACAAAATCTCCTTGATGGGAATTTTCCAGAATATCATGGTGGATAAGCTGCCCGTTTCTTTGATCAAATTTGCAGTTATCAATCACTGGCGCGGCGAGGGAACCTATCACACAGAAGTCAGAATTTTATCTCCTGACAGGCGAACTGTAGTCGTCACCTCGCAGCCGACACCAATAGAACTTGCACCTGGCGGATTTACGGATAATGTTAGTTTTTTTATCAACGTTGTGTTTCCACAGGCAGGAACTTATTGGGTACAGACACTTGCCAATCAGGTCGTCCTGCAGGAACTGCCGTTGATAGTTACGGATGGCGGCTTTGGTTCAGCACAAGGTCCGGAAGAGGTTTCGGAACGAATAAACTGATTTATTTCTCTGTGCGTGAAATATCTAACGTCAGAGCCAGCCGATAGATGGCTGCCATATCAACGTCAATGATTTTGGAAGCCTCGGCATTTTTGAATCGGGCAGTAATTCGCAGTCTGGCCTGCCCCTGCGGTCTTTTATATGTGAATTCGCCGCTGATGTTGGTATAAACAGTCGTAAGTTTTTTCGCCGAGCCGTCGGAATACAATTCTTCTATGTCAACCCTTGCACCGCCGAGGCTTGTTCCTTCCTTGTAAAAAACGCTGCCATTGACTATAACCTGCAATCCACGGTCGGGAAATAAAATGAGCCGCTCGCCCAGATCGCGGACGCTGCCGCTTTTGACTTCTATGCCTTGCAAAAGGCCCGAGCCGAAACCATCGGCATCGAATACAAAACTATAGACGCCCGGAGCAAGCCCATCAAGCTGAAACCGGCCTTTTGAGTCAGTCTTTACACTCTTGACATCTTTACCTTGCTGGCGTGCCGTTACGGTGGCATTCGGAATCGGATTTCCGTTATTTGCACGAACCCGGCCCTTGACGCCAGTCTGTGCGGCCGCAAGACCGGCTGCGGCCAAAAACAAAAGCAATGCAAAGATATAGTTTCTTAATGTAATAATCATTTAGGATGCTGCCATCGCCATTTCCTTTTTGAGTTCGGCGGCTACGTCATTGATGATGTCTTCAAGGTTTCGGGTTGGCTTATATCCGATCAGTTGCCTGGCTTTTTCCAAACCGGGAACACGGCGCTGCATATCCTCGAAACCGTCACCGTAGGCTTCTGAGTATGGAATAAAACGGATTTCGCTTTTACTTGATATGATTTCTATTGCTTTTTTGGCAAGCTCAAGAATTGTAACTTCTTCGTCGTTTCCGATATTAATTACCTGACCGAAGCATTCAGGCGTCTCGAGCATTTTGACTAATCCATCGACAACGTCCGAGACATGGCCGAAGCAGCGTGATTGACTGCCGTCGCCGTAAACCGTGATAGGCTCATTACGCAAGGCCGCGCCGACAAAGCGGGGAACGACCATTCCATATTGTCCAGTTTGCCGAGGCCCAACCGTGTTGAAAAGACGAACAACGACAACAGGCAGCCTTGTTTCCTTCCAATGAGCCAGTGCCAGAAATTCATCGAGCGTTTTGGCGCAGGCGTACGCCCAACGATGTTTATCGGTTGCCCCGGTCAGTAAATCGTCACTTTCACGAAAAGGCACAGATGCAC
The DNA here is from genome assembly GCA_040756215.1 of Acidobacteriota bacterium. Lineage (GTDB taxonomy): Bacteria > Acidobacteriota > Blastocatellia > Pyrinomonadales > Pyrinomonadaceae > OLB17. The sequence continues at coordinate 299,168 of JBFLZQ010000001.1, forward strand.
CTTTGCCGTAAACTTCGGATGTGCTGGGTATCAGGACACGCTTTCGGTAACGTGAACAGAATTTGAGGACAACATCCGTACCATGAAAAATTGTCTCGATTGTTCGGACGGGCTCTTCCATAATGAGCCTGACGCCGACGGCACTCGCCATGTGAAAGACGCGATCCGAATCCCTAATCAATTCTTCCATCAGGCGTTGGTCCAGGACCGAGTCAATAATAAGCCGGAATTTATCGTTGCCCTCTAAATGTGCGACATTTGAATAACGTCCCGTTGAAAGATCGTCAATGACGGTAACATTGTGTCCATTTGCAATAAAACGGTCAGCAAGATGGCTTCCGACAAATCCGGCTCCGCCGGTAATAAGAATTTTCATAACCTTAATAATTACAATACCTTTCAAGCCGCACTACTTCGTCCGATCAAGGCTTCGAAATAGGCCGCCGTATGCTTTAGCCCTTCGGCAAGTTTAACTTGCGGCTGCCAGCCGAGCAATTGCCGGGCACGTGAGATATCCGGTTTGCGTTGCCGCGGATCGTCCGGCGGCAAAGGCAAATAATCCAGCTTTATCTCTTTTCCGGTAGCTTTTGCAACTTCATCGGCCAATTCGTTCATTGTGAATTCATCCGGATTACCCAGATTAACCGGCAAATGAATATTTTCTGCTTCGGTATTCATCAAACGGATAATGCCTTCAACAAGATCAGAAACATAGCAAAAAGAACGCGTCTGTGTTCCGTCGCCATAAATCGTCAAGGGTTTTCCCCTGAGTGCCTGAACAATGAAATTTGAAACTACGCGGCCGTCATTTTCCAACATCCTCTCACCATAAGTATTGAAGATACGAACGATCCTTGTATCTACGCCATTTTGGCGGTGATAATCCATCATCAGTGTCTCGGCTACTCTTTTGCCTTCGTCATAGCAGCTTCTGAGACCGATCGGATTGACGTTGCCCCAGTAATTCTCAGGTTGCGGATGGACGAGCGGGTCTCCATAAACTTCGCTGGTAGATGCCTGTAAGATCCTTGCTTTTACGCGTTTAGCCATTCCGAGCATATTGATGGTGCCCATGACACTCGTTTTGACAGTTTTAACGGGGTTGAACTGATAATGTATGGGTGATGCCGGACAGGCGAGATTATAAATCTGATCGACTTCCAGAAGAATCGGCTCAGTTACATCATGCCTGATCAGCTCGAAATTTCTGCTGTCCATCAGGTGAAGTATATTTGCCTTACGACCGGTAAAAAAGTTATCGAGACAAATCACCTCATCGCCATTTTTTAATAGCCGTTCGCACAAATGTGAACCGATAAATCCGGCTCCGCCGGTTACAAGGATTCTCATAAATTGTTGTTGAGACCTGAAAAATACCGAAAACTTCAGTTATCAGGCAGCCAGATCATTTTAGATGCTTCTCGAACAAAGCCAAAATTCTCTCATATTCATCAGCCCAGCTTTCAGGACGTACAAAGCCATGATTTTCCGAAGGATAGAACATTGTTTCGAAATAAGGTGTCTTGCCGAGCCGTATGAGTTTTTCGATCATCTGGACAGAGTCCTGGAAATGCACATTGTCGTCTGACATGCCGTGAAGAATCAGGAGAGGACGCTCCAGACGGTCAGCGTAAGCGATTGGCGAGCTACGGCGATAGGCTTCGGGATTCTTGTCCGGAAAGCCTAGACGCTGGGCTGTATAAAACGGATTAGCGGCGAAATAGTTTTTCCAATCGAAAACCGGCCGGAGCGCTGCCGCAGCTGCAATTCGTTCGGGTGCGCGGAGCACCAGCATCCCAGCCATAAACCCGCCATAACTACCGCCATACACTCCTATCCGATTTTGGTCAACGGCATAGTTTTTGACCATAAAGTCAATGCTGTCAATATGATCGTCAAAATCCTTACCGCCCAGAAAATCGTAAACGTCAGTCCTCCAATCACGGCCATATCCGGCTGACCCGCGATAGTCAATGTCTAAAACTACATAGCCTTTTTGCGTCAACAGCTGATTGAACATAAATTCGCGGTAATAATTGTTCCAGCCATTTATGACGTTTTGCAGATATCCTGCGCCATGGACAAATATAGCCATCGGATATTTTGTTTTCGATCTCGAGTCGAAGTTCTGCGGGAGGTAAATCTTCGCGGGAATAGACTTACCATCGCGTGACGGGATTTGGATAAAACGCGGGGCGTTCCACCTGATTCGAAGAAACTGTTCAGGAACGGTGTTTGTCAGGCGGACGGGTCGGGCAGATGTTTCACAACCTGAGCAAACGGTAACTGCAAAAAAATCTTGAGGAACATTCCATTTTGAGGAATCGAAAATAAGGATTTGCTTTTCACCCGAATCAGACAATTGAGGCGAACCCTTGAAAGCAGCATCGCCGGTCGGATAAAGCAGTTTGTCGCCGGTCTGCGGGTCAATTATGTAAAATTCTCTTTCGGCCGTATTTTTTTTTGTTGAAGAAAAGAGAATTTTTCCATCGACAGTCCATTTTGCCCATTCGACCTGCCACTTTCCTTGTGTCAATTGCGTAACTTTAACGGCGTCTGAGGGAACTGACAGGCCGTCAGGATCCAGAGACTTAGGCGTCAAGCCATCTTCCGTACCCTTAGTTAAACGTGCAAGATAAATATGGTTATAGCCATCTTTTTCTGAACAGAACAAGACCGTCAGTGGATCTGAAGGATGTGGTTCTACAATAGCTGAAAGTGAGGCCTGCCATTTGGGGTCGGTATCGTCATCAATCGTGATTATTTTTTCGCTTTTTCCGCCGACATTGAAAACATAGAAAAGCCGCCGCCGCTTTGTATCTCTGTCGAGCATGTCAACAAGCAGGGAACGACCGTCCGCAGCCCATTTAACGGATCGAAAATTGCTGACTCCTTCAGGCTTTGGCAATTTTATTTCATGAGGTGAGCCGCGTCTCCCATCGGCAGACGTAACCATGAGTTTTTGTTCCGTCCATCCTCGACGTACTGTATTTGCCGCAACAAATTCCGGCAGATAATTTGGCACAATGAGAGGTCTTTGTTTCGAAGCGTCGGTTACTGTATAGGCGATCAATAATCCGGCTTTATTTGGAGTTACCGACCCGACAGAGATGAAGTTTTGCTGATTTGCTTCCCGGGTAATCTGCGTTAATTCGGCAGTTGTGGTATTCAGGATATAGGCATTGCCGCTTTGTGAAAACAGAATTCGCTCATTATCCAGAAATCTGGCGCCAAATTCCGGCGTCTGGGTGTTTGTAAGACGTTTCGGTTTTGAATCACCGATAGTAAGGATAAAAATATCACCACCGAAAGTAAAAATCAGCCTTTTTGAATCCGGTGCCCATTCCACATTGCCGATTTGATTTTCGCGTGAACGGACAAATTCATCGCGGGTTTCAAGGCCGTAATCAAGTTTATTATCGTTTCGCTGCGGCCGCTCATTTAACGGAAGGTCGGCCGGAGACAGCAATTTGGTCAATGCTCCGTCGCTTGTCGAGGCGATATACAAATCGCGGGGCATTCGTCCTTCGGCATTCCAGAAAAACGCCAAAAAACGGCCATCCGGTGAGAGTTTTTCGCCTTCTGCCCGCATTCCTGCGATTGAAGGCTCAGCCATAATGGCACGAATGTTCAATGTTTGCGCCCGGACGGTAAAAACAAGTGCAACTAAGGACAAAAATATTGCGACAAACGTATCTCTGGTTTTCATATGTTTAAACGATTTATTCCAGCGGGCTGGGATTTATCGGACATTGTAGAGCAAAATCCATTTTGCTGCATCCTGCAGTGTATAATTTACTGTCGAAAGTGTAAATTTATGGTTGAATCATCCAAAACACCGTTTAACAGGGTCGGGCAGAAGCCCGAAAAGATGAATGAGCCTGTAAAATCCGAATACCCGAAGGAAGAATCGGCATATTATTATGACGACGCCTATGGCTACACAGAATATGACAAATTAAATGACAAAGCGGAAGACGACGAAGAAGAATAATCAAGCATTACCGGGTTCGATTTTAACTACTATATTACGCCATTTGCCTTGTATAAACCTCAGATAACTCAATACACAACGCGAAAAGTGGCCGGCGAAAATCGCAAGCCAAATATGTATTGGCTTCAAAGTAGAAGTTTCTCGGATTATAAAGCAAATTGATAACGGAATAACTACCTGTGAAATGATTGAAATATAAAGCGGTCCTTTAGTGTCGCCGGTTCCCTGCAGACCGCCCGTAAAAGTAAGAGCCACCGAAACAAAGAGACCCGAAAAGCTAAGGACCCGCAGAAGCTGTGTCCCGATGGAAACTACGGCAGGGTCGCGCATTCCGAAAAAAGAAAGCAGAAGCTCCGGGAAAAAGAAAAAAATCAGCCCTACAAAGGCCGAACCGGCTACTCCAAACATTGCCGCTGTAGATACGGCCTTAATGGCACGATCAGGATTTCCGGCTCCAAGGTTCTGTCCGGCGGCAGCCGCCGCCGCTCCCATCAGCCCGACACTTGTCCAGGTAACCAGCGAGAACAATTGCGTATAAGAGACGGCAAATGCTGCCTGTGCCGCGGCGCTTTCGGCCAAAGAGCCTATGAAAGAGAGCATCAGCACGCCGCCGATATTCATTGCAATTCCCTGAAATCCGGCAGGCAAACCAAATCTAAAGAGTTCACGAATAATTCCCCAATCCGGCCATAAATTTCTGCCGCGTGGAAATTGGACTACCCAACCTCCATGAGTCAAACGCCAAATTGCATAAACTGCAACGATCCCGGATGCGATACTTGTTCCAATTGCGGCACCTTTTGTACCAAACGCCGGTATCGGGCCAAGGCCGCGTATCAGGATTATATTTAAAATCAGATTCAAAATAGTCATTACCACGCCCAGAATCATCGGCGTTCGCGCGTCTCCGGCCGACCGAAGCGCTCCGCTCAGCATAAAATAAACCAGCATGCCAAGGCTGAAAACAAACGTAATTCTGAGAAAAGGCAGAGCCTCCGCCTTGACCGTAGATTCGGCGTTGACAAGATCCAGCAGGTATGGCGCGGCAAAATAACCAATTGGTGCAAGAATAAAAAGGGAAATAAAGAATGCGGTAAGAAAAGACTGATAGACTGTGCGGTTGACCTTTTCTACCTCACCGGCACCGGCGAAGCGGGCAACCAAAACACTCATTCCTATGAAAATCGAAGAAATAAAAACAATAACTACCAGGAAAATTTGCCAACTTACGCCGATCGCGGCATTCCCGATGTAGCCAACCAGGTTGCCGACAAGAATATGGTCAACAATACCCTGCAGGCCGCCAACCATATTTGTCAAAACCGTCGGCCAGGCCAGTTTCCAAACGGCACGTTGTAGCGGACCTTCTACAATTGAACGGTCAAATTTTCTGACAACCGGTTTAGGTCCGGCCTCACCTGTTTGACTTTCCGTTTCGCTCATCTGAATAAAGAATAACAAAAGTCATGGAATTACGGGGGAGCAGCGCCTGGCATATTAAGAAAAATTGCCTTATGCGGGAGATGTTACATACCCTTATTTCGGGCACCGCAAAGGCACTGAATAATAAAGTTTTCTGATTATGTTTACGGCTTTAGCAGCGGTGCAAACCGATCCCGATAGCAATAAGCTAAAAAAAGAAATGCCGCAACGAGAAAAATTGCGACTGGCAACCCACTTCTATCCAAAAGTAAGTGAACAAAAAAGATGTTTACAACTACCGGTGCGAGTATCACCATTGCAAGCGGGACAAAACGCCCGATTAACAGGGCAATGCCGCAAAGCAATTCTACCGTTTTCAAAAGCGGAAAAAAGTAGCCGGACGCAGCCAATCCTTCGCTGAATTGTTTGATCGGACCGGATAGTTCGGGCTGTTGGACTAAATTGAAAAACCATGCTACCGATGAAAAAATAAACAGAAGACCGGTAAGTGTCCTGACGATTATCTTTGCAATCTTCATTTAAAGTCTTGACCTCGCTATAGATAATTTTTTACCTGATTGACGAAAGATTGAAGCCGTTCGAGGCATTGCGTCCAGCCGAATCTATGATTGTTACATTCATCAGCCGTTTCAAACATTGCCTGATGCAGGGTGAACTTCGTTTTGTTTATACCTGACGGCTCAAAGCGCAGACGGACAATATTGCTGCACCATACAAGACCATCATCCTGGAAACGTTGCCAGGTAAATTCAAGCCTCTCAGGCGGCTCGATAACAAGATATTGGCCCGCGACCCAATAGTTAATGCCGTCAGGTGACAACATACAGATTTTGTAGCGGCCGCCGACACGAAAGTCTATCGTACAATCCGGCACCTTGAAATCCGAAGGGCCAAACCATTGCGAAATGTGCTCACAATTGCTCCAAACGGAAAACACAACTTCCGGAGCCGCCTCGAAAATCCGCTCGATTGTCAGAATTCTGTCATCGTTTTGAAAAGCCGCCACCTGTTTCAATTAACCTCCCGCAGAAAAGATAACCTGATTCGAAAGCGACATTGTAGAGCGAAACACGCGCCGGCACATTCGTTTAAAGAACAAATCAGTGAGACGGTGCGTAATCAACCATCCATTGAATACCGAATTTATCGGTAAGGGAACCCCAGTAAGAGCCCCAAAACATATTATCCATTGGCATATTTACTTTACCGTCGGCGGAAAGGGAAGCAAAAACCCTGTCCGCATCTTCCCGGGAAACCGCACTGTAAGCAACGCTAAAGTTATTGCCCGGGTTAAGCTGTCCGGCGAAATCGCCCGGCCAATCAGATCCCATCAGGACGTTGCCATCGCCAATAGGAAGAGCGATGTGCATAATCCGCTTTTTATCTTCTTCCGTAAGCGATGGCATATCTCCGCAACCCGGGTTATCTTCCCAACGCATGACAGAGGCAAATTCGCCACCAAAAACCGATTTATAAAAATTGAAAGCTTCCTCAGCATTGCCGGGAAAATTCAGATAAATGTTAAGACGTGACATCAGCTTCAAATCTCCTTTTTAGATGTAGTCAAAAAGTTAACCTTTGGCAGCCGCTTCGATGGAAGCAATGTCGATTTTGGTCATGCCAAACATTGCTTTGGCCGCGCGGCCAGCTATTTCACGATCAGCATCAGCAAGTAAGCGGACCAAAATAGAAGGTATTACCTGCCAGGAAACACCAAAACGATCTCTTAGCCAGCCGCAAGGCTGCTGTTCGCCGCCCTCGGATAAAAGAACGTAAAAACGATCAATTTCCTCTTGCGTTTCGGCGGCTACGGACAATGAGATCGCCTCGGAAAAACGAAAATGCGGCCCTCCGTTATAACAATGAAACTGTTGTCCATCGAGTTCGAATGTTCCGCCTGCCGGTTTTCCGTCCGGTCCGGGCATTGTATCAATTATCCTGGAATTCGGAAATACGGAAACATAGAAATTCATGGCCTCGACGGCATTATTTTCAAACATCAGAAACGGCGTAATCTTTTTCATCGTTCCACTTCATGTCATTTTTGTCGTTTTTACAAAGACAGCCCGCATCGCATTCGCTTTATTGATTGCAAAAGCAGCGAAGCAGAATTAACTTGCCGAAACCCCGGCGGATATTTCGCCCGCAAGTAAGGAATCCAGTTTTTCATAACCGTCATTGACACCGTGTTCCATACCGGATTGGATCATTCCGTCACGATCAGCAACAGAAAAGAAAACTGATTGGTGAACAAGCCGGCATCTGTTGTCCGGGAGCTCCTCGAAAACTGTTTTGCCAAGAATTACGTGTCCGCGTTCGGGCAGGCCGCTGTATTCGAATGTTCCGACGATTCTTTCCGGCTCCGAAATTTCATGGTTGACACCGAAGAAATCAAATTCCTGTCCACCACAGATATTACGGAAACGATATGAACCACCGTCGCGACAATCCCATTCGATAATCTGCGTCTCCATACCGTGCGGTCCTACCCATTTCGAATAAATATCCGGATCTGTATGTGCACGGAAAACCAATTCACGCGGATAATCAAACTCCCTGATAATAAAAAGTTCCTGTTTACCCGGCTCGGCAATGATTTCTGTTTTATTTTTCATTTTTCTTTCTCCTTTTTTTAGTGGCTCCGTTTTTTTGCAATTTTGTTTCGGGTTTTGGTTTGGACTGTTCAGCCTCAGCCTGCATTTGTTTCAGATATTCGTCGAGGCGTTCAAAGCGGGCTTCCCAAAATCTGCGGTATTGTTCTACCCAGTTAGCCGCCTCTTTCAGAGGTTCCGCAACGAGGTAACACGGACGCCATTGTGCCTGCCGGCCTCGCCTGATGAGGCCGGCATTCTCCAGTACTTTCAGATGCTTTGTAACGGCCGGCATAGTGATCCTGAGCGGTTTAGCAAGATCCGAAACGCTGGCTTCACCTGAGGCCAGACGAGCAAGAATAGCCCTCCGCGTAGGGTCGGCCAATGCCGAAAATGTTTTACTTAGTCTATCCGGTTGTTTTTGCATTGCAGAAAAATACCTACGGCGTCTTTTTGTTTGATCAAACCCGGAAAGTTACTGTCTATCCGGGTCGTTACTACTAAGCAGGCACAACGTATGACGTCAGTTTCGATATTTTGTCACCTGTAAATTCATAAACGTCGCAAAAAGAATATTTTTTGTCTTTGCCGTCGCCTGTGTCCATTGTCATATCGCCGTGGCAGGCTGCCGAAGTGCCTTCGACTATAATGCTGCAGTTTTGAACAATTGGCGGGCCGGGACATTTGTTTTCATTCAAGAAAGTCCTGATTTCTTCTTTGCCGTTTAAAGTAGTTCCTCCTGCGATCTTCCAGCTCATATCATCTGAGCAGAAATCGAGAAACGATTCGCCTTCGTTGCGCGAAAATGCATCATTTGTTTCCCTGATTATGTGACGAATTACTTCCGACATGGTTCCTCCATCTTGTGATGTTTTATATTTAACTTATCGGTTAATTAACCTAATGGTAAAATACACACAAATGGATTTTCTGTCAAGAGCTGAAAAATGCGATCGGAAAATCCGGTCCGTATTTACTGAATTGAATCGAGAAGTTTCAGATCAGGCAAGTTACTTTTTCGGGCGTTCATTCGATTTCAATACCCGTTTACGCAGTCTTATGGATTTCGGCGTTACTTCGATCAATTCATCGTCCGCTATGAATTCGATCGCTCTTTCGAGGGAAAGTTCGCGCACCGGTACCAGACGCATTGCTTCATCCGCGGTGGAAGCTCTCATATTAGTCAGCTTTTTTTCTTTAACCGCGTTGACATCCAGATCTACGGCTCTTGCGTTTTCTCCGATAATCATTCCTTCATAAACCTTTGTGCCGGGTTTTATGAATAATGAGCCGCGTTCCTGTAGGTTGTAGAGTGCATAGGTCGTGGCCTCGCCCATGCGGTCAGCGACGAGCGTGCCTGTGGCGCGATGTTTCATCTCACCCTGCCATTTATCAAAACGCAGAAATATTGTGTTAAGAAGGCCCGTGCCTTTTGTCTCCGTCAGAAATTCACCGCGGAAACCAATCAATCCACGCGAAGGAACTTCGTATTCAAGTCTGACACGGCCGGAGCCATTATTTACCATTTTTGTCATTTGGCCTTTTCGGCGGCCAAGTGCTTCAGTTACTACGCCGATGAATTCCTCGGGAACATCAATTACAACTTGCTCGAACGGTTCCAGAGTCTCACCTGTTGTTTCATCGCGTTTTGTAATGACTTCCGGTTTTGAGACCTGCAGTTCATAGCCTTCGCGCCGCATCATTTCTATCAGAATAGCTAATTGCAGCTCGCCGCGGCCGGAAACCTTGAATTGTTCCGGTGTTTCAGTTTCATTTACCCGCAAGGCGACATTGCCGAGGAGTTCACGGTCCAGGCGTTCCTTTATTTGCCGCGAAGTAACGAATTTGCCTTCGATTCCGGAAAAAGGAGAGGTGTTTACTCCGAAAATCATTGAGATCGTGGGTTCATCTACTGCAATTGCCGGCAGTGGCTGCGGATTATCGGCTTGTGTAATGGTTTCGCCTATCTCGACGCCGTCAAAGCCGGCTAATGCGACAATCTCTCCTACGCCGGCCGACTCCGTAGCAACGCGATCAAGCCCTTCGAAGACGTAGAGTTCTTTAACGCGGGTTTTTTGCAGGCTGCCGTCACGCTTCGCTATGGCCACTTCCTGGTTTTTCGCAATACTGCCTGAAAATATACGGCCTATCGCCAGCCTTCCTACAAACTGGTTGTAATCAATATTCGCGACAAGTAATTGCAGCGAATCATCACGAAGCGGCGCCGGTGCGGGAATTGTTTCAATAATTTTTTCGAAAAGAGGCTTTAGCGTACCGGAATCGTCAGAAAGATTTTCCTTGGCAATTCCTTCGCGTGAGATGGAATAAAGAATTGGAAACTCTATCTGATTTTCATCGGCACCGAGATCAATGAATAAGTCATAAATTTCGTTGACGACTTCTTCGGGCCGGGCATCCTGACGATCTATTTTGTTTACCAGAGCGATTGCGGGCAGGTTTAATTCCAGTGCTTTGCGCAAGACAAACCTTGTCTGCGGAAGACAGCCCTCTGCGGCATCAACCAGAAGCACAATGCCGTCAACCATTTTCAGAACGCGCTCTACCTCACCGCCAAAATCGGCGTGTCCCGGTGTATCGACAATGTTGATTTTGTAATCGCCAAAGCGGACGGCAGTATTTTTTGCCATTATCGTAATGCCGCGCTCGCGTTCCAGATCCATTGAATCCATTACGCGTTCCTGTACGGCTTCATTATCACGGAAAGTACCGGATTGACGTAGCATCGCATCAACAAGCGTGGTCTTTCCGTGATCGACGTGAGCGATGATAGCTATATTTCTTATGTTTTTAGGATCAATCATTGATGCAAACCGAACCTTACAGGCAAACGAGTATGATGTGACATTTATGGGCTGAAGGCAAATCGGAAACCGATATTGTATCGGACTTTATACATGAAAATTATTCTGACGCAGTGCTTCGTAGAGAACAATTGCGACACTGTTTGCCAAATTGAGGCTGCGGACGTTTGGGTTCAACATCGGTATGCGATAACAATGCTCCATATTTGCGTTCAGAATTTCTTCAGGCAAACCGCGTGTTTCAGGACCGAAGACAAGGAAATCGCCTTTTCCGTATCTGGCAGAGGTGTAGCATTTCGTTGCTTTGGTGGTGAAAAAGAAAAACCGGTTTTCAGGATAATTACTACGAAGACTTTCAAGGTCAATGTGTCTTTCAAGCGATACTTCTTTCCAATAATCCAGGCCTGCACGGCGAAGCGTGCGGTCATTCATACGAAAACCGGTTACGCCGATGATATGAAGCCGGGAATTGGTTGCAGCACACATTCGGGCAATATTTCCGGTATTCGGTGGGATTTCGGGTTCATAAAGTGCAACATTCAGCATTTTTCAGTATTAAAACAGATAATTTCAGATAATTTTCCGTCCGATAGCCATTTATGGCAAAACTTTAAGGCGTTGTCTGCATCTATTTCGAATCAGCGGCGGCTTTGCTGATTTTTTATCTTATTAAGGCTTTTGGTCTATGCCGTTCGCTGACTGTCATGGCAGTTATATGTTACAATCCGACGATTAACTTTTTGTAATGTATTTTCAGATTTTCAGGAAAGTGTCACCGGTGAATTCATTTTTAAGGCTTTTAATATTGTTGTTATCGTTATTGATTGTTTTACCTTTGTTCCTGTTTGCGCAACAGGCCGAAACATCTTCAAAAACAAAGGATAAATCAAAAGATTCGGCTGCTAAAGACAATTCGAAGCCATCCGGCGAATTGAATGCCGAACAGATTGTTGAAAGCGTTATCCTCATCTATGGTTTTCCGGGCGGCCGCCAGACATTGGATCAGATTCGCAAGACTACGAACGAACGCGGTAAAACGAGAATTACCTATCCCGATGGCCGGTCTGATCTTGTTAATTATCAGCGCTTTATAATCCGCGGCGCCAATCTGGAAAAGGAAAAAATTCGGCTTGATCAGGAATTTCCAAGTGTCCGTTATTCGCTTTTGCATGAAGACGGCAAGGTTTTCGGGCTTTACAACGACCAGATTTTCTCTCCAAGAGAGGATGCGGTTGCGGCTTTTACAGATCAGATTTACCGAAGTATCGAGGCCTTGCTTCGTTATAAAGAGGACGAATCTCAAATAACCCTTGCCGGACGCGAAAAAATGCTCGGAGTGGACTTTTATCTGATAGACCTTGCCGATAAAAATGGCCGTAAAACACGATTCTATGTTTCGGCAAAGCGTTTTCGTGTAATGATGCTGGAATACGAATCCGGCGATAAAAAATATCAAAGAAAATTTTACGATTATAACTATGCTCAGGGCACTCTTGTGCCGTTCAGGACAGTACTCTATGTTGACGGCAGAATAACGGAAGAAACAGATATAGGTACTATTACCTTCGGACAGAAGGTTGACGAATCACTCTTCCCGAAACAGCCCTAGGTACTTGAATTTTCCGCAACCAAATCCGGCCGTCTGACGTGCAATATTGTGTGTCGGCGGCTTTTCGTTCAATTTCGGCCAACATAATGCCGGGACAAGATTCGCTAATGGCCAACGAAAAGACCCGAAACGATCAAAAGAGCGTTTTACCAGAAGATCTGCAAATGCTTTCCGATCATCAATTGATGGAATCGGTTGCAGGCGGTGATGAGTCGGCTTTTGGGGAGATTTTGCGAAGATACAGGGACCGGATTACAAATTTCATCTTCCGATTTCTGAATGACCGCGAGGAAGCCATTGAATTAGCTCAGGAGGCTTTTGTCAGGGTTTATTTTGCCGCCGGCCGCTATCACAGCGGTTACGCCTTTTCGACGTATTTGTACCGGATAGCGGCAAATCTGGCAATTAGCGAACTCCGTCGTCGAAACCGTCGGCGGTTAACATCGTTACAAGGGTTTTTTCGTGATGAAGAATCTGAGGATAAAGATTACGACCCGGTAGATGGCGGCCAATTGCCTGACAGAAAGTTCGAATCCGATGAAAGAAGCAGGATAATTGGTCGCGCAATTGCATCGCTGCCGGAAAACTACCGGCTTCCGATAGTATTACGCGATGTGGAAGGACTTTCGTATGAAGAAGTTGCTGAGGTGCTTGGGTTGGGGCTTGGGACAACAAAATCCAGAATCAGCCGCGGGAGAGCGATTTTGAGGGATAAACTGGAAGCGTCAGGCATAAGGGAGAACTAAAACCAAATGAATCCGCAGGAAGACAAAATTTCTGAAATTTTGCAAAAATTACCTCGTATTGCCGCTCCGATGAATTTCGATGCCATGGTAATGCAAAAGATAGAAGAGCGCCGAATTCGTCCCCCAAAGGCGGCAATTGCTCATCAATGGAAACTATGGCTTAAGTTTGCATTTCCGGCGGCTGTTCTGTCCGTACTGGCATTTTTTCTCTTTCTGCCGTCTTTACCTGATATTTCGCTCGTCCCGCCGGTTGAATCACCCGCGCAGTTGACAGTTGCCGAAGCAGATCGTGAATCCACAGGTGGAATCCAACCCCGATCCGATGTCGGCAACGCAATAAGCACCCGCAATTCTTCATTGAATATTCCCGCAGGGCAAAAGACTCCCGGCGGTAACCTGCGTCCATTAGATAAAAGGAATTCGCTTAACGGTGGCGGCTCGCTGGATTCGGCAATATCCCCTGCTCAAACTCCTTCTATGCCGCCGGGTCTGCAAATCAGGCCGCTGGCATCAGATCATATAAATACTTCAAACACATCGCGCAGGGTTTCCTTCAGGGAGATTTTAACTATGCTTGGAATTTCGGCCGAATGCAACGCGGATTTTTGCGATGTCCTATCCGTAGCTAAAGGAAGTATTTCCGCCAGTGCGGGTTTAATGTCCGGTGACCGCATTACGGCAATAGATTCGCGGCCGGTACGGGAGAATCTGCCGGTCGGAGTTGTTACCGTAAAAACCCTGACCATTATTCGTGATGGAAAAACGCTTGTGCTACAGCTTAAAATGCCCTGATTGAATCAAGGTTTTGTTGCGGGCTGGAGGATTTCCGCATCGCGAACCTCCGTCTTAAACCTGCGGTAATTGTATGAACGCACGGTCTGGTTAATATTTATTCCCTTGAATAAAAGCACCCTTGCCGAAAGGTCGATTTCCATCAACGAAGGCATCCAGATTTCATCGTTGACCCTTTCCTGTTCCAGTGTGAAACTTGCACCTTTTTTCAACTTTGCAACCAGTCCGCCTCCGATATTGTAACTATCAACAAGAAAAGCCTCGATACGAGCCACCTGCCTGTCAGTTTCGTCTATCCAGATAACCCCGGCGGTTTTCCCGAAAAACTTCAGAAAACTTTTTGCATTGCGGTAGTCAAAAGCGGGGTTGGGTTCGAAGTCGAAAACTATGACGCTTCTGCCGCGGAAACGCTCGCGGCGCGGATTTATAAGGTTAGATGCCCTGAGCAGTTCCGAGATTGAAATACGGTCTTCTTCGGGCGATTTTCCCTGCTTTCGTGCTGCTTCTTCTTTTGCCGCAGATTTTTCGATTTCCTCGATTCTTTTTGCTACCGCCCTGTCAACCTCAGCCTGTGCTTTCTCGTCAAGCGGCTTACCGTTTTTTTCGATTAAACGCGGAACTTCGATGCCCTTGTAATAAGTAATCTGGAGTGTTTCCGATTCGACCTCGCGGAGTTTGCCGTCTTTTCCCACTTCGCGGGCAATCACTTTTTGTTCAAAAGAGTAGTTTTCGAGTACTTTCTCGATATAGTCCTGGTTTTCGGCAACTTTTACCAACAGTTCACGAAGATCCGGGAGCGGCTCGGTGTCAATTTTAGGAAAATCGAAAGATATTCCTGTAATCGAAGGCTGATATTCGTCCAGAATTATCTTATACGATTCTTCGCCTGTGTCTATTTTCAAAAGATAGGGTCGAAGCAGAGGGCCTGACGGCCGAAAATCTTCGTATTCATAACGTCTGGTTATGTTTCCGGATGTAAATTCTTCCGAGCGGATGTATCCCGACTGCGGGTCTATGCAGAGTTTGATTGTTACTCCTTTTGGTGACGATATCGCAACAAGATTGCATACCGGATTGGTACCTGCTGCCAGGATTCTTAGTTTACGTTTGCCTGCGTCAAACCAGTAGTTCGTTTTGAAATCCGCGATTGCCTGTAACACTTCGGCTTCTTCGCCCGTTACTGTCCTCAAACCGGAACGGGAATCGCGCGCCCATGCAGAGCGACCGTTGAATGCGAATTCGGTTTCGAAACCATCGATTTCGAACATCTCACGGTAACGGCCTTTCCCATCCGAAGATACCGTAATACGACCTTGCCCGCCGCTGACATTATTTGTTATTGTTCCCGTCGCAGTCCAGACAGCCGATTTCAGCGATTTTCCGCCACCTAAGACCTTTTCAGCCTTTTTTAGTAATTTGGAAGGAGATTGCGCGGACGAAACCACTGCAAAAAATGCAAAGATTAAAAATAATGACGATATCTTACGGGACGTCATATAAATGAATTCTGACGGATTTTGCAGTATCTATGCAAGCCGGATGGCTCTTTGCATTTCAAAGGAGCTTACGGCAGGTCTTTGGCAAATGGCCGCTGCGTCTGGAGTCGGGCATTGATGCCTGCTATAATTCGCCGATAATGAAAAGCGGTTTTATCAAGCTGATTTCTGCTGTTTTTACATCTTTTCTTTTCATGCAGATTATTGTCTCGGCGCAGACCTGGGCCGGTACTTACAACTTTGATGAAGATGGAGGGAAAACAGCCGGCGGGACACCAATCTTTGTTACACATAGCCTTGTTGTCCTCGAATCCGACGGCGGCTATTATGCAACCTTGAAAAGCAATGGATACCAGACTTCAAGAGATTTGATCTGTCAAGGAAAGACCGAAGGTAACAAACTGAAAATTTACTTTGTTTCTTATGGCGAAGATAATATCTTCGAATTATACCGTCCCGGCGATTTACTGCTTACATTGGAAAGGAGACCGTCTCCGAAAGGCGAGCAAATTCTGACATTTTGGGGTAAATTTCTACCCATCGTACCAAAAAACGAAAAGACCGGACGAATTTATTTTGTCCGACAGGATGAGATCAATCTACAATGATAAAAAAAATCGCAATTGCATTAATTCTTTACTCTCTTTTTCCGGGCTTGTCAGCTGTAACTATTTCAGCACAGACGATTTACGCAGATCTTGTAGTTCTCAATGCCAATGTCCGGACAGGCGATAAGTCGCGGCCGGCGGCGGAAGCGATTGCAGTTTCCGGCAACCGCATTGTGGCAATTGGCAATACTGCCGAAATAAGAAAGCTTGCCGGACCGGCGACGCGGCGCATCGATGCCGGCGGCAAGACGGTAATTGCCGGTTTCAATGACGCACACGTTCATTTTATGGAAACCGGCCAGCAGCTTTCCTCCGTTGATCTTCGGGATGCAAAGTCACCGGAGGAATTCGTCCGCCGCATACGGGATTTTGCTTCCAGATTGCCAAAAGGCCGTTGGATACTCGGCGGGCAATGGGATCATGAAAATTGGACTCCAAATCGTTTGCCGACCGCAGAAATGATTGATGCCGTAACACCGGACAATCCTGTGTTCATCAATCGTCTTGACGGCCACATGGCATTGGCAAACAGCCTTGCGATGCGGCTTGCAAAGATTGATCGCACAACCAAAGATGTCGAAGGCGGCGAAATAGTCCGCGATGCGGAAGGCAATCCGACAGGTATTTTCAAGGATACTGCCATGGGCTACATCGAAAGGATAATTCCGGATCCTACGTTTGAAGAAAAACTCGAGTATGCCCAGGCGATGTCTGACTATGCCGCTTCTTTAGGCGTTACAAGCGTTCAGGATATGTCAGCAGGGACTGACGTTGGAGTTTATCAGGAACTGCTTCGCCGTGGAACGCTTAAAACCCGAATTTATGCCTGTTCGCCACTTGCAGATTACGAAAGATGGAAAAGAACCGGAATCCATTTTGCCTTTGGCGGAGCAATGCTCAGGGTCGGGTGTCTGAAAGGATTCACTGACGGCAGCCTGGGATCTACTACCGCCTGGTTTTTCAAACCATATCTAGATGCACCGAATACCTCCGGCTTGCCGCGTGCCGATGTTACGACGACAATGGAGGGCAACATCATCGAAGCCGATAAGGCAAAACTTCAGGTAAACATCCACGCCATCGGCGACCGCGCAAATGCTACGATTCTGGATTTCTACGAAACTGTCGAAAAGATAAACGGTAAACGTGACAGGCGGTTCAGGATCGAACATGCACAGCATCTTCGTCAGGAAGACATTCCGCGCTTCGGGCGTCTTGGCGTTATTGCCTCCATGCAGCCATTTCACGTCATTGACGACGGCCGGTGGGCATGGAAACGACTCGATGCCGAGCGTTTGAAGGGTACTTATGCTTTTCGTTCGCTGCTTGACTCCGGAGCAGTGATTGCTTTCGGTTCGGATTCGCCGGTTGCACCGCTCAATCCGCTTTTGGGCGTTTACGGAGCCGTTACCAGGCGTACATTGGACGATAAAAATCCCGACGGCTGGATTCCCGAACAGAAAATCACGGTCGGGGAAGCAGTCCGGGCATTTACCTGGGGCTCTGCCTACGCTGAATTTCAGGAAAAGATGAAAGGCACTCTTATTCCGGGCATGCTGGCAGATTTCGTTATACTTTCCGAAGATATTTTTACTATTGACCCTGTAAAAATCAAAGATGTGAAAGTCGTTACTACGGTTGTGGACGGCAAAGTCGTTTACGAGGCAAAGTGAAGCGAATTCAATGGCTTGCATTACTGCTTTTGTTTACCGGAACGGTTTTCGGGCAGGCAGATCTTGTCATTGTCAATGCGAACGTTGTAACGATGAACCGATCTCTGCCGAAAGCAGAGGCAATTGCAATCGCCGGTGACCGGATCATATCCGTAGGAAACAATTCGGAAATTACCGGCCTGGCGGCACCAAATGCCCGTCTGATTGATGCACGCGGGCGGCTTGTGCTTCCGGGTTTCAATGATGCTCACGTTCATCTTGTCTCGATTGGCAACTTGTTCTCCTCCGCCGATCTTTCACGGGCGAAGTCAGCCTCTGATGTAATTTCGCTGTTGAAAGAATTTGCCCTTTTTCTTCCGAAAGGGCGGTGGATTCTCGGTTCGGGTCTTTCAACACAGATAAGGATTGATTTGGCCGAACTTGACCGCACAACGCCCGGGAATCCGCTATTTATCTATCGTACCGATCCTGCAAAGGCAATTGCCAATTCACAGGCAGCAGCGATTGCCGGGCTCAAAACAGATTCAGCCAGTACTTTTAACGGCGAGATTTCGGGTAATGAACTGGCTGCCCTGCGTTCAAAAGTTCCACAAGATCATACAAGAGAGTGGCCGGCGATTATTGAAACGGCATCAAACTATGCCGCTGCGTATGGCATTACAAGCGTTCAGGATACACACTCGGACGCAATCGCAGCCATCGCTTCTGATCTGAACGCAAAAGGCAGGCTTAAAGTCAGGCTTTATGATTGCGTTTCCCTCAGTGAATGGTCACGGCTTGCAGTTCGTGGAGTTCGCGCTGCTGAGGGCAGTTCAATGGTTCGCACGGGTTGTGTCAAAGGATTTTACGAAGAGGATGACGAAGGCTTCGAATCATTGGAAAAGAATATTTCCGGAGCCGATAAAGCAGGGCTGCAGGTTTTGATACATGCTATCGGGCCAAAGGCAGTTTCCGTTACGCTGGATTTATTCGGAAAGGCAACCGCCGCAAATGGTGAACGCGATCGCCGGTTTCGACTTGAACATGCACATCTTGCCGCAAAAAATGATTTAAAGCGTTTAGCTTTTCCCGGACTGATACTCTCCATGCAGCCGAATCTTTTTTTCGAGCCGGGCCGCGGTGTAAATGACGAGCTGCGTTCTTTGCTTGACGGCGGTGCAAGGATCGCTTTCGGCTCGGATGCGGCAATATCGGATATCAACCCAATTTCAGGGATTTATGCCGCGGTCAATGCCGGTAAAGGACGCGGCATCAGCATAGAAGAGGCTGTCTATGCCTATACGCTCGGTGCTGCTTATGCCGAATTCCAGGAACGCGAAAAAGGAAGTATTGAGCCGGGCAAGTTGGCAGATCTGGTGATTTTATCGGATGATGTATTCAGGCTTGCACCGGACCGCATTCGTGATGCTACGGTCATTATGACGATAATGGGCGGCCGCATTACATACATTGCCGGAACGGCTGCTTCCGAATATTCAAAATTTGAGGTGGTTAAGCAGTGACATTAAAAAAAGGAATACTTGCGTTATTTACTTTGGTTATTTTTGCCGCAGCAGCGTTTTCACAAACCGAAATGAACAGTAAGGGCGAACTTGTTGCAAAAAATGCCGAAAACGCACCGGTGAATCTAAAAGCAGGAGAGAAGATATTCCGCGGTGCCCCGCTTTCGCGAAATGTAAAAAAGATAACGATTAAAAAAGTACTCGCCGAGCCTGAAAAATTTGCAGGACAAACCGTTGAAATTAATGGAGTTATCGTGCGATCCTGTAAAAAAGAGGGCTGCTGGATGGAATTGGCGGACAGCGAGGGCGGCCCATCGGTCAGGGTAACTTTTGGCGACCATGCCTTTTTTATTCCGCTCAATGCTGCGGGTCTCAATGCCCGCACACAAGGCGTTTTTAAGATAAATGTTTTGTCAAAGGAAAAGGTTGAACATCTTATCAAAGACGATGGTGCCAAATTTGACCGTATCAATCCGGACGGCACGGTTACGGAAGTATCTTTCAATGCTGTCGGGCTCGAGCTCTCGAAAGGGAAATAGATACATGCCAACAAGATAAGAATAAGTTTTACGTCATTCAGCAAAAAAACGGGCCATTTCGGGCCCGTTTTTTATTTATCGTAATTCAGCCCCGCTAAGGCAGGAATCCCAGATTGGTTATTGAAAAGTTGTTAATATTCGGGAAAACTGCCGTCAGTGTGGATGAATCCTGCGGAAGTCCGAACCAACGCGCAAGGGTTGCCGCATATTGCTCTACGGAAGTAGTCGGGATCCAGCGTCCCCGTGCACCGGTTCCGCTATCGACATCGTCCGGGCCGCTTGTTCCGATCGTCAATGTCGGATAAGGCGTTCCGTTTGAAGTATTTACACCGTAAAAGTCGCTTGCGACAACCGATCCGCCAATGACGAACATATGATTGCCCCAGGCATGATCCGTACCGACAGTTGAACCGGAACCTGCCGGATTGAATGTACGGCCGAAATCAGATAGCGTAAACAGCGTCACACTGTCTGAGACGCCCTGGGTTACCATTTCATCGTAAAAAGCCCTTACAGCCTGGCTAAATTGCGAAAGAAGGGTATTGTGGCTCGGTATCTGATTGTTATGTGTATCAAATCCGCCGAGCTGGCAGTAGAAGATCTGTCTTGTAATAGAAAGATCCGTACGTTTTTTTATCAACCTTGCGACCTGTTTGAGCTGGCGGCCGATACTCGTATTCGGGAAAGTAACCGTAACTTCCTGTGAGGTTTGCAGTGCATTGTTGGCCTGCATGGCCAAATCTGTGATGTGGCTGGCGGCTGCGATGTAATTACTGCTCAGATCATAATTCCTCAATTGGTTGAAAGCGGTCAGCCGCGCTGCTCCGCCTGTATTGGTAAAGCCCTGCGGATTCAATACGTTAGCCAATGAAGTATTGGAATCCGCTATGGCAAGAGGCAAAGTCGTCTGGCCGGTTGTGAACAATTGCGATCCCGCAATCGAGGTAATCATCGGAATCAGCCCATTGGGATTACTTGACGATGAAATCCTGTCAGCTATACGGCCGCCCCAACCCGTAAACGCCTGTGTGTTTGAAATACTGGTTTGTGTCTGTGCTACCTGGTCGGAATGCGAAAAGAGTTGATATGGCTTGGTTACTGAATTGTTTTGGTACTGAGTCTTGGTCATTGGAGCGACTAAAGTGCCGACATTGGTGACAATGGCCATTCTACCTTGTCCCCAAAGTTCGTGAATGCCGTTATTTATGCCGCCCGTTACCGTACCAAAGGCCGGATGCAGGCCATAGCTCAATCCGCCCATACGCGGAACCGTAATAGGCAAAAGCGTGCTCTGATCAAGTGCCAGCCCTTGTACTGAACGTGCCGCGGCATAGGCCTGGTAATTACTGATTGAGGAGCTGTTATGGTTTGGAATAACAATGTTGTTACCGTCTATGCCGCCGGCCAGGTAAACAAGTACCAGAGCCTTGTAGCCCGGATCTCCCGCATCCTGCTTTTCGTCAATGGATTTTTGAGCAAAGGCGCTTACCATCCCGAGGTGACTCATTTGCGTTGCAAGAGCCGCCATGCCCAATGCACAGCCGGATTTTTTAAGAAAGTCGCGTCTTGTTTCACTCATTTTCGTAATCACCTCTGTACCTGAAATTGTGATGAAGTTGCTACCAGATAAACGGCTTGCTTGGCTCGTTGCAACGGATTCGAGCTGGCAATTGAATTTACGGCCGTAAGAATGGAAGATCTCATTTCCGGTGACATCGTTCCGTGCATCATTCTTACATTCAAAGTGTCGAGCAGCATATTGCTCGAGGTATCGGCCGCAGCGATTGACTGAAGTTCGGAAAAATCAAGCGAAGTGCCGAAAGGTGTTGTCTCGCTTACGCCAATCTGACTGAAAACCATTGTGTTTACAAAATTTGCACGTGCTATGGCGGTACCGGTCGTCATTAAGGCGAATTCGGGCCCGAGCAGAGCAGTACCGGGTATGACGTTGTCGGGTGGAAAGTAGTTAAAGACCGTCGGCGAATTGAAAGCATTTTGTGACATACTGCTTGTCAATCCGTTGACGACACCGTCGCTCTGTCCCGTCAGATTAGCTCCTTTAACACCGATATGCCGGAAAAGATTGGTCAAAAGTTGAACAGGCTCACGAAGTTTACCATAATTCGGATCATTTTTTACGTCTCCGCGAGCTTCCGGATCAAGTAGAATTGCCCTGATGACAGCTTTCATGTCGCCGCGAACGCCGAAACCATTATTGAAAACGGCCGCGACACGCCCGACATATGCCGGAGTCGGGTCGCTGGTAACCAAATGCTGAATCAATAATTTGCTGACAAACGGTCCGACGTTGGGATGATAGAAAATATTGTCAAGGGTCTGGTCCAGCGAATTATTGGCATAGGTCGTAATTGCAGAACCGGTACAGCCGCTGCATGCCGGAATTACCGGATTTGGAGCACCCGGATAATTGAAAAGTGTTTTTGATGTCAGGTCGTGGTTGTTGGTATTGGTAAGGAGCATCGGGTCTTTGTAGTTAACGATACCCGGTGCCGAATTCGGACAGCCGACATTACAAAAAGAAAATCCGGTAAATACCTTTGTGAAGTTATTGATCTTGTTTTGATCGTAAGTCGGTATCGGATTGCCGTTTGCGTCACGCTTGAGTGTGCCGTCCTGATTCAGTTCGAAAAGCCCGATGGTAAACAGCTGGAGAATCTCCCTCGGGTAATTTTCGTTAGGGTTATTCTTTGTGCTGCGTGCCATATCCAGATAATTACCCATTGCCGGATTCAAGGTCATCTCCTTCATCAGAGTCCGGTAATTACCGAAGGCATTATTGGCAAGCACTTTGTAATAGGCGAGCATCCAGCTGGACTGTTGAGTATCCACACCGGAGACTACCCAGATCTGTGATAGAGCCCAGGCAACACGGTGTCTCAACTGAGCGTCTCCATAAAAAGCTTCGCGGAAAAACCAGTTTTGCACCGGATACATCGAATAATGCGTCCGGATGCAGTTTCTATATTCGGGTGTATTGGTGGCAAACATTCCGCATCCGAGCGTTACATCATCGCTATTTGTTGATTTTAGAGGTATATCCGGATACGGATTTCCGGCAGATGGATACGGAGCTTCAAATTGTTCTGCAAGCCAGGTTCGAATGCCAATCCGGCGGATTCTCTGATCAAGAGCCACCGTCGGTCCGAAAGCTGCCTGTTCAAGGAACCTTATCCTGTCACCGGCAAATCTGTAGCCTATATAATCATTTTCAACCGGACCGGAAAAAGCCGGAACCTCGGATCTTCGCCCGGATGTCAGCCCGCGAAGCCTCAAGGCGTCGCTGAGAGGCATTGGCTTTAAGGACTTTTCTATGGCGAAAGAGCCGCCGGCCGCGCCATAGCCAAACTTCAAGGGATTGCTGGCCAGTCCACGCCATGTAATAAACATAAGAAGGTCCGCATTGGGTTCCGGTTGCGGCCAATAACCAATCTCATCCCTGAGGCGGATTGTGAGAGCATAGACGCCCGTTTTGTCCGTGGGTTGTAAATCCAATACCTGGAAGCGATATGTCCGGCCTTTCTGATCACGGGCATAAACGCGAAATGCCGACGCGTCTTCACCCTTCATGAGCTCGATATTGGCAACCAGAAGAACGGCCTTGGAATCCGGTGCAAAGGCGGTTTGCGGCGGTATTTCGACGGAATAACGTCTTGTTTTGTTTGGCCTGAAAGCCAGCGCACGCGCCTCGCCCTCGATACTGACGAAAATCGGAACCGGAGAATTCGGATCCGGATCTTCCTGCGAAAAACTTTTGTCTGGCAAAAGCAAGATTGCCGCAAAAATAATTGTGAAAGCGACACCCTTCAAAAACGTCTGCACCCTATGCATTGATTTACCTCCCAAGGTAAATGGACTGAAATAGAAAATTACCGGAAATCGTATAATAGCTGTTGCGTCCTTTGCAGTATGATTGACGCTTTAGGATTAACAATGTTGTTATCCGTTCAAAACTACAATAATTCCTAAAACAGGGGACTGACCTGATTTTTTTGGGAGAATCAGCTGCTTTGATTTCAACCGCATCGGATGTTTAGACGTTTAGAGATCCGATTTGGCCGAAAACTTTGCAAAATAATATCCGCAAAAAAGGATGCTGACAAGTAAATCAGGCAAATTGACCGAAAAAATAATAATACCGCATGCTGAAAATGGCATGCGGCATAAAAAACCAGGGATTTGAAGTTAATCCCGAACTTTGGGTTTTTGAGGCTTCAGCCGTTCGACCGGAAACATATTATCTACAAATTGCAGGTGCAGCCGCATACGTCCGTCGGGACCCTGATTTCTGTTACAGACAACCGCAAGTCCCGAATAATCGAATTTCTCACATATAAATTTCACTCTGTCTCCAACGTTAAGGTCCAATGTCGAAAATACAGCCGCGCCGCTCTTGGATATATTTTCGGTAGTTGTTCTTTCACCGGCAGGTTTGTCATCCTCATTGCCGACTGTTGCCAGATAAAGTTCAATGGTAACCCAGTAACGGATATGCCTTCGGGCTTTGAAAGGCGAGCGGCTTTCAGTTATTCGCCAGAGCCCGTCTTCACTCATTCCGCAGATTTTGTAGCTCTGTGACGGGTTTTCCTTGTAGCTTTCGGGCTGGTGTTTTCCGGTAAAGGCGACGCCGATATGGTAGCCGACAGCATCTTCACCGCTTACGGGCTGTGAATGCTGGACAAGTCCCCAGACACGATAGATTTCCTTGTCATGGTCGTAACTGCGGAGTTGAGGAGGCAGCGGAATCATCAGTGATAAAAGCGTGCCGACGGTACAGGGTCGCTGCAAATAGAAGCCGGCACCCGTAGCGGAAACGCTGGAAACTTTGGCCACTTCTTTCCATGCCGTGCCGTCTTCTTCACGTCCTTTGACTACGGCGTGCATTGTTGCTTCGGCGCTTGTTTCGATAGTTTGAACCGGGGTTTCAAGTGCTGTTGTCATTTTTACTCCAATTTGTGTCAGCTTAATTGCCTTAAGGGCTAAGTCCGGGCGGAAAAGGGGTTCAGGGCGTGCTTTCAGGCTTCTGTCTCAATCCCTTCCAGCGGATAAAGCCGGTCTATGAATTCGAGATGAAGCCTGACTATACCATCGGCTCCCAGATGGCGGCCGCGGACAATAGAAATTATCTCTATGTTATGCCTTTCGCTTTTTACCCGGAGAAATGCTCCGTTTCCCACATCGAATGAGGTAAAAACAGCCGCGCCGCCTACGCTGATATTCTCCGTTACGCTCACTTCGCTGGCGACGACATCACCATTTTCATCCAGCATCTCGATAATCAATGATTCAGGTATGGAAAATCTCGTATGACGGCGAAGATAAGCCGGCAGGTCGCTTTCATCCGGGTTCGGGTCTGCGTCCCGCAATTCCCAAAGGCCTCCGTCCTCACGATCTGCCAGATCGTAGAGTTTCGATGGATTATCCAGGAAACTTTGAGGAGGATTCTTGCCAATAAAGGCAACACCTACAGCATACATTTCGGCTGCAGGATTATCGCCAAGCGGCACGCAACGCCGAACCAGTCCCCAGATACGATATTGTGGCTCAAGATAGTCATAACAACGCAGCTGACGCGGCATCGGTACGCTTATGTGGATCAGCCGCCCACGTTTTACGGGACGTTTAAGGTGCATGCCCGCGCCAAATGCAGAAACATCTTCGAGCCGGGTAATTTCATTCCAGGTAAACTTGCTGTCCACCTGAACCTCGACCCGGGCAGGTAATGACAATGCATATCTTTGTATTCTACGGTTGTCTTTTACGGAAACGTTTGACGACATTGTATTTATTGGGGATTGGCCGTCCTTTGGATTTAATTTCTTTAGTGTTGAAAGTACCCGGAAGGGGCGTTTTCGGAGGGTTTATAACCCAGGACATGCAATTTGCGAAACAGGCTCACGGCCTGTAAAATAAGAATAGCATTAGTGCATAAAAATTTCCACTATTTTTTACGAATTACCTGAAGCCGACCGGTTCGGCCATCGGATCTTCCGGCCATAAGACCCCTAAATTATTGCAATTAAAATGGATACACCAAACGAACGTAATCAGATCAATATCGAAGATGAAATGCGGCGGTCCTATCTGGACTATGCAATGAGCGTAATAATCGGCCGTGCTCTCCCGGACGTCCGCGACGGACTAAAGCCTGTCCACCGCCGCATCCTTTACGGCATGTATGAGGCGGGAAATACGGCTGATAAGCCATATAAAAAATCAGCCCGTGCGGTCGGTGACGTGATGGGTAAATACCACCCTCACGGCGACGCTCCCATATATGATTCCATCGTGCGAATGGCGCAGGATTTTTCGCTGCGATACCCGTTGATAGACGGGCAGGGCAATTTTGGTTCGATCGATGGCGATAATCCTGCGGCAATGCGTTATACGGAAGTCAGGCTCCAGAAAATTACCAACGAAGTACTGGCCGACATCGAAAAGGAAACCGTAGATACTCAGCCAAACTACGATGACTCTCTTTCAGAGCCAAAGGTACTGCCGACGCGCATTCCGCTGCTGCTTGTAAACGGTTCGGAAGGAATTGCCGTCGGAATGGCGACAAAAGTGCCTCCTCACAACCTGACGGAAATACTCGATGCCACCATAGCGCTAATCAAAAAACCGGATATAACCTTAGATGAACTCATCAGGATTGTTCCGGGGCCGGATTTCCCGACCGGTGGATTCATTTACGGCAGGGAAGAAATTCACAGGGCGTATAAAACCGGCCGGGGCGTAATCCAGGTTAGGGCAAAGGCCGCGATTGACCGCGTCGGGCGTGGTGACCGCGAGGTAAATGCGATTGTCGTTACTGAAATTCCTTATCAGGTCAATAAGGCAAAACTTATCGAGAAAATTGCCGAACTGGTGAATGAAAAACGTCTCGAAGGCATTTCGGAACTGCGGGACGAATCCAACCGTGAAGGCATGCGGATCGTCATCGAGCTCAAGCGCGAAGCCGTTCCACAGGTTATTCTCAACAAACTTTACAAGTTGACGCCGATGCAATCCTCGTTCGGCATTATCAATATAGCAATTGCCGCGGGACAACCTAAGTTATTGAATCTGAAGGAGATGCTTGAGCATTTCGTCGAATTTAGGCGTGACGTCGTTCGCCGAAGGACGGAATTTGATCTCCGAAAGGCACGCGCCCGGGCACATGTTTTGGAAGGGCTGAACAAGGCGATCGATGCCCTGGACTACATAATTCCGCTGATACGAAATGCCCGCTCGGTGGATGAAGCCCGGCAATGGCTTACCGCCAATTTCGCAACACTCGATGAAGTGAAAAAATGGCGCGGCATCACCGGTACGAAGACAGAGGAAGCTTTCCTCAAGGATTTGCGCAAGGTGATCTCGGCGCTCGCATTTTCGGAAATTCAGGCTCAGGCGATTCTTGATCTGCAATTACGGCGGCTATCTGCTCTCGAACGTCAAAAAATTCTTGATGAATACGAAGCGATTATCAAACATATTGCCGAACTCGAGAATATTCTGGCTAACGAGAGCGTTTTGCGGCAGGTAATTACCGACGAACTCGCCGAAGTCAGGAAAAAATACGGAGACGCTCGCCGGACAACGATTGTTGATGCAGGCGTCGAATTCAAAATCGAAGATCTCATCAAAGATGAAGATGTTGCAATAACTGTTACAAACAAAGGCTTTATTAAACGCACACCGATCGCTAAATATTCGCGACAGGGACGCGGCGGTAAAGGCCGGCTCGGAGCATCGGCCAAAAACGAGGATTTTGTACAGCATCTTTTCGTTGCTTCTACGCACAGTTATCTGATGATCTTTACCGATGACGGTCAGGTTTTCAAAATACGCGTCCACGAAATTCCGGAGGCCGAACCCGCTTCGCGTGGGAAAGGCGTTGCGAATTTGGTAGAAATCAATCAGGATCGCAAGATCGTGGCCGTCATGCCAATCCGCGATTTCGATGCCGACGTGTATCTGACGATGGTAACCAAGGCCGGCGTAGTAAAGAAAACTCCTCTTGTGGAATACAAAAACATCAGATCTAAAGGCATCAATGCGATAAACATTGATAAAGGAGACGAATTGCTGGATGTAATCATTACCGATGGCAACCAACGAATCTTTATTGCCACAAGGGACGGAATGGCAGTTCATTTCGATGAAACGGACGTCCGCCCTGTCGGCCGTGTGGCCCGCGGAGTTCGTGGTATCAGCCTCCGGCCCGGTGACGTAGTGGTTTCGGTCTGTTCTGTTTCAAAGGAAGGAACTGAAAAAATCCTGTCGGTTTCCGAAAAAGGATTTGGAAAACAGACTCAGGTGAGCGGCTATCGTGTTACAAAACGCGGCGGTGTCGGTGTGATAAATATGAAAACTACCGAAAAAACCGGAAAAGTCGTAGCCGCTTTCCCCGTAAAAGATGATTCTGAGGTTATGATTATTACTCAGCAGGCAAAACTGATTCGTATAGGAGCGGCTTCAATCCGGGAAACTGGTCGAAGCGCTCAGGGCGTAACATTGATTAAATGTGACCAGAACGATTGTGTTACCAGCGCGACTCTGCTGCCGGACGCTGAAGAAAGTGAATAACAAGCCGTGAAAATGAATTTCTAAAAACTCAAATTACTAATTTGCGGAAAATTGTGCGGAATCCTTTTTTAGCGATTCCGCTTTTTTATTCAAACAATGTAGGAGTGTTAGCCGCAGAGAATTTGATGCCCAAATGCTCATAGGCAAGCCGCGTTGCAACGCGGCCGCGTGGCGTACGGTTCAAAAAACCGATTTGAAGCAGATACGGTTCAATCATTTCTTCTATGGAATCTTTTTCTTCGTGCAGCGAGGCACAAATGGTCCCGAGTCCGACCGGCCCGCCATCGAATTTTTCAATGATGGTAAGCAGCAGTTTCCGATCGAGATCGTCCAGCCCGAATGTGTCAACCTCCATTCGGTTTAGGGCATCACGTGCGACTTCAGCCGTAATTACGCCGTCATTTTCCACTTCGGCATAATCACGAACGCGGCGCAAAAGACGATTGCAGATTCTCGGAGTGCCGCGCGAACGTTTTGCTATTTCGAGAGCTCCATCGGATTCGATCCGGACATCAAGAATCGCTGCAGAACGTTCAATGATGTCTTGAAGCTCAGGAATGCCGTAAAAATCGAGATGAAAAATGATCCCGAAGCGGCCGCGGAGCGGTGCGGTGAGAAGGCCGGGACGCGTAGTTGCGCCGACCAGAGTAAATTTCGGAAGTTCAAGTTTAATGGAGCGAGCCGCGGTACCCTGACCGATTACGATATCCAGGCTGTAATCTTCCATCGCAGGATACAAAATCTCCTCAATTGCAGGATTTAGCCGGTGAATCTCATCTATGAAAAGAACGTCTCCTTCTTCCAGGTTGGTCAGAATAGCTGCCAGGTCGCCTGCTTTTTCAATTACCGGCCCGGCCGTAGAACGAAGCGAAGCTCCCATCTCGTTTGCAACTATATTGGAAAGAGTGGTTTTGCCGACTCCGGGCGGTCCTGTCAAAAGAATATGATCCAAAGCCTCGCCACGCTTTAGCGCCGCTTTCATAAAAACACGCAAGTTGTCTTTGACTTTTTTCTGCCCGATATAATCGGCTAATCTGCCTGGCCGCAGAGTAGTTTCAAAACGGCGGTCATCTTCGGAAATAATGGCGGCGTTGATGGCAGAGGCAATTGGCATAATTCCGATACAGGCTAAAGCAAGCCCTTATTATACAGCGCGAGCAAATCCATAGAAAACGCGACGCCGCAATGCAAAGCGAGACCGATCCAGATGGTTCCATTCCGCAGGCTTATCCAGCCAAGGAAAATACCGGCCAGAATTGCAGCGAAAGTTTCCGCCGGAGGTTTCCCGAAATGAATCATACAGTAAGGCACCGTCATAACGAAAACAGAATAAAATCCGAACGATTTTTTAAGCGAATGTACTAAAAACCCGCGAAAAAAGAATTCAAGCCCGAAAAACTGTAAAAAATATAATAGTTCCCAGACTAGGAGTGTCTGTCCGAAATAAGGTTCGCCATTTGTGATTCTGAGGAAAGGATATTTTGCGGTAAAACCCTGAGTTCCGGAGAAAATCATCACAAGAGGAGCCATTACCAGAATACAACCGGAAAGCAAGGCGGCCGCATCTCGTTCGCTGCGAAATTTCAGTCCGAAATCAGAAAGATTTTTTCTCCACCAAACCTTTATGATGGCAGCCGGCAGTATGAGGTAGAAGACTGTCGCAATCATAACCCACCAGGCGAGCATCGGCAGATTATTGTTTGCAGAGCCTGTAATCCCGACTGCAATGTCATTGCGGCCCAAAAAGCTGAAAATAGCGAAAACCGCTTCGGGCTGTTTCAGATAATAGATTGCGGCAAGCCCGGCGGCTGCATAGCAAAGAGCAATGACGGATTGGCTGTCGCAAGGGGAAAAATCCGAGTAAAAATCGCTAAATAGCCGGCTCAGTAATCCTTTGCCATTCTGAGCAATCTGCTTCATAAATGCCTTATCGTGCGAGATTTTTGAGGGCCGCTCGCAGCAAGCGTTGAACGTTAGGTTCGGAAATTTCTTCTTGTGCCGCCATTAGTGCCTTTTCGGCTGCTGATTTCTGGTAGCCCAGATTAAGCAGTGCGGATAGTGCGTCGTCATAAACACGCTCGCTTTCAAAAGAGCCGGTTTTTCCGGCTGAGGAAGTATCCGGCGGACCAATCGAAGCAACTTTATCGCGTAATTCAATAACAAGGCGTTCGGCAGTTTTTCTTCCGACGCCCGGAATTGCGGTTAGTTTGGCAAGGTCATTGTTTCGCAGGGCAGAAATTATTTCATCCGCGCTCATACCGCTGAGTATTGATATTCCGGATTTGACGCCTATGCCCTGAACAGAGATGAGTTTGAGATAGAGTTCACGCTCACGGGCAGTAGAAAAACCGAAAAGCTGGATCGCATCTTCGCGTACGCTTGTGTAGATGCGGAGGCTGACTTCGCTGCCGGTTTCACCAAGTTGATAAAAGGTAGATAGAGGAATCCAAACCTCATAGCCGACTCCGCCGGCTTCGATTATGACGAATGCGGGGTTTTTTTCGATTAGGAGGCCGCGAAGGTTTGCAATCATTGTTTCACACGTGAAACGCTAATTTTAATCTAAAGATGTTTTAGCTGCAAATTAAGGCATAAAGATAAACCGAAAATACTTTTGTTTATGTAAAAAAAGATTTATTATTTTAATTGAGGGTTTTTCTCCCTTGAATAATCGGAAGATTAGTTGAATCCAAATCGGCCGGAATTTCGTATAAGTGATATAGAGACAGGATAGAAAAAGACAGAGGTGTTTTAATGTCGTATTCACAGTTTGCAAAACGTCTTGTTCCATTTGTGCTGGCTTTCGCCGCCGGTCTGTTTGTTGCAAGTTTCTTTGTTTCGATTTCTCCGCCGGCGATTCGAAGCTTTTTCAACAATTCTGATAATTGCGAGCGGATGCGGCGCGGGAAGATAAAAATTTCTATCAATGAATTGCAGCAACTGCGGGAAGAGAACGAGCGGCTGCGCAATGAAGTGCAAATGCTGCGTGAATTTCAGATTGACAGCCTTGGCCGCGACCAAATCAATGAATTACCGGTTCCGCCATTGCCGCCCTCCGGAGTCTCCAATCTTGCTCCGGCAGACAGACTGACAAACCGCGGGCCGAATCGTCCGGCAGCCGGCTACTGACAAAATAAACTTTGTCTCACATCAACTTTTCTCAAAGCTACGGATTAACGCTTTGCACTAAATGTGTTAATCTGTGGCTTCTTTAATTTCCGGTGGGAAAACTACATCTCAGGACCGGATATTTACGATGGAAGAAAAACAAGCCCGGAAACTGATTTGCGAAATAGGTCGCCTGCTTTACGAGCGAAGCTACGTTGTCTCATCGGACGGAAACATCAGCGTGCGGCTTGATGAAAATACCGTGCTGGCGACTCCGACGATGACGTGCAAAGGCCGGATGACTGAAGATTCCCTTGCTCTTACAGACATGGAGGGCAAACCGCTTTCCGATAAACGCGCGTCATCAGAGCTGGCCATGCACCTTCTGATCTATAGAGAGCGTCCGGATGTTCGAGCCGTTTGCCACGCCCATCCGCCTCATGGTACTGCTTTTGCCGTGGCCGGGCTTGCAATAGACAAACCCATTTTGTCCGAAGTCATACTTACGCTTGGCTGCGTTCCGCTTACAGATTACGGAACCCCTTCTACCGAAGAACTTACCGCGGCCATGCAGCCTTTCGTGAAACACCATAATGCGCTCTTAATGGCCAATCACGGCGCGGTTGCTTATGGCGAAAATCTCTGGCAGGCTTTTGACAGGCTCGAAACCCTTGAACATACTGCCAGAATCGCCATTCTTGCAAAAATACTCGGCGGTGCAAACAATCTTCCATCGGATGCTATCGAAAAACTGATAAATATCCGCGAAAGGGCCGGTTATCTTGGGAAAGAAGCACGCTGTCAAGCCTGCGGCTATCTGCACCAGACCGGACTTTCCTGTTCAGGCGGCGAAATTGCCGGCTCATCGGATGGAAAACGGATTTCATTTACCAGAGAAGAGCTGATCGAGCTTTTGAGCCAGGCGGCCCGTTTGAGTTAAACTTATTGAACTGAAGTTATTTCCCGTAAAGGAGTGAAACTAAATGCAGGAAGCATTGGGAATGGTCGAGACGAAAGGTCTCGTTGCGATGATTGAAGCCGCCGACGCCATGGTCAAAGCGGCCAATGTTCAACTTGTCGGCTATGAAAAAATCGGAGCCGGATTCGTTACGGCTATCGTCCGCGGTGATGTAGCGGCCGTAAAGGCGGCTACGGATGCCGGAGCGGCAGCTGCACGAAGAGTCGGCGAATTAGTCAGTGTCCACGTAATCCCGCGTCCACACTCCAGTGTAGATGAAACGCTGCCGGTTGTTTTGAAGTAAAAACCGGGAAAACGTCAATGCGTCGGATCACCGAAGCAAAACTATGATAATTGGACGCATTTTAGGCACTGTTGTCTCCACGCAAAAGGACCCGCGTCTTAACGGTAAAAAGCTGCTGATCGTTAAGCCTTTAAATCTCGACGGCACAGACCAGAGCGGTTATGTGGTTGCCGTGGACACTGTAGGCGCCGGTTTTCATGAGCGTGTAATCGTCGTCGGTGGTTCATCGGCCCGCATGGCTGAAGGAAATAAGGATTGTCCGGTCGATTCGGCGATCATCGGCGTAATCGATACGATTGACTTTACTGAAACAATATAAAACCGGCCTAAAGGGAATTTAGCGAATCCGAATCAATGCAGATTGCCCGTGTTATCGGAACGGTGGTATCAACCGTAAAAAATCAATCGCTCGAAGGGCGGAAATTTCTGATTGTTCAGACGCTTGATTCTGATTTAAAACCAAAGGGGAGTCCGCAGATTGCTCTCGATGCGGTGGGAGCCGGCATTGGCGAACTGGTTTTCTGGTGCCGTGGGAAAGAGGCAGCCTTTCCTTTCAAAAGGGATGAGACACCGACCGACTGTACAATCGTCGGTATTATTGATTCAGACAGCCACATCTATAAGAAAATCTGATAGTTGTTTATCCGATGCTCCTTGCCAGAGTAATAGGTAATGTAGTCTCCACCCAGAAAAATCAGCGCTACGAGGGCGCCCGAATAATGCTCTGTCGTCAGATATCACCAACCGGAGAGGACATGGATTATACACTGCTTGCCTTGGATTCAGTGGATGCCGGCGAAGGCGACATCGTAGTAATCGCACAGGAAGGCTGGTCAGCCTCGACGGCTGCGACAGGACGGCCAGGTGCAGCCATTGATTCCGCAATCGTTGGCGTAGTTGATTACATTGACCTCTTGAAATGAGTAAAAAAGAGATTACAATCAGGCAATTTTCTGCGGCACAGAAACCGCTTTCAGAACCCGACGCCTTTGATCTTATACTCGAAAAGCTGCAGTCACTTGAACTGCGCCTCAGCCGGCTTGAAATCAGCCAATCAGGTCAAACAACGCCATCGGAACATCCATCAAGGGAACGGGTTGGCAAAGCCGAAACAACAGAAATAAACGGCGTTAAAATTTGTTCATTCGAAGCCGGTGGGAAAATCTGTGATAACTGTCTTATGTGCACGACTCGCGGATTTTAATCTCCGGCACATCAAAAAAATCGGGGCAGGCGATAAGAAAGCCTGCCCGGTTAAAACGTGACCAAGTATTTTAGTTGACTATTTATTTGCGGGAGTCTGATTGCGCCGCAAGGCATTCGGGTCTCCGATGTCAGGGGCCTGTCTCGAGCCGGCATCAGCCTCAAAATACGGCTCTTCCTTGAATCCAAACAGGGAAGCCGTAATTACGGCCGGAAATTGATTTCGAAGGGTGTTATAGTCGCGGACTGCCTGGTTATAGTCGTCGCGTGCAACCTTGATACGATTCTCTGTGCCGGCAAGTTCTGTCTGCACGTTCATAAAAGCTTCAGTCGAACGAAGTTGCGGATATTGCTCCTGCAACATCAATAACCGCCCGATAGTACCGCCAAAGCTGTTATTGGCCTCGATAATCGCCTGTTTCTGTTCCGGTGACTTATCGCCATCGGGACCGGCGGGCGGAGCCTGCTGTGCATTCAAGAGCCTTGATCGGGCTTCTGCGATTTGGCCGAAAACCTCCTGCTCCTGAACGCCGGCCATCTGTGCGGCTTTAACCAGATTAGGGACCAGGTCTGCCCGCCGCTGGATAGCGCTTTCCACGTTGGCCCATTTTGCCCTTACATTTTGTTGTTTTGCTACTAAATCATTGTAACTACAGCCACTTAACATTGTGGCTGCAAAAATTGCTAATCCTAAAATAATAATTTGTCGTTTAGCCATTTTCCCCTCCCGTCTAGTTGTCAAAGGTTGTTAACGTTGTCAATAAGCCTTTCTATTTCTTTCAGATATGCAGCGAAAAGTTCATTTGTTTCAGTAATGTCGAGTTTGCCTGAATTCTCATGTTTCCGCAAATCCAAAATACGATTAAAAATCGTTTCGTCCAGACCAAATTCCTTCGCTGCAGATTGTATAATTTGTGACTTTTCCGTTGAAGTACGCACTCCTTTAAGCCATAAAGCCGCGCGAATCAATGCCGCGATGCTTGAAAAACTCTCGGTAATCAACAGAACCAGGCGTTCCGCAGACTCGGAAGCATGGATATACCTTCGACGTAAGAGCAAAAGTTTGCTGCGCAGTTCATATTCGCACTGATGACGGAGATTTACATCCGAAATTCGTACATCGGCTAGTACGTCGCGACCAAACAGTACACGACGTGCCGATTCCATTTGATGAAACTCAATCGGGAAAACATCAGAAGCATCCCGTAGTTCGTCAGCCGTGAAATATACTGGCACCGGATGCCCGAGACGGGTCCACTCCCTAACGCAGGCATGTGCATTTCTAAGGTCTTCCGGTCTGATTTTTTCCAATGCGACAAGGATATTGTAATCAGAGCGATGCGGGATGAATTCTCCTGCGGCGGCAGAGCCATACAAAATTACGGCCACCAGATTTTTCCCATGAGTTGTTCTAAGATCATCTACAAATGCTGCAAGTTCAGTATTCATCGCTTTTCCTTATCTTGTCTATATAAAATATCTTGTCTATGTAAAATGGCTACCAGTCCCCGCCTGCCCCGCCGCCGCCGAAATCGCCGCCGCCACCGAATCCACCCCAATCACCGCTGCTCCAGCCGGAACCCGAATCTGAGGACGAAGAGTTGGATAATATACTTGAGATTACAAAGGGGACTACCGCGTCAGTAACGCCCGAGTAATTTCTTCCTCTCTTATTGCTGCTTTTAATCGACCAAATAACCAGAATAAGCACCAGACCAAAACAGCATATTCCGATTCCTAAAGCTTCAGCGTCGCCATTGTCCTCATTGCGGACTCCGACGGCAGGTGTGCGTGGCGAACTCAGACGCTCCTCGATAGTGCGTATGTAGGCGTCTATGGTATCCGAGATACCTTTAGCATAATTGCCCTTACGAAATTCAGGCACAAGATATTGCCGCTGTATGCTGCCGGCAAGACCGTCAGGGAGTTCATCCTCCAGGTCACGGCTGATTTGTGTAAAATATTTGCGGTCATCTATTGCAATAAACAGCAAGGCGCTCGGGTTGTCGTCAGCCTTGGAACCGATTTTCCATCCGCGAGCAACAGCCAGTGAATAATCGAAAATATCGCGTTCGCCTGTTGTTTTAACGATTGCAACCCCGATTTCGACACCTGTTTTGTCCTGAAAAGTCTTTAGTTTCGATTCCAGAGATTGTTTGGTACCGGGATCTATGACTCCTACATAGTCGTTAACGAAGCCGGTTGGAGGAGGTAACGGAGATACATTGGGATCCCAATCGCCGCTATTTTGCGCGATTATCGAAATAAAAAGCGATAAAAAAGCAAGTGTGGCGAAAAAAACCGATCTAAAAACCCGTTTCGACATTATTGGCTGGAATTTTGCCACATCGGGGCGAAAAATAAAAATGGTCAGTCCGAAGATGACTGTTTGGTAACGACATCGAGAATTTTTGCTCTGAAGAGTCTGGCTATACGACGAACTGCCGGATGAGCTGAGGCGTATGCGAGGATCTGTTCTTGCGTCGGATTCGGCGGGAGGGCTGGCAATGATATATCCTGGTCTTCAACGCGCGGAATTTCAATGTTTACGGGTGCGCGAACGGCCGCGATGCCTCCTGGTCCGGACACGGCTTCGGCATTTTGCACGGACACTCTACCGACAACCGCAGCGACTATTGCAGACGCATTTTTAACAGGCAGGAGATTATCGCCTGAAATAAGCAGTTTATGCTCGTAGGCCGCATCGAGCGTTTTATCCTCTATGTGGTCGAGTTCTTCAGCTGCTGCTGGTGGTAACTTTACGGGCAGCGAAGCGATAAATTCTTTATTTCTGATTAAAGAGTCAAGATCATTGGGCGGTTCGGCCAACGGCCGCTCTGATTTATTGCTTTTGGCCGGCCTGATATCCGG
Source organism: Acidobacteriota bacterium (assembly GCA_040756215.1). Lineage (GTDB taxonomy): Bacteria > Acidobacteriota > Blastocatellia > Pyrinomonadales > Pyrinomonadaceae > OLB17. The sequence goes on from JBFLZQ010000001.1 coordinate 336,013, forward strand.
TTGAACGGTTATTTCCTGAGATTGTTTTTCTATATTTGCATACTGATCAAGCCCGGAATTCAAATTTTTTTTTTCAACGCCTTGTTCGGACGTTGAAGTTTTCGGGTCGAAGTTTTTTTGTAATGAAGGCACCGAATCGTTTGGCGCTGCTTGCAATTCCCGGAGTTTCGCAAGAATTTCCTCTATGGGTTTTACCCGGGCCATCTCGATTAGCTTGACGAGGCCGACCTCAAGCACATAACGCGGCTGGGCTGAATCTTTGAGTCTTGTTTCAGTGTCAGCGAGAATTTGGAAATATCGGATCAGGTCGGCCTGGCTAAACTCATTGACAAATTGCAGCAAAGAGTCTTTGCCGAGAGCCGAGCCTTCGACTAAAGATTCATCTTCACCGGCGATTTTGAGCATTAAAATATCACGAAACGCTGACATCAAATCGCGGCAGAAAATACGGAGATCCTGTCCACGGGCTACTAATTCCGCGACGGTTTCCAGAGCCGATCTGGTGCTCCGGGCTGCGATGGAACTGATGACGCCGTAGATCGCCTCGCTTTCCGCCAAACCAAGAGCGGAGGAAACCTCGGCAACGTCTATCGGCCCGAGCGCGTAACTGATGACCTGGTCGAAATTTGATTGTGCGTCACGCATCGAGCCTTCTCCGCTTCGTGCAATCATGCGAAGAGCATCCGGAGAGACACTTATACCCTCGGCATCTGCGATAAGACGCAGCCTCTCGGCGATTTTCGCTTGTGAAATCGTCCTGAAAACGAATTCCTGGCAGCGTGAGGTTATGGTATCCGGCACCTTGTGCAGCTCAGTTGTCGCCATAATGAAAACCACATTTGGCGGAGGTTCCTCAACTGTTTTCAAAAGGGCATTGAACGATGAGCCCGATAGCATATGGACTTCATCGATAATAAAAACTTTGTAACGATCGCGAGCCGGGGCAATGTTGATATTTTCGATTATTATTTCCCGGATTTTATGAACCTGTGTATTGGAGGCGGCGTCAAATTCAAGAACATCAATCGAGCGGCTTTCCGCAATTTCCAGACATGAAGGACAGGCTTCGGGATCGTCAAAACGGCAAGGTGTCGGATTCGGGCCCGGCGATTTGTGACAATTTAGTGCTTTTGCAAACAGTCGGGCTGTAGTGGTTTTTCCGACGCCGCGAGCTCCTGAGAACAGATAGGCATGGTGGAGCCTTCCATGCTCGATCGCATTTCTTAGCGTTCGGGTAATGTGTTCCTGGCCTGTAACCTCATCAAAGGCTTGTGGCCGCCATTTTCTTGCAATTACCTGATAGGACATTGCGAAATTAAAACAGAACAAGAGAAAAGGGCAGTGCAACGGCCGCATCTATCGTAGCGGCATTGGCATTGCCCGTCTGGAAATCAGGTTTTGGCGGCTTCAGACTTGCCCGCAACACAGGCAGGATTTGCTACCGTTGCTCCGTTCCCGGCCTGGCGGGGTTCACAAAACTGCGCTTGTGCGGAGCCTGAAGCCATAAATCAAATTAAGACACAGATATAAGACCAACTTTTCTCTGTGTCGGAAAAATGTGGCGGAAAGGGTGGGATTCGAACCCACGGTACCCTTTTGGGGTACACAGCATTTCCAGTGCTGCCAGTTCAACCGCTCCTGCACCTTTCCACTTGACGGAAATAAACAACTTCGTCCTTTTAATTTTGGACGACTACTACCTCTTCGACAGTTTCAATAACTGCGGCCGGCCGGTCGTCCTCCAGCCAGTTAAACAAAAAACCGGCTAACAGAGCACCTAGAATAGGGGCTACCCAGAACAGCCAAAGTTGCGATACGGGCCAGCTTGCACCTCCAAGTAATGCCAGCACTGCCGGCCCTGTACTTCGAGCCGGATTTACGGACGTATTAGTTACCGGTATCGAAATAAGATGAATCAGCGTCAGGCAAAGTCCGATTGCAAGCGGTGCAAAACCTTTGAGTGCCCGGACCGAAGTAGAACCAAGGATCACAAGGACGAAGAAAAATGTCAATGTTACCTCGGCAACGAAACCTGAAATTGCGGAATACTGTCCGGGCGAATGGTTATCGTATCCGTTGGATGCCAGGCCGTCGGCTAAAGAAAATCCCGCTTTGCCGGAGGCGATGACATAAAGGATTCCGCCGGCAGCAATAGCCCCGAGAACCTGTGCGATGATATACGGTATCAATTCCGATGCAGGGAACCTTTTACCGGCCCAAAGTCCTATAGAAACTGCCGGGTTGAAATGTGCCCCCGAAATATGCCCGAGTGCATAGGCACCGGTTAACACCGTCAACCCGAAGGCCAGTGCAACGCCGGCATATCCAATTCCGAGCGTAGGATAGGCTGTCGAAAGCACAGCGCTGCCGCATCCTCCGAGAACGAGCCATAAAGTTCCCAGAAACTCGGCGGTCAATCTCTTGCTGATAGGCATAATAATCCTCCCGAATGTGCGTAAAAAAAGACTCCGGCAACAGGTGCCGTTACCGTCCAAGTAAATTTTCAAACAGCCAAATCCTGAACAAGCGATTGGCCTGCACTGCGCGTCATGAGAACACGATTGCTTCCAATTTTCTGGCCTGATAGAACCAAATGGCGGAGAGGGTGGGATTCGAACCCACGGTACCCGTTAGGGTACAGCAATTTTCGAGACTGCCCGATTCAACCACTCTCGCACCTCTCCGGCACGAATTCACTATAATAATGCGTCGAAAGGGCAGAATTCAAGTCCGGCAACTGTTTATCGTCTTTCACGAAAAAAAACCTGCATTAATTCACGACACTCATCTGCTCGGACGCCGGATCGGATTTCCATACGATGATTAAGCCCTTCGGAATCACAAAGGCGGAAACGGGATTCTACGGCGCCAAAACGCGGATCGGCCGCGCCGAAAACAAGCCTGGAAATGCGTGCATTTACCAATGCTCCGGCACACATTACGCAGGGTTCGATGGTACAATAAAGCGTAAAGCCTTTAAGACGATAATTGCCAATCCGTCCGGCCGCTTCGCGCAGAACAATTATTTCAGCGTGGGCAGTAGGATCTGCAAGCGAAATCGGCCTGTTTGAAGCAGCAGAGATGATTTCATTATTTTCATCTACAAGACATGCGCCGACCGGGACTTCTCCAACGCGTGCAGCAGATCGCGCTTCGTAAATGGCACATCCCATAAAAAACTCATCCAGATAGTCAAGCATAAAGTAATTTTATAATCAATTTTTGCTGCTTTCGAATAAACCTGGTAACCAAAGCGGAAAAGCAACCGACGAAGGGAATGATTTTCTTGCCTGATAGGGCTTAATCGTGGTAAATCTTATTGTGGGCCGACCGGTACCCGAGGCGGCTCGCGCTCTCCATTTTCTGTATGTCCGCTCGTGAATTTCCATATGAGTGATGAAGTCCGGTATGGCTCAAGGCCTGCCGAAGACGATATTCATATTTCCAATGTTCCGGAAGCCTTTAGGACACTCGCCGAAGAGGTTCGCCGCCGAAACCTGAAATCTAAAGCCAGCCCGCTCACAATACCGCAAAAATTGCAGCCCGCCGAGTTTAATACGGCAATGGTGCACTTTTACCGCGGAGAGATACAGCGCTCCAACGTTTGGCGCAACCGATTGGATGCTACGACAAACTGGGCTGTTATTACAGCGGGAGCCACACTCTCCTTTGTTTTCAGTTCGCCGGGAAATCCACACTTTGCCATTCCCGTAAATACAATCCTTGTTTCCATCTTTCTGTTTATGGAAGCAAGGCGATATCGTTATTACGAAGTATGGGCAAATCGCGTCCGGGTTCTTGAAACGGGCTATTTCGCACCAATGCTTTCCAACAGGATAATTCCGCCGGATAAAGAATGGGCTGATCATCTGTCGTCCGACCTGCTTTCACCACGTTTTACCATAAGCGAATGGGAAGCTGTAGGCAGGCGGCTAAGAGCGAATTATCTTTGGATTTTTATACTTTTGGCGCTTTGCTGGACGCTGAAAATATATATACATCCTTATCCGATTCCCACAGAAACCCCGGAAGACCTGGAGCGGTTTACCGAAATATTTGTAGAACGTGCGCGTGTCGGGCTTGCTCCCGGATGGCTTGTTGTAACCGTAGGCGCACTTTACAACATTGCGATTTTCTTTGTGGCACTAAGTACACGCCGGCTACGGCATGCTTCAAGTGAAGTGCTTCCTTTGGAAAATTTTGAATGGAATCCCTTCAAACAGGTTTCAGACTGGGCAGAAGGCAGTTTGAAACGCCGCCCTACAATCAGGCGTTCAAAGAAAGCACGCAACCGCATCCGTTCAATTCATAAATCCGAAGGCTGAAACGCCTTGAAACCGCCGACGCTTCTTTTAATCCTGGCCTGACTCTGGTATTTTTGATAAAAATCAATAATCGATTTCTTCAATTTAAATTAAAACCAAATACAAAATTTTATGCCGATAGAATTAGATGATCGCGGACGGGCACTTGAAAATGAGTATTTTCACAGAAAAGAAAAAGAACTCCTGGAGAAAATGAAACAGCGGCTCCAAATGGAAGCATCAAAGCCGCTCGAGCTAAACTGTCCTAAATGTGACGGAAGACTGGTAGAAACTGAATATGAAAGCATCCTGATAGATGTCTGTGATAAATGCTCAGGTGTTTGGCTGGATGCGGGAGAACTTGCCCAGATTGCCGCAAAAGAGGAAACCGAAGGCAGCGGTTGGTTTGCGCGGCTGCTTAAATGAATTGTGCAGGCCTATCGAAGCCGGATAAATTATATATTATGAAAATCCATAAGGCGCTCAGGCCCGGATTGCTTTTAGCCCTTAATTTACTGGTTGCTGCCGCCATTAGCACCAGCGGACAGAGTTTGGGAACCGCAAAGGCACTACCGGTAAACGTTTCCGAACACAAGCTTGAAAGCAAATTGATGGATAGGCAAATGCCCTATCGTGTCATTTTGCCTTCAGGTTACAGTGATGCGAAAAATTCCTCAAAACGTTACCCGACGATCTATCTGCTGCATGGTCTGACAGGCCATTATGACAATTGGACTACGCAAACCGGCTTGGCCAAATATGCGGAAACTTATCAGATCATTATCGTAACACCGGAAGGCGATAACGGATGGTACACGGACAGCGTAAGCAATCCCAATGAAAAATACGAAAGCTATATCGTAAAAGAACTGGTGCCGGAAATCGATTCCAAATTTCGCACAATATCCGACCGCGCACATAGGGCAATTGGCGGCCTTTCAATGGGCGGTTACGGCGCGATCAAATTTGGCCTGAAATATCCCGGGATGTTCAGGCTCGCGGGTTCATTCAGCGGCGCCCTGCGTGCGGCACAGTTTAGTGAAAAAAATTCCGGTGCCATCGGTAAAGCAATTGCAAATATTTTTGGCCCCGAAGGAAGCGAAATCAGGTTAAATAATGACATTTTCAGGCTTGTTACAGATATTACGCCCGAAAAAGTAAAAGATTTGCCGTTTATTTATCTTGATTGCGGAACAGAGGATTTTATTTTCTCACAAAGCCGTGATTTTTCAGCCCTTCTGATTGAAAAGAAAATTCCTCACGAATTTCGCGAGCTTCCCGGCGGCCATACGTGGCCCTACTGGGACAGGCAGGTACAGGAGTTTTTGCGGCTGGCCGACCGTTTGTTCGGTCCCAATTGAATCACATGAAACGTGCCGCAATACTTATAATATTTCTTTTTGCCGGTGCAGCCGTAAACTTAGCACAGCAGCAAAGAGCAGTTGTAACAGACCGCACTGCCGAAAAGATGCTTCTTGGCCGTCACTTGCTTTCGCTGCAATGGATTAGCTGGGATCATTTCGGTTCCGCAGTTGTTACCAAAAAAAATGGCGTTTATTCAATCAAAGGTGAGCAGAAAGGCCGCGGCAATTCCGATTACTTGAAAATAGAGGGTGTCATTACCAGAATCGAGAAAAAAGAATTTACATTCGAGGGCGTCATTGAAACCAAGATAACGCATATCAATGGCGGTTTGCCCTGTCGACGCGAAGGACAAATGATTTTCCGGATTACAGGCAAGCGAAAGTATTGGCGGCTTGTTGAAATGGATAATCCTTGTGAAGCGGTTACGGACTACGTTGATATTTATTTTCGTTAAAACTATCTTCAATTGGAATCGGGTTCCCAATAATGAAACGTCTATTGCTACTCGCGCTGCTTTTTTTATTTAATTTTGCGATAAATATTTCTGCACAAAACAGTAATCGCATTGATGAAATCAAGGCTGCATTAAAGCAACAGGGATTTGACGGCTGGCTTTTTTATGATTTTCGCGGCAGCGATATTTTAATTCCCCGAATCCTGCAAACCGAACGTCTTAGCGGATCAAGACGATGGTTTTATTATATTCCGGTTAGCGGTGAACCTATAAAAGTTGTACATACAATAGAGCCGAATCAGCTGGACAGACTGCCGGGACGGAAACTTGTTTATCGTGAGTGGCAATCTTTGGGTGAAAGAGTCCGCGAGGCTGTATTTACGGGGCGTAAATCCAAGAAAGCGCCGCGAATTGCGATGCAATATTCGCCAAATAATGACATTCCTTATATTTCCCGCGTTGATGCCGGAACAATAGAGATGGTTCGCTCACTTGGTATCGAGGTTGTTTCAAGTGCAGATCTTGTTCAGCAGTTTGAGGCCGTCTGGACCCCGGAACAACTGGAAATGCATCGTGAAGCTGCGGGCAAAATGCAGAAAATTATCCTGGAAGCCTTTGCCGAGATTCGACGCCGAATCGAATCTGATATTCCGACTACGGAGATCGACATTCAGCAATTTATGATGAAGCGGTACGGCGAAGTCGGGCTCGCGCCTTCGCCAATGATTGTTGCAGTCAATGCCAATGCCGCCTCACCGCATTATTTTCCTTCGAAAGAGCGTAATTCGCCGATTCGCCGCGGCGACCTTGTTCTAATCGATACTGTCTCAAAGGTAACCAAACCGCGAGCTCCGGCCGCAGACCTGACGTGGGTGGGATATGTAGGAGACACAGTGCCCGATGATTATGTGAAAATCTGGTCGATTGTTTATTCGGCCCAGCAGGCAGCATTTAACTATGTGCGTGAGGCTTTCAGAGCCGGACGAAAAATTACCGGAGCAGAAGTCGATGATGTTGCCCGCAAAATTATAAGCCAGGCCGGCTACGCAAATGAATTTCTTCATCGGACCGGCCATTCAATTGGTGAGGAAGGGCACGGAAATGGAGCAAATATAGATAATCTCGAAACACGTGACTCACGACGTCTGATACCAAATACCGCGTTTTCAATCGAGCCTGGAATTTATCTGCCTGGCAGGTTTGGAATACGTTCCGAAATTGATGTTTTTGTAACGGCAAATGATGCTTTTATAACCGCGCCGCATCAGACTGAGATTTTCCCGATTTTGCGCTGACATCGGTAATATTTTACAACCCGTTCCTTTTCGTTCTTCCTCCTTGAATCGGTTAAAATTACTTCTATGCTTAATTTTGCAATCGAGACAGCACTCGAAGCGGGAAGATTGCTGCTTGAAAAATTTGGACGCATTACTTCAATTACAAAAAAGGGTGACATCAATCTTGTTACAGAAGCAGATTTGGCTTCGGAGTCTTTGATATTAGAGCGTATTCGGTCGCATTTCCCGCGTCATCAGATTTTGGCCGAGGAATCCGGAGAAGCGGCAATTTCCGGAAATGACGGAGAACACCGTTGGATTATTGATCCGCTTGACGGAACGACGAATTATGCCCACGGTTATCCGTGTTTCTGCGTAACGATTGCTTTAGAGAGCCGCGGCGAGGTAGTCCTTGGAGTTACTTACGATCCGACGCGTGATGAACTTTTTACCGCGGAAAAAGGTTACGGAGCACAGCTTAACGGTAAACCGATTCGTGTCTCTGCAACCGAAGAACTTGCAAATTCGCTGATCGTTACCGGTTTCCCGTACGATTTCAAAAAACGGGATGATTTCGCCCGGCATTTAACAGCTTTTTTGCTTGGATCGCGCGGGGTCAGACGAGATGGTTCGGCGGCTATCGACATGGCTTACGTTGCCTGCGGTCGTTTCGACGGTTTTTGGGAAGAAGGTCTGAATCCATGGGATATGGCTGCCGGAAAACTGCTGATTGAGGAGGCCGGCGGACGCGTCTCAGATTACAGCGGTCGGCAGTTCAGCATCTATCATCCGCCGGTTTGTGCAAGCAATGGCTTGATTCATCGTGAAATGCTGGCAATTCTCAATGGAAAGAATTGATTTTTAATACCGTAACGGTGAGGCTTACGTGTTATCGGCCGGGCGACAGCGGACTTTCAATGTGATAATCTAGTTTTCCTTGGATAACTTAATTTATATGGCTTGGTTCAGGCGTGATAAGCCGAAAATCGAACAAAACGACGAAGCAGAGCGCACCGTAAAAACCGAAGGCATTTTTGTTAAATGCCCGGAGTGTGAAAATCCGCTTTACAAACGTGAACTCTCCGAGTCTCTGCAGGTATGCACACATTGCGGGTATCATTTTCGAATATCTGCTGAAGAGCGTCTAAAGTTGTTATTCGACAATTCTGAGTTTGAGAAATTGGATGAAAATATTATTTCAGCAGACCCGCTTGAGTTTTTTGACACTCGTCCCTACTCCGAACGTATAGAACAGGCGCGCGAAGTTTCAGGCCTGCCGGAGGCCGTCATTTCAGGTCGCGGAAAAGTTGGAGGCCATCTGGTTTTTGCCGGCGCGATGGATATGGCATTTATAGGCGGTTCGATGGGATCCGCCGTGGGAGAAAAATTAACCAGACTGATTGAAAGGGCGATTGATGAAAATGGGGCGGTCGTAATATTTTCAGCGTCCGGCGGAGCCAGAATGCAGGAAGGAGCACTATCATTGATGCAAATGGGTAAAATTTCCTCTGCCCTTGCAATTCTAAATGAGCGCAAACTACCTTTCATATCTGTTTTAACTGATCCGACGACTGGCGGAGTTACGGCAAGTTTTGCAATGCTTGGTGACGTAATCCTAGCAGAGCCGAAAGCTCTTATTGGATTTGCCGGACCGCGTGTTATCGAACAGACCATTCGTCAAAAATTACCTAAAGGTTTTCAGCGAAGCGAGTTTCTTCTGGAACACGGTATGATTGATTTGGTCGTTGACCGCCGGAAAATCAAAGAAACTATCGTAAGATTACTGGATTTTATGATGAATCCCGATTAAATTTTGCTGACTGTAGTTTATTGTGATGCTGAACCAAATTCTTGAGGAAATATTTATCCGTGACCTGGCGATTCTTCGTGAGGAAATACTTCGCTATGATGATGAGGAAAGCCTCTGGATCGTAGATGGTGAAATTGCAAATTCCGGCGGAAATCTGGCGTTGCATATTGCAGGAAATCTCAGGCATTTTATTGGTGCGGTTTTAGGCGGAGACGGCTATGTACGCAATCGCGAATCGGAATTTTCCGCACGTGCCGTTCCAAGGGAAAAAATAATTGCCGAAATAGATGCCGCGGCGGCTGCCATACGGGCCGTGATGCCCGGACTCAATAAAGAAATACTCGAAGAAACTTATCCTATCGAAGTTTTTGGCCGCCCGATGACCAATGCCTTTTTTCTGACACATTTGGCTACCCATCTCAATTATCACTTAGGGCAAATAAACTATCATCGCCGGCTGACTGCGAATAGAAAGATGTGAATTTCCCTGAATCTGAGTCATATCTTTTTGGACTGGGAAATGAGGTCGAGACAATGAAACTCGGCCTGAGAAACATTACCCTTTTGCTCGAAGCATTGGGTCGGCCGGAAAGAAATTATTTCAAGGTTCAGGTTGCCGGCACCAACGGCAAAGGTTCAGTCTGCGCATTTCTCGACTCGATTGCACAAGCTGCCGGCGTTTGCGTCGGCGTTTATACATCGCCGCATCTTGTCTCCATCCGCGAACGCATCCGAATACAAGGTCTGGATATTCCGGAAAGCGATTTTGCCAATGAAACAACCAAAGTCCGAACTATGGCCGAACGGCTGATTTCTGAAAAGGAGATTGCCGGAAGACCGACTTTTTTCGAACATCTGACGGCCATGGCTCTCAGCTATTTCGCCCGCAGCGGAGTCCGTCTGGCAGTGCTCGAAACGGGGCTTGGCGGCCGTTTCGATGCAGTAACTGCAGCCTCCTCAGAGATTAAGGTTATTTCGCGTATAGATTTAGATCATCAGGAATATCTGGGTGAAACAATCTCAAGGATTGCTGCGGAAAAAGCAGCCATAATCAGCCCCGGGAACACTGTTATTGTTGGCGAACAGCATCCTGAAGCACTCGATGTCATCAAAGAAAAATGTGCCGAAACGGGCATCGAGCCCGTTTTCGCATCCGAAGTTTCAATACGCCGAAGCAATGGCAATCTTTGTTTTGATGTCTCCGATGCAACAATTTGCGTGAAAAAACTCGGCCTGAAAGGAGACCATCAGGTAGAAAATGCAAAAATCGCCATTCTCGCCGCACTAGCATTGTCGGAAAAATTTCCTATCGGAACAGATGAAATCGCCGCCGGACTCGAAAATGCCGTTCATCCGGGCCGTCTCGAAAAAATCGGCCGTTACCTTCTGGACGGAGCTCATAACCCTTCGGGTGCACAGTCACTTAAAAATTACCTGCTTGCCGAATCTATGAGGCCGTCCGCTACAATTTTCGGCGCCGTAGCCCAAAAAGACATCCGCGGGATGCTTAGTCAAATAGCGCCTCTTACCGGCACTTTGATCCTGACCGGCTTTCCGAATTCAAGAGCCTTTGCGCCATCAGAATTGGCTCATCTTGTCGCCGCTGAATTTCCCGAAATCCTGATCGAAATCGCCCACAGTCCCGGCGAAGCCCTCGCTATGGTAGAATCGATTATGCCCGGTAAATCGCTTGTCGTTGTTACGGGCTCTCTTTATCTTGTAGGTGAAATTCGCCGCCTCCTGCTTTGAATTGCTCTGTCGCTCGCCTATTAACTGTCTCCCTTAGATACTTTTCATGATTTCCGGAGTTTATACATGTTTTATGCCGGAAAACATTGTTAGCAGTAAATTGATTTTATTGACAGCCGGCCATAAAAAGTGTTAAACACTTCATTTCGCATTTAGTCCTGAGAACTTTTGCAGTTGCTGCTCGGTCAGCCGTCAGTTAATTTTATTTTCAGGAAAACTGGAATTATTCAGCTATTAGTTATTTAAAGGGGTTACATTAAAATTCTATTCCTGAAATGCCGGGTAACTTACCCGACTGAGTCGGAAATGTAGGTTAACGGCACTATGCTTAAATTCAAGACACTTTCAATTACTTTAAAAACGCTTTTCGCGGTTTTATTTTTACTTTTTGCGGCGAT
>JBFLZQ010000001.1:347469-501854 GCA_040756215.1 Acidobacteriota bacterium
GTTATCGTTGCAGGCGTTGTCAACATAGTCAAGCAGGTGAGCACTTTTAACGGTGGTAATTCCAGCACACAGGCGTTTTCATTTACAGCAAGCGCTTTCTTTAACCCGCTGACTTTTAGTTTAGTTGATAACAACGTTTCCGGGCCGGATACAAAACAGAGTGTTGCGATTACAACATTTCCGACAACGATTACCGTTACGGAAGCAAATACTCCGGGCTGGACGCTGGCGGACATTACCTGCGTGGACCCGACCAATAACAGTAGTGGAAATGTCATCACATCTACTGCGACGATTGTTGTCAACGGGCCGGAAGCAGTAACCTGCACATTCAGTAATTCGCAGATTGTTCCGTCGGCCGGACCGGTCAGCGTCGAAGGGCGTGTTACTGATGCATACGGAAGGCCGATTCGCGGTGCGGTACTGACGCTTATTCGGACGTCCGATAACTCTGTTCGCTATACCTACACCAACACATTCGGCTTCTATCGTTTCGACGAAGTGCCCGGCGGAGACTTTTATCTGATTTCGGTCCGTGCAGGTAAATACAATTTCGAAAACAACACAGTCGGCTTCTCACTGGAGGACAACGCTACCGGGATAGATTTTCAGGCTTCGTTCTGACCTCTTCCGGTTGGGGACAACCTGCTCAAAACACTTTAGGCGGAAAACATCGGGTTTCCGCCTTTTTTCTTTACCGCTTTGAATCGGTCGCCATTTATGCAGATAATTGAGTAAGCAAGCAGTCAGGCAATAACCCTATGCTTAGCTTATCTGGCGAGGTTGCAATTATGTATAAACTGGTTTTAATCCGGCACGGCGAAAGTATTTGGAACAGAGAAAATCGTTTTACGGGATGGGCTGACGTAGATCTCAGCGACAAAGGAATCGAAGAGGCCCGAGCGGCTGGTAAATTGCTGCGTGATGAGGGTTTCACTTTTGACGAGGCATATACTTCGGTACTAAAAAGAGCAATTCGAACGCTCTGGATTATTCTCGACGAGATGGATCTGATGTGGCTGCCTGAAACAAAAGCCTGGCAGCTCAACGAACGTCATTATGGAGCTTTGCAAGGGCTCAACAAGTCCGAAATGGCTGCAAAATATGGGGAAGAACAGGTGCATATCTGGAGGCGTAGTTATGACGTGCGTCCGCCTGCAATGGAAGATGACGATCCACGACTTTACAGGGATGATCCGCGATACCGCGGCCTGAACGAATTCCCGAAAACTGAATGTTTGAAAGACACTGTCGCACGCGTAGTGCCCTATTGGGAGAACGTTATTTTGCCAAAGATTGCCAAAGGCCAAAAATTACTGGTCGTTGCCCATGGCAACAGTCTGCGTGCGCTTATAAAACATCTTGACGGACTTTCCGATGACGAAATCGTAAAAATGAACGTTCCGACAGGAATCCCACTGCTTTACGAACTGGATTCATCTATCAAGCCGATATCGAGCCGTTATCTTGGCGACGAAGAAGCAATAAAGGCAGCGCAGGAGGCGGTTGCCAATCAGGGCAAGGTGAAATGACCAGTCAGCATTCGGCTTTGCGCAAAGCGGCTTTTGTAATTTTATTTTTATTTTGCTTCAGCTCATTTTCGTCGCCCCCTATCTCGCTGGCTCTGGGAATAACTGCGGTTTTTTTGTTTGGAAATCCTTTTCCCGGACTTTCCGGACGGCCTGCAAAGTATTTTCTTCAGGTTTCGGTGGTATTGCTGGGTTTTGGGATGGATTTAATGTCTGTCTATCGTGCCGGACGTGACGGGATTGGATTGACTATTGTTACAATCGCGGGCACACTTGCTGCCGGATTCTTATTGGGAAAATTTCTCAAAGTTGATTCCAGACTCTCTTCCTTGATTTCCTGCGGGACATCAATCTGTGGTGGGAGCGCAATTGCGGCTGCCGCACATGCCGTCCGCGCCGAGCCGAAGCAGATTGCCGTTTCGCTAGGCATCGTTTTTATTCTCAATTCGATTGCATTATTTTTATTCCCCTGGGCCGGTCACTTGCTTGGAATGTCGCAGCAACAGTTTGGAATATGGGCTGCAATTGCAATACACGACACCAGTTCGGTCGTTGGTGCTGCTCAGGCTTTTGGAACTGAATCTGTTGGTATTGCCGCTACTGTCAAGCTCGCGCGCGCTCTTTGGATTGCACCGGTCGTTTTCTTTCTTAGCCGTATTTATCGTAATGGAGACGGTGAAAAGAACAAGTTTGCGATACCATGGTTTGTACTTTTATTTCTTGCAGCCGCCGCTGTCAGGACTTTTGCTCCTTCAGAAGTTCTTCCGAGTGTATTTGATGCGCTGACCAATCTTGCTAAATCCGGTATGTCAGCAACGCTATTTATAATCGGTTCCAGCCTGCATCCCCGAACGCTCAAAAATGTCGGTTTCCGGCCTTTTTTACTCGGCCTTGTGCTTTGGATTCTGGTTATTGCCGCATCGCTTGCCGCCGTTTTTGGCATTGTCTGAACGCCCGATGTTATAATGTTTGTTTCAGTAATTGATCGAATTTTATTCCGTAATGAGTATCAGGGAAATAAGCGTCCGCGGCGCACGTCAGCACAATTTAAAGAACATAAATGTCGAGATACCCCGCGACAAATTTACCGTAATTACGGGACTTTCCGGTTCGGGTAAATCATCGCTTGCATTTGATACCATTTATGCAGAGGGTCAACGAAGATATGTAGAATCGCTTTCTGCATATGCCCGCCAGTTTCTCGATCAACTGGAACGTCCTGATGTGGATTCGATCGAGGGACTTTCACCCGCAATATCAATCGAACAAAAAACCGTTTCCCGATCACCGAGGTCAACGGTCGGGACAGTAACGGAAATATACGATTATCTGAGATTGTTATTCTCCTCTATCGGACAGCCTCACTGCCATATTTGTGGCGCACCGATTACACGACAGTCAGTAGATCAAATTGTTTCCGGCGTTCTGGAATTGCCTGAAGGTGAGCGCGTTATGATCCTGGCTCCGATCGTCCGTGGCCGAAAAGGCGAATTTCGCAAAGAGTTGGAAAAGCTTCATCGTGACGGAATTCTGAGGGCAAGGATTGACGGCGAAATGCGCCAGCTGGACGAGGAAATCATTCTGGATAAGAGACGAAATCATACAATTGAGGCGGTCATTGACCGTTTGATGATCAAGGATGGTGTAAAGGAGCGGCTGGTTGAATCTGTCAGAACGGCATTGCGCCTGTCCGGCGGCGCCGTTCTTGTTTCAGTGGTTGATGGAGAAGAGCGGCTTTATTCCGAAAAGATGGCGTGTGTTGATTGCGGGATAAATATTGCATCCGTCGAGCCGCGGTCTTTTTCTTTTAACTCTGCCTATGGAGCATGCAAGCGATGTCAGGGCCTCGGGACAGTACTCGAAATAGATGCGGAAAAAATTATCCCTGATCCGCTTGTTCCGGTGAGGCAATTGGAATTTTTAGGCGGCGCGGACAGGTCTGCGTCCGGTTTTTTGAAATCCGCATTGCTTTCGATAATTGAAATCTATTACGCAGGAGAAAAATTAGACACGCGCAATTCTGCGGGTAAGCCAAAAAGATCAAAAAAAATAAACAAGAAGGAAGTAAATGGAAAGGTCGAAACGGCTCCGGTAAATCTCCCTTATGATGAACTTCCTAAAGAAGTCAAAGACGCATTCCTTTTTGGTACAAAGCAGCAGATAACCATACGCCAGGGAAATTACAAATACTCTGCTGATTGGCGCGGTGCCCTTTCGGTAATGAAGGAGCGGCTCGAAAATCCACCCTCTGAAAGAATTCGTGAGGCATTGGCTGAGCTGGTTTCGCCCGTTACTTGTCCCGAGTGCGGCGGAGCTCGTCTTCAACCGGAAAGTCTCGCAGTTCGGGTTAACGGCCTCGGCATCGCAGAATATACCTCGCGCACCATTGATGAAGCGTTAAAGTTGTTTGAAGATATAAAACTTTCTCCCCGCGAGGAAAAAATCGCCGGTCTGGTTTTGAGAGAAATTCGTGACCGGATGCGTTTTCTCTCTGCCGTTGGTCTGGGATATCTTACGCTCGACAGGCCATCTGCCACACTTTCCGGCGGCGAAGGACAGCGGATACGGCTCGCCACACAGATTGGCTCGCGGCTTCGCGGTGTGCTATATGTACTTGACGAGCCAAGCATAGGTCTGCATCCGCGTGATAACCTCAAACTGTTAGAGACCCTGCGTGAACTTAGAGATCTTGGAAATACGGTATTGGTAGTCGAGCATGATGAAGAAACTATTCTGAACGCAGATTATGTTGTGGACCTTGGCCCGCTGGCCGGTTCGCATGGAGGCGAGCTGGTCGCAGCCGGCGCACCGGAAGTAATTGCGCGTGAACCTAAATCACTGACCGGCCGTTATGTTTCCGGAGCTCTGAAAATCGAAATACCGGAATTTCGTCGCCTGCCAAACGAAAATCGGATAATTGTACGTGGGGCTCGGGCTCATAATCTGAAAAATATAGACGTCGAATTCCCGCTCGGAGTTTTTACGGTGGTAACGGGAGTTTCAGGTTCAGGGAAATCCACATTGGTTGACGACATACTTTATGCGGCCTTGCATCGTCATATTTATCGCTCAGGCGCGCAGCCGCTCGAGCACGACTCCATCGAAGGATTGGAACTTGTCGATAAAATCATCGAAATAGACCAATCTCCCATCGGGCGGACGCCCCGTTCCAATCCCGCGACTTATACAGGGCTTTTTACACCTATTCGTGAATTGTATGCAATGCTGCCCGAATCGCGGCAGCGAGGCTACAAAGCCGGTAGATTTTCGTTTAACGTTAAAGGCGGCCGCTGTGAGGCTTGCGAAGGTGACGGCCTTAAACGTATTGAAATGAATTTCTTACCGGATGTTTACGTAACCTGTGACGTCTGCCGCGGAAAACGTTACAATCGTGAAACACTTGCCGTAAAATACAAAGGGCTTTCAATTGCGGATTTGCTTGAAACTACAATCGAAGACGCTCTTCCGCTGCTGGAAAACATTCCTCAGATCAAGCAAAAGTTGGAGACCCTGATCGATGTCGGGCTCGGATACATTCAGCTTGGACAATCCGCAACAACACTTTCAGGCGGCGAGGCACAGCGTATCAAGCTCGCAAAAGAGCTTTCAAAACGCGCGACAGGAAAAACAATTTATATTCTGGATGAACCGACTACAGGGTTGCATTTCGCAGATGTGCATAAATTGCTGGATGTTTTGCAAAGGCTTGTTGACACCGGAAACACAGTTATCGTTATCGAACATAATCTGGATGTCATTAAATCTGCCGACTATGTAATAGATCTGGGTCCCGAAGGAGGCGAAGGCGGAGGCCGCATAGTTGCAGCCGGTACGCCGGAAGAAATCTCCCGTATCCGCCGAAGCCATACAGGCAGGGCACTACGAAATGTATTGAAATAAGACTAAATATCAAACTTACACCGGACAAACACTTTAAACCTCCTAAAATTCAATTTCCTGATTCCCTCTTACCAATTTGAATTGAAATTTTAAGAAAAAAGTTTGGATTTATCTTTACATTTTCTTGATTTAGAAGTATTCTAATTTTGTAGTATCCCGAAATTTTAAATTAATTTTATCCGGTATTCGATTCAAGTTACTTAATTTCTGCAATTATTGACTTTAGACGAACAAGGGGCAGTTAAAAATCACTGGCCGGCCGGATGTTCTTAATTATTCGGCTGGTTCCATGATTTCTCAGAAATAACAGGAGGACAAATTTATGGGTAATTTTTCAGCAATTCGTCAGCGGCGTGCTTTGTCCAGGCTGAAATTATCGGTAATTGCAGTTTTTATCGGCATAGCAGTTACAGTTGCAGCTTTTTCAGGTTTTAGAGGCGGCTCTGGTTCCGTCAAGGCAGATTCAGGCGATGATTTTGCCACTACAATGGCAAAAATGAAGGCTGCCAAAGCCGCCATTATGAAACGGCAGGCTGATCTTTTGAACGAACGTTATGACCTCAGCAACCGTCCGTCCAAGGATGCAAAAATGTCGCGCGGTAAACCGCTTCAGGAAGGAGTCCGGGTAAAATTGCCTGCCGGGATGACCTGGGAAAAACTGGCCGAAATGTCTCCGGAAGAAATTAAAAAACAAGGCATTTTCCCGAAAGGTTTTATGCCTTTGCCGCATCCAAATCATCCGGAAGGCGGGATGCTGTTTCCTAAATTCGTAATTGATGAAATCATCAGACAGGAACAGCGTGATTTGACTCGTTTTGATCTCGATTTCGATATTCCGGATCATTTTCTGCCGGAATTTCCCGCTCCGATTTATCTTACTACGCGACCGGATCTCGGTGACGTTTCAAAGGGTAATGTCGTAACGATTGATAACTATTACGCGCTTTTCAAGGATATCCTGAATCCAAAACAGCTTGAGGGACTCCGGCTGCTGCTTACGCCGTTTCCACAGCAGCAATTCAATCAGACGGATGATCGTCGCAGCGAAAAACCGAGCCGCGGCGTAACCTGTTTCGATTGTCATTCCAACGGGCATACAAATGCCGCAACGCATCTTGTGGGAGACATCCGGCCGCAGGAGTTTCGACATCGCATAGATGTTCCGAGCCTTCGGGGAGTCAATATTCAAAGGCTTTTCGGTTCACAGCGGGCATTGAAAAGTATTGAGGATTTCACTGAATTTGAACAGCGTGCAGCCTATTTCGACGGCGATATCATGCTTGCGGCCAAGAAAGGAATGAATCCGCTCGAACGCGGGAGCCAGGTACACGCGATGGCTGAATTTCAGGAACTGCTGGATTTTCCGCCTGCGCCAAAGCTGAATGTTTATGGCAAACTGGATCCTAAGAAAGCAACCGCATCGGAACTTCGCGGACAGGAACTATTCTACGGAAAAGCAAACTGTGCTACTTGTCATACTCCTCCGTATTATACGGACGGATTGATGCATAATCTGCAGGTGGAGCGTTTTTATAATCCACAGATGATAAATGGCAGGTTTGCCACCGCTGACGGACCTATCAAGACGTTTCCGCTGCGCGGCATCAAGGATTCTCCTCCATATTTGCACGATGGTCGCTTACTGACGCTCGAAGATACGGTAGAGTTCTTCAATCTTGTTCTTGAACTTAAACTTACGCCGGAAGAGAAGCAGGATCTGGTTGCTTTTCTAAGGGCACTGTAACAATATTTTTGCAGGATTCTGAATAAAGCCGTCCGAATACGGGCGGCTTTATTTATTTTTATTGGAAGCGATTGCGGCTAACATCTCACGAACCGCATTATGCAATCCTACAAAAAACGATCGCGAGATAATATGATGGCCAATATTGAATTCGGTTATCTGTGGAATTGCTGCCAGTGGAACGACATTTTTTGTAGTCAATCCATGGCCTGCAGCGACAACCAGACCATGTGACTGAGCAAATTGAGCAGCTGAATTTATTCGATTAAGTTCCAAATCTGCCTTTTCCTTGCCTTTGGCATGTACGGCGCGGCTTCCGAGAGTTGCTTCTGCGTATTCCGCTGTACAAATCTCGATTTGCGCGGCGCCTGCCCGGGCAGCCGCTTCAATCTGTTTAGCGTCAGGATCAACGAAAATACTAACAAAAATACCGGCTTCGCCGAGTTTTTTAACGGCATCCCGAATAGTGTCAAAATTAGCGATTACGTCAAGCCCGCCTTCGGTGGTTATCTCTCCCGGGTTTTCTGGTACCAGCGAGACTGCGTCCGGTCGTACCCGTTCTGCAATTGCAATCATTTCATCAGTTGCCGCTATTTCAAGGTTGAGATAGGTCGAAACCGCTCCACGAAGAATCTCCAAATCGCTATCCTGTATATGCCGACGGTCTTGACGAAGATGAACAGTTATTCCATCCGCACCGGCTGCTTCGCAGATCATTGCCGCGGCTACGACACTAGGTTCGATTGTTCGGCGTGCTTGTCTGACGGTAGCAATGTGGTCGATATTTACGTTCAGGCGTGCTGTCATACAAAATGATTTTACTATGCTTAGCCGGCGGCGGCCATGCTATTTGCCGCTAAATAAAGTCCTTTTCGTGCATTACTGCGGATTTCCCGAACTTCGTTAAACATACGAATACTGTCGCGAAAAACATTTACTTTGCTTCTTTCATCGTTGTTCCATCGGACCGGAATCTCCTTTAGCCGCAGTCCATTAAGTCTGGCAACGAAGAGAAACTCAACATCGAAACCAAACCGATCGATTTTCATCAGATTAAGGAGCGGACGAAACTTGAGTAAATCAAAGGCTTTGAAACCGCACTGAGTATCCCAGTAAGGCATTCCCGTCATGAGCCGGACGACGAGGTTAAATACCTTACCGCCCTGCTCCCTGCGCCATGGCTGATGTGTACCAATTAAAGACCTGTCAAGTGCACGCGAGCCAAAGGTAATATCAAAATTCCCGGCACTGATCGGATCCGTAAGTTTCGGCAATTCCTCGATCGGCGTGGAAAGATCAGCATCCGTAAATAGCGCAATTCGGCCACGGGCAGCTTCCAGCCCCGTCCGCACCGCATAGCCTTTTCCGCGATTGCTTTCGTAACGGATTACTTTATAAGAGCAATTTGCTTGCCCGGAGAGAATTTTTTCAGCGACAGCCGCCGTATCGTCCCCGGAGCCGTCATCAACAACAATCAGCTCAAAAACCTTTGACTGAACGGATATGTAATCTACGATCCTGTGAAGTGTATTTCCGATCCGTTCGGATTCTTCATAAGCGGGTATTACGATGGATATTTCAGGCAACATCTGACAAAAATTCAATCTTACGGCTTATGTTGTAAATTGCAAGCAGACTGGCGGCATCCGCCTAAATTGTTATGGTATAATCGGCATTGCGGAGTTGTTTTTATAATGAAATTCGGTTTTCCTGGCATAGCACTTTTGGTAGTAATTGCCGGCGCGATTGCCGGCGGCCTTTTTGGCAGATTTTCTACGGCCAGCCTGGCTGATAGCTCCATTTCGCCTTCGCGACTGCTCGGCGACTATCGCGAAGCCGTTACAACCGTTGAAAACAACTATGTTTCGCCGATTGATCACGAAAAGATTACCGATAGCTCGATTCAGGGAATGCTCTGGACATTGGATCCTCATTCCTCTTTTTTTACACGGGATGAATTTCGTAAGCTGGCCGAGGAGCAGGCGAGTGAGTTTTACGGCATCGGCGTATCTATTTTACAACATCGTGATGGTGTTTACATCCAGTCTGTGGTTCCAAATACACCCGCAGAAAAGGCAGGGCTACGCTATGGCGACCGCTTTTTAGAAGTTGATGGAAAAGATGCCCGCGAATGGACCAGCGCGGAAGTTTCTAAAAATGTAAGAGGTCCGAAAGGGACAACCGTAAGATTGAAGATCGAACGCCCTTCAGCACCGGCACCTCTGGAGTTTTCAATAGTTCGCGGCGGTGTTCCGCTTCCCTCGATTCGTAATTATTTTATGCTGCCCAATGGTGTGGGCTATGTCGGTTTGACCGGAGGTTTTCAGGAAACTACGGCAGAAGAACTTGCCGATGCAATGCGGCAGTTGAAAACGCAGGGAATGACTTCGCTGGTTCTGGACTTGCGTAGTAATCCGGGTGGTATTCTTGAACAGGCTATAGCGGTTTGCAGCCGTTTTCTCCCGCCAAACAAGACGGTTGTTACAATTAAGGGCCGCACTGCATATTCACGCCCCAGGGAATTGAAGACAACAGGCGGCGAACGCGATGATGTGCCCATGACGGTACTTATCAACGGCGGCTCTGCCTCAGCCTCCGAAATCGTAGCCGGCGCCGTTCAGGATTATGGACGAGGGCTTATTGTGGGCACTGACAGTTTTGGTAAGGGATTGGTCCAGCGGGTTTTTTATCTGCCCTATGGGACCGGCCTGACTCTGACAACGGCACGATATTACACACCGTTTGGTCGTTCATTGCAGCGTGATTATTCAAACGGTTCTATTTATGATTACTACGTACATCATTCTGACGAAGAGGACGAGGAGTCGCCGGAAACCGAATCGCAGCCTAAACCGGCCGGCAGCCCCGTTACACTTCCGGACGGCCGGGTTCTATACGGCGGACGTGGTATCGAGCCTGATGTAAAAATTTTGCCGCTTCAGTTTAATGCGAAGCGAGCCCGAATCGCCGAGGCGGCCTTTTTCTTTGTCCGGCAATTAGTTGCAGGACGCATTGCGGGCTTTGAATCATACAGGATAGAGCGTCAGAATCAGTCAACTGATCTTAAGCCCGGAGCATTTATGGTCAATGACAGGCTCTTTGAGACTTTTAAGTCCTTTGCGGTCAATGATAAAGAAAACGGTCTTACGGCTTCGGACATCGATCGGGAAGCAGATTTTGCAAGGCTGCGGATTCGTTATGAACTTGCTACGGCCAACAACTCAAATGAATCCGGTAACCGCGTTCTGCTTGAGTCCGACCCGCAATTGCTAAAAGCCGTCGAGGTAATGCCCGATGCCCGCAAGCTGATGGAAAAAAATTTTGCGGCTTTATTGAAATAGCTCCTACGTCTCAACACAATGGTTTTTTCGAACCCGCAAACAGGGTTCGATTATTTTTTTCGAGTGAATTTTTCGACTTTGGCTCTCTTTCATCTAAAATAAATCTTTTGATTTCGTTTTATGTATAAGCAAATAGGTATTCTGACCGGCGGCGGAGACGCTCCCGGCCTAAATGCAGTAATCAGGGCAGTTGTTCGAACGGCAACCGGACGTTTCGGAATGAAATGTATCGGCATTGAGGATAGCTTCGAGGGCATTCTTGGTGAAACGCATACTACCGTTCTGACACCAAAAAGCGTCAGTGGAATTCTCCCACGCGGCGGAACGATTCTTGGGACACGAAACCGCGGCAGTTTTGTAAAAATGGTTGATGGAAAACCGGTTTTTCCCGAGTTGCCGATTGGCGAGGCACTTGCGAATCTGGATATCCTTGGAATCGAAGCATTGATTGTCGTCGGCGGAGAAGGAACGCTTGCGATAGCAGAACAGTTTCATAAACGAGGTTTTCCTATAATCGGAGTTCCAAAGACCATAGACAATGATCTGGCCGCGACCGAACTTACATTCGGATTCATGACAGCAATCGACATTGCTACAGAGGCTCTGGACAGACTGCATACAACGGCTGCGTCGCACGACAGGGTTATGATTCTCGAAGTGATGGGACGGCATACAGGCTGGATTGCACTGCACGCCGGCCTGGCCGGCAGCGCCGACCTGATTCTCATTCCGGAAATTCCTTTTTCTTTTGATTCGGTTGTTGAGAAAGTGTTGCAACGTGAAAAACAAGGGTCGCGATTTACCAACATTGTTGTTGCTGAAGGAGCAAAAGAAGTGGGGAAAACCGAAATCTACCAGGATGCGAAGAATCTTCGCCTTGGCGGAATCGGGGATTACATTACAAGACAAATTTCTGAAAGAACAGGAAAGGAAGCAAGATGCGTTGTACTGGGACATTTACAGCGCGGAGGCAGTCCGAATGCCTTCGACCGGATGCTTGCAACTAATTTTGGAGCCTGCGCCGTGCGTGCGCTTGCCAGCGGCGAGACCGGTAAAATGGTTGCGTTGCAGGCGGGAACCATTGTAACCGTTCCTCTTTCGGATGCCTGTGCGAATATAAAGACAGTGCCGGTTGACGGACAATTGGTAAGGACGGCCCGTGATATAGGAATTTCCTTTGCCGCTCCCAATGAAT
Organism: Acidobacteriota bacterium; assembly: GCA_040756215.1. Classification (GTDB taxonomy): domain Bacteria; phylum Acidobacteriota; class Blastocatellia; order Pyrinomonadales; family Pyrinomonadaceae; genus OLB17. The sequence goes on from JBFLZQ010000001.1 coordinate 359,179, forward strand.
CGGATTTATAAATTAATTCTATGGAAGAAATAAGAAAGAAATTGCAATTGGAGTTGGAGGCTCTCGAAGAAGAGAGGCAATTCAAACTGCCAAAAGAGATACAGAAAGCCCGCGAATTCGGCGATCTTCGTGAAAATGCCGAATATAAGGCCGCGCTTGAGCGTCAGGCGTTTGTCCAGGCGAGAATCATGCAGCTGCGCCAGCGGTTAAGTGAACTGGAATCAATTGATTTGAGCAAGATCCCGACGGATCGCGTGGCCTATGGTTCTACTGTGGTTCTTTTTGACCTGGAGAAAGAGGAAAAAGTTACCTTCCGTTTAGTAACTTCTGAGGAAAGCGACCCCGAAAAAGGTTTGATTTCAACAGTTTCGCCAATCGGGCAAGCTTTGCTCGGCAAAGAAGAGGGTGACGAAATTCGCGTCAAAACGCCCAATGGCTGGCGCACTTTCGAAATCAGCCGATTGACTACGATCCACGAAAATTCCGAAGATTCTTAACAGCCATCTATGTTGGGAGAGCGAATCGGCCGGCAGGCAAGACGAATCATCGACGCTTTGGTCCGCGGACTCGCTTCGGCGGGAGTCCACCCAAATGCCCTGACGACAATCGGGGTGACGATTAATATCGGCTGCGGCGTTCTATTTGGCATCGGCGAATTTTTCTGGGCAGGAATAGTTTTAATCTTTGCCAATATATTCGATATGCTGGACGGTAATGTCGCAAGGCTGACGGGAAGAGTTACCAAATTCGGGAGTTTTCTCGATTCTTCTCTGGACCGTTTGTCTGATATGGTAGCCTTTCTCGGCATTATGATTTTCTATGCCGGAAACACTCCTCAACATTCTATTTTGAACGTAATACTTGCAGGAATCGGGATGATTGCGTCCGTTATGGTCAGCTACACTACCGCCCGCTCCGAAGGGCTTGGAGTTAAGGCAAATGTCGGATTTTTACAGCGGCCGGAGCGAATTGTCCTGTTAATTATCGGCGCACTTTCTACCTGGGATTGGAATTCGGACAATTTTTGGTTCAATCGGATGCCGCAAGTGCTTTGGGTTTTGGCTGTTGGCTCGGTCTGGACTTTGATTCACCGAATGTATTTCATCTGGAAGGAATTTCGCAGGTTGGAGGGAAGGGCTGAATGAGTGACGTTTTATCGGCATTGCTCTCCGGTCTGAGCTGGCAAAGCGTTTTACTGGGTGTCGGGCTGTTTTTGATTTCTTTGCTGGTGAGTTTTGCCTCTATTGCTCTGGTAATGGTCAAGATACCGGCTAATTATTTCAGTTCACACTATGAAAGAGATTTCCTTCCCGGCAGTCCATGGATCGTCCGCTGGGGGGCTGTAATACTCAAAAATATTCTCGGTATAATCTTAATTCTGCTGGGTATCATTTTGTCGCTGCCGGGCGTTCCCGGACAAGGGATTCTGACGATTCTTCTTGGTCTGATAATGCTAGATATCCCCGGCAAGCGTCCGATCGAGGCCCGAATAATCCAAAGGCCAGCTGTTTTGTCGGCAATAAATCGTCTCCGGGCAAAATATGGGAAAGAGCCTCTGATACTTGATTAACTATTTTATGGGTTTATTCAGTTTTTTTAGAAAGAAAGATAAGGAAGATGCCGAGGCCGCACGGCGACGCCATCTACTGGCTAACGGGCGAATCACTGACGGCCGCATAATTGACACCGTAATTAATGAAAAGGGACAGGAGATTGCATTTTACATATATACGCTAAACGGTGTTGATTTCGAGTCGTCAGAACTGCTTAGCGAAGAACAGCGCCGCAATCCGATCAAGTATGCTCCCGGTGCAAAGGTCGGCGTCCGTTACGATCCAAAAAATCAGGGAAATTCAATGCTGGAATGATCCGAACCTTTCACCGGCCGGTTCATAACTTTGCCGGCCTTGCATTTGTTTAGTTTATGTTCAAAAAAATCCTGATTGCCAATCGCGGTGAAATCGCCTGTCGTGTTATCCGGGCCTGTAGGGAAATGAACATTGCAACCGTTGCGGTTTACTCCGATCCTGACCGCGACGCCCTGCATGTTCGAATGGCTGACGAAGCATATCGTGTCGGGCCGGCGGCCTCAACCGAAAGTTATCTGAAAATAGAAGCAATAATGGATGCCGCAATCAGTTCGGGGGCCGAGGCAATTCATCCCGGATACGGCTTCCTTTCGGAAAATGCCGATTTTGTTGCGGCAGTGGAATCCGCGGGAATAACTTTTATCGGCCCGCCGGCGAAAGCGATGAAGGCTATGGGAGGAAAGATTTCTGCCCGCAGGATTGCAATCGAAGCCGGTGTTCCCGTAGTTCCTGGTACAGTCGAGCCCGCCAGAGATTACCAGGATGCCAAAACTGCCGCGGAAGAATTCGGATATCCTGTAATGCTTAAGGCTTCGGCCGGCGGCGGCGGAAAGGGAATGCGTCTGGTAAACAGCCCGGACGAACTTAAATCCGCATTTGAAACCGCCCGTGCCGAAGCTATGGCAGCCTTTGGCGATGATTCGGTTTATCTTGAAAAAGCTATTCAGAAGCCGCGTCATGTCGAAATTCAGGTTTTTTCCGACAAGTTCGGCAATCACCTTCATTTGGGAGAACGAGAGTGCTCAATACAACGGCGCCATCAAAAGGTAATCGAAGAAGCCCCGTCTCCGATAAATTCCGAACAGCTTCGTAATGAAATGGGACGCTGCGCGGTCGAGATTGCGCGTGCCGTTAATTACGTTGGTGCCGGGACAGTAGAATTTCTTGTCTCGGGAGTGGATCTTTCATTTTATTTTCTGGAAATGAATACTCGCCTGCAGGTAGAGCACCCGGTTACGGAATTAGTTACGGGAATCGATCTGGTCCGTGAACAGATAAGGGTTGCTGCAGGCGAGCCTTTGTCTTTTACCGCCGAAGATATAAAAATCCGCGGCCATGCAATCGAATGCCGAATTTACGCAGAAGATCCGGACAACGGTTTTATGCCCTCGCCGGGTAAGATTAAGCGGCTCAGGATTCCTCAAGGTCCGGGAGTACGCGATGATGGTGGCGTTTATCAGGGAGCTGAGGTTTCAATTTACTATGACCCGATGATCTCGAAATTTGCGGTCTATGGCCGCACCCGTCGCGAAGCAATCGAGCGCATGCGGCGTGCCCTGCTTGAATATGAAATAGACGGAATTAAAACAACAATTCCATTTTTTCGTCGTGTGATGGAGGACGAGAAATTTATTGCAGGCGATTTAGACACCGGCTTTATTGATGGATTTATGAAGCGGCAGGCAGTGAATAAACCTGATGAGGTAACAAAGGATTTAGCAGTGATAGCTGCCTCTTTAGTAGCATTACGGCAGAAATCCGATAGCAAGAAACATCATACCGTGAATACCGCCCGCTGGGCAGCGGCAGGTCGCAGCGAATCTCTAAGCCGCAGGAAATAGCGAAAAAAAGCAGGCTCATCTTTTGATAAACCTGCGTCCCGAATGATAAAAAATGTGAATCTGTAAAGGTTAGGGTTCTTCAGCCTGAAAATTCATGCCTGTCATTGCGCCGTTTAAGGTAAATGAACGGGAATTATTGAAAAAAAGATATTTACCGTGTAATACCGTGATTATATACTCTTCCCCTGTTGCAAGCCCGTCAAATCTGAAGAAACCAAACATATTGCTCATTGTAATCATGGGTGGACTACCATGTGTATCAAAGACGACCAGCAGGGCACCACGAATGCCGCGTCCATAAGCATCAGAAATATGTCCGGAAATCGAAGCAACTGAATCCAGTTCAGTTTTTATCGAAGTATCACTTTTGCCATATGAATCCTGCGGGGCAAAGATCTGAACAGTTTCGGAGTCTGATTTTTCCATTTTCTGCCCGAAGGTGGCAAAGTTCAGGCAAAAGATGAAAACCACCGTCAAAAACGGCAAAATTTTTTGGAGATAATTGATTTGTGCGGACATCTCACCTCTTACATAAAAAACGGGAGAGTTAAAAGAAAAAACAAACTGTGAGGGAAGAAAAACGTCCAATATAACCCCGATTCCAGAAAAAAGTTGACAAATTTTGCTTTATGGACGTAAACAGTATGTTTAACAATAGTTTGCGGAAAAGTCAATAAGTATTTTAAATAAAAAATGCCGCCCCTGTCAGGACGGCATTCCTAACCCTTTGGAAACTTGCTATGGACCGAGTACGAAATCTACTCCTGCCAGATCCTCGAGCAATGTAAATGTTCTGGAATCGCCTGAGATACCAAGCCTCGCCGACGGGAGCAGCTGCAGATTGTATAGATGAGAAACCTCTACACCATCAAAACGGTAAAATCCGAAGGAATTGGTTGTTGCGGTATGCAATTGACCGGTTTCAGTATCAAGTAGTGTAAGGCTGGCCCGCGATATGCCCCGGCCGTCCGCACTTACAACGCGGCCTGTCACGGATGCAAATGATGCTGATGGAGCAAGTTCCTGACTGGTAAATGTACAATCAACCTGTTCGCCCGGTTCTACAATGATATTAGCCTTGCGATTTGCCAGATCTACGGTCGAATTTACAATGTTTGTCTGTCCATTGCCCGCTGTTTCGACACATGTAATGCCTGTCAGTACCCAGCCCGAAACGGGATCTTCCGTGACCGTGATCATATTCGGATTGCCAAATGCCGAGACCGACGGATCTGAAATTTGATTATTTGGCTGTAAAACAAAGCTGCTGGTTACGAAATTTTGGGCCGCATACGGGAATTGCGGATTTAGGTTCGATTCCGTGCGGCGAATTGCCTGTTTCCTGATTATTACCGTTCCTGAGGGTGGATTGCTGCCCAGCCAGCTGTAAACCATCTTATTCGGTGATGATGCATCCAGGCCGCTGATGGCGTTCGGTGTCGCTGAATTCACAATAGCCTGCGTTACTGCGGCCGGTGTGGCGGTTGGATTGGCAGCCAGATAAAGGGCCGCTACGCCTGCCACATGCGGTGCCGCCATTGACGTGCCGCTCATTACCCGCGAATCGTAATCATTCAAATAAGAAGCCGATGTAATTCCGGATCCCGGAGCCCAGACATCAACGCAACTTCCCCAATTGGAATAACCTGCACGCTGATCCGTATTCGTAGTGGCTCCAACGGTAATTGCCGCCGGAGCACGGGACGGGGAAAAATTGCAGGCGTCCATATTCGCATTTCCGGCTGCGATTACATAGGTTATACCTGCGTTTATGGAATTCTGGATTGCACTATCCAACGCATTTGATATGCCGCTCGTAGCTATGCTGATATTTGCGACCGCCGGCTTGATGTGATTCGACGTAACCCAGTCAATACCCAGAATCAAATAGGAAATTGAACCTGTGCCGTCGCAAGCCAGGACGCGAACACCGTGAATTCTCACGTTTTTTGCAACTCCCCAGGTTGCTCCGCCGATTGTGCCTGCTACGTGAGTTCCATGACCGTGGCAATCTGTTCCATCTCTGCCGTCGGGCAAGATGTTGACGTCGGCAGTAGCTCTGCCGCCAAATTCTGTATGAGTCGGGCGTACTCCCGAGTCTATGACGTATGCGTGAACGTTTGCTGCTGTTGTCTGATAAGTGTATAGAGAATTTAGCGGAAGAGGCCGCTGATCAATTCTGTCTAGTCCCCAGGTCGCATTGGCCTGCGTATCAGCAACGCTAATAACGGCATCTTCTTCCACAATAGCTACACGCGGATCATTGCTTAAATTTACGGCCGTAGCTTCATCGGCCTCCAGAACGTATCCCTTAAGGGCGTTTGAATAGATTTCCCTTACTTTTCCGCCGTACTGATACCCGAGAGACAGAGCCTCAGACTCAACTGCAGGCGCTGCCGCATCACTGCCAATATATTTTTCATTCAATACGACAATATAACGGCCTTTAATTGCATTTTCCGAATGCAGAAACTTAGCCTTACGGCCGGATGCGGTCTGTGGGATAAGTGAGGAAAGGATAAGCGATCCGGCTAAAACCGATAGAAGAATCCAAAACTTCTTCATTTTTCAGATCTCCGTGAGAATTTGGTAGATAACTTTCGAAATTGGAATGCAAATCTGTGTGGATACAGCGGGGAAACTGTCACCGTTAATAAAGTTAAAAGAAAGACAAACAAGTGTCAACAATGTTTTTTTATTTTGATGCAAATTCGGTCAAAATGACAGAAAAGGAGTTGAAAAAACGATGTGATTAGAGGGATCCCGCTAAAAATTTTGGGATAGAAATACCGGAGGTAGAGAATTTAAAAATAAAAGGGCTGCCTTGAGTTCAGGACAGCCCATGGAAATGAGGTTTTGCGTCCGGCCTTATGAATGTGCCGCACAGAGACAACCTACGGTCTTTGTTTAGACCGTGACAACGGAGCTGACGGCGTGGACTTTGAGTTAGTCCCGGTCGCCGAAGGCACATATGTCGGTGCCGAAGGCGAATCCGCGACAAACGTCAGACCGGCAATGTTATCGTTAAGTTCAAAAGCATACGAGTTGGACGAAAAGGCATATCCTTTTGACTGAACGGTGAGCACATAGAATTCACCGGACGGTATTTCGGTAAACGTGAAATAACCGAAAGAGTTTGAAATAACTGTCCAAACAGTTCCGTTATTGGCATTCTGGAGAGTCAGCATAGCACGTCCGATTCCACGACCGGTGGCATCAACAACGCGTCCCTGAACATTTGCAGGGCCGGCTGAGGGGGCCGTACCAAGATCGATACCGGTTGGATCCTGGTTGCTGGTTGTCTGGTAAGCAACCTGAGAGAGGCAACCGCCGTTTGTACCACAGCCGATCGGGTAACCGGCAACGGTTCCGCTTGTAGTATTATCGGCTGTATCAGTCTTTACGCCGCCGCCTGGTATGCCGGTTCCTGTACCGGTTCCCTGATTGAGAATTGTGCCGAAGCCATTTACGACGGTCTTAACCTTGATGGTTATCATACCGCCGGCTTTGAGCAGTGCTCCGGAGGCAAGCATCTGTGTTACTGACGTTCCATTGTAGGCGGGATTCGGTGCTGCGGTTGAACCCGATGTTGCAGTAACTATCAACGACGGGTAATAGATCAGTTTCGAATCAAGCGGATCGCTTACCTGGAAATTGCTTATATCGACGTTGCTGTCATTGATGTATTTAAGTTCCCACTCAACGCGATCACCAAAGTTGGGAAGACCGTTTCCGTTTGAATCAAAAGACATTCTGACAACTTTGAAGGCCTTGACAGACGGAATGGAAAGACCGCAACCGGGCCTTGTTGCCGGAACGAGAATTGAATTCAAAGCCATTCGTTCGCCGTTCAGGCGTCCGATCTCTGTATTGTTGTTTCCACCCGTAATACGATTATAGGCGTGTCCTCCGAGTTCGAAAACATTTCCGCCTGCCGTTGAGCTGCCGATACGAGAAACGGAAGCAACGATTTTATTGGCGTTCTGGCCGCCGGTATTCGTGGCGGCAACCAGGGTTCCATTTTGAAAGGCAGAGTTGTTTGCCAGCGAATATTCAGTTACACGACCATCCGTATCTGCCAGAATGCCGATAAATTGATTGAATGGCATTCCCGGATTCGGATACGCAAGAGTAGTATTAACGGCAGTGTCATCATTCGTGCCGTAAACCGTCCAGCCGAGGGTAGTCTGAAAACGTCCATAGATAGGCTCATTTTCGAATACATCTACCGAATAACACTGCAGCAAAAGATTTCCTCCGGATTCGGCAAATTGACGATAGATGTTTATGAAATTGATTGCTGTGCTTGAGGCATGCGCCTGAGCAGCGATTGTGTAACAGGAGTCAGGGCTGATGATGATGTTATCAACGTTATCGTAATACGGATTGTTAGCGGCATCACGTAACTTTGCCCGGTCAAACAATTCCTGATAGATTCCGGATCCGAAACCTCCGCCGTCCGGCCCGACGGCAATTTTTGGCTTATGGGTCAAAGTATAACGAACCGGTGCAACAAAACTTGCGTTAGCCTGGTAAACACGGACGTCGTTGTCTGTTCCGGAAATTTCGTTATTGAAAGTGGTAATGACCGGCGTTGCCGCAGATGCATATTCAGCGGGAATAACCAGCGGGCCGCCCGAAAATGCAGTGTTAGTGCCGCCATTTTGACAATTCGAACCGGTAATCCGGGTGGCATTGACAGTCATATCCGTGGCATCTTTAGTCGTTTTATTGGCTATCACCCATTTTAATGGGACATTGGCGTAAAGAAGCCGGACTGCAAGACCGTAAGCACGCAGGTTAAAGGCTTCGGAATTATTGCATCCGCTGCCTTTGCCTTGCTTATCATTGTCCATCGCGATGATGAGAGAGCCGGAGTCAAACGGCTCCATCAGCGATGATCCGGATTGCGAGAGAGCGGTCGATCCAGTTACTGCGAAAAACGCCAGAATAAGAAAAGCATGAATTAAACCATGCGAAAAACGTAAAGAATTTGGGCATTTCATAATTGTTACCTTCCTCAAAACCTCATAAACGTTCCCGATAAAGCTTTGCCAAATCGGTTTGAGGCAAGGCACAGGGGAACGAAGAAAAACAAAATTGCTTGCGTCGGAGTTTTGACTCCCGACGCAGCCGGGCATTCAGGCCTAAAACGATAACAGAATGTTTAACACAATCTGCGTCGAATGTAAACACTTTATATGCAATAATTTGCCAAATAACTGCCATTTGCCGCCATAAAAGGACCGGATAACCCTGTCTGCATACACCGACATCCCTATTTTTCGGGCATGTCAGGCCATATGGCCGGCAAAGGGTAAATAACGTTTGACCATTAAAAATAGGCAATAACAATCAAATTCCAGAAAAGTAATCTAAAAAAAGACCGTGCGCGTTATCTTCATGACGTCAGTTTTATATGAATTTTGCCAAGGAAGTTATACAATCATTGCAGCGAATGGATTTATGTAAACAGAGCACAAAAATTCAATCCTGCTGTTAACTAAAGATGGAAGAAATACTCAAAAAATTTGAAGGTTCCCGAATAGATGTCAATTGTGCAAACGGTGTCTGGTTTCGCGGCGAAAATGCCGGCGTAGAGGACGGCGTCCTAAAGCTTCGGGATGAGGATAAGGTTGTTTACATTGCGGTTAAACGCATTGTGGCCGTCAGCGAAACAGGAGAAAGCAATACACGGCCGGGATTTGTCGGCAAATAAAAATGCCTCGCCGATAAAACGAGGCATTTCAATAGTTAACAAATTTTTGTTGAGGTTATTTCTGCGATTCTCCGGTTTCCGGTCTCGAGTTATCCGGTTTTGTAGTCGTTTCAGAAGCCGTTAATGCATTTGGATTCAGCCGTCTGAAGCCTACAATCCTATTTTCCCAGTAACCTTTGAATGGTGAGTAAGTGATTCCTTTGCTGGAAGAAGCGTGAAAAAATCCATTTTCATCGGCGACAATTCCTATATGGCCGAGTCCGTTAAGGAAAACGAGAGTTCCGAATTTGAATCTGTCATCGCCAAAAACCGGTTCGGATATTGACCACAGGCTCCTTGCGCTCTGCCGCAAGAATTCGATGCCTGCATCAGCGAATACTGCCCAGACAAATCCTGAACAATCGTAACGATTTGGACCGCTCGAGCCGTAACGGTAGGGAATTCCAAGGCGCTGGAAGATCGCTTTCTGCATTGCGGAAGTAACAATCGGATTATAGGCTGAGCGTGAAGCTGCAATTGATGAGGTCAGGGCAGTAGTGGAAACGGTTTTTTTGACAAGTGAGGGCGGTTCATAGGCCGCATCGGCTCCGCGCTGCACGCGTATATCCTGCATCAAAGGCGGACGTACAGCCGGCTGCTGAATATCTTTTGTTGCAGGTTCAGGCTGGTTTATGGGCCGGCTTGAGACTGTGCGGACGATCCGCTCCCTTTCCTGTGCAAAGGCGTTTTCGGTAAAGAACCCAATACCTGAAACTACGATTGCGAAAAGTGTGAGACCCTTTATCGAATCTTTCAAAATTTTCTCCGTGATTATTATTTATTTTGGATTGGCAAATGGGTTGCGAATTCCGCGAGAGTCGCAAAGCCCAAAATCCGCATTATTACCAGCGGGAAGCCCTTTTGACTACCTATACACCTTGATGGTGAAGGTCCAAGAGCGAAAATGTCACATTTCGTTTCGGATTTTACCGATTTAGTGAACTATTTGCAGCGACCGCGCCGGCTCCAAATGATGGGCAAAGCGATAGCGGGCCGTCAAGCCAAATAGGAGAATAGCATTATTTTACCTGAAATGTAAAATGCCTTTAACAGGCCGTGCAGAAGAGGGGCGGGATCCGGACTGCCGGCCGCGGCTGAATTCTCAGATACGGACCGCCGCCGTTGCTGAAGCCGCCCCTCGTCTGTACGTGGTGGTATGGCGCCTCTTTTTAACTATGCTGCCGGGCATTACAGCATTTAACAGTTATCGCCCCGATGTCCTGCCTCTTGCCAATTCGGGCGAATTTCACCGCCGGTTCCTTCAGTTGTCGTTTCGCTTGCCTGTGAAATACCGCTAATTCAGACCGGTTTCCAGAAATTACGCAAAAAAATTTTGTTAAAAGAAAAATCCGGCCTTTCGGGCCGGAAGAGGAGGAGGAAATCAGGAAGCATCGGGATGCTTCAAACTGAAAATGAAGTGCCGCAGCCACAGCCGCCGGTAGCGTTTGGATTATCGAACGTAAAACCGGATCCCATCATGTTTGACGTGTAGTCAATGGTTACACCGTTGAGGTATTGAGCGGAAAACATATCGACGAAAAGCCGGACTCCGGATTTATCGAGTATGAAATCCCCTTCGCGCGAATCTTCCTCAATGTTTAAACTATACTGAAAACCGGAACAGCCGCCCGGAACGACACGTACCCGCAAACCCGCAGTTTCCGGCAAATCTTCTTCTGCCGCCATAAATTTCTTTATCTCGGCAATCGCCGAATCCGTTACGTTCAAATCTACCGATGGTGCTGCAACTGCTGACATAAAATATTTTGAAATCTCCTGACAGTATTAAGGAAATGCCTTTCAACGCAATCCTTACAATTAAGTCAATATTATATCAACCCGCCTGAAAAAACAAGCTTTTGTTGATATATTTACAATTAATTTAAGCCAATTGAAGTTCTATTAGCCACCGTGAGCTTCGACGCAACCCCAGCAATCCTGAAGAACCCACTTTGATTTTCCAGGCCATTCTATCCGCCATCCACCATCTTCTGTAGTGCGCAGAATCTGACGGGCGTGTCGAACCCTGTAATTTGGTTGCGGGTGAAAGTACCAATAGCAATCCGGAGCACACCAGACAGTTGCAATGGTATTTGAAGCCATCTGTATTGCTGCGTTATAGCCCTGTAATTGGCCTATGTGTGGGCAGACTTCCAGATTTCTTCGCACATTCTCAAGGTTTGCAGCTGCAATTGCTTTCGAGTAATTATCAACGAAACTGATAAAAAGTGCTGCGTAGCTGAATGCGGACTTAAATGTCTTTAATCCGGCATCTTTCGCCGCTTCGCTTTTTACTGAGTCGCTGAATACTTCCATAAAAATCCTATCTTTAGCCTCACTTGAAATCTTGTCCTGTGCAAGCTTTTTAAATGTATCCAAAGCAATTTTATTTCCATTTCCCATATTCTACCTCCGAATGAACCAAATCTATTTCGTTTTAATAGGAGATTTTTTCGCTCTGATTAGATACGCGAAATATTTATCAAGTTAGGGTCAATATGACTTTTGTGATTTGGAATAACAACAGGGGAATTAATTATCGGATAGTCAGGAATATCCAGGATAATATTTTCTGGTGAAAATACGAATAAACAAAAAGCAGACGGTTGTGGCCGTCTGCCCGGGTTAATTGATTAAGTTGATAATTGTCTGAATATTAAGGGGTTACTCGCGACGCGATGACTAATTCCGGTTTCATGGCTTCTATTGAGACCTGGCGGGCGACTTCTTCCGCGGCTTTACGAAAAGCCTTTGCTTGCGGCGAATCAGGGGAAGAAATGACGACCGGAGTTCCTTTATCTCCGCCTTCGCGGACTTCGATACCGAGCGGCACTTCGCCAAGCATCTTCAGACTGTATTCTTTACATAGTTTTTCGCCGCCGCCCTTTCCGAAAATGTCATAGCGAGTTCCTGTATCCGGGGCAATAAAATAAGACATATTTTCTATAACTCCAAGCACCGGAACATTTACGGTTTCAAACATTCTGACGGCACGCCTTACGTCGGATAATGAAACTTCCTGCGGCGTAGTTACAAGTACGGCACCCTGAACCGGCACAAGCTGAGCCAGACTCAACTGGACGTCACCTGTTCCGGGCGGCATATCAACGATAAGATAATCCAATTCACCCCAATTTACGTCCGTAAGAAACTGCCTGACCACACCGTGGAGCATCGGCCCGCGAAGAATCATCGGTTTATCGGGCGGCACCAGCACGGCCATTGAAATCATCTTTACTCCGTGTGCCTGTATCGGTACTATCTTTCCGCCTTCGATTTCCGGCTGGCCAATACCGGTCCCGAGCATCAGCGGCACGTTCGGACCATAAACGTCGGCGTCCATGATTCCTACGGCTGCGCCGTCCAAAGCCAGAGCGACGGCGAGATTGACGGCAACCGTAGATTTTCCGACGCCGCCTTTTCCGGAAGAAACCGCAATGATATTGCGAACTCCTGGAATTGCAACGTTGTTTTTAATCCCACGCCCCTGCGGTACCTCTGCATCCATAGTTACCTTGACCGATCGAACACCATCGATTGCTCCGACAAGTTTGGCTGCCTGCGTTTTCATTTGATCTTTTACAGGGCACGCAGGCGTGGTCAGCACTATGCGGAAAGAAACATCTCCGCCATCAATCACGACATCGCGAACAAAATCAAGTTCTACAATATTTTTTTGCAGATCGGGATCGATAATGCGGCTAAGAGCTTCTAAAACTTTTTCAACTGTTAATTCACTCATTTGTTCTAACATTACGGGTTGTTACTTGCCTTCATCCAATAAAACAAGTTTATCAGATTCGCGAGAGTATTTCCGCCTTCGGGCTGCCGGCCGGAAGCAATGTTGAAATTTTTAATTTGGCAATCGATAAAATGCCGCAGCGATTTGTGCCTTTCTGATGGTTTCCGAATGCAGAACATTTTGGGATAATGATAATTTTGTAGAGCGGGAATTTTAATTATTCAATGGAATAATCTTATGAGCGGAGTATTCAGACAATCGGCAAGAGGACTTCTAAGGGTTCATGGCAATGAGGCCGTGCCGTTTCTGGACGGATTGATTACAAATGACGTTAAGAGGCAGGCAGATGTAACTGTAATGCTTGCTGCATTTGCAAATGCCCAGGGAAGACTGCTGGCTATCGTCAGGGTATTACGCAACGGAAATGATTTTTTTATAGAGACCGAAGCGGTAACGCGCGAAAAGATCTTTGCAAATCTTTCAAGGTTCATTCCGGCCGGCGACTTCTTTGTTGAAGATTTGTCCGGTGATTACTCATATTTCGAGATTTTTGGTTCCTGTACGGCAGCGTTCCCGTTTTTGGATTTCGGCAATTATCCGCTTCCCGGCGTATTTATTCCTCTTGAGAAAGTTTCCGAATTTCGCGAAACACTTGCAGGGCAGGGTTTTACGGAGTTGTCCGACGAAGACTATGAACTTCTAAGAATTGAAAAAGGCGTTCCGAAGTATGGAGTTGATGTTGACGAAAGTACAATTGTGCCGGAAATATCGCTTGAAAATCTGATTTCCTACAAAAAAGGTTGTTACACGGGACAGGAAATCATTGCCAGAATCCACTTTCGCGGACATGTTGCAAAGCGTTTAACCGGACTGGTTGCCACAAACGACCAGGTCGATCTGCTTCCCGGGGCAGATCTCTATGCGGAAGACGGAAAAAATGCCGGACGTATCACTTCTGCAGTGCGTTCGCAAAAATTTGGGCGAAGCATCGCTCTGGGTTTTGTGCGATATGATTATCTTGCCGAAGGGAAAATTTTGCTTTGCAACGGGCATGAAGTTGCCGTCAGGCAATTGCCGTTTGAGAGTAACGAAACCGGAGAGGCCGCAATTGTATGAAAAATCAGGATTTTGATATTGAAAGCGCAAAAACGGCATATACGATCATCAATTCGCTGCTTGCCGGACATGAAGCATTGAGCGATCTGCTTGTACTGATGTCGCACACCATTGACCATGAAGTTCTCCAGGCACTGACTGCGACTGCAGAATGGCAGAATTACCTTAATTCAAAACGTGAATTAGAAGCAGTAAAAGGTCTGATTGCAAAATTTACCGAAGATTTGAAAAGGTTAGAACAGTCCTGAAACATTCCTGCAAGATGAGCAATCCGATTTACGATTTATTGATTATAGGAGCCGGTCCGGCAGGCATCTCTGCGGCCTATGAGGCCGAAACAGCCGGCATTAGTTACGTTGTTATAGAAAAAGGCTTGATTGGAAATACAATATACAATTATCCGATCGGACTAACTGTTTTTTCTACGCCGGACGAACTGGAGTTATTGCCCGGCGACCTCAAGCCGGCAAGGCAAAAGCCAACACGGGAAGAATTGCTGTCATATTACGTCAGATTCGTGCTGGACAATGGACTCAATGTACGTACTGAAGAAACTGTTCTGCAGGTAAAGCATCTCAAAGACGAATCCCGTGACAACATTAAAGAAGCCGTATTTGAAGTAATAACAGATAAAGGCCGTTATTTATCGAAAAATATACTTTTTGCCATTGGGGCGATGGATCATCCGCGAAGGCTGGGCGTTCCGGGCGAGGATCTGCCAAAAGTCCATCATCAGTTTCGGGAAACCTATCCATGGGTTAGGAAAAGGGCTTTGGTTGTTGGCGGCGGCAACTCCGCCGGAGAAGCTGCATTGTTTCTTGCGCAGGAAGGCGCAGATACAACATTGGCAATTTATCGTTCAGATTGGGAAAATAACGATCCTAAGCAGGGATGTATTAAATACTGGGTCAAGCAGCCGCTGGAAGAAGAAATCCGCGAGCATTGTTTGAAATTGTTTTTTTTGGGACGGGTCGTCGAGATACGTCCGGAATCCGTGATTCTTGAAGACGAAACAGGAAATCAGGAAACAATTGAAAACGATGTTGTTTTTGTTTTAATCGGTGCAGATGCTGAGCTTGGACTTTTGAAAGATATTGGCGTCCGGTTTACTGAGGGAAAATACTCAATGGTGCCGGTTTATGATCCGAACACCCGCGAAACCAACGTTCCGGGGATTTTTGTCGCAGGTCACTTTACCAATGAAAGGCATATCAAAGGAGCTATCGAAACCGGAAGGGCAGCCGTAAATTCAATAGTTCAAAGAAAAAAGCACCTGCTTCAAACGACCGCTCAATAAATCGCTTTGCAGCAAAGGAAAAAATTAATTTACTGCTAGATCGCATAGCCTGCGACTGCGGCAAAATGCAGGATACTGCCAATCAGGACGAAAATATGAAAAATGGCGTGATGATGGCGGAGATTTTGCCAGGCAAAGAATATCACTCCGATTGAATACGAGAGGCCGCCTCCTAAAAGAAGTGCGAGGGGAATCCATCCGAGCGAATTGTAAAGCGGAACTATTGCTACTATTCCGAGCCATCCCAGAAAGACGTATGATGCTACGCGTAAACGCGGGAATTTATCCCCAAAGAATATTTTGCCGGCTATCCCTATCAAAGAGAGTGTCCATACCGCCGCAAGAAGACCCAAACCGTGAAGTTTATCGAGGGAAGACAAGGTGAAAGGTGTGTAAGTGCCTGCAATAAGAAGATAAATACAGCAATAGTCTGCGATTTTTAACCGCGATTTTAGTGAAGGTTTGGTGGCCGAATGGTAAAACGTGGACGCTGCATAAAGCGAAACCAGCGAGAGGCCGTAAATAGTGCAGCCGACGAGCCTTTCCGGCGAAGCCTTTTCGTAAGCGAGAATAAAAAGCGTAACAAATCCCGCTATACTCAATACCAAACCCAGACCATGGGTCAATGTGTTCGCCAGTTCTTCAACGCCGAGCCTGTCATGAAGCGCACGGATCATAATCTGACATTATAAGCCCATTTACGGAATTTTTGAGCCTCCGGCTAAAATTCGCTTTCTGCCGTTGCTCTGTGCCTGCGTGCCACACCCGTGGCATATGCAGCTTCTTCTACGTGTTGGGCAACCGCTTCGCTGACACGTCGGTCAAAGACTGATGGAATGATATAGTCCGGATTCAATTCCTCAGGGGAAATAATTCCTGCAATTGCGTCCGCAGCAGCGAGTTTCATCGCTTCATTGATACGAGAAGCCCTGCAGATTAGCGCGCCGCGAAATATCCCGGGAAAACACAAAACGTTGTTGATTTGATTCGGATAATCAGAGCGGCCTGTAGCCATTACGGCGGCGATACCCGCTGCCTCTTCCGGCATAATTTCAGGGACGGGATTGGCCATTGCGAAGACAATCGGATCTTTTGCCATAGCCTTCAAATCATCCGGAGTGAGTACGCCCGGCACGCTGAGACCGAGAAAAACATCGGCGCCGCGTATTACGTCGTGTATGGTGCCTTTTTCTTTATTTGGGTTCGTATTTCGTGCATACCAATCCTTTACCCAATTCATATTTTCAGTTCTGCCCTCATAAATGGCACCTGTTTGATCGCAACCAACAACGTTTTTGACTCCGGCAGCCATTACAATTTTTGTGCAGGCGACTCCTGCCGCGCCGACGCCGTTGACGACGACCTTGATATCCTCCATATTTTTGCCGACGATTTTCAATGCGTTAATCAGAGCTGCCAGCACAACGACAGCCGTTCCGTGTTGATCATCATGGAATACGGGAATATCCAGTTCTTCTTTTAAACGTTCTTCGATCTCAAAGCATCGCGGTGCGGAAATATCCTCGAGATTGATGCCTCCGAAGGCAACCGAGATATTCTTTATTGTCTGAACTATTTCGTGAGGATCTTTTGTATTGAGGCAAATCGGGAAAGCATCTACACCGGCAAATTCCTTGAAAAGCTGACATTTACCTTCCATTACGGGCATTGCGGCTGCAGGTCCGATATCTCCCAGCCCAAGAACTGCCGTGCCGTCGGAAATCACTGCGACAGTGTTTTTCTTTATTGTAAGGTTATAAACTTTTTCGGGATCTTTGTGGATTGCCTCACATACCCTTGCAACGCCCGGCGTGTAGGCCATAGATAAATCGCTGCGTGTTTTGAGAGGGATTTTGGAGACTATCTCGATCTTACCGCCCAGATGCATTAAAAAAGTGCGGTCAGAGACATTGATTACCTCAACGCCGTCAATCGATTTAACTGCATCAACAATTTCCTGATCGTGACTTTCACTTGAAGCATTTACGGTTATATCACGAATCAGAAAATCCTTTCCGACGCTGACGATGTCAATTCCTTCGATGTCGCCGCCGGCTCTGCCTATTGCCGTTGTGATTTCGCCTAATTTCCCGGGGCGGTTTTGGATACGGACGCGGAGTGTGAGGCTGTAACTCGCGTTTGGTGTTGGTGTAACTGCCATAATGATTCGTTTGAGCTCGGGCTTTTGGCGGCAGAAGGCGCCGGGGCCGGAAGCTGAAAATAAAAAGTATGACGAAAATCGCTTTGAGTAGCAAACCCAAGACGCCCGTGCCGGAGAACCGCCATTTTAATTCCTGATTTGATATAATTACGGATGGAGGCATAAGAATTATCGGAACAATTACCGGTTTTACAAAAGGACTCAAGCACGAACAGCTCAGACGTATCGAAAGGCTTGCCACAAAGCGGGTAAGGCCATCACAGATCGTTTCGCCGGAACTTGCACGGCAGATGGCTGAAATTTCAAACGAAACCGGACGCCAGATCGGAGTTTTGATAGATAGAAAAGGCCATATCGAATACGTAATGGTTGGTGATGCCAAACGTATCGAAATGCCGGATTTCGGACGCGTCCGTGTTGGCCTTGAAAGATTTCGCGGCCTCCGTTGCGTTCACACACATCTTGCGGGCGAACCGCTCACTCAGGACGATTTGACTGACCTTGCCTTGTTAAGGCTCGATTTGATGTCGGTTATCCAGGTAGATAGGCGGAACGGACTTCCCGGGCAGATTTTAAGTGCACATATTTTACCGGGAAAGCGGCCCGCAAACGGACAGACAGAAGACGGCACGGACGTTGCGCCTTCACTGTCGTTTGCTTTTCTTGAACCCGCAACCGCACATCGGCTGGAGATAGATTTTGAAGATCTGATACGCTCTCTGGAAGCGGAAATGGCACGCGTCAGCGGATCGGTTCGTCCCGGCGTCAAATTGCGTGAAAGAGCGATACTTGTGGGCGTTGCCGATGATTTGGCCGGCGATGCCGAAGATTCGCTCGTTGAACTTGCAGAACTTGCCGATTCCGCCGGTTTGGATGTCGCCGATGCAATCATACAGCGTCGCAGGCAGATTGATCCAAAGACACTCATAGGACGTGGAAAACTGGATGAACTTCTTATTCGCTCGATGCAGCTCGGTGCAGATATTCTGGTTTTTGACCGCGAATTAACACCTGCACAAGTCCGTGCGCTTTCAGAGGTTACAGACCTCAAAATCCTTGACAGACCGCAACTGATTCTTGATATCTTTGCACAACGGGCACAAAGTCGGGAAGGTAAACTTCAGGTTGAACTTGCACAATTGAAATACATGCTCCCGCGGCTTATTTTAGGACAAAACTCTGCTTTTTCACGGCTTGCGGGCGGCATCGGCGGCCGCGGACCCGGAGAAACAAAACTGGAAACTGACAGGCGGCGTGTTCGCGACCGCATAGTTTACCTGGAAAAGCAGGTTTCGGATCTCGGCCGGCAAAGGAGCGAGAGGCGGAAACGGCGTGCCAACAGATCAGTGCCGATTATCTCGCTCGTCGGCTATACGAATGCCGGTAAATCTACGCTTCTCAATACTTTAACGCAGTCCTCCGTGTATTCGGAACAAAAAATGTTCGCAACCCTTGACCCGACTTCACGACGGCTTCGGCTTCCATATGATCAGGAGGTCGTAATTAATGATACGGTTGGGTTTATCCGTGATCTGCCGGAAACTCTCGTTGCGGCTTTTCGCGCAACGCTCGAGGAGATTTCGCAGAGTGATTTGCTGGTCCATCTGGTGGATGCCTCTAATCCACAGGCATTGAACCAGGTTGCATCGGTGGAGCGTATTCTTGCGGATCTGGGGCTTGACTCAATACCGCAGATCATAGCCCTCAATAAGACCGATATTGCGGATCCACAAACCGTTGCCGCTCTGCGCAGAACACTTGAACTTGACAGGAAGGCCGACAGCGTGGCAATTTCAGCCATCGACAAGCGTTCTCTTGTTGCGCTTGCCGAGCGGATAGGGACAAAATTCATGCATTTCAGCCCTAACGGCTCTGAGGCTGCATATAACCATTTGTGAGTAAACAAATTAAAGAAATGCAATCGCCGCTGACGCGCTTTGGGCGTCGGATCTCGGCGATCATCAAATGGCCGATAGAAAAACTCGGCGAACGGCAGCGTTTTGCCCTTGGTTTTGGTCTTTTGACAGTTGCGACTACGCTTCTTATTCATAATCCTTTTTGGCATTTTGTACCTGTCAGCGATTACCGCGTCGGAGACATTGTCCGGGAAACGATTATTTCTCCTGCAGATATCAACCACATTGACGAAGCAGCGACTGAGCGCGAGAGGGAAGTTGCGAGAGCTGCAATCAGGCCGATTTTCATCTACGAACCAAAGCGGGCCGACGAAGCGGTTCAAAGCTTTCGTTCCGCCTGGGAATCTCTGAGCCGCACGGCTGAAAAAGGCAGTTCGGACAAAGCCAATTCCAATACGCATCCTGAGAGCGTCTGGAGCGGTCCCGGCGGGGCAGATCTGGCTAAAGTATTTTCTGCAAGGCGGTTTACGTCAAATGAACTAGATGCCGTGATCCGTCTTTTGCGTGAAAATGCCTCAGGGGATATTTACAGTGACAGAGACGCTGAATTTCTGCAGTCCGAGGTGGAAATAGTGGATAGAGGGCGTCCTGCAGACTCCAGGCTTGCCCGCAATCCGGCTTCGACAATGACGCCTTTAAGTGAGGCAAGGAGGCGTCTGCGCGAAGGACTTGCGCAAATCCGCAGCCTCTCAGAGCGGGAACAGGAAGCATTCTATGCGGCGATGGCACCGCTTATCCAGCCAAGTGTAATTTACGACGCCACCGCGACGGAAAATGATCGAAGAACGGCAGCTGAAGGCGTAGCGCCCGTGACAGTTTCATTAAAACGCGGCCAGAAAGTGGCAGAGCCGGGCGACCGCGTAACAGACGAGATGCTGGCCAAAATCAATGCCATCAATAATTATCGATCCTCTACGCGAATCTGGAATCGCTTTTTCGGGCTTTTGGTATTGATCGGATCACTTTACTGGGCGGCTTGGAAATTTGTGCGTCATCGCGGAATAGTTCCACGGCTGGCCTTGCCGGAAAAGAACACATTCGCGCTGATTGGCATTGTAACGCTTGCACAGACGGCTTTGATGTCGGCTATGTTTCGCCTTGCAGAGTTTACTGCGTCGCAAAACGTTGCCCCTCCGCTCAATGATCCGACAATCTGGTCATTTGCCGTACCATTTGCCTTCGGCAGCCTCCTGATAACTATGCTTGCGGACAGGCGGACTGCAATTTTCGTCGGATTTTTAACGGCCTTGATCGCCGGACTGCTTGCACCGCGCGGGCTCGAATTTGCGATATATGCTGCAATTGCCTCATCTGTTGCCGTTTACGGCATTGGTGCATACCGATCGAGACAAACCGTGACCATCGCCGGACTGCTCGTCGGCGTGGCAAGTATCTTTACCGCCGCCGCCATAATAGCCTATTCGCAACAGCCTCTGGTGTTGAATACACTTCTGCTTTCTGCCGCCTGTGCCGTCGCCGGCGGTATCATAGCGGCAGCCGCAACTGCGGTTTTTATGCCCGTCTGTGAGTCAACTTTCGGGATACTGACCGACGTGAAATTACTTGAACTATCTAACGCAGATTTGCCGGCACTTGGTCAGTTGGCACTGCGTGCACCCGGTACGAATCAGCATTCACATGCGGTTGGCCAGTTGGCACAGGAGGCATGCCGCGTCGTCGGCGGTAATGCATTGCTTGCCCGTATCGGAGCTCTTTATCACGATATAGGGAAAACGGCCGCACCGGAACATTTCGTAGAAAATCAAACAGGCAAAAACCCGCATGACCGTCTAAAACCGGCTCAAAGTGCGAAGATAATTATCAGCCACGTAACCTACGGAATGAAACTGGCCCGTGAATTGGGCCTGCCTCAGCGGATTATAGATTTCATTCCTCAACATCACGGTACACGTACATTGCACTATTTCCTCAAGAAAGCACAGGCTGAAGCACGCGATCCAAGCGAAGTTTCTGAAAATGATTTTCGCTATCCCGGCCCGAAGCCGCAGTTTCGCGAAGCTGCCATAATGATGATTGCTGACAGCTGCGAAGCCGCTGCACGCTCATTGGCCGAACCGACTCCGGAAAATATCCGTTATATCGTTACAAAAATCATAGATGCGATTGTAAGCGACGACCAGCTGGATGAATGCGACCTGACCTTGCGGGAATTGACGCAGATTCGTGAATCAATGATCCGCTCACTCATAGCTATTTATCATTCACGTGTAGATTATCCTGGATATACGCCGCCGCCTCCTTCCGGTTCATTTCGAATTGTCCCGGAACCGGACGATGATAAAAACCGCGGCCTAAAATTCGAAAATCCGGCCGATATTCCCATCAGTCCCGGTGGTGAGATAGAAGACGAAGCTCTGCTTTCAGCAGGCGAAAAACGATCGGCGGGCCGGAACTGATTAAACGCCCGTCGCTGCAATTTCCCTTCAACACAAAAAACAAGCCCCTCGTCTTCAACGGGAGGCTTTTTTATGAATCAATTTTATGTAGCAGCGTTAATTTGTTGAATTTATTAGTTCTTTAAGTTCTTTGCCCGGTTTAAAGTAGGCAACGCGTTTGGCCGGAATATCAACTGAAGTGCCTGTTTTAGGATTTCTCCCTTTGCGGGAATTGCGTTCCCGGACACGAAAACTGCCAAAACCGCGCAGTTCGATTTTTTCTCCCCGGTTCAGTGATTCGGTAATACTTTCGAAAATAATTTCGACTAGTTGCTCGGCGTCTTTCTTGGTCATTTCCGCTTCTTTGGCAACTTTTTCGACTAGATCCGCTTTGGTCATATCAGGTGCTCCTTACCGTATGCTCCAAACCTCGGAGTAACAATAACTTAATAAAACATCGAAAGGTACAAAAGGAAATAAAATCTGCCCCTTGATTATTCGGTTTCAGCTGATTTTGCATTTTCAGCATTAACTTCTGAAGAATCTTCTCGAGCAGATGAATCGGAATTGCTTTCATCAACGGAATCAACAGCAGTTTCGCTGGAAGACTCCGATGAGGTATCCGACTCTACCGGAGCATCCGCTGAATGCGTTTGTTCTTCTTCCGGTGCTGTTTGTTCTTCCGTCCCGGAAGTTTCGGCAGCCGCCTGCTCTTCATATTCCTTGCGAGCCTGTTCCTTTTTCAAACGTTTTGCGGCTTCTTTTTCTTCTTTATTGCTTTCAGACTGTTCCGGAGATTCTTCACGTACCAGCCGTGCAAGTTCACCGAGGCTTGCCATACCGCTTTTTGCCTCTGTCGAATAAATACGAGTATCGATTATAGGTTCATCATCTTTACCGACGGCGCGGAATGAAAGTCCGATTTTCTGTTCGGCAGGTTCAATTCTGAGGATTCGGAAATCTGCTTCCTGACCGAGACTGATAACATCTTCCGGCTTGTCAACACGCTCATCAGAGAGTTCGGAAATATGGCAAAGCCCTTCGAGCCCTTCGCCAAGTTCTACAAATACTCCGAAATTGGTAAACCGCGAGACCTTGCCGCGGACAACATCACCCGGGCGGTGGGTTGCGACAAATGTTTCCCAGGCGCTTGGCGTAAGGTCTTTCATCGACAGCGACAGCCGCTGTGCAGCTGCATCTATATGAGTAACGACGGCCTCAACTTCCTGATCTTTCTTGAGGAGTTCCTTGGGATGCTTGACCTTTTTAGCCCAGGTTATATCCGAAACGTGAACAAGACCGTCTATGCCTTCTTCGATTTCGACGAAAGCGCCAAAATCAGTTATATTGCGAACCTTGCCGCGAATTTTGGTGCCGACCGGATACCTGTAGGCAACCGTGTCCCAGGGATTTTCCTGTAACTGTTTCATGCCGAGGCTGATGCGTTTTTCCTGAGTATCAACGCCGAGAACCTGTACCTCGACCTCGTCGCCTTTCCGAAACATTTTCTTTGGGTTTGCAGCCCTTTTAGACCAGGAAATCTCCGAGACATGGACCAGACCTTCGACGCCCGGTTCAAGCTCGACGAAAACGCCATAATCGGTTACGGACGAGACTTTTCCCTTGACCCGTGAATTTACGGGATACATTTCGATTACCGTTGACCATGGGTCAGGCAGCAACTGTTTGAAACCAAGCGAAACTTTTTCTTTTTCTTTATCGAGTTTGAGTATTTTAGCCTGAACGTGGTCGCCTACCTTGAACATTTCGCCCGGGTGTTGCAATCTGCCCCAGGACATATCGGTTACGTGCAATAAGCCGTCAATTCCTCCGATATCGACAAAAGCGCCATATTCGGTAAGGTTTTTGACAGTTCCTTCGACTATGTAACCTACGTCGATTTTACTGAGAGTTTCAGCCTTTTGCCGGTTGATTTGCTCATCAGTGATAACTTTTCGGGACAAAACGACATTGCCACGCCGTCGGCTTAGTTTGATAATACGTGCTTCGATTTCCTGGCCGATATATGGGTCCAGGTTGCCGACCGGACGCGAGTCAATCTGCGAGCCCGGAAGAAATGCTTCTATGCCTTCCAAATCAACCCGCAAACCGCCTTTTGTCTTGCCGACAATCTTGCCGTTTACAGGACGTTCGTTACGGTAAGCGTCTTCGAGTTCAGCCCAGACGCGGCGGCTGAGGGCTTCCTTGTGTGAAAGAAGCGGCTGTGCGTCTCCGCCAATGGCCTTGATTATGGCCTGAAGAGTATCACCTACGGCCACTGCATCTTCTATCGGCTGGCCAAACTCTTCTGCCGGAACGATTCCTTCGGACTTATAGCCGAAATCTACCAATACGCCGTGTTCGGAAACACCGACGACCTTTCCTTCGACTAGTTCACCGGCGTGAAAAGTGGTCTGTTCCTGTTCGAATTCGGCAAGCATTTTGCCAAAATCGAATTCACCGGAAAGTTGGACTTCACCCGATTGTTCTGCCGCGGGTTTAACCGGAGTCTCTTTAGCCGCGGCGTTGCTGTCCTGATTTGCCATTACCGAAGAAGCGCCGGTTGCCGTTTCTTCAGCCTCATTCTTAACCTCGTTTGTCATTTAATTGTGTACTGACGTCCTTTTATGATATTGCGGTTTTAATTGTTTAATCACGAAAGCCGAGAATCAGCCGAAAGGAAATACATTTTTCGACCGCCCGTATCTAGATTCTTTGCCAGCGTGACCGGATAAAACTAAAATTTACACGCGCCGAGGCGGCAATGTCAAGGTTTAACGAGCGGAAAACCTTATAAAATAAAAGCTTCTACGTTTGACCGACGTCAGCAACTTTCCCGACGGTGACAGTATGCCGCTTACATTTTATCAACCGTCAGTAATTTAACATCGCGTCAAAGCCGGACAATCAGGTTCTGGTCAGCAGACTGCTGATGTTTGCCACCCCGCCCATTTTTTCCATCTCTTCCTTGGCAAGCGCGGTAGTATTTTGTATGCCGGCAAGACGCAGACGGAATTCATCCGGATTTGTTGCTCCGCGTAAAGCCTCTTCGAGGGCAATAAGTCCCGATTGGTATAAATAAAATAGAGATTGGTCAAACGTCTGCATCCCGTATTGAGACGTTCCGGCAGCAATTACATCACGAATCGATGCCGTTTTATCTTCGTGGAGAATGTAATCGCGGATCAGCGGAGTCGAAATCAGGACCTCGACAGCGGGAACGCGTCCACCGGCTTTTGCTGATTTCATCAGCCGTTGGGAAACGACGGCTTTAAGCAATCCCGCGAGTTGAATTCGGATGGATTTCTGCTGATAAGGCGGAAACGCTGAAATAATTCGGGTTAGCGTCTCAGCGGCATCCAGAGTATGCAGCGTGGAGAGCACAAGATGACCTGTTTCGGCTGCTACAAGTGCAGTTTCTATAGTCTCCAGGTCTCTCATCTCACCGACGAGAATCACATCCGGATCCTGTCTGAGGCTGCCGCGGAGAGCTTCAGCAAACGAGCGCGTATCGACATCCACTTCACGCTGTGTAATATAAGACTCTTTATCCTTGTGAAGAAATTCTATCGGATCTTCGATTGTAACTATATGGCAGTTTCTGGTCTGGTTTATGTAATCGACCATAGCAGCGAGCGTGGTCGATTTGCCGGAACCGGTAGTTCCCGTAACAAGTATGAGACCGCGATTTTCTTCTGAAATTTTATTGAGAACAGGCGGCAAGCCAAGCTCGGCAAAATTTTTTATATGATCTGAAATTACTCTTGCAACAATACCGATAGAATTGCGCTGTTGAAAAATATTGACACGAAAACGGCCGAGACCCGGCACACCGTAACCAAGATCAACCTCAAAAACCTCTTTGAAGTGCTGTTTCTGGCGGTTTGACATCATGGAAAACGCCATTTCCAGCGTTTCGTCTTGATTCAAACGGGGCACGCCCGATAAAGGGCGAAGTTCGCCATTGACGCGAATTACCGGTGTGGACCCTGCGCGTAAATGCAGATCAGATGCACCGAAGCTCATCGCCATGCGCAAAAGATCATCAATTCTATTAAGCATAATTGGTGGACTGAAAGGCTTTTGAATACCCGGTGACAGTGCCCGCCGGAGGCTTTAGTTTGTTTTGCAAAAACCGGAAGTAAGGTCAGGTAGTCGCCCGGGCTGTGCGGTTTGGCGATCTGAAACGCCTGACAAAATAAGTTTAACGGTTTTTAACTATGTCGGTCAATGTTTTTTACTGTTTTTGCACGAAAATTGTCGGTTATTGTAAAACGCTTTGCACGAAATCGTGTGCACATTCCTGCAAATTTTGCGTAAACCTATTGAAATGAGCACTTTTTTATCTGGCACGAATATTGCTCTTGTTTCCGCAAGGGGGAATATTTATATGCTATCAGCAAAAAACAGAGCAAAATTACTCAGATTTACACTTCCGGGTATTTTGGCGGTTGGAATTTTAGGTATAGCAACCGCAGACGCAGATGCTCAGGGACGAGGCCGTATAAAGCGAGATGACCGTCGGCCGGACGTTTATAGGCAAGATGACGATCGTGACCGCCGGGACCGTGACTACAGGCCGGGAGGATATTACGGAGACCGTGACGACCGCTACAATGGCCGGGACCGGCGAGGTAATCAAAGCCTGAGATTTGCCTATGAGCGCGGTTATCGCGATGGTTTCAAAGATGGCAAGAAAGCTGCAAAAAGACATAGCCGCGATGACAACTACGGCGGAAACAACCGTGGTTGGGGCAGGGATTATCGCTGGCAGGCGGCATATCGCGAAGGTTATCGTGACGGATTCCGTGACGGATACAACAGAAATCGTCGCAGCGGAGACCGCTACAATGGACGAATTTTCGGCCTGCCTTTTCCGTTCTGAGCTCGGCAGGTTAATTTCCTTATAATCCGGTGCGGCCTTGTGCTTCGAAAGGCAGTGCAAGGCCGCTTGGTTTAGTTAAGTATGTTTTTTGCTTAACTTAGGATAGCCGGCATTATGGTTGTCTGCCGCTTTTAATTTCTGTAAACCGCTTTTCAAACTGTGTTACGTTTTCGCCATCAGCTTTACCTTTTGCAATAGCTTTTTCTGCAACCGCAATTGCTTCATCGCGTTTACCGGCAGCAAGGAGGATATTTGCCTTTCTTGATAAATTCTGGAAGTTTTCCTTTGTTTTGAGCTGCTCATCAATTGCATTCAAGGCCTGAGCAAACCATTTTGCGGCCTCTGCATCGGCTTTGTTTTGTTTGGCGTAGTTTGCGGCATTAAAGGGCGTCTGCCAATCATCTCGTGCCGCATCCTCAACCGCCTTACGTGCTTTGGCCAGCGTAACGGCAGCAACGTCCTTTATTTCGACGGTAAAAGGAACACGGACTTTTTCCCATGCGATGGTAACGGTTGCTGCATTTTCGGAGGTCGGCTCAATGCGAAACTCCAGCCATTCCTGGTTTTCGGCTACCGTAGAAGGCTTCGCCTTTATCCGTAAAGTATCCTTTGCGGGGTCGTAATTGAAGCTGCCCCATTGATTTGCAGTAGAATTGAAAACTATTGTCCATTCATCACGGCCCGGGATAGTATGCAGACTGTATTTTCCGGCCGGGAGCGGGCTGCCATTCACCAAAACGTCATCTGTAACTTCGAATTGGGTAGCCTCATTGGCGCCCGTACGCCATATGTGACCATATGGAACTATCGGCATACCGGCCGGGCGGGTATTTTGATTGTCCAGGGTTGATTCTCCTTTTGCGTCCGGCGGCGGGTCACCCCAAATCTTTCTTCCTTTAACGGCAGGGCGATTGTATGTGATTTTTACATCGGTAACTCCAATTGTCTGCCATACTCCAGCCGGCGGACTTGCACGCGGGAGACGGAGCTGGGCTTCGGACGTAATTACCGAGATAAGTAAAATTAAAACAATGGAAAGAGAGAAACTAAGATGTTTCATTTTTGTTGATTCCTCCGGGATTTGATTGGCTGGAAATTCGGTTTCAGGGCATCAATCGATGAGAGATGAAAATGCGCCGTGAAACCCGAATATTCAAAAAACTTCAGTTTAAACTTTAAGTTTGTTGAAATCATATCATAATCCGGTTTGAAAAAACCGCCGCACTCCGGCCGAATTGTTAACTAAACAGATTTGAATCTTGCGGTTTGGCAAAAGGGAATTTAAACTCGAATCGTTTGAGGTTATTAAAAGGTGTGAACCTGCCGAATTACCTGACCATAGGCCGGATTTTGATCGTTCCGCTGCTTGTTGTTGCACTTCTGACGCCCGTCGCCGAATACTGGCTCGGAATAAGCGGTTACGCTCTGGCTATCATTATTTTCCTTGCCGCTGCCATAACAGACATTCTGGATGGACACTTTGCACGGCGGCGGAATCAGGTTTCGACACTTGGTAAATTTCTGGATCCGATTGCGGACAAACTGCTTGTCTCCGCCGCTCTGATTGTTCTTGTAGAAAAACACCTCGCGCCGTCCTGGGCTGTTGTAATTATTCTCGGAAGGGAGTTTATCGTTACAGGGCTGAGATCAGTTGCCGCGTCAGACGGCATAATAATACAGGCCCAAATGAGCGGAAAAATAAAAATGTGGGCACAGTGTATTGCCATTGTTGCCTTGCTGGTTGCTGCTGCGGCCGGAAATCCTCCGGTTTCAAACTTTGGACAGGATTATCCGGCAATAAGATTTTGGGAAGTTGCCGAGGTGAGAACTGCTTTTAAGAATCTCTCGAGTCTGAATCTTACAGCAAATGATTGGAAAGTATTCGGTTATCTGGTCGGGCGAGGAGCTTTATGGCTTTCTGTCGTCCTTTCATTGCTCTCAATGTACGACTATCTGAAATTCTTTTTTGACAAAAAACAGGAACTTTCAAGATCATCTGCCGTCAGTTCCCATGAATAAAAAAAACCGCCGCGGAGGCGACGGTTGTCCACTCGGCTGAGGATGATTTTTATTGTACTTCTACAAAGTCGCCGGTATGGATTTCCTGTGCTGTTCGGACTATAACCGCAGTGGCGGTCTTTTCCTTGACATTGAGAATAACAGCCTCACCGACGACCTTACGCAACGTTGCGGGACGGCCTTCCTTGGCCTTTTCCGTTGTTACAACGCGGCCTTTTGCCGTTTCGCCGGATTTCCGGCCTGCCTGATTTGAAAAGCGGCCCCCGCGGTAAACAAAGCTCTGGAAGCCTTCGTCACGTGCCGAGACTGACTCATCTTCGTCATTGATAAACAGGTTTCCTTTGCCAAGCGGTCTGAAAATCGTCAGGTAATCGCCTACTTTAACGTTGTCTTCGGCGCCAAGGTCAACATAGATTATCTGTTCACGCCCGAGCACTTCCTGATTGTCCCTTGCCATAAACAGCCTTCCGGTGGCCTTGCCGCTCGGGTCGCTGAATAAGTCCATAGCCGGCCGTTTTGAAAAAAGAGGGCTCTCCCTACGCTCGAATGGCCGGACAAGATCGCCAAGCAGGAAGTTGTCACAGGAGGTTTTGACGCGGGCAACACTGACGTCCGATTTGACCCTGACTATTTCCACTGTACCGACTTCCTGGACGTAAAAACCAAGTTTACCCTTGGTAGTCCAACGGGTTTTGACTTGTCCTCTTGGCCTGACAACGGAAAACATATCACCCGGTTTTACTCCGTTTGAGGCTCCCAAATTTATGTAAACAAAATTATTTTGCGAATAGAGCCAACCGTCCTGTTCCTCGACTGCGCCGACCAGACGGCTACTCGTATCAATAGGTGAGGATTGGACATAGCCCGCGCAATAGAGATTATTTCTTTCAGCGATTTTGAACTGTTTTTCACCGGGAACAGCGGAAACACGTCCCGGTAAATCCTGAGCATACAGCACAGATGTCAAAAGACTGAGAGCGAGTGCAGGCAGGCTGAGTTTGATAGTGCGGTGAAAACTCTTTAGATTCACTTTTTTCTCCTTGTTTCATTGCCGAACAGGCTGGATAGCGTTGATTTGATTCGAATTATTGATCCGGCGAGCAAAAATTCGGCAAGCGGTAATCGTGAATTTCGCCCTGAATGGGCACATTAAATCCTAACGCGAGTGTTTAATGGATGTCAACAGTTATTTTCATTGTTTAACAAATTTCTTTATAATTTCCACGGCCGATTGAATTTGCCAATATCGGGCGGCTTTGCTAATATTTCCGTTTCGCGGATATTGCTTCCGCTGCCGGTGTAGCTCAGTTGGTAGAGCAGTTGATTTGTAATCATCAGGTCGGGGGTTCGAGTCCCTTCACCGGCTCCACTTAATACTCTTCCGTTTCTCAGGATTACCCGCCAGGATTAAAACATATTAAATCAAAACAACAAATTACTTATTGACAGCAGACCCGGTCGGTAATAGACTTGTCGGGTCTAAATTTTTTAGCGAGGTTATATACTATGGGAAAAGAACACTCGGCGGAACTAATACTTAAACTTTATGAGCTAAGACGCGAGCCTGTTATGCGTAAAGCCCGTGATTGGATGTTTTCTTTCAATCCAACTTCAGCGGAAGAGGTTGAGAAAACAATGATGGATCCGGAGGTTGGTGCTTATCTTCGGATGGTGCTTTCTTACTGGGATATGGCGGCAACCCTTGTAGCCCACGGTGCAATCGACGCGGATATGTTTTATGAAACAAATGGTGAACATATCGGCGTTTTTGCAAAAATCGAGCCGTTTCTTGCTGAATTGCGTACGAAATGGGAAATGCCCGAAGCATTCAAGAATCTGGAGAAAGTAATTTACGATTCACCCAATGGCCGCGAAAGGGTTGCAAAGACACGCGAATGGATGAAATCCATTCTCCAACAGATGACAGAGGCTCAAACGAATCAGGCTTCAGCCTGAACGTGACGGAAAGTTACTTTTTAGGTTAATCGAACCGTATTCAACAAAATAAGCCGGGGCAGCGTAGTAAATTACTACTATGTCCCGGCATAAGTTTTTGAGCTGCACGGCTTATTAGTTACTGCTAGGAAAATCATTCCATTTGAAGTAAAAATTTTCAGAAAAAAGTGTGCGGCGAAATGCCCCACATTTGCATTGGCTGGTCCCAAAATACCCCATCAACGTCCCATACATACTTTACTGGCTGTTACCGTAAGTTGAACAAAATAAATAGCTTAGTGCGATTTTGCCGATTTGTTACCTCCGGCTGCCTGCTGGTATAAAAATTGCATCATTGTTTACGAGCCGTAGTACGGCTGTTTCCGATACCCGGCATTTCTGTACCTTGCCAATCACATTCTTGATGAATTCTCTTTCGCTGCCAACAAGATCCGTTTATTCCGATGCCGTTGCTGATTCTGATTTTTTGCAACGAAGAGAGCGGATTTTGATAGTAGATGACTCTGCGGTTGTCCGAAGGAGTTTTTCAAAACTGCTCGGGGTTAAATACGAATGCGTCGAGGCCGGCTCGGTGATGCAAGCCTTTGAGATTTTGAAACAATCTGAGTTTGAGCTTGTAATAACCGATGTAATTATGCCGGGCCTTTCCGGCATCGAACTCTTGCGTAAGATTGTCGAAAGTTACCCGCAAACCGCCGTAATTGTGGTTTCCGGCGTTGACCGGCCGCAAAGAGCTCTGGACGCAGTGCGGCTCGGGGCATTTGATTATCTGATTAAGCCATGCGATCACGAGGTGCTTGAATTTACGGTACTGCGTGCTCTTGAGAGGCGAAGTCTTCTAATCAATGCAAAACGTTATAAGGACGATCTGGAAGCCAGAAATCAGGAATTGCTACGCGGGAAGCAGCAACTTGAGCGGCTGCAGGCACAAATCGTTCAAACGGAAAAAATGGCGTCTATCGGGCAATTGGCTGCCGGCATTGCTCATGAGTTGAACAATCCGGTCGGCTATCTTTACGGAAATCTGGATTTATTGGACGGCGCTCTCGCAAACCTGCTGCGCCTTGTCGAATTTTACGAATCGGCAGAACTGCCTCCCGATGTTGCGGCGCAGGCCGAAACGATACGCAGGGAAATAGATTATGATGCGACAAAAGCGGATTTATTTTCCATTATTTCCGATTGCCGTACCGGTGCAGAGCGCGTACGGGATATAGTACAAAACCTGCGCACTTTTTCGCGGCTTGACGAAGCGGATTTCAAAAAAACGGATTTGCATGAAGGTATTGACTCTACCCTGAGAATTCTCTCACGTTATTTCACAGGCGGAAACATTACATTAAAGCGAAATTATGGTGCAATTCCCGTTATAGAAGCTTATTCGGCACAACTTAATCAGGTTTGGATGAATTTACTCGTAAATGCTGCACAGGCAATCGGTCCAAACACCGGGGAGGTGGAAATTTCCACCTGGGCCGATGCTGAAAGCGTTTACGTAAAGGTCAAAGACAGCGGAAAGGGAATCGACCCACAGGATCTCAACCGAATCTTTGACCCTTTCTTTACAACAAAGCCGGTTGGAGAAGGTACCGGCTTGGGACTTTCGATTTCGTTCGGGATCATAGAGCGTCATGGTGGCCGGATAGACGTCGAAAGTCAGCCTGGCAAAGGCACAAGTTTTACCGTTGTACTCCCGAAAAAGGTGCGGGCGGACGTCGCCGAAACGAACCACCCGGCACACGACTCCCACTTACATACAGAGGCCAAACATGCTTTTGCGTTACAAAATTCTATGTGTTGATGATGAAGCGGCCAATTTAAGATTGCTCGAAAGGCTGTTTCGCAACTCCTACGATGTATTCACTGCAGCTGACGGAAATGAAGCTCTAGCCATGCTAGAAATCCACGATATGGCAGTGATTATTACAGATCAGAGAATGCCGGGAATGACCGGAATGGAATTTCTCAAACGTGCTGCAGAGATGCGGCGGCAGACAGTAAGGATTATTTTGACAGGTTATACGGACGCGGGAACGCTCGTTGATGCGATAAATTCCGGGATTGTGTACAAATACGTTACAAAGCCCTGGGCAAATGAAGAGCTTTTAGCAACGGTTAAGCGGGCGTTACAGCATTATGAATCCATGAAAGCACAGAGGCAGCTTCAAATGCATAACGAACGCTTGCAATCACGATTGAAGTCAATGCGGGAAGCATTGATCGAAGTAATGGCCGGAGTGTTGGAAAGCCTTGAGCCGGATGCCAGGAAACGAGCTGATAGATTGTCCCAGATGGTCAGCTCAATGGCTGAACTATTGCAAATCGATCATCTTGAAACAGAGCATCTGAGGATGGCTGCATTTCTCAAAGATGCTGTTTTGTCGCGGATCCCGCGTGCATTTCTGATCAACCGTGAAACTTTGACCTTTGAGGAGCGCGAACTGGTAACGGACCGCCTTGAGCAATTTCTAGACACGATGTCCAAATCCGAAGACCTGCAGCCGGCTTCAAACACGCTTCG
Organism: Acidobacteriota bacterium; assembly: GCA_040756215.1. Taxonomy (GTDB): domain Bacteria; phylum Acidobacteriota; class Blastocatellia; order Pyrinomonadales; family Pyrinomonadaceae; genus OLB17. Next base: position 392,376 of record JBFLZQ010000001.1, read on the forward strand.
ATATTATTTCGAGAGATTTGACGGGAGCGGTTTTCCGAAGGGCTTTGCCGGAGATCAAATTCCGCTTTCCGCGCGTATTCTGGCTGTAGCTGATGAATATGATTTGCTGACAAATCCGCGTGATGGCCAAAAGTCGCTTACGTCAGAGGATGCTTTGCGTTCGCTGGTACGTCGCGCCGGCGTTATTTTCGATCCGACTATTGTTGATGTTTTTTGCGAAATGTTTCGCCGCGGCACCCGGCTCGAAAATAAATACGAAATAGTCCTCACTTAAAAGAGAAAAAATTTCATCAATTTATTGGCTTCTGCAATTGCAAATCAATTGACAGAAGCTTTTTTGTTACATCGGCGTAATTACCGTAGTGCTATCCGATACGCCGCGTTTCGTTATATAATTTCAAACTGAACGGCTGGGAATTGGCTGCAACCTCTTTGTTACCAGGCGTCATCTTTTGTGCTGTCCAAGGCAGAATGCTTACGGACGAACAATTCACCCATGTGAGGCCCTTTATGACCTGCTGCGTAAGTAATAAAGTTATTCGTTTAATTGCTTTAATCTTCCTGACAACCTGCGGCCTGGCATCTGCTTCACTCGCTGATACAATAAAACTCAAAGACGGCAGTGTCATAAAAGGCAAGATCGTATCTTTTGAAAATGGTAGATTTACAGTCGTTGTAGGAGAGGGCGAACGCAGACGGGAACTTACTTTCGAAGTTACGGAAGTTGAATCCATTCTATTTGATCAGCCCGGTGCGCAAACCAGTCCGACAGAAAAAACGCAGGGCAATGCAACCCCGGCTCCGGTAAGAGTTATAGTTTCGGATACGCTTCCAAAAATTGCCGATCCCTCTTCAAACAGCACGGCAAAACTACCCGATCGGCCAAAGGCAGCCAAAAACGAAAATATAAGTGCGACGAAGCCGCCTGCACCTGTAAAAACAGATAATAAATTGCCGCCAGGGGCGATCGAACCAATTACCGTGAAAGTAAACGTGCTGGCCGACAATACTTTCAATGGATGGACAAATTCCGGATGGGTTGTCCGCAAAGGCCAAAAGATCAGGATTACAGGCAGCGGTGAAATAGACCTCGGCGGCGGTAAGAAATGTCCTCCGGGCGGCATTTCCAATCTTGAAGATCCCGAGAAATTGCTAAAAGCAGTGCCTACGGGAGCGCTTATAGCAGTCATAGGCGATGATAATAACGATTTCATATACATCGGTGATGAAAGAGAGTTTGTTGCCGCGCGTGATGGAGCTTTGTTTCTTGGTGTCAACGAGGGAAACATTGCCGATAATTCCGGCTCATTTCAGGCGGTTATACAAATTTGGCCCAATTGAGCGGCAGACGAAAGATGAATAATCTGCCAACTAAACTCAGCAAAGATGAATCTCAAAACTATAAATCAGCAAGAGGAGCGGCCGTTATGAATAAAAAGTCGATACAATGCGTTTTTACCCTGATTGCGGCCGTTCTACTGCTTTTGCCCGCCTTGGCCTATACACAGTCGAAGCCGCAGCGGCCGGAAAATCCGCGCACCGACACAAAGAAAAATACAAGACCAGCCGCAAAAACCGAAGAAGACTTGAAAAAAGAGGCCGAAGAAAAGAAGATCCAGGAAGAAGTCAAAAATTCCGTATATGTTGACGATCCGGTCAAGATAGATACTCAGATTGTCAATGTTGATGCGGTTGTTTATAACAAAAAGACAGGCCAGATTGTGACTGGGCTGAAGAAAGAAAATTTCCAGGTATTTGAAGATGGCGTCAGAAAGGATATCAGAAATTTTGCAACTCCGGACGCTCCGATTACTGTTACATTATTGGTCGAATATAGTAAATGGACTGAAATTTTCGGCTCAGCGGCCGGCGGTATTTTTGAGCCCGGAGCCTATGAGGCAATCCGTCCGGTAGCCCAGTTTTTAACGCAATTTATCAAACCGCCGGATGATTATGCGTCGGTTGTTGCATTTGATATTAGGCCGACTCCGATAACTGATTTTACAAATGATCCGCAGAGAATAAGGCAGACGATTGAACTTTTGCTCAGAAATCGCCCGGCTTTCCGTGAAAATAATCTTTATGACGCAATCAAATTTGTGCTGGTCGGCGGCCGCGGCGATTCTGTTGTATTGGAAAATACTAAGGAAGAAAAATCTGATTATCAGGGAATGGTTGCCGTTAAATCCAAGCGGCGAGCTGTTATTCTTGTTGCGTCCGGCATCGACACATTCAGCAAGACAAATTACGATCAGGTGCGGAAAATTATCCAAAGTGCCGGAATACCGATTTATATCATCAGCACGGGCAATCTTTTTTTCAAGAAATATGAGCCTTACCTCGGAGCGACCGACAGTATTACCGGGATGCCCGGACGGCTGACATTCTTACAGGCACGAAATGCGATGAATACATTTGCAAAGGAATCGGGCGGAATGCATTTCGAAATGACTTTTGAAAGCGAGATACCGGCATATCTGCAATCTATAAATGCCTTGCTTAGAAGCCAGTACAGCCTCGCTTATGATCTGGATAAACCGCACGAGGCCGGAAAGCGTTACAAAATAGAGGTTAAGGTTGACGTGGATGGCGACGGTGTAACGGATGACAAACAATTTGTTGTTCAGCATCGCCCATTTGTTCTTGGCCCACAGCCACCTGATAAGAAAAATAAATGAAACAACAACTTACTTCCGTGCCGATCGGCTTTTCAATGCTACCCGTTGACACATTTATTCAGTTTTTATAGCCTTTGACTGATAGTATTCTGTATCTTTCCGGGGACTTATTTCGATTTGGCTAGTACGAAAAAACTATCACTTCCGCCTCAGGGCCTGAATGCACTTTTCGGCGTTCAGGATCAAAATATCAAATATCTCGAGACCTTGCTCGATGTAAGCATAGGTGCTCGCGGCAATGAACTGCTTATAGACGGTGATATACGCGACATCGAAACAGTCGAGCAAATACTGGGCGATTTCAGCGATCTTTTTGCCGAGGGACAGACGTTTTCTGATAAAGAACTGCGGGATGCTTTTAAGCAGATAGCAGAAGACCGAGCCTATAATCTTAAGGATTATTTTCTAAAGTCGCGTTTCAACCCCTCCGGCAAAAAACAGGTGGCGCCAAAGACAGCTAACCAACGTAAATACCTGGACGCCATAGCAAATAACGATCTGGTGTTCGGTATCGGTGTCGCCGGCACAGGCAAAAGCTTTCTCGCGGTTGCTATGGCCGTCGATGCCCTGATGAAAAAACAGGTCAGCCGGATTATTCTGACGCGGCCGGCAGTTGAGGCCGGCGAAAGGCTAGGATTTCTTCCGGGTGATTTGCAGGAGAAAGTAGATCCTTATCTTCGCCCGCTATATGATGCTTTATTTGATCTTGTTGACGCCGAAAAGGTTACCAAAATGCTGGAAAAGCGTATTATCGAGGTTGCTCCGCTGGCCTTTATGCGTGGCCGCACGCTATCGGATGCATTCATTATTCTCGATGAAGCACAGAACACTACAAGCGAGCAGATGAAAATGTTTTTGACGCGGATCGGTTTCGGCTCTAAAGCGGTCGTTACCGGCGACAAAACTCAAATTGACCTGCCACGTGGACAGAAAAGCGGTCTGCGGGAGGCCGAAGAAGTGCTCAGCGGCCTCGAAGGCATTGAATTCGTTTATTTTTCTGAAAAAGACGTCGTCCGCCATAAATTGGTCCAGATGATAGTCAAGGCATATGAAGCACATTCATCTGACGGTCCGGAGAACGAATCGTGATCGTTAATCTCCAAAGGAAAATTTCGCTTTCTGTTTCTCATTTCCGCAAAGTAGTTGAAAATATCAGGAATAATGTACCGGAGGCCAGCGGTGCCGATTTTGCAGTTGCTTTTGTTTCTGATCGGAGAATGCGGGAGTTGAACAGTTATTTTCGTAAAAAAGACTCCATTACTGACGTACTTTCCTTTCCGCATATTCCGGACGGATTCGAAACACAAGGGACGTTTTCGGAAGCGGCTGCAGACGGGGAAAATAGAGTGTTTCTTGGTGACATAGTTATTTCTGCGGAGCAGGCACAGCGTCAGGCCGAACACGCGGGCCACTCTCTTGTGCGCGAAATTGAACAGCTGATACTGCACGGTGTACTTCATTTGTGCGGTTATGATCACGAAATTGATAACGGCGAAATGAATCGTCGTGAGTTAGAGTTGCGACGTATTCTGGACATCGAGTAAGTGAAATCTTGCTTTTTGTCAGAAAATGCTCAAGTTATCCTCGTAACATAAGATATGGATGAAATTCCCAAAACTGCCGAGCCATGCCTAATGGTAATTTTTGGCGCCACAGGAGATCTTACGCGTCGTAAATTGTTCCCCGCACTTTATAATCTGGCAAAAGATGGACATCTGCCTCCCAATTTTGCGATAGTCGGCGTCGGGCGGCAGGAAATGCAGAGCGAACAATTTCGGGACGAAATGATTGCCAGCTTAAAGGAATTTGCCGGGTCAGATGGTGATCAGGATGCAATTCAGTGGTTCTGCGAACGCACTTTTTACACCGGCGGAGATTTTAACGATGACAAACAGCTTTTCTCCGACCTGTGCGATGTTATTAACCAAGCGAAACAAAAATTTGAAATCCCGCCAAATTATCTTTTTTATATGGCGATTCCGCCGGATTTATTTGCTTCAGTTGCCGAAAAAGTCGTGAGCAATGGGCTCGGTAAAGAGACCAACGGTAACTGGAGAAGATTTATTTTCGAGAAGCCATTTGGCCGTGATTATGAATCAGCCCGAAAACTCAATTGTGAATTGCTAAGGCTTTTGAAAGAAGATCAGATCTACAGGATAGACCATTATCTTGGCAAAGAAACGGTCCAGAATATTCTTGTTTTTCGCTTTGGCAACAGCATTTTCGAACCGATCTGGAACCGTAATTTCGTTGATCACATTCAAATCACCGTTGCAGAAAAAATCGGTGTCGGCCAGCGAGCAGGGTATTACGAAACGGCAGGAGCACTGCGGGATATGATACCCAATCATATTTTCCAGCTTCTGACATTAACTGCGATGGAGCCGCCGGTCTCTTTCGATGCGAACTCGGTACGTGACGAACAGACTAAAATATTGCAGGCAATCCAAACTTTCTCACCGGAAGACGCTCTTCACTGCGCCGTGCGAGGTCAATACGGAGAGGGAGAAATAGACGGCAAGCGCGTACCGGCATACCGCGACGAGGATAAAGTTGCCAAAGATTCAAATACCGAAACGTTTGCCGCTTTGCGACTCTCAATAGATAACTGGCGTTGGGCTGACGTGCCGTTTTATCTCAGAACCGGAAAACGCCTTGCCGCGCGCCACTCTGCTATTGTTATCCAATTCAAAAAAGCCCCATTCGTTTTATTCAGGAATACACCGGTAGAACGCCTGACTACTAACCGCATAGAAATCCATATTCAACCCGATGAGGGAATTACACTCCATTTTGGTGCAAAGATACCCGGCCCGATAGTAAAAATGGGAGCGGTGGATATGGACTTCAACTACGTTGATCATTTCGGAAAGCAAATCAGTACCGGCTACGAAAGACTATTGTTTGATTGTATGATTGGTGATGCAACTTTGTTTCAAAGAGCCGATATGGTTGAAGCAAGCTGGAAGATCGTAACGCCGATTCTTGATGTCTGGCAAGCTATCCCGGCTCGGGATTTTCCCAATTATTCTGCAGGAAGCTGGGGGCCGGCAGAAGCTGACGAATTACTGGCCCGCGAAGGCAGACGATGGAAGAACGAAATACCGAAACAACCGGAGCAATGAATCCGGCGATTATTGTTTCAGCCAATCCGGTTGCAATGGCAGAACAGGCGGCCGCCGAATTCTTAAGGCTGTCTGAGCAAGCAATCAAAGAGCGAGGCGTGTTTCTGGCATGTCTTTCAGGTGGTTCAACCCCGGTATTATTATATGATTTGCTTGCTGATGCTGATTTGTATTTTGAAAAGTCAGTATTCTTTTTTGGTGATGAGCGTGATGTTCCGCCCGATCATCCCGAGAGCAATTATCGGTTAGCCTGCGAGCATTTATTCCGATCCGATAAAGGCAAATCCTCGACAATTTACCGCTGGCATACAGAAATGCGTGATCGCGAAGAAACTGCCTTTGAATACGAAACGACGATACTTCGGGTTTCCAATCAGTTCAATTCTGTAGTCCAGCGCGACAATTTTCCGGTTCCAAGATTTGATTTGATCCTGCTTGGGATTGGCGAAGACGGTCATACCGCATCGCTCTTTCCACACACAAAAGCTTTGCATGAAAGTCAACGGATTGCGGTTGCAAACTTTGTTGACCGGATGGGTATTTGGCGATATACGCTAACATTTCCTGCGATCAACAATGCCCGCAACATAATTTTCCTGGCAGCCGGAGAAAAGAAAGCCGAGGCTGTAAGAATGGCTGTTACAGGCAAGGCTGATATTTCAGATATTCCGGCAGCCGGCGTCCGCCCGGTAGATGGCAACATTACGTGGTTTCTGGATGAAGAATCCGCTATGCTGATCTCCGCAGAGGTTGAAAAATTTCAGCATCAGGCAAAGTAAGAGACTCAAAGGCTTAAGCTATGGAATATGAATTAGCCTTCGCAATAGCAATTTTAATAACGCTCGTCCTGCTGGCTACGATCGATATGGCTTTTTCACACCTTTCCGATTTGGGGCTGCGGCGATTGATGAGCGAATCTGAAGATGCCGGAAAAGAGAAAACTCATAAGCTTCTGGTTGCAATACTCGATGACCGCCCACGTTTCAGATTCGCCCTTTCCTCTGCAATACAGTTTTTGCTTATAAGTTTTGCGGTACTAATAACAACGATCGCGCTGCGGTTCGAACAGAATCCTGCACGTTTGCTGTTTATTTCACTTATTATTGGACTGACATCCACAGTATTGTTTCGACAGCTGCTGCCGAGATTAATTGTGCGGGGAAGGGTAGAGCAGGTACTGCTTTTTCTTCTCCCAGTATTAAGACCGATATATGCAATAGCAGCAATTATCACCAGACCGATAGAGAATATTTTTGAGCCCCGGACGACGTCCAGAACAGAAATGACATCTACGCCCGACGCAGATGATGATCGCGGCGATGCGGATGAAAATATCCAGGCGTTGCTGGAGGTAGGAGAGGCAGAAGGAATCATCGAAGAAGAAGAACGCGAAATGATCGAATCGATGGTCGAATTCGCGGAAACGCGCGTCGGAGAGATTATGACTCCCAGAACCGAAATATGCGCACTTCCAATCGAAGCAACGGTTGCTGACGCCCGCAATAAAATTGTGGAAGAAAAATATTCCAGACTGCCGGTCTATAGGGGCAGCATTGACAGCATTGAGGGGATTATTTATGTAAGGGACCTGCTGCAGGTATGGGCAGCAGGCGGAAATGAAGACCAGCCGATAGCAAACCTTGTACGCGAGCCTTTTTTCGTTCCTGAAACTAAATCTGCCGCGGAACTTTTGAAGGCTATGCAGATAAATCACGTCCAGCTGGCAATCGTAATCGATGAATACGGCGGTGTTGCCGGCATTGTCACGGTCGAAGACATAATTGAAGAAATTGTGGGCGAAATTGAAGACGAAGATATTGAAAATGAAGAAATCGTCGAAATTATAGAAGGAAAAGATGGATACTTCGATATCCTCGGCTCGACTGAGATTGACAAGCTGGAGCGGGTTCTGGATGTCGAACTTGCTGACGATGACTTTACAACTGCAGCCGGGATGGTAATAAGCGAGATCGGCCACGTACCCAAGGAAGGGGAAAAGTTTATCATACGCGGTCTCGAGGTTGAGGTTTTGAAAGCTGATGAGAAAAAGCTTTCAATGTTGCGGGTGCGAAAACTTCTGCCTCTTGATAATTCTGAAACGCCCGAATGAAATTATTTCTTTTTATCTCCTACGGTGTTATACTTTGAATTACAATTTCATAGGAGGTAGAAGTATGGCCATCAGATTAGGTGATGTGGCTCCCGACTTTACTGCGGAGACAACACAGGGAACGATTCATTTCCATGAATGGCTCGGCGACAGTTGGGGCGTTCTTTTTTCGCATCCGAAGGACTTCACTCCGGTTTGCACAACCGAACTCGGGCTTGCAGCAAAACTGAAACCCGAATTCGACAAGCGTAATGTAAAAATAATCGGCTTAAGCGTAGATCCACTCGATTCTCACATTAGTTGGGAAAAAGATATCGAGGAAACACAGGGTACAGCAGTCAATTTTCCGATGATTGCCGATCCTGACCGGAAAATTTCCACGCTTTATGACATGATACATCCTAACGCTAGCGATTCTTTTACTGTCAGGTCAGTATATATTATAGGGCCGGACAAAAAGGTCAAATTGATACTTACTTATCCGGCCAGCACCGGGCGAAATTTTGCTGAATTGCTGCGAGTGATTGATTCGCTGCAACTCACTGAAAAATATCAGGTAGCGACGCCGGCAGATTGGAAGCAGGGCGATGATGTTATAATTGTCCCGTCTGTAACCAACGAAGAAGCTAAAGAAAAGTTTCCGGCTGGCTGGAAAGAAATTAAACCCTACCTGCGTCTTACGCCTCAGCCTGACAAAGTAAAAGGAGAGTCTAAAGCAGCATAGTCAAAACCAGCTCACAAGGGCGTGACGACAGCCACGCCCTTGGACTTTTTCGGGTAATACTTTCATGCATTTTCTTGCTAAATTTGACAACGAAGACAGCGAAATTAATGTCCGTTTGGAGCAACATGATGAGCGTATTAAAGCTTTGATTGATGGCCGCAATTATGAATTGGAAGTATCTTTTCCGGAGCCGGAAATTTGTCTGATTCGCAACGGCACAAAAATTATTGAAGCCCGCATTTCCCGCCAAAGAACAACTTCCAACTTTAACGTTTCAATCGGCACCGATTCTTTCGCAGTCGAAATCATTGATCCAAGGCGGCTCAAGCCCAATGCATCCGGACACGGTCCGACAGATGGTTCTGTAGAACTGCGCGCCATGATGCCCGGAAAGGTTGTGCGCATTCTTAATGCTGAAGGATCACAGGTTTCAAAAGGCGACGGCATTCTTGTTGTCGAGGCAATGAAGATGCAAAATGAAATCAAATCGCCGCGGGACGGGAAAGTAGCGAAAATCGCTGCAAGTGAGGGTGCTACCGTCGCCGCCGGTGAATTGCTCGCCGTTATTGAATAACTTCGAAATTATCCGTTTGCCTGAACTTCCTTGTTTGAAAACAGGTAAACATCTCTTAAAGGCGTACGTAATCCCGTCATAAGTCGTTCAAATCCGATAAAATCGAGTGATTGCGGACCGTCCGATAGTGCTTTTTCCGGGTTTGGATGCACTTCGACCATAATACCATCGGCTCCTACCGCTATCGCAGCACGTGCGCAAGCCGCAATAATACTACGGCGCCCCGTTGCGTGAGACGGATCGGCAATTACCGGAAGATTACTGATTTCTTTTACAAGAGCGATACCCGCCAGATCAAACGTATTTCTCAAACTGTTATCGAAGGTGCGAATTCCGCGTTCGCAGAGCACTACATCTGAGTTTCCGCCTTCAAGAAGATAGTCAGCCGCAGCAAGCCACTCTTTAATAGTGGCTGCCGGGCCGCGTTTAAGCAGAACGGGTCGTTTGCACCTGGAGAGTTTTTTCAGAAGTGAAAAGTTCTGCATATTCCTTGCCCCAACCTGAAGCATATCAGCGTAGTCACATACAAGACTTATATCATCTTCGCTCATAACCTCAGTTACAACCGGTAAACCGACAAAGTCTGCTGCTTCGCGAAGCAATTCAAGCCCGCGCTTTCCGAGACCTTGAAAATCTCTGGGAGAAGTTCTGGGTTTAAAGGCCCCGCCACGCAGAATAACAGCGCCGGCACGACGAACCGCTTGTGCTGTTTTTAATATCTGTTCGCGGCTCTCAATAGAGCATGGACCTGCCATTATCACTGCTTCGGGCCCACCGATGGTAACACTTCCAACTTTTACGGGACGTGTTTTTTGAAATGCTGTTTCCGCGCCATTCGAGTGGTCTGAAACTAAATCCGGGATGCCATTCGGCAAAGAATCGTGCATCTTTTTACCCTCTCCTTGCAATTGAATAAAAAAGTGTGTAGTTATCTTCGGAATCTGCGATGTGTTCAGCAATTATCGTCGCACCGAAAAGCTGTGCTGCTCGTTTGCTGCCGATAGCTGCAAGAGTCATGTCATTTCCTCTCGCGACTTCGCGTACGGCGGTTGCGGTATCGGGAGCTGAAAACTTTTGTAACTTATGAAGTGCAATAAATTTGTTGCATTGAAGGAGTGCCTGTGGGTGAGAAACAACTCCGGTCAAAGATTGGAGCGACACTCTGCCACATGCTGCTAATACATGCCTGACAGGTAATTCAATTTCTCCCGTTACGGCTAAATCAGCGGCTGAGAGTAATTCAACAACATCAGTGATTTCGCCGGTCAGTGAATTTTTCACGGGCAAGACAGCCGCATCTGCCCGTAATGTGCGCAAAGATTCGATGGCAGCCTTGAATGTGGCACATTCGACAAGCGTACAGCTGAAAAGCGAATTTGCCGCTTCGGCACTATATGAAGCTCTTATGCCCTGTATCGCAACGCGCATCATTGAATGGTCTCCGCATGTGCAAGACATTTTTCTATGGTTTTCATTTGCATTTTTCTGGATTCGGCAAGTATCTGGGCAAAAATACGTTTCAGAGCCTCGTCATCAATTGCTCCCGCATTTTCACCTACAATACGGCGGTAAACATCTTCTTCACGGTCAGGATCGATGGCAGGCATCCCATTGGCTGACTTGAATAAAGCAATTCTTTGCACCTCCGCTGCCCGTCTGTTCAGCAATGCAACAATTTGCTCATCTATACTGTCTATCCGCTTGCGAATTTCGTTTAATTCAATACTCATACCAAATAAAAAGCCGCGAAACTTGTTAAGTTCGCGGCCGTTGTTCCTTATTTGCGTTTAGATTAGATATCAGTCACAAACGAAACCCCGGCCGCTTTACCGTAAAAGTAAAAATTAAAGAAGCCGATAAATTTCGTTGTGGTTGATTTCATTGTATAACTTTCTGTAATGAAAACGAATTAATAATAATACTAAAACAAGCTAGATGTCAACACCAATAATTGAGATGATGATGAGATTGTTTATTCAGCCATTTGCAGACGATCGTAAATAGTAATTCCGATGCCGCCAAGTATCAGAGCAGATGCAAACACGAGTCTGGCGCTGAGCGTTTCACCAAGAAAAACAATGCCACCAAAAGCTGCAATCAGTGGTACGGCTAGCTGAAGCGTAGCTGCCTTAGCTGCGGAAATATGAGGGAGAGCGGCATACCAGATAGCATACCCGAGACCTGAACCTACAGCTCCGGACGCCACCGCTAATATCCAACCGCGCAGGGATAGATTAATCTCATGAATCAAAAAAAGTGAAGAAATCAGAATAAATGTTAATGACCTTACGAAATTACCTGCGGTATCGGCAAGTGGTTCACTGCTTGATTGGCCGATAAGAGTATAAATACCCCAACTAATACCCGCAATAACCATAAGTATGAAGTTAAATAGCGGCGGCTTATGCAACCCGGGCAATACAAGATAAATCAAGCCTGAAATGGCAAGAAGAAGCCCAAACCATTCGGATGGTCTGACTCCTTCGCCACGAAATTTTGTTGCCGCAAGCATTGTTAATTGGACTGAGCCAAAAAGTATCAAAGCACCGGTGGCTGCTGATAAACCTAAATATGCAAACGAAAATGCGAAAGCATAAGCGAAAAGAAAGAATGCGGATTTCCATTTGCCGCAGATAAAAAAGTGATCTTTTTTACGCGAAGCTGCTAAAATCACCGACATCGCTATCGCGCCGGAAGCGAGTCTGACAATGGTAAATCCGGCCGGATCTGCCTCGTCAAACCCGAGTGCCATTCTGCAAAGCACGGAATTGAGTGCAAAGGCTGAAAGTGCAAAGGCAACTAATGCAAATATTTTCACATTTTGTGATACGACAGATTGCAAATTATTCCCGCAACTCGAATTATGTCTCTTCCGATTCTGAGGTTATGCGTTTCTCCGGCCTAAGATGCGGGAAAAGGATTACATCCCTAATCGAATGACGGTTCGTTACGAGCATAACGAGACGGTCGATTCCAATCCCGATTCCCGCAGCCGGCGGCATTCCGTAGCTTAGGGCCCGGATATAGTCTTCGTCCAATTCCATCGCTTCTTCATCGCCTTGCATTCTTTGTTTCATTTGTTCGACGAATCGTTGATATTGTTCTTCCGGGTCGTTCAATTCGGAAAATCCGTTGGCAACTTCCATCCCGCTGATAAAAAGTTCAAAGCGTTCAGCAATTTTAGGATTCTGCGGAGAAGCTTTCGATAGCGGAGAGACTGACTTTGGAAAATCAATAATGAAAGTCGGCTGTACAAGATTCTTTTCGACGTGCTCTTCGAAAAGCTGCAGCATATTTTCCTCCGTAACGAGAGCATTCGGTAGATAGCGAAGAATTGCGTCTTTCATCGCTATTCTCTCGAATTGAGAGAAATCTATTTCATAGCCTTCGTAGTGAAATTTAGTATTGCCTGTGGCCGAAATAACTGTTGACCGGAGCAACTCTTCACAAAAATCCATCATTCCGTTAACGTCCATATAGGCGGAATAGAATTCAAGCATTGTGAACTCCGGATTATGCTTGTGAGAGATTCCTTCGTTACGAAAATTACGATTCAGTTCATATACTTTTTCAAATCCGCCTACCAACAGCCGCTTTAAATATAGTTCAGGAGCAATGCGTGCATAGAGATCAATATCCAGGGCATTATGATGTGTTTTAAAGGGTTTTGCGGCTGCGCCCGTTGCCTTTGGCGTCAGCATGGGAGTTTCTACTTCGATATAACCATGTTGTTCGAGGAAATGCCGGATTGAAGATATTACCTTTGCACGTCTTTCGAAGACCTGGCGTGTTGTTAAACCTTCATTTTCTATTTGAAGCGATGACGCAATGAGATCTGCATATCGTTGCCTTTGTCTTATTTCCGGGTCCGAAATTCCATGAATCTTGTCAGGCATAGGCAACAGGGCTTTTGCCAGAAAGCGTATGCCTTCGGAATGTATTGAGAGTTCCCCGGTATTTGTAATAAACAGATAACCACGAACGCCAATAAAATCGCCGTGATCAAGGTAAGTGAACGCTTCCCATGACGTCTCGGGATCAATCGTTTCTGCTTTAGAGTTATGTTCAAAGCAAAAACTACCTTTTCGAAAATAGATTTGTACTCGAGAAACTCCGTCACTGATATGAACAAATGCCGCCTTGCCCATAACACGTGGCGGTACCGCCATTCGGCCTGCGAGACGAACTTCACCTAATTCACGTAATTTTTCATTAAGGGCGTCTTTTATGGCTGCCGGCGGTTTTTCACCGGGCTGCAGGGTTGTTTTAATTTCATTTATCTGATTGAGTATGGAAGCAACCGCACCAAAAGACAGCAGGGAAGTAATCGTATCTTCAGCACCGGAAATTGATGACCTTTCGAACTTGTTGGGATATGGATCTCCGATTATGCTGCGAAGTTTATCTAAATGATTGCGACGGGCAAGGATTTGGTCATTCGGTTCGATAATCTGATCAAATTGCGGTATTTGCATAATTTTTTATTTTCTATAGTAGGAAAAAATCAGTCATGTTACGAAATGGCTGATTATAAATAACTTGTGGCCGAAGCGGCAAATTGTCGCTGCTTATGGCACAATTATTTTATAGCAGATAAGCGATTTGGTCGCGCCGGTACCGGGTTGTTTATCAGCGTTGTCGTGCGCTTTGTTATGTACATACCGGATACACTCAAGAGCAATATCGCCGCAATCGAAGAAAGAATCCGATCTTCAAGGCGCGTAGTGTGTCTTGAGGGGATTACTTCATCTTCTGCCAAGTCCTTTATTACTAGTTATTTATCGGAATTAAATAAAGGCCCTGTATTGCTGATAGTAGAGTCAAATACGGAAATTGAGCGTTGGGAGGCGGATTTAAGGTTTTTCTCGCGTGACGTTACGTCTGATGGAATTTTGATTTTTCCGACATTTGAGACCGATATTTATTCAGGTGCGTCGCCTCACTCGGCTACCCAGAAAATTCGGGCTACGACATTGGCAAGCCTTCTAAACAAACCGCCCCGTATCATAATCACAACCTTGCGGGCTCTATTTTCGCGGTTGATTAAGCCCGAAGAGTTACTCGAAGTATGCATTTCCTTGCGCTTAGGGACTGAAATCGCTCCGAACAGATTAACTGAGATTCTACAAGCCGCAGGTTATGTAAGGGAGGATCCGGTCTTCGGAATCGGACAGTTTTCATGGCGAGGAGGAATTTATGACGTTTGGCCTCCGGACAGCGATTTACCTGTCAGAATTGAGTTTTTTGGTGATGTGGTTGATTCATTGCGCAAATTTGACCCCGAAACTCAAGTCTCAAGTGAAAGAATAAATTCTGCTCGGATATGGCCGATGCGTGAATTTCCGGCTACGTCCACAATGATTCAATCAATCGGTGAGGCAATGGCATCCCGCTTCGTCGAGGAATCGTTTGCCCGTAATGTATTGGATTACGTTGAGCTTGCGAACTCGGGAGATTTTTTCCCGGGCTGGGAGTTTCTGTTGCCACTGGTTTGTCCTCTCCGAGCATCGCTCTTTGATTATATTTCGCCGTCTTTGGTTATTGTTGATGAACCGGCTGTTGCAGAGAGTGACTTAAAGCACCATCTCGAAGAACTCTCCAAAAGATATAAAGAACTTACGGATGCCGGTATAGTAGGTTTACATCCTTCAGAATATTACCATCCATCGGATTACATAGAGCGTCAATTGGGTGATCAATCAAGACTGGAGTTTCGAGCGCTTGGCATGGCAGCTGCAGGGACTGATCAAGAGTATGCGCTTGGAGACGGTGATATTAATGCCAAGCCCCTTTTTCTTTTTCCCCCCGAAGCTATTGCCGAAACTATATACGGAAACGCCCGACCTGCAAGGAACTTTGGAGGTAATATCCCGCAATTTGCGGAGTCTTTATCAGCGGGGGACACTTTGGTAGTTACCAGATCGGCCGGAATGCGGGATCGTTTGAATGAGATTTTTAAAGAGTATGAAGTGGATAGAAACAATGTAGAAATCATTGTCGGGGACTTGTCCGATGGTTTCGAATTTCCTGATTCTAAATTTACCGTCCTTGTTGAAGAGAATATTTTTGCCGTATCTTCAGTTAAACGGCAACCAGCCCTGTCTTCAACTAACCGTGGCAGCGGTAAATCCGGCATCGCGGCTTTCATATCAGATTTTCGGGATTTAAGAGAAGGAGACTATGTTGTTCATATAGACCATGGAATCGGGCGCTTCGCCGGACTGAAAACAATTGTAACAAATGGCGTATCGCGAGAGTTTATGCATCTTGTTTATGCAGACCAGGCTACGCTTTTTGTTCCGGTGGAGCGGCTTGATCTCGTTTCGCGTTATGCTTCAGGTGAAAATGCTTCACCTGCTCTCGACCGACTTGGTGGTATCGGGTGGCAAAAAACCAAAGCCCGGGCAAAGCGGCAGATGCGGGATATGGCTGACGAACTTTTGCGGCTCTATGCTGAGCGGCAAATGGTTGAAGGCTTCGCTTTTTCATCCGATGCGCCCTGGCAAAAAGAATTCGAGGATGCATTTCCTTTTGAACTTACACCAGATCAGGCCACAGCAATTCAGGATGTTAAAAGAGATATGGAATCACGGCGGCCTATGGATCGGCTGATTGTGGGTGATGTAGGTTATGGAAAGACGGAAGTTGCGATGCGTGCCGCTTTCAAAGCTGCAATGGATTCCCGCCAGGTAGCAGTTTTGGCCCCGACGACAATTCTCGCTTACCAGCATTATGAATCCTTCAAACGGCGTTTTGCGGCATTTCCTGTAAAGATCGAACTGCTCTCACGTTTTCGCGGGAAAAAAGAGCAATCCGAGATTGTCAAAGCTGCGGAAAAGGGAGAAATTGATATATTGATTGGCACTCATCGTATTTTATCCGGTGATGTCAGGCTCCCGCGTCTTGGCTTGCTGATTGTCGATGAGGAACAGCGTTTCGGAGTTGCGCATAAAGAGAAATTCAAGCAGCTGAAAAAAAAGGTTGATGTTCTTACCCTATCCGCAACGCCGATCCCACGCACATTGAACATGTCACTGGCAGGAATCCGTGATATGTCGGTGATAGAAACTCCGCCGCGTGACCGCATAGCAATCAACACCCAGGTTGTTCAGTTTTCCGAAGCGGTTATCCGTTCGGCCATAGAAATAGAAATGGCACGTGGCGGTCAGGTTTTCTTTATTCATAATCGTGTAGAAACCATCGAAACTGTAGCGGCAATGATTAAAAAAATTGTACCATTTGCACGCATAGCGATTGGGCACGGTAAAATGAATGAAAAAGAAATGGAGCAGGTAATGCTCGATTTCATTGATTATAAATACGACGTTCTGGTGGCTACGACAATAATAGAAAACGGGATAGATATTCCGCTTGCAAATACAATAATTATAAACCGGGCAGACACTTACGGACTCTCTCAGCTTTATCAGCTTCGAGGACGCGTCGGACGTTCAAACAGGCGTGCCTATGCTTATCTATTGATTCCGGGCGAGCTTGAACTGACACCGATTGCACGTCGCCGACTTGCGGCCATACGCGAATTTTCCGATCTCGGAGCCGGATTCCGGATTGCGGCGCTTGATTTAGAACTTCGTGGTGCAGGTACTTTTCTCGGTGGAGAACAATCGGGACATTTGGACTCGCTTGGATTTGATCTCTATGCAAGAATGCTGAACCGAACCATTGCCGAACTCCGCGGAGAACAAATTTCTGATGAACTTTCTGTTTCGATAAATCTTGGTGTTGATGTTTCAATTCCGGCCGACTATATTTCTGATACGGGCCAACGGTTAAGAACCTATAAACGCATCACTTCGGCAGATACCTCATCGGCCTTGACGTCTATTCGCAGTGAGATTGAAGACCGCTACGGACGTTTGCCGGATTCGGTCGCAAATCTTTTTGCATATGCAAACCTGCGACGATTGGCCGATGATATCTCCGTAATTTCCATAGACTGCGACGGGAGAACTATGGCGATAAAACTCAGGCCGGAATCAAGGATAGATACGGATAAACTTGCCAAATTTCTGACGGAGGCAGAATCGGCTTCTTTTTCACCAAGCGGGATTTTGCGTTTTTCTATGGACAGCCGAAATCCGATAGAGGTTGCAACCGAAGTGCTTCGGAAGATTGCGCACGATGTAGAAAAATAACAATCAGCAGATTTTGGCATTGATCGGACGGGAAAAATGGATTATTTCCTGTTAAAATACCTAATTATTAACAGCAGCGGAATTTTGCCGAAAATGGCCGTCAAACTCAGAAAACCGTCAGGGCATCTAATGATTTTTGGTAAGCCGCAATTTATTTGGAGAATTCGATGAACTTTTTTCGCTATTTTATTGCAATAATTGTAGTTACGGTTGTCGTTTCGGCTGTCGTGCAGGCACAGGAAGCCGAAGAGCGAGTGGTAGATGAGGTCGTAGTTGCTGTTAATGACAGTGTTATAACCCTTTCGCGGATTAAACGCGAGATCAAATCTCTTATTGACCTGGAAGTCCAGCAAGGCAAATCCAGAGAACAGGCCACTCAGGAAATAGAAGCGAAAAAAGGCGAGCTTATTGCAAACCTTATCAATGAAGAGCTGCTCATTCAAAAAGCCAAAGAGCTCGGCATCGACAACGATATTGAGGCGATGATCAATCAGCGGTTTGTCGATATAATGAAGGAAAATAATCTGAAATCGCTGGAAGCTCTATATGAACAAATGCGGCAACAGAATGTAGATCCGCAGGAAATTCGGGAATTATGGCGTAAACAACTTATCCGTGATCGCGTTATCCAGCGCGAGGTGCAATATAAACTTTACTGGTCGGCCACGCCAAAAGAGCTGAAGGAATATTTCGAGAAAAATAAATCTAAGTTCACAAAACCTGAAACAATTTCAATAAGTGAAATCTTTCTTTCATTTGCCGGTCGTTCGGAATCTGCCGTACGGGAAAAAGCAGCTAACCTTGTTAAACAACTGCGTGAAGGAGCCGATTTCGATAAAATCGCAAAGGAAAACTCAGATCCCGGAGTAGTCACTGAAGGACGGGGAAAAGCCGAAAAGGTCAAAGTTACAGAACTTGCCGAAATCCTGAAAGGCCCGCTTAAGGATGTCAAGGTTGGCGGCGTTACCGAACCGATAGAGGTGAAGGATCTCGGAATAGTTATTTTGCGTGTAGATGCACGTGAACAGGCAAGCAGCGAATCCTTCTATGATGAAGGTGCGGTACGCTCTGCCATTTTGCAGGAAAAATTTCCGCAAGCGTCAAAGGATTTCTTTGCAAAGCTGCGCGAAGATGCTGTAATCAGATTCAATGAATCCTATCGTCCATTAGTCGCTCCGATACTTTTTGCCGACGAGCGAAAAGGTAAAGTTGCTACCAAAGAAAATTGATGCCAGCCGATTCCGGCCGGTTAAATGCGCATAGACCTTTATCTGAAAGTTTGCCGTTTAGCAAATTCACGAAGCGCGGCCCAGAGGCTTTGTGACGGCGGCAGTGTGCGGATTGACGGCACGGCAGTCAAGGCTTCAAAAGAACTTCATGGCGGTGAAATTATCGAACTCGAATTACACGGAAAAATAAAGCGAATAAGGGTTTTATCGATTCCCGAAAATAAACAGGTAAGCCGATCCGAGTCCAAATTACTCTTTTCAACTTTGGACTAATTAAATTATTTAGAAGTTTCTAAAATATCCTTAACAGTTTTATCGAAAATTTCCCAACGTCGAAGAGCACGCCTTACGTCCGGATGATTATCGGCATATGTTTGCCGCAGTTTCCAAAGGTCTATCGCAGCCTCCAAACGGCGTATCATAAGTTTACCCAAGGCAAGCGTGAGTTTAGCGGTTTCGTCGGGTCTAACTGCGTTTAGACTTGCCAAATCCTGTGTCAGTAAATTTGAGGCAAAACGCAATTCCTTTATTTTGGGGAAATCTTCGGTGTAATCCGGCAAAAGGCTTTCAAGTTCGGCATCAACCTCAGCTTTTTTCAAAGCGATTTCAGCATATGCGGCTGTACCGCGAACAATTGCAGAGACATCAGTTGCAGCCGGCGGGATTTGTTTGGTCTTTTGACCGAAAGCGGAAAAGACCGACAGTGCAAATATTGTTGCAAAGCCAAGCGTTTTCAGTACTTTAAAATTAATCACGATTTTATTTTTGATAAATTTCAAACAAATTCTAGGCGGCAAGGACTCCTTCGGCTGTTGTAAATGCGTCGCAGGATTCTATTGAAATGCCATCTGCTTCAATGGAGCCGTCGCCATACGCTCCGCCTTCAGAAAGCGTGGAAAAATATTTGGTGATGTTGGCCAGTATTTCGTCAGCAGAATGCGAATGATAAAGCGTTTGCCGGAATTGTGCGCCGCCGGGAAGCCCTTTGGTAAATTGGCCGGCAAGCTGCTTCATTTTTCCCAATGCAGCCAACTCCGGCATTTCCTCCAGACACATTTCAAAAAATTCCAGCAAAACTTTACGTTTTTCTTCAAGCGTCGGAATATATGGTTTACGGCCGTTAAGAACATCGGCAAACTGCCTGAAGATCCATGGATTTTGCATGGCTCCGCGTCCGATTAAAATGCCGTCGACGCCTGATTCCTTCCAACATTTTAGGCCATAATCAATGGATGTAATATCACCGTTGCCCGAAACAGGTACGGAAACTGCTTCTTTGACCCGTTTGATGATGTCCCAATTAGCCATTCCTTTATAACCCTGTTCACGGGTCCGCCCGTGAACCTGGATGTGTTCCACCCCACATTGTTCTGCCATTTTGGCAACTTCTACAGCGTTGATAGTCGAATCAGAATACCCGATACGCATTTTCAGGGTTAAAGGTATGGAAATGGAGCGTTTTACTTCTTTCAGTATTTCTTCCAGCCGCGGCAGATCACGCAAAAGACCTGAGCCGCCTCCGTTTTTGACAACCTTTGGAGCCGGACAGCCACAGTTAATATCTAAAATATCAGCGCCGACTTCTTCAGCCATTTCCGCCGCCATTGCCATTCTTGCCGGCTGCCCGCCAAAAATCTGAATCGCAAAGGGCCTCTCTTCTTCATCAAAACGCATCTGGCGTTTTGATTTAGGGTTGTTTCTCGTCAGTCCCTCGACGGAAATAAATTCTGAAACTACAAGCCCGACTCCGCCACGCCGCTTGATTAGACGCCTAAAGACATAGTCCGTCACGCCCGCCATTGGTGAAAGAATCAACGGGGGATTGATTTCAATGTCTCGGATCCTGAAAGGCACCATAGTCAGCTAAAGCGTCAGCACTCCTAAAGTAACGGCGAACTTTTCCGTTAAAATGCTGATTGAGGCTGTCCCGAATTTCTGTAGGAAAAACTTCAGATCAGCATCGTTTATACAAATTTATCATTTTTTGGGTTGCTTTTCGATCCTTTACGACATTATAATCGCTCAATTTATCCGCGACCTCTACCTCACCTGATCTCGCGTATTTAATCGTTGGGCAATTTATTTTTGCTCTGCCGGTTTGCCGGGAATGGCAATTTTTTGTCCTACAGCGAATGCATGTTAAAGGAGTCAGGTAAATTATGTTGAATATGAAAAGATTATCGCGGCTTACGTTTATTTTTTCTGTAATAATTGCTGTTTCCGTATCTGTTTTGGGCCAATCCCAGGCGACGACCGGCGTAATACAAGGGACAGTAA
Source organism: Acidobacteriota bacterium (assembly GCA_040756215.1). Lineage (GTDB taxonomy): Bacteria > Acidobacteriota > Blastocatellia > Pyrinomonadales > Pyrinomonadaceae > OLB17. The sequence continues at coordinate 413,249 of JBFLZQ010000001.1, forward strand.
CAGATCCAAATGGAGCGGTTCTTGCCGGTGCTTCGATTACTGTTAAAAATGTTAATACAGGCTTTGAAAGGACTGTATCAACCAATTCAGATGGGTTTTATTCCGCTCCGCTTCTTCCGCTGGGAAAATATCGAGTAACTGCGTCGGCAAATGGGTTTTCTACGACAATCCTTGAAAACGTTGAAGTTACAATAGGCAATACAATTGCGCTCAATATTTCACTCAAAGTCGGTACGGCAAGTGAAACAGTTGACGTTACCACCGAAGCTGATGCAGTAGATACTGCCCGAACTGAATTAGCGACCGAAATCAATCAGCGTTCCGTAGAGAATCTTCCGATCAACAGACGTGATTTTTCACGTTTTGCATTGCTTACGCCGGGTGTATCAATCGTTCAAGGGCCGGACGGTGATGAGATTACGATAAATGGCCAGAAAGGCATACAAAACAATGTTTCTATTGACGGCGCGGATGCCAATAATCCTTTTTTTGGGGAACAAAGGGGCGGACAGCGGCCGGCTTTCACTATCAGCCTGGAATCTGTCAAGGAATTTCAGGTTGTTCCGGTTGGCGCTTCGGCGGAATTTGGCAGAGCATCAGGCGGTTTTATCAATGTTGTTACCAAATCAGGGACAAACCGGTTTGCCGGCTCGGCATTTCTCTTTTTCCGAAATCAGAATCTTTCCAGTCAAAACCCAGACGCGGTTGACGCCGGCTTGCCGACGGAGGATTTCCGAAATTACCAATTTGGCGGAAATATTGGCGGTCCGATAAAGAAAGACAGGGCTTTTTTCTTTTTTGCATACGAGCGAAATGACGGTCAGAGCAGCAAGCCGAATTTTATTGACCCACGCCTGGTAACAATATTTGCAACGCGTTTCAATTCTCCGAATGAGCAAACCATCATTCGCCGGACAAATGATGCGGATGTTCTTTTGGCAAAGGTAGATATAAACCTCAATAAGAGCAATCTGTTGACGGTAAGACACAATTACAGCCGTGCCGAACAGGTAAATGGTACTTTTGACGTTCCAACCTGGGGCGCAAGTGCGAACGGCCGTGAAACCGATAACTCCAACTCATTTATCTCTCAATTAGTTACAAATTTTTCGGCAAATCTGTTGAATGAATTTCGCTTTCAGTGGGCAAAAGAGGAGCGGCCGCGTTTTTATGACGGTCCGGATCTGCCGGATACCACAATCGGGACGTTTGACGGGTCAATTTCATACCGTTTCGGACGCCCTTTTTTCCTGCCGGTGCCTTCAAATGACGTCAGACTTCAATTTACGGACAATTTTACGGTTATTCGTGGCAATCACTCGATAAAATTTGGAGCTGATTTGAATCGCACGCGCGTTTCCCAGACATTCATTGGCTTTGCCCGCGGGCGATATATATTTGCAGCACCGACTATAGAAGGAGCAATAAATGGTTTTATCGATTACATAAATCAGGTAAGCCCGGCCGCTTTAGCGTTATATCTTCAATTTGCGCCGATAGGAAATCGTACGGTAGAGGAAGCAGGAACACAGGCTTACAGCAATTTCGAGCCCGGTTTGTATATACAAGACAACTGGCAGGCAAAAAGAAACCTAACAATCAATATAGGGTTTCGTTGGGAAGCTCAGTTTCAGCCGAATCCAATTAATTCACCGTCACAGACACGTTATGGGCAATTTATAAATGATCCACGCTTTCCATCCGATGGCACGATACCGGATTTTACCGATGGCTATGCACCGCGTTTCGCATTAGCCTGGTCACCGGGAAATGACGGTAAAACTGCCATACGTTTTGGCGCCGGCATTTATTATGCGAGAATTCCGGGATTGGTGGTAGCCGGTCCTAGAAATACAGATGGTGCGATTGCGGGCAATATCTTTTTTGCCAACTTTCTTTGTGACAGCGAAAAGATCTCACCCGGCGGTAATGGCGGTGGCCTCAACGGTTGTCCGGTATATCCGGGAATTGTGCCTACTGCAGGATTTACACCTTTCAATCCCGGCGTTGCGGTTTTCGAGCGGAATTTCAAGAATCCGCGAACGGTACAATACGCCGCCAGTATCGAAAGAGAAATTGTAAAAAGTCTTTCTTTCCTGATTGCTTACAATTATGCCAAGAGTACCCGTTTAACCCGCTTTGTAAATCGCAACGATCCCAGGCTTTACGGTGGAGTTGCAGTATTTGAGCGGCCGAACGGCTCCGGTATAGGTGAAATTCGATCAACGGAGAGTTCGGCACGATCTCTGTTTCAGGGGATTACGTTCACTCTAAACAAGCGTTTTTCGGACCGCTATCAATTTCAGGTTAATTATCTACTCTCGTGGGATAAATCCGATGATGATAACGAACGCGATCCGTTCACATTTCGTTATGCTGACCCGAGAGATTTTCGTCCGGAATATAATTGGTCAGATCGGGATCAAAGGCATCGTTTCAATGCTTTTGCTACCTTTTTGCTGCCTTACCGCATCAATCTGTCGCCGATAGTGCAGTTTCGATCTGCGCAGCCAACGTCAGTCGTTGACCGCGGAACGTTTCCCAATATAGTAAAAAGAAACACCTTGCGTCTCGACAACGAATTTTTTACATTCGATATCCGTGCCTCAAAGGCCTTTAAAATCGGTGAACGTGTTGAGATTGAAGGCATTTTCGAGGCCTTCAATATTTTCAATAACCGCAATCAAAAGAGCCTTCCCCGGCCGCTGACATTCAATTTTGATGGAACAGTAACGGCCGGCTTTGGTGAGCCGAGACAGGCACAACTTGGTATTAGATTGAAATTCTGATTCTGCGGACAGGGCTTTAGTAATTTGTGCTTCGCAAATTGCGGGGCGATTTAGGCGATTTAATGGAATAAAAATGCAGCTCATACTTCTGAGCCGCTTTTTTATTATCCGGATCCGGTAAATCTAATCGTTAAACGCTCATTATCTCGGCCTCTTTATTTTTAGCGAGTTCGTCTATTTTAGCAATGTAGGCGTTAGTAAGCTTTTGTACTTCTTCCAAACCGGAACGCTCTTCATCTTCGGACACAAGTTTCTCCTTCAGCATTTTTTTCAAAGCGTCGTTTGAAGAATGACGGATATTTCGAATTGCAATGCGGTGGTCTTCGGCCAGTTCATGAACCTGTTTTGCGAGTTGGCGGCGGCGCTCTTCGTTCAACGGTGGGACAGGCAGCCGGATAATCTTGCCGTCATTTGAAGGATTTAGACCGAGATTGGCGGCAATGATTGCTTTCTCTACGGCTCCGAGTTGTGAAATATCCCAGGGCTGGACTGTTATCAACTGCGGCTCGGGAACTGCGACAGATGCCATCTGATTGAGCGGGGTCGGCGTGCCGTAATAATCAACCATTACGGAGTCCAGCAGACCTACGCTTGCACGTCCGGTGCGGACATTAAGCAATTTCCGCTTAAAGTCTTCGATGACTGCTTCCATTTTCGGTTTGGTTTCAGCAATTACGGATTGAACGCTCATAAGCAAATAATGTGATGTAAACTAAGCCTCGGAGGCGGCAAATTCGCCGGAGGTAACAAGAGTGCCGATACTCAGGTCGCCGCAGACGGCCTTTAGTATGTTGCCGGGCACTTTCATATTGAAGACCATAATCGGCAAATTGTTATCCATACAAAGGGAAATTGCCGATGAATCCATTACTTTCAGTTGCCGTTCGAGGACTTCTTGAAAACTAATCTTTTTATAACGGCGAGCTCCTGCATCCTTTACAGGGTCCGATGAGTAAATCCCGTCAACCTTAGTGGCTTTGAAAATTACTTCGGACTTGATTTCGAGAGCGCGAAGTGCCGCCGCGGAGTCGGTCGTAAAATAAGGATTTCCTGTGCCGGCAGCGAAAATGACTACCCGCATTTTTTCCAGATGGCGGACGGCACGGCGACGGATAAAAGGCTCAGCCAGCTGCGGGATATCAATCGCAGACATTACACGTGTATAAACATTTTGTTTTTCCAGTGCGTCCTGCAGTACAACCGCATTCATAACGGTTGCCAGCATCCCGATGTAATCAGCTGCGGCCCTGTCCATATTGCCGGCTGATTCCGAGACTCCGCGGAAGATATTTCCGCCGCCGACTACAATTGCAACCTCTACGCCGAGATCGTGAACAGCCTTGATTTCACGGGCTACGGATTCCGCCATTGCGATGTCAATGCCGTATTTTTGCGTACCCATCAGGGCTTCGCCGGAAAGTTTTACCAGAATTCGTTTGAAAATCGGCGTCATACAAAGTTTTGCGGCCGTAACTTATGAATTGCCGGCCGCAATAAACTAACCCACCATGGATGCAACTTCAGCCGCGAAATCGTCCTGTTTCTTTTCAATGCCCTCGCCCATTTTATAACGAGTAAACCGGCGAATCGAAATGTTCTCCTTGATCGAAGCGATTTTTTCCGTTACCAGTTCCCCGACGGTTTTCGAAGGATCCTTGACAAAGGGTTGGTCCAGAAGCACGTTTTCCTCAAAAAACTTGTTCAGACGGCCTTCAATTATTTTGTTGAGGACATCGTCAGGTTTGCCTGCGTTTTTGGGATCGTTTTTCAACTGGCTAAGGAGAATTTCACGTTCTTTTTCCAGCACGTCAGCGGGCACTTCGTTTCTCGAAACGTAACGGGGATCCGCGGCCGCGATGTGCATTGCAACATCTTTGACAAGCTGCTGAAATTCTTCCCCGCGGGCAACGAAATCGCTTTCGCAGTTTATTTCAACGAGCACGCCAACTTTACCGCCCATATGAATATAGGAACCGACAACTCCTTCGGCTGTTACTCGCCCGGCTTTTTTGCCTGCCGTGGCCATTCCTTTTTTTCTTAAAATTTCGATTGCTGCCGCCTCGTCGCCGTTGGCTTCTACAAGAGCGTTTTTGCAATCTACCATACCGGCGCCTGTTTTTTCACGCAACGCCTTTACTGCACTTGCTGTAATCTCTGCCATAATTAACTCCGAATCAAAATCTGAATAATAATTGCCGGATGCGGAAAATCCGTATCATTAGCCTATTGCAGCGATACCGGATTACCGGTATCGATTGTTTGAAAAAAAGCGGGGCGATTTTCGCCAAAAGGAGGAAAACGCCACGCTTCGAAAAAAGTTACTAAAACTACGCTCTACTTTGCTGATGCTTCGTTTATTTCTTCGCCGCTGACGGCTTCTGCTGCCTTGACTGCCTTCTCGGAAGCTGAGGTTTCGATTTCCGAGCGTACAATTACCTTTTCTTCGGCACCGGGAACCTCCGGTTTAGAAGCTCCTTTTGTGCTGGGAATAAGGTCTATGGGATGAGTTTCCTCGACCGTCGCGGCGGATTCATCAGCAATTCTAATGTCAACATCCAGATCCGGTTCATCAAAATCTTCTTCATCTTCGGCATCGGGGTCCTTGATTCCGGCCTTTGCCAAAGTAGCCGCAATGTCGATTTGTTCTTCTTCCGGCTCAGGCTCTTCAGTCTGTATAAGCGGGACGCCGCCTTCCGTACCGATTTGCCGTCCTTCGATTATTGCGTCGGCAATACGTGATGCGAATAGCCTGATTGCACGCAGGGCATCGTCATTGCCCGGTATGACGTGGTCAATTCCTTCGGGAGAGCAATTGGTATCAACGACTGCGACAATCGGAATACCAAGACGATTTGCCTCGCGTACGGCGATTTCCTCTTTGCGAACGTCAATGATGAAGAGCAGATCCGGAAGTCCGCCCATATCCTTAATACCTTCGAGGTATTTCATCAGGACTGCGTGCTCTCGCTCTAATTTAAGACGTTCTTTCTTGGTCAGGAGATCAAAACGGCCATCTTCCCGCATCGCCTCGATGTCTTTAAGCTTGGCGACAGACTTCTGAACAGTCTGGTAATTTGTCAACAGTCCGCCGAGCCAGCGATTGTTTATGTAAAACTGTCCGCAGCGGAGAGCCTCTTCTTTAATGGCTTCCTGAGCCTGCCGTTTGGTGCCGACAAACAGCACTTTCTGGTTCGGCCGCTCGGCCATTGACTGCTGGACAAATGCGAGCGCTTCGCGGAAAAGTTTCTGCGTTTTTTGCAGATCTATGATGTAAATGCCGTTTCTTTCACCGAAGATGTATTCTTTCATCTTCGGATTCCAGCGACGAACCTGATGACCAAAGTGAACTCCGGCTTCGAGGAGTTCTTTCATTGTTACTGTAACCAAAGCTATTTCTCTCCTGTATTTATGGTTTCTGTACTCGCCGGAACTTTGTCGATAAACCAAAGGCGTCCGGCAATGGATTTTCAAATAAAATGGCGGTTACGATAAAACCCGAAACCGCCATTGACGAAAAACTAACGTTTCGAGAACTGGAACCGCTTACGGGCACCTTTCTGTCCGTATTTTTTGCGCTCCTTTTGTCTCGGGTCGCGTGTAACGAGGCCTGCTTTTTTCAATGTCGGCCGCAGATCTGCATTGTATTCCATCAGAGCCCGCGTAATTCCGTGACGAACGGCGCCTGCCTGTCCGGCCGCGCCGCCGCCGGCGACATTTACGATAACGTCAAATTTACCTGCGGTTTCGGTCAGGTGAAGCGGCTGACGGATGATCATCTGCAGTGCCTGATTCGGAAAATAATTTTCAAAGGCCCGCTTATTGACGACGATGTTGCCCGATCCCGGCCGCAAGTAAACACGTGCGGTTGATGTTTTTCTACGTCCTGTGCCGTAATACTGGATGTCTGCCATAAATTATTTTGTTTCAATTACGATAGATTCCGGTTTTTGTGCCGAATGGCGATGTTCGGGGCCGGCATAAACCTTCAGTTTTTTGGCCATAGCCCGTCCAAGCTTTGTTTTCGGAAGCATTCCTTTTACCGCGAGCTCGATCACTCTTTCCGGGTGACGCTCAAACATTTCCTTGACGGAAATTTCGCGAAGTCCGCCGGGAAACAGCGTGTGATGCCGGTAAACTTTTTGGTCGTTTTTGGTGCCTTTGAAGATCGCTTCGCGGGCATTAATTACTATGACGTGGTCTCCCATATCCAGAAAAGGAGTCCATGCCGGATTGTTTTTACCCGAAAGAATACGGGCTACTTCGGTGGCGAGACGCCCGACGGTCTTGCCGCTTGCGTCAACCACGAACCACTTTCGCCCATCTGCCAAACCTTTACCACTCGGAATATAAGTGCTCATAATCGGCCTGTAATGTGAATGTTTTTCGCAAAAAAGCGAACTGTCAGAGTATCGAAAATTTACTTATTTGTCAAGAGGCGGCCGATAGTTTTCGTATTAAGGTATAAACCCCAAGCCGGATAAATACCCGGTCGGTGCAACTCTTTTTATTTTAATATTTAGCAGCCGCAATAGCTGTTTCGGAAAAGTTGCGCGGATCTGTTGAAGGCGGCTTCAAGCAGACCGGTTGATAAAACTCACCAAAACACCAATGTGATGGTTTTGCGAAATACGCCGGAACTGTGCTATTCTTGCTCCTTTGTAAATACAGCGATTTTCTAATTATCACAGGAGCAATTTAAGAATAATGGCTAATCAAAATGGCGATAAGATCGGCAAAGTAGTTCAGATTATCGGGCCGGTCGTGGACGTCGAGTTTGAGGGGTATCTTCCTCCTATTTACCAGGCTCTAAGAATTACATCCGAAGGATTTGAAGTAGATCAGCCCGTAGATGTCATTGCAGAAGTTCAACAACACCTGGGCGAAGGGCGCGTCCGTGCGGTTTCCATGCTTCCGACGGATGGTATGATTCGCGGAATGAAGGCAATTGACCTTGGCGGCCCGATTACCGTTCCTGTAGGCCCTGCTACGCTGGGACGAGTCATGAATGTCGTCGGAGAACCCGTCGATGAACTTGGCGAAGTCTCTTCCGAAGTCAGATCGCCGATACACAGGCACGCGCCGCCATTTGACGAGCAATCGACACAGCTCGAGATGTTCGAAACCGGCATCAAGGTTATAGATCTTATTCAGCCCTTTTTGCGTGGAGGTAAAATCGGCCTCTTTGGCGGTGCCGGAGTCGGTAAAACGGTTCTTATCATGGAGCTGATCAATAACGTCGCAAAAGGCCGCGAAGGTTATTCTGTTTTTGCCGGCGTCGGTGAGCGAACCCGCGAAGGTAATGACCTTCTTCGTGAAATGGTCGAATCGAAGGTTATTACCTACGGCGACGAATTTATGAAACATTTCCACGAAACCGGGGCCTTCGATTTGACAAAGGTTGATCGCGAAGCAATCAAGAACTCCAAGGTTTCACTCGTTTACGGACAAATGACTGAGCCGCCGGGAGCCCGTCTCCGCGTAGCGCTTTCGGGACTGACGGTTGCCGAATATTTCCGCGACCAGGGAAACGACGTGCTTTTCTTTGTTGATAACATTTTCCGCTTTACACAGGCAGGCTCCGAAGTTTCCGCTCTTCTCGGACGTATGCCCTCTGCGGTTGGTTACCAGCCCAATCTCGCTACCGAAATGGGTGAAATGCAGGAACGCATTACATCCACGAAGACAGGCGCTATCACTTCGATCCAGGCGGTTTATGTTCCGGCGGATGACTATACTGACCCGGCACCCGCAACAACCTTTGCTCACCTTGATGCCGTTACAGCATTGTCACGTCAAATCGTCGAGCTTGGAATCTACCCCGCCGTGGATCCGCTGGCGTCAAACTCGCGAATCCTGGACCCGCAGATAGTCGGTGAATTGCATTACAACACCGCACAGGAAGTCAAAAAGATTCTCCAGCGCTACAAAGACCTGCAGGATATTATCGCAATTCTCGGCCTCGATGAATTGAGCGAAGAAGATAAACTGACAGTTGCACGCGCACGTAAAATTCAGCGTTTCTTCTCGCAACCTTTTACAGTCGGTGAGCAATTCACTGGTCTTAAGGGCGAATACGTCAAGGTAGAAGACACCATCAAGGGTTTTCGCGAAATACTCGATGGCAAGTGTGACGATATGCCGGAACAGGCTTTCTATATGGTCGGCACTATCGAGCAGGCACGCGAAAAAGCCAAGAAAATGGCTGCCGCAGCTTAACCCTTCAATTACCGGCGGCAGAATGTGTACGGAAAGCATGTATCTGCCGCCGTAATTTCTGTAAATTGGAAAATTCTATGTTGAAATTGGAAATTGTTACTCCCGAAAAGAAGGTTTTTGATGCCGAGGTTGAAGAGGTTGTCGTTCCAACCGCTTCGGGTGAGGCCGGCATTCTATCTAATCATGCCCCTCTGATTTCGTCTCTTAAACCCGGCATTCTTTCTTACTTTGGCAAAAATATATCAGAAAAACTTGCTGTTTCAGGTGGTTTCGTCGAGGTAAACAACAACAAGGTCTCTGTTATGATTCAGGACGCGGCAACCGCCTCGGAAATCGACGTGGAAAAAGAATCCGCAATGCGTGAAGTACTTGAAAAAGAATTGTCCTCTTCCGGAGCAAACATTGAAGCAAACGAAAAACTTATCGAACAGATAGAATTTACAAAAGCAAAAATCGCTCTTGCAATGAGCAAATAACAGCTCCTGGCAAGTTATTGCAGGTCCTGAGCCGCTTTCCTTTGAATCTGAAAGAAAGCGGCTTTTTCTTCAGGAAAATGGCCAATTATTCCCGAAGCTAATTAAGAAATTTTACGGGTTTGTTAAATTGACCTTGCGGCAGATTTGAAAATTTATCCGCAAGGGCTATACTTTTCGCCGTAAGAAAATAAATTCTTCTGATCTTGAAGCCTCAGACTTGTCGTTGTATCGGTTGAAACACTGATGCATACACCAAAGCAGGCGATTATTCCAAAATTAACGGACGTACGTTACCTTTATGAAAATCAACAAGATATTTGCCCTTTCCGTCATTATTCTCCTTGCAGGGCTGTTTATCGTTTCGGCACAGATTCTTCCTCAAAACGTCGTTTTGCAGGGAAGTAGCTTATTACGTGACTTGGTACCGGCTGCACTGTTGGACTATTCACTTAAAACCGATGACAAGACCGATAAAAAAATCAATAAAACCGGACAATCTTCATTTGCAGCCTTTACGCCGGGAAACTTTGTAATTTACAGGGTTGGCGACGGAACAGGTACTTTGTCCAGCGCCGGAACAGTTGTTTTTCTCGACGAATATACTCCCACCGGCACTCTCGTCCAGTCTATTGCCATGCCAACCACGGTTAGCGGCTCAAATCGACGTCTCGTAGCCTCAGGAACTGCCACAACAGAAGGTTTTCTCAGTCGTAGTGTAAACGGGCAATATCTTGTTCTGGCGGGCTATGATGCCGATCCCGGAACTGCGAATATAACGACTTCGACATCTACATCGGTCAACCGGGTAATTGCCCGCGTCAGCGTTTCCGGAGCTATAGATACATCAACGGCGCTTACGGATGCCATTTCCGGCGGTAACCCGCGGAGCGTCGCAAGTACCAACGGAATCGATCTGTGGATCAGCGGAACCAGTACCGGCGGAGGCATCCGTTATACGACTCTTGGCTCTACTACGTCAACGCAGATCGCGTCTTCGCCAACAAACCTCAGGGTAGCAGGTATCTTTGATGGTCAACTTTATATTTCGGCCAGCACAGGGACTACAAGACTTGCAACCGTCGGAACCGGGATCCCGACTTCATCCGGGCAGGCAATCACAAATCTTCCCGGCTATCCCACTACAGGAAGTCCGAACGGCTATTTCTTTGCTGATTTATCTGCTTCTGTTGCAGGCGTCGATACGGTCTATGTTGCCGACGATTCTTCCGGAAACATTCAGAAATATTCGCTTGTTGGTGGTAATTGGGTTTTAAATGGCTCTGTATCTATAACCTCCGCACGCGGCATTACCGGAGTAGTAAACGCTAATTCGGTAGCACTCTTCATCACAAACGGTTCTTCGCTTCAGACATTTACGGATAGTTCAGGTTATAATGCACCCATTGTCGGAACTCCGACATTGCTTGCATCGGCTCCCGCCAATACGGCCTTTCGAGGTATTGCTCCCACACCTGTTAGTGGCGGCAGCCCCGGAACTCTTCAATTCAGCTCATCGACCTATTCACTACCGGAAAACGGCGGAGTGGCAACGCTGGTAATCAGCCGGACCGGCGGATCGACGGGAGCAGCATCAGTAAGAGTAACAACCTCTGACGGCACTGCAACTGGCGGAGCAAGCTGCGGACAGAGCGGTGTTGATTATGTTAGCGTCGATACGACTGTATCCTGGTCTAACGGCGATAGCACGGACAAATCTGTCCCGGTTACTGTCTGCAATGATTCGCTTTTTGAAGGCAACGAAACGGTCAATGTAACTCTTTCAAATGTATCCGGCGCAACTCTGGGATCGCCTTCAACGGCTGTTCTTACAATCATAGACGATGATCCGCAGCCGGCGACAGTCGAATTTCAGCAAACTTCGCTTACGGGTAATGAATCCCAGTCGGTTATGGTTAACGTTGTCCGGACTGGCGACACTTCCGGCACCTCGACCGTAGATTTTGCCACGTCAGCCAATACCGCAATTGCCGGTCCCGATTGCGGTTTGAATATAGATTTTGCTTCTTCTTCTGGTACTCTGACTTTTGCTCCGGGCGAGACACTCAAGTCATTCGCAATACGAATATGTCCCGACAGATTTTCCGAAGCCGTAGAGACTTTCAGCCTCTCGCTTAGCTCTCCTTCCGCCGGAACCGTGCTTGGTACAAATACTTCAGCTACCGTCAGTATAAATGACACGGCTTCCGAATTTCGCAATACATCCGCAATTCAGTTGCAACAGGGTGGAGCGGCTCTGCTTTATCCATCGATAATCAATGTTTCCGGGGCAGCCGGACCGATTGCTACAATCAGGGTAACACTATATGACGTTTCCCATATTAACAATGCAGCCGACATCGATATATTGTTGGTAGCTCCCGACGGCCGCAACATTATCCTTATGAGCGATGCCGGTGGGCCGGCCGGATTGCCGGGACCTCGTACGCTTACCTTTACTGATGATGCAGGACAGGTGCTTCCGCAAAATGGTGCATTTCTGAACGCGCACTATGAGCCAACATCGTGGACCGCAAATCAATCCAATTTTCCGACACCCGCACCTGCCGGGCCTTACAACGAACCAGGAAGTGCAGTTGGCGGATCGGTAACCCTCGCTTCCGTTTTCGGTGGCGCAGATCCGAATGGACAGTGGAAACTTTATGTACGAGACGATAACGGAACACCAGTTACAGCCGGTGCAACAAGCGGTAATATTGCCGGGGGCTGGGGAATAGAAATAATCACTCAAACCGGTCAACCGGTTGAGCTCGGCGGCGTTGTCAGAACATCCGATGGACGCGGCATTTCCCGAGCTGCGATAATCATAAGTGGCGGCAATCTTTCGCAGCCGTTGATCACCTATTCGAACAACTTCGGTTTTTACCGTTTCAGCGGATTACAATCCGGACAATCCTACTCTGTTCAGGTATTGCAATCCAAATATGTGTTTAATCCATCCGTGTTCAATGTAACGCTTACAGGCACATTGCAAGGCGGTGATATAGTAAGTTCTACTACGCCCTAAGTTCCGGTCAGTATTGGGAATAAATGGCCGTCGGGTTATTTCCGACGGCCTTTTTTTATCCTGTAGGAAAATAAGGAAACACAAGATGCTTGTGACTTTAGGCTGTGCCGGGAATGTTTTCATTTACTAACGACTTGACAACCAATGGACTTGAAAATAGACTAAGTCATTATTCTTTATTGAAAACAAATTTCAATTGCAAATAAGATATATGATTGCAAAAGCCTTGAAAGAAGCAACAAAAGAACAACATGAAGCGCTGGAACAAATCGTGAATATAATGGATGAATCAACGGATTTGAATTCCTACGGAAATCTTCTTCTTAAGTTTTATCGGATCTATGCCACACTTGAGCCGCTGATCCCCAATGATTTACTTCTCGAGAACGGTTTCAACTACAAAACAAGGGAAAAACTGCCGCACCTGCTAAAGGATTTGAAAGTATTGGGGCTATCCTCAGCCGCTGAAAATTTAATTCGATATGAGAGGGTTCCTGATATGCAAAATGCCGCTCGTGCTTTTGGTGTCTTATATGTTATCGAAGGCTCTACACTTGGCGGACAGGTAATTTCGCGGCATTTACGCGATCGGCTTGGTTTGACTCCTGATAATGGTGCGGCATTTTTTTCCAGTTATGGTCATGAGGTTGGTCAAAAGTGGAAAGAGTTTTGCGACGCACTGAATCGTTTTGGAGAGATATTTCCGGAAATGCATTCTGAGATTATAGATGCTGCAAAGGAAACATTTTCCGCATTTGCCGAATGCTTTAAGGAACAGAGGCAGATTAGTATTACTGCTTAATAAATTAAACATAAATAAGATTGACTGAATTGCGACTGAAATTGAACTGCGATACGGTAAGATTTTGGTCAACTTTACTCATTACAGATAACAGGATGGAATTATGAAATTGAGATTACCTCACAGGCTAAGGACGTTTCTAACCATAGCGTCATTTTTACTCTCTATCTTTGTGGTCAATGCGTCGGCTCAAAACTCCGACGGCGAGATAGTTTTTACCGTCCAGGATATTGACGGACGGGCAATCCCAAACGCTACTATCAAATTAGAACAGGGTGGTATTACAAGCCGAATTTTTATAACCGATGGTTCCGGTATTGTAAAAATTGGCGGGCTTTCAACAGGGCGCTACCAACTTATCGTGTCGGCTGATGGTTTTGCTCCTTACCTAAAGGAAATTGACACACAGCAGGAGCCGCTCAAGAGTATGACGATTACATTACGAATAGGCGGTATTACGGAAAGCGTAAATGTAACGGCAGCCAGGACGCAGATTACTGACACCGATACAGCGGTTCCGGTCAGTGTAATAGGGCGGGAGCAAATCGAACAGCGCGCGGCCAATACTCTTGGCGATATCTTCCGTACTTTGCCCGGAACATCGACAGTTAATGAGGGCGCTTTTCAGGTTCGCCCGCGTATTCGTGGATTGGATAGTAATCGTGTTTTGATACTCGTTGACGGAGAGCGGCTTAACAATAGCCGTACGTCAACGGCTCAATCCGGAATAGAAGTGGGTTTGGTTGACCTCTCGCAGGTTGAATCCGTCGAAGTTGTACGTGGCAGTGGATCCGTATTGTACGGAACAGATGCCCTCGCCGGTACTATTAACATTATTACTAATGATACGCCTACAAGACGTGACAGTGGTTTCCGGTTTGGCGGGCGGCTGGACGGTTTCTACACATCAAATGAAACAGGGCGTCGGGGCAGCCTTGCTGTCACAGGTTCGTCACGTTATTTCGCTTTCAGGCTCTCACAATCGCTGGATCGATTTGGAAATTATTCCACCGGAAAACCGGATGCGGCTTTTTTAGCTTCCTTACGCCAGATCGGGGTCGGCATCAGCGATAATGGAGAAGTTTTCAATTCGCAATCTCACGGGAGCAATTCTGCGGCTACCGTTCGGGCATTTATCAATGACAAAAATACTATTCGAGCAACATATGATCGCCGTCGCGCGGCAAATATAGGCTCTCCCGGACTTGTAGGTACATTCAATGGATTTTTCCCGTTTTCGAACAGAGACAAGGTAAACCTGAGATTCGATTCCGCTGGCATCACAAGAATGTTCGAACGCCTCAGCATCAGCGGATATTATCAAACCCAGTATCGTAACTTTACCAATATTTTAACCGTTCCGCCGGCACCGCCTTTTTTCCCGGGCGTTTACCAATTCAGCGAAACCGTGACAGATACAAAGTCAGCAGGATATGATGTTCAGACTGATTGGAGAATCGGGAAGAAAAATTTTCTGACCGCCGGGACCAGTTTTTTCCGTGATGAAAACAAGGATCGCCGGCTGATTATCTCAGCCTCGACTCCAACTTCGACCAATCGCAGAATCAGCACGACGCGCAGCGTACCAAACGCGAGCCTTACAAATTTTGCCGCGTTTGTTCAAGACGAGTTTCGTCTGAATGATCGCATTCGTTTCATCGGCGGAGTTCGCGTCGATAGGTTCGACACTAAATCCGAACCGACGACCGGTTTTGCTTTACCGGCTCTTCGCCAGGATCAAATCAATGATTTGGGGATCGGCAACCTTGCCACGGGGCTAAGCACTACTAACACGGCTGTTACCGGTGATTTCGGCGCGGTTGTCAAACTGACTGAAAAATGGAGCGCTACGGCAAGAATCGGCAGATCTTTCAGAACTCCGAATATTTTCGAATTGTTTTTTACCGATACGGGCTCAGTCGGTGGATTCATTGTTGGTAATCCAAGACTTCGTCCTGAGACAGGTATTAATTTCGATACAGGATTAAAATACCGCTCTAAACATCTTTCAGCATCAGCGACTTATTTTTCCAATTTTTATCGTGATCTTTTGGCTACAGTGCCGGCCAATGACAGTCGCGGTTGTCCAATATTTATCGTACGGCCCGGTACGGTTTATGATTCCGCAAATTGCCAGATTGTAAGTTCTCCTCCAGGCGCATCTCCGGTTCGCGTCTTTCAGACGCAAAACATTGATCGTGCAAGAATTCAGGGTTTTGAAGCTGAATTCGAGGCTCCGATTCGGATTTCGCTCGGATATCTGACGCCAAACGGAAACTTCAGTTACCTGCGTGGAGACGATACTGACAAAAATCAGCCACTGAATTTTATAAGCCCGTTTCGGACAAATGTTGGCTTTAGATGGCAGAATTTTGGCAAAGCCTATTTTTTCGATTATTATGCACGCATCGTTGGCAAGCAGAAGCGATTGTCAGATTCCTTCCTGCTTCCGGTCAATCAGGGTGGTAACGGCGGTCCGGAGCCCGGATTTGTTACGCATAATATCAACGGCGGGTACTATTTCCGACGTGAAAAATATACGCTTAGCATAACTGCCGGCATATCGAACCTTTTCAATAAGGCTTATAGTGAGCAGTTTGTTTTCGCTCCGGCCCGCGGTCGATCGTTTACATTCGGAACCGGCATAGAGCTTCGGTAGTGTAAACAAAGCAGGCGATGTGTTAATCTGCTTCCATATGTGGAAGGGCCTTATAATCATGGTGTTTCTTGCGGCGTCAGTCATTGCACAGGCGCCGCAAGGTCGTTTTACGGTGTTTGATGGCTCCGGGAATCCGGTCGATCTCGAGACCATTGTAGATAAGATGGCAAATGCCGATGTCATTTTTCTGGGAGAACTGCACGATGATTCAATCGGTCACCAGTTAGAGTATGAAATTTTCAGACTTCTGGCTGATAAATATAGTCGGGAACGCAAGATTGTACTCTCGCTTGAGATGTTTGAGCGTGATATTCAGATTGTATTAGACGAATATCTGCAAGGTTTAATAACAGAAAATCATTTTTTGGCAAGCTCGAGGCCGTGGGGAAATTATAAAACGGATTACAGGCCGCTCGTAGAATTGGCCAAAGAGCGACGCTTTCCCGTTATCGCGGCAAATGCTCCAAGGCGCTATGTGAACATGGTTTCACGCGGTGGCCGTCAGTCATTATCTCGACTTTCTGATCGAGCCAAGGAATGGATTGCGCCGCTGCCTTATCCGCCGGCCTCCGAGATTTATGCCAAAAAATTCAAGGCTTTGATGGGTGGAAGCGGCGAAGCGCAAATGGGTCTGGACAATATTCTGGATTCACAGGCTCTTTGGGATTCAACAATGGCTCATTCCATTAAGCTTCTTCTTGAAAAAGAACGTAAGGCTCTTGTAGTTCACCTAAATGGCGGATTTCATACCGAAAACCGGCTCGGAACCGTGGAACAATTGCTGAGCTATTATCCTAAAGCAAGGGCAGTAGTCGTAACGTTTCGTTATGAAACTGATTTCCGAACGTTTATTTCGGAAAAACACAAAAACCTCGGTGATTTTGTAATTCTTACAGACGCCTCAGCTCCACGCAGCCAGCGCTGACAGGAAAAAAGCGGCGTAAAGTTTTTACGCCGCCTATTCTTGTAACCAGAAGCCAATCAGTTATCTCTACTTGCCGTAAATGGCAAATTACCGATGGCGGGGCTTGAAAATTGGCCTTTCATACTATCTGTCTCGGCTGAACCCTCAACAGTTATGTCTATGGTTTGGCCTTGAATTTCTGCACGCAGTATTGCAGTAAAATCACGGCCGGCGACCTTACCATCCACGATCGTGCCGGTTCCTAGTTCGGATTCAGATTTGCCCGTAAATGTATTGCCGTTTTGGGTAATTTCAATCCGAATGACGTGCGATTGTCCGCCGGCATTTATCGTAAAGAGCCATTTACCGGATAAATTAACAGCCGGAGCAGTGTTTGTATTCGAAGATGCAGATTTTACAGTTTTGGGATCAACGGTAATCTCCATTAATCGTTTTGCTACTTCGGGCGTCATGGATTCCTGAAACCGGCCGCCTAGATGCTTCGCCAAAAAGCGTTCTGCTGCCGCAATCATGGCCATATTGTTTACCGGCCGCGCAAAGCCGTGCCCTTCATCAGGGGCTACGAGATATTCAACCGGATAATTACGGCTGGCGAGAGCAGCGACAATCTGGTCGGATTCCCGTTTGTTAACGCGAGGATCATTAGCACCTTGGACAACCATCAAAGGCGTTTTTATACGATCAGCGTAGGAAAGAGGAGATTGTCGCCTCATTTGTTCAAGGCCTTCGGGTGTATTGGGATTTCCCATTCGTTTGTAAAAAACAACTCTTACGGCTTCCCAATAAGGCGGTATGGATTCAAGCAAAGTCTTCAGGTTCGACGGGGCAACAATAGCCACGGCAGCAGAGTACAAATCAGGTGTAAACGTTACGCCGGCAAGTGTTGCATAGCCGCCGTAGCTTCCGCCCATAATGCCGACGCGTTTCGGATCCGCAATTCCTTGTTCGACAAGATAGCGGACGCCCCAGGTAATGTCATCCTGCATTTTTTGGCCCCATTCGTTGTTTCCGGCATTTAGGAATTTTTTTCCGTAACCCGTCGAACCCCGAAAATTCGGTTGCAGAACAGCATAGCCACGATTGGCAAGAAACTGGGCATAGGTACTGTAGCCCCAGTAATCACGTGCCCACGGACCACCATGCGGAAAAACTACAAGCGGCAGATTCTTTCCATCAGAACCTTTCGGAATTGTAAGATATGCAGGAATTTCGAGCCCGTCTGAGGACTTGTATCTTATCACCTTCATAGGTGATAGAACGCTGCGGTTGAGTTTTTCTCGAATCTGGTAAAGGGTTTGCAGGTTGCCGGATTTACGGTCAAACAGCCAGACCGTTCCCGGATCCGTATCACTTGTCGTAGATACAATCCATTTGGATTCGTCCCGGGTCGATGATTGAAAGTTAATTTCGCGGTCGCCCAAACGATTTTTAATCGTGTTGTAGATGCGTTCGAAGTCTTTATCCTTGAAATATACCCGCGGTTTATCATCTACGTAAGTTGTTGCAACTATTTCTTTTGAAATCTCTGAGAAAGAGACGGCTCCCAGGTCAACTTTTCCAAGCGGATCCTTTTCAACCTTTGTTACTACTCCGGTTTCAGCGTCCATCAGAGCCAATTCGATCAGATCCGAATCACCTTTGTTTGTCTGGATATAAACTCTTTTATTATCTTTATGAAATCGAATCGGGCTACAGGTTTCAAATGCATCGCAACTGTATATCTTAGTTGCAGTACCGTCGTCTGAAATTCTGAGAATTTCGGTGTCGCCGTTCTGCGCTGAGCGGACAGCGAGCCGCAACCGATCTTTGTTATCAAAGATCATGGATTGGTAGCGGTCACGGTTTTCCCTGATCAAAGTCCTTTCGCCGGTAGAGATTTTAATTTTATATAAATCATGCCAGGCTTTATCGCGAATGTTGAGCCCGACATAAATTGCATCGGGATCAGTTTCAGGCAAAGCGTAAATTAAGGCCCGGATTCCCGAAGCATCCGTCAAATTTCTGGCCGACGGGACATCGGAACCTTCGGACGGTTTTTCTGTCGGACTGACTGCATAAACATTGAAATTTTCATCTCCGCCTTTATCCTGGACATAAAGTATGAAACGGCTATCCAGTGACCAGAAGTAATTTCTGATTGGCCGGCTTGTATCGGCAGTAACAGGCCTGGCAGCATCAAACGGTTCCTTGATGCCCTTTACCCATATGTTCATTGTTCCCTTGTAAGGCTTGATAAATGAAATAAAATTACCATCAGGTGAAATCTGGGCTCCGGCATATTCCGGATTGCCAAAGAATATTTCGCGGTCAACCAGCGGCGGCAGTTGAGCCATTGCAGCCGAAGAGCAGAACAAAAACAAAAAAGATACAAGCAGTTTTTTCATAATGATTTCCTTTTTAGGCAGTTAATGCCGGATTTTACTCAATGACGATACGACAAGAATAACGGAAAAGTTTCTATTGCGGAAAGTATTTATATTAAGTAAATCTTAAAAAATGTCGGAATTATCAATGCGTTTTATTTGCCGCTTACGGTCACTCCAAAAACCCTTGTAAAGCCGTATTTTGGGACTTTCATTATTTCCGGTTACTAATGTTACAACGTCGTATCTGTATTTTATTTCCCCGAGACCGAAAAGAGTACGGTAAACCCCGGCCGTGCGTGAAATGACAGCCTGTTTTCTTCGATCAACGTTCACAATCGGATCAGCAAAATCATCACTTGTCCGGGTTTTTACCTCGATAAAACAAAGCGTTTCGCCATCCACGGCAACAATGTCAATCTCACCTTTGACAGTAGCACCGTTGCGGCTGCGTCCGATCGGCGCGGTAAAGTTACAAACGACTATGCGGTAGCCGGCGGCTTCGAGATAATCGGCGGCAATTTGCTCGCCGCTCTTTCCAATCTGACTTGTTTTACTGCTTTGGTTCGGATTATTCTCTGATAAAAAGTTCATGGCCGCACCGGAGCGAATATTATGAGAAATAACTATATCAGAACTCTCTTTAATCTGTCGGTAGTTTTTTTACTGTGCATTTTTGCCGTTAACTGCACTGCTCAAAAATCACCAGATAAGGCATTGCCACAGACAAAAACGGCAGATGGGATTGAGGTAATCAACGTAGATAACCCGCCGGTCCATTCGGTAGATCCCGGCAAGTTGCCGCCTCCATTTGCAACATCGAGTGCTTACAGGGCTTCAAAGGTAATTGCGCAGCCCGCCGATGCAAAACTTTTCCTGCGAAAAGGGTTCAAAATCAACGTCTTCGCCGAAGGCGGATTTACTTATCCGAGATGGCTGGCACTTGCACCTAATGGCGATGTATTCGTTGCCGATTCAAGAGCAAACTCCGTAGTTGTTCTTCGCGATACAGATGGCGACGGCAAAGCGGATGTCCGTTTTACGTTCTCCGACAAATTAAGACAGCCTTTTGGAATGGCTTTCTGGGGAGACTGGTTTTATGTGGCGAACACTGATTCCATTGTACGTTTCCGATACAAAACCGGACAGACGGCAGCATCCGGTGATCCGGAAAAAATCGTTGAACTTACGGCCGGCGGGTACAATCAACATTGGACGCGCAATATAATCTTTTCACCCGATGGAAAAAAGCTTTTTGTCTCCATTGGCTCGGCTACAAACGTAGATGTAGAGGAAGATCCAAGGCGGGCTGCAATATCCGTTTATGATCCCGACGGGAAAAACCATCGGATTTTTGCATCCGGATTAAGAAATCCGATTGGTCTTGCGTGGAATCCCAAAACCGGTGAACTCTGGACCGCAGTCAATGAACGCGATGGATTAGGTGACGATCTCGTGCCTGACTTTGCAACTGCCGTTAAAGAAGGCGGTTTTTATGGATGGCCATATTCATACATCGGGCAGAATGAAGATCCGCGTCGTCGCGGCGAACGGCCGGATCTGGTCAAAAAAGCGTTAACTCCAGATGTTTTATTCACTTCGCATTCGGCTGCACTGGGAATTGTTTTTTATACAGGCACAATGTTTCCCGAAGAATACCGCGGCGATGCATTTGTTGCCTTTCACGGATCCTGGAATCGTCATAAATTGACCGGTTACAAGGTTGTCAGGATACGCTTCGAAAATGGCAAACTTGCAGGTAATCGTTATGAAGATTTCGTTTGGGGCTGGCTTCCGAACGAAGATTCCAATGAAGTATGGGGAAGACCGGTTGGATTATTGGTTGCACGCGACGGCTCACTCCTTATTGCCGATGACGGAGCAAAGAAAATATGGCGCGTAAGTTACGGGAGTAAATAACCCGGCACTATTGAAAACACACTAACTCTTAGCCGTCTTAAAAACAGCGTCAACTTTGGATAAAACCAATCAAATGCCGGTCTCTAGCGGGAGTTACTTCCGCTAGGGACATTTATGTCAACTTCGATTTCGTGCTTTTGAGGCTTTGATCGGAAAAAGCCTCCGTAATAAAGTGTTCCGGCTATAATTGCCACTATTATAATAAGCGCAATCGCCCAAATCAGGCTGCTGGCAGTGTTTTTTTGTTCGTCCATTGTTTATCTCCTCCAAAAAAAATAATCCTTAACGGAAATGGCTGGGGAACCTATTGACAATTGTCCACGGAGCTGAAAAACGCAGCATTAGTGCTAAGGCAAGCACTATCAACTTGCTTAAATCTGTGAGAAGAATCTGCCGCTTTTTTATCGACATAAAATGCCGGGTCTGTTAAAAGGCCGGCTCTTCGTAAATACCGTAAACGTCTCTTAACGCACTGCAAATTTCTTCGACGGTTGCGTATGCAGATACAGCCTTGATAATTGCCGGCATCGTATTTTCATTTCTCTCAGCCGCAAGTCGAACCAGATCGAGTGCGTTGCGAACGGCGGCTTTGTCACGTGTTTCTTTTACCCGGGCAAGACGTTCCAGTTGATGATCGCGAACAGCCTCATCAATCTGCAGGATTTCAACTTTGCCTGGCTCTTCCTCCATAACGTATTTGTTGACGCCAACTATAGTTTGCTCGCCCCGTTCTACGGCTTTTTGGTATTGGTAGGCGGATTCTTGAATTTCTCTTTGTGGAAATCCGGCTTCAATCGCTTCGACCATGCCTCCGAAAGCATCTATTTTATCGAAATATTCAAAACAGTCATTGACCATTTTTTCGGTCAGGGACTCAACATAATAACTACCGCCAAGCGGATCAACCGTATTAACAACGCCGGTTTCTTCCGCTATGATTTGTTGCGTTCTGAGTGCTATGAGGGCTGCCTGATCCGTCGGCAGGGCGAGTGCCTCATCATAAGCGTCGGTATGAAGTGATTGTGTGCCTCCGAGCACTCCTGCAAGAGCTTGAATCGCAACTCTTGCAATGTTGTTGAGCGGCTGCTGTACTGTCAGAGAAACACCTGCCGTCTGGGTATGGAAACGCAATTGCATCGTACGTGGATTTTTTGCCCCGAAACGCTCCTTCATAGTTCGAGCCCAGACAACGCGGGCCGCCCGATACTTTGCGATTTCTTCGAAAAAGTCATTATGGGCATTGAAGAAGAAGGAAATTCTAGGTACGAATTCATCCACATCGAGACCACGGTCGATACCGTATTTAACGTACTCCACTCCATCACGAAGCGTAAATGCCAATTCCTGCAGTGCGGTCGCTCCTGCTTCGCGTATATGATAACCCGAAACCGAAATCGGGTTATATTTTGGCACATTTTTACTGCAATACTCGAAAGTATCGATGACGAGTTTCATTGCCGGTTTAATTGGGAAAATCCATTCTTTCTGGGCGATATACTCTTTCAAAATATCATTTTGCAGAGTCCCGGAAATTTTTTTGAAATCTGCGCCTTGTTTTTCGGCGACGACCAGATACATTGCCAAAAAAATCGGAGCAGGAGCGTTTATCGTCTGTGAAACCGTAACTTTCTCGAGCGGGATTCCATCAAATAGAACCTCGAAATCAGCCAATGAAGATACGGCCACTCCGCATTTTCCTACCTCACCTTCAGCCAATGGGGAATCGGCATCCAGACCCATAAGCGCGGGAAGATCATAAGCCACGGAAAGACCCGTCTGCCCGTGTTCAAGAAGATATTTAAACCGCGCATTAGTATTCTCAGGAGAGGAAAAGCCGGCGAATTGACGCATTGTCCATAATTTACCGCGATAACCGGTTGGGTGTATGCCGCGTTTATATGGATATTCACCGGGAAAACCGACAGTTATGTCCGCGGTATGTGCTTCGGTATAGAGCCTCTCTACAGGCTCAAGGCTGACGCCTTCGAATTTTTCTTTTCGCTCCGGCATTTTCTCCAGAGCCGGGCGAAGGGTTTCCTGCTCCCATCGCTCCAGTTCCTTTTCGGCTGCGGTTTGTTTCTTTCCGGCTTCTACTGTCTTCATTGGATTATTTTCTATTAAAATATTTTATTCTGCTATTAGTTTAGGACGCAATTCCTGCCTCCGCAAATCCTCTGCACGTGTACAAAACGACTCCTTTCTTTGGCCTTGCATCAAAAGGCTTACAGCAAGTAAGATTGTGGGATGCATGCCAAAAGATTGTTCCCGGTTTTACTTGTTATTTTTTCCGGGCTTTCAACTTTATCCTGCAGTGAAAATGGGCAGGTTCCAAACCCGCAAAATACAAACTCAAATCGTCAAATTACTGTTTCATCGCCGCAACCTGATGAAAATGAAGAGCTTGGAGCACTAATAACTTTACCTTACGAGCCTGAGGATGTTGTCTGGCGCAAAAGCGGAGATGGCAGATCGCTGCTTGCGGTACTGCGTTTTTCACCTGAGGATACCAGGAAAATTCGCGAGTCTTTGACGGCAGGCGGGCAGGGAACTCCCCGTTCAATAACGCCTGAGGACTGGTTTCCCGCCGAATTACAAGCGCAAAGCGAGGCAAATCCGGATGCCATGATTATTGGAGAAGCATTCCCGGCCACCCTGTTTTTCCAGCCACCTTACGGCGCGGGCACCATTACTGCGGTTTCCGGTACGGATTTTTTTATTTTGGAATTGACGGCTAAATAATATCAAAGGTCTTCGTAGCGTTTAAGCTTTCGGTAAAGCGTTGAAAGGTCAATTCCAAGTGACCTTGCCGCTGCAGCTTTATCATTACCGAATGCCGATAAAGTCTCCAGCAGATAACGTCTTTCAAGCTCCTCAAGAGTCAAACGGGCGCCATCTATTCCTTTATGTTCTCTGTTGGCTGTTCTCCTTACTCTTTCCGGCAGATCTGCAGGCATTATTTCCTCTCCGCTAAGCAAAAATGCCCTTTCAAGAGCATTTTCAAGTTCTCGAACATTGCCCGGCCAGTCATATTCCAACAGAGCCGCCATCGTCTTATCATTTATCGGCTTTTCGATCGCAGCGTTCGCTGCCGCGATTCTTGAAACGAAATGTCGTGCAAGCTTTGGTATATCGTCCCGACGCTCTCTCAGCGGAGGCAACTTGATTTCTATTACATTCAGCCGGTAAAACAAATCTTCGCGAAACCGTCCGGCCGATACTTCCGATTCCGCATCGCGGTTTGTTGCGGCTATGATTCTTGCATCAAAACGGATAGGGTCCGACTCTCCAAGCGGTTTCACGGTTCGCTCTTCGATTGCACGCAAAAGTTTGACCTGAAGCGATGCGGGCATTTCGCCGATTTCATCCAGGAGGATTGTCCCTCCGCGGGCGGCCCGGAAAATTCCCTTTTTGTCTGTGGTTGCTCCGGTAAAAGCTCCGCGTGAATGGCCAAACAACTCACTTTCAAGCAAAGATTCCGGAATTGCCCCGCAATTGATTGCCAGAAAAGGCTCGGTAGCTCTTTCGCTGTTGAAGTGAATCGCACGTGCAATCAATTCCTTCCCGGTGCCGCTTTCACCGGTGATAAGAACAGGAGCATTAGCGGAAGCCACTTTGGAAACGATATCCATTACGCCGGAAAGAGTGCTGTCAGAGCCGATTATTTCGCTGAATCCATATTTTTTGTTCAATTCACGACGTAAAGCCCGGTTTTCACGTACGAGATTTCGCTGTGTAATTGCATTTGCGCAGCGGCGCAGCAAATCATCGTTGACAAATGGTTTTGTTACATAGTCAAAAGCACCTTTTCGCAAAGCAGCAACTGCAGAATCAACCGATGAATATGCCGTCATCACAATCACGGACGCATTTGTATCAATCTCCTTAATCCGCTCCAGCAGGCTGAGCCCGTCAATTCCGGGCATTCTTATATCGGTCAGGGTAACGGAAATATCTGCCTGTTTCAGAATTCTGAGTGCAGCCTCTCCGCTGTCTGCAGTAAAGACTTCGTAGCCCGCTCGTTCGAGAAGCGAGCGGAGAATATCACGCATCAGAGCTTCATCTTCGACGACCAAAACCTTTTGTTTGGATATACTTAAGTCCGTCGTCATAGTTTCTGAAATAGTTTAACACATTGCTTTCTCGTAATTCCGCTTTCATGCTAGCATCTATGAATTAGTATTTTTTCGGAATGAAACGCTTATTGCCTTTCCAGTTTACGGTTATTTTATTATTCTCCGCGGTTGCTCTTGTTGGCCAGCAGACAAATCCCGTTGACCGTCAGGTTTCTAATCCGATAACTGATACGCCAAATATCAATCCGGTTTCTGCCGAACAGCCGGCCGTCAAACCGCGTCCCGGCGAAAATGGTTTCACCGGGGAAGGCGGAGATGGTGAATTGGTAGTTTATTCTGAAAAACAGACCGTAGAGGGCGAAGCGGGCAAAAGGATTGTAGTGCATTCAGGTAATGTCGATGCCCGCTATGGTATCTATCGGCTGCAGGCAGATAAAATTACGATAATTGAAGCCGAGAATAAGCTAATCGCAGAAGGAAGTGTTGTATTCGATCAGGGGTCTGACCAGAGAATAACCGGAGTCCGCGCCGTTTGGAATTACAAAACAAAACTAGGATCTTTTGAGGATGCCTCGGGCTACACTAATCAGACCAATGATGGGACGGTAATTTATTTTACTGCAGACAGGGTTGAACGCACCGCATTGGATGAAGTCGTGGTTACCCGCGGAGTTTTTACGGCTTGTGAGGAAGCAGTTCCGAAATGGTCATTTACTGCCGATGAAGCACGTATCAAAACCAATGATCGTGTCAGGCTGAAAAATGCAAAGTTTAAATTAAAGGACATTACACTGATTCCCGTCCCTTATGCATCGATACCAATTAAAAAACGCGGTCGGGCTTCCGGATTTCTGACGCCCACCTTCAGCTATTCTGCAAACAAAGGTTTCCGCGTTTCAGGTGCATATTTCAAAACTCTCGGCAATTCCGCAGACGTAACGTTTCGGACGGATATTTATACTTCACGCGGCATTGGTTACGGCCTGGATTTTCGCTCGCGTGCGAATTCGCGGTCTTATTTCAATTTTGGGTTTTATAATGTCAAAGACCGGATTTTTGGACCACGCGAAGATGCCCAACATCCCGACCAGGGCGGTTCGATCGTTTATGCAGAGGGAATTCACTATTTTCCAAATGGATTTACTGCGGCGGCAGATGTGCGTCTGACATCCAATCTGGCTTTCCGTCAGGTGTTTTCTGACGGTATTCAGCAAATCATTTCGCCGATCGAGGTTTCGCAGGTATTTGTCAACAAAAGTTGGAACAATTACACAATTAATCTTTTGGGCAGGTCACAAACGATTTCGATTCCGAATGTCCGTGTAAAAACACGTAATTTGCCGAGCGTTAACTTTGAAAAGCGTCCGGCAATGATTGATTTTCTCAAGCCGCTGTATTTTTCATTCAAGGCAAGTGCCGAGGGCATTTCCCGACGTGAGGAAGTGGACAATATTGCCGCATACAGGGCTGCAACCGGTAATGACCCTGTAGTTTCACCGGTTTTGGGACAACGTCTGGATATTTATCCACAATTCACTCTTCCATTGAATTCGCGTTATTTTAATATTACCGCAACGGGCTCGCTGCGCGTTACGTATTATTCGAATTCTTTTAATGATATGCGGCAAGTCACGGGCCGCGATCTTATAAGGAAATACGGCTCGTTTGAGCTTGATGTCCGCCCGGTTGCCTTAGCAAAAAATTTTTACGGAAGCGATAAAACCTTCAGATTTCGCCATGTAATTGAACCATTTGCAACATATCGTTTCATTGGCGGCATCAACAATTTTTCAAGAATCATCCGTTTTGACGATCTTGATACGATTACGGATACTAATGAAATTGAATACGGAATAACTAACAGGATATACACAAGGCGTTATTCTGAGGCTGTTACCCGTGATGCCCAGCGGCGGCTGGCACAGGCTAAAGGCGGTTTTGCCGTTGCTGGAGATCAGGCTGCGGCACAGACTAATGATGAATCGCCGAAGACAGGTATCCCGTCTGTTCAGCCGTATGAAATTTTCACAATTACCGTACGTGGAAAATATTTTTTCGACCCGGAATTCGGCAAGGCTTTGACGCCGGGCCGTCGCAATCAGATCGCACCGATTACCGCCTTGACGTTTTACACTTTTGGCGGCGTTCCGCGTAGATTTTCACCATTGAACATTGATGCTACTTACCGTCCCGAGCGGACTATTTTCATTAATTCCCGTGCGGATATCGGATTTCAGGGGGACGGGTTACGTTCGATTTCTACAACAATCGGTTACGACACCAGGCTATTGAAAATTTTTCAGACATTCTATTACACACGGGCTGTAACATTGATTCCATCTTTAACGCATTTTGCAGATGCCAACGGTAAGGAAGCCGGGACATTGCGCGGTTCGCAATGGAGTCCTTCAGTGTTTATCGGCAATCGTGACCGCGGACTTTATGGCGGAACATCGCTGTTTTTTGACTTTGAAAACAGACGTGCAACCAGATTGTCGCCGCTGATAAGCTCGCTTTACACGTTTGGATACGCCTATGATTGCTGCTCGGTTGCCTTGCAGTTCTATACTTTCAATGTTGGCGTCAGAAATGAAAATCGCCTAATGTTCAGTTTCAGGCTAAATGGTATAGGCAGTTTCGGTACGGAGCAATTCGGACAAGGACTCCGTTAGTCCGAAACTGCCGGAAGGTCGGTTTCTAGGCTGTTACCGTTTTTTTTTCAGCAGTTTCAGCTACGAAAGTTAACCATTGTTCGTCATTCGGAGCCGGACGGCGACCCTCGATAATTGCAAAAAATTCTTCCTGCAGCCGCCTGGTAATCTCGCCGCGTTTGCCGCTGCCGATCGTAATGCGGTCAACCGAGCGGATTGGTGAAATTTCCGCTGCTGTCCCGGTAAAGAACATCTCATCCGCAAGATACAGTGCTGCTCGTTGGATAGATGTTTCGATTACTTCGATTCCCAGTTCGCGGGCAATCCGGATTACTGAATCACGGGTAATTCCCGGAAGTATAGATGCTCCAAGGGGCGGCGTGATAAGCCTGCCGTCAGATACAAGAAAAATGTTTTCGCCCGAACCCTCTGAAACATAACCACGTTCATCAAGCGCGATACCTTCGGCAAAACCACCCAGTTTGGCCTCCATTTTGATGAGCTGGGAGTTCATATAATTTGCACCGGCTTTGGCCATTGCAGGCATCGAATTGGACGAGATTCTTGTCCAGCTTGATACGCAAACATCTATTCCGTTTTCCAGGGCTTCTTCGCCGAGATACTTTCCCCATTGCCATGCAGCGATGTAAACATCTATCGGGTTAGAAAGCCCGTAAACGCCAAATGACGGTTTTTCTTCGTCAAGCCCGCGGAAAATGACCGGCCGTAGATAGCACGAGTCAAGGCCGCTCTTGCGGACGACATCAATGGCCGCAGAGCATAAATCATCAAGGCTATATGACGGATCCATACGATAAATCTTCGCTGAATTCATAAGTCGGCGCATATGTTCGCGAAGACGGAAGATTGCCGGTCCACGATTGGATTCGTAGCATCGGATCCCTTCAAATACGCTTGAGCCGTAATTGACTACATGAGACATTACATGAATTCGGGCATCGTCCCAGGCTATCAATTCACCGTTTCGCCAAACGACAGGCGAAATCTTCATAGTGTTAACATCTTTTTCGGCCATAACATTTATTTATAGTAAAAATACAAATAACATTCCCTAAAAAAATCAAATTTACTATCTGCGTTAGTCTTTGTTTTTCAGTTCGGCAGGCACTTAATAAGGATATAATATAGCCGAAAGTGAGGCAACCCAGCATCACGAGCCTTTTAGATAATAAAGGCATCGAATGCAGGGCTGCCGTAGAGAAAACCGCGCCGAAGCCTATAAAAATCTAATCAGTGGTGCCGTGTCCTCCAGACGCGAGGAAAACGTAGTACTGCCGGAGATTACGTTTATTACAATCGGCTGATCTCCGGACATATTGAGCGAAGGCGGCAAGAGAAAATCTACATAATAGACACCGGGCTCCAGCAAAATACTGTTTGTCAAAACGGCCGCACCGGCAATTGTGACATTACCGATTTTGATGTTGAATGCAGTATTCGGAACATCTGCAATTCCAGTGACGCGAACACGAAGTGTAGTCGGGATTCGGCGGCCGCCTTTAATTTTAACCGTTGTTACCGTAAAGGGTTCCGTTGTATGCACGCGGTTCGTAACGTTGAAAGCCTGTGCTCTTCCGCCCGGGCCGCCATTATCATTGAATACATCCGGACGGGCAGGCACAACGGTGACAAAGCCTTTTATAACTGTTCCCTGATTGTTGATAACCACAGGATAAAAGCTGCCGCTGTTTTGCGAATCAAGTCCGGGCGGCACGACAAAAGTTATCGAGTTGTTTGTTATTTCCTTCAACCCGCAGGCAAAGCCGTTAATTGTCATCGTTACGCCGCTTAACTGTATTGGCAATGTAAATCGTCTCGAAAGTGAAGCCACGGCCGTTCGGGGAGTTACCGGGGGTGTAAATCCCGGCGTGTAATTAAGCTTTACGAGCATTCCGGGCGAAACACCCTGAACTGCAGCGGGTGTCTGAGGTGTCGGGCTCGGAGTCGGGGACGGCGACGGAGTTGGCGTAGGCGTCGGAGTCGGAGTCGGGCTTGGGGATGGAGTCGGAGTCGGGGATGCACTGTTTGTCGGGAGTATCGGCAAACTCGACGCTCCGGTAACGAAATGCAATTCTGCATTAGTCGGCGTGCCGGTTACCGGCGGCTGATATAGATAATAAACTTCTGACTGCAGATCGAAATTGCCGCCGCCCAATTCCGTTAGAGCTAAATTAAATGCCATTCGCTGAGCTGAATTGGATGTCAGCGGTTGCGTCTGTGCCAGGAAACTGACCGATATCGGAAACTTTGTTATACGCGTGAAAGTAGCTGTTGACGGTGAAACGTTGAGCGGAAATGTATAAATTTGAACCGGGCGCGTCTCATCGGGGTTTAGTCCGTCAGATGCTGTTGTTGCCACCGTTCCGTCCGGCTTGATGTTCATTCTTGTTTCCAGAACAAGAGTAGCCGGTGCGCCACTGCTGTCATAGTCTGTAAATGTCGGATAACGGGCTACATCGCCGCCGAGAGCCTGCGAATCGGCGTTGCTTCGTGCTCCGATGCGGCGAAATGTGTTAGCCGAAGCGTCATAAAGATATGTGGCAAAGGAAGTGTAGTTTTGCCCGCCATTTTCATTAGCCAGGTCCGCGAATGAATCAAATGCTATAAATTGACCGTTTCGGCTCATTCGCTTGCCAAACTCGAAGAAATTGACCGGGTCGCCCGGATTTGTCGGAGTGGTAACAGTAACCTGTCTTTTGATACCGGCCGGGACGCCATTGGAGTCCAGATCAGTGAAAAAAACCTCTTCATTTCGGCTTGATGCGGGATTGTTGCCGCCGGTCATTCCGATAATTGGATTATCACCCGTACTTGCAAATACTATCCGACTGCCATCACCGGAAATCGTTGGATTTTTGTTATAAATCGGGTTAGTTATAGGACCGCGTGGAGTACGGGTAATTTGTGTAATTGCACCGGTTCCGGTCGAAACAGCGAGCGGAGGCTCTTTATATTCACTTGTGTCCGCAAGTGCTGCAGCCCGTGTAAATGCAAAGATTTCGTCGTTATCATCTGATGGAAAGGAATTGCCGCCGGGTACGAGATCACGTGTGGACACAAAAGCTATCCGGTTGCCATTATCGTCAATTGACACGTCGTGGTTGTCGTCTGCGATGAAAGGCGGTCTTAGAATCGTACCTTCCTGCGGATAGCGGCTCGGAAGGGAATTTGTAACAAGTTCGAAATTGCCTCCGGAGAGTTCCGTGTAAGGGATTTCCTCTCCCGTGGTCAGATCAGCCGGTCCATAGACAGGTATTTCGTAAAGCCAGATCTCCATATTGGCGTCGCATTGCAAAGGGTTATTGAATGGAGTCGGGGAAGGAGACGGCGATGCTGTCGGTGAAGGAGTCGGCGTCGGGCTCGGAGACGGCAGCGTACAGGGAAGCGGTGATTGTGTATTGTAGGCGTTGCCGTCAAAATTACCCGGATTGGTTGAATCAGGAGCTGTCGGGCGAGAGGTTGTCGCATTTGAAGCAAATGCAATCCAGCGGCCGTTATTTGAAATTACAGGCCTTTTATTGACTATATCCACCAGTATATTGCTTTGAACCTGACCATTTGCCGGGTTCTTCAGTACACGTTTTGTATCGGTAATCTGGAAAATTCGCCTTTGCGCAAGATCAAATAAGAAGATTTCCGTGTTTCCATCTGCGTTACGCGGGTTCTCGGTTGCAATATTGGCAGAAGATTCGAAGACTACAAAACGGCCATCACCACTGATTGCGCCGGCAAAAGATTCGCTGGATGACGAAGTAATCTGCCCGATGACTGAATCCGTTTGTCCAAATGCGAGAGACGCACACAAAAAGGTAAAAACCAGGAAAACAAATATATTAAGGCGAAAATTCACGAAGACTCCTCCAAATTTCTGTTCCGGACTAGTTTTCGGTACAGAAAAAACTTTTAATCAAACCCCTTATTCTAGTGTTATCAAGAGGCTTAAGCAAGGAACGCATTACCGAAAACAAAACAAAAAAGGCCGGACTTTTTGATGAATGAACCGGCAATTTGGTTTGTTTCCGAAAGAAACAGTTCTCATTTATTATGTATTCTTATTGTAAATGGCAGACAATTTCAAAAAAATTATGATTGTTGCCGGCGAAGCCTCAGGCGATTTGCATTCGGCAAAGCTTGTCAGTGCTTTTCAGGAACTCGAGCCTGATCAAGTTTTTGAATTTTTCGGTGCGGCCGGGCCCGAAATGCGAAAGGCAGGCGTCAGACCTGTAGTAGAATCCGATTCGATTTCTATTGTCGGATTGCCTGAGATTTTAAGAGCTTTGCCGATGTTTATCAATATTTTTCGAAGGCTCATTGCCGCCGCTGATACCGGGAGGCCGGAAGCGGTTGTTTTAGTTGACTTTCCGGATTTCAACCTTCGCCTGGCGCGTGCACTAAAGCGTCGGGGCCATCGTGTCATCTACTACATTTCGCCGCAAATATGGGCCTGGCGTAAATATCGAATAAATATACTCGAAAAATACGTGGATTTGATAATTTCCATCCTTCCGTTTGAAAAATCCTGGTACATGCAAAACGGCGTTAAACATGTTGAGTATGTCGGTAATCCCCTGGTAAGTGAGGTTAAGCCTTCTTGCAACAGAGCGGAATTTTGTGATCGCCATGGCCTGGATTCGCGGCGGCCGGTTATAACTCTGCTGCCTGGCAGCCGCAGTGCTGAAATCAGTAGAATCGCTCCGATTTTAGCTGCAGCCGCAGAGCAGATGAGACGCGACCAACCCGACCTGCAGTTTGTTTTTGCCGTAAAAGAAGGGAAAGGGCAATTTGTTCGGGAAGTTATAGGCCTGGAAAATCAGGGTTTTATCAAGGTCGTGGAGGGTGAAACATATGACGCATTGGCGGCATCCGATGTTGCCGCGGTAACCAGTGGCACGGCGACGCTTGAGGCCGCTTTGCTTGGTGTTCCGTCAGTTATTGTCTATCGTGCCTCGAAAATCAATTACACGCTTCTCAGGCCGCTCATAAATGTTGAGCATTTCGGACTTATTAATCTAATTGCAGGCAAAAGAATAGTAAAAGAATTGATTCAGGGTGATTTTACTCCTCTTGCTGTCGCCGAAGAAATAAATCGTCTATTAAATCCGGATATAGCTTCAAAAGTTAAAAGCCAGATCACGGAAGCAGTCAGTCTTTTAGGATCAGGCGGTGCATCCAGACGAGCCGCGGAGGCAATCCTGACATTGATCCGGAAGGGCTCAGGATGAAGGTTTATCATGCCCGATAATCTCTTTTAGAATGGATTTGATTCTATTGACTTCCTCTTTAAGCCTCCCGATACCATTTAAATGTGCATTTAAGCGTTTATACTCATCCAAAGGTCTTATCGGCGTTCCCCACCAGACACCCGGGCGGACTATTTTCCCGGGCAAAACACCTGCCTGTGAGCCGATGACGGCACCGCTCTGCACATAAACGTGGTCGCCAAATCCTACCTGTCCGCCGATTACACAATCGTCTTCGATTATTACACTGCCGGAAATACCGGTTTCTGCAGCAATTACGCATCTGGAGCCGATGCGTACGTTATGCCCGATCTGAACCAGATTGTCGATCTTGGTGCCGCTTCCGATGACCGTGTTTCCGAGTGCTCCGCGGTCGATACAGGTATTTGCACCTATTTCTACATCGTCGCCGATTTCCACCGAACCGATTTGTGGAAATTTTAAGTAGTTACCGTCAGCATCTTTTACAAAACCGAAGCCGTCGGCACCTATAACTACACCGGAATGAAGAATTACGCGGTTTCCGATGGTTGCCGCAGCCAAAATAACAACGTTCGGATGGACGATACAATATTCACCCAACCTGACATCGTTTCCAATCCTTACGCCGGCATGGATAGTGCACCCGCGTCCGATTTTGGCGCCGGAAGCAATTGATGCAAATGGGCCGACAGCAACATTTTCACTTATTTCGGCTTCTGCGGATATGTCGGCGAGGCGATCGATACCGTAAAAATTCCGCTCATTTGAAATAAGAAGCGAGGCAGCCTTTACAAAGGAAAGTTTTGGGTTTTCTACAACGATAAAGGCACAATTTGATGTGTCAAAAGCCTTTGGCAATGATTTTTCACGTATCAGAACGCAACCCGCGGTATTATCCGGCGGCGGACCATCTTTTTCGAAAAATGAAAGGCTTTCCGGGCCGGCAAAGGTTATGTCCGAGATTGTCTTGATTTCCGATTCGAGGTTACCAACCAGCCGCCCGCCTACAAATTCTGCCAGTTCGATAGCTTTCACAACCTTAAATTTACACATTTTCGGGCAGTTGCGCTAAGGCCAAAGAGGCACTGCGGAGATTATCCTATGCGTTTTTCAACGAGATCGATGGCAGTTTGAATAAGCGAATCGGTTCCTTCAATAGAAACGTCCGGTAGATCACCAATTTCCCTCAGTATCGGAGCGGACTCGCTGTCAATAAAAGCAACTTCGGCAATATCCACGATAATTGGCTTTCCGTCATCGGCTAACAGATCATTTACCAGCCGGCGTAGAATAATCGCATCGTCAATGCTCATTTCGCCGCGAATGCTGAGGATTGTGATTCCGCTTGCTTCTTTTTTGGTGATTTCGGTTGGCATTGCTTGAAAATTCAGGTTTTGGAGTTGTTTTACGCCTCGTAATAAAATTTGTTTCTTATTGTTTAGCTTGCGGGCAAATGCTCCGGCGGAGTCGAACGTCGGGTAGTGAGATAAACTCCCGCAAAGACCAATGCAGCAGCGGCGAGAAATGTAAAGGAAATACCTTCCCGCAATACCGCAGCTGCAAGGACAAAACCAATGATTGGCTGTAAATAAATGTAAACCGCAACGATTGAGGCATTTAGCCGCGAAAGTGCGAATGCGTTCAGTAAATACGTTGCTGCGGTTGCCCCTACCGCAATATAGATTACCAGCAACCAGGTTGTTCCCGTAACCGTTGCCGGCCCTGATGAATTAAATGACCAAAGGCCTAATGGGACGCAAACAACAGCGGCAAAGATAAAAACCCACATCATTGAACGAAAGGCCCCGTTTCTGGTTATCACTTCTTTAGAAAAGGCCACATAAATTGAATAAGAAAGGGAATTCAGGACAATTAAAAGATCGCCTATCGTTGTTTCGGATGAGAAAGAGGCTTTCCGCGGATCTATTAAAATCAGGACTCCTGCGGCGGCGAGCACGATTCCGAAGATTTTTCTACCGGAAACAGATTCCCGGCCTGCCAGGGCTCCCACTCCAAGAGTAAAAATCGGTATCGTAACGGCAAGAAGCGAGGTGTTTACCGCCTTGGTAAGCGATAATCCTCCGATAAAAAGAAGTTGATTAAGTGTAATGCCGAAAATGCTGAGAACGGCAAGACGGAGATAATCGGCCCGATGTTGCAGAAAAATCCGACGCCGTAAGAGCTGAAAAATAAATAAGATAACGGCGGTTATTCCTATACGAAAGCCGACGAGGGCAACCGGTGACATTTGCGTCAGGACGATTTTCGCGATTACGGGCAAAGATCCGAAAAGTGCCTGGACGGTAACTAGCGAAAAGTGTGCGCTCAGATTTGAACGCTGCGGCTCGGCAGGGGCGGAGGTAATAACTGCCGTATCCGGTCGGTTTGAATCATTCGGCATTCAACAATTAATCAGCAAATGCTGAAGATAAATGGCTTAAAGCAACATAAGCGCCGGATTTTCAAGTAGTTGCCGTAGCGTTTGAAGAAACCGGGCACCCGTCGCGCCATCGACCACGCGGTGATCGCAAGACATTGTCACGTTCATTATATTGCGGATTACAATCTCACCATTGCGTACAACCGGCTGCGGTTGCGAGCTGCCGACCGCAAGAATTGCGGCTTCCGGTGGATTAATAATTGCGGTGAACTCCTTGATTCCCATCATTCCCAGATTGCTGATTGAAAATGTCGCGCCGGTGTATTCATCGGGTTGCAATTTTCTTTCCCGCGCACGGGACGCCAGTGATTTGATTTCGGATGAAATTTCCGCGAGTCCCTTACGGTCTGCTCCGCGTACAACAGGAGTAATCAATCCTTCATCGATAGCTACTGCTACTCCAATGTCGGCCTGCTCAAAGAAGCGGATAAATCCATCGCGATAAGATGAATTAACCCAGGGATGCTTACCCAAGGCGATAGCGGCCGCTTTGACTATAAAATCATTTACACTGATTTTTTCTTCCTCGGAAAGATGCTCGTTTATCTGTTTTCTTGCCGCAAGCAGGTTATCGGTTTCGATCTCGGCGGTAAGATAAAATGTCGGAATCGGCCCGATAGATTCAGCAAGTCGTGTAGCAATTACCTTTCGCATCTTGCTTACGGGTTCGTCGCGATATGGAGCGGGGCCGATCGTCGCGGAAAAGGCTTGGCGTGGTGCGGCGGCCGTAGTTGCAACGGCAGTTTTCAGTAAAGCCTCGATGTCGCGTTTGATAATCCGGCCGTTCGGGCCGGTTCCTTTGATAGTTTTCAGGTCGATGCCGTTCTCGGCGGCCATCCGGGCGGCTATCGGAGAAACCAATAATCGTGAGCCACTTCCATTTGCTGTTTGGACAACGGCTGCGGCAGGCTCAAAAACTTGTGACTGCAAAGGTTTGGCCGTTTCCACAACTGGCTGTTCAGCCAATGTTTGTGAAGGCGCTTCGCTGCCGGATTTTTCCAATTCAGCAACTAGAGCAGAGATATCTTCGCCTTTCTCGCCGATTATCGCAATCGGCTCACCGAGTGCGGCCGTCTCGCCGGCTTTTTTGATTATTTTCAACAGAGTGCCGCCGTTTAATGCGGTCATTTCCATTGTGGCCTTGTCGGTGTCTACCTCTGCAAGTGTCTCATTTGCTTCGAATGAGTCGCCTTCATTTTTCAGCCATCGCGATATTTGTCCTTCTTCCATCGTCGGCGATAGCTTCGGCATTAAGA
The DNA here is from genome assembly GCA_040756215.1 of Acidobacteriota bacterium. Lineage (GTDB taxonomy): Bacteria > Acidobacteriota > Blastocatellia > Pyrinomonadales > Pyrinomonadaceae > OLB17. The sequence goes on from JBFLZQ010000001.1 coordinate 450,087, forward strand.
ATTTTTCAGCCATATAACTTCAAAATTAAACTTTTAGCAGTATGAACAGGTTTTACAAATAACAAACTTCTTTAACCGCAGTGATGATCTTATTTACATCGGGAAGTGCAGCCGCTTCCAGATTTTTAGCATAAGGCATCGGCGCTTCAGCCGTTGAAATACGCCTGATCGGGGCATCCAGATAATCAAAAGCATTTTCGATTACGGAATGTGAAATTTCAGCTCCGACCGAAGCAAAAGCATGGGATTCCTCGACAATAACAAGGCGATTGGTCTTTTTTACTGAATTGACTATGGTTGCCGTGTCGAGCGGTTTAATAGTTCTCGGGTCAATTACCTCGACCGACACGTCAAACTCGTTTTTCATTTTTTCCGCGGCATCCAGAGCCAAGGGCACGGTCATGGAACGGGCAACTATCGTACAATCTGTCCCTTCACGTTTGACATCGGCGACACCAAGCGGGATGGTGAAGTCTTCGTCTTCCGGCACCTCACCCTTTATACCGTACATTCTCTCCTGCTCCATAAAGATTACGGGATTATCGTCTCTGATCGCCGACTTCAAGAGCCCTTTTGCGTCTGCGGGAGTCGATGGCATAACGACTTTTAGCCCCGGAAAATTGGCGTACATTGCTTCGAGTGCGTGCGAATGCTGGGAGGAAACCTGATAAGCAGAACCGTTCGGACCGCGAAAGACGATCGGGACCTTGAACTGTCCACCGGACATATACAGCATTTTGGCGGCATGATTGATGATTTGATCCGCGGCGAGGATCGAGAAGTTCCAGGTCATAAACTCGATCACGGGCCGCAGCCCGGCCATTGCCGCGCCGACGCCGACGGCGGCAAATCCGAGTTCGGTAATCGGAGTGTCAATAACTCTTTTTGAACCGAATTCTTTCCAAAGGCCACGGGTTACTTTGTAAGCGCCGTCATATTCGGCCACTTCTTCGCCCATTATAAAAACGTTTTCATCCCGCAGCAGTTCTTCGCGCAGTGCCTGATTCAGAGCATCCCGGATCGTAAGTATTGCCATATAAAATCTAATAAAATCTTTCGGAAACAAGGCGGAACAGCCGCCAAAATCAATCGGAAACCTTGAGATTACGCATAGACATCTGTCAAAAGTTCGCTTTCCGGCGGCAGCGGGCTGGAATCAGCGAATTCGACCGCTTTTTCCACGGCTGTGGCGGCTTCCCTTTCTATTTCAGCAAAATCCTCATCATTGAAGATTCCGGCTTCGCGAAGGCTTCCCTCAAATAATTTGATCGGATCGCGTTGCTGGTATTTTGCAATTTCCTCGCGGGTACGGTAATTCCCCGGATCGGACATTGAATGTCCCATATAACGATAGGCCCTGACTTCAAGGAGTGTAGGCAGCGATTCCTCGCGTGCTCGTTTGATTGCACGCAGTGTGGCATCGCGTACGGCCAGTACATCCATACCGTCAACGAATTCATTAGCCATTTCGTAAGATTCGGCTTTTTTGGCTATGTTGCGTGTACTCATGGCACGTTCCTGCGATGTGCCCATTCCGTATTGATTGTTTTCGCAAATGTAAATTACGGGCAGTTTCCAAAGCTGGGCCATATTCAGCGATTCATGAAAAATGCCTTGATTTACTGCGGCCTCACCAAAAAAGCAAAGCGTAACGCGACCGGTGCCTTTATATTTGGCTGCAAAGGCCATTCCCGTGCCGACTCCTATCTGGCCGCCGACGATTCCGTGGCCGCCATAAAATTGATGTTCGGCGGAAAACATATGCATGGAGCCGCCTTTACCCTTTACACAGCCGCCGATTTTGCCATAGAGTTCGGCCATGACCGCTTCCGGCGAAATGCCTTTTACCATTGCCTGGACATGGTCGCGGTAAGAAGTTATTACCATGTCGTCCGGTTCAAGAGCCATTATCGAACCAATGGCTATTGCTTCCTGGCCGATGTAGAGGTGGCAAAAACCGCCAATTTTGCCCATCCGGTAAACTTCGGCACACTTTTCTTCGAACTTGCGCCCAAGTACCATCTGATAGAGCATTTCACGCAGCAGTTTTTTGTCCAGGGTTTTGATTGCCTCGAGCTGGGATTTGCGCCGCTTCTCATAATCGGCCTGTAAAATTTCCAATGCTTCGAGTGCAAGAGCAGATTCGCGTCTGGATTCTGCAGAGGAATTTTCCTGCCCGTTGGATTTTTCGCCGGCGGCTTTTCCGGTTGTCGCTGTTTTTGCCAATGCTGGGAACCTCCGATGAATGCGTAAATAACTATGAATAAATATTGCAGAACAAAAGATAATTATAATTGAATGCTAACGATTTAGGCAAAAGCCTAAGGATTGTCTATGGCTTTCAATTATGTCAGCCGGCGTTGCCGCTTTTTATCTCGGGTAATAGAATTACTATCGGTAATGAAAATAACAATTAACAGCCAGCTTTTTACTTTTATCCTCCTGTTGCTTTTTTTGAGTCTTGGAACTGCAGCCCAGGATCCGGCAAAATGGAGCCTTTCCGCACAACAGCCTGACGCGACGCTTCGTCCGGGAGAATCGGCTAAATTCCGGCTTTCTGCCACGATCGAGCCCGGCTGGCACCTCTATTCATTGGATCAGCCTGAAGGCGGCCCGATTCCAATGACGATAAAGATAACGGGCGGCGTCCCGGCGGCGATTGATGCTCAAATCCGGGCCGACAAACCAAAAAGCCAGCCGGATCCGAATTTTATTGTTGACGGCAAGCCGCTCGAAACGCGTTTTTACACGGATCGCGCTGACTTTGAAATACAAATAGCAGCAGAAAGGGAAGTTCGTTTGGCAGAGGTTGCTTTCGATGTTCGTTACCAGCTCTGTAACGACACTTTTTGCTTGCCGCCAAGGACAAAACGCGTTTCACTTGCCGGCGAATCTCCGGCGACACCTTCGCCCGGCGGAAATGCGAAAATTACCGGGACAGAATCAAACGATTCATTGCAAAAAAACGATGCCGCATCGCAGATTCGCGGAAATAAAAGTGCCGGCACACCTGATCTTTGGACATTTTTGTGGCTTGCGGCAACGCTTGGCGCCATTTCGCTTCTTACGCCATGCGTTTTCCCGATGATTCCAATCACCGTTTCGTATTTTGCCAATCATTCGCATGGGAGCCGTGCACGTTCGGTCAGGATGGCTGCGGTTTATTCATTTGGCATAATTGCTACATTTACCTTATTGGGAATGCTGCTTGCAGTCTTTGTCGGAGCGGCCGGCATAAATCTCTTTGCAGCAAATCCATGGGTTAATATTCTGATTGCCGCAATTTTTCTTGCCTTTGCTTTTAATCTTTTTGGCGCATATGAAATCACGGTTCCGGCCGGTGTGCTTTCACGTCTTGACGCTCTGACTCGTTCACAGGAGGGCGAAGGCAGCGGAATCATAGGAGCTCTGCTGATGGGATTGACGTTTACAATGACATCGCTAACCTGCACGTCACCGTTTGTCGGCACCATTCTCGTCTCTGCATCGCAGGGAAACTGGCAGATGCCTCTTATCGGAATGTTGGCATTCTCTACTGTCTTTGCGATACCTTTTTTCATCCTAGCACTTGTTCCTCAATGGATTAGCCAATTACCGAGAGCCGGCAGCTGGATGAGCTCTGTAAAGGTAACAATGGGCTTTCTCGAAGTAGCCGCAGCAATGAAGTTTATCTCCAATGTTGACCTGGTCTGGAAGTGGGGCATTTTTACGCGGACAGCAGTCCTGGCGATCTGGATTGCAATAGGTATAACGCTTGCGCTATATCTTCTCGGCAAGTTCCAGTTAAAGCATGATTCCAAGCCGGAACGCATCGGATCTATCCGGCTCCTGGCCGCAATTCTTTCATTGGCTGTCAGTTTCTATCTGATGACAGGTTTATGGGGAAACAAACTTGGTGAGATCGAAGCTTTTTTGCCGCCGGAAACCGAAGCTGACGTTCGTTCATTTGGAACAAATACCACAGAGCCCGTATGGATAATTAACGATTTCGAAGCCGCCCTTGCACGGGCCAAAGCCGAAAATAAACTTATTTTTATAGATTTTACAGGATACACCTGTACCAATTGCCGTTGGATGGAGGCAAACATTTTTACCCGTCCGGCCGTACGAAGCCAAATGGAGAAATACATTCTTGTCAGGCTTTATACAGATGGCGACGGCGAAATCTATCGTAAACAGCAGAAACTTGAAGAAGATATGTTCGGGACAGTTGCTCTTCCGTTTTATGCTATCCTCAACGCAGACAAAAAGCCTTTGGCTACATTTCCGGGTTTAACGCGGAATGAGGCGGAATTTGTTGACTTTTTGAAAAAACCCCTTGAAAATTAGGATTCAAATTTTGTTTCTATGCCTGTCGTTTCAGTAGAAAAGTTGATACAGGGCCTTTGTGAAATACCGGAGGAAGAATTTACCTGCGAGCCTGTTTACGAGTTTCTTAGCCACAATCCGGTAGATCCGGATTCATTATCACCGTATCTTTTTTGGAGTAACAGATTTTACACGCGAAATCTCATTTACAAGGACGAAAGATTTGAAGCGATGGCAATCTGCTGGGAGCCTGGACAGGTTTCCCGCATCCATAATCACTGGGATCAAAGATGCTGGATGACTGTCCCGATCGGACGGCTGAAAGGGCAAAATTTCGCTATTGAGGAAATTGACGAGAAGCTGGGAATTTGCAAACTCCGTGAATCAGACGACTTTGAACTTGCTGAGTGCCTTGCTTCCCGCGTCGATCTGGAAGAGCCAATTCATCAGATACTTAACCTGGCAGAGTACGGCAGCCGTGCGGTAAGTCTGCATATCTACTCTAAACCTTACGACCGCTGCATCTCTTATTGCCGTGAGACAAATACCTTCAAAGTAGTCAATCTTTTCTATACAAGTATCGGCGGCCGGCTCTGTGACGGTATAGTGCTTTAATAAACACCGGATCTTTAACCGGTCAAGATTACCTCCAATTATTTTCTCCGCCGGTAATTATTTTCTCCGCCAGCGGACGCCGTCTTTTGTATCTTCCAGAATAATGCCGCGTTCGAGCAGAAGATCGCGAATTTCATCGGAACGCGCATAGTTTCTTTGTCTCCTTGCTTGCTGACGCTCGGCAATCAATGCTTCAATCTCCGCATCCAGCATTTCCGGCCCGGATTTGCCAAAAACCGCAAACACCGAATCAAAACGACGAATTGCGTCAAGTGCAGCAACGCGATCGTCTTCCAGCAAATCTCCGGCAGCAATTGCCGTGTTGATTTCACGAACAAGGTCATGGATTGCCGCCAATGCAACAGCTGTATTGAGATCATCGTCCATCGCCTCTTCAAAACGTGCGACAGCGTTTTTTATCGAAGCGGTAATGTCCGGATTAGATCCGCCGGATACGCGGGCCGTCTCAACAGCCCGACGAAAATTCTGTAGCCGTTCGACAGTGCTCTCGGCGCCCTTGAGGCCTTCAAAAGTGAAGTTGAGCTGCTTTCTATACGGAACGGAAAGCAATAAATAACGAATCGCCAGCGGCGAATAGCCTTGGGCTGTAAGATCACGGAAGGTGAAAAAGTTTCCTTTGGATTTAGACATTGTAACGTCATCGATTTTAAGGAATTCGCTGTGCAGCCAGTATCTTGCAAATTGTTTGCCCGTAGCTCCTTCACTTTGTGCAATTTCGTTTTCGTGATGGGGAAATTGCAAATCTACGCCGCCGCCATGGATGTCAAAAGTCTCGCCAAGATATTTCATTGACATCGCGGAGCATTCTATATGCCAGCCCGGTCTTCCGCGGCCAAAGGGTGCATCCCAGCCCGGTTCTTCGCCTTCCGGCACTGCCTTCCAGAGGGCGAAATCACGAGCATCCTCTTTCTCATATTTATCCGTATCTATTCGCTCACTGCCTCCAATGATGTTCCCTGAAAAATTTATTCTCGAAAGTTTGCCATATTCCGGAAATGCCGCTATGCGGTAATAAATCGTCCCATCTGATTTGTAAGCGTGGCCATTTTCAAGGAGTTTGGAGATAAGATCAATCATCTCGGGTATGTGATCCGTGGCACGCGGAGTAATTTCCGGCCGTTCATTTCCCAATGCGTCGAAATCTTCCCAAAAAAATTTGATGAAGGGCTCGGTAAATTCAAAAATGCTTATATTTCTTTTTGCCGCTTCGTTGATAATCCGATCGTCTATGTCCGTCAGATTAAAGACGTGTGTTACTTCGAATCCACGGTATTTCAGATATCTTCGCAGTACGTCGGCCAGAACAAAAGTCCGGAAGTTTCCTATATGTGCAAAATTCCAAACGGTCGGGCCGCAGATATACATCCGTACCTTTCCGGGTTCGATCGGGTGAAACTCTTCTATCCGCCGGGTCAGTGTATTGAAAAAACGCAGCATATTCCTTTTGATTAAGCAATAAATATTAAACCGTAAGTGTAACGGTTACGAAAAGCGTCCGCAAATAGTTTAGTGATTTTGTTTCAGGGATAAACGCAGAGCTGCCCGAAATGTGCGAAAGCGGGATTTAGGAGTCAAATCCCACAATCATTGTCAGAATTTATGAAAGCCCTGTTTTTAAGCCGCCGCCGCCGATTTGTTTTCCGCATCGTCCATAAACAGATATTTTCGCCATTCCGGACGGTTTTCGGCATAATGGCATAGGAGGACGTGGTCAAGTCCAAGCCTGAGAAGTTTTTGCGATGTCAGAAGTGGCATACGTGCCTGCTCGGGCGTGCGGTTGCCTTTACGCTGATTGCAACGGACACAGGCGGTAACAAGGTTTTGAGGTGTGCTTTCGCCGCCCTGTGCTCGCGGAAGTATGTGGTCAAGCGTCAGGTCTTTGGCATGTTTATGCTCGCCGCAATATTGACAGCGGTAGCGGTCGCGGATGTAAACGCGTGCGCGTTTCATCGTGGTCTCGCGGCGATTGCGGCGGACGTTGATGTAGTGACGAAGGCGGATAACGGACGGCACGCGGAAGGTGGTCGAAGGCGACCGCAAGACGTTATTGCCGTCATACTCTTCAATAAACACGGCCCCGCGAAACCAAAGGCAGACGGCCTTTGCAATACCGACCGTACCAAGCGGTTCATATGAAAAATTCAGCAAAAGTACTCTTCCGCCAAGCAAAACCTCATACCTCCTTCAATTAATCAAGTACTTTAATATCAAATAAGTAAATATGGCAAGCACAATATCTTGTTGTTAACCTTAATTTAAGCCGCAAAATGGACCAAATTCGATTGTTTCGTGATGCCGTAAGCGCAAAAATAAAACAATATTGATGCCATTTGCGGTAAATCCGATGCCTTTCATTTGCCTTGCCGGAGGCTTTGTCGCTCGACAATAATGGATTTGCGTAATATGCTAAAGAGTTTGAGTCAATTCAGATAATCAGATAATCAGATAATAAGAGACGTATGAATTCACGAACTCTTCGCGATTTTACCGTCCCGGCAGATATTTGGCCGCTGGTTGAAAAATGGGCAGAAACCGAAGGATTCAAACTTATCGAATCAAGCGACGAACGACGCTTTTATCAAAAAGGCGATGGCGTAATTGTTTCGTCAACTCGTTTGGTAATCACACGTAACGGCGACAAGGTAAAATTGGAAACCTGGCTCGAAAGCAATCTGTTTACAAGGCTTTTTACGCTGTTTCTTGCTCCGCGCGAATTGGCGCTTGAACCCGGCGGGATTGCGCTCGCCGTGCCGCGTTCAATTGCAAGGGACGCTGTAAACCGATTGCTTATAAAACTAGGCCAGCCATTGATTTCCTGATTTCAGGTTTATCTCATAACAAAATGGCCCGCGGCGTAATATTCAGCCGCAGGCCGATGTTTTCGCGCACCTTGTTTTGTTTTAGTTTGGCCTTACGGTCATAAACACCGTTGAGCCTTTTCTCCAGACAAGTAGCAGCACAGGCTTGTCGCCGCTTTTGGCCATTGCTTCCTGCACGGCTTCGGGTGAATCTACCGGTTGTGTATTTACTTCGAGAATTACGTCTCCACGGGCAATGCCGGCATCCGCTGCGGGACCTGTCGGATCGACATCGGTAACAACGACGCCGCTTGCTGAATCCAGACCGAGCTGTTTTGCCAATTGTGGAGTTACGCTCTGGACCGAGAGCCCGAGGCGCCCGCCTGCCTTGCCTTTATCGGCGGGATTATTGTCTTTTCCTGACGGCTCGTTTGCGGCTGTATCCAGATTGTATTCATCCAAAGTAGCTGATAGTTCCATTTGCTGGCCGCGACGCAAGACAGTCAGTTTTATCTCCGTTCCCGGCATCGTTCCCGCAACCTTGTTTCTCAGCACGTTGCTGTCTTCGATTTTTTCGCCGTTTATCGCCGTGATGATATCTCCGCGTTTGAGACCGGCTTTTTCTGCGGCACTTCCGGGACGTACGTTGCTGACCAGGACTCCTGAGGTATCCTGCAGATCGAGCGCTTTAGCCGTGTCATCGGTTATGTTTTGGATGTTTATACCGAGCATACCTCGCCGGACTCGTCCGTCTTTAAGCAGTTGCTCCATTACAGACTTAGCCATATTGGAGGGTATTGCAAAGCCGATTCCGATATTTCCCCCCGAGGGACCACCGGCGAGAATCTGCGAGTTGATACCGATCAATTCTCCGTTGAGGTTAACGAGAGCGCCACCCGAATTGCCACGGTTTATGGGCGCATCGGTTTGCAGAAAGTCTTCAAATGAGTCATTCGAAGAACCGTAGCTCAGGCCTGTCCGGCGGCCTTTGGCCGATATTATGCCTGCCGTCACCGTCTGGCCGATGCCGAGCGGATTGCCTATCGCAAGTACGATATCGCCTACACGGACAGCATCGGAATTGCCAAGGGTAAGATAAGGCATGTTCTGGGCTTCAATCTTGAGCACGGCGAGATCGCTCGGCCTGTCGCTGCCTACTAGGCGTGCTTCGTAGGATTTATTGTTTGACAAAATGACCGTAATACGGTCGGCACCTTCTATGACATGATTGTTCGTCAGTATAGTGCCGTCTGCGCTGACGATTACACCGGATCCCAGCCCGCGTTCGATAGGCGGGCGCTGCATTTCCGGTGCCTGACGGAACAGATCGTCAAAGGGAAAAGGCGATTGGCTGGCAGAAGACTGTGGTTTGTTCTTATGCTCGGCTTCAATTCGTACAACTGCCGGAAGTGTTTTTTCAACGACATCGGCATAGGAAGTCCGAATGCCGTTGACCACGACCGGCGCCGGCGTAGCCGCCGGTTCAGCCGGAGCAGCCGGAGCTTCCGGATTCAAAAAGCTCGTTTTGCAGCCGGTAATAAAAGCTGCGAGAAACACCACGCACGCAAAAAAATAAATTCGGTTAAACATCATTGCATCTCCCGGACAACTAGTCGATAGTTCGAATTGTAGCCCTTTGCCGGGCGTATTCAAATCGCAATATGAAATACGACGCCAAAAGGTTGTGCGTTTTAAGAAATTTTATTCATTAAACAATATTAACTTTCAAGAAATGCGACCTTTGGCGTTACCTCGCGAAAAATATACGCAAGCGATTTATAAACCAGTTTTGAGCACAGGAAAGCCGGCGAATCAAAATTGGGGAAATATGAAAATTCGACCAGATCCATACCGACGATTTTCTTTTTTTCGCTGACGCGGCGGATTAATTCCAACGTTTCATACCAGCCGAGGCCTCCGGGTTCCGGAGTGCCGGTTGTAGGTACCAAAGAGGGATCGAGCCCGTCAATATCAATTGTCAGATAGACGTTGTCGGTTAATGAATCGACGGCTTCATCTATCCAATCCGTCCGGCCTGCGACGTTGCGTGCCCAAAATATCCGCGTCGGGAGCCCTGCGGCAAGAGCCTTTGCCTCCTCGGCGGAGATCGAACGGATTCCTACCTGAACTGACGGGATACGGAGGTCTTTGACGACGCGTGCCATAATAGAAGCGTGAGAATGCGGAGTCCCGTCATAAGTGTCGCGAAGGTCTGCGTGTGCGTCAATCTGGAGAACACTGAGATTATCGAACTTTTCGGAGAAGGCTTTTATAACCGGTCCGGAAATAGAATGTTCTCCGCCGAGCATACAGATGAACTTGCCTGTTGAAAGAAGTTTTCGGGCCGTTTCGTAAAGATCTGCCATCATCCGGTCAGGAGTAGGGCGCGGGGTGAATTCATCGAGGGTATGAATACCGAGACGGTAAACCTCCGAATCGGTTTCTTCCTCGTAGAGTTCCATATTTCTTGATGCATCGATAATCGCCATCGGCCCGGAGGCCGTTCCGGTGCCGTAGGAAACAGTTCCTTCGTAGGCAACCGGCCAGACCAGTATCCTCGCCTGCTCGAAGGCGCTGTATTGCGGATCATCGATGCCGCCGAAATTCATTGGTAAATTCGCAGATTCAGACATAAATTCCGTTAATTAGTTGAATAAAAACAAAGCGGACAACGTACCTGTAAAAGGAAAACAGTTGTCCGCCGAATTAAAATGCGTCCTGATTAAGGGACGTCGATAGACATATCTTTGCCGGAAAAGCTGAAATTCGGACGTTTTCGGCCTTTCATAAACTTTGCAGCCGTTTGAGATAGAGCCGTGATGATCATCGGAAGAGCAATCGAAGGATCGCAAGGCACATAGGCAGTGGTGGCTCCTTTTGCCAATTTTCCGAAGGAATTTGTGTGATTTCCGGAATACGAAGGAGTCCTGCAATCCAGCGGGACAGCATCGGTCGTAATGGAGATCGCGTATTTATGGCCCCGCGGGTTTGTCCGTGTAATATATGATGCTATTTCGGCAACGTTGAGCATATTCTGGCCGTGTGTGCTGCCGAGCGTAATTACGGCGGAATTACGCGTTTTCTGGGCAATCTGCATCATCTCGATAGTGTCCTGCGTCGTGTCGAAGGTAAATTGAGCCTTTTTCTCGAAACGAGCCCTCGCCAAACCGACTGCAAGTTCCGTTGAAGCGATATCGGGACAAAAAACGGGAATTCTCGATTTGAAAGCAGAAGTAATGATGCCGTCTTCGTGGGCTATTTCTGCAAGTTCGCGTCCTAAAAGGAGTAAAAACTCCCGTACGGAATAGGCGCGTGTCTGATCCAGTTGATTGATGACGCTTCCGATCCATTCATCGGCTTCCTGATATTCTTCGCGGTTAGCAAGAACATCTCCAAGCCGCATAATATCCGAAGCGGCCAGCTCCTCATCGCTCATGCTCGGGTGACCCTGATAATGATTGCGCCCGAGCGTTTCGTGAATATCGTGATATAAAACGCTGCCTGACATTACGAGAACGTCAACAAAGCGATTTTTGATGACGTAGGCAAGCAGACGCCGCATGCCGGAAGTAATAAGATTGCCGGTTCCGCAGACGTAAATCGTTGCGTTATCGTCAAGCATATCCAGCCAGATTCTATGTGCTTCCGCCAATTGGCGGGCACCGAATCCGGCTCCTTCCATCTTTTCCAGAAGTCCCGCTACGGATCGGTCCCGATCGATGGGAACGGGACGAGTCGGGACCGTCAAAAACTTCGAAGTTTTGCTTTTCTTTTGAGCTACCATAAGTTCTCCGCACAAAATGCTACAACTTCCCCTCAGCTATTTGCTACAATTGGGGGTGAGGTAAGTGTAACTTTCTCCCTGATTTTGATAATATTCGATCAATTGATTGCCTTCTTTAGTGGAAAGCTGCCCGTCGGCGATTCGTTTCATGACAGCCCGCCGGAAGTGGTCATGAAGATGTTCTGCATCGAAGCGAACTGCCGCTATGGAATCTGTCAGCGTCGCGCCATAAATCACTTTTTTGATGATGTGGCCATCTTCTCCGATATGGATGTGGGCTTCATGCGGGACGCCAAACAGATTGTGATTGTTTCCCATAACTTCCTGATAAGCACCGACCAGCATTACGGCAATATAATAAGGCTCACCTTTGTTTAATTTATGAAGCTCAAGCACCGGCTTGACATCATGTAAATCAACAAATTTATCAACGATACCATCCGAATCGCATGTAATATCACATAGAGTAGCATATTCGGTCGGTTTTTTGTTTAAACGGTGAATCGGGACGATCGGGAAAAGCTGCTCGAGAGCCCAATTGTCCGGCATCGAACGGAAAACCGAAAAATTAGCCAGATATTTCGCGCACAGAAGACGGCGGAGTTCGTCGAATTCCTCGGACACGTATTTTTTCTGTTGGGCGTATTGGTCGGCTTTTTCGCAGACGTCCCAAAAGAGCACCTCACCCTTGCCTTTGTCTTCCAGTGAGATCAGGCCGAGATTGAACATGGTAAAGAGTTCCTCGCGGTGCTCGAGGGCGTCGTGATAGTATTCACGGTAATTTTTAGCGGTAATCGTTTCACGCAGGTCGGCAAGTTCGCGCACCACCTGCGGATCGTCCTCGTCGATCTCCATCGGCGTCAGGTCTTCGACTACCGTTTCTATTTCATCCTGAATATTTGTAACAAGTATCGCGTGATAGGCCGAAAGATAACGTCCGGATTCCTGAATAATGGTCGGATGAGGGACGTTTTCATCGTCGCAAACCGTTTTGATTACATAAATTACGTCATTGGCGAATTCCTGAGCGTTGTAATTGGCCGAAGATTCATATGAAGTCCGCGAGCCGTCATAGTCAACCGCCATCCCGCCGCCGACGTCCAGATAGTCAATCCGGACGCCCATTTGATGTATTTTGGCATAGGTTCTGGCGGCTTCCTTCATCGCATTCTTGATGCGTTTTATATCGGTCAGCTGCGAGCCGATATGAAAATGCAGCAGGCGCAGCATATCTATTCTACCGGCTTCCTGAAGGCTGCGGATGACGTCCAGAATTTCGGTCGTCGTCAGGCCGAATTTGGCGGCCTCGCCGCCGGATTTCTCCCATTTACCGGAGCCTTTTGTGTAAAGCTTGACCCTGACGCCGACCATCGGGAGCTGGACGTCTGGATTTTCTGCCGTGAATTCCTCGGCAAGCGCCAGCGTATGATTCAGTTCGCTGATCTTTTCGATAACTATTACGACATTTTTGCCTGCGGCGGCTCCGGCAAAAGCAAGTTTGACAAAATCGCGGTCTTTGAAGCCGTTCAGAACCAGAAGGCTGTCTTTGGCCTGTTCAAGTCCCAGGGCGGCATAAAGTTCAGCTTTTGAACCCGCTTCGAGGCCGAAATTGTATCTGGAACCTTCGCGGAGATATTCCTCGATGACTGAGCGGTTCTGGTTGACCTTCATCGGGTAAACGCACAGATGCCCGCCCTGATATTCAAATTCCTTGATGGCTTTTTTGAAGGCTGACTGTAGTTTGCGGATTTGGCCGACAAGTAATTGCGGAAATCGCAGGAGTACCGGCGTCGAGATACCGCGTTTTTGCAGGTCGTCGATAATTTCCTTGACGTCGGCCGTCAGATTTTCATTTTCGGGAGAATATACAACCAGGTGGCCTTTTTTGTTTACGCCAAAATAACCCGCTCCCCAATTATCTATTCCGTAGGTTTCAACGGTCTGATCCAATACCGCGCTCAATGCTTTACGACTCCATACTGTGAAATGACGTTAACGATAACGCACAGAAAATTTTAAGTGTATTAAAAATCAAGCGGAAATCAAAGCGAAGTGTGCCGGAAGAATTAAAAAATCCTCAAAATTGAAAATCTGCCGGATTTTTGAAAAAGACAAAGGGCCGGCTCTGCTGCCGGTCACGGTGCCCGATTGCCGACGCAGAAAGGCATCAAATTTCACTTTTTGGGCGAAATTGGATGTGCGAAGTAGGGTTTTAAGCCGAAAGCGGCTTCTAGGCGGATTTAGAGAGCGATTCTAATCCGGGTTTCCACCTCAGTACCGGTTTTCTGGCTGCCGCGGCCTCATCCAATCGTCCGATCCGTGTAGAATGTGGTGCGTCAATTACTACCTGTGGATTTTCGCGGGATTCCGCGTCTATGTCTTTCATTGCCTCGATAAATGCATCGAGATCGGCCCGCCCGACGGATTCGGTAGGTTCAATCAGCATCGCGCCGTCAATAACCAACGGGAAGTAGATTGTTGGCGGATGGAAACCGTAATCTATCAATCGTTTGGCTATGTCCAGCGTGGTAACCCCACGCGATTTCTGATATTTATGCGAAAAGATGGCTTCGTGCATACAATCGGAATCGAACGGGCGATGATAGGTATCCTTGAGCTTTTCAGAAACGTAACGCGCATTCAGGACAGCCGTTTCCGTTGCTTCGCGAAGCCCTTCAGGACCATGAGTGTAGATATAGGCCAGAGCACGTATCATCATTCCGAAATTGCCGTAAAACGCCTTTACGCGTCCGATTGAATCCGGATAATCGAAATTCAGACGAAAACGGCTTCCTTCCCGTTCGATTCTCGGAACCGGAAGAAATTCAGCAAGTTCAGCCGTGCAGCAGCAAGGACCGCAGCCGGGACCGCCGCCGCCGTGCGGGGTCGAAAATGTCTTGTGCAGGTTGAGATGGATAACATCCACGCCCATATCGCCCGGCCTTGCAACGCCGACTAGGGCGTTCATATTTGCTCCATCCATATAAACAAGCCCGCCGGCATTATGTATAATCTGACAGATTTCCCGTATGTTTGTCTCGAAAATGCCTACGGTGTTCGGGTTTGTAAGCATCAAACCTGCAATACCGCCTTCATTGCAAAGCCGGTGGAGATGCTCCAGATCCGTAAGTCCTTCGGGCGTGGATTTGATGGTTTTAACCGTAAAACCGGCCATTGCGGCCGATGCCGGATTTGTTCCGTGTGCATTATCCGGTATAAGTATCACGCGGCGGCCGGCGGCTTCGGCACCATCGCGTTTGTTAAGAAAAGCGCGGATCAGCATTACGCCCGTCATTTCGCCCTGTGCGCCGGCAGCCGGCTGTAACGACACACCCGGAAGCCCTGTTATTTCTGCGAGTGCTTCCTGCAGGCGGTACATCAATTCCAAGGCACCTTGAGATTCGCTTTCCGGCGCGAGCGGATGAAGTGCGGCAAAACCTTCGATCCGGGCGGCTTTTTCGTTGAGCCTTGAATTGTACTTCATTGTACAGGAACCGAGCGGATACATGCCCAGATCTATCGAGTAATTCCAGGTTGACATCCGTGTAAAATGACGCACCACATCAACTTCCGAAACTTCCGGAAGCCCTGCCAGGTCATCATCACGCAGCAGTTCCTGCGGCAGTATCTGCTCCGGCGATTTTTCCTCGATGTCCGGCCGTGGAAGAGTGTAACCAATTCGACCGGTTTGAGAGCGCTCAAAGATCAAAGCCTCATTCTGCGACGGATGCTGGGTAACTTTTTTAATGCTCATACTGCCTGAAATCAAGAAATTTGATGTAAAGCTGCAGCCAGGGATTCAATTTGACTACGTGTGTTTAACTCTGTTGTGCAAACAAGGAAGTCATTCGGACGGTCCGGATAGAAATCCGACAGTGCGATGCCGCCGAGAATTCCAAATTCGAGACGCAGAGTTTCAAGTATTTCGGCGGCCGGTCTCGGGCCGCGAACAACGAATTCATTGAACGTGGGGGTCTTGTGAGGGATTGAGTAGCCCTCGATTGCGGAAATCCGTTCAATGGCAAATGCCGCATTCTGAAGATTCCGCCCGGCAACTTCACGTAAACCTTTACGCCCGAGGGTTTCCATGTAAATAGTTGCAGCTAAAGCGATTAGTCCCTGATTTGTGCAAATGTTGGACGTTGCCTTTTCGCGTCTTATATGTTGTTCGCGGGTTGAGAGCGTAAGGACAAAGCCCCGCCGGCCGGATTTGTCATAGGCGATGCCGCAGAGACGTCCGGGCATTTGGCGAATAAATTTTTCCTGCGTCGCGAAAAGGCCGACGTGCGGCCCGCCGAAACTCATCGGTATGCCGAAACTCTGACCTTCGCCAACAACGATGTCGGCACCAAAAGCACCGGGAGGCTTCAGAATACCGAGGGAAAGAGCTTCGGTAACTACAACTATCAGCATTGCGCCCGCCGAATGAGCCGCCTCTGAGATTTTGGCCAGATCCTCGATACAGCCGAAGAAATTGGGTGACTGTACGACCACTGCGGCAGTTTCCGAATCAAGCCCGGTGATTTCCTCCAGGCGGCCGCTTTGGGGATTGTGCCGTGCGGTAAAGATTTCGGCATCGCCGTGCTGGGTGTAGGTTTCGGCTACCTGACGATATTGCGGATGGACGCTGTCGGCTACAATTATCTTGTTTCGCTGCGTTACACGCTGTGCCATCAGATATGCTTCCGCCATCGCCGTCGAGCCGTCATACATCGAGGCATTTGCTACCTCCATTCCGGTCAGCTGACATATCAGGGTCTGGAATTCGAAAATATATTGCAGCGTACCCTGTGAAATTTCAGGTTGATATGGCGTGTAGGAGGTAAAGAATTCCGAACGCTGAATCAAATGATCGACAATTGTAGGCGAATAGTGAACATAAACGCCGCCGCCCAGAAAAGAAGGCTTGGTAACGGCAGTATTACGGCCCGCCATGGCGTTCATTTCGGAGAGAACCTCAGTTTCGGCAAGCGGTCCGATGATGGAAAGCGGACGATTGAGCCTTAAATCGGCGGGTATCGAGCGGAAAAGCTCCGCAGGTTCACTGAGTCCGATTTCGGCCAACATCCCGGCACGTTCTTCTGGTGAATTTGGAATATAGCGCATCGTAAAAAAATCGTACGGTCAGACGCTGAAAACAGTTAAATTTAGCATTAAAACAGCGGCGCGATGGATTATTCCATGCTGCTCAAATACTCTTCGTATTCTTCAGCCGAAAGGAG
This sequence comes from Acidobacteriota bacterium, assembly GCA_040756215.1. Classification (GTDB taxonomy): domain Bacteria; phylum Acidobacteriota; class Blastocatellia; order Pyrinomonadales; family Pyrinomonadaceae; genus OLB17. Next base: position 466,835 of record JBFLZQ010000001.1, read on the forward strand.
GCCGTCTGCCTCGCCGGGATTATCCATTTTTAGTTTGATAAACCAGGCGCTGCCGTATGGATCCGTATTTACGGTTTCCGGTGCATCGTTAAGGCCTTCATTGACCTCAGTTACCTGACCGCCGACCGGTGTAAACACTTCTGAAACTGCTTTGACGGATTCAACGGAACCGAAGGCTTCGTGGGCATCAAATTTATCGCCCGCCCGGGGCAAATCTACATAGACAACGTCACCGAGTGACGATTGTGCATAGTCGGTAATGCCAATGGTTGCGATGTCGCCATTAACTTCGACCCATTCGTGATCTTTGCTGTAGCGGAGATTCTCCGGAATGTTCGGCATAAAGTGTGGATCTTCCTTATAAATATAGGTAATTAAAAGCCTGATAGATTATTTTTTGCGTTTGTAAAAGGGAATCGGGACAATTTCGGCGCCGATGCGTTTCCCCCTGACATCAATTTTAATTTCCGTTCCCGGATTTGCAAAATCAGCCTGCAAAAGGGCAAGGCCTATATTCTTTTTAAGAAAAGGCGCGGGCGAACCCGAAGTAACATAGCCTATTTTCTCCTCTCCGGCGTAAACGTCAAAGCCATCGCGTGCAATACCGGGTTCACGCATTTCGAAACCTGCAATGCGGCGTTTCAATCCGGTGAGTTTTAGTTCGGCCAAAACCGGACGCCCTATGAAATCCCCTTTATCCAGTTTTACAATCCAGCCCAGATTGGCTTCGAGCGGGGAAATCTCATCCGAAAGTTCATGGCCGTAAAGCGACATTGCCGATTCAAGTCGCAAGGTATTTCTTGCCGCAAGTCCACAAGGCAAAATATCGAATGATTTGCCTGCTTCGGTCAGGCTGTTCCATAGCTTTTCTGCAAATTCCGGTGATGCGTAAAGCTCGAATCCATCTTCGCCGGTATATCCCGTCCTGGAAATAATGCATTCGACGCCTGCTGCCTTTCCGGTTTCAAAATGATAGTACTTTATGTCCGAAAGTTTTGTATCCGTAAGCGATTGCAGGATTTCAACCGCTTGCGGACCCTGAATGGCTATTTGACAGAATTCTGCCGAAGCATTCCGAAGTTTTACGCCGGAATTACCTGCAAGGTGGCCGGAGATCCAGCTCCAATCCTTATCAGTGGTTGCGGCATTAACGACCAGGAGAAACCGCTCATTGTCAAAACGATAGACAAGCAGGTCATCAACCGCTCCGCCTTTGTCATTGCATAGAACAGAATATTGAGCCTGGCCGTCAACGAGTTTTCTGACGTCGTTGGTTGTAAGAAAGTTAATAAAATCCAAGGCTCCAGGCCCTTCGGCCCAGATTTCGCCCATATGAGAGACGTCAAATAGTCCGGCACGTGTTCGTGTCGCCAAATGTTCTTCAATAACACCCGCAGGATACTGGACCGGCATCTCCCAGCCGCCAAAGTCAACCATTTTTCCGCCGAGGGCACGATGCACGGCATTGAGAGGCGTTTTTTTCAGTTCGTTTTGCGACATAAAGATTTGAAAAAATGAACCTATCACGGCCAAATTACCGTGTCAAAGGCAAGCAAAGTAAAGATTGCTAATGATTGCAGGCCGATTGGCTAATTAGTCGGGCTTTGTTTTGGATTTGTTATTTGGTGCGGTTAGTTTTGGAAGATTGGATTCGGCTTCGATAACCTGGTTTGCCAGATCCGCTGATTCAAGCAGTAAACCGCGTTCTTTAGGGTTTTCGGCTTTGGCAGCCTCTTGTTCAAAAATCGGACCGAGACGCCGCGCAGCCGTTGCAAGGCTGCGGACAGCAGAATTAAATTCCGCTGAACCGACAATATTTGTTTCGGTACTGTTTTCAGAACGGGAGGCAACATCATCAATATCATCGACCGCTTTTTGAAATATGCGCCGAATGTCCGACAGAAGTTCGAGCTGCGTCCCCGTCGGCTCCGGGCCCCACTCATCGGAATCTTTTTTGCCTCGCCATTTTATTTCCGCAATGCCGGCGGCATTCAGACGACGGTCGATCATCTTAATCAGGATTTCGATTCGCTTGTCAATGGATTGAAATTTGCGGATCAACTCAGCCTCAGGCTCGGTTACAAAATCGCGTCGCTGACCATGTGCAGGTAAAATGCCTGCAATCAATAAGATAAACGACACGCCAACCAAGGAAATGATTTCAAAATGCAGCTTTTTGTACATAGAAAATAATTATACGGCAAATTTTGCAAACGCAACATTATTTAAATTTAATCCAACAACTAAATTATTTGTGATTCGATTTTCGATATTTTTAATGGTGAAATTTTTTTCTTGACTTTTTCACGCATCCGGGTGTAGAAGATATGCATTGTTTTTTGGCGCTCTTAAATAACGGCCTGTTATCTCCCGCGAGACTGTCTCCTGAACTGAGAATTCCCGCCTGAAACAGCCGCAAACCAGAATTACTCAGTATTTAATGAGGAGAAGTCTATGTTCCCACTTGAATTTACTCCTAAAGTCCGGGCGGATCATTCTATTGTAAAGTCATTTCAAATATTTGTTGCCTGCGCGCCGGTTAGGTTGAAATTTTCAATTCAAAGAATTGGTGCCAAAGCCGTTAGCTTTCTTATCATCATCAGTATGATTACGCTTTCGACACCAGCCGCAACGGAATCGATAAGAGCAATGGTTGGGCAAACCGCACAGGAAATACGGTTCAGTTTTCTTTCAAGCTCAATCGTGATCAATTACCCTAAATGGCTCAATGCATTTTTTGCGGCTCAGTCCCGGGGAGATGATTTAACTCTTAATCAAGTCCGCATATTTCCAGGGGATCTGACAATCCGACAGGGCTCTGAAGCAGTATTGACTGCCGTCGGGTTTGATTCAAGTGGGGAGCCAATCAGCGGCCTTGCTTTTAATTGGAGCTTTACCGACACGTCCAGGCGTACTCCCACGAGACATTTTTCCGGAGGTATATTCAAGGGTACGCGTGCGGGAACTTTTCTTGTAAAAGCCGAAAACTCCGGATTTTACGATGAGGTACGGATTACGGTAAGGCCCATTACAGCTGAAGAAATGTCTTTCTTGGCCGAAGATAAGAAAGAAGGGGTACGAGTTTCATCACGAAGTGGAATAGAAGGAAAGGAAGGTGAAAAACAGGCCCTGAAAAACGCGCCTCAGATAAACTCGCTTATTGGACAAGGTACCTGGAATGATGGAAACTGGCTTTCCGCTGATGATCCCGGCAATCTTCCTGGCAACCCTCCCGGCGGGCCCATGGATGATGGTGCAGGTAATGGCAACTTTCAGATTTCGGCTCCGGTCATTTCTCTTTCCGGACGAGGCATAGATCTGGCTCTTAATCTAAATTATAACTCTCGTGTTTGGAACAAATCCGGTAATGAACTGACTTATGATATTGACGTCGGCCAGCCTGCTCCGGGTTGGAGTCTCGGTTTTGGGAAGATCGTCCATATGGGACAGGGCGGCTGTATGCTGATTGATGCAGACGGGACGAGACACGGTTATACAGGATCAATTAATTCATGGAGCAACGGGATGTCCTTTACCGGTCATACTGCGGACGGCAGTTTTATTGACTACGGCTGTTGGTTCAATTACGGACAGTATGGCGGTGGTTGGGCAAAATTGCCAAATGGCACAGAAGTGGTTTATTCGACAATAGGGCCGGGGAATTCACATGTTTACCCGACGATGATTACCGATGTGCAGGGGAATTACATCACAATAACGTATAGAAACCCATCAAATCCGCAGATAGAAATCATCAAGGATACTATGGGCCGTGTTGTTACCTTCCATTATGACCAGTTAAATCGTCTTATTGAGGTTCGTGCACCGAGAATGCAGGATCAAGACCCGATCTTTGGCAGCGGAAAGACCCGAACCGTTATGCGATTGCATTACAGACCGTTGACTTTGAACTACTCGTACGCGGGCGGTATAACTCCTGTGGTCAGGCAATCCACAGTACAGGTTATTGATGCGATCTATTATCCGGGAACGCAGACCGGCTATTGGTTTGGGGATACGGATTCATATTCCACGTATGGAATGATAACCAGGGTTGTCGAACATAGAGGTATGAGCTGGCAGGCAGGCTCAGAGGAACAGGGGGAAGTAGTTCCCGGAACAATGACAAAACAGGCAAGTTACAACTATCCGCTGACGACGACTAATGAAAGCGGGCGTACAAGCGGCATTGGGCTATCTGATGCACCGACTTACACAAAGCTTACCGAAAGCTGGGCCGGGCGTGATGTTGAGGAAGATGCCGTAACCGAATATGCGATAAACAACAATGATTGGAAATTCGACGGAACAAGCAATAGCCCCGCCCGAAGTATAACAATCATACAGCCAACGGGAGTTATCAGCCGGCAATATTCATATCGAACTCCGGGAACGTGGACAGACGGCCTTGTCTTTACTGATGAAACTGTCGTCATGAATAATCAAGTGGAGGTAATTGTTGCAAGATCTCTTGTAAGCTGGCAGCAAGGAAACGGAATAAATTATCTGAATTACGACTCTCCCAGGCCCGGCTGGGCAAAGGTCTTTGATGAGAATGGCCATTATGTGAAAACGGTCTATACCTATGGCACAGGAAGGTTTAACCAGATAACAAGATCATGCGATTATGACAATTCTGATACACTTCTCAGGTGCTCGAGTGCGGAATATGAAAATTCCGCCGCTTATATTGGCCAGTTTAATGGGTCAGGACAGTTTACAGGCGGACGGCATATATTCAATCTTGTAAAAAGTAGCAGGGTCGAAAATCCTGATGGCTCAATCGCAAGCCGGACGGATTATGAATACGATAATTACACCGGAAATGCGCTCAGAGATACGCCCGGTGTAATACAGCACTTACATACTCATAATCCTTATACTGCCGAAACTCAGCAGGGAAATGTTTGCATGTTATGGAGTCCCCAAAATGGTATGTGCAACTACGAAGGACAGGAGATATGGATTGCCGGAGATCTCTATTATTGTTCGTGCCAGGAGTGGAATGAAGTCAGTGTATATGATCCTGCAACGGAAAAGCGCGGCAATGTAACAAAAATCACCACCTATTCGGATGCAAATACCTCGTCCGGGCCTATAGTAGAAACGCGCTCCTACGATATGACCGGAAATCCTGTTAGAATTTCCTCTGCCTGTTGTGAAGAGACATCTATAGAGTTTTCCTCAGCATTTCAATATGCTTATCCAACGTCGCAAACACGGGGCAGCGCTAATCCGCAATCTCCATATCGGATAACTACCAGTTCGTTCTATTCATTTGAAACCGGGCTTGTAATCTCTTCAACTGACGCGAACGGGCTTATTTCGCAGACCTGGTATGACCCGAATACGCTTAGGGCAGTAAAAACAGTTTCCCCGACGGGAGCCTATACGAACTTCTCCTATGACGATACGGCAATGACTATTGAAGAAGAGGTGCGCGAACCGGATGGCTGGGTTCAGGGGCCGCTAGCCGGTAAGTCTAAAAAATATTTAAATGGCATCGGTCAAGTTCGGAAAGAGGAATCGTTCGCACCCGGCGGAATAGTAGATATAGTCGAGATAAAATACACTAAATACGGCGAAGAGTGGAAACAGTCGCGGCCATATCGTGCGGGCGATACGGTTTACTGGTCTGAAAAGTTTTATGATTCACAACGGCGTCTGGTAAAAGTTGTCGAACCCGATGGTAGCGAGACGCGAAGTTTTTACAACGAAACACAGTTGCCCGATTCTGTTTCCCAAAAGCCGGGAAGTCGCATACGTGTAGTTGACGCATGGGGACGCGAACGCTGGGGCAGATATGATCAGCAAGGCCGTCTTGTCGAGGTGGTAGAACCTAATCCCGACCGCAATGTAAATCCTACCGGTTCTGTGTTTACTGCCGGTAGCCTGCTGACAAAATATTTTTATGACACTCTTGGCCGTCTTGTGCAGACCGAACAGGGTGCGCAGACTAGAAAATTCAAATACGATTCGCTCGGGCGGTTGACGCGCCAGAAGCTTGCCGAACAGACAGCAACGCTTAATGAATCCGGAGCGTTTGTGGGTATTGGCCATCAAGACGCCATCTGGGCGGAGGCTTTTGTTTATGACAACCGTTCAAATCTTATACAGAAGACCGATCCGCGTGGTGTAAGGACGAATTTTTCCTATCAACTATCGGGCGGCGGAGTTGATCCGCTTAACCGGTTACAATCGAGAAGCTACGATCTTTCCGGTCCAATGCAGCCGAATCTGACTATTCATAGTGCGCCTGCTGTAACATTTGAATACATGACAACGGGTGACCGGACGCGCATAAAGAAGGTGCGGACGCAGGGTTTTCTTACTGAGGAATACAGCTATGATGCCCTGTCGAGGGTTAGCGAATACAAACAGACGGTGGATTATCGGCCGAATTATCCGATGACGGTGAATTATCTGTATGACGCTCTTGACAGAGTAACGGAGGTTTATTATCCGGCGCAGTATGGTTTGACGGGCAGCCCTCGAAAGACGCTTGCGAATACGTATGACAAGGCGAGTCGGCTTTCGAGTTTGAAGATAGACGGCACGGAGGTGGCGGGCAATATTTCTTACAATGCATCGGATCAGACGACCTCGATAAAGATCGGTCCTGCGGGAGCGAATCAGGTGACTGAAGAATACACATTCGATCCGCAGACGGGTTTGCTGACGAATCAGAAGGCTGTCAGAGGCGGTCAGACGCTGCTCGATCTGAGTTATGATTACAGTCGCGGCAACTCTGTCGGTTCGCTGAATGGCAAGACGGGGCATCTGACGCGCGTTATTGACAATCTGAATAATGCGAAGAACCGCGAGTATGAGTTTGATGCTCTTGGGCGGCTGGTGAAAGCAAAGGGTGGAGCGGGTGGTGCGTTGTGGAATCAGCGGTATTCGTATGATCGATACGGGAACAGAACGAATGTGACGGCGGCGGGCGTGGCGGCGGACAATTCGCCGATACCGATGGACGGCATACCGAATTTGTCATATGACAGCTCGAGCAATCGGATCACGACGGCCGGGTTTGAGTATGACGTTGCCGGGAATCAGACGCGGGCGGTGGCAGAGGATGGCGTGACGTGGGTTCGGTATGAATATGATGCGGCGAATCGTTTGTCGGTAGTGAAAAAAGATGATGCGAATCAGACGCTGTTGCAGGCGTTTCAGTATGGTTCGACGAATGCGAGGCTGATTGATTACGATCCGGCTGCGGGTGTGAATAAATTCTATGCTTCGGTCGGCGGGACGGTGATGGCGGAATATACCGAATATGCTCAATACGTTTTCACATGGACAAAGAGCTACACGTATCTGGGCGATTCGCTGCTTTCGACGGTGACTCCGAATGGAGCCGGCGGCGAGGCGACGGAATATAATCACCCGGATCGACTGGGCACACGGCTGGTGACGAATCAGCAACTCGGGACTTCTTACGAGCAAGCCCATCTTCCGTTTGGCCGGCCGCTGAACGCCGAAAGCTCTTTGACAACAAACAACAAACGTTTCACGAGCTATGACCGAAGTGCGGCGACCGGCCTCGACTACGCCATAAACCGCACGTACGACAGCAAACTCGGCCGCTTCATGCAGGTCGATCCGATCGGGATGCAAGCCATCTCGCTCGCCTCTCCGCAGACGCTGAATATGTACGCTTACTGCGGAAATGACCCAATCAATCACGTCGATCCGAGCGGCCTCTTCTTCGGCAAGCTGTTCAAATGGATTGGTAAGATTTTCAGAGCGGTCAACAAGATTTTGAAATGGGTTGCTGTTGCCGTGGGAATCATTCTTATCGTTTCCGCAATTATTTACATGGCAGGTGGGGCGATGCCTGCACTTTTAGGCGATTTCATTGGATGGTTTATCGGACTAGGTGGAAAAGCCTTAGGTATTGCCTCTTCATTTGTCGGCTCATTAGCTGGTGCACTTGGGATAGAGATTGGAGCGGGCATTGGAGGTTACATTGCGGCAGGTCTGTATGGCATTGGCGCAGTGGCAAGTGAGTATCAATCGAAGAGACCTCTCTCACGGAGATCGATTTTTCCATGCCCGCCTACTTTCGCCGTGATGGCGCTTAGATTTTTGCGTCTGTTTGCTAATTTGTTAGAGAAAAATTCAGGTCATCAAACAGACTCGCCACTGGAAAACGGGGGTTGGATTTATCAAAGAAAAAATGGCGCTCTATTCTTCTTACGTGCTGATAATGCGGTAAGGATGGGCGGCTCGCCGGCAATGCGGTATCGGAATGCGATAGATTTAAGTCGGCCACCCAGTATCAAAGAAACTCGTGTAGTTGGAAAAGTGCACACACATCCATATACACCATATGAACAAGAATTAATTTCCAGTGGCCAATCCTATGGTGGACCTTCCAGCATTGATATGTTGAATTCTGCCAAAGAACAAATGCCTTCAATTGTTGTTTATCAAGCAGGTACAATTAATGGCAGACGTAAAATAGCTATCGAAATTGCAAATCCGAACGTACGTGTTATTCCCGATCAGAACTGCTCAAGGAGAGAACTCAGATGAAAATGATATTTTTACTGTTTATCTTATCCTTTTTAATAGTAACCTGTAGTTACGAGAGGATGAGTAACAGCCAAATAAAAAATGATTGCTCTGAAAAACTCTGTAAAATTTCGCCTGAAACAGCGGCAGCAATTGCTAAAGGATATATGTGTCTGGATTATGAACTCAAAGAGTATAAAGTCGAGGTCCTGGAATCTACTGATACATATGAGATTCGCTTCAGGCGAGTAATTAATCAGCATCTTGGTATTGAAGGTCCTACTATCTTTCTTCGTAAAAGCAATGGTGAACGATTGTATACGATTCATGCAAAATGATGTTAAAAAAATATATGCTGATGGAAATATTAAGCCAAACAATTTACCGGGTTCACCTATAGATCAATTCCCACCTGCGGGTGCTGGTGCCGGGGGGACGCCTACATATTTAGGTGGCGAATGGTTTGAGGGAAAGACACTTAGTAAGATGGTCTGATAAAACGGCACAAAAAAGTCTCTTATAATGGAGGGATTATGAAGAGATACGACGAAGAGTTCAAGAGGAGCGTGGTGAAGAGGTTCATGGCGGGCGAGACGATGGCGGCGCTTGCAAGAGAGACCGGGGTGAGCAAGCAGACTTTGTACAAGTGGAAGAGCGAGCAGGTGAGGGCGAGGACGACGAGGTAGACAAGGAAAAGCTTGCGATGAGAAAGGAGCTGCGGGAGCTGCGAATGGAGGTAGAGATCTTAAAAAAAGCGGCATTGATCTTCGGGCGAGTGGGATAGAGGCGAGGGCGAAGCGGTACGAATTCATCTCCGGCGAACGGAGCAATCACCAGAGTTAATAATGAAAAATGCGGAGGAGCAAAATAATGAAAAAGAACTTGTTGATCTTGCCTTTTGCTTTTGCAATGGCAATTCAAAGTTCCTGTGGTGAAGATACAAATACTTCAGTTGTAAATCAAGTAAATAAAATTATGACGCCGGAGCGACCCGTAATCTCATCAGAAACTGCAGTAATGATTGCGAGAGGTTTCCTATGCTTCGACTTTGATTTAAGAGATCGAAAAGTTTCCGTTACCGAAACATCCGATACTTGGCATGTTCAATTTGTGAGAACTAAGAATCTTCATGCAGAGGGCGGGGATCCTAGTTTGGTAATTAGTAAAAAAAAACGGAGAGATTATATCAGGTAACGTTGCAAAATGAGCAAAGAATGGTGCACTATCTATTGTCGGTCGTATACAAAGGAGATTTCTGACGCAGGGTTTTCTTATCGGGGAATATAATCATCCGGACCGATTGGGCACACGGCTGATCACAAATCAAACATTGGGCACGGTCAGCGAACAAACCCATCTTCCGTTTGGCAGGCCGCTGAACGCCGAAAGCTCTTTGACAACGAACAATAGACGCTTCACGAGTTACGACCGCTCCAATGCAACTGGCCTCGATTACGCCATCAACCGCACATACGACAGCAAACAGGGCAGATTCACCCAAGTCGACCCGATCGGGATGCAAGCCGTCTCATTGGCAAGCCCACAGACTCTTAATCTGTACGCCTACTGCACGAATGACCCAATAAATTATACCGACCCCAGCGGTCTCTTCTTCGGCAGACTATTTAAGTGGATCGGCAAGATTTTCAAGGCCGTGATGAAGATTCTAATGTGGGTAGTTATCGTCGTGGCAGTAATTTTGGTTACGGCCTTTATAATGTCGTACACGCCGTACATGCTGCCTGGGTGGTTAGGCGACGCGACGGGATCGCTACTCGGCTTTCTCGGCAAAATCGGTGCGTCAGCATTTGGTCAAGCACTGGCCGGAGCGATTGGCGTTGAAGTCGGTTCAACTGTCGGAAGTATAATCACCGCCGGACTAGTCGGCGTCGGCGCAATCGCAAGGGGCTTTGCCGAAGGAAAGAAAAAACCAAAACGACGTCCTGGATTATTTCAAACTGTCGATCAGGCAGCTCGTTGGTGGCTCAGGATAATGAATCCGCAATCAATAGCGATTAATCGAGAGATAGGTGTTCCGATATGTGAGCGACAATATGATGGTGCAATAATCTTCGGGCCATATGAAATAGGAACCGAAGCCAGTGTAAGGATTAATGATTGTCCTGAAGGCACGAAGCGAGTAGGTTCCGCTCATACTCATGGGGCGTACAGCCCCCTTTATGATAATGAGAATTTTTCGGACAGGGATCGTATCAACGCAAACAATAGAAGCCTTGCGGATGGCGGCTCAACACCAAATTACGTCGCAACTCCCCGAGGCCAGTTTAAGAAGTTTGTTCCCTCCGCGATTCGTAATTCAACACGTGGGAGAGTAATAATTATGAAGCCACTCTAATCTTAGAACGAAAATGGAGGTTTTATGGTTTGCTTGTTTAAGAACCAAGTTGTAAGTATACCGTTTCTTCTGATGATACTAATATGCTTTGGTTGCCATCCTAAAACTTCTAACAGCGACAGGAGTGTTTATGAAAACAAGACAGATCTCCCGGAATATGCGCATACCAAGGTCGAAGAGGGAGAAGATAACATGTCCGACCCTGAATCTGAAAAAGACATTCTCGATTTACCAATTGTCCGAGAGCCCGAGCGAAATTTCGCTATTGCAATTGAACTTGCAGACAAATCGTTAGAAACAGACCCAGATCTAAAGCCGTCACAACGCGATTTGCGGAATTATGTTCGGCACGTAAGAGAGGACAAACATTTTCTTTATGTAGTCTACAATCCGAGAACTCGGCCTACAAACGACTCAACTGACGGAAGCGGAGAAACCGAGATCGCCAGAGATTTGTACTTTATTATAAGGAAAGGTAGTAACGAACTAGTTGGCCGAAAATTCCGTAAGTAGGTCGAATCACGGAAAAGCAGTGGGGCGATAAAATACTGAGGAATATAATGAACTCCAGAATTCGGACAGGTAGTTAAGGTGGAAAATGATGATAAAATTGCCAATAAAAATTAGATTATGGCAACTACCAAAAAACGCAATGTCTATAAACCGGAATTCAAAGTGAAAGTCGCTTTAGAAGCCGTTCGCGGCAGATTGACGATCAATCAGATTTCCAAACAATTTGGAGTTCATCCGAATCAAATTTCCAAATGGAAAAAGCAGTTTCTTGAAAACTTGCCGCAGATTTTTGATAATTCAAAACAGCCGTCAGTGGAAGCCGGCGAAGAATTGACCAATCAATTGTATCAACAGATCAGGCAGCTCAAGGTTGAACCTGATTGGCTCAAAAAAATCTTCCATTTTCAGTTAGAGTTCGCCGGGAACTGGTCGAGCCTGCGAATGAGAAGATTTCCGCAGCAAGGCAATGTCAGCTTTTAGGGATCAATCGAACCGGTCTTTACCATCGCGCCAGAACTGGGAGTGCTAAAGATGGCGAGCTGATGCGCTTGATCGACGAGCAATATACGATGACACCGTTTTACGGTTACCGGCGGTTGGCGGTCTATTTGCAGAAGTTAGGATTTCGGGTCAATCACAAACGAGTCCGGCGCTTGATGAGAAAACTCGGGCTGGAGGCGATCTACTCAAAGCCTAATTTGTCGAAGCCGGGGAAGGATAATTTGACTTACCCGTATTTATTGAAAGGCGTGGCGATCGAATATTCTGATCAAGTCTGGGAGACTGATATTACCTATATCGGATTGGGCAGCGGATTTGTTTATTTACTGGTGATTATGGATTGGCATTCGCGATTTGTGATCGAAATGGAAGTTTCAAACTCGTTGGAATCGAGCCCGTTTGTCGAAATCTTGAAACGAGCGCTAAAGAAAAACCAGTCGGAAATCTTGAATTCCAATCAAAGCAGTCAGTTTACTGCCGTCGAATGGCTGAAAGTTTTGCAGGAGAATAATGTCCAAATCAGTATTGACGGACGCGGGCGGTGGCAGAGGATGGCGTAACCTGGGTTCGGTATGAATATGACGCGGCGAATCGATTGTCGGCGGTGAAAAGGGATGATGCGAATCAGACGCTGTTGCAGGCGTTTCAGTATGGTTCGACGAATGCGAGGCTGATTGATTACGATGCGACAGTTGGCTTGAACAAGTTTTATGCGAGCGTCGGCGGCACGACGCTTGCCGAATATACCGAATATGCTCAATACGTTTTCACCTGGACAAAATCGTTTACGTATCTGGGCGATTCGCTGCTTTCGACCATTACGACGAATGGTGCGGGTGGCGAGATGACGGAATACAATCATCCGGATCGACTCGGAACGCGGCTAATAACAAATCAAGCTCTCGGAAGCAGTTACGAGCAAGCCCATCTTCCGTTTGGCAGGCCGCTGAATGCCGAAAGTTCTTTGACAACAAACAACAAGCGTTTCACGAGTTACGACCGAAGTGCGGCGACCGGCCTCGACTACGCCATCAACCGCACGTACGATTCGAAACAGGGCCGCTTCACGCAGGTCGATCCGATCGGTATGCAAGCCGTCTCGCTCGCCTCTCCCCAGACACTCAACCTGTACGCTTACTGCTCGAACGACCCAATAAATCATACTGATCCGGATGGTCTTTTCTTCAAGAAGCTGTTTAAGTGGATCAGTAAGATTCTCAAGATCGTTGCGATCGCGGTAATAGTTGCGGTGGTAATAATGACCGGGCCATTTGCGCCTGCATCTGGGACGATACTGGCTAAAATTCTCGGCGGAATTGTCTGGCTCGGAGCAAAGGTCGGAATGGCCGCGAACTTTATCTCCGGCGGCGCTTTGTTATCGGCCGAAGCTGTCGCAATCGGAGTCGTATCCGCAGCACTCGGTGCCGCAACATTGCTAACAGCCAGCTCAGCCCTTGGAGCGATAGCGAATAGCTTTACTAGTGGCAAGAAAGAAACCCCTGAACAGAGACGAAATCGGCTAATTCGTAGTGCTATAAACAGCGCTCTATGGCGCCTCCGCAATATGCCTGGCTGTAAAGAATATATCCAAGGCAACTCGTCTCACAATCCCATTGTTACACTCGAATATCTCAAGGCGAACAATGGAGTTATCTATGATTCAACACTTGGAAGCAGACAAAACAGCCCGGTCGCTCAGGTATATGGGACGGATATCGGAAAAGGTCCCAACTCTAAAATTCGTCTTGGTGATAAGTGGTTTGACGATCCATCAGTAGGGGGCTGGAAAGGCACGATGAATCGGCCCAGAACGATGACAAATATCCTTCTTCATGAACTCAAACATGCTGTACATCAGGGACATGGGCCGAAAGAACCAAATAACGAATATTACAATGAGATTGCTAAAAAGTGCTTTGGAATAAACCCATGAAAAATGTTCTAATTGCCATTACGAATTTGATACGCGGACGAACTGGATATGTAGTCCTTGTTCTTTTGTTTGTGGCATGTTCAGCGAACCTTGGTACGCACAATTCGGACGTCGTATCGCTGAGACATTCCGACTCGCTCATACTTGAGGTCTGGACCGAATCAAAATATACGGTCTATCCTCCGGGGAAAATCTTGAACCTTAGATTTGATGGTACCGATGTCGCGGAATTTGACTACTATCCGAATCAAGATACGAAAAGCACCTTCTTTACTGAACGTCGTCGATTTCAGTTGGAAACTGGGGAACGAGAAAGAATAGTGAAGGCTGTTGAGCCAGACTCCGTAAGAGGTTGGAAGGACGTCTATGAGCCCACGGTACGCATTCTCGATGCTGCAATCGAGACAAGAATAATAATAAAGCGAAACGCGGAAGAAAAAACAATCCTACTACAGGAAAACCATAGCAATTTGATTCTCGAAAAGAAAGCTGGGATATATCCTGAGCAGCTACTAGATTTGCTCAGGTTTATTCAAGAAGTTAACTTTCAGTTGCTAAGTGGTCAACGACCGTCAGACGCTGTTAATTGACACATTTAATGGCTACATGTGCCCCATTTAAGTTAACGCTTCTTTTTAGAGACAAACTTTGGATGCCAGAGCGTTGAGTATGTTGAGTCCAATCACGCGGATCATCTTGGGACAAGGCTTGTAACTAATCAGGCGGATGGCAGGGCCTATGAGCAAGTTCACCTCCCCTTCGGCACCGCCCTGAACGCCGAAAGCTCTTTGACAACGAATAATAGACGCTTCACGAGTTACGACCGAAGTGCGGCGACCGGCCTCGACTACGCGATCAACCGCACGTACGACAGCAAACTCGGCCGCTTTACTCAAGTCGACCCGATCGGGATGAGTGCGGCGGACGTAAATTTACCGCAAACGCTGAATCTCTACACCTATTGCGGAAATGACCCGATCAATCACGTCGATCCGAGTGGCCTTTTCTTCGGCAAACTATTTAAGTGGATTGGAAAGATTTTCAGAGCAATCAACAAGATTCTTAAATGGGTCGTGATCGCCGTCGTCGCAATATTAGTCGTGGCGGCAATCGTATACACGGCCGGCGGTGCAATGCCGGCATTTCTCGGCGGCGGCAATGGCCTTCTTGGGATTTTGGGTAGTATAGCGGGGAAAATTGGAGCGGGAATTTCTTCGTTCATGGTCGGGGCTATAGGAGTTGAGGTTGGCGCTGCCGTTGGCGGATCAATTGCCGCTGCGCTTTACGGCGTCGGCGCGATTGCAAATAATTTGCAACAGAACAAGAAGAAATCCACTACCCGCCTACCGTGTCCACCAAACGTTGGCGATCTCATTGCCGGCCGCGGTTGGCTTCCGGCAGGCTGGTTTGCAGACACCATCAAGCGTGCCCTCGATTTATCGAATAAAAACAATACAGAACGAGCGGATAGCGGAAGGTATAAAGAAGTGGGCGGGTGGATTCTACTAAGTCGCGATGGGCAAAAGGTGAAAACTGTGATTAAAAGTCCAGAGGCCGAGCCAGTAGATACCAGTACGCAGGTTCAGCTGGGCGAACCTAGAAAACATCTCAAGAAGCTTTTACGCAAGGGGTGGCTGATCGTCGGAGATTTCCATACACATGCAAACAAGATCTCAAATCCAATTGATATAGGGATCTCGAACGGGAGACAAACCCCAGGCGTTTGGATTTATCCCGATGGCACAACCCAGGTTTACGGCCCGGCGAGTGGAATTCTCGGTGTGGGCATACCAAAACACTGTCAAACAGCAACGAGATAGGAAAATAAAATGTTAAAGTTTGTCCAAATCCTGTTACTGGCCGCTATCGTATTTGTAAGTGCTTGTAGATCGAAAGATAATAATTTCGAAAACAAACGAGTCGAGAATAACTCTTCGCGTGTACGTGTTGATACATTGATTGAGAATAGGAGCGTGTTTCCGATTACACTTTCCCAAGCCGTAGATATTGCGAGAGCGAAACTTAAACTAGATTCCGCCACAAATGGATTAGTCGGTTGTGACGGCGGTCTGTTTTGGGAGGTCGTTTACGTAAAAGATCAACAAGAAGTAACCGTCTCCAAAACCGACGGGAAAGTTTATAGAGTCCATTCCGTTTCGCAGAATGTTTTTGATGAAGGGAAAGTTAGCAAAAATAGTGGTTTGCCTGTAACTGCGCAGATGGCCGCAGATATAGCAACTATGCACTTTATAGAGTATGGACGTGAGAAATTTAATTCAGACGAAGATATTCTCGATAATTATTTCGCCTCAGTCTGTGATCTGGGCAACGCATGGAGAGTTTTATTTATCCTGAATGATATTAGGAATATCAGAACTAGGAAAGATATATCCAAACTTCCATATCACAGCCCTCCGGATTATGTTATCGATAAGAAACACGGAGGAATTATTTACTTTAGCCATGCGGCAAGCTCCAACACGGTATTGAACAATTACCCGAACGGGCGATAAATCGAGGATAAAGAAAATCCGCACGGACGGACTTTTGACGGAAGATTTTCTATTCATGAAAAGGTCAACTGGAGACAAGTGATGGAGTTTGAGGCAGTTGTGGGAAGGTAATAGAGGTAATGCTGTGGAGCGGGTGGTGCGTTGTGGAATCAGCAGTATTCGTATGATCGTTACGGAAACAGAACGAATGTTGCGGCGGCGGGCGTGGCGGCTGACAATTCGCCGATACCGATGGACGGCATACCGAATTTGTCATATGACAACACGAGCAACCGGATCACGACGGCCGGGTTTGAGTATGACGTTGCCGGGAATCAGACGCGGGCGGTGGCAGAGGATGGCGTGACGTGGGTTCGCTATGAGTATGACGCGGCGAATCGATTGTCGGCGGTGAAAAGAGATGATGCGAATCAGACGCTGTTGCAGGCGTTTCAATATGGTTCGACGAATGCGCGGCTGATTGATTACGATCCGGCTGCGGGCGTAAATAAATTCTATGCTTCGGTCGGCGGGACTGTGATGGCGGAATATACCGAATATGCTCAATACGTTTTCACATGGACAAAGAGCTACACATATCTCGGCGATTCGCTGTTTTTGACCATCACGCCGAATGGAGCCGGCGGCGAGATGACGGAATACAATCACCCCGACCGATTGGGCACACGGCTGATTACGAATCAGCAACTCGGGACTTCTTACGAGCAAGCCCATCTTCCGTTTGGTCGTCCGCTGAACGCCGAAAGTTCTTTGACAACAAACAACAAACGTTTCACGAGCTATGACCGCAGTGCGGCAACCGGCCTCGAATACTTGTTTTTAATTCCGGGCAAATTACTATTCCAGGGCCTTTGATGACACCTTTAGCGGTGATTAAATTTTGGTTATCTGAACTACTCGCAGCGAAATATTGTAAAACAGAAATGTTGAATGATGAGATGTCATTCGTGCATTAGAATATACCAAATTGCATTTAAGCTGCATTTTGCAATAATAGAAGTATGTTTCGATTAGAGAAGGCACATCCTTGGCATGGTGTACCAATCGGTGATGATGCGCCGAGAGAAGTCACGGTTTTTATTGAAATCGTGCCGAGAGACACCGTTAAATATGAAGTAGATAAAGAGACCGGTTATCTCAAAATTGATCGGCCGCAGCAATACTCCAACGTAGTGCCGGCAAACTATGGATTCATTCCTCAGACCTATTGCTCTGAGACTATTGCAAATCTGGCCCGGGCTAAAACTACCGTTCCAATCATCGGAGGTGATGGTGATCCATTGGACATTCTCGTATTGAGTGAGCACCATATACCGCGCGGGGATATTATACTCAAGGCACGGCCGATTGGCGGCTTTTGCATGATAGATCACGACGAGGCGGACGATAAAATAATAGCGGTTTTAAAAGGCGACAAAGTCTTTGAAGAATTTGAGGAAATCTCACAGCTCCCAAAGGGAATTCTTGAGCGTTTCGCTCATTATTTTTTGACGTATAAGTCTTTTCCGGATGACCCTAATAAATGTGAAATTGCATTTTCCTATGGCAGGGAAGCCGCATACGAAGTCATTAGAGCCTCAATGGAAGATTACAAAAAACTACTGGAGCGAGCCTGATCGGACGAAAAACTGCTTAAGAGAATCCAAATCCAATTACAAGCAAATGTAAAGAGATCGAGTAATATTTACTGAGTTAATATTGATGGCCGTTATCTGATCTTTTGTTGAAAACGGCCGCTTTTTATGAATTTCAACTGTCTGTTATTTCTTACATTCCCTTGTAGTCCGGTCCGCCGCCGCCTTCCGGTGTAACCCAATTAATAATCTGATATGGATCGGCGATGTCGCAGGTTTTACAGTGTACGCAATTTGAAAAATTAATTTTTAATTCCTTGCGTCCATTTACTTCCTCCATTTCGTAAACAGCTGCGGGGCAGAATCTCTGACAAGGATTATCGTACTCTTCAACGCATTTGGTAGCACAAATTTCCGTATCTAATACGTGAAGATGCGAAGGTTGATCTTCATCATGGGCAACGCCCGCATGAAAAACATCCGTAACTTTGTCAAACGTCAACTTTTTGTCAAATTTTACGGCTGCATATCTTTCACCAAAATCGGGCTCATTAGTTCGTTCATTTAACTTTTTCATTCGCTCAAAGCCCGGAATATGATGTTCTTTTGGCAGAAAGCCCCAAGCCAAGCCACGTGTCATAAACTGAAGCCCGGTGTTTATCAATGCTGACCAGCGTCCTTTTTGAAATGCTCCATGAAAATTTCTGACAGGATAAAGTTCATCGTATAACCAGCTTAGGTTGACTTTTTCTTCATAATGTTTGAGATGGCGGGCGGACCAGTCACCAACTGAGAAGCAGTCCACTATTGTCTCTGCAGCAAGCATTCCCGATTTCATTGCTGTGTGAATCCCTTTAATTCTCTGACCATTGAGAAAAGAAGCGCTGTCGCCGACCAGCAAAAGTCCGTCAGAGTAAAGTCGAGGCATTGTCCAATAACCGCCCGCATTGATTGTTTTGGCGCCGTATTTTATCATCTTCCCGCCGTCAAGGATTGCAGCGATTTTCGGGTGTGTTTTGAATTTTTGGAATTCAGCATGCGGATCGATCAAAGGATCCCGGTAATCGAGTCCGGTCACATATCCGATGCTGACAATATTTCCTTTCATTCCGTAAATCCAACCACCGCCATATGTATCTGTATCTGATGGAAAACCAAGCGTATGTACTACTTTACCTTCAGGGAACCGGCCTTCAGGCAACTCCCATAGTTCTTTAACACCAATCGAAAATATCTGTGGTTCTTTACCTTGAAGTAAACCGAGTCGTGCCATTGCCTGTTTTGCAAGTGAACCGCGGGAGCCTTCCCCAAGTACCGTAACCTTTGCAAGTAAATCGACTCCGGGCTCAAAATTGGCTTTTGGATTACCGTCTTTATCTATTCCTTTGTCACCTGTTCTGACACCAATTACGCCTTCATCACGGTTAAAAAGAAGTTCAGCTGCCGGAAATTCCGGAAAGATATTGATACCTGCCTGTTCGCATTTTTCTCCAAGCCACTCGCAAATACGACTAAGCGAGACTATATATTTACCTTTGTTCTTCAAGGGCGGAGGTACAATTGGCGATTCTATGCCGCGGTTGGCTGTCAAATACCAAAATGCATCTTCCGTAACTACCGAATCAACCGGACAGCCTAGTTCGAGGAAATCAGGCATCAATTCACGAAGTGCCCGCGGATCCATAACTGCTCCGGATAATATGTGTGCTCCTACATAAGGGCCTTTTTCAACAATGCCAATCTCAATTTCGCCAATCTTATTGCCGGATTTAATACCCCTTTCAACCAAATCATCATGTTCCGCAATAGACTGCTTTAAATGCAATGCAGCGGCCAAATTGGCTGGCCCCGCACCTACAAAGATAACATCCATTTGGATTTGCTCGCGTTCAGTCATAATTTTCAGCCCTTGAAATTTGTTAAGAAAATTAATAGATGTACTGCTTCAATTTATTTGATTATAACAACTTACCGGCATTATATCGAAGCAACCCGACAATTTGGGGCATTACATGAATTGTATTGTGCCCATCACGCACCAAGTGATTTCCTGATCTTTTTTTCAAAGAAGTTGCTTTTCCTGTATCTTCGTTTGCCGGATACCACTTTGTTTTCCTGTGCGGGCAAATTGGCGGATGAAACCAAGATTGCAAGGAGTGTTAAAAAAAGCATTGCAATGGCACTGGTATGCAACACAAAGTCAAAAATGCTGTGTATCAGGCATGCGAATATGCCTGCGATTGATCCGGCGGCCAGTCCTCGCTGATATCCTTGTGAGCTTGTAATAGTTTTCCCTGAAATCCTGATAAGTAACCAAAGAAACCAAAGACCCAAAAGTGCACCCGGCAGGCCGGCGTCTGACAATAACTGCAGATAATCATTGTGCGCCTGTTCTACGCGGGCCGTGCCGCTGTTTGCATCAAACTTAGAAAAAGCCTGCGGGAAAGCACCAATCCCAACGCCGAGCGGGAAAGAATCAGCTATTATTTTAGCCGTCACACTCCAAATGTAACTGCGGCTGGTTGTTGTATCCGTCACACCGCGTTCATTTGCAATTCGGGTTAATGAGGTTTCACCTCCGACAAAAACCGCACCGGCGGCCACAAGCAAAAGCAATAATGCCGCCAGGCCGAATTTCATTACTACACGGCTTTTTTGTTTTGGTGAATAGCTTATAAGCAATAAAACAAGAATTTCTGCAATAAAAGCTACCAATCCACCACGCGAACCACTTAGCAAAAGCGAGACACCCATTAATGCAGTCGCCGTGATGTAAAGCAGGACTTTATCTTTTTTCAATGCTCCCGAGAGCAACAATCCGAGAGGGATTGCCATAGATAGAGAAATCCACGCAGCAAAATTATTGCGGCTGACGAAGGATCCGAAGGGTTCTGCAAAGACGCTTTCGTAGAGACCATATATTCGTAAAGGGCTTAGAACACTTTGTAAAATTGCATAAAACGCATAGACGAACCCGAAAACCGTAATGAAAATTGCTGTTTTGCGCAGCCGTGATTCCCGATCAAATAAAACCAATAAAACTGAGAAATAAATTCCAAGGGCAAGTATGTGTAAAGATGCAACTTTAGTAGAGAATGGATCAAACGAAATGGTACGGGCAATATCTCCAAATCCGTCAAGGTTGGTATAACTGCCGAAACTAATTGTTTGTACCAATCCATAAAATGCCAGAAGATAAATCGGCAATTGAATCAAAGCGTTCGAGTAATTAAATCCGGATTTAATTCCATCGAAAAACCAAAGCAAAATAAGTAAAGATATTCCAAGATAAATAGTTGCTATAACCGGCTGATGCACCCCACCATATGCAATGGTTGCCCAGGCAAGTAATACCAGAGCCAGTAAAAAAGCCAATCTGTTGAAAATAGTATGATGCATCAATTTATAGTTTTTCTAACTCGAAGTCATCAAACCAAATCGTCCCGACCAAGGCACAGTCGGCCGCACATGGTTCGCGGCCGATCCTTATAATTACACCTTGCGTATCCTCGCCTGCGTTGAACTCAACAACAAACTTTTCCCAGCCTCCCGACCCTGTCTGAAAAGCTTTTGATGCTGCGATGGTCTGCTTGCCATCTGCAGTTGCAACCTCCACAAGCGGCAGCGATCCGCCACGGAGATTTTCATTTTTTGCCCAAAATGTCAGACGATACTTTCCCGCAGACGATATAGCAACAACCTGCCAAAGTTGATCCAGCGTCGGCAAAGAGAAATTCTTGAACGTCAGTCTTGCGGAACGTGAGCCGGTGTGTGCCACCCGCGAATCAATATATGTTTCCACCGAAGAATTACTTCTGGCAATGAACCATTCAAATTTAGGGAAACGTTCGTCAGTGATTCGGGATTCAAAGCCGCCGTTTGTTATGCTGTCCGGTCGTAAACTTCTGTTTTCAGAGGTTTGCCTGACAAATTCCAGCGCCGTGCGGTACTGACCCTTCTCATATAGCAGCTGTGCAATTGCAGAGCCGATCCAATTGAAACGCGGCTTGTCGGTTTCTGCAATTCGGTTCCATATTCTCAATGCGTCCTGGCCATGACCTCTTGAAGCGTAGAATCGGGCTAATGTTGCGTATGCATCTGGATTGTTAGCTGCAAACTGATCTACTTTGTCAGTGTCTTCCCCAAAGTAGTTCCAGGCAATTGCGAAAGCCTGTTCGCGATATATACTGTCATATTGTGCGGCTTTTCTTAATTGTTCGATCGCCTCATCATCCCGGCCTCGTCTAAGCAGAAAGTTTCCATAATGCCAACGCGGATTCGAATATTCGGGCGCAAGACTAATTGCTCTTTTGAAAGCCCGCTCCGCATCATCAAATCTTTCTGCTTTTTCATAAGCCCGGCCCAGATTAGACCAGTAACGGTAATCAAACGGTGCTAAACGAGCTGCGTTTTCAAAAAAATTAACAGCAATCCGGGGATCGAAATTGTCAAAGTCGGCCAGAGCTGCGAAACCTGCAAATGAGTTGGTTTGAGGATCGTCCGGAGCCAATCTCAAAGCAAAACTTGCTATTTGTCCGGCTCCGACATCTGATGGAGGCGAGTGTTCGGCAAACATATCGCCTATTTGCCAGGGAATTGCATACCAGACAATCAGAAAAAATGCGATAGCCGCAAATAAAATCGCGGGAATTGATTTATTTCTCAATTTTTCCGAATAGTTGATAGTTTCCTTCACCGATTGTTATTTGTGAGTTAACGTCCAAAAAATCTGGCAATCGTTTCAACCACTTTAAGTTGTTGCTCCGGTCTTAATTCCGGATAAACAGGCAGTGCAAGCACCTCATCCGCGGCTTTTTCTGCAACCGGCAAATCTCCTCGCCGATAATTCAGATAGGAAAAGCATTGCTGCAAATGTAAAGGTATCGGATAATAAATATCTGTCCCGATACCATTTTGACCCAGATATTCCCGAAGCGAGTCCCGCCGCTCCACAACGCGAATCACATACTGGTTATAAATATGCCGTGAATCAGGCCTTTCCGCCGGCAGCACTATGAGATCATTTAGCCCAAATTCAGTAAAAAGGTCTCTGTAACGATCGGCATTTGATTTGCGGACATCTGACCACTTGTCCAGATGTGGTAATTTTACACGCAGGACGGCAGCCTGAAAACCATCGAGTCGCGAATTAAGCCCAATCCAGGTATGCTCGTAACGCTTCTTTGAACCATGGACTCGTAAAGCTAACAATTTTTCCCGAAGTTCTTCATCATTGGTCGAAATAAATCCGCCATCACCCATTCCTCCAAGATTCTTCGATGGGTAAAATGAAAAACAACCGGCAAGACCGATTGAACCGGCACGCTTGCCGGCGAGTTCGGCCCCAATTGCCTGGGCGGCGTCCTCAACTATCGGAATTTCGCCTGCTATTTCAAGGATTTCCGTCATATCGGCACATTGGCCGAAGAGATGAACCGGTTCGATCGCCTTTGTCCGATCGTTTATCAACTCGGAAATACACTGAGGATCAATATTAAATGTATCGGGCTGTATGTCTGCAAAAACCGGACGAGCCCCGAGACGAGCAATTGCGCTTGCAGTGGCGAAAAAACTAAACGGAGTGGTTATAACTTCATCGCCGGGACCAACTCCCAATGCCATTAAAACAAGCAGAATGGCATCGCTGCCGGACGCACATCCAATAGCAAATCGCGTATTGCAGTATTCAGCCAGTTCTTTTTCGAGTGCATCAACTTCCGCACCGAGTATAAACGAATTCGAATCCAGAATGCGTCCTAAGGCAGCCTCGATTTCAGGCCGCAGCAGGGCGTTTTGTTCCGATAAATCCAGCAGTGGTATTTGCATCAAAAATGTTTGTCAGTAAAATTATTCCCACGATGGCCTCAGATAAAGGCTTTTCGCGGTTTTACTTAAAATAATATCTAAACAAAGATAAATTTGCATTTTTCCATTATCTTTTTTAGCCTGAACGCGTGAGTACGAATGAAAAAGAACGTGTTAAGGAAATTATTCGCAGGCTTCAACGTGAATATCCGGATGCACAATGTGCCCTCAATCACACAAATGCCTTTGAACTCCTGATTGCCACGATTTTATCGGCGCAATGCACGGACGAACGTGTAAATAAGGTAACTGCGAATCTATTTAGAAAATATCGCAGCCCTGCTGATTTTGCAGCCGCAAATCAGTCTGAATTGGAGCGCGATATTCACTCGACAGGATTTTTCCGAAACAAAGCAAAAAACATAATAGCAGCCAGCCGCCAGATCATGGAACGATTTGGAGGCCGGGTTCCGGACAAAATGGAAGATTTACTATCTTTACCCGGAGTAGCCCGCAAGACTGCAAATGTAGTTCTTGGATGTGCTTTTGGTATAGCGGACGGCATCGTTGTTGATACCCATGTTGCAAGGCTTTCACAAAGGCTTGGACTAACAAAAAATAATGCCCCTGAAAAAATCGAGCGGGACCTGATGCAGATTATTCCTAAACGGCATTGGGTTATGTTTTCCCATTGGCTCATACATCATGGACGAAAGGTCTGCAAAGCGCGCAAACCGGATTGTTCCAATTGCGTCCTGGCAGACCTTTGTCCGTCTTATTCAATATTTGCTTTTGTTACAAAGCCCCCTGATGGCAAGGCTGACGTCTAGTTTCCTCTTCCCGGTGGCTTTGGCATTTTGTCAGCCGTGAATCTTGGAAGTAATTCATCCTGCATTGCCAGCCGATAAACTGCAGCGGCAATGACAATTGCTGATTTTTTTACATCATCTTCGACAATTCTTTCGTATGTATCGAGATTTGTGTGCCAGGTATGAGTTAAATACTCTATCGGATCCTGCTGCACGCCGATGCCAGGCAAGCCGGCGTTGTTGAACGACGTGTGATCAGAACCGCCAAGTCCACGGCTTGACGTGGTAATGGCGCCGGCAATGCCGAAATCCGCAAATGGTTTAACTGCTTCCCGTAGCGGTACGGCCGCTTCCGGAGGGCCGAATACCTGAAAACCTCGGGCTCTGCCGGTTCCGGAATCTATGTTGAAGTAACCGCCAAATTTATAATATGCCGGTAATGGTGCTTCCGCCGTGCCAAAATGTTTTTTCACGTATGCCTGAGAGCCTAAAAGACCTTGCTCCTCACCGCTCCAGAGAGCAACGCGGATGGTACGTCGCGGCTTTACGCCGATTGCTTTGAGAATACGTGCCGCTTCCATCATTACCGCACATCCGATTGCATTATCGGTGGCACCTGTAGCCGAATGCCATGAATCCAGATGGCCGCCGAGCATTATTACCTCATCTGCTTTGTCTGTACCGGCAATTTCACCTATCGTGTTATAAGCAGTGGAGCCTTCGGGATAAATCTGATTTTTAATATCAAATTCCAGGGTTACTTTCCGATTGTCTTTAAGCAGTCGGGCTATTCTTCCGAAATCCTCGTTACGCATTACTACGGTAGGAACCACTTTTGCAGGATCATAGGTCGGATTGGCAAATGCCCGAATCTGGCCATGCTCGCGGCCTGCATCATTGATTCTGACTTTGACGCCGTTATCCAGCAAAAACTTGTTAACTATCTCATTGATCCTTGCCGGTGGCAGGGCGTCCGGTTTCGGCGTCTGGGCTGGCTGTGGCGGGACTGGAAATGGAGGTTGTGCCGGAGCCGGATTGTTCGGGTCAAATCGTCTGGCAATCTGTTCATCCGGAATTCGCTTGGAAGGCGGATTAAAATCAACCTCAATTGTTGCGGCTTTGCCAAACAGAACTATTTTTCCCTGAATTTGCGACTTGATGGAGTTAAGATAATCATCAAGTTCGCTTTGCGTAGGACGATTTGGCAGAACCATCTGAAATGCTTCGGCGGTAACGGGGCCCGGAGTTCCGGGTGTCCAGGCAAGCACTTCAAAAACCAGGCTGTCTTTTACCGGTGAAATAATGAACCCGGAGGCTTTTTCATTTGCCCAACCGGGATGTCCCCATTCCCAAGGCTCCATATCGACACGATCGAATCCCCAGGACTTCATTTGGTTCATTGCCCATTCACCTGCTGCTTTCAAATTCGGAGATCCGGTTAGACGCGGGCCGTAAACGTCGGTAAGGAAATGGAGTGTATTCATTATCTGTGAATTCTCCATTCCTTCTTTTTTTATACGTTCGTTAATATCCGACGCATTTGCAGCGGACTGTCCCAAAGAAAGTGTAGGCAGCAAAAATACGAGCGACAGGAAAAAAGCGGTAGTTGATCTTAGTTTTTTCATCGTAAATGTCTCGGAGGTCTGAAGTTATGTAGAATTTCACCCTGATCGGGTCAAATTCATTGTGATGGCCGGCGGCTTGACAACATAAAAATATGTTACAAACGCCGTAACCTGTTTATTCGCTTGTATATACTCAAAACAGTTGCAAAAGGTTTCAAATTCAAATCGAAAAAATCAAATGGAAGTTGATTTTACACCGATTATTTCGCCCACCAGGTCATAATCAAAGGCTTCAGTTATTCTGATATCGTAGATTTCACCGATTTGTGGCGAGATTCCTTCGTGGACGTCGTTAATGAGAACGTGGCCGTCGATCTCGCGAGCCTGACCTTCGAGCCGGGCTTGGAAAAGCAGGTCAGACTCTTCTGCGATTCCTTCAAACATTGCCGGAAACACCCGTCCGATCTTTGCCTGATTCAGCTCTCTGCTGATCACGGACTGTGTTTTCATCAGAAGGTTACGTCGGCGTGCAGCTATACGGGGATCGACCTTATCGGCAAGTTCAAAGGCCGCAGTTCCTTCTTCATCGGAATATGTAAAAACGCCAACATTGTCAAACCGGCAATTTTTGACAAAACTGAGCAATTCTTCGAAATCTTCGTCAGTCTCACCCGGAAAACCCGTAATAAAAGTGGTTCGAATCGCAATGCCGGGTACGCGCTCTCGAATTCTGAAAATCAAGCGCTCGAGGCTTTCCCGTGAGCCGCCGCGTTTCATCGCTTTGAGTACATTTCGGGAGGCATGCTGCAAAGGCATATCCAAATACTTTACTGCCTTCTGTGTTTCTGCAATTGCTGAAAGGAATGCATCCGAAATATGCGTTGGATAAGCATACATGACGCGTATCCAATTCAACTCTTCGATTTCACCCAGAGCACGAATCAAAGCGGCCAGTGCATCTACTTCGCCAAAATCTTCACCATAACGCGAGGAATCCTGTGCTACAAGCACGATTTCACGAACGCCTTCTTTGGCAAGTTGTCGCGCTTCAGCAATCACGGAGCCGAAACGCCTTGAACGAAACGACCCGCGCATGGCGGGAATAGAGCAAAAAGCACAGGGACGATCGCAGCCCTCTGCAATTTTGATAAATGCCGTGTGTGGAGCGGTGGCCCTTATCCGCGGGGCATTTTCATCATAAAGATAAATCGATGACTTATTGCCGATTGGCTTAATAGTAAGTTCTGAAGCATCGATAGTTTCATCAGCGGCTTTGACAATTTCTTCTATTTGCGAAGTCCCGATAAAAGCATCAACTTCCGGTAGTTCCCGTATCAGTTCATCGCGATATCTTTCAACCAGGCATCCGGCAACCACAACCCTCTTAGTTGTTCCGGTCTCTTTTAGTGCAGTTGCTTCCAAAATTGCATCGATAGATTCTTGCTTTGCCGATTCTATGAAACCGCAGGTATTGACAACAACAGTATCCGCCTCTTCTGCGCGGCGGGTGATTTCGTAGCCGGCTGCTGCCAATCGGCCCATCATAACTTCGGAATCAACCAGATTTTTCGGGCAGCCAAGGCTGACGAATCCTATTTTTTTCATAATTTACCGTCAATCAGACGTTTCTCAAGCTTCTTCAATATTTCAGAGATTTCCCGTCTATCGCTTTCAGTTAATTGCTGCCGGCCATACCGTACAAAATGATATTTTTCCGTTACTTCTATGGCTTCCTTCAAATTCGTCGCCAGGGCGAATTCTAAAGGTGTCTCGTAATCTTTCCTCTGAAATCCCGCCGATGAGAGCAATTCCAGCAGCCGGTCGTAGAATTCCACATTTCCATCGTTTCCTTTATTGAAGAAACGACGGCGTAATTTTGTCCAAACTCTGGATTTTACTAATCGCTTGCGTGCGTTGACAAACCCTAAGGCAAGAATTGTGAATAATAAAACTGCCAGGGCCGCATTTCCTCCCGCCCTGGCGGCCTCTGCCAGCCCATCCCGTCCGGTTAAACGTGCCCGGAATTCAGCCAGATACCTGCGACCGTACTCGAGTTTATCACTTAAATCGCTTTTGAATGCTGAAATTGTCTTTCCGGTGTGTGATAAAAGAGAACGTTGTTCCTGATTGTCAAACGCCACGAAGTACTGAACCCAGAACATTTCAAGCGCGTCCAGATATTTCCTTACATTTTGTCCGATTTGCCCGCCATATGTTGAAGACATCACGGATGCTGCAGCCGGCGTCGGATCAAACGGTACCCAAATCTGATTGTCAGGAAAATAAACCTCGACCCATGCGTGTGCATGACGTTGACGGACAACGAATACATCGGCCGTATCGTTGTAATCGCCACGCTGAAAGCCTGCGGCGAGACGTGTCGCAATCCCCTGGGAACGCAGCATTGTTGCCATTGCCGTTGCAAAGTATTCGCAATGACCTTCCCGGACGTTGAACAGGAAATCGGCAAGCGGATCAGGGCCGCCGGCCTTCAGCTGCAGCGTGTAGCCGTAGTTTGATTTCAGATAAGTCTCTATTGCTTTGGCTGCATCATAACGATTAGTTGACTCTGACGTTATCTTTGCCGCCAGGGCCGAAATCCGAGGATCGAAAGAATCCGGTAAACGAAGGTATTTCTGTTCAGATGGTGAATAAGGCCCGAAATCAGAGCGCAATAATTCAACCGCCGGCAGCGAGACATCGGAAATGGCTTTATAAGTCAACCTCTCGCCAGAACGCTGAAGTGAAATACTGTCATCGTCGTCCTTCAGCAAAACCGATAAATTCCCCTGAAATCCTACGGCTTTCGGAGCCGCAAAAATAACCGGTGTGTCAATCGGCTCTGCATAAACGGTTTGGACAAGCAGCGAGTCCCGGCCGGAAGCATAATCTACCTGAATAATGTCGCGGTCGCCCCGCGTTCTGACTTCTTTTATACCGGGTCGCGATTTGCTCCAGGATAGTCCGTCAAAAACATCGAAGGCCTGGCCTCTCCAGCGTAGATCCGCGGTCGGCGTTTTGCCTTCAAGTCTTATTCTCATGACTACTTCATCATTCTGTTGAATTCGTCCGATCCCGCCGAGCTGGACAGAATCAGAAAATCCGGAACGTGTCGAAACACCACCTGTTTCTTTACCTGATGAGGCGCTCCCGACTCTGGGAATCAGAAAAAATATTGGAATTGCAATGGTTACAATAAGAACAATAATCAAAACTGCGATAAGAGGAATTCGTCCCGGGCTGCGGAGAAAATCCCGGTTTGCCTGGGGTGAAGGCAATTTCATCGCTTCATTTACGGATCTTCGCGTCCTGCGCGCTTCGAAAATTATTACCGCGCAGATAAAGCAAAAGGTAAACAGCAGAAAACTTAGGATGTAAGAGGCGCCGATGCTTAACCCCGCAGCTAACAGAACATCGAAAAAGGACATTACATAAAGAAATGTCCAGTCCCGATCGGATTTTTGTTGAAACAGTTTGATCAGGGTTAAAAAAACAATAAGTTTCGCAAGAATTGCCGGCAGGACGATTTCATAAGAGCCGCCGGTAAAAAAGCCGATTTTCCAAAGGGCAAAAAACAAAGGCAAGGATAATAGGGTAAGGACGGTGCCTGCGCGTTCGGAGATTTGTTTCTTGTTGTATTCAAGACGCCATCCGATTGCAGTCAATGTTAGATAAATACTAAACGCAACCGTTCCAAAAGCTCCGGCCGCCCATAAAGCGATAAAGCCGCTTAAAACGACCACATATGAGAATAAACGGAATATCGTTTCACTATCTTTTGGAAAGGTGGAAAATTTAACCGCAACCACAGAATGATTATAAGATATTATTCAACTGATGTCGCAGGATTTTGCCATTAAACAAAACCACAAAGTAACGGAAACTGTTGCTTTCCGGGCAAAAAGCGCTTAATACACACATCTAATTGCCGTCACTCATGTAAACAAAATCCGGCTTACCTCTGAGAGCGGGGCGGTTGTCGGGCGGAAGGATTTTGCGGCGTTTGGTGATGAGGTTGCGACACCGACTCAGGGACTTGGCTATCAGCCATATAATATTCGTCAGGATTATACGGGTTACGAGAAGGACGATGAAAGCGGTTTGGAATTTGCACAGGCGAAACTCAGAGCAGAAACAAACAAAATTAAAACAAGGTGAGTTCTCATAATTCTTCTACCTCTGGCAAAATGAAGGCTGTCGAACGGCGGAGTTCACCGAGCCGCAAACGGCAAACACACAAGCTAAGGTTTAACACACAATGCTTTTAACAACGTAGCTGTTTCCGCCTCACGTCCATTGATTTGTTCGGCGTGTCTTGTCAAACGATACTCTTTTCCAACAATGAAATTATGGCTCGGATTATTTCCTCCAGCTTTTCAGTTTTCAATTCTCCGATTTCCTTTGTCATAATCACGGAATTTGCCGTGAAAAGTTTTCCTGGACGTGCGTAACTGTCTTTTCTGAACGAACCGCTCGTCAAATCGCCGCTCGCTATTTCGACGGCGGTTGGGTCGGTGTAAGACTGACTTGTAACCTGACACAAAATCCAATCGCTACGTCCGGTATCAGCCAAGACAACCGCCGGACGCAATTTTGAGCGTGACAAATCGGAAAATGGAAAGCGCACTAAACTACTGCTCCGACTGAAGGTATGACCACGCTTCGTCCTCCTCCGGTCTATCCCAATCTTCGGCTAAAGCGGCTTCGCTCAAAAGCGCGGTTTCGGAAACAGCAACAGTTGGTTTTTCTTCAAGAATCGTAACAAGCGCACGCCGGACTTGCGGCAGCCGCACCGATTGTAAAAGCTGAACTTTTCCTTGCTCGTCAATAACGGCTTCGATAGTTTGAATCATAATCAAATTCCTCAGTCTAAATTTTGCTTATGTTTGAGGAAAAGAGCAAGCCCTAAATTCCAATGTTGTCAAAGAGCGATTTTTGGAGCAACCACGAAACGCCGAACACGGAGATGACGTGGGGCGAAACCGCTGCCAAGCCCGCCGAAGTTTAACGGACAACGTGAAAAGAAAGTAGCTGTTTCGCCCTCACGTCCATTGAATTGTTGGGCGGCGGTTTGTTGTTTTTTTTCAACTTGACCGCCGCGCCTGTTTAGTTTTTTATGTGTTCGGGTTACTGAGCTATTACCAAAAACACATCCCAAGCCCAACGACCAACTTGCGCTCCTTGCGCGTCTCTGACTTTTGCCCGATAGCGAAATTGATTGCCGTTGTCGTCCACGCGGCGCGATTCCTTGTAATCTAAATCCAGGGTTACCACATTCAAGGAAGTTAAAGTTTTCAACTCGCTCGCTTCCGAAACTCCATTGTGATTCAAGTCTTGCCACAATCGCAAACTTGGAAAAATCGCGTCTTGATGATTTATCTTGCCGTCGCCGTTTCCGCCGTTGGCAGGCTTGTCATATTCGGCTAAAGCCAGAAATCCGTTTCTCTGATTTGAAGCGGGCTGCGATGTGATGTTTCCGAAAAGTTCTGCGCCGCTGTCAATCATACCGTTTCCGTTGCGGTCGAGAACCAGCCAAGCGTCGTCGCTGTCGGCGGCAGTCCAAGAAATTCGATGAGAAACGCCGTCGCCGTTAAAATCGAAATCAACTCCGTTTTGAGCATTGGTTAAATTAAAGCCATTACCCAAAACGTCAATCACAATCGGCGTCGGAATACAACACGGGTCAACATTATCATTAGTCGGCACATCTCCTTTCGAGCTTTCATTTTCGTTACCGAAAGAAAATCCTTGACAAAACGGGTCGCATTCCCATCCGCCGCCTCCACCGCCCGGAGTTGGTGTCGGAGATGGCGAACAACCGCTACATTCATAAGCAGCACTGTGAACCAAACCTGTGCAAGTATCTTCCCAACTTTGACCATATCCGTTTTGCGAACAGGAACATTCGCAACCTGCGATACAGCCTGTGTTTGTGCATTGTGAAGCACGATAGCCAAGCGTGCCATCACATCTAGTCCATCTAACTGTGTTGGTACAACTATTAGTGGTTCTAGTAACGCTACAACTTCTTAAACTTAAGCAACTCGTCAATTGACCGTTCACATACAGCAATGTCGTAAAACCAAATAACAATAAACAACAAAAAGCAATGGCTACTTTAATTAACATATCAGTTCCTTCTACTCCAATACCTTTGGCGTAACCAAAGTCCTGTTGATAAAGTCGTTTAACTCCAAACTACCGCCAATTTCATAGACACGACGTATGTAACGGCGATATAGCTTTGCCCCTAAATTTTGCTGGTCAGACTTGAATTCAAGTTCGTTCGGAATATCATCAGCTTGAATGAGTGAAACTATGACATCAATAGATTTTCCCTTTTCAATGTAGCTATGCGCTAAGAAATCTTTGTATTTGCTTGCTCCATCTCGAATTAACGAAACCAGTTGTTTGCCCTTTTTGTTTGCTCCTAAAGTAGTTCCGTCTTCAAACTCCACGTAATCAATTTTGGCTTCTATGCCCCTTATGATTGAACCAGTCTCATAAGAGGTTTCTCCATTTTCCGCAACAATTGTTTCTTGACCAGGCGTTATAGGCTTTAACCTGCCAGATTCGCGGATATCTTTGTGAACGAATGTTTCGACAGTGCGATAAAAAGTGTCTTGACTTACAACTTTGTTCCTTTCAATTTGAATTGAGTAAGCCAAGCAAAATGCCCTAATGTTTTTGTTGGTATTGTTCTTAACAACGAAAGAAATATTTTCAACTGCGTTTGGCACTTTAAAGTTCGCTTGTGGACTTTGGATTTCAACCGGAATTACCCCATTTTCGGGTTGTAATTGTTGAAGTGTAACTTTTGCCTCGCTGTTTTGAATGGATTGTGCTTTCAAAGAAGCAAGGAAAATTGAAGCTGATACAAGCAATAGAATTGCTCCCAAACAAGTAGCTATTTTCAATTTCATGACTCAAACCTCCTAATTCTTTAAGGATGCTTAAATTAAGTGCCTTGCCTATTGGTGCATCCGATTAACCAATAGCCGCCCAACGGCGGAATTGACGTGGGCGGAAACCGCCGCCACGCAAGCTAATGGTAACGGACAAGCCAAATAACAAAATCGCTGTTTCCGCCTCACGTCCAATAACTTGTTCGACGTGCCTTTGATAACGAACTGAAACATAACCTAAACACCAACTCGCGTTGGAAACTTTTCTAACTGCGAGCGCAAAGATTTTGCTGCGCTCCGTAAAATTTCCGGTCTAACAGAAAACTCAACCCAAAGGTCTTCCATTCCTGCGCCGTCTGTCGCCGCCCACGATGGACGACTTTCAAGTTCAAAATAAACGCGCAACTTTTTTGTGCCGTCGTTTTCACGCAACTCAAAATTTAAATTCGGCTCAAGAAACCCCGTGTCAGAATCAACTCTTTGCCCATCAGCGATTGCTTCAAGCCAATCGGCAAGCCGTTCGACTTCGTAAGTCAAAAGCGATGGGTCTGTAGCTGTCCAAGAGCCGCGCGGATGTTTGACGCGAATCGTAATATTCAGCCAATCAGAATCATACGGCTCGTTTTCCAGACGCGGAAACTGATAGCCTAAAATT
The DNA here is from genome assembly GCA_040756215.1 of Acidobacteriota bacterium. Lineage (GTDB taxonomy): Bacteria > Acidobacteriota > Blastocatellia > Pyrinomonadales > Pyrinomonadaceae > OLB17. The sequence goes on from JBFLZQ010000001.1 coordinate 500,484, forward strand.
TCCAACTCGAACTCTGTATTTTCGTCCTCTGATAATTTCACAGTTCAGATTTTACAAGAAAACGTCGAACTATTGATTATACGTTCTAGTGCGTGATAATATGCCCGGCCAGTATGGCTGTCAAGGAGTTTTCGGCTCCTCAGGAAGGGGCCGCGGAAAGGAAGCCAAGGCTTCTTGATCAGGTGCGGAATGCCGCGAGGCTAAGGCACCTGAGCCGCAAGACGGAGAATACGTACGTCGCTTACATTCGGCGATATATCCTCTTCCACAACAAGCGTCACCCGCGCGAGATGGGCGCTGATGAGATACGCGCGTTCCTTACACACATGGCGGTGGTTGGCGGCGTGTCAGCCTCGACTCAGAACGTGGCCTTTAACGCGTTGCTGTTTCTCTATCGGGAGGTCCTGAAAATAGATTTGCCGCACATCGAGGATGTTGTGCGTGCTAGGCGGCCGTCTCGCCTTCCTGAGGTATTTACCAAGGCTGAGGCCCGCGCGATCATAGATCAGCTCTCCGGTACGCATCGCCTGATAGTTAGTCTCTTGTATGGAGCCGGGCTGCGACTCAATGAGGTGCTGCGGTTAAGGGTGAAAGACCTCGACTTCGAAAAGGGCAGCATAACCGTTCGTGCGGGAAAGGGCGGCAAGGATCGCGTCACCCTGATGTCGGAGAGTCTTCGCGAAATGTTAAAGAACCACCTTGAGAAAGTGAAACTGCTTCATCGCGAAGACCTCGCCCGCGGTCTCGGTGAGGCGCCGATGGACTTTGCCCTTTCTCGCAAATACCCCGGCGCCGCGCGGGAGTGGCCGTGGCAATACGTTTTCCCGTCGGCAAAGATCTCGTCCTCTTGGGATGACGGCAGTACCCGCCGCCATCACGCCACCGAAACGCCGATCCAGAAGGCGGTGCGGGCCGCGATGCAGCGTGCCGGAGTTCACAAGCACGGGAACTGCCACACGTTTCGCCACATCTTCGCCACCCACTTGCTCGAGAACCAGTACGACATACGGACCGTCCAGGAACTGCTTGGACACAAGGACGTGCGGACGACGCAGATCTACACACACGTATTGAAGAACAAGAATTTTGTCCAGAGCCCGCTCGACGCCGCCGGCAACACAACCGCCGACGCCGAAGGCCGCACGTTCACCTATGACGACGAAAACAAGCAAAAAGAAGTTCGAGACCAATACAACACCGTCATCGGCCAATACCGCTATGACGCATCGGGGAGAATGGTGGCGGAGTATTCAACAATTGTCGAACCGACGGCAACGGCGAAAATCAGCTATTTGACAACCGACTACCTAGGTTCACCGAGAATAAACACTGACTCAAACGGGAACGTAACGACGCGGCAGGACCTACATC
>JBFLZQ010000002.1:0-380034 GCA_040756215.1 Acidobacteriota bacterium
TCGCGAATTTCCTGCACAAAGGAAATATCATTTGGCACGATATCCGCAAGTGTTACAATGAGTTCGCCTTTCCGGGCATATTTTATCGAATGGCGGAAAGCCTCGCGTCCGTCCGGAATGACCCTTACCTGCGGGTTTCGGCCGCTTCCTGCAATTCCCTCTCCGAGCAGCCGGGCAACCTCATCGGCTGAGCGGCCGCGCAGATAATGTCCGGAACGGATGACAATCCGATCGAAAGCCTCGCCCGCAATTTGACCCATTTCGCGAATATCCTCATCCCTTCTGTCTCCCGGAACCGTTAGGATTACAGTACGGTATTTATGCGGAAGTTTTGAGATAAATCTCACCAGACTACGAAAACCTGCGGGATTATGCGCATAGTCCATGAGGACTGTCGCCTGTCCGACATCTATAAAATTGAGCCTGCCCGGCGTCTGTGCAAGTCCTGCGTTAAAGGTCGTTAAACCTACCCGAATGTCCTCGATCGACACTCCATGAACAAAACAGGCCAGAGTAGCCGCCAGCACATTCTGAATCATAAATTCCGCCTTGCCGCCGTAGGTAAGCGGAATATTTACGACCTTTTCTATCCGGACTTTCCATTTACCTTTCAATATGGTGATATAACCATTCTCACAAACACAGGAAATCCGGCCGCGTTCGGCCCGGCGGACAATGTTCGGATTATTTTCGTCCAACGAAAAGCAGACGACGGTTCCGCTGACAAGCTCTTTCATTTGATAAACCAGCTCATCTTCGGCATTTAATACTGCGTAACCACGTTTTCCAACCGCTCTCGGAACAACAGATTTGACCCTTGCAAGGTCTTCCAGCGTATTTACGTCCTTAAGCCCGAGATGGTCAGCAGCAACATTCAACACGACACCGACATCGCAATAATCGAATCCGAGGCCGGATCTGATAATTCCGCCGCGCGCTGTTTCCAGCACCGCGACCTCGACCGTAGGATCTTTCAGCACCAGCTGGGCAGAGACCGGTCCGGTATTATCGCCCGTAAGTATTTGCTCGTTACCGATATAAGTTCCGTCCGTAGTCGTAAATCCGACAGCCCGACCTGAATTGCGGAGAATGTGAGCAATCAAACGTGTAGTCGTTGTCTTTCCATTAGTTCCGGTAATTGCGAATATAGGTATTCTCGATGGTGTCCCGGGCGGAAAAAGCATATCCACAACGTGCTCGGCTACGTTGCGGCCGATTCCTTCACTGGGCGAAAGGTGCATTCTAAAGCCCGGAGCGGCGTTTACCTCGATAATGCCACCGCCGTTTTCTTTTAACGGTTCACTGACATTGGGCGCGATAATATCTATTCCGGCAACGTCCAGTCCGATTATTTTGGCAATTCTCTCAAATAAAAAGACGTTTTTGGGGTGAACTTCGTCAGTAACATCTATTGCAGTACCGCCTGTGGAAATATTCGCAGTTGTTTTAAGAAAAAGCCTTTCCCCTTCCGGCAGAACACTGTCCAATTCATAACCTGCATTTTTTATCAGACGCATTGTCTGTCCGTCTATGTCTATCTGAGTTAACACGTTTTCGTGCCCATAACCGCGTCGCGGGTCCTGATTGGTAATTTCTATAAGTTCGCGGATAGTATGGCGGCCGTCTCCTGTTACATTTGCTGGAACGCGTTCGGCTACAGCGATAAGCCGGTTATTAACTACAAGAGCCCGGAAATCGGAACCCTGTAGTTGTTGTTCTACGATAACCCATCGAGAATACTCTTTAGCCCTTTCCCAGGCTATCCTGGCTTCTTCAAGCGATTTTATACCTACGGTAGCACCTTTGCCATGATTGCCATCAAGCGGCTTGATAACTGCGGGAAACCCGACCCGCTCGAGAACATCCTCCAATTCGTCAATTTCACGTATTCTGTATCCTTTTGGTACAGGAACGCCCATATCACCCAGCAAAGTCTTGGTCGCATGCTTGTTACCGGCTATATCGACGGCTATCATACTGGTCTGCGCCGTAGTAGTAGCCTGTATCCGTTTTTGATAGATTCCGTAACCGAGCTGGACAAGCGATTGGTCGTTGAGACGGATATATGGAATCCCGCGGCTTGCAGCTTCTTCTACGATTGATGCCGTTGATGGGCCGAAACGCACTTCTTCGCGTATTTCGCGCATCTTGCGAATATCTTCCGCTAACGCCCGCTTTATCTCATCAATAGGGACGCCCTCCGCAAGTGCCAGAAACAGCCTGACGGCCGCTCGCGCAGCATAACGGCCTACTTCCTCCTCGTGATAGCTGAAAACAACGTTATAAACGCCTCGCTGGCCCGTCTCACGAGTCCTTCCGTAACCTGTGTCCATGCCGGCAAGTGTCTGGAGTTCCAAAGCGAAATGCTCAATTATATGGCCTGCCCATGTTCCCTCCTGAACACGTCGAAGAAATCCGCCTTCCTCACCGTAACTGCATCCATGGGACAAAAGGCTCGGCATTACCTCATTCATCCGGCCGTAAAAACCTTCGATCTTGTCTGAGGGTTTGTCTTCATATTCGCCTATATCGAGGCGCATTATGATCAGCTTCTTCCAGTATCCGCTCCAGTAGTTCGGTCCCCGAAGAGTGCGAATTTCCAATATTTCCATAGATTTTCGAATGTTTTTGAGATTTTGGCGTATTATTCGGCACAAAAGAAGCCGGGATTTTAACCAAGGTCCGGGAGAAGGAATTCTTTACGCGGCTGTAAAGGATGCCTTTCCAGATAATGATAGACCAATCCGTCACGTAATATATGCAGCCTTATACCGCACACACCAAAAGCCTCTGTCTCGGCGACTTCCGCTATCTCATTGTAAGAAATGGACGAACCGTCAACAACAGTAACCGTGCCTTCGCCAAAAACCTGCATAACCCCTTTACTATCAAGGATAATAGCGGTATTTTCGTCTATCCCTATACCGAGATTGTAGGGGTTGTAGGAAACTGCCGTGATCAAACGGCTTATCCGGCCGCGTTCGGAAAAATGCTGGTCAATAATGATATTTTTCAGAAATCCGAGCCCCGGCGATAGCCTGACGGCGCTTTTGTAAGGCTTGGAGGTCGTCTCGCCGCGAACAATCATCGAGGTGCTCATTCCGGCGGCACCGGCGCTGGTTCCTGCCAAGACAAGTTCAGTTTCGCGTACCATCCGGCGCAATTTGGCAGCAAATTCCGTCCCGCCAAGCGTCGAAACCAGACGCATTTGATCGCCGCCGGTTATAAAAACGCCGGTTATTCCATCTAAAAGTTCGTCCGGATTTGCCTGAAAAACGTCCTGACGTGAAGTCGCACGCAGAATTCGCGGTGCCGCAATGCCGAGATTTCGAAATGCCTGAGTATAAATATCGGCAGCGAATTCCGGAAAATCAGATGCGACGGGGATAATCAGCACCTCAGCCCGCTCGCCGCCAGCAAGCTCCAAAAACTTCCTGAGAATACGCCGTTCATTGAATTTATCCTCCGCGCCGCCGATTACAAGCAGATGGCCGCCAATTACTTCCCGGTCCTGAATTGCTTCTGTCATCAAATATCTTTCCGAATAGTCTGTATTTGCTTCGGTTAAGTTATTGCAATCGGCTCTGAAGGTCAAGAACAGACAGGCCGGAATCTATTTGGCAGCGCGGGCGAAATCCGGAGCAAAAGAGGCTGAAGCGGAATGAATTTCCTGCAGGGATCTGACCACGAGAGAACCGCTGTTTAACTTGCTGGTGATCGCTTCAACCAATGCTTCGGCTCCGGTAATTGTTGTAACGCAAGGCACGTTGAACTCCAAAGCGGCCTTTCGGATTGCTTTTTCATCGAAATGAGAAGTTTTCCCGAGCGGTGTGTTTATTATTAGAGCGATTTCTCCCTGACGGATCAGGTCGGCAATGTTCGGGCGTCCTTCGTTGACCTTAAAGACGTCCTCGCATTCCAGACCGATCTCGCGGAGCCGCTTTGCCGTACCAATCGTCGCGACCAGCCTGAATCCGAGTTTACTGAGCCGGCGTGCCAAAATTCCGGCTTGTCCTTTATCTGCTTCAGTTACGGAAATAAACGCCTTGCCCGACAATGGCAGCCGCAGCCCCGTGCCTTCCATCGCCTTGCCATAAGCCTCACCGAATGTTTCACCGACGCCCATTACTTCGCCTGTTGAGTGCATCTCGGGGCCCAGGATCGGATCGACTCCTGCAAACTTTTTAAATGGAAAGACCGGAGATTTGACGAATATATTCGGAACGGGAAGCACTGCGGGCAGAGAAAGGTCTTCCAGCCTAATCGCACCGGCCATAATGAGCGAGGCAATTTTTGCGATGGGCACGCCCGTTGCTTTGGCAACAAAAGGAACTGTCCGCGATGCTCTGGGATTTACTTCCAGCACGTAAACGCGGTCGTCTTTGATGGCAAACTGGATATTCATCAGGCCGCAAACTCCAAGAGCCTTTGCCAGCAGCCGCGTGTAATGCTGGATTGTTTCAAGGTGCTCCGAAGCTATTTTTTGCGCCGGCAGCACGCTGGAAGAGTCGCCCGAATGTATTCCTGCTTCCTCTATGTGTTCCTGGATTCCGGCTATTACCACTGCCGTTGAATCCGCAATTGCGTCAACATCGATTTCCGCCGCTCTTTCAAGGAATTTATCAATCAGAATCGGTTTTTCAGGCGAGGAATCAACCGCCGTGCGCATATATTCCGTAAGAGAGGATTCGTCATAGACAATCGCCATTGCCCGGCCACCCAGCACGAAACTTGGCCTGACGACAACAGGATAGCCGATCTCCGCGGCGATAATTCTGGCTTCATCTGCCGAAACAGCAGTTCCGTTAGCCGGTTGCGGAATGTTCAGTTCCCGCAAAAGAGCCGAAAACCGCTTTCTGTCTTCGGCAAGGTCGATTGAATCCGGCGGTGTTCCGATTATCGGTACGCCGGCTTCGTTTAACTTTCCGGAAAGGTTCAGCGGCGTCTGTCCTCCGAATTGAACAATCACGCCTTCGGGCCGCTCCTTTTCGACTATGTTCATCACGTCTTCAAAGGTCAGCGGTTCGAAATATAACCGGTCCGATGTATCGTAATCCGTAGATACAGTCTCCGGATTGCAATTAACCATTATCGTTTCAAAACCGGCGTCGCGAAGTGCAAAACTTGCATGGCAGCAACAGTAATCAAACTCGATTCCTTGTCCGATGCGGTTCGGGCCGCTCCCCAGAATCATTATTTTTCGCCGATTTTGCGGCTGAGCTTCGCATTCTTCCTCGTAGGCCGAATACAAATACGGTGTAAAGGATTCAAATTCAGCCGCGCAGGTATCGACGCGTTTGAAAACGGGTGAGATTCCGAGTTCCTGCCGGCGGGTCCGGACTTCGCCTTCGGCCGCACCCGTCAGGAAAGCAAGGCGGCGATCCGATAGACCGAATTCCTTTGCCTTTCGCATTTCTTCAACGGAATATTCGCTCAGGCTCTTGTGGCCGAGCGATGCCTGCAGTTCCATCACCTGTTTCAATTGATCCAGAAACCATGGATCTATCCGCGTAAGGCGATGGATTTCCTCAATCGTATATCCGTTTTGCAGTGCGTAAGTGATATAGGAAAAGCGTTGAGAATTCGGTCTGGCAAGTTTTCTTTGCAGCTCTTCGTCCGGAACGTCAACAAGCCGCAGCGGTTTTACTGCTTCGAGCGAACGCAGGCCTTTGAAAAGCGATTCTTTGAATGTGCGTCCAATAGCCATTACTTCGCCGACGGACTTCATCTGCGTTCCCAATACGTCTTCGGCACCGGGAAATTTTTCAAACGCCCATTTTGGAATCTTTGTAACTACATAGTCTATTGTTGGTTCAAACGATGCCGGCGTTTTCTTCGTAATATCGTTCGGGATTTCATCCAATGTGTAACCAATGGCAAGTTTTGCGGCGATTTTAGCTATCGGGAATCCGGTCGCCTTTGAAGCCAAGGCCGACGAGCGCGAAACGCGCGGATTCATTTCGATTATACGGATATCGCCGTTTACTGGATTAACGGCAAATTGTATGTTCGAACCGCCGGTTTCTACCCCGACTTTACGAATGCAGGCCTTTGCCATATCCCGCAGACGCTGATATTCCACATCGCTCAATGTCTGTGCCGGTGCAACGGTAATTGAATCGCCGGTGTGTACGCCCATCGGATCGAAATTTTCAATCGAGCAGACGATAACAACATTGTCATTAAGGTCACGCATTACCTCCAGCTCGAATTCTTTCCAACCGAGAATGGATTCTTCGACCAGAATCTGACTGACAGGCGATGCCTCCAGCCCGCGACGGGCAATCTCTTCGAACTCCTCAGGATTGTAGGCAGTTCCGCCGCCGGTCCCGCCTAAAGTAAAAGCGGGACGGATAATTGCCGGATAACCTATTTCCCCGACGATTTCCCAAGCCTCTTTGAGCGAATGCGCAAAGCCGCCGCGCGGCGAGGGAATTCCGATTTCGTCCATCGCCTGTTTGAAAAGTTCGCGGTCTTCGCCGATTTTTATGGCATTTATGTTTGCCCCGATTAAACGAACACCATATTTTTCCAGAATTCCCGTTTCGTAGAGTTCAACGGAAAGATTCAAACCGGTTTGCCCGCCGACGGTTGGCAGTAATGCATCCGGCCGTTCGGTCGCTATTATTGCCTCCAGACTTTCAATCGTCAGGGGTTCGATGTACGTACGGTCTGCAATTTCCGGATCCGTCATTATCGTTGCCGGATTGGAATTTACAAGGATTACGCTGTAACCTTCCTGCCTCAATGCACGGCAGGCCTGCGTCCCCGAATAATCAAACTCACAGGCTTGTCCTATAACAATGGGACCTGATCCGATGACGAGAATTTTCGTTATATCTGTTCTTTTTGGCATTACGCGAATCGAGGGTTAAACAGTCAGTATAACCAAATCGCGTGGTTTACAAAAATACGGCGGCCCCGATTCCGGACTCAAGTCTGAAAGTGGAATGAAAGCAGCCGGCCCGAAAAAACGCCAACCGGCAAATATGACCAATGCAAGGGTTATTACAATAACGGCCAGATAAAGCCAGAAACTAAGAGAATTGCTTTTTTGCGGCTCTTCTTCAACGGACGAAACGGCGCGGTGTTCGCCCGAAGCCAGCCGTTTTAACATTGCAATCTCTTTTACCTGCTCGCGTCGCTCTTCGGAGTCGAGAAAATGGCTTTCGAAAGCCAATCGTTCCTTTTCCGGCAGAATTCCCTCGATATAGTCCTCTATCAACTCATTCTCGAGAGCAAACAATATTTCAGGAGCTTTCTCGTCCTCGAGCAGCAACCGCTCGATTCTTTCAGTTTCTGATTTACCACTAAGTCCTAATAGATACGCCTTCGCCGATTTGCGGTCTAGAGTCATTAGCAATCTTTGCCTCACGTATTTTGCTGTAAGAATCCGGGAGGAGATTTTTCAGCATTTTTTAGATTCCTGGGAGGATTCTTCAAGACACTTCTTCAATGAACTGCGGATGCGGAAAATGCGGGTATGCAATGCCGTTGTGGAAATACCGAGTTCTCTGGCCATCACCTTACGGAGCTTAATCCGGTCGCCTTTTTCTTTACTGTAATAACGCAATACGAGATCCCGGTCCGCTTTGGATAGCCTTGCCAGGCATTTTTGCAGTTTGTCCAGATTTTCATCTTCTTCGCCGCCATTATCTTCGCCGGGAATGATAATGGAATGCGCCCCTGATTCAAGACGCCTGAGCGAGCGTTCAATGCTACGGTTATGTTCAAGAAAAACCTTGGCTGCAAACCCGAATATGAAAGATGTCGGCTTATTGTTTAATTTAGGATCGAAATCGCCGATTTTTACTGCAACGCGGTTCAGCGTTTCGTCGGCAAGGCCGGTGCAGTCGCTGCATCCTCTTGCCTGAAAAAACCTGATAAGACCCAGCCGCAGCCGTTCATAAAGCCGACCGGCTTCTTCCCTATCATCTGAGAGGAGTGACAGCAGGGCCTCAAAACCTGCCTTATCGATTTCGTATTGTCGTTTCACGTTGTCGGAGTAGCGTGTTACGGCAATAAGTTTACATAATCTAATAAAAAAGACAATCTGGCGAAACAATCCGGAGAAATAATTTAAAAAGGAATTCTGGGAATTTTAGGCACTTTACTCTCGATTTTCTGTTTGGCGGCATCAATTGCAATCTTGCCGCTCAGCACGTCACCGAGCCTCCCTGCCATCGCAGGGTTGAGACGCTGCAGGCGGTCCTGCACTTTCCTGGCTTCCTTTTTATTTCCGGTAAGGTAGTAAACTTCGCCTAGATTATAAAGGCCAAATACGTTGTTGCCATCGAGCGTAGTTGCCCTTTGAAACATCGCTAATGCATTGGAAAGATCGTTTGCACCCCGGTAAGCGAGACCAAGCTGATTTATTGCAATAATCCAATCACGATTTAATTCCAGGGCTTTTTTCAGGTATTTTGCGGCGGCTTCAAAATCGCCAAGAGAATTGTTTGTAGCTCCCAGATTCAGATATGCGGCCTCCATCGCCGGATCTTCGGCAATCGCTTTCTCCAGATATTGTTTGCCAAGTTCCAGTTTGACGGTTGCCTGCTGGTCGCGCTTTGCCGCCTTATCCGCACGCGCCGCATTGTAATAACCCCAGCCGGTATTATTGTTGTCAACCGCTCCGGGGCTAAGTTCCCGTGCGGTATTGAGACGTTCTATGGATTTATCCCATTCATTCGTTTTCCCCAGACAAAAGCCCCATTCGCTGTAAAGGTCAGGATTGTTTTTGAATCCGGGCTCAGCTAGTTTGTAATGTGCGTTTGCCTCCTGATATCGCTCAAGAAGACGAAAAGTGCTGGCCAGATAGAACTGCGCGCGATAATTCTGCGGTTCGAGTTCTACCACGCGTTGATATGCGGTCAAAGCACCGTTGTAATCGTCGCGATTGAAAAGAATGACGCCAAGGTCAAACCAGGCCGATGCCAGCGTCGGTTCTAAAGCGACAGCCTGCCGATAGGCAGCGACAGCTTTATCCAAGTCGCCCGATTTGGCAAGCACGGCTCCCTTTTGATACCATGCAGCCGCATTGCCGGGTTCTGTAGCGATTATTTGGTCATAAATTTCCAAAGCCTCTGCATATCGCCCCTTGTCGGCAAGTATCAAGGCGTAAGCTAAACGTGATTCCGGGCTTTCGAATCCTGCTGCCTTGGCCTTTGCCAAATATTCCTCAGCCTCCGCCGCATTTCCGGCCTCTGCCAGTGCAAGTCCTAACGGCAAATAAACAGCCGTAAATTCCGGATCAAGACGAACGGCATTACGGTAGGCCGTCAAAGCCTTTTCATTCTGACCGGCGGCGTCGTACAAATCGCCAAGTTTTGCATAAGCAGCTGCATTTTGCGGGTCAAGTTTGACAGCTTCTTCCAGATATGGAATCGCTGCCGCGTTATTTCCGGGCCCTGCCGTCTCTATGGCAAAAGCTGTCAATGCTGAGCTAAGACCTTCCGCGGCTTCCTTGTTAGCCGGATTAAGTTTTAAGGATTCGCGAAAATTGACCATTGCGCCTGCAATTTCGCCCCGGGACATTTGGGCTTCGGCACGTTCGGCCAAGGTGTTGGAAAGCTTCAGCCGGGCGTTTCTCTCCCGTGCACGAGCGCGCGCAATTGCCGCAGCCCTTGCGCGTGCCTGTTCAGCCTTGCGCTTTCTTGCGGTCTCTATTTGCGCCTTTAGGCTTTCCCTGCGTTTTACCGCTCCCGCAGCCGATCTGAAACTTTTAACTGCCCCGCGTTCCTGTGGCTGCTTACGGGATTTACGAAACACAAAAACGCTTGCTCCGCCGGATAAATCGTCGGTCGGGACCAAATCGCCTGATGCCTGGACGTCCGCAGGAAAGACTCCGAACAACGTCACCAGCATTGAATAGACGACCAAGACCGCAAATGCTCTTTGCGACCCTAAATTATTGATTCTGCTTGCGGTTGCAACCATAACCCCAAAAGCCGTTTCCGGAGCCTGCCGCTGCCCTCAAAACGAACGGGCAGATTAAGACATTGTAAGGACGTATTTCGTGCTCATTTTTTGCCTTAATTTTTCAGATTTTCGGTAAATATATTTTTTTTGAAAACAAATCGGAAGGGTCATGGAATTGACCGTTTTTTTTAACACTTTAAACTACTGAAAGCATTGGAATTAGTGAAACTTCAATCTGCGTGTATTTGTATATCTGTTTTATAATTCAATACCTACAAAAACCGGCTCGGGTGTCAAAAGTATATTGAATCGCTCCGCAACTTCGCCGCGGATCAGACGCGCAAGCGAAACTATCTCTTTGGCCGTCGCACCGCCGCGATTTGTAATCGCTAAAGAGTGGCGTTCGGAAATACCGGCATTTCCGAGCCGATAACCGCGTTTGAAACCTGCCGCCTCGATTAATTTAGCAGCCGGCACTTTCACAAACCCGTCTTCAGCAGGAAATACTGGAAGACCCGGTATCAGATCCTGAAGTCTTTGAGATTCATCAACCGAAACTATCGGATTTTTGAAAAATGAACCGGCGCTCCTCGAATTTGGGTCGGTCGGGTCGAAAACCATTGCCTTCGAACGCCTGATATCAAGAATAGTATTGCGAATTTCCAGAATATTTGGATTTTTGTCGGACAAACTTGTTGCAATTTCAGGATATCGCAAATTCGGAGTGCCGTTCTTCCTTAGTCGAAACCGTACGTGAAGAACAACAAACTTCCCCGAATCTGTTGAATTGAAACGACTTTTGCGATAGGAAAAACCGCATTCGGAATTCGGAATGCATTTAATTTCCCCGCTGGCAAGTTCAAGACATACTACTTCGGTAATCGTTTCCGACACCTCTTGCCCATAGGCGCCTACATTTTGTATCGGAGTACCGCCAACCGAACCAGGGATTCCGCTCAGGCATTCTATTCCCCAAAGCTCTTCTTTTACTACATCCGCAACGAAAGAATCCCAATTTTCACCTGCCCCGGCCCGCACCTCGACAATTTCCCCGGACAATTGAACAAACTCTCTTCCTTTAACAGCAATACGCACAACCAGTCCGTCAAATCCACTATCCGAGACGACGATGTTGCTTCCACCGGAAAAGAAAAAAATTGGCATTGAATTCTTTTTAGTAAATTCGATAGCTTCGCGGATATCATTTTCCGTAGCCGCCTCCATAAAATAACGTGCAGGCCCGCCCACTGACATGGTTGTAAACGGCGCAAGAGGTATGTTTTCCGAAAAAACCAATTGACTCACGTTTGGTGCGAAGATTTGAGACGCCGGGCAAGACCGGAAAGCTTATCCCGGCAACTGAATTTTCTATAAATGAAAATCGCGAGAGCCGGCAAGCTTTTTAGCGGCCCTCGCCAATTTCATTAATGAGCCTTTCGAGTCATTCTCTATCGACTTCTAAGTGCTCCTTTGGTAACCACATCCAATTGGGCTGCCAGATCATTGCGGCCCATTTTTCGTAATGATTCCCACGCTTTACGTGCTTCGGCAAGATTACCGGCACGAAATTGCGATTCGCCAAGATTGTAATACGCCGCAGCAAAATTCTTGTCAACTGATATTGCTTTTTTGAATTGCTCGGCTGCTTCCTTAAACTTCTCCTGTTTACGGTATGCAATTCCAAGCTCATTGATTGCAAAAGCCCATTTCGGCTCGGCTTTAACGACCTTTGAAAGTGCATCAACTGCGGCAGCATACTCACCTAAATCACTCAGAGCCATTCCGTAGTTCAGCAATGCTCCTGTTACATAACTCGCGGAATTTGCCGCAATGGCACGTTGGAGGTACTCTTTGGCCTTTTCAAGTTTTGGCCTTGCTTCAGCTGCCCTGCCGGCGGCAATATCTGCCCGGGCTGCGTTGTAATATGCCCAGCCGAGATTTGCCGTGTCGATTCCGAGATTGCCGAGCGAAGCTGCTTTTTCCAGATAACTGACGGCGGCGTCCCAGCGGCATGGCAAACGTTGTGCAATGTTTAACTCACATTGTCTGGCCACTGCAAAAGCTGCCTTGCTATACATATCTGCCGCATCTTCACGGCTAAATCCTTCTTTTCGCTCAGTAAACATGGCAGCAAGGTTATAATTCGCCTCGGCCTGATTGTAATCAGGAATTTGCATAAAAGCGTCAGCCAGATTGTTGAAAGCAACGGGGTTTGTGTTCTGAATCTTCGTGGCTCTGGTGAATGCATCTACAGCATCCTTATACTTACCCGAAGCATAATGCGCGCTGCCCAGCGCAAGCCATGCTTCAAAATAAGCAGGTTTAAGGGATGTAGCACGGGTGTATGCCGCAATTGCCTCAGCCTGGCGGTTAACGCGCGAGAGTGCCTCGCCCAGGTAATACTGAGTTTCGGCATTTGACGGATTAAGTTCTGCCGCCTTTGTCAATGCAGCCAGTGCTTCGGCATTTCGGTTTTGCGTCAGCCGTACGAGGCCGAGAAAATGCTGTGCCTGTGCGTCATTCGGATTATCGGCAACCGCACGGGTTAAAAGGTTGTCCGCTTTGGCAATTTCACCCTTTTGATAATACAGAGCTCCAAGCGGCGTGTAGATTTCTGACAGATCCTTGTCCGTGTTAAGAGCCTTTTCATAATATGAAATCGCTTCGTCATCTTTGCCGAGCTCTGTTAGAACCTCTGCAAGTCCGAAATATGCCGGGGCATTTTTCTCGTTGTATTTGAGAGATTCTTCAAAGAAGCTTCGCGCAATCGGAAAATTATCTTTTACAAGCAGGTCGTTACCCTTGAGAGCCAATGCCTCGCTCAAGCCGTTAGCGGCAATTTTATTATCGGGCTTCATTGAAAGAGCTTCACGGAAGAAATCTATCGCATTGTCATATTCATTCCGGTCCATGTAATATTCGCCGACACCGGCGAATAATTTCGAAGCTTCTTCACGTGGCATTTGCTTGATTCTCGTATCCGGCGGAAGGTTTTTCGGATCAACTGATGCAGTACGGATTCGTCGCGGATTCGTCTTGATAAGCGTTGTGTATTGATCATTGACCCGTTTTGCGCTTGCCAGCCGTTCGCTTTTCGTACGGGTCGGCCGTGTTGTCGAGACAAATCGCCGCTGTCCGGGAGCCGAATTGTTTCTCAAAATAAAAACGCTCGAGCTGCCGGTAACATCACTAACGGGTATAATCTGGCTGAATACGGACAACTGGCCAAATAACCCCGCAATAATACCCGCCGATGCAAATATCCGACGTACAGCGGGATAGAAAAACACCAATCTGGATCCAAACATAATTCTTTTTCCTCGTCCGCCGCAGTATTCGCTTAGCGGCATTATTCATTTAGACGCAGTTATTGTAAAAAATTTGCCCCCGTAATTCAGTAACCAACACTGGAAATCACCGGAAAACTAAAAATTGCCCAGGCGCAAATAATAACATCAGAAGCACAAAATTTCTCATTTCAATTATTGATATCTTGCAAAATCGCCTGAATATCCGTAAATTAGTTGCTTACCAACAATTAATTGTGGGTCGCCGGCTTTCCTCGTCCTGCCAACACTTCGAGGTAAATTCCTGCAAACCTTTGCAGTAGGCCGCCGGTGAAAATCCGTCATTAAAGGAGATCTTGCCGAAGATGAAAGCTTATTCAACGGAGAACATACGAAATCTGGCTGTCATCGGACACGGCGACGCGGGTAAAACCCAGCTCGTCAGTTCCCTTCTCCACGTCGCCGGGACAACAAATCGCTGGGGCAAGGTAGATGAAGGTACTACCGTAACAGATTACGACGAGGATGCCATCGCCCGAAAAATCACCCTCAACAATAATCTTGCTTATTCCGAGTATAAAGACACCAAGATAAACCTGATTGACACGCCCGGATACGCTGCATTCGTCGCCCATGCACGCCCCGCTTTACGCGTAGCCGACTGCGCTTTGGTCGTAGTTGATGGCGTCCACGGCATAGAGGTTCAGACAGAAAAAACGTGGCAATACGCCAACGAATTTTTATTGCCGCGTTTCATGGTAATCAATAAAATCGACAAAGAACATGCGGATTTCGGGCACGCCCTTGAAACTGCGACATCCTGTTTTGCCCGTTCTATCGTTCCTTTTACGCTGCCCATCGGAAAAGAAGGCGATTTCCGCGGCGTCGTTGACGTTGTTCATCAAAAGGCCTATGAATTCGATGAACGCGGACAATCACGTGAAATCCCAATCCCTGAAGCCGGCCGTGACATATTCGAACGCACACGCGAACGTCTGATTGAGCTTGTTGCTGAATCGGATGACTCTCTGATGGAGAAATACTTTGCAGATGGGACTCTTCCGGAAGATGATATTTATCCGAATCTTGCCAAAGCTATCGCAAACAGCAAACTTTGCCCCGTTTATGCAATCTCTTCAATAACGCTTGTTGGTCTTCAGATTCTTCTGGATCATATCATTGAATTCGCTCCTACACCTGCGGCCCATGAAGCTGAATACGGCTTTGCCGCTGCTGATTCAAACGGCGAACGCATTTCACGTCGTTATTCCGATAACGAGCCTTTCTCCGCCTACGTTTTTCGCACTATCGCAGATCCTTTTGCCGGACGCATCAATGTTTTCAAAGTAATCAGCGGGAAAATTTCTGCAGATGCAACTGTTTATAATTCAACACGTGACACGGCGGAACGTCTCGGCTCGCTTCATTACATCTCCGGTAAACATCTCGAGAAAATTTCCGAGGCACATACCGGCGACATTGTCGCTGTAGTAAAACTCCGCGAAACTCAAACCGGCGATACACTCTGCGATAAATCCAACCCGATAGTCTATCCAAAGGTTGAGTATCCGGAAGCAGCCATTGCCTTTGCCATAGAGCCCAAATCCCGCTCGGACGAAGAAAAGATTTCAGTAGCGATCCATAAGATTCTGGAGGAAGATCCATCGCTCCATTTTGATCGTGATGCACAGACAAAAGAATTCATCCTCTCCGGCAGCGGCCAGCTCCATATCGAAACAGTCGTAGATAAACTGAAAAACCGCTATAATGTCGAAGTTGCACTTCACCCGCCGAAAGTTCCTTACAAGGAAACGATTACACAAACCGTCGAAGTACAGGGACGTCACAAGAAACAATCCGGTGGACGCGGGCAGTTCGGTGACTGTAAATGTATTTTTGAACCTTTGGAACGCGGAAAAGGCTTTGAATGGATAGACAAAATTTTTGGGGGAGCCATTCCGCAAAACTTTAGGCCAGCAGTTGAAAAAGGAATTCTCGAAGCTGCACAGGCCGGTTATGTTGCCGGCTACCCAATGGTCGATTTCCGCGTAACACTGATTGACGGCAGCTACCATACCGTTGATTCAGACGAGCATTCGTTTAGGGCAGCCGGCCGCAAGGCATTTCGCGCGGCAATGGAAAAAGCGAAGCCTGTTCTCCTCGAGCCGATTATGGACGTAGAAGTCTTTACACCTCAGGAGTTTTCCGGTGACATAATGGGAGACCTCAATAGCAGACGCGGAAGAGTTTCCGGTATGGATATGCGAGGCAAACAACAGGTAATAAAGGCCAAAGTTCCGCTTTCGGAAATGTTGGACTACCAATCGAAACTTAATAGCATGACTCAGGCACGCGGCTCATATCATATGCAGTTTTCGCATTATGATGTCTTACCGCACAACCTTGCACAAAAAGTTATTGAAGAGGCTATCGCTTCCGGCCGTGCACGCGCACACGAAGAGGAAGATTAGTGAGCCGCTCCCGATTTTCTTTTAATATCATAACTTCAGGCATTTTGCCTGAGTCATCATTGCTGACAATCTCAATTACGGTTCAACAATCTGTGGTAATTCCCGAAAGTAAACGGGAATTACCACACTTTGCAATTCTTTTACCCTAAAAACTTCAGATTCTACCTTTCCCGACAAAACCGATAAGTCTCAGTCTCCTCGGTCATGACAGGCTGTTTTGGATTACAAGTTGTTAGGGTATAACCCAAACTGGTAAGTTCACTCTAGGCGTCTAAGTATCGTAGGTAAAGATTCGTTTTTTTGCGGGCGGCGGTTGTGTAGCCCAAATACCCACATTATAAACCGGCGAGGCGATTCTGTGTCGGGTTTATTTTCGCGTTGCAAACCGTTAAGGAACAATTATGCAAGCTGTTTCATTCGCTAAAATTCATTCAGATCTGTCGCGAAATTAATAGTAAAAGGCGGCGGCGCTTCTCAAAGCCTTCATCAAACAGAATTCGATTGAGTAAAAGAACGCCTTCAAAATGAAAAAGACAATCCGCAGAAAATAGCTTTCAAGCCAAGAAAGCGCATTTTCTTAATATTTTACTTTCTAACTTTCTGTAGTAATTCAAAGTTGAGAATCGGGCGGAATCCGCTCCGGGAAGTTCTCCTTGAATTACACCGTATCTGCTCACCGGCGATAAGTAGTATAAGTAGCCGGAAACTGCAGGCCGCGGGAATTCATCCTGTCATGTGGCAGGTAAATAAATCGCAGAATTGCAGATAGGCAAGCTGGTTTATTTGAATTTTACGAGGCTGCCTCCGGCACTAATTTTACGTTTACCGGCAATTTGCTCCGCGCGGTCGAAAACCCGAAGGAAATTTAGCCCCAAAACCTTGCGGATTTCAATCTCGCTGTAACCACGACGAAGCATCTCATATGTTACAAGAACCAGATCCTCCATTCCGTTCATCCCTGCGGGCAACATTGGAACTCCATCAAAATCAGAGCCCAAACCAACATAATCAATGCCGGCAATTTTCTTTATGTGGTCTATGTGATCAACAATTCGAGTGTAGGGAGCTACGTAGATGGGGTTCTCCGCAAGGAGTTTAAGTTCAGCTTCATTGTAGGCAGAGCGATCATTTTTATATTTCTCACGAAGCTCTTCGAATTGCTTGCGCAGCCGGGCGGCACGTTCGTTCTCCTCGCGATTTGTGCGCTCATCTAAAAACGAAGGATAAAAATTTATCATTACAACACCGCCGTTTTTTGCAATACGTCGTAGCACATCATCCGGAATATTTCTGGTATGGTCGGCTACACCGCGTGCCCCTGAATGCGATGCGATTATTGGAGCTTTCGTTATGTCCAAAACGTCATTCATGACTTTCACGGAAACATGAGAAATGTCAACTAACATTCCCAGCCGATTCATCTCCCTGACAACTTCTTTACCAAAATCAGAAAGACCATTATTCTTTGGTGTATCGCGGTGAGCATCCGCCCAATCGTGACTTACATTGTGGGTTAGCGTCATATATCTGACACCGAGCCGATAAAAATTTCTAAGTGCATAAAGTGAGTTCTCAATTGCATAGCCGCCCTCTATACCCATCAGAACACAGATTTTGCCGCTTTTCTTTGCTTGTCGAATGTCGTTAGCTGACGTGCACATTGAAAGTTGTTCGGGGTGACGCTCGACCTCTCTATATGTCGCATCAATGAGATCCATCGCTCTCACCATCGCCCGCCCCTCTCTCCAGGTTTGTCCTCCTACGTAAATTGAGAAAAACTCGCCGGTAACTCCGCTTGCTTTCATTCGATTAAGGTCAGTATGAAACGGGTCGCCATCAGAATGAAATCTGCCTAGGGAATTCGATGCCAGGTCAAAATCCTCATCCACCATCGGAGAAGTAATGTCATTGTGGCCATCTACAATAATTGCCTTGCGGTGAATAGAGAGTGCCCGTTGCCATAGAACCGGGTCGGCGTCGGCGGGCATTTTCTGAGCGGGCAATTGTGTAATTGAGCCCAAAAACAAAGTAAAGGCTAGTGTCAGGCTGAAAAAACGGTTAATCATAAGGCAATGCAAAATTAGTCACCAATTTATAAGAACTTATGCGATTTGAGTTTACAGCCGGAATAGAAATTTTCCAAAGCGAATTTTTAATTGGCCGGAAAACTTAAATTATTCTTTAGAGAGTGCTGTGTCTCTTAAAATAAAAAACAGGCTTCCATTTTTAATCAAAATATGATATTAAAGTGTCTGGTGAGGACTGAAGTGCGCTTTCTCCCGTCCCCGATATCGTATTACAAGTCCTCGTTGACGTTCCACTAACTTATTTTTAATTTTCTATTCAGAGACCAATTGTTGAGCAACTTGTTATTTTGCGGATAAAACGACGATGACGATACTGTCGGTTCTTCGTTTGCTCGGTTTCTGCCTGATTCTATGCCCGAATCACTCTCATCTTCTAAAAAGGAAGACCTCTATTACCACGATCAAAAAGTAGCGGTAGGATTAACCCTCACGGACCGGCATTACCGCAATTTTATCGAAAATCTGCCTGTCCTTTTTTATGCAGTGGACCCGACGCCACCATATTCGCCAATTTACGTAAGCCCTGCTTTCTCACGTTTTGGATATCCAATTGAACAATGGACTTCAGATCCGGAAATGTGGATAAAGGTCATACATCCGGAAGATCGCGAATGGGTTTTTAACGCTACAGTACAGTCCACCGAAACCGGAAGTGAAGTCGACTACGAATACAGAATTTTTGATGCAGGTGGCCGATTACACTGGGTAAGAGACCGCGGCTGCCTCATTAGAAATGAAAATGGAAATATAGTGTGTCGAGAGGGTGTAATAATCGACATTACGGAGCAAAAACTAGCACAAGAAGAATTAAGATTGGGCGAAGAACGTTTCCGTAACATTTTCGACAACGCAAGCGATATTATCTACGTGCATGACCTCGAAGGTAACTATCTATCTATAAACAAGGCCGGTGAAAGGATATTCGGCTATTCTACCGATGAAGCTCTCAAACTGAATATGGCTCAGGTAGCAGCACCTGACCAACTAAAATTTGTCCGAGAGCAATTACAGAAGAAACTTAATGGTGATCAAAAACAAACTTCCTATGAAGTTGATTGCATACGAAAAGACGGAACCCGGATCACACTGGAAGTTAATAGCAGTGTCATCTACAAAAACGGACAGCCAATTGCCATACAGGGCATTGCTCGCGATATAACGGAAAGAAAACGAGTAGAAGCCGCAATACGTGAGAATGAGGAAAAATACCGCGACCTTTTTGAAAATGCCAATGATCTGATTTACACACATGATCTGAATGGAAACTTTACCTCTATCAATCGTGCTGGTGAAATTATCACCGGCTATAGCCGTGAAGAGGCAGTGCGGCTCAACATTTCCGAAGTAGTCGCACCTGAATATCTTAAACAGGCTCGTCAAATGACCGCCCGGAAACTCTCCGGAGAAGGTCCTACAGCCTATGAGCTGGAGATCATAGCTAAAGACGGGAGGCGTGTACCTCTAGAACTTAGCACGAGACTAATCTTTCAGGACGGACGGCCGGTAGGCGTACAGGGAATCGGTCGGGATATAACCGAACGTAAACGGGCGGAAGAAGCTTTAAGGGCCAGCGAACTTCGTTACAGGCAATTGGGAGAAGGCATTCTCCATCAGATCTGGACTGCATTACCGGACGGCACCCTCGATTATGTGAACAAGAGGACACTGGATTACTTTTCTGTTTCTTTTGAATCATTGTTGCAAAATGGATGGAGAGACGTTGTACATCCTGACGATTATCCTGAAACGCATCGCCTCTGGCAAGACAGTCTGAAAAGCGGCGAGCCGTTCGAAGTGGAATTTCGCCTGTTGCGTCATGATGGTGAATATCGTTGGCACGTCTCCAAAGCCACAGCCGGACGCGATAGCGAAGGTCGGATCGTAAAATGGTTCGGAACAAATACCGATATTCATGAACAAAAAGAAAGCGAGGAAAAACTTAATTACTACGCACGGCATGATCCTTTGACAGATCTTCCGAATCGCGTCGAGTTTATGCAACACCTTAAGCAGGCGATCAAACGTGCACAGCAATCTGAAGAATCACGTTTCGCGGTACTGTTCCTTGACCTTGACCGATTCAAAGTAATTAATGACAGCCTGGGTCACATAGTAGGAGATAAGTTGCTCGTTGCAATTGCTGAACGCCTGAAATCTACATTGAGGCCCGGCGATATTATTGCGCGTCTCGGAGGCGATGAGTTTACAGTATTGCTCAACCGGACCGGTTCACGTTCAGATGTAATACACATAGTCGAAAGACTGCAGCAACGAATCGCTGAGCCGTTTTCGATAGATGGTTTCGAGGTTTTTACTACTGCAAGCGTAGGAATTATCCTGTCTGACGGCTCAATCCGTGAACCGGAAGATTATCTCCGTGATGCAGATTCTGCCATGTACAGGGCAAAAGAAGGTGGATCTGCAAGGTACGAGATTTTTGACCGGGAAATGCATGTCAGGAATCTTACACTGCTTCAAGTAGAAACGGACCTGCGCCATGCGGTGGAACGCAACGAATTTGAAGTACTTTATCAACCTATTGTAGATCTTGAAACGTTCGAGATAAGCGAATTTGAGGCACTCATTCGATGGAAACATCCGGTTTTAGGCCTTATTTCACCAAATGAGTTCGTAAGTGTTGCAGAAGAAACCGGCCTGATAGTACCCATTGGCACCTGGATTATCAGGGAGGCATGTCGTCAAACAGCTGAATGGCAGAAGCGTTTTGATCGCCGACTTTCAATAAGTGTTAATCTTTCTGCCCGTCAGCTGATGCACCCGTCTTTGACCAATCAGGTAACAGATACTCTCTGTGAATCAGGTTTGACACCGTGGCAGCTCAAACTCGAAGTTACCGAAAGCACGGTAATGGAACACAAAGAGCAGTCTGAAAGGGTACTGCGCGAACTCAACAATTTGGGCGTCCGACTATCCACGGATGACTTCGGAACCGGATATTCAAGTTTAAGCTATCTACAGCAATTTCCTTTACATAGAATGAAAATCGATCGCGCATTTATTGATCGGCTCGGAAACGACAGCAAAAGTGATGCAATCGTCAAAACGATTCTCATGCTTGGTGAAAACCTCGGGATAGAGGTTGTTGCAGAGGGAGTTGAAACCGTGGGACAGCTTGAGATGTTGCAGAAGATGGGATGCAAACTTGGACAAGGTTTTCTATTTTCACGTCCTGTTGAAGCCAGAGTTGCCGAGTCATTACTTCGTCAGAATCGCGCAGCTATAATAAACGAGCAGGCTTTGGATGCTATCAATGATGATAAAGCATACGAGTTTACTGCGATCCAGTAATTAAGTAAATCGGACGTTCCGGAAAGACAGAGATGTCAACCCTCGAGCCGTGTAAGCAGTTTTTCATGAATTCCCCCAAACCCGCCGTTGGACATGATAGCCACGACATCTCCATCCCTTAGATCAGGCAGCAAATGTTCTATAATTGTGTCCGCATCTGGCAAAGCATATGCAGGCTTCCCTTGCATCTCTATTGACCGTACAAGCTCGTTGACGTCGAGCACTTTGCCAATTTCGCTCGCTTTGGACGTATTGTAAACTCCTGCAATCATCACATAATCAGCAAAAGCAAAAGCCTTGGCATAAGCCTCCTGAAATACGGCAAGGCGGGACGACCAGGATCGAGGCTCGAAAATGGCAACCAGTCTCTTCCCTGAATACTTTAGTTTGAGAGCCTTCAGTGTTTCTTCGACAGCAGTCGGATGGTGAGCAAAATCATCTATAACAGTAATGCCACGAACAACACCGCGTACTTCCATTCGACGTTTTACTGACTCGAATGTGTCAAATGCTTCCTGAATTTTTTCACGCGGGATGCCCCAGAAGTCAGCAGCAATTATAACAGCCAGGCAATTACGTACATTGAAATCACCAATCAAATTTATTTCGAATTCGCCCCATGATAATGAGTCCCGAAAAACGGTAAATCGTGTCTTTTCCTTACTGAAATCAATATATCTGGCCTGCCAAAGCGCGTCGTCTGATAGTCCGAATGTCTCAACTTCCGTAAATAATTTCCCTTTCATTTCATCGAGCACTTCCCGAACCGCTGGTGAATCCGTACCACAAATTAGTTTCCCGTTTCCAGGTACAAGATTCATAAGTCTGGAAAATTGGAATTTTATGTCCTGCAGGTCCCTGTAAATATCCGCATGATCAAATTCAATGTTCCCAACAATGGCAACCTCAGGAAGATAATGCATGAACTTGGGTTTTTTATCGAAATATGCCGTGTCATATTCATCGCCTTCAATTACAAAATAGTTGCTATCACTGACGCGAAAACTGGAACCAAAGTTCTGTGCAATGCCGCCGACCAAAAAGCCCGGATTAAGCCCACCAACTTCGCAAACCCAGGCGGCAATACTGGTTGTCGTAGTTTTTCCGTGGGTTCCGGCAACAACCAATGAACGTTTTCCGCGAATAAATTCTTCTTTCACTACTTCAGCCTGCGAGCGGTAAAGCATTTTTCGCTTCAAGACTTCTTCCAGTTCGGGATTACCCCGCGAAATGGCATTCCCAACAACAACTACATCAGCGCCAATATCTGCATTCTGAGCCCGATAGCCATTCAGGATTTGTATTCCAAGGCTTTCAAGCTGCGTTGACATTGGCGGATAAACGTTTTGATCCGAACCGGTTACTAAATGACCGCGTGACTGCAGCATTCCTGCCAATGATGCCATGGCAGTTCCGCATATCCCTATTAAGTGATAGTGCATTATTTACCTTTTAGCTCGTTAATCAGTTCCTTTGCATCATAAATTACACGCAAGGCTTCAAGAATCCCTGCAGAATGGACCCCTACTGCACGAGCTCCATCCGATTCATCGATATACCAATAGCGATTTGACAGCTTTTGAAGGTTACTATCGAAATTCAGTCCTACAAGCTCTCCTTCTTTGTTAATTACAGGAGACCCCGAATTTCCACCTATAGTGTCTGCGGTATAAACGAAATTTAGCGGTGTCGAGAGGTTAAGCTGATTCCGGCTGTCCTTGATTCTTTGGGGCAGATCAAATGGTGGCTTTTCATTAAAACTAAATGCACGGTCAAATAATCCAAAGAATGTAGTTTTGTACGGAACAAGCGTAGTATCTTCTTCATATCCTTTTACCGTGCCATATTCCAGACGCAGTTGGGAATTGGCATCCGGAGGAATTGTTTTCCCGTACACGGCAAATCGTGCTTCAGCGATTTTCGTTCCATTTGCAGTTTCAATATCGATGATATTACGCTCATTCCATATTCGAAGTTCACGGATTATTGGCTCAACGGCACGAGCAAGATCGATCATCGGATCATTGACACTAGATAGATCATTATCCTTTGATGCCAGCAATTTCTTTCTGAATTCCAGATCAATCAGAGCGGTGCCACGGACTGCTTTTCGCGCAACTGCCTCTGGTTCGGAATTTCCAAGTGCGGCATGAATAAATGGGTCGTCAGGTCCCAGCACAGAACGGGCGTCTCGCAGCCAAGCAGCCAGGAGAGCTTCCTCCATGTTGAGATATATCGGGGCGGGTGAAAGTATTGCGCTTTCAACAGATTTCAGACGCTGATCGCGGAATTCAGGAAAACGTTGAGCATCGGGCTTTGCGGTCTCTATCTTGAAATTTACAATTTGTAGTGCAATCGAGGCTAAACGCGAAGCAGATAGATTGGAAAAAGCCAGACGCGCAGACATTGCAGGCAATTTACCATAAGCAGCGGCAATATTATCCCAAGCAGAACCGTATCGCTTTTGCAGATCAACGTTCTTTTCAACTGCAGAACGTAAATCACGTTCCTCTGCTTCTTTGCGAGCAAAATTTCTTGGATTTAGCAGCCCCTCCTGCTGACCGTCAAGTCTTTTAAGTGAATTGGCAAAAGAGCGCATTGCAGGCCAGGCTTGCCTGAACTCTTCATCCCCGCGTTTGGAATATTCCTCCAACGCTGCGCGCCGCAGCTGCCAAACTCTTTTTTGCAGTGGATTTCCAATATCACGCTGATAAACCAATTGGGCTATGGTTAAAAGACGGGCTGTAGATCCCGGGTAACCTGAAACAACTACAAAATCACCTTCTTTAGCGCCGGTCTCAGACCATTTAAGATAGTTTGGAGTCGAAGCAGGGCGACCTTCTTCATATGCGCGCAAAAATGTGAAATCAAGGTCATGGCGCGGATAGGTGAAATTGTCATAATCTCCGCCAAAGAAGGCTGCCTGCTCCTCCGGGGCCATTACCAAACGAATGTCGGTATAAATCTTGAACCTATATAACCAATATTCTCCACCGCTGTAAAAAGATATTACCTCACATCGGAGCTTGGTAAGAGCGGCGCAGTCTTTTTCAATTGCTGAGATCTCCATTGTACGCTTTGATGCAGCCTCAGAATCCGATGTGGCGTTGACAGCTGCACCATTGACTCGTTTTGTTACATCCTCGAATGACATCAGAACTGATGCGCTTGCGTCTGGAATTTTAAGCTCATCCTGATAATTTCGTGCCAGAAAACCGGTTTTCATTAAATTTCTTTCCTTGCTGGACACACGCTCGATGTAACTTGCCGCAACGTGATGATTAGTTGCAATAAGCCCATTTGGGGAAACAAAACCGGCCGAAGCTCCGTTTACCTTTGGCGAAGCGAGTCTGATTCTGTCCAGCCATTCTTTTGTCGGTTCAAAACCATATTTTTCTTTCCACTGTCGCAATGGCGGATTGTCAAAGGTCCACATCCCTTCGTCGGCAAGTGCAGTAAGAGCAGGGATAGTTATTGAAATTAGCAGAAGCAGAGCAGCAATTTTTTTCATTGTCTTATGTTAACATCTGGCAGTAATGTGATTCCAAAAGAGCTTAGGTTTAGCTCTGTTATTCCTTTAGCAACCGAAAAAATGGCAATTCTTTTGAACTATATAGTATCTGAGTTGAAGTGCCGGTATCGCATATTTTTTTAATGGGTTTATTAGTAATTAAATCGAAAGACCTTGTTTGACGTCTTAAAATCCTGCCATTTTTCGCAAGATAAATATTGGTCAGATTTATGCAATTACCATAAAATGTGCGCAACTCATCCGTTATAGCAGCCACGCTTCCATCCTTCCGAAATATGTATGTAACATAACGAGCCCAGTCGCCTGAAGGGCTTGAATATGTGATCGAAGTCAAAAGCAGTTGTTGCTTGCGAAACCAGTTCAAAGCCGATGTATAGACTGGATTTTCCTCAGCAAACATCTCAAGTTCTTTTGGAGAATCAAAACGTTTCCATTGTGATTTTTCATCATAATCTGCCACATCAGCAACGACAATTGCGTTGTTTGGATTGCGTCTGGCATAGGCCGCGGCAGAAATCTTGAGGCGATCAATATCACGAAGTAACGCGTTCTGAGCCGAAACTTCAGTGATTAACACAGTTGCCAAAACAATCAAAATTGAAGCGACCAGATGTAATAGTCTGTAATCTCTGCAAGCAATGTCTAATTTAGCCTTACTCATTTATGAGAGCTGACCATAATTTTTCGACGGCTCTATTGAGCACTTCATCTTCACGGGCAATACATATCCGCACAAAATCATCCCAGTTAGAAGAATCGGCAAACGCGCTGCCGGGTGTCATACCGACTCCGGCCTTTCGGATCAACATATCGTTAAACTCAACAGCATCATTGTATGGTTCTGGAATCCGGGCCCAAATATAAAAAGCCGAGCCGGAATCAAAAATCTCAAAACCCAGATTCTTAAGCGCGTCGGTAACAAACCTCCGCTTTGTATCAAAAGAGGTCTTCAAATTATCGTAATAATCAGGATCCGACATTAAAACTGTTGCCAAAGCAGATTGCAATGGCGTAGCCGGACAGACGTATATCACATTTGCAGCATTATTGATTTTTGCAATGTAATCTTCCGGACCAAATGCATAACCAAGACGCCATCCCGAGATATTCCAGGATTTAGAAAACGAGTTGACCGTAATTGTTCGCTCAAACATGTCTGGCAAAGAGGCTATAGAAATATGCCGATCAGGGCCGGTAACATAATGTTCGTAAACCTCATCTGAGATAACCATCAGATCAAGCTCTCGTGCAACATTTGAAATAGCTTTCAACTCGGTTTCATTCATCACCTTGCCTGTGGGATTTGCAGGCGTACATACTATTATCGCAGCAAGCGGATATTGATTGCGGGATTTCAATAACTGGCACCTGTCAAAAAGTTCCCTTTCATCGAATTGCAGGCTTTGGTCTAATTCGAAAGTCTCTGCACGGGCACCGAACTCCTCTAATATTCTCCGGTGATAAGGATAGTATGGTTCAAACATCAGGGCGGAACAGCCTCGAAGTAAAGACTGCGCTATGCCTATGAGTGCTCCTGTTCCGCCGGTAGTTATCATCAATCGCCCTGGAATAACTCCCGGATCTGAAGATATTCCATTAAATTTGGCAATTTTTGCAGCTACCGCAGATCTAAGTGCGGCATCGCCTTCACTGCCGCCGTAATGATTTCTGTTTGCGGCAATTACTTTTGCAGCCTCGGATGCAAGGATCGGGTTAATTGGCAGCTCAGATTGTCCTTGCACCAGGTTCCCTTCCGGTGGGACAAGACGTGTTATGGCTCTAATGTCGGGTTTCGTTCTTTTTATCCTGGTCTCAGTCATTTCAAGTGTAGATTACCAGTTTCTGTTATATAAAAAAAGTAAACCCGGAATGGCACGCGATGAAACATAACATCGCCTTTTAGAGATTGATATCAGCCCGGCCGTGATGTCAAAATTCGTATGTCGGCTCTGAAATGTGCTAAATTTTAGGAATGCGTATAGTTTCATTGCTTCCATCCGCCACCGAAATCCTTTGCGCTTTGGGCTTGCGCGATGATTTACTGGCAATTACACATGAATGTGATTTTCCTCCGGGGATACAAAATCTACCTAAAATTACTTCCAGC
This sequence comes from Acidobacteriota bacterium, assembly GCA_040756215.1. Lineage (GTDB taxonomy): Bacteria > Acidobacteriota > Blastocatellia > Pyrinomonadales > Pyrinomonadaceae > OLB17. The sequence goes on from JBFLZQ010000002.1 coordinate 26,712, forward strand.
CGCATTTCACACGAGTTTATGTCCAGCCGCGAAATAGACCATTCCGTTCGTCAACAATTGGATGGCCACGGCACAATTTACAATCTCGATACGGAAACTTTGTCCAAATTAAAGCCAGATCTTATTGTAACTCAAGAATTATGTGAAGTATGTGCGGTCAGCTTTAATATCGTGAGCCGGGCAGTCCGTCTTTTCACCTCCGAATCGCAAATTGTTTCTCTGGAACCTAATACAATAGAAGATGTTTTTTCAACTATTAAAACACTTGGTGAAATGACCGGCCGCTCCGCAAGAGCGTCAATTCTCATCGCTGAATTAAATGAAAAATTGGCTAACCTGAAACAAAAAACCCATAACATCAGCCGGAAACCGGGAGTAATGATGCTGGAATGGCTTGAACCTCCATTTGCCCCCGGACATTGGGTACCGGAACAAGTTTTAGCTGCCGGTGGCATTCCCTTGCTTGCAAACGAAGGGCAACCATCAAAAACTATTGGTTATAATGACATTTTTGACGCAGATCCGGATATTTTAGTGTTAATCCCATGTGGCTATTACATTGAAGACATTTTACGTCAACTCAGGAATGTTTGGTTTCCAGGCTATTTGGACTCGATAAAAGCCATCAGGAACGGGAATATTTGGGCACTTGACGCCACGAGTTATTTTTCACGTCCGGGGCCGCGTATAATTACGGGAGCCGAGATACTGGCAAAGGTGTTTCATCCGGAAATTTTCGGTTCGCCTTCTGCTTCTGAGGCAGTGCGTATCAGTCCGAATTTGATACAATTTCAACGATGAATCAACGAATGCAAAATTCCCGTTTACACTTGATTTTATTGACGATCGCTTTACAAACCGCATTAATTGTCACTGCCCCTGCACAGCAGCGTCAAGAGATTCTGGCTACTTCAAAGCTGCGGTCTTTTACTGCAAAAGATCTCAGTGCGGAAATCCGAGACGCCTACTTAAATCAAAAACGTGATTTTGCCCAATTACGTTTAAGTCTCCTTTCCCAATTTTTGGCGGAAAAATTACTTGACCTGGAAGCTAAAGCGACCGGTTCATCTGCGGAAAATCTGATAGAAATGGCACGCAAAGGCGCTGAACCGCCTTCTGAGAAGCAGATCTCGGATTTTTATGCGGCAAATGCAAAAAACCTGAACGGATTATCGCTGGAAGAAAGTCGCAAACAAATAGCCGAATACCTGACGGCACAAGCCGAGCAAAAAAAGATAGGTGACCTGATAGATCGTCTTAGACAAAAATACAAGGCGACGCTTGTAAAGGACATCAATTCGCCCTTCTTGAAGCCTGCTGATATTATTGCCCGCATAGGGGCTACTACGATTACCGCAGCGGAATACAACTCAAAATTCAGGATATTCCTTAATGACGATCTTCATTACCGTTATGAAGATATAAGAGCGGATCTGATTGCTGTAATTTTTGACGCTCTGATCGAACACGAAGCACGCCAGCGTGGTATAGAGCCTTCGGAACTTATTGCGACGGAGATAACGGACAAAATGCGGGATTTTTCCAATGGTGAACGTGAGGCACTTGAAAATAATTTGAAAAACCGCTTGTTCGCAATTTATGCAGTTAAAATTTTACTCAAGGAACCTCCAATTATCAGGCAGGCAATTTCTACTTCGGATGCACCTTTTCTCGGGCCGGCAAATGCGCCTGTAACGATAGTAATGTTTAGTGATTTCGAATGCCCGGCTTGCGCCGCGACTCACCCATTTATTAAACAGCTAGTTCAAGACTATCAGAGCAAAGTCCGTCTGGTCATCCGAAATTTTCCTCTCCGCGAAATTCACCCGCAATCATTTGATGCAGCGGCCGCTGCGGCTGCAGCCCACCGGCAGGGAAAGTTTTTCGAATACATTGAACTGCTTTATCGCAATCAGTCACTGCTGGATTCTGCTTCATTATATTCCTATGCCGAACAACTTGGATTAGACACTGCCAAATTCCGTTCAAATATGGCTGATGCGCAAATTAAATCCAACATAGAGAAAGATATCGCAGACGGTTTAACCTACGGAGTTTCATCTACGCCCACGATTTTTGTCAACGGAGTAAAAGTGCATAGATTATCTGCGGAAGCATTTCGGCGTGCGATTGATAGAGAAATGAGTTTGCCGCCGGCTGATATAAGAAACCGTGTCCGTCGCTAAAATTAGCCGCTTAAGGAAAGGAATTATTGATTATGCAATTTAATCGATTTCGTAAATTTTTTTTGTTGACACTTGTATTTCTTGCCTCTTGTGCTGCTAATACGCCTTCGTTGCAAAATAATGCCGTCGCTCCGGCAAAAACTACCCGACTGAAAGAATTCTCCTATCGTATCGTTAAGTCTTATCCGCATGACCCGAAAGCTTTTACACAAGGTCTGCAATTTTATCAGGGCTATCTCTACGAGGGAACAGGAGGAAGAGAAGGTGACGATTTTTTTTCCACTTTGCGTAAAGTTGATCTGGAAACAGGCCGGGTTCTGAAAAAATACGAATTACCGAGAGATTACTTTGGGGAAGGAATAACTATTTACGATAATAAAATTTATCAGCTCACTTGGCAGGAAATGACTGCTTTTGTGTATGATTTGAATGATTTCACACTGCTGCGTGAAATCAGATATCCGGGCGAAGGCTGGGGACTTACATCTGACGGGACTGATTTAATCATGAGTGACGGCACACACGTACTCAGATTTGTTGATCCTGAGTCTTTTAAGACAAAGCGAACGATTGTTGTACGCGACGAAAGCGGCCGTCCGCTAGCTCGCCTGAATGAACTTGAATTCATCAAAGGTGAGATTTGGGCAAACGTTTGGGAAACGCCTTTTATTGTGCGGATTGATCCGGAAACGGGTAAACTTCTGGGCCGTATTGACTTCACCGATTTAATAGAACAGGTTCGCCGCAACAACAGGAAAGCCGATGTGCTCAATGGCATTGCCTATGACAGTTCTGCGGATAGGATCTTCATTACAGGAAAATTGTGGGACAAAGTTTACGAGATTCAAGTTCAGGAAAAATGAGAAACAATATTTCCCGATTTATGCTCCGTGCAATTGAATTGGCCAGAGCGGGAATGCAAAATAATTCGGGCGGTCCTTTTGGATGCGTTATCACCCGCGGCGATTTGATCATCGCAGAAGGCAACAATAGAGTAACTTCAACCAATGATCCTACGGCACATGCAGAAATCGTAGCTATTCGTGCCGCCTGCAAAGCGCTAAATAGTTTTCAACTTACCGGCTGTTATCTATTTACCTCGTGCGAACCTTGCCCCATGTGCCTGGGCGCAATCTACTGGGCACGGCCGGAAAGGATATATATTGCCGCCAATAGATTCGATGCCGCTGAAGCAGGTTTCGATGACGCATTCATTTACAGCGAATTGTGCAGTAAAAACACCGAGCTTCGTAAAATCCCGGTCATTCAAATTCACCGTGATGAAGCAATCGAAGTTTTCCGGGCCTGGAAGTCGAAGCCGGATAAAATTGAGTATTAAACAATGAATATAGTATATTTCTATATCCTTTTGGCACTCCTCGCAGGAGCAACCTTGCCCACACAAGCCGCTGTTAATAACAGAATGGCATTGACAATCGGCAATCCAATCCTTGCCGCATTGATTTCATTTCTGATAGGCACCCTTTCCCTACTAATTTATATTTTCGCAACGGGAACATCAATTTCCGGCTTGTCCCTTGCCAGAACCGCTCCTCCTGTCGCCTGGATCGGCGGTCTTATCGGTGCATTTTTCGTTGCTTCTACCGTTGCCCTCGTTCCGAAATTAGGGGTTGCTATGACATTTAGTCTCGTGATTGCCGGACAAATGATCGTAACACTGATCATTGATCATTTCGGCATACTGGGAGTGCCCGTTCGTGAAGTATCCATTCCGCGTATTATCGGAATGCTAATGATTATCGCGGGTGTTGTGCTGATCCGCCGGTTTTAACTATGCCTACTTTCTTTGATCATTAGCTTTTTATATTTTATTTCACAAATTTCTCAACTCATTTGGAACTAATTCCTGCAGGAGGACTCTATTCCTACAGCGAGCCTTTTATACGGCTTTTAAAAAGTTTGGCACCGGACTCGAATACTTTTCACATTGGAGGAAAACTCAATGTTTGAACAAATGGTGGAGTCCGCCACTATCAATAACCATAGGCGCCGTCGTTTCTTTGTACTTGCCACGATTCTTGTTTCATCAATTTTTATTGCGGTCCTGATCGCAGATCTTTACGCGGCCAATTTCGATATTGGTTACGAGCAACTGGATTATGACCGATTATTGACTCCAGCGCTCACAAAAGAAACGGAACCCGAAAAACAGGAGCAAAACCAATCTGTAACAACAAACCGGCGTGAGCTAAACACAATTACGCGAACCGTAAATATGGCGAGGGTTGACGAGTCGCAATTTGTCCCTGACAAATGGTCAGTTGTCAAAAACCGCTTTATGTCACGTCCGGATGGGTCTTTCAGGATTGATCCTGCTGCCGGTGATTCAGGTATGGCTATCTACGAGCAGAATAATAATGGCACAAAATCAGGCCCGCCTGTTGAAGAAAGCAATTTGCCGGAAGATAGTGAAACTGCCGTGAAGCCTCCGCTCATGCAAAAACCATCGCCGGATAAGTTAAAACCTGCGTCGCTGCCAAAGAATGTTGGCATTGTGAACGGAATAGCAATTCAGCTGCCCAAACCCAAGTATCCTCCGGCTGCTATCGCACTCAATATCTCTGATACAGTTCAGGTACAGGTTACTATTGATGAAAATGGAAATGTCATCTCAGCTAAAGCAGTAAAAGGTAATCCGATACTACGCAATGCGGCTGAAGATGCAGCACGCCAGTCCAGATTTACACCGACCTTGTCCAATGGCTTACCGGTTAAGGTTACCGGCTTGATAATTTACAATTTCATTCGCTAGGGAAACTAAAACAGCTGGTTTGTTTGATCGAGAATAAAAGCGAGACGAGCCCATCTACATCGGTTGGAATAAGCGGTACATGAAAAGAATCCTGCAATTTGTCAAAACTCATTCCATCAATCAAGACGGGCTCGTCGGATTTGATTACATGTTGGGGAATAATTGCAAAATTACCCTGTACGTTTTCACGAACTGACAGAAAATCACGACCTGACAGAAGTCCGGCTACAGAAACATCACCGCCAAAATAACCATTAGGTACGGAAAGAACAGATAAACGCGTTCCAAACATATTATTGAAACGATTGATCGCTTTTGTGAGTATCGGCGCAAACATTTCGCCGGTCATTATCGTGCCGTAAGAATCAGCAGCCAATTCCGATACAGAAAACTCCGGGTTGTCCGCGTGTGGGCGGATGGCGAAAAAATGGGTTCGTGGGGAATTTTGACAAATCCGAACAGCCGGAAGATTCCTGCTCCGGAAAAGGCGTTCGAATTTTTGTAAAAATGACCTGACCATTCCAACCCCGTCTTCTATTTGCGGATAGTTTCCGTAGTGATTACGAGATGGTATGGGATATCCCGCTTTTATGTAAATTTCATCGCCAAGAAATGCAAAATTAGTTCCTAGAAGTCGCTTGAATCCGGTCTGAAGTTTGCGAATTTGGTTAATTGTACGACGGCAAAAATCCGGCGTAACTCTGGTAAGCCTTTCATCAGTATTATAGCGGGTCAATGCTACCGGAACGATAGCGACTGAAATGACCTTTGGATAAAATCGAGCCAAATCCCGAAGCGTTTTTTCCAGTATTTCGCCATCATTAATACCCGGGCAAAGCACAACCTGTGCATGGATTTCGATTCCGTTATCTATCAGTGTTTTGAGCTTACCGGAAATATCAGCGCGTTTTTCGTTTACACCCAGCAAATAAGCCCTTGTCTTCAAATCAGTGGAATGTATTGAGACATATTGAGGTGAAAGACGTTGCTCAATAATACGTCTCATTTCATCGTTGGTTATAGATGTTAGAGTTGTGTAGTTTCCGTAAAGAAAAGAAAGCCGTATATCTTCATCACGTATAAAAAGCGACGGTCGCGCATCCTGCGGATTTCCTTTACAGAAACAGAATATACACTCATTGGCACATTGACGCGGAACTATTTGCTCGAACTCCAACCCGAAGTCCTCATTCTCTTCGCGATCAAACTCGATCTCGACACGTTCTCCCGTACCTTTACTGACAAGGAATACCAGTTCAGTTTCGCCGGCAGTTTGAAAGCGGAAATCAAGATAATCTCTAACCTGATGACCATTTACCTTCACGATTCTGTCCGTGGGATTTAAGCCAAGCTCCTCGCCCAAGCTTCCCGGTTCGACATTAGTAATCGTTACGCCGGGCCGCCGCAATTGGGTTATAGCGGGAGCTACTGCAAATTCGTACATCGTTTTAGAAAAACCTTATAACGCCACTTTGAATACCACAGGCGTAAAACAAAATCGCTTTGGCAAATAAAATAGTCGAGAACCTCAATCTAATTAAAACCAATTAAAAACTAACGCGGACTTGAAGTCCGCGTTAGCAAGTTTCAGGCCGCTGCTCCGACTTTGAAATCTATCAAGGTTTCAAGTGGTGTATATTCCCGCCCCTGTGAAACAGCAACCGCTTCATAAGTAAGTTTCCCTGCGTATGTATTTACACCTGCTCTAAGGCCGGGATCATCGGCAATTGCACGCTCAAAACCTTTGTTCGCAAGATCCAGAGCATATGGCAGCGTTGCATTCGTCAGAGCGAAGGTCGAAGTGCGTGGTACAGCTCCGGGCATATTTGCTACTGCGTAGTGAAGCACGCCTTCCTCATAGTAAGTCGGGTTTGAATGCGTCGTAGGATGTGTGGTTTCAAAACAACCGCCCTGATCCACGGCAACGTCAACTAAAACCGCTCCATTTGGCACAAGATGAAGCATATCGCGGGTTACCAGCTTCGGTGCGGCAGCACCAACAACCAAAACCGCTCCAATTACTAGATCTGCATGGGAAATGGCTTCTTCGATAGCGTATCGGGATGAAGCAAGCGTTTGGACTTTGGAGAGAAAAATATCGTCCAATTGTCGCAAACGGTCAAGATTCTTATCGATTATTGTAACTCTGGCGCCAAGGCCGACTGCCATCTTGGCCGCCTCTGTTCCAACAACGCCGCCGCCGATAATAACCACATTGGCTGCAGGAACGCCGGGAACACCGCCAAGTAGAATTCCACGGCCACCATTCATTTTTTCCAAATATGTTGCCCCGACCTGCACTGCCATACGTCCCGCTACTTCAGACATCGGTGTCAGGAGAGGAAGCCGGCCATGTGCATCTGTTATAGTTTCATATGCTATGCCGGTTACTTTCCGTTCCATCATTTGTTTGGTAAGTTCAAATTCGGGGGCAAGATGAAGGTAAGTAAACAGCAGTTGATTTTCACGCATTCGGGGATATTCGGGCTCGATTGGCTCTTTTACCTTTACAATCATATCCCCTTCTGCCCAGACATCATCAGCGGTATCGAGTAATTTGCCGCCTGCCTTGACATATTGGTCATCACTGAAGCCTGAACCTTCGCCGGCCGTTTTTTGAACAAAAACGGTATGTCCTGCCTGAGTCAGGGCCTGCACACCTGCCGGCGTTAAACCGACACGATATTCGTTATCTTTGATTTCCTTCGGAAGTCCGATTTTCATTTATAAATTGCTCCTGATTTGATACAAGAATCCAAAATTGCACAAACAGTAATTATAACCAGCGGCGTTGGATTTCCGAAATGCCATAACGAATCATTCAGGTTAGCATTTAAATCGGGAAACTAAAGATACCGCCGTCGTATTACCGGATGTTTTTCATCTTTGATAGCTGCCGGGCGATGCAAATACTAAATCTCCACGGTATCGATCTGGGCTTTTTGCAGTTTACCCGAATAATCAACGTAAAGAGCTTTCCATTCGCTGAAAATATCCAGCACCTGAGTCCCTGCTTCGCGGTGTCCGTTACCTGTTGCTTTGGTACCTCCGAAGGGCAAGTGAACTTCCGCGCCGATCGTGGCAGAATTTACATAGCAGATGCCGGTATAAAGTTCCTGCATAGCATAGAAAGCCTTGTTGACATCTCGGGTGTAAATAGCCGAAGAAAGGCCGTATTTAACGCCATTGACAATATCAATCGCATGTTCGAGAGTGTCAAACGGAATAATAGCGGTAACAGGTCCAAATATCTCTTCCTGTTCAATTCGCATCCCGGGTTTAACATCTGTAAAAACTGTTGGTTCGATAAACCAGCCCTTGGAATATTCACCTTTTGAAAGCCTGTTGCCGCCGCATGCTAGCTTCGCTTTGTCTATATTTTGACCTATGTGTATATAACCTAATATTTTCTGCATTGCGTCTTCGTGAATGACCGGCCCGACATCTGTTTTGGGATCCAGTCCATTGCCAACGCGAAGAGATTTTACCCGTTCAACAAATTTAGCGACAAATTTTTTATAAACCTTCTTGTGCACTACTAATCTTGAAGAAGCGGTACAGCGTTGGCCGCTGGTTCCAAATGCTCCCCAAACGGAGCCTTCAACCGCGTTATCGAGATCAGCATCATCCATAATTATAATGGCGTTTTTGCCACCCATTTCCAGAGAAACAATCTTGTTATCACGAGCGCAGGCCTCGGCAATGATTCTTCCGGTTTCTGTCGATCCGGTAAAGGAAATAAGTCTTACGTCACTGTGATTGACCAGTGCCGCCCCGGCTTCTCCTCCACCGTTAACCAGATTCACCACGCCTTTAGGAATTCCTGCTTGTTCACAGGCTTTTACAAGATTAAGGGCAGATAACGGCACATCTTCGCCTGATTTAAGAACTACTGTGTTTCCGCATACAAGTGCGGGAATAAGTTTCCAGGAGGGAATCGCCATCGGAAAATTAAATGGAGTTATTAAACCGCAGATCCCGACCGGCTGACGGACACACATGGCAAATTTGTTTGGCATCTCGGCCGGCGTCGTGAAACCATGCAATCGTCTGCCTTCCCCGGCGGCAAAATATGTGCAATCAATTGCTTCCTGGACATCGCCTCCCGATTCTTTAAGTACCTTGCCCATCTCCCGGGTCATTTCGGCCGCAAAACGCTCTTTGTTCGCGCTCAGAATCTCACCGAGACGGAAAAGTATTTCGGCTCGTCGCGGTGCCGGGGTACGTCGCCAGCGTGCTGCAGATTCCTTTGCAGCCTGTACTGCTTTTGAAACATCTTCTGCATTCGATTGCGGAAAGCGCCCAATTATGTCATTTACGTCTGCCGGATTTCGGTTTTCAAAAAATTCCCCCGAGAAGCTTTTTATCCACTCTCCGCCTATGTAGTTGTAATAAGTCTTAACGGAAGATTTAGCCTTGTTGATTTTTGCCATTTTTGCTTTTGCCATTGTTTTCACTGATTTTTTATGTCTTACCATTTATTGAACTGTAAATTGAACGAATTTCAGAAGAGTGCGGCCCGCGCCGGGGCTGATTACCAATACCTGCATTACAACAGGATCACCTTTCTTTAATCCTCCAACCACATCGTTGAAATCCTTTATCGTCGCTATATCCCGACGATTTACACGAATTATCAGGTCACCGGGTGACAGTGCCGGTGCAGTACCGTTTGACGATTTTACGTCTGCAAGAAAACTGTTCGGATCTATCTCTTTTACAATTACACCTTTTGGAACGTCATTCTTGAATGATGCCGTGATCGCCGTACCTGGACTCTCAACAGTTAAACCCAGCGGCCTGGTATCTGCCGAAGGTGAAAGTTTTGTTTTATCGGGGTTTTCGCCACCCGGGCGGGCAACGGGACGCTCACCCAGTCTTACAGGCATTTCCATTTTCTCGTAGCCACTGTTTTGTTCCCGTAAAACTGTGATTTTAACTTCGTTTTCGGGCATTTTTGCAGCAATTTGATTGATTAATTCTACTGAACTCCTGACAATGACGCCATCTACGGCGTTTATAATATCACCGACGCGGAGCCCTGCCCGGGCTGCAGGACTCTGGGGATCGCGGACCTCTGTCACAATTGCACCGCCATCAATGCCGGAAATGCCATAGACCTTGATAAATTCGGGCAACACAGTTTCCAGAGCTACTCCCAAATACCCCCGACGGACCACACCGTATTGTATTATTTGTCTGTAAACTGTCTCAGCTTCACGGGAAGGCAATGCAAACCCGACTCCGTTGTAATCACCTGTAGATGTTGCAATCTGGGAATTTACACCAATAACTTCACCCTTTAAATTAACTAATGGCCCACCCGAATTCCCCCGATTTATCGCCGCATCCGTTTGAATGAATTTTTGAAAAACAGTTGTTGTAGGAGTGTCCCGGTCGATTTGCGAAATAATACCTGCAGTAACTGTCCTTGCTAACCCGAAAGGGGAACCAATCGCCACAACCCATTCCCCAACCCTGGCTGAAGAAGAGTCTCCAAAAACAACTGCGGGCAATTCGCGGCCGGCATCGATTTTAAGGACTGCAAGGTCGGTTTCCTCATCCGAACCGACAATGCGTGCCGGAAACTCTTCACCTGTTTCAAGTCTGACTTTGATACGGGCGGCCTCCGCCACAACGTGATTATTTGTAATAATATAGCCGTTTTTATCAATGATAAATCCGCTGCCGACAGCATAGACGGGGCGGCGGGACTGACGGCGCAGATAATCGAGAAGGTCATCTCCGGAGGGCGGTAAATTATTTGTTGTATTTTCAGCAACCCGCGATTTCGTCTCAATGCTGACAACTGCCGGACCGACGCGTTTAGCTACCTCCGCAAAAGCCTCAGATAATGCTGAAGCAGAGTTTTGAGCGGCAAGAGGCAATACGGCAAGAAAAATAACAATTGCAGCTGATAATGAAGCTTGTCGGAACATTCCGGGATTCACGAAAATACCTCCTTTTAACGCCCTATTCACGCCATAATGATCTATGGAAAGTCAGATAAGTATAACAAATTTCTAGGGTAAAAAATAGATAATGGTTACCTAAGACATTGGCTAATCAGGTATTTCGAAGGAGTACTTTCAGCACTCCCGGCTGCTTTGCAGTATCGAATGCCGCCAATCCCTTGAATAGTGGGAATTCGTCTGAAATTAATTGCGCAAGATCGATTCGGTTATTTACCAACCATTCTATAGTCGGCTTGAATCTGCCACACCGGGAACCGACAATTGATATTTCATCTACGACTATCCGCCATGCCTCAATTTCAGCCTTTCCCGAATAGGTTGATTTCAAAACAATAGTTCCACGCGGTCGTACCAGGTCAAGTGCCATAGCGAAACCGCTTTCTGATCCCGTTGCTTCGACAACAACGTCGTAAAAGCTATACTGATGCGTGGTTTCATCTACCAGGCAGGTTTCAATGCCCGCTGCTTCGGCAATTTTAAGCTTTGAACTATACCTTCCATAAAGCGTTAAACTCGGGCAAACTCTGTTTAGCGCAAATGCGCATAACAATCCGAGTTTGCCGTCTCCGATTATTGCGATTTTTTCTGCATTTTTGAGATCAATCCTTTCAATGATACCGAGAGCGGCTGCTAATGGCTCGATAAAGACCGCTTCTTCATCAGACAGGTCGGGTGGAATTTCCAAAAGATTACGTGATGGTAATGAGACAAATTCTGCATGGGAGCCGTCACGGCCTTTAATACCTAAAACAGTCCTTTTCGGACAATGGCGAGCATCGCCCTTTTGGCATAGTTGACAATCCCCGCAACCGACATTTATCTCGCCAACAACGCGTTTGCCTGACAAATCCGGCCTGTCAGGAGAATTTTCGACAATACCAACGAATTCGTGTCCAAGTGTTCCTTCAAAACCTGAATAACCCCTTGTTATTTCAATATCAGTACTGCAAATTCCACTTAGCAGAACGCGGATGACGCTATCGGATGCGGCATTTTGAAGTTTTACATCGAAAATGCCTAATTTACCTTTTTGAAATCTTAGTGCCTGCATAATAAAACTATTTAAGCCGGTTATTTACTTTACACAACGGGCTATTTATACTTTCCTTACTATGATATTACATTTGTGGTCCGGATTAGGCAGAAGCGTTCAATTGACCTCTATATTCTTTTTTATTTTTTCTCTTGCAGCCTGCTCGGCAGCCGTAAGTAATGATAATTCCGTCAGTAATTCCAGTTCTGAAAGCACAACAGGGCCTGTCAAAATTACCGAAAACACGAATTCAAACCCGCTAGCGAGCTCAAATGATAACATCAACCGGGCAATGGAAACCGCTCCTGAGCTGAATCCTGCCAAAACACCTACGGAAGCTTATAAAAGACTGTTCGCAGCGGTAAAAAGCGGTAAGACGGAAGAGATAAAAGCTGCAGTATCGCTCCGTACTCAGGAATTGGCAGAAATGCTTGCAAAACGCCAAAACGAACCGATTGAAAAGGTTTATTCCAACGGATTTTCACGAACCACCATGACAGATCGGCTACCTGAGATCCGTGATGAACGCGTGAAAGGTGGAATGGGAGTCGTTGAGGTTTGGAACAATAGTGACCAGCGATGGGAAGATATACCTTTCATTTTCGAAAATGGCTCCTGGAAACTCGCTTACGGTGACCTCTGGCAAAACGTATGGCAATCTCCCGGTCCCGGCAGAGCAGCTATTGATGCACAGGCCGCAAATGTAAACAAACCAAACTCCGGAATGAAAAAAATCGAGCTTCCCAAAAACGTCAACGCAATGGTCAATCCGGTTGGCACACCTGCCAAAAAAAGACCGTAAATGACAGACAAGGAAGGAGTTGTCAAACTCGTTAATTTATATCGTCATCACGGTTGGCGTGTAAAAAAAGTAATCGCTGCTGAAGCAGATTTCGAGATCCTTTCAAATTTAATGCGTTGTTTGGAACCGGGGATCTCTTTCCGTGAGGGTAAAGTTTCCTGTATCTGGTTTACAAGACGTTCGCGCCCTGATTGTGAAACCTGGGAACTGCGCAGGCTGAAAGAACCGCCTTTTGCTCTTGTAAAAGTCTTACCTGACTATCTTTCGGCCGACGAAAAAGATAATGAATTGCTGGAAGTCGAAAATCGTCTTTTGCAGGCAGAATAAATTTCATAACGGTAAAAATACTTGACATCCTACATAATAGACGGCAAACTAAAACTGTTGAAATGACCATTAAAAACTTCGGATCGAGAGTCGCAAGTATTTGGGAGGGGTTGCGGCCGGAGACTCGCAAGATGCTCGTCGGAGCACTTGGTTCGAAGGACAAACCATTCACTTTTCCTACGCGAAAATTTTATTATGATGCTCATTCCGATCTTGAATTGAGCCGTTTACTCTCGGCTTTGGACGAACAGTCTGCAGCTACAAACACCTTGCTTGAAAGCACAAAAAAGCGTGAAATTGAACAACTTGCAGACGCTTGCGCCGCTCTGTTGGAAGCTCAGACGGGATCTGCGGAGGTTTTTATCCAGCTGGCAGAACGTTATCTCGAGCGAAACGATTTCAAAGGCCTGGACTCTCTCTCGGATAAACTTGCGGAACGATTTTTGCCAATCGAAATTGCTGAAATAATTCGACAAACCGATTCTGCCCCGATCAGGGCAATTGCTTTCGAAACTCTTGCTCTGATGCCGATTTCCCGACTGGCTTCGATTCTGGAAGATTCGGCTTATTATGAAATAGCTGTCAACGCACTTGAGCAGCAAGCCTTTGAATTCGGATCGGAAGAAGCCCGCGAAATTCTAATGGAAGCCGGGATATTGGACGATTCACGCATAGACTAAACCGGACAAACCTCGTTCACTAACTACCTGCGTCAATTTTCCGGCTTAACCGCCGCATAAGAAATATTTAATCGGCGTTGATACATTGGGAACCGGGCTGTAAGTTCGGCAACCCGACCCCTTATTTCCCGTTTGACACTCTCTGATTCGGGATCCGAAATTACGGCGGCTATCATCTGACCTATGGCCTGCATTTCGGGTTCCTTCATTCCACGGGTTGTCAATGCCGGTGTGCCAAGGCGAATTCCGGATGCGATAAAAGGCTTGTTGGCATCGAAAGGAATAGTATTTTTGTTGACTGTGATCCCGACTTCATCCAGAGCCTTCTCCGCTACTTTGCCCGTGATACCTTTACCACCCATAAAAACATCTACAAGCAGTAGATGGTTGTCGGTTCCGCCGGAAACCAGCCGTAATCCGGCGGCGGCTAGCGTTTCGGCCAATACTTTGGCATTAGCTACTACCTGATGTTGATATTGTCGGAAGTCGTCCGTCAGAGCCTCCGCAAAAGATACTGCCTTGGCGGCGATGACATGCATCAGCGGCCCTCCCTGAACACCCGGAAATACGCTGCGGTCGATGTCTTTAGCAAATTCCGCGCGGCACATAATCAAACCGCCGCGCGGCCCGCGCAAGGTCTTGTGCGTTGTCGTAGTCACATATTCGCAATGCGGAACCGGAGACGGATGGAGACCGGCAGCAACCAGGCCGGCTATATGTGCAATATCCGCCATCACGCGTACACCAACCGATTTTGCTATCTCACTGATTCTGGCGAAATCAATTACGCGTGGATATGCCGATGCGCCGCAAATAATCAGTCCGGGTCGGTGTTCTTCGGCAAGTTTTTGTAGTGAATCGTAATCAATTTGTTCAGTTTCACGATCGACACCGTAATCTATAACCTTGTAATTGATACCGGAAAAATTAAGCGGATGGCCATGTGTCAAATGCCCGCCATGAGAAAGATTCATCCCCAGAATAGTATCCCCATGTTGCAATGAGGCGAGTAGGACAGCCATATTTGCCTGAGCACCGGAATGGGGCTGTACATTTGAATGCTCGGCGCCGAAAAGTTTTTTTGACCTGTCAATTGCAGCCTGTTCGACTACATCAGCAAATTCGCAGCCGCCGTAATATCGCTTTCCGGGATAGCCCTCAGCATATTTGTTTGTAAAGACAGTCCCAAGTGCCTGGAGCACAGCTTCAGATACAAAGTTTTCTGATGCAATCAATTCCAAGCCATTCGTTTGCCGCGCTATTTCCCGATTAATCGCGTCGGCAATCAGCGGATCAACATCATTAACATCTGCGGAAAAAAAATTTTCGATTGAATCCATCTCTACACCTTTATTTTGATTTTAACCCAGAATCAGAGTTTTAGCATTGACTCAAATTCTCTTTCATCTATTATGCGGACACCGAGGGCTTCGGCCTTGGCAAGTTTGGATCCTGCATCGCTTCCCGCCAGGACATAGTCGGTTTTCTTGCTTACCGATGATGATACTCTGCCACCACGCTCTTCGATAAGCGATGCTGCCTCATCCCGTGTATAATGTTCGAGTTTACCGGTCAGGACAAATGTTTTGCCCGCAAAATCGGGATCAACTGCTGTTTGCCGGACTTCATCTTCCATCCGGACACCCGCTTTTCTCAACTCTTCCAGCAAATTCAGATTACGGCTATTGTGAAACCACTCATAGACGCTTTCCGCAACCACCGGCCCTATATCCGGTATCGCCTCTAACTCCTCTTTTGTGGCTGCGGCAAGCCGGTCAATGCTTCTGAAATATTTTGCCAGGATAGCGGCATTTCTTTCGCCGATATGCCGGATGTCAAGTCCATAAAGCAAACGACGCAGCTCCCGATTCTTGCTTGCCTCTATTTGCTCAATCAATTTTCGGGCTGACTTTTTACCCATTCTTTCGAGGCCGGCAATTTCATCTTCAGTAAGTTTGTAAAGGTCTGCAACTGATTTCACGGAGCCGCGATCTACAAGCATTTCAACAAGAACATCACCGAGACCCTCAATATCCATTGCCTTTCGTGACGCATAATATTGAATCCTTGCCTTAATCTTGGCCGGGCAATCCGGGTTTGTACATCGCCGGACTGCCTCTGCCGGCGGGCGGACTGCATCCCAACCGCATACAGGACATTTTGTAGGAAAATTAAATTCCCGCTCAGTTCCGATACGTTTTGATTCTATAACCTGTATAACCTGAGGAATTATTTCGCCGCTTTTTTCAATCAGCACAGTATCGCCGATTTTTACTCCCAGCCGTTTTATTTCATCTTCATTGTGCAAAGAAGCACGTGACACCACAGTGCCGGCAAGCAAAACGGGCTCGAGAATGGCAACCGGTGTAAGAGCTCCGGTTCTGCCTACTTGTACCTGGATATCAAGTAATTTAGTGGTAATCTGGCGCGCCGGATATTTATATGCAATAGCCCAGCGTGGCGCTTTGGTAGTAGAGCCAAATTCGTCCTGTAAAGCCGTAGAATTAACTTTTACTACAACTCCATCGATATCATAATCGAGCGAATCCCTGATACGTTCAATTTCATTGATATACTCAACGATTTCTTCAAATTTGGAACAGAGGCGCCGATGCGGGTTTACATTGAAACCGTTTTCCTTGAGCCATTCAAAGTTTTGCCAATGAGTCGGAAACATCTTTCTGCCTTCAGACAAAAGGTCATAGGGAAACATATCCAGTCGTCGAGAAGCAACTATGGACGAATCAAGCATTCTAAGAGTCCCTGCAGCGCAATTGCGTGGATTGGCAAATGTCTTTTCCCCCTGCATTTCAAGTTCTTCATTTATCTTTTTGAATTGAGATCGGGATAAAAACACCTCGCCTCGTACCTCAGCGTGAGCGGGAAAATCTTTACGAAGTTTTAATGGTATTGTCCGTATCGTTCGGACGTTATGTGTTACATCATCTCCCGTTATTCCATCGCCGCGTGTTGCCGCAACCGTCAAAATTCCATTTTCATAATGTATAGCAACGCTTAAGCCATCTATTTTCAGTTCAGTCACATATTCAATTGGCCGTCCTCCAGCGAGCCGTTCGCATCTTTGTACAAATGCCCGGAGGTCTTCCAAATTATAGGAATTGTCCAGAGACATCAGCGGGACGCTATGTCTAAAGGGTTTGAGACTTTCGGCTTTTCCGCCTATACGTTGGGTAGGACTGTCGGGAGTAACAAATTCGGGATATTTACTTTCTAGTTCCCGTAGCCGCTCTAATAGGCGGTCAAATTCGTAATCTGAAATTTCCGGCTGTGCTTTCTGATAGTACAGATAATTGTGATGCTCGATTTCTGCACGCAGCTTTTCAATTTCTTTGTGAATTTTTTCTTTTTCCTTGTCCATATCCCTATGCCTGACCCTGTGCAGTTTCTTCCAGGAACTTACAAATCAATCGGTGAAAATGATGAACTCCGCGCTCCTGAGCCGGAGAATATCTTCCCCTTTGATAATATCTGGAGCGAATGCCTCGGTTAACCGCCTCCACTATTTTCTCGTCCTCTATCTCCACGATCTCCAGATCGGTATCTGCCCCGGTGCCGAAATTACCGGTATCATTTGCATAAGTTCGATATTCGATAATTGTTCTGGAGGGATCCACAGGCCGGACAATATTTACGGATAATCCACCCGGATATAAGTTCAGCATCAAATTTGGAAAGATAAATAAATAAAGCGCGGCCAGATCTCCATCCCGGCTCCGTGCCTTCTGTAAAACCGCAAAAGGCATGAGATCAACTTCATAACTACCAAAATCGAGCCTTTCGTTTAGGCCGCGATGGACATATGGAATATGAAAACCCTCAAGATAATTTTCGCAATATAAAGCCCAATGAGCTTTGACTGAATATTCTTTGCGTCCTACGGGTTTAAGGTGATTTGCTTCCGGCCGCTTGAGCAACTCCACGGCAGGCCCGAGAACCTCTTCAGCCGAAAAGGCCGCGTCGAGAGATACAAATACAAAATTTGAAATAGTAAATGAAGGTATTTGAGCCAGATTGTCCGACTCCGAAGGGAAATCTACCGCATCCTTAAATTCCGGCATAGACAGAAACTTTCCATCCGGAGAGAAACGGCGACCATGATAAGGACAGCGGATTACGTCAGGTTGACAGGGCTGATCAACTAGTATCATCCCACGATGAGTGCAGACATTTGAAAGACAAGTAACATGGCCACCGAATCCACGGGATATAATCAGCTCCTCGCCAAGCAACTCCGGCAATAGAGTGAATGGTGTAATCCCTTTCCCACACTCCGGTCCGGCAGCCATCTGCCAGGATCTGACAAATATTTCGATCTTGGTTCGCTCGAAGTATTCAGGATCGGAATAAAAGTTGCCGGGAAGAGTGTGTGCCCTGCGAATGTCCGGATCGACATGTAACATAAATCTATTGAGAAAAGAGCAAATAACGCGGACGTTCAGAGTCTCTGATAAATCTTCGTGCAATAAGGCCGGAAGAAAACGCAGACTGAAACTCGGAACGGATTCTCTCCTGTTCAGCGAGCGCCGATCGCGGATCCGTTTTTACCAAACCGGCCCAGTCATAGGGAATTTCAATCTCCGCAACCGGCTTGGCCGTTTCCTGAGGGTTTTCTCCGTGGAAAAGTGAAATTACCCTTTTGCTGTCCAGGTGCCATTCGGCAAATAAGCGATCACTGGCAAGTCCGATTTTTGCATCCTTGGAATAACCGTAATCGATACCGTAAAAATTCACCTCATATTCGGAAACGATCGCGCCTAATTTCTCTAAATTAAAAAAGGCATTCCTGGCTTTCCAGGGCTCAAAAGTCCATTTGATATATTTAACACCGGCTTTCAGAGCTCTTTCTCTCTGTGCCCATTTTAACTGTGCACCAATACCCGAACCTTGATAATCGGCCCTGACTGCGGTCATATGTGAATAAAAAGCACGTTCGCCACGCAGAAATGCCGGTACACTAAGGACAAATCCAATGAGTTCGCCCTCTGCAAAAGCGCCGAGCGTGAATCCTCCTGCATTTTTAGTCACGACAAAGTGTCTGACGGGCGAGATTTCAACCTCAGGTAATGTAAATACTTGTCGTTGTAAATCTACACATTGAGCAAGCTCATCAAGCACCAGACATTCACGGATTTCAATTTTATTTGCCACTTTTTGTAAATATTGCTACGAAAATCAGATAAAAATATATCCCTTTACCGAAAACTTTCGCAATTTGCGGCTTGCGTGTCAAATTACGGTCTGTTGCGTTTTTATTTGTATAAATATCTCTTAACAGATGCCTCAGGATTTGCTAGAATCTTTATCGGCGGGTTAAACCATAATCCGGTCCTGCCTAAGCCTCCACCAACAATAAATGCCAGACCGTCCATCGCTTACACATCGCGGCAATTTTACCTCTTATCCTTTTGCTGAGTTAATGGTTGAAATTCATCAGACCGGACTTAGCGGCTCATTGCGCGCTTCGTTTGAAAATCGTAAAGCAATTTTTTATTTCCGGGGCGGACGGGTCGTCTATGCCGTAACAAACTCCAAGTCTTTAAAACTTTTTAACCTGCTATTAAAACGAAAAAAAATCGACGGCGAGACTATTGCCAAGTTTCCTGAATTTACCAATGATGTTGCGTTTGCCGCCTGGCTGGTTTCTGAAAATCGTCTGTCAAAAGAGGAAATTGATTCGATTTTCGTTGAGCAGGTAGAAGAAATTCTCATCGAAGTGCTCACGTGGCCTGATGGCCAGTGGGAGTTTGATCCGACCGTACGCGCACGATCTGAGCTGGACTTCCCAATATTTACTTCGGGGTTATTGATAGATTACGGCCGCTGCGCAAGTACTGAAACCATAATGGCGAGGTTTAAGAGCGTTGAAGAATCATTTGCATTGACCGAAGATCCGCCTTCTAACGTAACACTTTTGATGAACGAGAGTTTTGTACTCGGCATGTTCGAAGGGTTGCCTTTAAAAATTGCGGATCTGCGGATGCGGTCTGCTATGCCCGAAGCAGAACTGCTCCGTTCACTATATGTCTTGTGGCTTGGTGGTTTTTTAATGCGCAGCGGCTGGAATGCTGCATTTCCTGCAAACAAAATTGGTGCCATGCGGACAGCGACATTGGTCAAAACAAAGCATGCAGCGCCCATTACAATACATCACCTAACAACCGAACTCGAGGAAAATCAAGCTGCTTCACAGGAAACAAGCGCCGGTATTCTCGAGGCTGAGGAGAATACTATTACGCTGGACGAATATCTGGCTCGTGTAGAAAATGCTGAGAACTATTATGCCTTGCTCGGCATCAAGATAGGTGCAGATGAAAAGTCTATCAAAGACGCTTATTTTTCGCTCGCTAAACAATTCCATCCGGATCGGTTTCACCGCGAATCACCGGAACAGGTAAAAAGAATTCAGGCGGCATTTACCGCTCTTGCCCATGCATATGAATCTCTTAAGACCAAAGAGGCAAGAAGTGCTTACGATTTGAAACTAAGGCGGGATGAAGAGGCGAAAGAGCTCCTAAAATCATCAGGACAGAACACTTCAGCTAAACCACAGGATCGACAGGCCGAGGAAGCCCTGCAAAACTTTCAACAGGGCTTGCTTCTCCTCAACGAAGGCGACGACGAAGCGGCTACAATTCATCTTGCCAGAGCCGTACACTTCAGCCCGCAGAATGCTTTATTCCAGGCACATTACGGCAAAGCACTTTCTTATGACCCGCGACAGCGCCATAAGGCAGAATCAGCCCTGCAGACTGCTGTCCGTCTGGATCCCAAAAATTTCAAAATCCGGGCAATGCTCGTTGAATTTTTCCTTTCAAACAATATGCAAAAACGGGCCGAAGGCGAGCTAAACCGTTTCCTTGATCTGGTTCCGGCTTCTCTTGAAGCACGCGCCATGCTTGAAAAAATAAAGAAACAACCTGCCCGAAATTGATATTTGCTCTGCGCTTGCAACTTTGCCGGGAAACTTTCAAACTAACAGCGATGGAGATGTTCCGATACAATCACCCTTACCCCGAGGAACGTTTACTCGAGATATCGTCACAAATTGACGCCTTCGAACAATATGAATATGCCCATGGCCTCCGTATAGCAGAAATCGCGGAGGCACTTGCTCGCGCTGTCGGGTTATCGGGGCACGACAGAGCAATGCTCAGAAGCGCATCACTGCTGCATGATATCGGCGAAATGGCTATGAATCGGTCATACATTTCGCAGGATCGTAAACTAAACGATATCGAATTACTTGATATGCGACGTCATCCCATCGTAGGGGAACTTGAAGTGACTAAACTGGGATTTGGCACGGGTGTGCAGCTCCTCATCAGATGGCATCATGAGTGGTGGAATGGCGAAGGTTATCCCGATCGCCTTTCAGGCTCAAGCATACCGCTGGGCGCTCGTATTTTACGCCTTGCTGATTGCTTTGCTTCAATGACTGATCGCAGACCCGGCCGAAAAGCCTATTCACCAACTGAAGCAGCAAAGTACGTGGGCGATGCTGCAGGCTTGGAATTTGACCCTGCAATTTCCGACCTGTTTCTCAAACTGAGGCTTTATGAAGCACCTTCGACAAAGGAGGTTCAGGAATGACGTTTCAGAAATTAGCTTCTTTTGATGAAATATTTGTCGGTTTTGAACTGAGCGTTCTTCACAGGCTTGATTTCCAGTCGATCGCAATACCCATAACAGTTGACCCATATATCGGCGTGTTTCTCAAGCGCCGGGGAATTTCAGTTTCGACGAACGATTTGTCACAAGCCGATTGGCACAGAGCCATTGCCACAGTTCAAAACAGCAATGAAATTCTTGAGCCTTCGGATATTGATCTGATACTGGAAGATGCCTACGAGCCTCAAACTCATTTAAGGAATTCGGCTCTGGAGATTTATTTCAGCACTATCGACGCAATCTGGTTTGATAATGTCCGGCGTCATCTCGATTCACTTAAATCGAATTTAAAGTTTGCAATTGCTGCAGACATAGTGTTCCGGGTAGGTAAATACCTTCAATCATTCGGAACCGAAAATGCCCATCTGCGGCGTCCATTGTCCAAAGTTTTTCTGGAGCTGCATTCAAAAATGGAGCCGCCGATTAATTCTGCCATTGCTGCCCGCTCTTCTTGCATGCAGCCACAGGATTTTATTGCAGAATCCGGCGGACATATCATGTTGCTGCGATTAAATCAATTACTTGCTGCGGGTATCAATAAGCAGGATTGGCGTGATGTGTGGCTTCGCGGCTCAGAATCCAAAGCAGATAAAAGCTCGTTTGAAAATTTCACTTCCCGATCCGGGTTCCTTCAGTATCTTGCGGATTTGCTGGATAGGGCTTCCCATTTCAGAACCTGGGCCCTCAGTTTTTGTGATAATGGCCTGCTCAATGCAGAAGAATTAGTGGAAATTGTCGGTAAATTCCGAAAAGTCGAAGCCATTTATACAAAAGATTTTTCTGAGCTGACAGGACAAAAGGCAAAGATTATAGTTGCCTGAGTCTTTCACACATCTATACTGTGATAGTTTGTTTTGGCTCTGAGAGCCCTTGCCTCCAAAACCATAAAATCCCGGCGCTGCCCGACAATATGCCAGAAATAACGGTTAAAGTAAACGGTGAGATATAATACATGGCTTCGCCGGAAATGTAGCTAAACAATCCAAATACGAAAAGCTCCGCTCCGCGATCAAGAGTTGAAATCCTCCCGCGAATAAAATCGGGTAAACTTCGCTGAAACAGTGTTTCCTGAATTGCGTATTCCACACCAATAACCAATCTTGAAATAAAAACAAACCCTGCAAATAATGACAGTGAAGGCATAAGTCCGGCGATGGCAAAAAGTATTCCGTGAAGAATCAGACTAACCCCGATAAAAATTGTATTGCGCCTGCGCTGATCAAGATACACGGATGCCCGATGCGCTATCATCATCCCGAGTCCGAGGCCGAGGCCTGCCGCCGTCCATAAAATTGCAACTGCTGCGTCCGGATTAAGGTTTTCGATTTTAGCAAAATCAATACCACCTGCCCGTTCGAAAATGATATTTATCGCACCGCCGCCGATTGCCCATATAACATTCATCAACAGTATTGTCAGGGCAAAGTGATTTGTGATCGTGTATCGGATACCCTCTCGCATCTCCTCGATAAAGGATGGACGATTTTGCGTATTTGACATTTTTTGTCCTGTGGACTCATCTCGGGTTGCTTCTTCCGGAATTAACCATACTGTCCAGGCAGAAATGACAAACGACATTGCATTGATAATAAATGCAATCTTGTAGCCGAAATAAGCTGATGCCCAACCGCCAAGAGCCGAACCAATCGCCATCAGCAGGAAACGCGTTGAAAACATTAATGCAGTACCCGCCAAAAGCCCTTCCCGGCCTGTCAGATTAGGTGTTGCGGCATTCTTTGCACCGTCAAAAAATGAACCCAGGCTGGACAAAAGAGTCATTGCAAAATATGCAATCCATAGTTCGCCCGGACTGTTTACAAGCAGGAACAACAGTGCCGCAAGAGCTCTGGCGAGATCTGTCGCAATCATCACAGTCCTACGCGAAAAGCGATCAACAAATGTCCCTGCAATCGGGGCAATTAAGGCAAAAGGCACTATTCTGCAGACAAAGAATATGCCCGCGGCAGTAGGCGATGCATCTGAAACCAGTCGTATCAACCCTAAACCGGCTATAAAGTTGAACCAGTTACCAAGTTCAGAGATAAATTGCCCTGCAAGCAGATTTCTAAAATTACGATTGCCCTTCAGTAGTTGTAGATATGAAAGCGATTGCACAACTAATCTCCCATCAAAAGGACAAGTTTACTTTTCGGAAACGTTTTCTAAAAGGCGGGAACGCGGCTTCATGTGGAAACCGCGTTTCATTTGCGGATTTTACTCTTTCTGTATTTACGGCAAAGGAGGGAAATTAGACTAGCGAACTTTTGATCTCCTCATATTTCGTAACCTGCGGTACGCCATTCCAAAGCCTGTCCAGACTAAAACGGCGCCGCCAAAAGAAGCAACTGCTCTTAAAATCTGTCCGGGAAGTCCCGCGATTTCACCCGTGTGCAAAAAACGAAACCAGCTCCTCACTTGCCGTGAAATCTCAGACTCCCCATAGGGCTCCCATTTAATGACTGAACCATCTTCTGTAGAAACCACTAAATTAGATCTGCCGAATCTGTTCAAATAAATCCCTTCGTCAACCGTAAATTCTGCACTTTTGGAAACAGGCAATCGGAGCGAAATTGATTTTGCATAAGGCACAAACTTGATTGATTGCTCCATTGCACGATCCGGAGACTCGTCAGATATTTCTATTTCGGAAGGCTGTTGCTGACGATTCTGCTCTGATAAAGCAGGACGAACTTTCCCGCCGGTAACAATTGTAAGCAGGTCGGCAGCCCATTTATAGGAAATCACAGTCGCAGTTATTGTAATCACTATCAGAATAAGAGAACTCCAGAATCCGATAGTGTTATGCCAGTTAAAATCGCGCGCCTGACAACTGTGTGTTGTTCTAAACCAAAGTTTGGGTCTGATACGGCGCCATTCCCAGATTCTGGGAGTCCAGATAATCAATCCCGTAAAGCATAAAACTACAAAAAGTAGATTCGAAGCACCTGTTATTGCTTTGCCAACCGGCCGGGCCTCACCGCTTAGTGTAAGGTAGCGATGTAACTCACGTAAGAATTCCATCGCTGCACGGATATCATGATTACCCGTGCCTGTAACAGTTGCAGTTATCGGATTGACGTAAACAATGTCTTTGCGGCCAAAATTTACCTGCCATGCAAGTCCCGGCTCCAGATATGCAACCAAACCGGTCGGCTTTGCTCCCGTCCCATAAAAATCCATCGCAGCATTGATTATTTGTGAGGGCGGAGCGTATTTTCCGGAATGTTCAGAAATCTGTCTGACTTTGCCATCGGCCAATTCTATAAAGTTACGCTCAAAGGCAAGCAACACACCGGTTACGCACATTATAAAAATTACGATCCCGCCGGTTACACCTGCAACAAAATGTATCCAGAAAAGAACCCTTTTGAATTTTGTCATGGCAGAAAAATCACTTAGTGTTGATAATGAATCTCGGCAAAAAATGTCGGATCGTCATCATTATGTTTTTCCTCACGGCTTACAATTCGGGTCGTAACTGTTTCTGCATAAACTTCTGCCGCACGTAAAACAAAACTGCGGTAGGCATTTGTGCCCAGACTTATGACAACATCACCAAACTTCAAATGAACTTTGCCGCAACAACCACAACTCCAAATATCCGCTACCGTTCCACACGATTCGCTCACTTCTCTTACCGAATGAATAATCTGCATATCCTACACCTCTGCGTATCTTCGTAAAAGGTTGTGGTAAACTCCCGTTAGCTGCACCACTGCGTTTGTTTGATTGGGTGAATTTTCACGCAGTGACCTGACAGCAGTATCGAGATCAAAAAGAATCGTCCTAATTCCTTCGTCTTGAACCATACTTTGTATCCAGAAAAAAGATGCCAGTCGTATTCCACCGGTAACCGGCATTACACGATGCAGGCTGGACGCGGGATATAAAATCATCGAGCCAGCCTGTAGCTTGACGCTTTGAACTCCAAACATTGTATCGATTAGAAGTTCGCCGCCTTCGTATGTGTCCGGTTCGCTGAAAAACAATGTTGCGGACAAATCAGTTCGAATTCTTGCACCGGTCACATTTGAAATTCGAATCGCATTGTCAATGTGATTTCCAAAGTTCTCTCCACCTTCGTAGCGATTGAATAGCGGAGGAAATATTCGGGCCGGCAATGCAGCCGTTATGAAGAGGTCATTATTCGCAAGGCGGGAGAGTATCCTCCGGCCTAATTCATCAGCTATCGGATCATCTTCTCTTAGCTGCCTGTTGTATTTTACGAGCGCCGATTGATGACCGGCAGTTACAGATCCATCAACCCAGTCAGCCGACTCTAAAATGCCGCGAAACTCGGCCGCTTCGTCAGAATCGAAAAGATTTATATCTATCAACATACATGTCTTTGGTCTAAAAATTTTCTGCAAAGGTCAGAAATGTATTTCCGTAGTAAAGGCTAATGACCTTCCGGCTCCGGGAATTATGTGTCCTCCGCCAATTCTGTCGATGTAATACTTATCGAACAGATTGTTGATATTGAGTTTCAGGTCTATTCTTCGGTTCAACCGGTAAGAGACAAGCCCGTCTGCAACCCAGAAAGGGTCAACAAATCGCGTATTGATGTTATTGCCATACCTTCTACCCGAATAACGTGCGCCTCCGCCGAAAAAGAATTTATCCAGCCTATATGTTGTCCACAGAGTCAAGGAATTTTTAGGTGTATTAATCAGCCGCTTTCCGACTTCACGGAAACTGATACCATTGACAATTGTCGGAGCCGTATTTGAACGGACTATCTCACTGTCGAGAAAAGTATATCCGCCGCTGAATTGCCAGTTTCGGGTGATATTACCTGATGCCCCGAGCTCAAAACCGCTAATCCGCTGATCCCCATCAAGGGTTGGCGGCTCGCCGGCTATCAGACTTGGGGTTCGCGCATCGAATTTTTCGATACGAAAAACTGCCGTAGTTAATAGCAGCTTGTCTCGGAATATTGCCCATTTTGCTCCAAGTTCAACGTTACTGGTCCGCTCGGGAGGTGTTCTTACGTCTGCAGGTGTGTAAAGCAATCCCTCGAGTGATGGATTTGTAGAACTTGTAAAACTAAGATATATCGTTCCTTCATCCGTCGGTTTGTAAACGAGAGCGGCGCGGCCGCTTAACATACGATCGATTCGTGCGAGAGTAAAGAAGACATTTGGACTTACTGAAGTATTTACGTTTCTTCCTTTGACGTCAAAAATATCAAAACGCAGTCCACCTACAAATTGAAGCCGCGAAAAGAGATCAATCGTATCGAGAAAATATAGCGCACCTGTATCAGCAGTTAGTTTTGGCTCCAGAGGATTGACAGTAATCGTTCCGGTATAAACATCAAAAGGGTTCGGATTGTAGAGGGTTGTCAAGGAAATCGGCGCTGTGCGTAATATGCGGTGACTCTTTTCGTATGAGTACTGCCCTCCGGCGACCAGAGAATGACGAAATTTGCCGGTCGAAAATCTGAATGTCAAATCAGTCTGCGAATCCAGGACGTCATCATACACCAGCCATGATCGCATTTCGCGGCGAACTGTGGTTGAATTATTGCTATCAAATCTTGGTGGCGTAGCAATGGAATCGCGTCGAGAATAGCCGTATCGCACCTGCTGCCTCAGTGAAATGCGGTCATTGAATTCACGTTCATATCTTAAAGTAAACAGGTCCGAACGAAGCCGTTCCTTATCACGCGAAATAAAGCCATAAAAAGTTGAACGCCGAACGGGAGCCGGACGATCACGGTAGGCAGCCAAGGCGTTATTCGTTGCCGGTACCCAAGGAATCCCATAATCCGAAATATTATTTTGCGTTAGATTGAAATATGCTGCTGTTAAACGTGATGCAGTGCCGAGGCCAAAAGTAATCGATGGTGCAAATCCGAATCTTCGACTTGCAACGGCTTCACGACCGGGGAAATCGGAATCATGCGCCAATGCATTTACACGCATCGCAATTGAAGAGTTAAAAGAAAGATTGACATCCGCAAGAGCACGTTTGAAATCCGATGTTCCTCCGGACAAAGTAAGCCCGACGACACGTTTCGGTACCGGTACTTTGCTAACCAGATTTACGGTACCGCCGGTCGAACCTCTACCGGTGTAAGTAGAAGACGGGCCTTTTACTACTTCTACTTGTTCGAGATTGAACGGATCACGCGACTGTGCTCCCAGATCCCTCGAACCGTCAATAAAAATGTCATTTCGCGCGCTGAACCCACGGATGACGAGATTATCACCTGCCGGAGCACCACCTTCTCCTGCCGTCAATGTAATGCCTGGCACATTGGCAAGCACGTCACGGAGCGTAGTTGCTCCTTGTTGCCGTATGGCGGCTGCACCGATTACATTTACTGTCAGCGGAGTGTTTTTCAGCGGCTCCGGAAATTTCGGTGAAAATACCACTTCCGGACCGGCTTCAGAATTAACTTCTACTTGTGCAGAATCTGCCGTGACAGATATGAATATCGTTCTCTGATCAATAAAAACAAACGAAGTCCCCGTATCTTTCAATGCAATTTTAAGCGCGGATTCGATTGAATAGTTTCCAATCACTCCATTCGATCTCAAACTTCTGATCTCTTCGCTCTGAAACCTGATAACTATTCCGGCCTTCCTTGATAATTGATCAAGCACATCACCCAACAATCCGGGCTGGATGTTGAAATCAATCGGAGAACTTCCTGCGTCTTTCAATCTTGCAATTACACCTTTCCTAATACTCAGATCAGAAGCATATATTTTGTGCAGATGCCGATCCGGCCCGATCGTATAACCGATTACTGCACCGGCAGCTCCGATAGCGACGAGCCATTGACGTTTTTTCCCTTCTATTCGGCGTTTATTACCTTTTCTTCTTGAAGATTTCTTACCAACTTTCATAATTGAAAAACCTCCTGTAACCCAAAAACGAACAAAGAAACATGTCCTTACAGTCATTCCTAAATAAAATGGCCATAAGTATTGCAATCAGATAGAACCCGGAAACCGGCCCTGGTATTGACTCGGGCCCGTAAAAACCTGCTTAACGCGTTTTATCCCATTACTGCGAAAGCAATCGAAATCGCAATGATCAAGATTGTCAGCAATCATGCATTGCGGCGACGGCTATCGGGAGAAATTCTGCGAAGAATCATATTTTTATTGTTATTGAAAGTGAATTTCAATTGTAACAAGAATAGCCGACTGTTATTTATCTGTCAAATTAGAGAAATAAAAAAATCTGCCGTCAGCGGCAGATTCAGTAAACAAGACTTTTTAAGGGTAAAATAATTAACCTGAGAATACAGGTAAGACTAGCAGGTCACGTTTATTGACCTGTAAAGATCGGCGTTCGTTTCTCGAAAAAAGCCTGAACGCCTTCGCGGAAATCGTTACTTCTTCCCGATTCAAGCTGACATTCGGCTTCAAGATCTAACTGCTCAACAAGACTATTGTTGAAGGATTGATTGATCATACGTTTTATACGGCCAAATGATGCGGTCGGGCCTGCCGCGAGTTGTTGGGCAAGTTTGAGCGATTCTGCAAGCAAATCCGTTGCGGACACAACACGGTTAACCATTCCGATTTCCTCCGCACGCTTTGCTGTGATTGTCATGCCGGTAAAAAACATCTCAGCGGCCAATTTCTCTCCTATCGCACGCGGAAGAAAAAATGTACCGCCACAATCCGGTGACAAACCGATTCTGACAAATGCTTCATTAAATGTCGCATCTTCGGCTGCAATTACCAGATCACAAGCTAAAGCGAAATTCGTACCAGCTCCAGCGCATACTCCATTAACCGCAGCGATAAATGGAATAGGAGTTTCACGTATAAACCGGATTACCTGATGGAGTTCTTTCAAAGGCTTGTCTAAAAATGCTTCGATATTTCCTTCCTGTTCACCCATTGAACGCATTTCACGGAGATCTCCGCCAGAACAGAATGCCCTTCCCGTACCGGTTAGGATAACGGATCGGACTTTGTCCCTTACGGCTGTTTCAAATGCAGACAGCATTTCTTGCGTGAGTTGACGGGATATGGCATTCAGTGCCTCTGGCCTGTTCATTTGAACAATGGCAACTGATCCATCGAGTTCGTAATTTACAGTTTCTAATCTCATTCTTTTATTTACCGGCTGGATAGTCGGCTATTTTGTCAATAATAATTGTAAAATTCGACTATTACGTAAATTATGCGAAACGGGCCCGCGATCGGGTTGCCTCATGGCATTCTTTGCATAGAACCGGGCGTCCGACTTTTGGTTGAAATGGCACCTGGTCGCGTTTTCCGCAATGATCACAGATAATATCGAATCGTTTCGGTGCATCCTCACCGGTAGCAGCCCTTTTGCTTCTGCACTTAGGACACCTTTGAGGCGGCATCATATTGCGTTGATAGAAAATCTCCTGTTCTTTTTCTGTAAAAAGGAAGATTTCCTTACACTGAACACACGTAGTTTCAATATCCGGCATTGCAGTTAATACCTCTCTTTATCTGGCTTTTCTCAGATTTTCAGATTCTAGCACATGCGACGCTTTGCGGAAAAACTTATTTCATCAACTCAAGAACATGCGACTTAACTGTCCGGCCAAGTGTCGAAAGATTGTACCCGCCTTCCAAACAGGAAATAAGGCGTCCGTCACAGACTTCTTCAGCCCATTGCATTACGCATCGTGTCATTGCTTGAAAATCTGCATCTTCCAGCATCAACTGTCCGAGCGGGTCGCTGATGTGAGCATCGAAGCCGGCGGAAAGAAAAATCAGATCCGGCTTGAATTTGGAGGCAATCTCTTCTAGCGCGGCTTCGAATGCAGAACGATGTACGGAAGCTGGCGTTTCGGCTCGCAGCGGAACATTCAGAGTAGTGCCGAGACCGCGTCCCTGCCCGGTCTCGCCACGGGAACCGGTTCCCGGATACCAGGGATATTGATGAATCGAAAAGAAAAAAACTGTCGGATCGCTGTAAAAAATTCCCTGCGTTCCATTGCCGTGGTGAACATCCCAATCTATTACCGCTATACGCTCGACCTCTTTATACTGGTTCTGTGCATAACGTGCTGCTACCGCAACATTATTGAATAAGCAAAACCCCATCGCCCGTTCCGCCGATGAATGATGGCCGGGCGGTCGTACCGCAACGAAGGCATTTACTGCTTGACCATTTAGTACGGCATCAACCGCGGCTACCGCACCTCCGACACCATAGCAGGCCGCTTCAAAGGAATGCATGGAAACAAGCGTATCGGCATCCAGATATGTTATCCCGGAGGCGAATGCTTCCTTTATTTGTCTGTAATGTGATTTTGTGTGGACAGCCTGTATAATTCCCTGTGATGCAGGCTCCGGTTCAATTATTTGCAACTTGGAACTGATTTCCGGATCTTCCAAAATGGTTTTTACAATGACGGAATAACGTTCAGGAGATTCCGGATGGCCGGGTCCGGTATCGTGTCGATGATAAATCGGGTGGTGAATAAATGCAGTAGGTTTTTTCATTAGGAACTCTACTTTATTTTCATCATTTCGCAAACAAATTATTCAAATCGCTAAAACCCTTGAATTCCAGCGCGTTGCCGCTTGGGTCCAGGAAAAACATTGTTCCCTGCTCTCCGGTCTCCCCGGCAAATCTAATCTTTGGTTCGATTATAAACTTTACCCCTTTTTCCGTAAGGCGTTCGGCAAGTTTTCGCCATTCCTCCATTGGCAAAATTATACCGAAATGTGGTACCGGCACTTTATCCGAATCAACTTCATTAGCAGAAACAATCCCGGCACCAGGCGACAAATGAGCGACGATCTGGTGGCCGAAAAGATTGAAATCTATCCAGGTATCCGAGCTGCGGCCTTCCGGACAATCGAGAATATTACCGTAAAATTCACGTGCGGCTTCTAGATCATTCACGGGAAATGCAAGATGGAATAGTCCGTTCATAGTTGCAACCAATGTAAATACTTAGGCAATAAGTATTAAACGCGATAATATTATCAACTGAAGTTCAAGGATACCATTTACCTGCAAAAGTGAGATGGATTTGCACGAATCAACTGAAAAATTTATTAACGCTTTTTCTGAGAGCATACGCCATGGCACCTTTGCCAAACTGACGCTGGCCAATTATAAAGGACCGGACAATGGACTGCAAAAAGTCTTTGCACGGCTGATCGAAACAAAACGCGGACCAAAAATCTCATGGCAAATCAGACGAGATAACAAGGACACGGTAAAAAATACCGGAATTGATGCTTCGGCAGCCGAACTGCAAGCCCTGCTTATTTCAGGATTTCGCAATGCTCATCTTTTTACCCTAAGTGCAAATTATCAACTTGATATCGGAAAAAGAAGCAGCCGCCTTAACATTGGCCGTCCAACCATCACATCGCTTCCGTCCAGAAAACATAACCGGACAACCCAAGAGCCGGTTGATAAAAATGCATTTTTCCTGAAGGCACTGGGTATTACGACTGATAACGGTGAAATCCGGGCCGAGCAGCGGGATAAATGGAAACAGATTAATAAATTTACAGAAATTCTCTCTGCGGTTATCACTAAATCGGAATTGGCTAATTCAGAGTGTTTCAAGATTGTTGATTTTGGCTCAGGAAAAGGATACCTGACCTTTGCCGCATATGATTTTCTAAATAGCAATTTTAGCAAAAGCAATTCACCGGGCCGGAAAAAGATCACATTTTGGGGTGTTGATGCTCGAAGTGATCTGTGTTCGCTATGCAATGATATTGCCGTTTCTGCGGAATTTGACGGATTGCAGTTTATAAATTCAACTATTGCAACATTTTCTGCTTCCGAATTGGCAAAGGCACTAGACATTGTCATTGCTCTTCATGCCTGTGACACTGCAACCGACGATGCAATTTTTACCGGAATTACGGCAAATGCCCGCGTGATTATGGTTGCTCCATGTTGCCATCGGGAAATTCGCCGGCAAATCGGAGCGGAAAATGCCTTTTACGAGGTTTTGAAATATCCTTTGCTGCGGGAGCGGACAGCAGAATCCGTAACCGATGCCATCCGCGCAACTTTGCTGGAAGCATTCGGCTACAATGTCAGGATGCAGGAATTCGTGGCTACCGAACATACGCCGAAAAATAACCTGATAACTGCGGTACGCCCTGCAAACTGGAAAAAAGAGCCGAAAAAAATAGATAAGGTGCAGGGGCTGATGTCGCTGCTCGGTATCAGGAATCAGCGTCTATACGATCTGCTAATTGCAAAATATTGCAACTGAAATACTTATCTCACACAATAAAAAATCTCTTGACATCCGGCACTAAATCGTGTATGGTAATCGTTTGCGCAATGCCGCAAAGGTGAGGCAAGCGAAATGAAACCTGACATTCATCCTAATTATCAAGAAGTTACAGTAACCTGTGCATGCGGTAATTCCTTCGTAACCCGTTCTACACTCGGCAAGGAATTGCACATTGAAATTTGTTCTGAATGCCATCCATTTTTTACCGGCAAACAGAAATTGGTAGATACTGCAGGGCGTGTTGATCGCTTCAATAAACGTTATGCCCGCGGTTCTCAGGCGTCGAAATAAAGTGCTCGTAAAATTTTTCATCGGCAATTATTAGTTACAGTTTCCTGACGCCGGTTCTTTGGCGCCGTTGCAATCCCTGTACTATGTAACAGTGGATTCTCCGGGCGGCGAAAAAGATCCGGCGTCAGGTGTCTTTATTGGCCAGAAAGCTTCTTTTTCGGCAGTGAACCAGGGAATCGCAACCAACAATGTCCAAATACCTCAAATCTAAAATTCTGCGTCTGCTGCAAACTATCCTGTCGGTCGAACGTGACCTGATTGTCGGTGGTCAGGCCGTCATGGAAGGAGTTATGATGCGCACGCCGTCTGCTTATGCAATAGCCTGCCGAAGGCAAGACGGACAGATAGTTACAACGGCGGAAAAGCTGCCGAAATGGAGTGAAAAATACCGTTTTCTGGGTCTGCCGATTCTGCGTGGCGGTGCAACGCTTATCCAATCAATGGCTCTCGGCATCAAAGCCTTGAATTTTTCGGCTCAGATTTATGAGGAAAGCAGAGGGTCGGAGGACAAAACGCTCGATGCGGCAATAATCGATGATCCTGGTTTGCGGAATAACAATAGCCCTAAAACTTCTCATGCTGCTCCGGATAAAAGCCGGAATACGGGAAAGCAAGCCGGGGCTATCGGCTCTATTATTTTTGCCATCGCTTTCAATATCATTTTGTTTATTGTCGCTCCGCTGATTTTGACAAATATTGCTTTCATTTATCTAGGCTTAGCGGAGCCTCCCGTAATACCGGCCGGCTCGGCCTGGTATGAAACACTCAAGGCTCTGATTTGGGAAATAAAACCGCATTCCTGGGTTGCCTTTAATCTGGCGGATGGACTTTTGAGAACTGTTTTTTTCGTCCTGATGATTTTTTCGATGTCATGGTTAAGCGATATCCGCAGAGTTTTTGAATACCACGGCGCTGAACATAAAACAGTCTTTGCCTGGGAAAACGGATGCCTGCTTAATGTCGAAAATGCCAAAAATCAGCCGAGACGTCATCCGCGTTGCGGAACCTCGTTTTTGATGGTGGTAATGATAGTTGCGATAATTCTTTTTTCAGTAATCAAGTTTGATGCTCTTTGGCTAAATCTGGTCGTTAGAATTGCCTTGATGCCGCTCGTCGCTGGTATTTCCTATGAAATAATTCGCTATTCCGCAAAAAAAGAATCTGGAGCTTTCTTCAGGATAATTACGGCTCCCGGGATCTGGCTGCAAAAAATTACCACGCAAGAGCCGGATGGTAAACAGTTGGAGGTTGCTATTGCCGCGTTGAACGCTTCGCTGGAATTGGAACCGGCGGTCGCCAAAGCGTGATTTCAATTTAGTGATTGATTGATTCGCATTGAATTATGCTGGAGAAACTTGAACAAATCGAAAAGAAATATGAAGAGCTGACCGAGCAGATTTCCAAGCCGGAGTTTATGTCCGATATGTCAGCATACGCCAAGCTTATGAAGCAGCATAGAAATCTTGGCGAAATTGTCGAAAAATATCGATTTGTTCGCAAGCTGCGACAAGGGCTTGCCGAGTCGCGGGAAATAGCTGAAAGTTCTGACGATCCGGAAATGCGTGAAATGGCATTTGCCGAAATTGCCGAAATTGAGGCAAAACTACCTTTGGCAGAAGAAGAACTGAAACTCCTGCTTTTGCCAAAAGATCCAAATGACGAAAAAAACGTCATACTTGAAATACGTGCCGGTACGGGCGGCGACGAAGCAACGCTTTTCGCGGCCGAAGTTTTGCGTATGTATTCAAGATACGCGGAACGCCAGGGCTGGAAAATGGAGATAATGGAGATTGCTGAAACCGGCGTCGGAGGCGTAAAGGAAGCTATCGCGATGATCGAAGGCGATGCAGTCTATTCAAAACTTCGTTACGAATCTGGAGTGCATCGTGTCCAGCGTGTACCACAAACTGAAACCAGCGGACGGATTCACACCTCCGCCGTTACCGTTGCCGTTTTGCCGGAAGCCGAAGAAGTGGACGTTCAGATTAACCCCAATGATTTGCGGATAGATACTTTTTGCTCATCGGGTCCCGGCGGCCAGAGTGTGAATACAACCTATTCGGCTGTCAGAATAACCCATCTACCGACCGGCGTCGTTGTTTCAATGCAGGACGAAAAATCACAGATCAAAAATCGTGAAAAAGCGATGCGTGTACTCAGAGCCCGTTTACAGGAAATCGAGGAGCAAAAACAGCATGCCGCACTTTCGGCTGAACGAAAGTCAATGGTCGGCAGCGGCGACAGGTCAGAAAAAATTCGTACCTATAATTTCAAGGAAAACAGGGTTACAGATCATCGAATCGGACTCACCGTACACCAGCTCGAACAGGTAATGGACGGCGAACTGGATCAATTCATAGATGCATTGCGAACCCATTATCAAACCGAAAAACTAAAAGCCGAGTCTGCAACCGGTTCGGCATAAAATCGACTTTATTGTAGTTTTAATGCTTATTTGTTCGCCGGACGTTTGAAAAGATGCCCGTTACTAGATTATTTCTTGTCAGACATGGACAATCCGCAGGAAATGCAGCCGGCAGGTTCGGTGGTCATGGCCCGACACCGCTGTCAGAATTAGGAGTTCAGCAAGCCGAACGTACTGCCAAAGCTCTCCTGGAAGAAAATATTACGGCCATTTATTCGAGCGATCTCTATCGGGCTGTTCAGACGGCAGAGCCGCTATCCCGCCTGACCGGAATTCCCGTACACACCAAAGCCGAATTTCGCGAGCGTAACGTCGGCGTGCTTGAGGGACTCACGTTTGAGGAATCACGCCAGCGATATCCCGACGATTACTTTGCGCTCGTCAGACGAAATCTGGATTATACAATTACCGGCGGTGAAAGCTACAGGGATCTGATTCACCGTACAATGAAACAACTCTGGAAAGTAGTTGGCAAACATTCGGGCGGAAGAATCGTCATTTTCTCACACACCGGAGCGATTTGCTTTATGACGCTTTCCCTGCTTGGCGCAATTCGACGAAGCAGTAAAACTGCTCCGTGGATTACGACTTCCAACTGTGGAATTACGCGTTTCGAGATTCGCGGCCGCAGAAACATTCGCCTCCTGGCCGTCAACGATACAAGTCATCTTACTGAAAAAACCGGTAACGACTCATTTGCCGCTTTATAATAATCTTTGCCAAAAAAACGGCCGGAACCTTAAGGAACCGGCCGGCAAAAAAGCTTTCAGCAATTGGTTAGAACGAATACCGGAAGCCGAACTGCATACGTCTCGGCGTTCCCTGTATGTCGCTGTAAAGTTGTCCGAATCTGGACGAAGCAGTCCTGGTTTCGGGATCCTGCGGCAATCCCCAGGTTGTTCGTGTGATGTTGTTCGGCGTAAAGTATTGAACGTTTGTTACGTTGAATACTTCCCATCGGAACTGAAGCTTATGACCTTCATTCCAAGGCATGGTCCAGGACTTCGAAAGTCCGAGATCCAGTGTCTGGTAACCCGGAGCACGAAAAGTATTTCGTTCACCGGTTTCTCCCGGACGTGCATTTCTGAATGAATTAAACGCAGCCTGTGGATTACTGAAGACGTTACGGGTATTTCTGAATACACCTGCGGTTACAGGTCTGATTCGGGTACCGTTTGACTGTACATTCCAGTTCGTTGCCCACTGAGCCTGATCGAAAGGAACTGAGAAAGGTGTTCCGGTGTTCCAGCGATAAATACCGCGGAGCGACCATCCGCCTATGAATGCATCAGTCAATTTGCCCGCATCAGAAAACCACGTTTTACCTTTTCCGAACGGAAGATCGAAAATGAAATTTGCATTGACGACATGCTTCGTATCGAAATCGGAAAGGGCGTAGCTATCCTGCGGACGGAGCGGATTGAGCAGGAACTGAGCACCATACGAACCATCAACCTGCAGACCCGAAACATCGTCCATAGACTTCGAGAATGTGTAATTGATGTCATAGGAGAGAGTGGATCCCAACCGCTGTCGCAGGGTGAAAGTACCGCCATGATAATTCGACTTAGCGAAAGTGCCGAAAGCCGAAAAAGCGGCGTACTGTGGATGGAAGAACATATTCGGATAGATGCCGTAGTCATCTATCAGGGCTTGTACAAATGTCCAGTCAAGGATGTCATAGAAGTCAAACCCTGCATAATCCTGCCGTGCGACAATTTGATAAACAGCCTGAGTGGAACTCCAGCCCGGGATGCCCCAGAAATTGGCACCGAGACCGGGGAAGAGGTTTTCGAAATACGGGATCGGAGCAAGTGTGTTCAGATCCTGATTTCGGGCGCGTGCATCATGGAGCATTCCTGCGGCAGTGTACCAATCCATTTTCGACACGGGATCGACAAGATTGTTAAGAGCCATTACGTCACGTGCTCCGAACAACTTGCGGGCAGCGCGGCCGACATAGGAAGCCTCGAAATACATTCCCTTGGGAAGGCTTCGCCCGTAGGTTACATTCCAGGTGTAATGAATTGGCGAGACGATTGTTCCGTCAAGGGATGTTTCGATACGCTGCGCCTCATCGGCCGGGGTTGAGAACCGAAGTGTCGGAGCAGGAATGCCCGGAAGGCTTCGGACATCCTGACCGAAACCGGTAAACCTCGGGGCGAGCCGGGTTGTTACATTGTAAGTATTGGCCGCGATGGTCGTTTCGGAAGTAAAGCCTATCGTTGACAACCCGTCAAAACTTACAGCCAACTGGCCTCCGAAATAATCATTGAAAATACCAAAGCCGCCGCGGAAAACGGATTCATTGTTTTTTCCGAAAAGTTTGGCAAGAAATCCGTTTTTGAACTTTGGCGACCAGGCAACTGCAGCTCTGGGCTGGAAATTGTTCCAGTCCATACTGTAGAAACCCGGCGCGTTGTTGGCGGGACCCGCCAGCTGGAAATTAATGATGTCGTTCAGCGGGATGCCGCGTGCAGCAGAGGCTTTACGACGTTCGAAAAATTCGCCAAGCCGCTCACTGGGAACTACCTGGAAACCATTTTTTTCATAGACCGGACGGCTCAAGGCATATCGGAGACCGAGAGTCAGCGTCAGATTCTGTCTGAGTTTCCAGATATCCTGACCGTAAATATCATATTCCTCCGTAGCGAAATTACGGTTTGACGGTGTACCGGCGGGAAGAACCGTACCGTCTTTATCGAAAGTAAAACTTCCGCTGTATTGAGAGAAACGGCCGATTAGTGCCGTAGCGGCTGCCTGAACGGATGCGACATCGCCACCGTTAATGGTATAGCCGGCATTGCGAATCTGTTGATCAACCACAGCGCCGGAAAAATCATAAAAAGAGGGATTGGTTATGGCCGAATCGTATGCTCTGCCAAAGCTCTGCCGCTCATTGCGGATTATTCGTACATTGCCGCCAAACTGGAATGTATGATTTCCCTTAATCCATGTAAAATCGTCGGTGAAGTTTTGAACCGGCGTCACGCGGTTAAGGGTCCGGGCATATAGAAGCGGCGAAAAAACAAAGCGGAAAGAAATAGCGTTTTGGGCTGAATCTCCCTGAACGCTGAAAGCCTGCCGCGTCAATCCATAACGGAAATTGTTTACTTTATTATTGGAAATTGTCCAGTTATGGCTTACAACGAAGCCGTAAGGATGACTCCAAGTGGTGGTTGCGGGTGTATCGGGAAACTGTGAAGTGCCCGTGCTGATGTCCCACTGATAATTTCCGCGGAAGAACATCTGCTGTTTGCTGTTAATATTCCAGTCAAAACGCGTTATATGCGTATTTTCCTTATCGACTGTCGGTGCATTGAAAAGGAATCCGCCGGTATTAAGTCCGTCGCCAACCTCGGTATTATTCGAAGGATATTTCTGCGCCGCATTTGCCAGAACCGCAACTGCCGCCGGATTTATTCCCGCAGCCGAATAGATACTGTTCAGTTCGGCCAGAGACAATGTGCACAGGCCGCCAACACAGCTCGGTCCGGTACCGCGGAACTTCAGTGTCCCCTGTCCGAGATGGGCCAATGGGACAACACGGTTCACAGGCTCGCCCTGCTGTTGGTATTGCCCTTCATAAGTATAGAAAAAAAACAGCTTATCCTTTTTAATCGGACCGCCAATTGCTCCGCCGTAAACATCACGTTCGAGGCTCGGACGGGGATAACCAGCCAGGTTGTTGAAGAAAGTATTCGCAGATCCAAATGTCGGGCGATAGAAATAATACAGAGCTCCACGGAGTTCGTTTGTACCGCTCTTAGTAACCAGAGAGATCTGGGCTCCTGATGAGCGTCCCTGGTTTGCATTTGCACCGAGAGTCGTGATGCGAAACTCTTCGACAGATTCGGTGGTTGCTCTTAAAGCTGAATCAAGCGTTACATCACCACCGAAACTGCGGCCGCCGGTTTGCTGGTCATTGATATCAACCCCGTCAAGCGTTACATTGGCCTGATCGCTGCGCCCGCCGGCTACATATCCGTCGCGAGTCACGCCCGGTTGTAATGCCAACAGGTCATTGACACGCCGCAAGTCTGTTGGAAGCTGAACAATCTGTTCAGGGACAAAGTTGTTTCCAATCGTCGCATCCTGTGTGTTGACAATGGTTTCGATGGAACCGGAAGTTACGTTAACTACTGCGGAGACATCACCTGCCTCAAGCGTAACATCGAATCTTGCCGGAGAATCAACAGCAAGTTGAAGACTGTTGTTTACAACTTTCTTGAAGCCAGATGCTTCTACTTCTAACCGGTATGTGGCCGGTTGAATGGTTGGAAAAGCGTATCCACCATCTTGATTTGTCGTTACAGTGCGCTCAAAGCCGGTCGCGTTATTAATAAGCTTTACGGTTGCGCCGGGAACAGCGGCCCCATTTTTGTCGCGAACCGTTCCGCTGACACCGGTTGTACCGGATTGTGAGTAAACCGCCATTGACGCCAACGCCAGGATAAACATCCAGGCAAAGAGCTTTCCAGCCCTTGCCGCCAGATCGCTAATTCTCATAGTTCCTCCTAAAAGTTATCGAATATCTTGCGAATTGTACCCGAGACAGGAACGTAAAAATTGCACGCATATTTCGTACCACAGAAGGAAATTAACGAAATATGCAGTAATTGCATACATTTCACGGTCACGCTTTCTCTATAATTGTGAAAAAGTAACCGTAAATTCGGATAAAATTCAAATTTTCGTTCGTGTGAGAACTGGTGAAATTATATTCGATTTTCTGCTTTTAGCAAGTTTTGTATGTTTTTTGCGGCCGTTGCACCCATTCCAACAGCTGTAGGTAAGGTAGGTGAATTCGTTGCTGCACAATCACCGATGGCAAAAATTGAGTTAATATTTGTACGGCAGTGTCCATCTACCAAAATGTAACCCTTTTTGCCCAGAGAAACGCACCCATTTAAAAATTCAGTGTTGGGTAAAACTCCGATGCGTATCAATATATAATCAACATCGAGCGCTATTTCATCTCTATCCTGATTCTCGCAAATGATACGCTCCACGCGGGCATTACCGCATATTCTGATCGGTCTGGCCGGAGCTAAAATTTGAATCTTGGGAAGTTTGCGAACTTTTTCAACGAATTCACGGCGAGCGCTGAATCTTTCGCGCCGATGAATTAAATAAACCTTTCGAGCGTATTCGGCCAAAATAAGAGAATTTTCAAGTGCAGCGTCGCCGCCGCCAATAACCGCAACAGTCTTTCCTTTAGTCTTTTCGGCTTCTCCGGCACCTGATGTGAGGATTCCTTTACCTGAAAACTCCATTTCGCCCTCGATATTCAGCCTACGCCGGCGGACTCCGGATGCAATTATAAGTGACCGGTAATGATACTCCTCGCCTGACTCTGATAGCAGGGTTTTACGGTCAGGCTCAATTTTCATAACCTTATTGTTCAAAAAGAGCGAAAATCTATTGAAATCAATGGTACTCAGAAAAAAATCAAGAAATTCGGCTCCGTTTTCGGCTTTTCGCCCGGGATAATTTTCTATAGCGTTATGTATCCAATGAACCTGGCCGCCGGTTAAGTTGCCGGACTCAAACACTGCGGCGCCGCAACCCATCTCAGAACACCAATGTGCCGCGGTCAAACCGGCCACTCCGGCACCAATAATTACAACATCATACTTATTCATACTGAGAGTAATGATAAACCTGCATTTTTTGATAACAAATGCATCTTTTTGTCATTTTTATTGTGCCGAAAATTGTCACAAATCCATTAAAATTGTCAAAATTCAGTCAATCTGACTGAGAGTATATTCTGTTACCCGTAAAGTAAATGCTTAAATATCAATAATTTAGACTCCAGCGTCGTTTCTGGCATTGATTTTGCTCAAATTTACGCGCCTTGGGAGTGGTGTATTGCGTTCACGCCACCCTGCCAACTTCATTAATTCTACAAATCCGCATCCTCCCGCAAGCGCCACCAATCAAGATTATGAGACTAGAAATCGGCCACGCACAACAGGAAAAAGCAAATAATTCAGGAATATTTGACATTCGCGAAGAAGAAAGGCAAAACGAAGCATCTGCAGCACTAAGAGATGGTATAAGAGCAGCACAAGCAGGTGACCGTGTCCGGGCCCGCACATTTCTTTTACGTGCAAGCGAGCTTGACCCGACATCTGAATCGGCCTGGCTCTGGCTTGCCTCAATTAGCGAGTATCCGGAAGAACTTCTTATTTTCCTGAATAATGTCCTGGAAATAAACCCGAGAAATGCCCGTGCAAATGAATGGATGCGGGCAACGAAGACTTTGCTGGCGAAGACTTTCGTCCAGCGTGGCATAGATGCCGCCGAAGAGGGACGAAATGATTTTGCCGTTCAATTCTTCAATCAGGCGTTAGAAAACGACCAGACTAACGCAAATGCATGGCTTTGGCTTGCAAAACTTGCAGATTCAGACGAAGGGCGGATGAATTATCTTGAAAAAGTATTGGAACTGGATCCCGACAACGATGAGGCACGGAAAGCATTTGCCGAACTCAAGCATAAATCCAACCTTGCTTTACTAGCCGAAGCCCGGGCAGCAGCCGTTTCCGGCCGAAAATCGGATGCAAATGAATTACTTGATGCATTCATTGCGGAAAACCCAGATTCAGAAGATGGCTGGATGCTGCGTGCACACCTGGCCGATGCTTTTGATGAGAAAATATCCGCATTTGAAAGCGTTCTCAAGATAAACCCGGATAATTTGGCAGCCAAATCAGGCCTTGAATCATTGAAAGCAATTATGCAGACAGTGATGCCAATAGCCGCCGGGCCGACAGAACCACCTGTCTCCGAATATTCGGAACCACTTTTCGGGCAGCCTGAACCGGACGTGGATGTAATGGAAAACATTGCGTTTGCAATAGATAATGAACGTGAACTTGCAGAATCAATTGTCCATGACAAGAGTCCGACGCAGGAACTCATTTTCCCTGAAGCTGCACGGGAAATGGAACTGCAGCAAGATAAGTCTCAAAACAGCGAAACAGAAAACATCTTTTCTGAGGAACCCATCTTTTTTGACGATCCGTCAATTTCTGTAGTCGGCGATGAGCAAATCGGAAAAGAACCCTCCAACCAGCCAATCGTTTCAGAAAACCATGAGGATAACCCAATAAAAGACGCTGAAAATCTTGATTGGTCAATGAATACGGTAGCGTTTTCATTTTCCTTTCCCGCCGGAGAGGTGAAAAACGATATCCAGGACGCAGTTGCGGAAAATGCAGCAGATGACGCAAAGGAAAAGGAAAATGATTCCATATCTAATTCCTTCGGAATCGATGAAAACTATAATTCCGTGCAGGAATTTGACTTTAACAGCTCATCAGAAACGCCTGCGTATGACTCGGATTTGTCTCGTCTGACAGAAATTTTTAATTCGGCAAATGCCAAAGCGCAGGAGGAGCAACAGCCTCATGGCATACAGGAGGAACAGCAGCAAATAAACGACCCGGATAATGAATCCTCAAACTTTGAGGCCGCTTCTCCATTCACGGAAAAAGTTGACTTTTCACAATCCGGACAACAACAGATGGATGTCCCGGAAGGCGAGCCTACGCCATTTGATTATGCGGTAGAGCCGATTGAAAATTTACCTTCTCAATCAGCCGCATGCGTAAATGATAGTATTGCCGAGGTCCACACGGATCAGAATCAGAACCTTAATCTTGAACACGCCATTCCTGCACCTGTAGATTTTGGCCTCCCGTCAGCCTTCCCACTTGCTGCTGCTCCGACATCTCCGGTACACAAAAGCGAATCACATACAGAAAGTTTGCAAAGCGCTGAATGTCCGTTTTGTAAGTCAAAAAATCCAGGACCGATTTTTACCTGCAATTCTTGTCTTGCAATTTTAACCCTTTCTGACCTCGAGATGCTTCTCAGTAACAACCACGCTGATCGGCTTGTGATTCGAGGTGCAATAGAAGACATTGAGGCTTTGCGAGCACATCGTGAACTGAGCGAATCGGAACTGACTAATCTTGGAATCGGATACCTGAATCTGAGGGAATTTCAGCAAGGACTGCTCTGCCTTCAGGAAGCTTCGAGAAAGAACCCGGATAATGTTTTGCTTTCCGGTCAGGTAAATTCTCTGTTAATCCGATTGGAAGAAATATCACAAAGCGAAGTTTCTCACGATCCCGGCACGAAAACTCATTCTGTTCTTGTCGTGGACGACAGTGCTACGGTTCGTAAACTTATTGTCGGTAAGCTGGAGAAAAGCGGATACAATGTCTTCTCGGCTTCTGATGGAATTGAAGCACTTGAAATGTTGAAAACCATTACTCCAGACCTGATTCTTTTGGATATAACAATGCCAAGAATGGACGGTTATCAGGTTTGCAAGGTAATTCGCGGAATGGAATCTACTAAGGATACTCCCGTCATAATGATTTCAGGCAAAGATGGTTTTTTCGACAAAGTTCGCGGTCGGATGGCCGGAACAACTGGTTACATTACAAAACCCTTTGGTCCGGAGACTCTTATGAAAGCAATTGAATCCTACCTGCATGGCAGCAAAGAATAGCTCAACTTGAATCAAAAAGATATGGAGCCCGCGCAATTACACAATCAAAATCAT
The DNA here is from genome assembly GCA_040756215.1 of Acidobacteriota bacterium. Lineage (GTDB taxonomy): Bacteria > Acidobacteriota > Blastocatellia > Pyrinomonadales > Pyrinomonadaceae > OLB17. The sequence goes on from JBFLZQ010000002.1 coordinate 70,704, forward strand.
TCGCCGGGTGTCGGGCTTTTGGAGTCGCAGTCAGACATACAAGCACGGGTTTTGCGCTTTACAATCGGAAGCCGTTGTTTCGGTGTGCTTGCATCCGCGGTGATGGAAGTTTCCCCGCCGCTCGAAGTTACTCCGCTTCCATTCGCCTCCGATTTTCTCTCGGGTATTGCTTTGCTTCGCGGTGAAATAGTAGCGGTGATGAATCTTGCTGCATCAGTCGGAGTAGCCATTGTCCAGGATCCGGCTAAGTCAAAATACATAATACTTAACGCACTGATAGCCGATGATTCAATGCCAATTGCCTTTGCCGTAGAACGTGTCGGTGATGTATGCAATATTTCTGCCATGGAGGCAGTTCAACCATGTGCTGACTCGTCCCCTTTCATAGTTGGCATTGTCAACTCACATTCCCCACCAACAGAAATACTGGATCATAGAATGCTTCCAAGAGTAATTACCCGATCATTGTAAAACTACTTTCCAGTCAATAATGAATAATCAATCGGCCGAATCATTTTTCGACTCGCTAAAAGGACGAATCCGCCTTGCCGCTTTTGCACTTGCCGTAGTGCAGTGTCTTTTCGGTGCAGCATCGTTGGCTGCTTATTTTTTTCTGTCCGTTAATCCAATTTTGGTCGTCACTGTTTGTGTAGGCGGAATAGCTGTTGCAACTCTGGCATTCGGATACTGGTTATCAGTTGAAATAACACGTCCAATAGAATCGCTAACACTTTTGGCTCGCAGCCTGGAGCGAAGCCCATCTGCAGCACTGCCATCCACTACCGGTTCTAAGGAAACCGATGAATTGCTTAATGTGCTGCAGCGCAGCAGTCGGCAAATGCAAAATCTTATTACAGTGATGGATGATGTCGCCGCAGGCCGGACAGAAACCGCTTTCATACCGCTTGAAAATGCCGACCGTCTTAGTGTGTCCTTCCAGAGACTGGTGTCAAAAGTTACCGACTCAATTACTGCCAAAAAAGAACTTGATGATTTGTTAGCGGCAATCTCTGCACTAAGCATTGAAGCGGCACAGGCACGTCAAATGCATTTGGATTTAGAATTCCGTACAACGAATGAACGCATCAAAGGCATTGGGGATGTACTTAAGTTTCTGGCCGTCTCAGTCCAACAATCAATGCATCAGGCGCGTGCCGCGGGTTCCAGAACACAGCAACTGATTGGCGATGCACGCCGTACAATGACAGAAGCGATAGAACGGCGTGAGGCACGGGTTGCAAGTATAACTTCAGCAATTGGCAATGGATCTGCGACACGTCTGAGGGAAATTGTGCTGCAAATGATTTCTCATCTGGAATCGTGGCAGAGGATCAGTAATATTTCAGATATTCCTTCAGATCAGGAAAACAGAATCGGACATTTGGGAAATCTGAAGAGCCGGATTCTGGAAGTATCAAGGAAGATACGTAAATTTCGTGATCGCTCATCCGAATTGAATTCTTTTGCGCGCGGTTCTTTTGAAATGGCTCGCCGGTCAAATTTGATTGCAATCAACACAACGCTTCAGGATAAAGAAATTGCTTCGGAAACATTGGATATAATTGTTGACGAATTGAGCCTGATTTCTGAAAGAAACTCTGCTTTAAGCCGTGATATCTCTGCATTTTACGAAACACTTACGGCAGATCTTGCGGACATGGAAAATATCCTGACTGCGGCCAATGACGAAGTTGGCGAGGCAATCCGCCTGGCGATGGCAGAAGATTCCAAGTTTTCAGAGGCGGAAAAGATTTACAACCAGATTCAGGATATTGTCAAACGATTGGACCCTGTCTCATTCGAAGCCGCTGAAGAAGTCAGCAAACTTGTTTCTGCAATAGAACTACTTTCAGATTCTGATTCTGAAGTCGCTCTCATACGCACCGCAGATTCACATTTGCAATCAGCCTCCGGAATAATTGGAGAATTTACAAACACAATAAGTTCTCCGGAACCGTCGCCACGTTTTACCGGCGTTTTTGACAAGTATTTACCGCAATTAAACGGCAATGGCAATACACAGACCGAGCCCGCCGAATCCACGGCATTTGGTAGAGAAATCGGTGATTCAAAGGAAATCAGCTAGAAAATGAATGGTCGTGCTCTGACAACTTTAGGTACACTCCTGACGCCGCTTGCGGTCATTGCAATCTTTGCCGCATTGTTTACCACACTGTTATCTGAAAGCCGATTTGTTTCCAACATTACAGTCATAGCCGCGAGCTTGATCGGAATTACGGCACTTTCACTGCTATTTTTTGATAACAGATCAAAAAAACATTCAATCAAAGGTGCAATAAAGCTGGCTAATGATCTGGCAAATGGCGAAGCAGTACGCGACACCGATGGCAGTGAACTCCAACAGGCAGTTAAGTCTGTTTCTGATTATATTGCCGTCAATGCAGCTTTGGCACGGGAAATGGCCGGCGGCGCCGGACATTCGATTCAGCCTCGATCCGAGACGGATATGCTGGGTACTGCATTGATATTACTCAATGAAAGCCTTAATTCATCGCTCGGCACCCGTGAAGCTCGTGATCGGCTGCAGAAATCCATCGTAACACTGCTTGAAGAAGTTTCGGCTGTAGCGGGCGGAGACCTGACGGTACGTGCAGAAGTTGGGCCTGAAATCACAGGAGAAATAGCCGCAGCATTTAACAAAATGACGGGCAGCCTGCATTCGCTTATCAGACAAGTAAAAGACGTTACCCTTCAGGTTGCCGCTTCGGCATCTGCTATCAATGAGACAACCGAACAACTCGCCGAGGGCAGCGTGGCGCAGGCGTCTCAGATTTCCAGAACGACGGCTGCAATTGCGCAAATGACACAACAAATACAGGAAATCTCGCGTGCTGCTTCACAGTCGGCAAAGGTAGCGGCCGACGCATTGCGTAGCGCTCAACTTGGACTTAACGCTTCCGATGACAATATCCGTGCAATGGCTTCAATCAGAAGCCGCGTCCAGGAAACTGCGAAACGGATTAAAAAACTAGGTGAGCGCGCACAGGAAATTGGACAAATTACCGGGCTTATCGACGATCTATCTGACCGGACAGGCCTTTTGGCGTTAAATGCTTCATTAAAAGCAACGGCTAACGGTGGCGCCGGCGATGGATTTGGTGTAGTTGCAGAGGAAGTTGAACGTCTTGCAGAACGTTCTAACCGGTTGACAATGCAGATTTCTCACCTAACGCAAACTATTAATCTTGAAACTAAAGAAGTAGTTGCATCAATGGAAGAAACAATTCAGGAGGTTGTAACCGGCTCCTCGCTGGCTGACAAAGCCGGACGTTCACTAACTGAAATTGAACGCATTGCTGAGCAGTTGACGGATCTGCTCAATACTATTTCCTCATCAGCCGAATTCTCCGCCAGAAGCTCCGAAGATATCTCTAATGCCATGTCCGGAATATCCGAGGTTACTGCACTTGTACGCAGCGGCACGAAAAGAGCTGCGTCTTCAGTTCGTACTTTAGTAGATCTTTCGCGTGACCTGCGCGCCGCAGTCGCTCCATTTAAACTTCCGGCCGATCCCGTGAAACGTACATTAAACGAGGAACCCGCCAGAAGCAGTTTTGTTAACTAATGATATGGATCCGAAGCTCTACCCCGCATTTATTGACGAGGCGACAAACATCCTGGCTGATGTACGTCGGGCTTTGCTATTTTTAGCGGGAACAAGTGCGGACCTCAGCGATTTGCAACGTCCCGCTGATCAGATCAGGTCACTCATTGATTCTGCCACGATCATAGGCTTATCTGAAATTGCCCAAATATCCGGTGAAATCAATGCTATCTTTGAACGCCTCGATCAAATTGATGCATCAGGGCGGACAGCCGAAATCAATGAAGCTCTGGACCTTATTGCCAAATTAGAAAGTTTATTGCTGAAAGCCAGCCTCGATGACGAGAATTTTTCACTGGATATTGATGACTTTATTGATCAATCTTTCGGGTTAATCGAAACTGCCGCTAATCCGAACACATTGCAAGCCCCTGCGATAGATAGTGGTAAAACAGAAGATAAAATATCCGATAATAATGACATACCTGCAGCAACTGAGGGCTTTGAAATCGACGATGATCTTCTTGAAATTTTTGCTGAGGAAGCAGATGACTTGCTAAGGAATATCGAAAACGGACTGACAAGGCTTGCCGAGGATCCGTATGATAGTGAAGCTCTCTGGGAAATCCGTCGCAATGCACACACATTTAAAGGCTCAGCCGGGATTGTAGGCTTAAAGCAATTATCAGAAATTGCACATAAAATTGAAGACCTTCTTGACTCAATGAATGAGACCGGCAGAATATCAGGCGACGGAGTCCTTAAACTTTTACAAGATGCCGCAACATGCTTACGTGATCTTGTTTATGGAAACAATATGCCGGAGTTGGCAGAGCGGATTAAGGATCTGACTGCCCGGTTCGCTAACGCCAAATCGGATCTCTTGGTTAAAACGCCGCAAACAATTGAATCCAATTTAATTCAACCGGATAGCGAACAAATATCAGCAACGGAAAAAATTGCAGAGAGTGCAAAGCCTATTCCGGCAATTGCAGATCTTTTCACATATAATCCGGCAGAACGCAATGAAATTTCGAGACGTCCGGAATTACGTTCGATTGTACGCATATCACTTTCCCGTCTTGATGAATTGGTTGGTCTAGTCCGGGAAATGATTATCGGACGTTCATTTTATGAACAACAAATAAAAGACTTCGAACATCAATTAGAGGAATTACACAACACCACACGAAGACTGCAGGCTACAAGCAGCAAGCTGGAGATTGATTTCGAAGCCTCTATGCTTGAGTCGGATCTGCCATCCATCACTTTTAGAAATGACATTGGCGGGCAAACCGTTCATAACGGTTTCGATGAACTTGAATTTGATCGTTACACAGACTTTCATCAGAATACGCGGGAATTATCGGAAACTGCCGGAGATGCGTTTGCTGTAACATCGGCTCTTGATACAGTGCGCAGTAATCTGGGAGCTCATTTCGAAGAACAGCGAAAACTCGTTGATGAACTGCAGGAAAAGCTGATGCGAATTCGAATGGTCGAATTCGGCTCTATCGCAACCAGGCTTCAGCGTGCAGTAAGGGTTACGTGTGATGAAGAGAACAAAAATGCCAGGCTAAATATTATAAATGAAAAACTTGAAGTCGATACGCAGATTTTGGATTCACTTATTGAACCCTTGATGCATTTGTTAAAAAACGCCATCGTACACGGCATTGAAACGCCCGAAGTAAGACGATTATTAGGAAAGCCGGAAACAGGTCTGGTGGAAGTCACGGTCTTAAATCAGGAAACGCACATTGTGCTGACCGTGAGTGATGACGGTCGGGGAATATCACCTGCCGCATTAAAAGCGAAAGCTATTAACGTGGGGCTTCTGTCAATAGAAGATGCCGCAAAAATGTCTGACGAGGAAGCATTTGATCTGATATTTCTTCCCGGACTTACGACTGCCGAAAAACTTAATTTGAACGCCGGCCGTGGCGTTGGAATGAGTATTGTAAAAGAAAGTATTGAATCCTATAAAGGCTCAATTTCTGTTGCAACATCACCACAACGCGGAACTCGCTTTACTATCAGAATGCCTTTAAAACTAGCGGTTACAAGAATTCTTCTTGTAAAAGCATGCGGCAGTACACTTGCAATCCCGCTCAAACAGATAAAACGCATTTGCGGACCCGATGAACAGATTATTGAGACTGAGGATGGTTTATTTATAGAAACACCTTCCGGAAGAGTTTCAGCCATAGATTTAGGCAGGGAGATTAACGCCAATGGAGCTGCCATAACTCCACACGGTACAATCTTTGTTATTGCAGATTTTGATGACCGTGAATATGCAATTGGTTTAGATGATGTTCTCCGGGCAGAAGAAGTAGTCATCAAGCCCCTGAACCGGCCCGTTTCCCATATTCGTGAATTTCTGGGAGCTGCCATAATCGGAAACGGACGTCTCGTGCCGGTTCTTGATATTCCAAACTTCCTTAGCTCTCATCTGAATGCAAGTCCTCACGTACGCAATCAGCTAAATACCAACGTACCGGAAAAAAGAGTTTGCACCGTAATGATAGTCGACGACAGTCCAAGTGTCAGACATTTGACAAAGCGCATTATTGAATCTGCCGGTTGGCGCGCCGTATGTGCAAAAGATGGTCTGGATGCCCTGGAGCAGCTTAGATCTGCATCAGAACAACCTTCAATACTATTGACTGATGTTGAAATGCCGCGAATGAATGGTTATGAATTATGTTCTTCGTTGAAACGTTCTGAACAGTTTTCATCTATTCCTGTAATTATGATAACTTCCAGATCGGCGGAAAAACATCAACAAAGAGCAAAGGAATGTGGCGTCACCCGTTATTTAACTAAACCTTTCGACGATTCGGTACTGGTTCAACTCATCCGTGAAATCGCCTTAACTACTTAGATGGCGGTCTGCTTGGTCTTATTTCAACCTTGCTGATAAGCGAATGTTTTGGCATTTGTAATAGCTGAATAACAACATTTGCAATATCGTCCGGTTGCAGTTGCCAGGCATTATGCTCTCCGGGATTATCCCCTCTAAATTCAGTATTAACGCTTCCCGGACAAATATAACTGACACGAATATTATCTCCGCGGACCTCTTGCATCAATGCTTCACTGAATCCATTAAGTCCGAATTTCGATGCATTATAGGCAGCCATTCGAGGATGTGCATTCTGTCCGGCAAGCGACGAGATATTTATTATATAGCCGCCGCCCCGACGCTTCATTGCCGGAATAGCATAGTGACAACAATAAAATACGCCGAAGAGATTCGTCTCCAGAGTTGCCCTGAATTCATCTCCCGACATTTCTTCAATTGTTTTATTTAAGTAACCGATACCGGCGTTGTTTACAAGTATATCTATACCGCCGAAACGCCTCTCCGCTTCATCAATCATCATTCGGACCTGGTCTTCATTTCTAATATCGCAAACTTCTCCATCAGCACGCCCCGAAGCCGAAAGCACAGAAATTGCATCACGTACACGGGTACGGCTGCGGCCGCATATAAATACTGAGCCACCATTTGCGACAATCTTCTCTGCTATGGCAAAACCTATGCCGCGAGTTCCGCCAGTAATGATTGCACTTTTGTTTACTAAAGTCATAAAACTTAATTTTATTACCTCTCTTCGACTGATGAATTCCTTCCGGCGGAAGACGGAACTTTGAGTTTTGGAGCAGTTGTCTCTTTTAGAACACGATAAACAATTGTTACACTTCCATCCTTATCCCGCTCCAAAACATTGAAAACGACTAAAATGTCTCGTCGTTTATCAAAATCCAACTCGTTATATGTAATCCCGCCGGCAGCTCGCAAAATACGTCCACGATAAGCGATTCCACGATAAGCATAAGAGGCGCCTACTTTAACCACGACTCGCCGTGAGTATCGAAAACTATCTTCATCGCTTTTATTTTGAAAACGTTTTTCAAAATCATCTATCTGGTCAAATGATTGCGAAGGCGTCAAAAGATTTAAAGAAGAGACACCGGGTGAACTCAAAACAAGAGTTTCGAAATCCACATCGTTTAGTGGCAATAAAACCGAATCCATAAAAATACCCGTGAGCACGAATTCATCGCCATCGAGAGCTATATCTGCCAGCCTTCTAATGCGATAACTTCTTGTACGAAAAGAAAAAGAATTTGCGGCTCCCGGCATTGAGAGTTTGAGGCATTGTTCGCTTACATATACTACTCTTGTGTTTTTTGCACATCCATAATCTGGCAACAGACGGACCACTCCGCCCTGTTTATCGCCGGGGAATGCATATCTTTCAGTCCACCTGGTGCCTGGAGCAACTACCTTGAGCTCTTTGTCCGTAGGCTTTCGATACAGAGGCGCTGTAAATTGTCGAAGAGCTATGATTCTGCTCGCAATACGGTCCGAATCTTGAATACTATCTGAAAATGGAGGTGAAAAAAGCCGCGGATTCTCATTCGACACTCCGGCTGAAGATGATTGCCCGCCGGTTCGTGGAGATGGTGAAGTCTGAGGTATTGGCTGCGGCGTATTTTGTGGAGCAGGAGATCCTTGCGGCTGTTGGCAAAGCACTATCCCGGATGCAACAAGGATGAGAACTTGTAGAAACAGGCACCGCATTTTGTTCCTTGCAAAAGTTTGTAGAAAAACACAAAACCGGGTTTAGAAACTAGCCAAGCTTGTTTCGCAATTGGTCATTCACAATCTTTGGATTTGCCTTTCCACCCGATGCTTTCATTACCTGACCGACAAAAAAACCAAACAGTTTCTGATTGCCCGCACGAAAATCTTCTACCTGTTTGGGATTATCGGCAATTACAGTTTCTACAATACGGGCAATGGTATCGGGATCAGAGATTTGTTCAAAACCCTTTTCCGCAATAATTTTGGGGGCAGGATCCCCTGTTGCAAACATTTCAGCAAAAACTTCTTTAGCCTGATTATTATTGATTTTTCCCGACTCTACTAATTGCAAAAGTTCTGCAAGGTCTTCAGGCGAAACTAAACTTTCAGAAGCCGTACGCCGCGATTCATTTAGAAGTCTCGTAAATTCGCCCAATACCCAGTTTGCAGCCAACTTTGGATTTGCGGAGATTCTGGCCGCAGTCTCGAAAAATTCTGCGAAATCACGTGTTGCAACCAATTGCGAAGCGTCGGAATAGCTTATTCCATAAGTCTCAGTAAATCTGGTTCGCATCTGCTCTGGCAATTCCGGCAAAGACCTTTCCACAGTTTCAATAAATTCGCGGGAAACGCGAAGCGGCTGAAGATCAGGATCAGGAAAATATCGGTAATCGTGAGCATCTTCCTTGCTCCTCATAACACGGGTACGATTTTCCTTTTCGTCCCAAAGCCTTGTTTCCTGACGAATCTCTTCGCCCGCCTCGTATGCCGCAATTTGTCTTTCGATCTCGTATTCGATCGCCTTTTGCATAAATCGGACCGAATTCAGATTTTTTAATTCTACTTTATTATTGAACTTCGTTTCCCCGGCCTTTCTTACGGAAACATTAGCTTCACATCGTAGATTGCCTTTTTCCATGTCGGCCTCACTTGCTCCAACCCATTGTAGAGCGCGACGGACATGATTGACATAATCGTACGCCTGCCAGGACGACCTAAAATCAGGTGCCGTTACAATTTCCGCAAGTGGAGTCCCTGCTCTGTTCAAATCAATATAAGAATAACGGTCAACTTCGGGAAGTCCTTCGTGCACATTTTTGCCTGCATCTTCCTCAAGGTGCAATCTGACGATTCTTACAGTAAGCGGCTGCCAGTCACGCGCGTGGCCATGCTCATCGCGCTCGGCGGTCATAATTGTGAGCCTTCCATCCGCGGAAAAAGGGCGGTCGTATTGCGAGATTTGATAACCTTTAGGTAAATCCGGGTAAAAATAATTCTTACGGGCAAAAATGGATTCTTCCTGAATTTGAAGCCCAAGGGCAATCGCTGCCCTGGCCGCCAATTCGACCGCCCTTTTGTTTAAAACCGGAAGAGCTCCCGGCAAACCCAGACAAACAGGACAAGTATGCGAATTGGGTTCACTGCCAAAGTCAATGGCACAGCCACAGAAAATCTTTGTTTTTGTGGCCAATTGAGCATGGATTTCCATGCCGATGATAGCTTCCCAACCTTCTTTCATATAATAAAAAAGCGAATCATCACAATGATAATCCGCCTACAAAAATAATTCAAAAACCCCAGTGAATCTTGTCTTAATGGCGCCTTCGCGGTTGTACTCGTTCTACACGCGGCGGAGGCCAGATGTTGCTGGAATAATTACCTGGCTCATAAATAATTTCAAAAGGGGTTGCCCGCCATCGCAAGGGGCTATAATAAGGCCGAGTCCAAACCTGGGAATTCGGATAAAGTCTGTTTGCGTAAAGATAAAATAATGAGTAGTTAATTTCTCGGGGTTGTGGAATGACTATGCCAAATCGTTGGGTCACAATAGTTTGTTCGGCGGCCTCGGCCTGCTCTCTTGCCAATCTCTCCCGTCGCAGCCTGAAGGAAAGATCCTCACGCTCTTTTGCCTCGATTGCTTCACGTTTCGCTACTTCTTCAGGTGTGAGTCCGAGGCGTCGGTAATAATCCTGAAGATCTTTTTCAGCCTGAAGACGTCGCAGGCGAAACTTCTCTAAATCAGCATTAGTTACTGTTTTTGTTTGAGCAGACGAACTAATAAAAGAAGCTGTTAATATAAGCAATATCAGGAAAGATCTTTGTCTCATGCCTTCACCTCCGGGCCGTCAACCAATCGGTTTTTGAACGCATTTTATCACACAATTTGAATTACTAAACGTTTTTCTTTCCGGGCCCGGTTTCATTGCCGGGCCTCGGAAATGTAATAAGGTCAGAATTGGAAACTGGCTCCGATTCTACCTGTTCTGCCAATTGTCTTGAAGCCATTTTCATAGTACTTAAATCCGAAAAGATTCTCGATTGTACCAAACAATCTCAAAGAAAAACGTTCGCTTTGAAGTGGAATCGTATATCCAGCGGTAATATCGCCTCTCCTGTTACCCTTAAAACGGTAAACATAAGTCGAGAACACGGAATTACTAAAAATCGGAGCTAAATAAGATGACTCGGCCGTTAGATCAAAATTGAGCCAGAATCGTTTGAATCTTTGCGTCGCAGATAGTGTAAAAGCATGCGATGGTATGCCTAATGTACGAACTATACCACTACCTGAAACCTGAGGCTCTCTTTGATCGCTGTTAACGTAAGTATAACTTGCAAAGACATCGGTCGCACGGCGTGCCTTCAGACGAAGAGAAAACTCACCGCCGCGGGAAATTCCTCCCTTTTGATTTACGTATCCTCCGAAAGGCCTCGACGTCGAACCAATATTACGGACTACGTTGCCAAATCCAATGATATCAATCAAGCGGGTGTAAAAATACGTCGCTGATACTACGGCGCGGCCGCTAAAAAAGTATTGTTCTACCCCCGCATCAATAGCAGCTGCCTTTTCCGGTTTCAGCTCGGGATCTCCGAGTGCTATAAATTGCGGACCGAAAAAGTTGCTAAAAAACGATCCGAAGCGTTCGTATAGAGACGGGACGCGATATCCGCTGCCGAAATGTAGCCGCAACTTCGTCTGCGATGTTCGGAAGAAATATGAAGCGGCTCCGTCGAAGGTTACCGCAGATGGTGGGTTTTTAGATATGATGTTGCCGTATGGTGCATTTTGGAGGCTAAAAACCGGATCTCCGAGTCTGAACCTTTGGAAACGCACGCCGCCTGCAAGCTGTAGCCGGCCATCAAATGCATTTGCCAGGTCCTGTACAAATAATGTATCGGAGCCCTGTGAGACACGGGTGAAAAAATTGCCGTTTCCGGTGGGAGTTAATCCGATATTTTCAAATTTTTCATCCTCGAATTCATAACCGAATCGGAAATTTTGAAAGCGGTTTGGAGTAAAATCAAACGAGATATTTGCCGTGTGGATCTGGCCTTTGAATATACTTGTCGATGAACTTTGAAATCCGACACCAAGCGGCCCTGATTCATTTCTTCGGCGCGTTGACAACCCTGAATAGAGTCCGCGAAAAGCCAGTTTGTCATTTATAGCGTGGCTGTAAACAATTTGCGCGTTGAAAAACTGAGAAAACTGGCGATCGTCCGGATCATCAGCATCTGGTGTGAAATTTACGCCGGGTTTTGCAATAATGATTGTATTATTTGAAGCCGGAAGCGTGCCTCTGGTGTCAGGGTTTGAATTAAGCCTGACATATGCATCTGATACGAAAAAGCGTGTCGATAGCAAAGATGAAGTGTCCGGCCTAAAGTCTATTCTGGACTGGAAATTGGTATTGTGAGCATTGTCATTACCATCAATTCCCTTTGTATAGGCTGTTCTCGAAACCCCCAAGCCATAAGTAAACCTGCCGTTTTCAGTACCATCTGAAATATTTGCGCGAAAACGTGCCAGACCAAGCCCTCCTCCGCCGGCTGAGACTTGACCGTGGAAACCGGGAGTTGGTGCCGGCGTTCTAAAGTCGATCGTACCGCCTATGGCATTGGTGCCGTACAATGATGACCCCGGCCCGCGTAGTACTTCGATCTCGTTCACTGATGTAAGAGTTATATCTGCCAGAAAGGGTGAAGCGTCTCCCGTAATTGCTGATGAATCTCTTAACCTAACGCCGTCTAACAGCAGCGCTGTGTCTTGATTTCTAAGCCCGCGGGATTTGATTGTGGCAAGGCGTCCAAATCCACCAAGTTGCTGAATCCGAATACCGGGAATAATTCTAATTGCATCGACCAAAGTAATATCTGCTCTCTCACGCAGCTCGAGTGCCGATATAGTGTCAACTGATTTAGAAACATTTTGTACGGACTGTTCAGTATCGGCTGAAACAATAACTGTCTCATTTACTAATTTTGCGGGTTCAAGTCTTAGTTCCGTTTGCGAATCAGACGTGACTATTGCCTTGGCAAAAAACAAAGTTCCATTGCGAGTGCTGCGTGCTTCAACAATAAATGTCCCTGATGCATTAAATGTGAAGGCCCCCGATGCGTCTGAAAAAGTTGTCTGAACCGGCCGGTTTGTTTCCGGGCTTTTGAGTATTACCTCTGCACCCGCAACCGGACCGGCATCATTTGTAACGCGTCCCTCGATCTTAGCCGTTTGGCCATTGATATTTAGCAAAAACAATAAAAGTGAAATTGAAGTTAAAAGTATTTTCGTCATTTTTATCTCCTTTCCTGCCCAACGCAGGATAGTTTGTTAACCCGACAGTTGCGCAAAGTTCCCGGCTTCGCCAGATTTTTCCGGCTCACGGTTGCGTGGGCAGCCCCGGATTTTCACCGGAGTTCCTTTGCGACAACTGTCAAACACAGCAAGCATTCACGAGACGGAAAACTTGCCAACATTGAAATCAATACAAAATAGTGATTCGTGGTCTCATCTTTTGCGAATCGATTTCTACGGATGCTTCTATACCGTATGTTTTCCTTAAATTATCCGATGTCAAAACCTTGGTCGGTTCACCAATATCGATGAGTCTTCCACGCTCCATCAAAAGAACCGTATCGGCGAAATAAGACGCCAGATTCAAATCGTGCGTGACGATCACCGCAGATCCGCCGCATTCTTTGCAGCGTGAACTAACGAGCTTAAAGATCATACTCTGGTTTCCCGGATCAAGATTTGCTGAAGGTTCGTCAAGCAAGAGTATTCTTGCCTGAGTAGCAATGGCACGCGCCAAAACAGCTCGTTGACGTTCTCCTCCGGACAATTCGTTCATCAAACGATTGTCGTAACCACTGAGATTACAGAGAGCAATTGCGTTTTGAACTGCTGCAATATCTTCGGATGAATCAGGTCCAAATCCAAAAGAATGTGAATACCTGCCCGAAAGCACATATTGAAATACGGTAATAGGAAATTTGGTCTCATTTTCCTGTGCAACAACTGCAACATTAGTTGCCAGTTCCCGCCGTGAGAGCGAGGCGACATCTTTCCCAAAAATGGTTATTCTACCGCCCGAAATCGGCACGGTGCGGTTAATACATCTTAGTAGCGAACTTTTCCCCGCACCGTTTACACCCAGAATTACAAGCAAAGACCCGATCGGGAGATCAAATGTAACATCAGAAACCGCCCTGTAATTGCCGAAATTGACAGAAACATCGGAGAGCCGCAGGGCAGAAACCTCAGATTGCCCGGTTATCGTAGTCTCTTTTAATGTCCGATCACGGGTCATTTTCTTAGTAAATAAATAAACATCGGTGCACCAACCAGAGCGGTAATTGCCCCTACAGGCAGTTCTCTCGGAGCAATTGAAACACGTGCCACAGTATCCGCAATTACAACAAAAGATGCACCAACGAATAATGACATCGGTAATACAAAGCGATTATCACTGCCACCGGCCAGCCTGACCAGATGTGGAACAGTGAGCCCGACATAACCTACGGAACCGCCTGCGGCAACTGATGCTCCAACTAAAGCACTTGCGGCAGCAAAAACAGTCAGCCGAACCAGTGCTGTCTCAACTCCAAGGTCTAAAGCATCCCGCTCGCCTATCATCATCAGATTCAGTGCCCGCGATTGTTTAATTAGAGCAAAACCTGCCAGAATTAATGTGACGCCTGTTATGGCTACACTCCAATAAGTCGCTTGGGATAAATCACCAAGCAGCCAAAAAGTAAAACCCTGAAGCCGGGCTGCATCCAAAACTGAAGTCAATAAGATAATCAGAGATGAAAGAAACGTTGTAACGATCACACCGGAGAGAACAAGGCGTTCAGAAGTCATTCCCGCTGCAGTCTTTGCGATGCGATAGACTATAAAAGTTGCCGTTGCGGCGCCTGTAAATGCCATAACCGGCCGAGAAAATGGAATGCTTTCGAGAAATACAAAAGCGAGCAAAGTCCCGAGAGCTGCACCGTTTGAAACCCCCAGAAGATAAGGCTCAGCCAGAGGATTGCGAAGCAAAGCCTGTAAGGCGGCACCTGAAATCGATAAACTTGCGCCGACTGTTGCAGCCAGCAAAACCCTCGGAAGCCGGATTTCCAATAAGATGCTCTTTTGTAAATCGCTAATCGAATGAAAGTTTATCTGTTCGCTGCCAACGGAAACACCTATGGCAACTGACAGCAATAGTAGAAAAAAAGAAATCAGCAAGGTTTTAAGCGATACTTTCAAAATTAATAACCTGCCTTTTGTGAAATTGCCATGTCCGGGTGCAGAAGTCTTGCAATATCAGATAACGCTATAACTGAACGTGGGCCGGGGCGTGAGAGAATATCCGCATCCAGCCTGTAAATTTTCCTGTTGAGCATTGCCGGAGAATTGGAAAAAGCATCGTTGGGTTCTGCATTGTCTTCGCTTGTCGTCAGTATGATGACATCCGGCTTGAGGGCGGCAGCCGTCTCACGACTGAGCCTCGGATATGCTGTTGGAATCTGCTTTGTTACCGGCTCTCCGCCGGCTTTTTCTATAATATCGATAAGAAAAGAATCCGCGCCGATAGTAAAAAGCGGGTCTCGGGAAATCTGCATAAAAACACGTGGTTTTTCTCGTTTAGATGTATTCTCGCTGACAGACCTTATTTGTGATTCAACTTCGACCGCTGCCCGTTCGGCTTTATCTTCAATGTCGAAAATTTTTCCGAGCGTGCGAATACTCCGCACTATATCTTCCAGGTTTTTAGGAGCGACGACAAAAACAGGAATTCGTTGCCGTTCGAGTTGTGAGAGCGTGCCTTCCAGCTGCGAAGCAGTTGAAATCAGAACAAGATCCGGTTTCAAAGCAATAATCGTTTCAATGTTAGGTGCCTGGGTATCCCCGACTTTAGCTATTTCCTTTGCTTGCGGCGGATAATTGCAGTATGTAGTAACTCCGACCAATTTGTCGCCGGCACCGACGGCAAAGACCAATTCAGTCAAGTTTGGAGCCAATGAAACAACACGCGTGATATTAGTAGGAATTATGACCGTCCGGCCAAGATCGTCAGTCACCGGCCTTACATCATTTTCACTCGCAATCTTCGAAGACGAACATGAAGAAAGATATGCGGTTGCGAAGATAAGCGTAAATAGCAAGCAGGCAACTATGGGTCGGAAAATTCTGGCGAAATTAATAAACATAATGTCTCCGGTCTGCGGTAACGCATTAATTCCACACTACCGCTTGCCGAAGCCATTTAAAGTGAAGACTTCATGCGGGCCGTCGTGGTTTTGACGCGAAACCGACGAATGGCAAAACACTTCGGCGTGGTAGCCCGGCTGTTCCGCCGCATAGGAAAACATTTCATTTTTTCCAAACGGACGGTTCACGGTGACGCGATCGCGCGGGATTCAAACCCGCTTCCCCACTAAGCCGCATTGTTACGGCACCGAAGCGATTCACTGTAAAGATCGAAAATCCGATTATTTCGTTTCCGTAGTGTAATGTCAATCAATAACCATGTAATACTCTTTGCCAATGAATCTGCTGTTTTTCATTTCGATTGGGCACTTATTGGAACAGAGAGAATGTCTCCATTGTAAACAAAATAGATTTTGTCCTCTGTTACCCACATATCCATACTTGAAAAAATCAATCCTGGTAATTTAAGAAGCGGTGTGAATAAAAAGCGGTCTGAACGATATTTACCGACCAGTGTACCAGCTCCATACCTTGGTATGGCAGCCCAGAATTCATTAGGTTGACCGGTTGGTTGCAGTGGCCTGAAACTCTGTTGAACAAGCGGGCGTACTTCACCGGCGATTTTTACGCTCTTTCCGTTTAAAGGATTATAGAGTCGATACAGATCACCGGAATCAATGCTGTAAAACATCAATTTGCCGGAATCATCAATTGGATATTCTTCTATCGGGTCAATAAGTATCAGATTCGTGCCCGGAATGACAAAAGATGGGTAATAATAACCCTCTTCTGTCTCTGAAAAGTTTGTCGTCTTACCAGTCAGCAGGTCAATTTTGACCAACTGCCAACTCTGCCCAACGTTATAGGCAAATGCCCACCTTGCATCTGCAGAAATCAATATTGGCTCAAATTCACCTCTGGCGACCAAAGTTCGCCGGCCCGACTGAATTTTATATATACCTTTCCTGTCAGCGGCAATCTCGATTCCGCGAGACATGAGCTTCCATCTCGATGCCTTATTTTCATCACCATATTGCGGAATATAAGTAAAATCCGATGGCTGTCCAATCGGAATTTTTGTGCCGTCGCCTTCGATAATGTGCCATCCCAGAGCGCCGTATTCTGCCTTGTATCTGAGCTCTTCGATTTTCTTTTGAAGAGCAGTTATTTCTGGCTCAGGTTTAGAATCAGCAATTTCATCATTTTCAGTAATTTCACTTAAATCTCCCGCCTGGTTTTGCATTTCATCAAACATGGCGGCATCTAAATCGGATTTAAAACGGCGACTCAGTGATGCATCCTGTAGGACGGCAATCAGTTTACCGTTTAACACCAGTACCGTTTTTGCGGGATATCCTGTGTCCGAGTAAACAATCTCCAGTCCTTTGATTTTTTCCGATGGCAGGTAATGTAATTTGCCTTTGGTCTCTGCGAAACTCCTGAAAATACTTTCTAATCCGTCAAAGAATTGAGAAGGCTTATCTCCGTATAATCCGAAAATACGTTGTCCTCCGGATCGTCCAAACATTAAAAACTCTACAGCTTTGCAATTACTTTTACATTCGAAAAATGCCGGAAGATTGTCCACAGGAAACATGGAAAGAAAAGACTTTAAAGCTCCAAACTCATCATCAGAAAGTTTTCTCTCCAGGTACCGCACCTGATCGGTCCATTCCTGAAAAACATAATGATCTGAATAAATCAGAATTGTATAATTCTTAAAGCCATAGGCTCCCAAAATATCTTCCTGAGAATTCAGCCTGTCTCGAAGATATTGTTCATTATGTATAAATTGACTCCGATCCTCGGGGCTTGGTTCTGAGAGGAAATAAGCAATGCCCGGAACAACAGAATCAAACAGTTCTATGAGAACGTAGCCCGGAATCCGGTCACTTGCAAGACCTTGAAACCATATTCGCGAGCCGAGAACGCGCTTTTGGTCACTTTTTCCGGCCCAGAGAATTCGTCTTGCTTCAGGTGAGTCCTCAGCAATCAAATACATTTCTGCTGCGGTAGAAACCAGGGAATCCGTATTTTCCAGTTCCCGTTTAGCCAAAGACAAATTGATAGGTAACCGGATTAAACGCGCACAGGCAAATACCATTGCCTTCGACCGCTTATCAGCACTTTCTAAAAACTTTTCTATTTCAGTTGAATTTTCCTCCAGACAAAGAGCTATTGCATTATAAACCCCGGCTAGTGATTTGAGTTTTTCCAATTCTCGGGAGTACTTTGTATGGATCGTCTTACGCGCCTTTAAAACCTCGACCACATCCTGCGCATCGAAATTGCGGCTCATAACGTCTTCGAGATTCAGAGCTACTGATGCCTCTGCATCAAAGCGAAGTAAAAAGAAGCGAATCGCCTCCGACAATTGAGGTTCGGAATTCTTGAAGTACCGCATTCTTTTCAGCAGTTCGTCAGTAATTTTTTCTCTTTCCGGAACCAATCGTGGAACAATGCTGCTTATGACGACTAATTTACGTTCGTCTTCGATTGCCGCATTATTTTGTTTTTCATTAAGTAAATTCCAACAATCTTCTCCACCCTCATATTCTTCCGGGTTATTTTCCTGTGTGGGGTTATCAACGCCCTTGTATTGCTCAAATTCAGATCGAAGCGATTGCGATGACTGTGGTAAAAAATCGCTCTCCGGCTCGGTGAGATTGCCCCTGCTTACATAACTTTCAATTTTTTTTGCTACACAAAGTTTAAACCGATTGTATGTGCTTAAATTTGATTGTTGGGTTATTTCAGCACCTTCGATTCCTAAACGTAGAGTTTTTACTATGGCATCTGCCAGTTCCGCCGGAGTAAACCCGCCGCTGTTAACTATTGCCTCAAGAATCAAAGTTTTTAATGAGGGCTCTTCTATCTGTTCATGAGCCCGACGCAGCACCTGCAATGCTATTGGGTCTTTTTGTTTTGATAAGGCAGTAACAATACTGTTGATAACCGAAAAATTAGATTCGGAAGAGAAATAGACATCAAGTACGGTATTGATCGTACTTGTATTTGAGCTTGAACTAACCACTCTCGAACTACTGTCTGAACCAATGTTTGACGTGCTAATTACGCTGTTGACATTGCTGTTTGTAGCGACAGTATTCGCAGAGGTATTTGCCCGCGTATTGGATATTACCGCACTGTTTGTTTTTTTCGCGTTATTTTCATTATTTCTCCGTTCAATCAAAATTCGGTTTAAGTATTCACTAAGCATTGCAGCAGAACCCGGAACTTCCAATATCTGTAGTTGCTGCAAAACAGGATCTAAACCAGGCTTATAATCCTGTCCCGAAATATTTTTCCACCACAGTGGTAATATTGCACTTACAATTTTTAATCTGATACCTGCAGACCACTCGGTATTTCCCAGTTGCCGGAGCCTGACATCGAGGTTTTTATAGGCTGCTGCTTTGATAGTGTCGTTTTGGCTTTTGACCAATTCAATCATCTTGTCAACGAACCGCTCCGGATCGCTGTAGTAGATAATCGTGGTCAGGCCCGTAAAACTTTGCCCGTTAACTTTCAAATCCTGCAATGTCTCGTCCGAAAGCAGAGAAAGATACCACTCATCGCGGCCGCTCCATTCTTTCTCTTTTACAAGCGCATCCAATGCAAGGTCACGCATGGCAGCGGTGGCTGTCTTGTCTTCCACAATCGCCTTCAGTTCGTCCCGATATCTTTCAATATCGGCTAAAGAATTGGTTTCAAGGGCATGTCGGTATAATGCCCAGGTTGCCAAAACCTGTGGTACACGCTGTTGTCTGTCCGCATAGAGGCGGTTGACAATAGGCTCGGCACGGTTCCAATCCTGCCTGACAAGTGCGAGCAATTCGTCCTGATTGGAAACATATTCACCCAGAGGTTGTACTGAATTTGCCTTTTTCTCCAGATCTTTAATAAAAAAATCAGAATTATAAAATAGCCAATCTTTTAGGATAGCCTTTTTTTCAGGGTCGTCTTCATCTACGCACTGAGATTGATAACATGCTTTTACAATCTCAATGAAATCGCGCTCTGCCGGCATTACGTTCAGTAACCTTATACTCATCTGAGGATTTTTTTGTACTACTTCAATCAATCGTCTGGCTACTTCCGGAGAAGGACTTATGTTATAGCCGAGCTTGTTATATAGGCTGTTTCGCTGCGTCCAGTAGTCCAGCAAATCCTCTATCGGTGCATTATCCGGTGGAGGCTTCATCGGATTGTAAAATTCCGCAGATCTTTGAAGTTCATGGAGCGGTCTTGCATACGGATTCGGTCGGGGAGGAGCAGGCAAATTGAGTAGTTCGCGTATCGGATCAGTTTCGGCCGTTACCGGCAGTTCCGCGAAACCTGATGCAATGATAACTACCAAACAAATAAAGCCCGCAATTAAACCAATACTTTTCATAGCCGCATTTCCTGATTTTGAAGGTGATGTAGCGAAATATCACAAATCAAATTGAAATACATATTCCTACGGGTCGCAGCGAAAATCAATATAAATTTTTCAATGCTTTTACAAAATTTGCAGCGAAAATTCTTTCCGGAAAGGAGTTGCGGCTCCGGTTCGGGAAACCGGAGCCGCTGATATCTGGAAGGTAATCTGTAGGCAATGCGGAGCTGATAGGCAAAAGGCAGTTTATTTACGGGTTGGGGTTTGTCGGTTGGCAGATTTCTCCGCTTCATCCGCTTCACCGACCTTAGAAACTTTTACGCCCGGTCTTACGAGCCCGAAGCGACGGGCTTCATTTTCAATCGTGGCCGGATCGTTTTTCAAATAATAGATTTCCTCCTGAAGTTCGATATTTTGCCGTGTGGCATTTTCTATCTGTCGCTCGAGTTCTACATTTTGATGCTGTTCGTCTAAATATTCCCGGTAGGCTCGAAAATTGACATAACCGACTGCCAATGAAACCAAAACGACCGGGACCAATAACGTCAAGCCTTTTGGAAATCTGCGAGAGCCAACGGGATTGCGCAATGCTGCCCTTCGGCCACGGGGTGGTTTTCTTGGTGCCCCGTACATTCTATCCGAGTAAATAGCTCTTGCCCTGCTCAATTAACTCCTCCAAATCTTCCAAAGTGGCAGATTCTGCATAAACCCTGATTACCGGTTCGGTTCCCGATGGCCTGACCAAAAGCCAGCTCTGATTATCAAAGACAAACTTTACGCCATCAATGCGGTTTACGGATGAAACTCTTCTGCCACCGATTTCAGTTGGTACATTGTCGAGCTTCTCCTTTAGTCTGGCCGCAATATTATCGTCAACTTTTATACTGACGCGCTTCGACTCGAGCCGACCCACACGGGAATAAAGACTTTCAAGCTGCCTGCCCAGCGATTCACCTCTGGTAGCTACTGCCTCTGCGGTCAGCAAACATGCCAGAATACCGTCTTTTTCCGGGTAATGTCCGTTAATCGAAAGCCCCGCGGATTCTTCCCCACCAAGAATTATCCGCCCCTGCTTTATCAATTCCCCGATGAATTTGAACCCAACGGGGGTCTCGTGAATCTCTACGTTATGAGCTGCCGCAACCCTGTCAATCAAGTGTGAAGTCGCGACGCTTCGCGCTACTCCAAGTTTTAATCCGCGGGTTTCAAGCAGATAATCCGCTAAAAGAGCAATCAATTTATTCGGCTCAATGAAAGTGCCGTCGCTGTCTATAACGCCAAATCTGTCCGCATCGCCGTCAGTTGCAAGTCCGAGTGTGTGTTTTTCGCTCAAAACTGCCGATTCCAATTCGTCCAGGTGATCGGCCGCAGGCTCCGGCGAGCGTCCACCAAACAAAACATCTCGCCAATCGTGGATAGTCCTTACTTCCAATTTATGTCGACGAAGTACCTCATCGAGATAACCGCGACCCGTTCCCCATAGCGGGTCATAAGCAAAAGAACCGCCGGATGCTGCAATTGCAGAGAAATTTATCTTCGACTCGAGATCAGACAAATAATCTTCTTTCGGATCAAACTCTTCGATAAAACCGCCATCAATGTTGGTTAGCTCTTCCCCTTTCGCAATCAGATTTTCAATCTGCCGTGTAACCTCCGGTAAGGCAGGTGCTCCATCCGATGTCGAAAATTTTATTCCCTGATACTCCGGTGGGTTATGTGACGCCGTGAAATTTATGGCGCCGGCTGCTCTTTGATTAATTACAGCCCGGGAAACAGCCGGCGTCGGAGCCGGAGCAGTGCACAAAAGAACTTTGAAACCTTTTGATGCGGCGATTTCGGCGGCGAGTCTGCCAAACTCTTCACCCATAAACCGGGTGTCATTGGCAATTATCAAAGGCCGGTCAGCAAATTCAGTAGTTTTCAAATATCCACAGATTGCGTTTATCACGCGGCGGACATTATCGAATGTAAACTCATCAGCGATAATCGCCCGCCAGCCCGATGTGCCGAATCTAATACTCATAAAAAGCCGGTGTCAGAATGCAGTAAAGTTCAATAATCGCCTGTATCCGAACCGTCGCTCAGAAAAATTTTGAATTGCCTGGATTTTGGTTTTGAACTGCTTACCCGAATCCGTTTAAGCGGGAGCAAAGATAACATAACTGCTTAGCATTGTAAAGCACTAAATTGACCGTTATAAGATATTTTTTTTCTTTTAGTTACATATCATCTTTTGATGTAAGACATAAAGAAAATTCTTAAGCGCTGCAGCGATTCCATTCCCGGCACCAGATATCGCATATTGCCTTTAATTAACACGCACATATTGTAGGCACTAGTCAAATTTGTCGATTTAAAACAAGTATTGATATTCCAAATCGGGAGACCCTACTTTTTAAGCAAATAATTAAGAATTTAGCTCATCTTGCCTAAAACAAAAAATATTGGAGCAGACAAAACACCGCTTTTTTTTCGAGATTAAATTTAGAAAACGCAGCGTGTTTCGAAATGACACACTATTCACTTAACAACTCGGACTGTTGCATTATGATACAGGCTTATGCTACAAATTTTACTTTTAGAAATTGCGGCAATAATGTCTAGGGCAAACGTAATCTGTTGATAACTAATAACTTGGCATTTTTAGAAGAGGACATAAAAGTAAATTTTCTTTTACTTTCGTCAAGGGGCACATGAATTGCCTCTTTATTGTAGGTTAATGACCGGATCGACACTTGATCTAAATAATAAAGACCGGTCAATTGCAATCATCAGACGAGAACTAATAATAATTTGGAAATAATTGTTCCATTGTCGTCATTTGAGACAGCATAAAAGTCGGCAAACAGGAGAAGAGAGATAAATATGACCAGACCCATCAAACATTTTGAGAAAGGCCTAACTTACGTAGCAAAAGGGGCATTTAATATCATCAAGGCGGTAAATCAATTCAAACCGAACCCGTCTTTCGTTCCGAAGTGGTCGGACAAGCCGATCCTCAAATCCTGGGAGAAATCAAAGCCAACGCTTGGTTTCCCGCGTCAGACGGATAGCCTGTGCCCTAATTGCGTGATTGAAGCTCGTGAAGAGATCATCAGTGGCAAAAGAGACGTTTCCACACTCATAAACGAAAAAGTAGGTGAAATAAAAGCCCAGATCATCGAGCGCGACGGACAGGTATGGATGATCAAGGACTGTCCCATTCATGGCCATTTCGAAGATTTGATGGCAATTGACGCAGAGTTTCTCAAACATATCGAATCGCTCTTTCCCGGCCGCGATCAGCAGGCACACAATGATGAGAAATTGCATAACCACGGCTCATCTTCCATTAAATACGGGCGTGGAGCCGTTCTTACCATTGATTTAACCAATCGCTGCAATATGATGTGCGATCCATGCTTTATGGACGCCAACCAGGTCGGTTTCGTACACGAACTCTCTCTCGACGATGTCAAGGAAATACTTGATAATGCGATACAGATCAAGCCGCGGCGACAGATGTCCGTCCAATTCTCCGGTGGTGAACCGACTCTTTCACCTCACTTTATCGAGGCTATCCGTTATGCGCGTAAAGTAGGTTACAATTCCGTTCAGGCAGCAACCAACGGCATTGAATTCGCTAAATCAAAAGAGTTTTGCCGGGCTGCGGCCGAAGCCGGTCTGAGATTTGTTTATCTGCAATTTGACGGTATTGGAAACGATGCCAATTCGCACCGTCAGATTGGCAACCTCTTCGATGTCAAACTTCGGGCTATCAATAACTTACATGAAGCCGGGGTTGACATCATTCTTGTTACAACCTTGGTCAATAACATTAATAATGACCAGGTAGGCTCTATCATCCGTTTCGCACTCGAGAATCCGAAAAAAATCTCGTTTATCGCCTTCCAGCCCGTTTCATTCACCGGTCGGGACGAACACATTACCGAACAAAGGCGGCTGCAACAGAGATATACGCTTGCGCATTTGGCACATGATGTAAAAAAACAAGTCGGAATCACTGAGCCTACCCGTGACTGGTTCCCGCTTTCACTGATGGGAGCCTTTGCAGACTTTGCTGACGTGGTGCACGGCCCTGAAGCAGAATGGGGACAAGTAAGCTGCGGCTGCCATCCGAATTGCGGCGTTGGTACTGCCGTTATGGTAAACAAATATACCAAAGAAATGGCGCCTGTACCGCAATTTCTTGACATCAAAGGACTTGTCCGTGATATGCAGCACATAACGGACACCAACCGCGGCAAATGGTTCTCAAACATCATGATGGGTCTCGCACTTCTTAAGAATTATGACCCGTATGGCGCACCAAAGAGCCTTACTCTTGCCGGTATTCTAAAAAAATTCGACAAATCCTTCGGCCTTACAGGCAAAGATTACGGAAAAGTTGGTCCGGACAGAACATTTGAGGACATCGAAAAACGCCGTCAGGATCCGTGGAACTTCCTTTTCATTGCCGGGATGTGGTTCCAGGACCTCTTTAATTACGATTTTCGCCGGACCGAAATGTGCATTATTCCCTACGGCACTCAAGAAGGTGAAATCAGTTTCTGTGCCTATAACACGGGCATCGGTTGGCGCAATATCATCGAGCATATGCACCAGAACGCTACCGTTGCACAGTGGTACAAGGAGCATGGCCGTCATGAGGTGTTTGCCCGCGGCAAACATGTAGAGCTCGGCGAGACTTCCCATGATCTGATTCTTAATGAGGTTGACCTCGCCCGTCCCAACAAGCCACAAATGGAAGGGCCGAAAACCGCTGCTGAAGAAATGCAGATGATGAGAAAGCTCTATCAGCAGATGGTGCTTGAAAAGAATCAAATCAAGGGAGAAAAACTCGTTCAAATCGGCGGAATTAAACGCGAAAAGAAAGCCGATAAATCGGTTGCCGTAGCTGAATAACCCCTTGCTTTTGAATTAAAGACCGGAAACCAGGCAATTAAAGCAAACAGCCGCCCGCTTCTTGCTTTTGGTTTCCGGTCATGTTTTAATATTGGTTTGTCCTGCCGTCAGGGCAAAGCTGCGGTGAAGGAAAAGTGCAGCCGCTGCTGATTTTGGGCCGAAAGGAGGTGAGAAAATAAATGGCTTATATCGTCGTTAATCCAAACGAATCTATCGAAAACGCCCTGAGGCGTTTCAAGCGAAAGGTAATTTCCGAGGAGATTATCAAGGATCTCAAAAAACACGCTCATTTTATTCCTCCCAGCCAGAAACGTAAGCTCAAAGCAGCAAATGCACGTAAGCGTAATCGCCGCCGTGTCCGGCAGCAGAGGACAAATGGCCAAAGGCAATTGAACGGCTAAATTCCTGGTCCGGTTGATTTTGAAAATGCGTGAAGCCATCTGCTTCACGCATTTTCATTTTCTCCATGCGTTGAAATTTCAATACAATTCACTTCCCGACGCTTTTCCTGAACCGTCCAGGCATTCCGTGTTTGTCATGAGCCATTTACAGGAAATATACTTAAGATTTTCAAGCGGATATTTTAATGCAACAAAGACCTGCAATCCTGATTACTAATGACGATGGATATCACTCCGAAGGCATCGAGGCTCTGGAGATGGCAATGCGAGAGATCGGAGATGTCTATGTGGTTGCCCCGGCATCGGAGCAGAGCGGTGCGTCACACAGCCTGACGCTTGCGCGTCCCCTTCGGATCAGACAGATTGATCAACGTCACTGGACAGTTGACGGCACTCCAACCGATTGTGTAACCCTTGCACTTAACAAGATTCTCTGCCCGGATATTAAACCGCAAATTTGCGTGTCGGGGATTAACCACGGGGCAAATCTCGGCGACGACGCAACCTACTCCGGAACGGTTGCCGGAGCGCTCGAAGCAACGATTCTTGGCGTTCCCGGTATCGCTGTGAGTTTGGTTGCCGATCGCAGCTACGACTTTGACGAATCAGCCCGCATTGCGCAAATTATTGTCCAAAAAGCTCTCGCTGAAGGGTTGCCGCCGTTTACACTTTTGAATGTTAACGTTCCAAAAGGAGTGCCAAAAGGTATAAAAATTACCAAACAAGGTTTTAAAACCGCCAGGCCGGTTATCAGCGAACACATTGATCCCAGAGGGAAGGCCTACTACTGGATCGGAGAAGTGCGGCAAGGGTTTAGAGCAGAGGGAGGAACGGATTTTGAGGCGATTGACGAAGGCTACGTCTCAGTTACCCCAATGCGTGCGGATATGACAAACTATGCCGTATTGGACGTTCTTAAGAAATGGGAGGAAGACAAGTTCTCGATTAACCGATGATTAACGGATTTGCATCAAAATCTGACCGCTTTTCCAATCCGGGAGATGCTTTCGAGTTGCCACGTCGCAGAATGGTCGAGCAGCTCCGAACTCAGTATGGTATTCGCGATGAGCGTGTACTGAGCGCAATGATGACGGTACCCAGACATCTTTTCGTGCCGGAGGCTTTAAGTTCACAGGCATACAAGGACAATGCACTTCCGCTTGCAGCGGGGCAAACGGTTTCACAACCATTTATTGTTGCACGCATGACCGAACTCCTTTGTTTGAAAGGCAATGAAAGGGTTTTGGAAATCGGCTTCGGCTCCGGGTACCAGACGGCAATTCTGTCTTTGCTGGCCCGGAAAATATACGCAATTGAAAGAATCAAGGAAATTGCAGATGTTTCCAAAGCACGTCTGATGTCCCTTGGCTTCCGAAATGTGTCTTACAGAGTCGGTGATGGTACGCTTGGCTGGCCAATATATGCCCCTTTTGACGCAATTCTCGTTGCTGCGGGCGGCCCTAAAGTGCCTGAAACATTGATTGGCCAGCTTGCCACAGGTGGGCGGCTCGTGATGCCGGTCGGGGCGGAAGAAAACTCACAAAAACTTGTACGTGTTACGCTTACCGATACCGGACTGAAAACCGAAGAATTCGGACGCTGTTCTTTCGTTCCACTCATTGGTCAGTTCGGCTGGGAAGCCTAGTATTTTATGGAAGCAATAACAGACTTACTGCATTACCTTAATCCTAAGGTTTTGATCGATACTTTGCTCGGAATTTTCGGTAACTGGGTTTATTTGGCTCTCTGGTTCATTATTTTTGCCGAGACAGGCCTGGCTGTCGGTTTTTTTCTGCCCGGCGACTCACTTCTGGTTGTTTCCGGCCTTTTTGCTGCGGCCGGCAAACTCAATGTTTATCTGACGTTAGCAGCATTTTTTCTCGGTTCGGTGATTGGTGATTCCACGGGCTATTGGACCGGGCGGATTCTTGGAGAGCGTCTTTTCAATAGAGAGAATTCGCGGGTGTTCAAACCCAGCCGCGTTCAAAAAGCACACATTTTCTTTGAAAAATATGGTGTCAAAACCGTTATTTTGGCCCGCTTTGTACCGATAGTCCGGACATTTGCCCCTTTAGTTGTCGGCGCGGCAGCAATGCCTTACGGCAAGTTCTTATTTTTCAGTATTTTAGGCGGGCTCTTGTGGATAAACAGTATGGTCCTTGCAGGCTATTTTCTGGGTGGCGTGATTGAAAATGCTTTAGGGATCAGGCTGGAGGATCACATTGAAAAAGTAGTCATCGTAATTGTTGCGTTATCTTTGATGCCGCCTTTTATTGAATACCTTAAACATCGCTTTGCAAAACGCGCAGCCGACGTTCCTACGTTATAAACTGTATAAATGTGTAAAGTTGTAATAAATTGCTTTACCTTTTGCGGCAGTTGAGACTAGAATTAATTTTGCATCGGGCAACCTTAAATACTTTTTTCGGCATCTTAGCGGCGGTCCGGTTTATCTTCGAAAATTCAGGCTTTAAAACGTGGGGTGCTTATGAATTCGATCGCATCTACCGTCGATCATGAATTACCTTTCTCAGCGGAAAATAAAGATCGCGAATCTGAAGCAAAAACGGTTTTGACTCCAGTCTTGGAGCATACTGCTGAATTGAATTCGGAATCTTCGGATTTGGAGCTTGTCCGGCTTGCTGCTGACGGAAATCTGGCTGCTTTCGAACTGATTTACAGGCGTTATTATCGCAGAACATTCAGCCTTGCCTTGCGGATGACGGGCAGCCAGACTGAGGCAGAGGATCTGACTCAGGAAGTTTTTATCCAGTTGTTTAGAAAGATTGGAAGTTTTCGCGGTGATTCTGCTTTTTCTACCTGGCTGCACCGGCTTACGGTCAATCAGGTTTTGATGCATTTCCGTAAACGGTCAGTTAAAAACGAAAAGACCAGCGAAGATGGCGAAATGCCCGAACAAACCGTATCCGGCACTGCAAATCCTGCCAAAATGGCCGTAATTGACCGTATCGCCCTTAAAAATGCCATTAATGGACTCCCAAAGGGCTACAAAAATGTTTTCGTGCTTCACGACGTAGAAGGCTTCGAACATGAAGAGGTCGCACGTATGCTTGGAATCTCGATCGGTACTTCGAAATCGCAATTACACAAAGCACGCCTGAAGCTCAGAAATTTATTAGCCAAACAATCGGAAGAATCGGGCTGAAACCAATCAGCAAGGGCAACCTCCCGGCCTTTCAATCAATCTATTAGATTGGTTGAAAATCATCGCTTTTTTGCCGGCACCCGGTCCGGTAAGAGTTTATGAGTTATTGTTGATCTTGATTCAATGAACTGTGACATTTGCAGAAAACTTTTGGCACAATACCTGGTCGGTGAATTAGACCAGGCGGAGATACCTCTGATTACGGGGCATCTGGCGGTTTGTGATCTATGCGCTAATGAGTGTACCCGTCTCGCCGAAGCCATAGATTCTTTCGATGATAATTTCCTTGAATCCGCCGCCGAACCGCCTAATCCATCAGCACTCTGGTGCCGTATCAGCAATACTCTGGAACATGAAATCCGACAGCAAACAAGTAACGAAAACACCGGCAAATCAGAATCCGGACAACGCCGGTGGTCGCTTTCTTTGCGCCAACTTGTTTCAGCGGTCGCAGCCATAGCATTGATCAGCTCACTGCTTACCATAGTCGGGATCAAAAATTATTTCGATCCGGGCGGGACCGACTTTGTTTCACGTTCCGCCGATTCCCAGACTACATTTGAAAAACTTCTCAGCCGCATCGGATTGACCGAAACTCCACAGCAAGCACGTGCCCGCAGGCTTCGCGAACAACAGGCAGCAATCGAGTATTGGTCAAAACGCGTTGCGGCAAAGCGGGCCTTTTGGGATGAAAACCTTCGGCGCGGATTCGACCGTAATTTGCAGGCGATTGATCAAGCCGTTATCGAATATCAGCGCTCGATCGAACAAAATCCTGATGATGAGCTCTCGGGCGAAATGCTGGATTCGGTAATGAATGAAAAAATGAATCTTTTACGAGAATTTGCCGAACTTTAGTTTTTTAGTCGAGATGCCCATTTTCGCATCATTAAACAGCCACAATCCACGCCCGCTCGGTGTTTTAACCACAGCGGCCTGTCTTCTTATTCTCCTTGCTGCCGGCACTGTTGCAGATGCTGCCGCACAAAAACGTTTTACACGCACTTATCCGGCAGGCCAGAACGTCCGTCTGCAACTGCTCAACAGATCCGGGACCGTAACCGTGGAGGGTTGGAACCGGCAGGAGGTCAGCATTTCGGCTTTTCTTGAAGCCCCGGCCGCAAGTATCGAGCCGCAAAGCCTCAGCGGTACAATCTATATAAACCTTGTCCGTGATAATCAGGGCCGCCCGGACGTCGGTAGCGTTAACTTTCTGATCCGCGTACCTTTTGAATCCTTTGTCGATATCGAAACAAAGATTGGGAATCTAAGCGTTACCAATATTCGCGGTGGTCTGGTCAGGGCTCATATTACAACGGAAGGTGATATCACCTTGACCAACATCGAGGCTGACAATGTTTCGGCACAAAATGGCATAGGAGATATTTTCTTTGACGGAGTCTTTCAACCCAACGGGAATTACCGCTTCGCTTCAATAAGCGGCAATATTAATATTCGAATACCATTAGGATCGTCGTTTCGCCTGGTTGCAACGGCACCGTCAACGCGCAATATCTCGCTTGGCAGTTTTTCGGGCGAAAATCTGCGTTTCGTGAGCGACGGCCGCAGAGTGGCCGGAACAGCCGGCGATGGCAGCGCAACGCTAACAATTACAAATCAACGCGGCAGTATTTCATTTTTTCGCCGATAAGCCTGCAGCTGGAGGTTGACTGATTCCCTTTTAGGGAGTTAGATTCCGTCCTCTGCCTGACGGTAGTTCAATGACATCCTTTATGAAAACCAAAACCTCCATCTCAATTTCACTATTGATCCTGGCGTTTATCTGCACTGCTTTCGGACAGCAAACTCCCATTAAAAGAACAATTTCAAAAACAGATAAGTTGGATTTTGGATCCGGCGGTACTATTGTCATCAGTGGCTATCCGGTAGGATCGGTTTCAGTCGAAGGAACGCAAAAAGATGAAATTGAGATTGAAGCCGAAATTACAATCGAGGTAGCTACCGAACAGCAGGCTGATCAAATCACACGCGTAGTAGGATTTTCATTGGATGAATCATCGGGAAGGGTTGAAATTACAAGTTTAGGGCCTTTTAACGGTAAATATCTGAAAAAAGTAGATCCGAAATTCCCAAAAAATCTAATCAATGCGCCTGTAAGGATAGACTACACGCTCAAAGTTCCCAGATATTCTGATCTGCAAATAGACGGAGGAAAGGGAAACCTTAGCATCAAAGGCGTTGACGGCAGTCTTCGTGTCAACTTTCTAGAGGCAAATGGAACAATAGACCTCATTGGCGGAAGCCTCAATGCCGTATTCGGAAGCGGTAATATCACAGTCTCGATACCCAACCGCAGCTGGCGAGGCCGTAATGCAGATGTCCAACTGGCAAACGGCACATTGAATGTTTTTCTCCCTGCGGGCTTAAACGCAGATCTAGATGCCCTGATTCTTCGCTCCGGCGCAATTGTAAATAAATTTTCAGGGTTAGTCCCACGCAGCCGTAGGGACGAATTTACCCAACGCGCCATCTCTGCTAAGTCCGGTGTCGGTGGAATTCCGTTGAAATTTACTGTTGGCGACGGCCAGATTTTCATTTTAACGTTTGGCAGCCGCGCGGAAAAAGAAAATAAACTTTAGAGTTTAAATTTCCGCTAATTATTGGTATTTAGCACTTTTATAATCCCACGAACCATTTCGATACGGGTAATCGGCCGTGTCGGATTGAACTTATCTCCGTCAGCCACCAGAAAGCCCTTTTGCAAAGCAATGGCTGCAAATCCGCGAAGAGATTGCGGTATCAATGCTGCGTCGGAAATGGTCGGCGGGAGTATGGCATTCGTTGCCTGGGACTCCAGCCCGGCAGCTTTTACTAAAGCCACCGCAGCAGCAAGACGCAACATAGGATCAAAGGGACGAAACCGTGTCCCGGGTTCAGCGTCATAAACTAAACGCCCTGACGGTGAAGATTGCAAACTTTCTACTACTGACCTTCCAAAAATATCCCGAACATCCGTAAATAAAGGATTAGCGGCAACATACTGACTGACCAGGCCGGCGCTTACCATAGATTGAGCAAACTGGAGCCTTGAAGCAGGATAAAAAGGCCTGAACTTCGAACCCTCAGTAGTAGCAAGATTCATCATCAGGCTTTGTTCAATATAACTGACTACATCCTGATTCGAGGCTTCTATATCAGAAAGACGCGGATATTGGACGGTTGTTAACTCTACAAGGCCCGAAACATTTTGAGCATAACCAACACCACCCGAGTGATAAACCTCAAATCGGAATGAATCTGCAACAGGCTGCCGCAAAACCACACGTTCGGTCCTACCTGAGATACCTGGAAGATTGATATTATTTGACGTCCCGGCCAATGTCCCATCTGAACGAAATAGCCGCAAACCGAAATCGTTGGTACCAATTGGCCAGGATGCAACAAAAGTAGCCTGAACCGTATTTTGAGGGATGTTTATTGTTCTGGCGGCATTAAGCCCGGGATAAACAGTTAAATCAAAAGGAGATAGGACAGATGAAACATACCTTACAGAATTTCTCGATATAACGGAACGAAATGCTCCCAGAGGCCGGTTGCGGAAAGCTGCTTTAAGTACGGCTGCATAAGTGTTGAGCATTCCGGCCCCAACCTCATGAAAAAAGTATTTTGGGAGCGGTGTCGAGGTTTGTGCAAGTATGTCTTTAATTTCGGCATAATTAAGTTCCGGATTCGCCTCCAGCATCAAAGCAATTGCAGCAGCGACTTGCGGCGCTGAAAAGGACGTACCTGATGCTGTAGTGTAATAAGGCATTTCCAAAGCTGATAAACGTTGAGAATCCGCCCCGCCAAGACCCAAACTGCCTGTGACTGTGCCTGCAGCCCGAAGGCTTGCAATATTCACGCCCGGAGCAACCAAAGTAGGATGAGCAAAAGGATGACCGAATTTGCCGCGGGAGGAAAAGCCTGCCAAACGACCTGTTGAATCGGTTGCACCAACACTTATCACCCACGGAGGCATTGAATATGGGTTAAGCGTGCCGTTGCCGGGACCGCTGTTACCTGCTGAAAAGACGGTGACTATACCATTTTCTGCCAACAACCGGGTAGCTATATTTACGGGATCTTCGGAATCGTAAACCGTGTTTGCAGAGAAACTGCAATTTACTACACGGACATTGTATTGACTACCTTTGTCGAGAATGTAATCAAATCCGGAAAGAACGTGGAAAAGGCTTAAGTCACCCGCCGAGAGCCCGAGGAGACGGGAGCCTGGGGCCAGACCTGAAAACTTTCCGGATGATGAGGTACCGCTACCTGCAATGATCCCTGCGACGAAAGTTCCATGACCGCCGCCGAAATCGGTGTTTACGAGCCCCTCGGTTGGAAGTGGTTCGACAAAGCCGACAGGAGCACTCTGTATATCGGCCAATCTGACATTTTGAGCAACTCTGCCCGTAAGGTCAGGATGTGCTGCATTGATACCGGTATCAAGTACGGCGACCGTCACACCGCGACCGGTAATCGGCAAGCCGCGATTGGCTGTCTTTAAATCAGTGTCGGCAGCAACGTTACCAACGCCGGTTTTATCGTAATAAGGATCATAATTTAACGAAAGAGTCCGATTACCATAAATTGACCGTACGGATGGAAAGCGTGAAATAGCGGCGATCTGATTACGAGTACCGCTGATTATAACCATTGGAAGCCGCCTGAAACGTGTGCCGCCTGAAACTCCAATTGATCTAAGATCGTCCAGATCACGCTGCGTCACGGGACGATGATATACAACAACCGCATTGATGGTACTGTCGTCAGTAGCGTTATTAAGGAGAATCGCAAGTTCCGGGTCCAGACTCTGAATACCATTAACTGACTGGTTGGAAAAAAGCATTTCCATATCAGCGCCTGTTAAGGTGATACCGCTTGGCCTATTGATATTGATGCCGTCTGCCCCCGTCAGCGTAATACCATCAGCTCCGGTCAATGTGATGCCGGAGAGAGAACTAAACTCGAATAAAACGCCATTAACACCTATGCCGGTGATTGAGTCAACATTATTCAGTGTTGTACTATCGGCTCCGGTTAAAGTGATGCCGTCAGCTCCGGTCAATGTGATGCCGTCTGCTCCTGTTAAAGTAATGCCATTTAAGGACTTATGGGCTTCACCATCGGCTCCGGTTAGAGTGATGCCGTCCGCTCCTGTCAATGTGATACCGTCTGCCCCGGTAAAAGTAATGCCGTCTCCTTTTCGGATTATTATTGAATCGGCACGATACCTTGTGCCATCTGCTTTGATAAGGAAAACTCCATCCGCCCCGGTAAGCGTGATGCCGTCCGCTCCTGTGAGTGTGATACCATCAGCACCTGTAAGTGTGATTCCGTTAGGTCCCGCATAGGTTGAGGCATCCGCACCAGTCAAAGTTATTCCATCTGCTCCGGTAAGGGTAATACCATCAGCACCTGTAAGTGTGATTCCGTTTGTTTTAAGCAACGAGAATCCGTCTGCCCCGGTAAGCGTGATGCCGTCCGCCCCGGTAAATGTGATGCCGTCAGCTCCGGTAAACGTAATACCATTAGATTTGATAAATGTAAGGCCGGCTAACAGCGGATTGGCTGTAATAACTATCAGGATAATAATGGTAATTGCCCTTTTCATAGGTTGTTCATTTGAATCAAATAAAACGGTTAAAAGCGCGGATACTGCATATATCTTGCATTTGGAATCCCTTAGTCAAATCTCTCACATTGCCGAGGGATTGATTTTAAATCAAAACAGCTATTCGTTGCTGTATGATTTTGATACATTTATCTGCCGGGAATGTGATTTTTTGAATCATTTCCCGGCAAATTTACGTGGGAGCAAGTGGTGTGCCGTTTGGAACAATTATTGATCAACCGTTCCGTTAATTAAAAGGTTGAAAGTTACACCTTTCTCTAATCGCACGTTCCTTTCTCCTGAGGAGAGCGTAGCGGATGTATTGGCAGAACCTTGTGCGCTTTGAGTGATTCTAATACCGCTCAGGGTTCCGCTTAATGCCCCGGTAGCGCTACCTGCAGTTGATGAAACGGTACCGACTGCAGTATCCGTAGTAGATGCGGCAGTATTTACTACGCCTCCAACAGTACTGCCTACAGTGCT
Organism: Acidobacteriota bacterium; assembly: GCA_040756215.1. Taxonomy (GTDB): domain Bacteria; phylum Acidobacteriota; class Blastocatellia; order Pyrinomonadales; family Pyrinomonadaceae; genus OLB17. The sequence continues at coordinate 105,299 of JBFLZQ010000002.1, forward strand.
GGCAACACCTCCGAGAAGTCCCCCTCCGGAACTTCCGCCCGCTGATCCGCGAGAGACTGTTGCAGCTGTATTTGACGATCCTGAAAGATCGACTCCGGCAGTATCAGCCACCGAACCCATTGCTCGAGTATCCACAATTGAAATAATCGATGCAGAAATTGGCTGATTTAGACCTTGCCCTTGGATGCGATCAATAACAAGACCTAATTTGGAGACTGCGCTATCGCGCCCTTTTCGCTGCACCTCAGTAACCCGACCGATCAGGCTTGTTCCTTTTGGGATTATCACCTCCCCGTCCTGTTTGATGTTCTTTGTAGTTTTCAATAGGACCTGATCCCCAACCTTTGCTGTACGTACATCTAATGTACTTGCAAGCATTGCTTCCAGATTCGAACTGCCACGCAAAACTGTTGGAGAAGCGTTTGACCCGTTCTTTCCTGAATCCGGCTTGGCTGTTTTTTGAGGCGGCGTCTTAGCTTCCGGGGATGTGTCTTTTTGACGCTGGCCAAAACCGGGCAATGTAAATGTAAGCAAAAATGCAAAAAGAAATGCTTTTTTCATAATAAGATTACCTCTCTTCCGTTCTTAAGTACACTGCATTTGAGCAGTGTATGATTTTCATACATCGGGGAGAGTGGGCACTTCATAACCATAGATGCTAAGTTACCGTGAAATGCTTGAGGAAAACTTGAGATGTTTTGAATTCAAAGAGTTTACCAAAACCAAATGTAAGAAAATTCAAGTTTTTCTCAAGTTTTGAAACTCAAAATATATCTTAGGATATGACAATGATGCATTTTTTAGATTCAGATAGAGATCATTTGGAGCTTGAAGTAACGGCAAATCCTGCGACAATAAGTGAGAATTTATCGCTATCCGTCAGTCCGGACGCAAAATTTCATATTTTCGATGACAAAATAACCATTCCAAAGCATCAGAACGTTATTTCCCGGCCCAGACTGCTGAGCCTGATAGGTAAAACTGCATCCATGTTCCCGGCAATTGCCCTGATTGGAAGAACCGGCACCGGGAAAACCGTTCTTGCAGCTGAATTTGCCAAAACATACAGCAATCCTGAACGAACAGTCTGGCTTACTGTTGGCCCGACGGAATCCGGCTGGCCGATGTTTTCTGCATACTTTCAAGCAGCATTTTCTCCGGCTTGTCAGTACAAACCTCTGTTGCATACAGCTAACAGGCGATGCACTGCTCCGAAACAGGACGAAATTGAAAATTTTCTACTGCCGCTTTTCTATGCACCCGCCGGTAGTCCTCAATTGATTGTGCTGGATGACCTTCATTATATATTTGACGCACCTTGGTTTTGCGACTTTTTGACCATATTGATTGCAATGTTACCTGACGATTGTCGTCTAATGCTGCTTTCCAGAAGCAAACCGCCGGGACCGGTTTGGAGGCTGCGCTCGAAACAATTACTGGGTGTTATTGATGAGAAACGTCTCTCCTTGTCCAGGTTGGAAGCGGCTGAATTACTAAAACGTTTTGGTTCGCCGGATTCTGCCTCAAATTCCATTTCGCGTTGCGAATCCATTCGAATTGCAAGAGTTATCGGCATTATTAATGCATTTATTACACAATGACCGTCCTTTCTGCAATAAAGACTGGACTTAGAGGAAACTCTTGCTTCAACACCTTAAACTTTAATCATAATATGCGATAATGTCCTTTAATCATCTCCCATTCGATTCGGAATCGATGCAACTCTCAAACTTCTTTTTAAGAACAAAGTTGTTGCCTCCCCGAGTCGCGCCAAATATCCTGGACCGTCCGCGGCTGATTGATAGATTACGCGCAAATCTCTCATTACCGATTACACTGATTGCCGCTGATGCAGGATCCGGGAAAACAACCCTTATCTCCGAATTCGTCAGATCCCAGTCGTCGCGACCGGCCGTCTGGTATCAATTAGATCACACAGATGCCGACCCGAGCGTTTTTATCGGCTATCTTGTTCGTGGAATTCGTGATCATTTTCCCTGCTTTGGCGAACAGGTCCTGCTTTATCTTTCGGAAAACAGTGATGAAATTGCCCGTTTTCCTGAACGACCGGCCGACCTGTTAATTAACGAGATCCTGACAAGCATTGAACAGCCATTTTTGCTGGTTCTAGACGATTATCATCATATTGGGCGGGCTACTGCGGTACACCGGATAGTCGATAGGCTTGTAACCTACTCTTCGGAATTGACACATATAGTTATCACAACACGAGACTTTCCCCCGCTTGCAGTAATGCGGCGTAGAACGCAATTTCCCGGAATGCTGATAACTCGTGAAGAACTTTTATTTACTGATGATGAAGTCCGCAGTCTGTTTCGCGAAACACTTGGAATTGAACTCCGCGACGAAGAAATTGCAGCTTATAGAGAACGTACACATGGTTGGGTAACAGCATTACAGTTGATCCGCCAGATTGCCGATCAGGAAATGCAGGAAACCACCGGGAATCCGCGGCCTAACTTTACGGAAATCCTGAACCGTTCGGAAAAGGACATATTCGATTATTTTGCTGAAGAAGTATTTTCAAGAGAATCTGCTGAAACCCGCAAAATTCTGTTATCTCTCTCCGTGATGGAGACTTTGCCTATTGACGTATGCCTTGAGCTATTTCCGGATGCAAACTTAGGCTCTACACTTCCCGAACTTGCTCAGAGAAATGTATTTCTTTCCGTAACCGGCGACGGAAAGTCCGCCGAAGAATATCGTTTTCACCCCTTATTTCGTGATTTTTTACTTCGCAGGCTGAGATCCGAAGTCGGGCGATCGGGACTGGCGGCCGAACGCAATAGAATTGCGGAATATTATATCGGACGCCGACAATGGGAAATAGCTCTTCCTTTTTTGATCGCAGCCGAAAATTATGAAAAAGCCGCCTCGTTGATTGCGGAACGCGGCGATCGCTGGATTTCGGCCGGAGCATTTTCTTCATTAGTATTCCACGCAACAAAAATTCCGTCCGATGTGCTTGAAAAGTACCCGCGGGCAATCTTACACCTTGCGGAAATAGCCCGACTGGAAGGCAATTCGGAACGTTCGGCAATTTATCTCAATAAGTCAGTTGAACTTTTAAGGGCTAAAAGTGACCGCGAGGGAGAGGCAGAGGCATTGCATTCGCTCGCCACCCTGGAACGTCGTAAAGGCAACCTTATGCGTGCGTACGATCTGCTATCAGCGGCCGAAGCTATTGTTCCAACAGATTCGGAAACTGCGATGAGATGCGCCAATACGCGCGGTTTGTGTCTTATCGCGGAAGGTAAACATTCCGATGCAGAACAACAATTTCGCTTTGCATTAAAACTTGCCGAACAAAATGCAAACATCCGTTATATCAGGCTTATTACACACAATTTAGCGCTTTCTCCGGGTTACCGTGGCGATTTTGCGGAAGCCCTTCGCTGGTTCAAACGTATTTTTTCAGAAGAAGACGACATAAAATTACCGCAGGAAGCAATAGGGCATTTGAATATCGCACGCCTCCATCTCTATCGCGGGGAATTCGAACAAGCAGAAACGCATTTGCATCGTTCACTTGATCTCTGCTTGCTTTTCAATCTATCCGGATTACGCGGCGAGATTCTGGAGGCCTTTGGAAATCTTCATCGTGATCTGGGAGATTTTTCCAGGGCAATGGAATTTTACGAACGTGCGGCAGATGCTTATTCCGATGCCGGCATTTCGGTAACAACAAGGGAATTACAGGAAGAAATCGCACGTTTGCATCTCCTTCGGGGTGAATTATCAAAGGCCAGGTACCTCCTGGAAACACTTATTGCCGAGCGTAAAGAAGCGGATAATAAGAAAGGTGTCGCAACGGCTGAACTTCTTTTATGTCGTGTAGCGATATCGGAAGGAAATTCAGATATTGTCATTGAAGATCTGCGCGCTTTGGCGCAATATTTTGCTGCCTGCGGCAACCATTACGATGAGGCGATTGCAGTCCTGACACTTGCGGAGGCGTTTTGCGCGGCAGGTGACAGAGCATCCGCTCTACCTCATATACAACGGGCTTTGGATCTTTCAGAGCGGTTCGACTATGAGTATTGGCTTAGAGGAGAAATTCGGCGCAACCCGGATTTGTTCGCCATTGATGAAATTGCGGACCGGATACCGGCAGATTTACAACTTCATTCTGAATCTAATCAAGAATTATATAAATCCGCCGTCGCACAACCCGCAATAATAGAGGAGCGTGCGCTTTTCGACCTTTCTATCAAACTTTTAGGCCCTGTAGAAATAGCACGCGATAGCGGCCCACCAATTCCATCAGGAATCTGGACCACGCGGCGCGCCCGTGACATTTTTTGTTTTATCGCTACATCTACTCATCGAAGAGTCTCCAAAGATATTCTGATAGATACATTCTGGCCGGAGGATGATTCCGAAACAATAGAAAAAAACTTTCATCCGACCATTTCGCATATTCGTAAAGCCTTAAATAAGAATCAAAAAATCAAGCATAATTTTATTTTGTTTCGAGACGGGGCGTATTTATTGAACCCTGAATTGACATATTTCCTGGATACCGACGAATTTGAACTCTATATTGCAGAAGCTGAAAAATCACGACGCGAGAAAGATTTAGATCTGATGCGTGACCGTCTGGAAGCGGCTTACCGGCTTTATCGCGGCGACTTTATGGAAGGCGTTTACGAGCCTTGGGCAGAGACACGAAGGAATTATTACAATGAACAGTTTCAGCGTGTATTGGCAGCCCTGGCTAAACATTATTTTGGGCTTAAGAAACTCTCATCAGCCCAACAATTTGCAAATGAACTGCTGCGTTTCGACCCTTATCGTGAAGACGTTCATCGTTTGATAATGAAAATCTACGCACTGCAGGGCAAAAAAGCTGCGGTGAAAAAACATTTCGACTCTCTTGCCGATTTGCTTCGAACTGAACTCGGGATAGAGCCGACTCAGGAAACACGACGTTTAGTAAACGAAATCCTCAGATAATCACCGCGTCTTTTACCAACCTCCTCATCCTTTCAAGTTTTTCTCAACAGTCGAGCCCTTACCTTCAAGATTTTCTCAAATAAATTCCTTTATCATCCACGGCGTCAATTCCCACAAAATCACGTCCGAAGGAGAAGCAAAGGTGAAAACACGAAAATTTTTATGTCGGTTCGGCGTTATAAGGCTGGTAATCCTTGGCGCAATATTTTTTACGGCAGCAGGTAACATATTTGCAGGCACTCTTAGCCCAACACTTCAATCCGTGCTGCCGCAATTACCGGATTCGGCAGATGCCGGAATGGTAATCATTGCTTTCAAAACCACAGATGGCCTTAGCGCAAGGCACCTGGAAATCCTACGCAGTGTTGGCATAACAGGCGGCCAAACATTTCCGACACTGGGAATGGTTGCCCAGCCAATGACTGCAGGCCAGATCAGATCATTGATAAATCATCCGGATGTTTTGTCCATTTGGTCGAATGATCCGTTGTTTTACTATATGGACGCTGCCCGCACACTGACTGGTGTTGAGAAATTACGAATTGATGCGGGTTTTACATTCCGCAACGGCGGAATGCCAGTGTCCGGTGATGGCGATTTCAGTGTTTTGGTAATCGATTCGGGGATCGATGCAACTCATGCAGATTTACAATTCGGTCCCAAGGTAATACAGAACGTACAAACAATAGTCGGGACAACTACAGTTACCGGCTTTACTCCAAATATCGCGATTGAAAACGTACCTGATACTGATCAAACTGTAGGACATGGAACACACTGCGCCGGCATTATAGGCGGAACCGGCTCACGATCTGGTGGAACTTATGCGGGAGTTGCGCCGGGGGCAAAAATTATTGGAGCTGGTCTTGGCGCGGGTATTTTTGTACTTAATGCGGTTGCTGCCTGGGAATGGGGACTGACAAACCAGTTTCGATACAAAATTCGTGTAGTTTCCAACTCATATGGTAGTGCGGGAGCATATAACCCTGCCGACCCCCTGATGATTGCGGCCAAAAAGGCTTACGACAGAAATATTACCGTATTGTTTGCAGGCGCAAACTCCGGTCCGGCAAAAGGAACGCTTAACCGATACGCAAAAGCTCCTTTCGTAATTGGAGTCGCAGCCGGCTCAAGCGAAGGAGAACTGGCAAGTTTCTCTTCGCGCGGCATACCGCGTGAGGAACGCCTTTTCAATTCTGACCCACTCGATGATTTTGATGCGCCAACAATAACAGCACCCGGCACTGGCCGCATCTTTGCATCTAATGCCGGACGATTTACAACGGATATTGTTTCCGTACGCTCCGCATCAAATCTCACAGCTAATGGCACTACAGACGATACTGAATTGCCTCCCTATGCAATTCCTTTCTATACACAAATTTCAGGAACATCCATGGCGACGCCGTTCGTGGCCGGAGTCGTTGCACTTATGCTTGACGCTGACCCAACCCTCACGCCGGATGAGATTAAACAAATTTTGGTCGATACAGCCTCGAGAATGCCCGGACGAGCAGATTATGAGGTTGGAGCCGGATATGTAAACGCCTATGCCGCAGTTGATAAGGTTTTCAATCGATCGCGACAATATGGCAATTTTCAGGATATTCGTTTCAATGCCGTTTTCGGCGAACAGTCTCCCCCTGTCCAGTCATTCAACATTAACTTCAATCCGACAGCAACACCCGGAACAACTTCCACCAATGCGCGTCCTTTCACAGTCGAAGCGGGAATGAACATTCTGGACGTATTCGCAACCGCAACAACCAATCCTTCTACGGGATATACAAATCCAGTCGGGATAATCCTGCATGCGCCGGACGGAACGACCTATTCCAGCGGAATAAAATTACCGATCCTGGATAGTACAGTGCGACAGGTGGTAGTCCAGAATCCCTTACCCGGCACGTGGTATATAGAAGTCCGAGGAGTGCGTGGACTTGCAGCTGCTCCAGGAGCATCTCTGCCGACAAGCGGAGCTGCTTTACCCGGACCGGTAAACGGCACGATCAGGCAGGTTAAATTTATACTGCCGGCCATACCGGATATTGCGGGTCATCCGTTGCAGGCCGCAATTGAAAAAGCACTGAAAGATCGTGTAATCGATATTTTCCCCGATGGCACTTTTCGCCCTGATACTCCTGTATCACGCGAGGATTTGGCACGATCGCTTACCTTAAACACTTCCCTACGCCAATCCCTGGGGTCTAATCCGCGGTTTTCAGATGTATCGGGGGATCTTGCCCGAATCGCAGAAGCCGTAACCGCACGCGGATCAACACTGCGCGACTTTGATTTCACGCCAACAGGAATGATGGCTGCAGATGCGAATTTATTCAACCCTTCAGCTAATGTTTCCCGTATCGAACTTGCGGTCGCATTAATCAAGGCCCTCGGCCACGATGCCCGGGCAAAATCTCTTGCCGGGACAACTGTTACCTTCCAGGGAACGCCATTAAGCGACAATTCCCAGATACCGGCACCGCTTCGCGGTTACGTTCAATTAGCTCTTGACAAAGGTATCTTCGAAGCCTTTCCCGCCGAGGTGCGGCAAATAGCTCCCGGCCAATTTATTGTAATTCCCGGCCCGCGGTTTGAACCGGGTTCAACGATAACGCGAGGAAATCTGGCCGCAAAATTAAATGCATACAGGCAGCTTTTTGTTATCGGAGGATAGCTCTGCAAGACCTGTCAGCAAGCCCGAAAATGCGCCGGGCGTTAAACACTCTCTCAGCCCGGCGCAAAACACAAAAATCAGAAATCAGTCAGAATGTTTCGGAGGAAAAATGAAAAAAATTAGAATTAATCCAAAGCAATTCAATAATAATTTAGGCAGGCTTCTTTTTACTCTAGCTGCAACAGTCGCGGGCATTTTTGCTGTTTGGCAGTCGTTAGGAGGCGTCAGTGCCGCAACCGGAGTTGACGACCCGATAACCTCACTCTACAGTCGGCCTGCGCCAAACTTTGACCTCAATGAGGTATCGGGCCTGACGGCAGCCCGTATTGCAACGCCTTCGCAATTAAATGCCTTGGAAAATCTCAGATCCTCAACCGGTGGAAGCCAGATGACCGTCCGGTGGAACAATTTCGGAGGCTCTCCGGATGTAATTTATGATTTTGCTTCACCGCCGCTTCCCGGCACTCCTCTCGAGGCCGCTCAAAATTTTATTCGCGAAAACTCTGCACTCTTCGGATTATCGGAAACCAATAGCTTCAAATTGTTTAGCCAGACCGATGCCCTAGGGGGACATTTGCTCCGATTTCAGCAGACCTTTAACGATATTCCGGTAATCAACGGTGGTATAGGCATCGTGATGAATGGCAACAATCAGATCGTAATGCTTTCGGGACCTTTTTTCAGTGACGTCAATGTTAATACGCAACCGGCAATATCCGCTGATCAGGCAAAGGCTGCGGCAGAGGCAGATCTGAATCGTTTTCGCGTCAGCCTGCCGACCTATGTATCCAATTTATTACAACCAGGTCTGGACCTTTTATCACAGCAGGCTGCGGGAGTAAATAATATCGAACCACAACTTGGTATTTATCCTACATCTAACGGTTATCGACTTGTCTGGAAGGTTGCAAGATTTTCAACCAATCCGTTCGGCCTTTATCTTGTCGGGGTTGATGCACATAACGGTGAGATCGTATTGCGAAAGGATTACGTCAATTTTCAGACTGCTCCGGGCCAGGAAACAGCTGACATATTCCCTAAATATCCGACCATAACACAGGAACTCAAGGATCAGGGCATTATAAGCACTTGCCAGGGCCCGCTGGGCCCGACGCCATGCGGTCAGGAACGTGTAACACTCCGCGCCTTCGATCCGCAAAACCGCGTCACCGGACTAAACGGAACGCTCACGGGTACTCATACCGTCGTCAACAATGCACTCGCAACCAAGCAACCATTTTTGCAGGCCGGACTCGGCACCTGGCACTTCAGAAAGGACGATCCGACTGCATTTGAAGGTCGCACTAACGAACAAAACCAATTTGCAGAACCCGCCGAGCATCAGGACGAAATAAATGCGTTTTTCTTCGTCACCTATTTGCTCGAATACGTAGATTATCTCCATATTGGCGGCGATAATACGTCTATAGGCGGTGGAGCTTTTCCGGACACTTATCCAAACAAAACTACGCCGCTGCCGGCAACAGTTCATATCCCGAATATCTATATCGCCCTCGACGCAGCTAACGGTAAATTACCGAGCCCGACCGATCCGGAACTGGCCCAGAAGGTACTCGGGCTTGACAACGCATTTGCTCTCAATCTGACAAGCCTGATAGAGGCCGTTACAGGTGCAAAGTCAGCGGTTGTTGTCAATCCGACATCTTATGGACACGGCTTTTTATTTAATGATCTGGCATTGGAGGGAACGGTTCCTTACCACGAAGGCATGCATGCGATTACGTCCCCGATTGCCGGGCTCGAAGGAACGGAAGGTAGTGCACTAAATGAAGGCCAGGCAGATATGTGGGCATTTACGATTACTGACAACCCAAGTCTTGGTGACTACGTTGTAAATGCTTTCAAACTAAGGCAAAGATATCGGGAGTTGAACCGTGATCCTGATTCTATTGCCTACATTCGAAGTGCCCGATCAACCTTAAAGTACTCAGACATCGGAACTCGAGGCGCAGGTGAATTTGAAGAGCATTATGACGGAGAAATCTATATGTCAACAATGTGGGATATCCGTGAAATGCTAAACCGGGTTTATCCGGATAACTCAACCTTTAAGCGGCCAAGACCAAAGGACGGGCGTCCGGAAAAGAAAATTTCGCGTGGTACGAATATTTTTGAACGCGATTTCCTCGGTTCGATGTACATCCTGGGAACAACTGCACCGGATACAATGGTTAAAGCCCGCGACGCGATGATCGTAGCAGACCAGCTTCTGTATCCGTCAGACAGCACAAACGCAGCGGCCCCTGGAAAACATCGCGCGATGATCGAACAGATCTTTGCTGCAAAAGAACTCGGCATAAACGCCAGGGAAGTATCCGGCGGTAAAGCCACAATTTCAACCCAGGTCTCGGAATTCACAGGCAATCAGGCAGCGCCCGCCGTCCCACAAAACGTGCGTGTCGAAACTGCTTCACCAAAAAGCTTGCTTGTGCGATGGGATGCTGTGCCCGGAGCAATTGCTTATCAGGTATTAAAACGAAAAATCACATTCGCCGGACGTCGTGAGCCAAATGGAAAACGCGAGTTTCTCGATGGCGACTCTATGACCACCGGCTTTCGCCATGTAGCGTTTGTTGACGGTAGTCTGCAAACCTACGAAGACAAGGGAAAAATTCAGGAGGTTTTCGCTCCAGCCGGCCTTAGCGATTTATTTGATAGCGAGTATGTTGTTCGTGCCATTGGCGTAAATCAGTCGGGGCAGCTTGGCTGGTCTGGTCTCTCGGGCACATCTCGTCCGCTTAAATCTCGTCAGGATTTGACGGCACAGGTAGATTCGGCAATTTCGAACATTTCATTTAACAATGGCATTATGGCGTTCGACAATCGCCTTACCAATGCCCGCGGAGCCTTTTCTTCAGACAAAACAATTTATGCTCCGCTTGAATTTCAAATTGTCAGCATATCTAACCCGACAGTCACCGTCCGTAACGCAGATGCAAGCGGAAACACTTTTATTTACAACCAAACGCTTTCATTGGGGCAACAATCGTCGCCAAAACGGTTAGAATTTAACGACCCCATGGCGCAGATGTTCAGCTTCGATGCACGCATTTATGGCAATGCATTCGCCGGATCGACAATCGGTAACGGCTCGCAAAATGGTGATGGGACTTCCCTGCCACCCGCACCGGTTACTTATTCAATTTACACTGAGACAACAACAGGAACCCTTCTGGCTGGTGAGCCGGCTCTAAATGCGGCAGTCACCTGGGGCGATCCTCGATTCAAAAGCATCACATGGGATGATATTCCGGTTGTAACAAAATCGGATGCAATTGCCCTTGAAGGTATATTGAGCTCTTCAACTGCTGTAGATCTCGATTTCGAACTCCGGACGGCAAATGGTCAGATACTAATGAGGTCAGCCGGGGCTACCGCAAACGAATTTGTTTCTGCGGCAGTTCAACCGAATACTACTTATATATTTCGGGTTCTCGGATTTTTGAATGGGCCGTCAACATACCAGATAGTATCAAATCAATTACTGCCACAGGGTTCACCAAACGAAAACGCCGGGACAAGGACATCTGGAAACAGCAGCACATCGAATGCTACAACCGGTATGGTTTCCGGTCTCTTCCGCTTTACTGTAAATCCACTGACAAAGCAAGTTAGCTTTGTCAGACTCCAATAGGAATTTATTCTTAACTTTATGGACAGCCCCTGAATAGGGAAGGTCCACTTGAGAGGCGAATCGATTTAAGTTCGATTCGCCTTTTTTATTGGTTCGCTGCATTTCAAGATTTATTCAAGTAACGCTCAAGACCCCGATGCTAGTTTCATAATGCGGAGGTACCTATGAAAATGCTCGTTAACCGGATAGTTTTTTTCCTGATTTTGCTAATTGGCCTGGTAATGTCTGCTTACGCAGCTACAGTAGATCGTCGCTTGAATGAGCAGGTAAATGCTGCCCCGTTGTCGTTAACCCCTGTGATAATAACATTTGAACGAAAGCCGGCAGCATCTGAGTTGACAATGCTTCGCTCTCTCGGAATTACGGGTGGCTATCTTACCGAGTATCTGCCCATGGTCTTGACGCGGATAAATTTGTCCCAGTTGAATGCTCTTAAAAGCAAGCCGGGCGTAAAATCACTTTATGCGAACAGATTATTTCGTCTTTTCGACCTTGAGAGTCGAACAATTTCAGGAGTTGAGAATCTCATTCGGGATCAGGAAGTTACGACAATAAACAATGGATTGCCATTTAGCGGTAAAAACATAGGTGTCTCATATATTGATACCGGAATTGATGCCACGCATCCTGATTTACAACTTGGACAAACAGTTATTCAAAATGTCTTTTTCGCAACCGCCGAAGTACCTTTAAATTTTCCTAACGGCTTTGTACCCATCGTGCCGGTAGAAAATAATCCTATGACAGACGCAGAGGGAGGTCATGGTACATTCGGAGCCGGCATCGTCGCAGGAAGTGGTGCGGCCTCCGGCGGTCTTTTCAAGGGAATGGCACCGGGATCGAAACTAATAGGTATTACGGCAGGAAATGATGTTGGCCTATCAACGTTTGCGATAATTCAGGCAATGGATTATACGCTGGTAAATCAGTTTCGCTACAATATCCGCGTCTGCAATAATAGCTATGGAACAACTCTTGCGGATCTTCCTTATGATCCGAACGATCCCATAAACGTGGCAACCCGTGCAATGCACGACAGAAACATTGTTGTTGTGTTTGCCGCCGGAAATGACGGTGATATTCCTGATGCCATCAATCCTTTTTCCGTAGCCCCATGGGTCATTTCCGTCGCTGCAGCAGAAAAACGAGGTCTTGGCACACCGGCAACTTTTTCATCGCGGGGAAACGATAACGGGACCGGCAGCGATACCGCCGGACAACCGGCAGATCCAACTATCCCGCCCAATCTGCGGCCGGATATCACGGGATCAGGTGTAGATATCAAAAGCACCCGCTCAAAGGGACCCGGAGTGACAAATCTGGCAGGAACAATCCCACTTTTTGTCGGTTCTAATGACCTGACCACAATTCCACCTGCATTATTGCCCTATTACACAACCTCGCAGGGAACAAGCTTTTCAACTCCGCAGGTATCCGGTATTGTAGCTTTGATGTTGGAGGCTAACCCGCTTCTGACCCCTGATCAGGTGGTGAGTATTCTCCGGCAAACTGCGACACCGATGCCATACGAGGAACGGGTCGTTGGTGCAGGCTATGTAGATGCTCATAATGCTGTTAGGATGGCAATGTCACTTGCCTCCGTACCCCATCCGGTAAATCTATTTCCGGTTAACGACCCCAACGCTCCACAAATTACCGATCCGGCAGATGACCAGCTTGGCACAACAGCTCAGGATATCCGGGAAGGCTTTTTCAGTTATGACGCCGCTTCAGATCAATTGGTATATAGACTGCGTGTAACTGACGCATCTGTTCGAACGCCAAATATGCGTTGGACGATGCAATCAGCCTTCGGCAACACTCAGATCTTTGTAACCGCGTCTGTTGATGAAACAATTACGACTTTTAAATACGGAAAGATCACAACATTAGCAACCGGAACGCAGAATCAGCAAACGCTGGGTAATGCAGATTTTGGCCAGATTAACGGCAATGAAATTAGTATCAAATTGAGTATTGAGAAAATCAATGCGGCTGTCGGTTTTGACGTCCGCGGTACTACTTCAACCGATACACAGGCCCGCTCACAGATACTCATCGGCTCATCACTCTCCGGCGGTTTGTTGCTAAATTCTGATACAGCTGCCGGTTCAGATTTCACAGTTGGAAGAACAGGAACTCCGACGCCAAGCCCGACTCCGACGCCAAGTCCGACTCCGACGCCAAGTCCGACTCCGACACCAAGCCCGACTCCGACGCCAAGTCCGACTCCGACGCCAAGTCCGACTCCGACGCCAAGTCCGACTCCGACGCCAAGTCCGACTCCGTCACCAAGTCCGACTCCGTCACCAAGCCCGACTCCGTCACCAAGCCCGACTCCGACGCCAAACCCGGAGGAAAACAATCGTGGTCGATTTGACGAGCGATTTTCCGGCACTATTATGCCAGGCCAAATCTTTGTTGATGTTCCGTTTGAACTGCGTCGATCTACTATTGACGCAAAAATCAATCAGAATCACGGAAATGAACGTCTGAGATTTGAGCTATATGATAACAACGGCAATCTGGTTGCTGTAGCCGAAAATAGAAGTATATACATGGACGGGTTGCCGCTCGGCAGATATATTTACCGTGTTTCCGGAGATGTCTCGAGGGCTGTAGATTTTACGATCAAAAGCAGTCAGGGACGGTAAGGCCGAAAAACACCCACACTGCTCCGGAGTTGAAAAATACTACGGCAAACCAACCGTAGGGGATTATTATCTGACAAATATCTGATCTGCATTCCAAAGAGAGTAAGGAATTAGAACAGATGGTTCATAATTACCTATTCTGGAGTTGCTTGCAGACGTAATGTGCCTCGCGGCAATCGGGATTATTGGCATCTCATCGGCAATTATTCTTTGTATCGAAAAGAAGATTTCCCGCCGCTTTTCCGGAATGCTTTCTTTGGCCTGTTCGGCGTAAAGATTGTCAATTTTCGCCTCCCAGTCTGTTTGCGGCTGCCTTTGCAACGGATGCCACTGGTGGACTCCGGCCCCACTCAATAAAAAGTTGGCATAAGCTGATGGATCAATGCCTGTAACAGCCAGGCCTTGAAGAATAGCGTCGTATTCGAATGTTTTTGCCCAAAGCTGCGAAATGGTAGCTGAATCCGCAGTTGCGATATTCATTTTTATGCCAATTTGAGCTAAATCTCTTTGAACAGCGGCGGCAATCAACTTCCGCTGTTCATTTTCGCTTTGAACTGCCAGGGTGAATTCTACTTTGTTGCCTGCGGTGTCTATGAGTTCCAATGAATTGTCCGTACCATTTTTAATCTGAAAACCTGCGTCTGACAAAAGTCTCTTTGCTTGCTCAGGATCAAACTGTGTTTTAGGAAGTTCGGGATCCAGCCAAACACGATTCGCGGGTGTCACAAAACCATAAAGTGGTGTCGCAAGCCCTTGCAAAGTGTTAGCTGCAATGGATTCACGGTCAATAGCATAGGAAACCGCCCTCCTGAAACGATTATCTGTAAACCATTTATACTTTGGCGTATCCAACCGTGATTTACCATCTGCAGTCGCGGGGTTAAGATTGAACCAGATGTGATCGGTCGAAAAACCCGGCCCCAGGTCAACTGCGCGTACAACTCCGCCGGCGGATTTTATCGCTGCATAATCCGTAGGCCGCAATCTATCTATGATGTCCAAAGTTCCCTGTCCCAATCGAACATATGCGTTATTTAAATCGGGAATTGTCTCCAAAACTAATTGGTCCAAATAGGGCAGCTTATGTCCCTCATCGTCCTTTCGCCAATAATTCGGATTCCGCCTGAGTATCAGTTTCTCTCCTGGAGTAACAGATTCGACAATAAAAGGACCGCTTGAAACAACGCCGGAAGGATCAGAATCTATTTTCCATACTTCAGCCAAAGTGCCATTTTCCTTTGCCGGCTTTAATATGTGGCTTGGCAAAACAAACAGGTTTTCCAGATAGTTTTCCGGCGAAGCGATTTTATCGGGAAATATAAAGCGGATGCGGCGGTCATCTATTTTTTCGGCAATTATTACCTTACCGCCTATGAGCATTGAGTCACGAAAAGCATCTGCACGCGATTTCGGGTCGTAAATTGCCTCCAGGGAGAAAATTACATCTTCTGATGTAATCGGCTTGCCGTCTGAGAATAAAATATTCTCCCGAAGTTGAATTTCTACAGTTCGACCATCATCTAAAACACTGATGGTATTCGCCAGCGACGGTTTATAAACTTGTCGCACAGGGTCAAATGAAACAATCCTTGAGTTCAAAAGAAAAAAAGTCGCAATTAAGGTTGGTTCATCCTGAGCCAAGAGGACATTTAATGAAGTAACCGGCCCGGACAACCTGTAGGTTATGGAGCCACCGATTTTCGGCTGTTTTCCTGATTCTTCAGCTGAATCGGGTGAGGGCTTTGAATTACATCCTGGCAATAAAAAAGCTGATACTAAAACCAGTAGAGCCGTTATACGGATAATAAACTTCATAAGTTTTGAAAGCGATCTGTGCGGGAGATCGTGGGAGGCCGAAGGAATCGATTCAAAGTTTATCGCCTTTTTCGTTGCATTTCAATCGCAGATGGGAAACAATACGTTTGCGTTTTCACCATTGTACAAACGGCCGCTATCTCTCGTGTTGAAACTCTTTATTCGCAAAATCATTCAACTGGCCCTTATGCTTGTCGTGGTATCGGCGGTTGCTTTTCGGCTTCTGGATGCAGCCGGGGGCGATTCACTTGCAGGACTTAGCGACAACCCTAATATTTCGGCAGAAACCATTCGTCGTCTGCGGGATATCTATGGGCTGGACCGTCCGGTTTCACAACGTTATTTAGAATGGGCTGCCAACGCCGCAAAAGGAGATTTAGGAGATTCGATCAGCCTTAGGCTCCCGGTTACGTCTCTTGTTCTTTCGCGTGCTAAAGAAACATTTAAGCTGGCTGCCTTGACTCTTGTTATTGCCCTTTTTGTATCGTCTGTTCTCGCTTTCGCATCTGTCAGATACAGGCATTGGCTATTGGATTCTTTCGTAGAAATTTGTGTTTTGGTAACAGCGTCATTGCCCGTGATTGTTTCATCTTTGATGATTTTGGCAATTACTGTTTATTTAATTAACTTACCCGCTGCCGGCGGGTTATTTTTGCCGGCAATTTCCCTGACGCCGCCCTTTATTGCCATGTTTTTAGCTCAATCAAAGCGGGGCCTGCAAACCGCATTGCAACAGGATTATATCGTTTCTGCGAGGGCAAAAGGATTGGACGAGACCACTATAATACTACGTCATGCCCTTCGAAATGCTTTGAATCCAATAATTACGTTGACAGGGCTTTCTGTCGGTGCCTTAATCGGCGGATCCGTTATCGCCGAAACCGTATTCGGACTGCAAGGAATCGGTTCATTGACTGTTACAGCCGTCCGGAATCGGGATATTCCCCTTGTAATGGGGGTCGTCGTATTTGTCAGTTTCGCAGTTTGGGTAGCGAATTTTTCCGCTGAACTATTACAGATAGTAAATGACAGAAGGCTGGTTGACGCCGAACGCTCATAAGCCTATGGAGACCGGACGATTTATCAAAAATGGACGCTTTTATTCGCGAGTATGGGGCCGGCTCGGACTTGCAATCCTTTTCACTTTTGCGATTTTGTCCATTTTCGCCGGTTTTTTCGCACCATATGATCCTGCGGAACAGGACCGCACAAAACCATCTGCTCCACCTTCACAAATTCGGGTTTTTGATAATGTAAATGGTCAGATTTCGCGTCCATTTCTTTACGAAGTGAGGCTAACCGACCCGCTTTTTCTACGGTACGAGGAAAATCGAAATAACCGTAATTCCATAGGTTTTTTTGTACCTGGTTTTCGTTACAGTATTTTAGGCATATTTGAATCAGATTTGCATCTGTTTGGTATAGTGGAGGGTTCGGGAAAGGTGCATCTTTTGGGCACGGATGCTCTCGGTCGCGATCGTTTTTCAAGACTTGTTTACGCGGTTCGGTATTCCCTTATTGCAGCGCCGGTTGGTACACTGCTCGCTTCAATTCTTGGAATTCTGATCGGTCTGTTAAGCGGATATTCTCCAAGAATTGTTGACCTTACTCTGATGGGAACTGCCGATGCGATGCTTTCTTTGCCTGCATTGATAATCATACTAGCTGCCCGTGCGGCATTTCCGCTGGATTTGCCACCCGAAAGAGCGGTTGCACTCTTGATTACCATATTTTCCACGGTAGGATGGGCAGAAATGGCACGCCTCTGCCGTGGGCTTGTAAGATCGCTCCGCGAACGCGAGTTTGTAACTGCTGCAAAAGCAATGGGCGCACATCCGGCAAGGATTCTGCTGTTTCATATTTTGCCAAATGCCATGGGGCCAATCATCACGCAGGCTACAGTAATGCTTCCGGCATTTCTGATTGCTGAAATCTCATTGTCTTTCCTCGGAGTTGGGATTCAGGAACCTATGCCGAGTCTGGGTAATATGCTTGCGGAAGCATCGGATCTGACCAGGCTGACTGCCCGCCCTTTTACTATTCTGGCTCCGGCGATTGTCATTTTTCTGATTGTCCTCGGCGTGCGATTAACCACTTACGGAAGAAATATGGATACTGACGTAATATGAGGTGTCCAATCTGGCATAGCCGTACGATATCCTGTATGCTGTTTACAAAATTTTTTACCGGTTATGACGATAAAATCTGACGCTTGGCTCCGACGAATGGCAGCGGAAGGAATGATTGAGCCATTCCTTCCGGAATTGGTACGTGAAGCAGAAGGGAGACGTATAATTTCTGCCGGACTTTCCAGCTATGGTTATGATATGAGGCTTGCCGATGACGGCTTCCGAATTTTCACATCAGCTCACGCGGTTGAGATTGATCCGAAACGATTTGATGCGCAGTATTCACTTATAGAACCTGAACTACGAACCTCAGAGGATGGCGCAAGATATTACTTGCTGCCTCCTCATCATTACGGTTTAGGTGTAACGGTAGAAACGTTCAGAATGCCGAGAAACGTTACCGGAATTGCGCTTGGTAAATCAACCTATGCCAGGGCCGGATTGCTGGTCAATACAACACCGCTCGAAGCCGGTTGGACAGGCAGGCTGGTCGTTGAGATTGCCAATCTTGCAAACCTGCCGCTCAGGGTTTATGTCAATGAAGGAATCGGCCAGATTCTTTTCTTTGAATCTGATGAGGACTGCTCCGTCTCCTATGACGATCGCGGAGGAAAATATCAAGGGCAGACAGGGCTCACTTATGCAAAAGTATGAATGATTTGACAAGATCACTGCGAATAGTCCTTACCGCATTGCTATTTGCCTTAACGGTTTTTTCGCAAAGCGTGGAGAGACCGCGCGTGCGTGATCTGGGACTTTCCATCGGAATTTTCCCAAACGGTGAATTTAATGCGATAACGGATGTATCGGGCGTTTTTGTTGGCCATACTACAATTATTCGTGGCGACAACATAAGAACAGGCGTAACGGCTGTGTTACCGCACAGTGGCAATCTTTTCCGACAGAAAGTTCCGGCTGCAATATTTGTGGGTAATGGATTTGGTAAACTGGCAGGCTCTACACAGGTTAACGAACTTGGGGAAATTGAAACACCGGTTCTGCTAACCTCGACTATGTCTGTGCCAAAGGTCGCTGACTTTCTGATTGATTATATGCTTTCATTGCCGGGAAACGACGATATACGGTCAGTAAATCCTTTAGTTGCGGAAACTAACGACGGTTTTCTAAATGATATTCGTCTTCGTGCAATTTCGCGAGATGACGTCTTCAATGCAATCAGGTCAGCCAAATCCGGCGTCGTGGAGGAGGGTTCTGTTGGAGCCGGAACTGGCACAATCGCTTTTGGGTGGAAAGGTGGAATAGGAACTTCATCGCGTCGTTTGCCTGCCGATTTAGGTGGCTTTACGGTTGGAGTTCTTGTCCAGACTAATTTCGGCGGCCAATTGTATGTTGACGGTGTCCCCGTCGGTAAAGAACTCGCATTAAAATCTTCTAATCGGAGCAGTTTTTCCAGGCAAAATCCGCAATCCGGCCAAACACCTAAATTCACTCCCGGTGACGGTTCCATAATAATCGTGATTGCCACCGATGCTCCGCTAGACCATCGTCTATTATACAGACTGGCTGCACGTTCGATGGCCGGACTGGCAAGGACCGGTTCCTCTATGTCAAACGGAAGCGGTGATTACGCAATAGCCTTTTCAACTGCAAACCGCATCTTTGCAAGCGAAAATATTCGCAAGATTTCAGTAATCGGTAACGACGCGATCTCCCCGCTTTTCCAGGCAGTAATCGAATGTACTGAAGAGGCAATATTAAATTCTATCTTTCGGGCTACTACAATCAGCGGTAATGGACGCACCATTGAGGCTGTCCCGATTGATCAGATTCGCGAAATTCTGCGTAAATACGGCAGGCTAAAATAGATGGAGAAGTTGGCAAATTATATCGGCGGCGAACTTTTGCCGCCGGTTTCCGGACAATACCTGGATAATTGGGAGCCCGCCCGCGGTATTGTTTATTCACAAATACCGGATTCTGATGAACGTGATGTTGAAATGGCCGTCACGGCAGCAAAATCGGCCTTCGATAAATGGTCATCAATGTCGCCGGAGGCACGGTTTTTGATCTTTGACCGTCTAACCACACTGCTGGAGCGTGACTTGAGTATCCTTGCAAATGCTGAATCTCGTGATAACGGCAAACCAATTACACTCGCACGCACTGTTGATATTCCACGGGCAATCGCTAATTTCAGATTTTATGCTACCGCAGCGATGCATACTTCAAGCGATTCATATTTAACGTCTCTTCCGGACGGGACAAAGGCATTAAACTACACATTGCGGCAACCTATTGGCATTGCCGGATGCATTTCGCCGTGGAATCTTCCCTTGTATCTTTTCACCTGGAAAATCGCACCGGCACTTGCCGCAGGCTGTACGGTTGTGGCTAAGCCAAGCGAAATCACTCCGATGACCGCCTTTTTGTTGTCAAAGCTTTGTATGGAAGCCGGCGTGCCTCCCGGTGTCCTGAATATAATTCATGGCACCGGCCCCAAAGTTGGTTCAGCAATTGTTGTTAATGAAAATATACCAGCCATTACGTTTACCGGTGGTACCGCAACCGGTCGCGAAATTGCAAGGCTGGCGGCACCGCGTTTCAAAAAGCTTTCGCTCGAGCTTGGAGGCAAAAATCCAAATATTATTTTTTCGGACTGCGACTATGAGCAAATGCTAGATACCACCGTCAAATCTTCTTTTTCTAACCAGGGAGAGATTTGCCTCTGCGGCTCCCGCATATTCATCGAACGCCCAATTTATGAGAGATTTAAAGAGGATTTCATAGAAAAGGTTCGTAATCTTCGTGTTGGTGATCCCGCTGATGCGGTTACCGATGTCGGTGCAATAGTTTCTAAACAACATTACGATAAGATTATGTCTTGTATAGACAGGGCTGCAGGTGAAGGTGGAAGCATTCTATACGGCGGCTCAGGCGTTGTGCCGTCCGGCTCTTCAGATGGAAGCGCTCTTTCGGGATATTTTATACAACCGACGATAATCGAAGGCTTGCCGGCCGATTGCAAAACTAATCAGGAAGAAATTTTCGGCCCTGTTGTAACTATCATGCCGTTTGATAGTGAAGATGAGGTAGTTGCACTTGCCAATTGCGTTCCCTACGGCCTCTCTGCAACTATTTGGACGCAAAACCTGTCTCGTGCCCACAGAATCTCTCATAAGATTGAGGCCGGAATTATTTGGATTAATTGCTGGATGTTACGGGATCTCAGGACTCCGTTCGGCGGAATGAAAGAAAGCGGTCTTGGCCGCGAAGGTGGTTTTCATGCTTTGAACTTCTTCACAGAAGAAAAGAACGTTTGTGTTAAACTGTAATACCGGGTTAGTTTTTATTTATTTTACGTAAGTGACTAGTCCTTTGAATTATCATTTACACGCTTTAAGGGTGATTATGCGCTATATCTTGTCTTTATTGTTTTTGGCTCTTCTGCAACCTGCAATTACAAGTGCACAAACCAAGCCGCCATCTGAGTCCGTACTGGATAGGTTTCTTCGTTACGTTAAAATTGATACCCAATCAGCAGAAGACGCCGGAAAAGTACCGAGTACTGAAAAGCAATTGGTATTGGCACGTCTATTAGAGAAAGAGCTGAAAGATCTAGGTGCCGAAAATGTTAGAATTAGTGAATTCGGTATCGTTTATGCAATGATTCCCGGCAATCTTCCCGATAATTCTAAGGTGCCTACCATAGGATTTATTGCCCATATGGATACATCGCCGGCTGTATCGGGTGCAAATGTAAATCCGATTATTCACCGCAATTATCAGGGGGGAGATATCCGTCTGCCTAATGACCCGACGCAGGTAATAACCGTAGCGCAAAATCCTGACCTCAAGAATTTGATTGGCGACGATATAATCACCGCCGACGGAACAACGCTGCTTGGATCGGACGACAAAGCGGGTATTGCGGAAATTATGACCATGATTGATATCCTTAGGCAAAATCCGGGAATAAAACACGGGAATATCGCAATAGCATTCACTCCGGATGAAGAAGTCGGTGGCGGAATTGACAAATTCGATATAAAAGGTTGGGGGGCAAAATTTGCTTACACCGTAGATGGCGAGCAGTTGGGAGATATTTCCAACGAAACATGGTCTGCCCGGACGGCAACGGTAACTTTTCGCGGCAAATCTACACATCCCGGGACCGCAAAGGGCATAATGATAAACTCCATCTATGCCGCAGGCAATTTTCTTGACCGTTTTAGAAAAGAAATACCAAACCGCCCTGAAACAACTGAAGGGCGGGAAGGATTTCTTCACCCGTATATCGGCAATCTGGACGTCGAAACTTCGGTAATAAAAATTCTTTTACGAGATTTTGAAATTGCCGGCCTCGCAAAACAAGAAGCAGCAGTCAAACGTCTGATAGAAGAAACTCAGAAAGAATTTCCCGAAGTTAAAATTGAGTATTCAAGCGCTCTCGGCTACCTGAATATGAAGGAAGTATTAAAAAATTATCCTGAACTTACAGATTACGCAATCGAAGCCGCACGACGCGCCGGAATAAAAGCAGAACTGAGGCCTATACGAGGCGGTACGGATGGCTCCCGTTTGACTGCAATGGGTTTGCCGACTCCAAACCTTTTCACCGGCGGTCATAATTTTCACGGAAAATTGGAATGGAATTCACGCCGCGGATTGGAAAAATCTACTGAAACACTTGTGAACCTGGTGCAGATCTGGGCTGAAAAATACCGGTAAATCTTGAATTTGAAATATTTGACCTTGTCCTTTTGTTTTTACTTCATATCAAGAGATGAGCGATAAAATTTTTTCTCCAAGGGCTCCTGAACCCGTCGGCCCTTATCCGCATGCACGCCGTGTAGGCAATCTGCTCTTTCTATCAGGTGTCGGACCAAGAAAACGTGGCGGTGGAGTCATTCCGGGAGTTACACTTGGCGAAAATGGCGAGATAGTCTCTTATGATATCGAAGCTCAATGTCTATCGGTTTTTGAAAATATAAAATATATACTCGAAGATGCAGGTTCGCATTGGGAAAATATTGTTGACGTAACGGTATTCCTGACAAACATGAAACGCGATTTTCATGTGTTTAATCGCGTTTACGGTGAGCATTTTGCAGGAATTTCGCCTGCGCGAACAACTGTCGAAGTGGTCGCACTCCCGACACCGATAGCAGTTGAATTAAAAGTAATAGCAACAATTGATTAGAAACAATCGTCATTGTTTCTTAAAGTTTCGGTAATCTCTCGCTTCAATAAAGACCCATTAATTCAGTCGGGATTGCAATTTCGCAAGCTATGGAGGTAATCCTATGAGCATTCGTCGTCCTTTTAATTTCAAGCAATGGCTCGATGATCATCGCCATCTTCTGAGACCTCCCGTCGGAAATCAATGTGTTTATGATGCCGATGATTTTATAGTAATGGTCGTTGGCGGCCCCAATTCGCGAAAAGATTATCATTGGGACGAAGGCGAGGAACTCTTCTACCAATTACAAGGCGATATATTAGTCAAAGTGCAGGAGGACGGAAAATCAACCGATATTCCGATTCGTGAAGGAGAAATTTTCCTGCTCCCTCCACGAATACCACACAATCCAATTCGCGGTGAAAACACAATTGGCATTGTGATCGAGAGAAAACGACGTCCGGGCGAGCTCGACGGACTGCTGTGGTTTTGCGAAAACTGTAACGAAAAACTCTATGAAGAATACTTCCAGCTTGAAGATATTACTACACAGTTCCAGAGCGTATTTTCCCGTTTTTACGGTTCGGAAAAGCTTAGAAAATGCAGGAAATGCGGAGCCGTGATGGAACCGCCGGCAGTTATTGCATAGAAAGTGTTGACACCGGATAGATGTTAAAAATCGACGTACATACACACATTCTCCCAAAGGAGTTGCCAAAGTGGAAGGAACGTTTCGGATACGGAGGTTTTATTACACTTGAGCACTTTGCACCTTGCTGCGCACGAATGAAACGAGATGACGGCACGTTGTTTCGCGACATTGAGTCAAATTGCTGGGATCCGCTCAAGCGTCTGGAAGAAATGGATAAATTCGGTATTGATGTTCAGGTCCTTTCTACCGTACCGGTAATGTTTTCTTATTGGGCACGCCCTGCACATGGAGCTGAAATAGCCAAATTTCTTAACGATCAAATTGCTGATATTATCCAAGCTTTTCCGAAACGTTTTATTGGTCTTGGCACAGTTCCGTTACAGGACACGGAACTTGCCATTGCGGAACTTGAAAGGTGCAAACGCATTGGGCTGGCAGGCGTTCAAATCGGAACAAACGTCAACCAACTAAATCTAAGCGAGCCGCAATTTCTGGATTTTTTCCAAGCCTGTCAGGGTTTGGAAATGGCCGTCTTTGTCCACCCCTGGGATATGATGGGCGAAAAGCATATGCGAAAATACTGGCTTCCATGGCTCGTTGGAATGCCCGCCGAAGTGTCGCGTGCAATTTGCTCGCTTATTTTCTCCGGTACGCTGGAGAAATGCCCACGACTCAGAATTTGCTTTGCCCATGGAGGAGGAGCTTTCCCGGCTACCCTTGGACGTATTGAGCACGGATTCAAGGTCCGCCCGGATCTCTGCGCGATTGACAATCCGCACAGTCCGCGGAAATATTTGAGCAAGATGTATTTCGATTCTCTTGTGCATGAGCCTGCCAAACTCGATTACCTGATAACATTGGTCGGAGCGGATCAGATTATGCTTGGGTCGGATTATCCGTTTCCGCTTGGCGAGGCAGAGCCCGGCAGTCTCATTGACTCAATGCCCTACGACAATACAATCAAGGAAATGTTATTCTCCGGTGCCGCACTAAACTGGTTAGGGCTCGATGCCAATGGATTCAGCTCATAGTAAAAAATACTTTCTAAGCATTGATGCACTTCAACTTTTTAATTCACTATGCTACGTAAGTTTTTGTCTTGCAACGATTTCTGTACTAAATGCGAGTGTACGTATATTTACAAAGTCATTTTACGCGGATCCTCTGAAATAATATTGAACTAAACCTGGAATATGTCTGAGAAAATGAATTTTCAAACCGGCTCGGCTTTTGCATCTGAATGTGATAGAAGCGATCCTCTCGCTTCATTTCGGGATCGTTTTTTTATACCTGTAACTTCAGATGGGAAAGAGGTAATTTATTTTACCGGCAATTCACTCGGGCTTCAGCCCAGGCGAACAGGAGAATATGTCCAGACCGAACTGGCTGACTGGGCCCGATACGCAGTTGATGGCCATCTGAATGCCCGTAATCCATGGCTCTCTTACCATGAACTTTTGACAGAGCCGATGGCCCGCATAATCGGAGCAAATGCCTCTGAAACGGTTATGATGAACTCACTGACCGTCAACCTGCACTTAATGCTGGTCTCATTTTATCGGCCAGATGGAAAAAGAAGAAAAATCGTTATTGAAAAAGGAGCTTTCCCTTCAGATCGTTACGCTATCGAATCCCAAATCAAATGCCGCGGCCTCGATCCAAATGAGTGCCTCATAGAGGTCAATCCACGCAGCGGTGAAAATAATATCCGGCACGAAGATATTGAATCAGTAATCGGAACACATAACGACGAAATAGCACTTGTCATGTTTGGCGGAGTTAATTACTACACTGGCCAGGCATTCGATATTGCACGGATTACAAAAGCCGCACATGCGGTCGGCGCTTTTGCCGGATTTGATCTTGCTCACTCTGCAGGTAATATTGATCTCTACCTTTCCGATTCTGATGCTGATTTCGCTGTTTGGTGTTCTTACAAATATCTTAACGGCGGCCCGGGAGGAATCGGTGGCGTATTTGTTCACTCCAGACACTCGGAATCATTCGATATATGCCGATTCGCGGGCTGGTGGGGACATGATAAAAAAACACGTTTTTTGATGAAGCCCGAATTCAAGCCGCTTAAAGGTGCAGAAGGTTGGCAAATTTCGAATCCGCCAATCCTTCAGATGGCTGCCTTACGAGCTTCGTTGGAAATTTTTGATGATGCCGGAATGCATTCTTTAAGACAAAAATCATTACGTCTAACCGGATATCTGGAATTTTTAATCAATGGCATTGCAGATGAAAGAATCGAAATAATAACCCCTTCCAATCCTCAGGAACGCGGATGCCAACTTTCAATTAGAGTCAAAAATGCTGACCGCTCACTCTTTCACGAAATTACCCGACGCGGTGTATTCGCTGATTGGCGCGAACCGGACGTTATCCGTGTGGCTCCGGTTCCGCTTTATAATTCATATAACGATGTTTATCAATTTGCGGAAATACTGCGTGAATCACTTGCAAAGATGTAATAGAAACCTCAAATTGCAGCTATGGCAAATGTTGTAATCATCGGTGGTGGTCTCGCCGGCTCACTTCTCGCTATTTTTCTTGCACGCCGAGGCATTTTTGTCGAGGTGTATGAATCACGCTCCGACTTAAGGAAAACAAAGGTTGACGCGGGTCGTTCCATAAATCTAGCCTTATCGGATCGTGGTATTGCTGCTTTGAAGCGTGTGGGAATGGACGATTATATGCTTGCAAAAGCAGTACCTATGCGGGGACGAATGATCCATCTTCCCGACGGTGCGACAACCATTTTGCCATATAGCGGACGTACAGGTGAATACATAAATTCTGTATCCCGTAGCGGCCTCAACGCAGCTCTAATCAGCGAGGCAGAAAAATATGCTGAAATTCGTTTTTTCTTCAATGAACGCTGCATAGGTGCAGATTTTGAAACAGCTACGGTCGAATTTGCTTCGGGGCGTAAAATCAATGCTGAAACAATTATTGCTGCCGATGGTGCCGGTTCCGCAATTCGTGAAGCATTAAAAGCAGCCATATCCGAAATGAAAACAGAACAAAGTTTTCTGGATCATGGCTACAAGGAATTGCACATTCCGCCGGCAGATGGTCCAAACAAGTTTTTGCTTGAACCAAATGCCCTTCATATCTGGCCGCGTCATCAATTCATGATGATTGCACTGCCCAATTTCGACGGTAGTTTTACCTGCACTTTGTTTCTCGCTCATAAAGGCAATCCATCTTTCTCTTCCTTAAATGATGAACAATCTTTGATAGCATTTTTCCAACAAGAGTTTTCCGACGCATTAAAGTTAATGCCTTCCCTTGTAAAGGACTTTTTCAATAACCCTACAGGTGAACTCGGAACCCTTCGCTGCAATCCATGGCATCTCGACGGACGAGCACTTCTTATAGGTGATGCAGCCCATGCGATGGTTCCCTTTTACGGTCAGGGAATGAATTGTGCTTTTGAAGATGTTTGCGTTCTGGACTCTTTAATCGAAAAATATGGATTTGACTGGACAAAAGTATTTTCCGAATTTGAACAGCTGAGAATGCCGCAGGCATCTGCTATTCAGCAAATGGCGGAAGAAAACTTTTATGAAATGCGCGACGCCACTGCCGATCCCGTCTTTCGGAGGAAACGTGAGCTGGAAACATTGCTTGAACAAAAATACCCTGACTATTTCTCCAAATATTCCATGGTTACTTTTCGTGAAGAACTTCCATATACACGTGCACGTGACCTCGGCAATGCACAAGATCGTCTGTTGATGGAAATTTGCAAAAACATAACTTCTATCAGCGAACTGAACATTGATGAGGTTTATCAACGCATAAAATCTCTTAAAGCTGAGAATTAAAAAGATGTTCACTCCGGAAAAGATTAACATTATTGGAGATATATCAATTCCGCTAAGATTTGGAGGCCCGCAACCAAATGCTTACGGTGTAAATTCGGCCGTTTCAGAGCCTATGCTTGCCGGAACGCTTGTTGGTGATGTGCGTCGTGGAGGCAGTGTAAATTTCGAGCGGTATGTATTAATTCCACATTGCAACGGCACACATACTGAATGCATTGGTCATCTCACGCAGGAACGAATCCCGATCACGGAATGTCTTCAGGATATTCTTTTTTCGGCACTTTTGGTGAGCATTGAGGCGGTTCCTGCTTCTGCTACGGGCGAAACCCTGCCCTTAAATCATTCACGCTACGATTCAATTATTACAAGAGACGCACTTGCAAAAGCATTCAATCAATTAGACGGCGAGATGAAAGGTTTGATTATCCGAACTCTGCCAAATAATGAAAATAAACTTAGTTGTCAGTACGACTCGGAAAATATACCGGCTTATTTTAGCCGCGAAGCAATGGAACTGATTGTGACATCAGGCATTCAGCACTTGCTTACTGATCTGCCCTCGATTGACAGACTTTACGATGACGGACATCTGGAAAATCATCGCTTATTCTGGGGGATGAAACCCGGACAAAATAGAATCGATTCTGCATCAAGACGCTTTGCAACGGTAACGGAAATGATTTACGTACCAAACGAGATTCCCGATTCAGTATATTTAGTCAATCTCCAAATACCTCCATTCGTTGCCGATGCCGCACCCAGCCGACCGGTTTTATGCACTATTGATAATTGAAAGTATTTATTTGAGAGCATGTACCAGCGCCTCTTTCAAATGTGGGTAACGGAATTCATATCCTGCGTCAGATAGACGTTTTGGAATAACACGCGTAGAATCCAGCAGTAAAGCATCGCCCATTTCGCCAAAAACCAAATGAACGGCAAATTCCGGAATCGGTAAAATTGTAGGCCGGTAAAGTACCTCTCCGAGAGTCTTTGTAAACTCCTCATTCGTAACCGGATTTGGAGAAACTACATTAACGGCACCGCGTATAGACTCGGTTTCGATTACAAATTCCATAATCGAAACAACATCATCCAATGAAACCCAGCTCATCCACTGCTTGCCGTTTCCGATTACTCCGCCCAGACCAAGCCGGAAAGGTAGTAGCATGGATGCCAGGGCACCACCGTCTTTTGATAACACGATTCCATTTCGCAGCAATACTGTCCTTACACCAAGGTCTTCCGCGCGGCGTGACTCAGTCTCCCACTGCCTGCAAACATCTGACAGAAATGTATCTCCGGGAGGACTCGCCTCCGTGAGTTCTTCATCACCGCGGTCACCGTAAAAACCAATTGCTGACGCCGAGAGGAATACCTTTGGACGTTGATTCAGTTTCGCTATCGCATCAATTACTGAACGGGTTCCGTGAACACGGCTGTCACGAATCGCCTGCTTTTTTTCTTCACCCCAGCGCAATCCCGAAACACTCTCACCGGCAAGGTGTACAAAGACGTCAGCCCCTTCGATTAGCGGTAATGCATTATCGTCGAAACCCGAATCAGGATCCCAGCGTACACTATTGGCGTCCTTTGGTTCTTTTCTGGAAGCGCGGATAATTTGATCGCCGCTTTGTTCCCTGACTTTGCAAAAAGCCGAGCCGATTAACCCGCTCGCACCGGTTACGAGTATTTTCATAACAGAAGCTATTATAATAAAATTTCAGGATTCATTCCCGTCCTGATACTCTTTATCTTTCGGGTCTGGCACGTAATTTATTACGGACAAAGTCAGTCAAGAGCCTTATTTCCCGCTCGGTTAATTGGGTACGAAACGGCGTCATGCCATGTCCCCCTTCCGAAATTTGATGCTCAATTTCGGCCTCAGAGTTAAATTTGAAGGGACCGGTACGCAAACTGGGAACTTTTGTACCATCTTCCAGAATTTTACCGTTGCCGTCCGTTCCATGACATATAGAGCAGTGTTGCCGAAACAGCGATGCCTCGTAACTCTTATCATCTTCAAGTTTATAAACTGTTGTCCGATCAGAGCGGCAGGCAGCAAAAAACTGAAATATCAGTGCAGCTGTTATGATTATAATGACAACGACTTTCCCGGGCATTATAAGTATAGTAATACCCGAGCCGTAAGCCTCAAATCAATTAATTGGATTATAAGCAACCCTTTAGCCGTTGTTATTTTTTTCTAATTCCTGTTTGAGAGCCAGCTTGGATATTTTCCCCGTATTGCCGATTGGTAAACTGTCCCTGAATTCGACGTAACGAGGGTATTTATTAGCAGCGATTCTTTCCCGGCACCATTCGATGAACTCTGCATCGGTAAGTGTTTCACCTTCTTTAAGAACAAGATAGGCTTTCACTTCCTCACCGAGGCGTTCATCAGGAATGCCTATAATCGCACAGAGCGAAACCGCAGGATGTGTCATTATTATTTCTTCGAGTTCGCGCGGATAGACATTGTAACCACCTCGCAGAATCATATCTTTTTTGCGGTCAACTATTGAAAGATAACCATCGCTGTCCATTACGCCAATATCGCCCGTATGAAACCAGCCGTTACGGAATGCCTCAGCGGTTGCAGCCGGACGTTTGTAATAACCTTTCATCACATTTGGCCCGCGAACTACAACTTCTCCCCGTTCTCCGGCGGGAACCGGAACGTCATCCTCATCAACGCAGCGAATCTCAACACCTGCAATTGCCTGACCAACAGTGCCCGGCTTCGACGGTCGTTCGAAATGATTGAAACAGGCCAAAGGAGAAGTTTCTGTGAGCCCGTATCCCTCTAGCACCCTGACCCCGAAAACTTGCTCGAAGCGTTTCATCACCTCGACCGGCATCGGTGCACCGCCGGAGGTACAGACCTTCATATGTTTTCGAATCGGCGAAACGTCGAACCCGCTTTCATCAACAAATTTAAGCAATGCCCAATACATCGTGGGCACTCCTACCCAGAAATTGATCCGCTCCTTTATCATCGTTTCCAGAGTTGATTTAGGATCAAATCTTGGCAATAAAACCAGCCTGTTTCCGCCATAAATGTTCGTGTTCATCTGGACTGTTTGTCCGGTTGTATGAAATAAAGGAAGGGTAATTAAAACTGCCTTTTGAACACCATCGGTAAAATCCAGAACCGGCAGATGGATGCCATAGGTCGTAACACTGTTTGACCAAAGATTAAAATGAGTCAATTCAGCTCCCTTCGGCTGGCCTGTTGTTCCGGATGTATAAAGTATCGCGCAAGTATCGTCCGGAGCGGTCGCAACTGCCTCGAATTTATCGCTTTGTCTTGCTATCAGCTCACCCAAAGTCTGATGCGGCGGAAAAGGCGTTGGGGTTCCGGGTTCCCTCGTCATGGGAATAAAATGAAAACAGGTTTCAACCGCTTCGAATGCTTTCAAAGTTTCGCGGCCACATTGCAGGTCTTCCGTCCCCTCGAAAACGAAGACGGCTTTTGCATCCGAATCCCTTAATTGATACTCGATTTCGCCGGCTTTGAAGAGCACGCAGAACGGGACTACGACAGCGCCTGCTTTCATAATGCCGTAGTAAACTATTGGAAAATAAGGCAGATTGGGACAATTTAACGCAACTTTATCACCACGGCCGATACCAAGTTCTGAAAGAGCTCCGGCAACTTTGTTGGACAATCTGTCCAAATCGCCATACGAAAGCCGTGTTTCACCGAAAACGATTGCTTCCCTTTCGGGAGCGAGGCGGGCATGATGCGATATCATTTTCGCGAGGTTCAGGGTTGTCGCCGATGTCATAATATTGGAAATTTATGTCCGGAAATTGGATTTCCGCAGATTATAGCCTAAAACGCTTTTCACGTTAAACCACTTTTGCCCTAATTTCAGCAATTGTTTCCGCAGTCCGGATCCCGTTAAAATGCCGACTTTGAATAGAATGAACACGAAATTCATCGCGTTCATGAGGAAAATCTTCCCGGTAATGGCCGCCGCGGGATTCTTCTCTCCAAAGAGCGGCGCGTGCAACAAGTAATGCCAAAGAAACGAAATGATGTGAGGGAATGCTGATATTCGCTCCGGCAATCTGTTCGAATTCGGCAATCGCCCGCGACAATGAATTCCGGTCACGCAAAATGCCCACACGCTCCCACATTACTCTTTTGACCCTTTTTCGGACAGCGGTAGATATTTCCTCCGCGGATGTTCTTTCGTCTTCCGTCGCCTTAATCTTGTTAATATCAATCTCCTTAACTGAAAAATCCGAAGTATCAGCAATAGCCGCATCTCCGGCTCTGGCACCAAAGACCAGGCCCTCTAAAAGCGAGTTGGAAGCAAGCCTGTTAGCCCCATGGACGCCCGTACAGGTTACCTCTCCGGCAGCATATAGCCCCGGAAGTGTGGTTCTCCCGTACAAATCCGTTCTGACTCCACCCATAAAATAATGCGAGGCAGGCGAAACCGGCAATAAATCTCGGGCAATATCCAATCCATAGGCTTTGCATGTAGCGTAAATTTTAGGGAAACGTTGTGACAGGAAATCCTCTTTGAGTCCGGTCATGTCAAGAAAAACTTCACGTGCACCGGTTCTCCGCATTTCCGCAACGATTGATCGTGAGACAATGTCGCGCGGAGCAAGTTCTGCCCGCTCATCATATCGAGACATAAACCTCTCGCCAAATTTATTTCGAAGGATTCCACCTTCGCCCCGCATTGCTTCACTTAAAAGAAAGCGCGGGGCACCTTCCAAAGCAAGTGCGGTGGGATGAAACTGGACAAACTCCATATCGGCGATCTCGGCTCCTGCGGAAAACGCCATAGCCATTCCGTCGCCAGTAGCAACAACAGGATTTGTCGTGTGTAGATAAAGCTGACCGGATCCGCCCGTGCAAAGAATAACGGCTTTAGAAATAATTTCACGCGGCGCACGGAGCACCGGATCCAGAAAACGCACCCCGACGACCCTGCCGCTGCTTAAAAGCAGGCTTTCGGTTCTCGCGAATGGTACCAGATTGATGTTTTTTTCAAGCCGCGCCCTGGCGATGAGTGCTCGAACGAATTCTGCTCCGGTTGCATCTCCGCGAGAATGCAGAATGCGGTTTCGGGAATGGGCTGCCTCACGTGTAAAAAGCAGTCTTCCGTCATTGCGGTCAAATTCAGCCCCCCATTCAATCAGTTCCCGGACATATTCAGGTCCTTTCGTAACCAACACTTCTACAGCCGCCCGATCGCATAGGCCGGCGCCGGCAATCAGGGTGTCTTCTTCATGAAGTACTGTCTCATCGTCTTCCGAGAGAACGACGGCAACTCCGCCTTGAGCATACTCGGTATTTGATTCGCTGGTTTTATCCTTGGTAAGTACTGTAACCTGTCCGCCTGCAGCGGCAAGCGAAATCGCAGCCCGCATCCCGGCCACTCCGCTTCCGATTACTACATAATCGGTAAAAATCGCCATTATATAAGCAATTTACCAAAATTTGTCGCCCGCTGTCTTGTTTGAATTGAGCAAACTGCTCCGATTCTGTTTATCTTTTGCTTTCCGTTGAAAAAAGTCTGTTCAGGAAACTCCCGCAGCATTATTATCACAATGACCGTAGAGACCTGTATAGGCACCTTTGCGTAGATTTATTCCGTATTCAACAAAAGCCTTCAGAGCCGACAACATCTGTGACCATCCCATACAATTCAGATAAGAACTGTCAAGATCTTCCTGCTTCGGCCGCCAGCCGCTTTCCGTGATTTTAACGATGGTGTCTTTTGCGTCCTCGATAAATTCAATCTCTATCCGGGTTTGCAAGTCTTTCGCACCTTCCCAGCCCAATACTATTGACCTGTTTTTTGTTACTGATTTAACTTCGACAGGAAATTTCACGGGCTCAGCACCCGGATTGTCCGCAAATGCCCACTCTACAGTCGTACCTTCTTCAAGCGGTGCACCGGCTCCGCCGTTAGTAAAATATGCGCTTAATTTATCCGGATTGTAAACGGCATCGAAAACTTCGTTAACCGGACGCTGTATTTTAGTCTGCACAGTAAATTTGAGTTCCATAATTTCTCCATTAAGCCAAAGATTTATTTCCAGTTGATTGAGCGAGCATTATAGGTTAGAATTTTCTAACATGTCAAGCATCAAAACTGACGATCTGGTATTCAAGGCATTGGCCGACGGGCGGCGGCGCGAAATCCTTGATTTATTAAGTGAGGGCGGTAAAACGACCGGCGAAATCTGTGCCGCATTTCCAACACTTGACCGCTGTACTGTAATGATGCACCTGCGAATTTTGGAACGTGCTGGGCTTCTCTTCACACGTCGTGAAGGACGTTATTGCTGGAATTATCTGGATTGCGTCCCGATCCAAAGAATCTTTGAACGCTGGATCAATAAATACGCTTCTCCGGATGCTGATTTTCTCAGCAAATTGAAGGCGCAATCTG
The DNA here is from genome assembly GCA_040756215.1 of Acidobacteriota bacterium. GTDB lineage: Bacteria > Acidobacteriota > Blastocatellia > Pyrinomonadales > Pyrinomonadaceae > OLB17. The sequence goes on from JBFLZQ010000002.1 coordinate 139,259, forward strand.
AAAAATCCACTCAAACCAAAAACAAACCAAGCGACAGTCGGATAAATAACAAAACCGCCCGAAAGAACGACTAACGGGCGGTAATTGTAACTGTTCCGACTATTGTACTTACATTGGAATCTTCAGCTCCTGCCCCGGATAAATCTTGTCCGGGTGATTAAGAATATCGCGGTTATGATCCCAAATAGCCTTCCAGGTTATCCCGTATTTCTTCGCTATTTTCGACAGATTATCGCCGGCAACTACGGTGTAGGTATGTACTTCACCGGATGAGGCAGCATCCGCCGTTTGTATGTTCAAAATCAAGTCGCCGGAACGAAATTCCGGATCTATGCGCTCATATTCATCCCAGAGCTGTTGTTTTGCTTCGGCATTAGGAGCGACGCCGTTGATATGAAGGACACCATCGCCTTCGGATAATTCATAGCTTGTTCCATTCGAATTAGCCAATTCAAGTAATGTTTGATACTTCTCCTGCAATGACATATTTCCCCCTTTATTTCACCGTAAGTTTGTTGTGAACCTGTTTCGGCTTAGCCTCGTTTGCTGCTTGCATAACACGAGCCAGGTCAGCTTTGGAAACCTCTCCGGTTAGGGTAACTTCACCACCTGCAACAGTTACCGTCACTCCGGAAATCCCAAGCTTCTTGATGGACTCGGTTATTCTTCCTTCGAGCATCTTATCCGGCGAAGGTGGTTCCGGTGTCGGCAAAGGTTTTGTGGTCAATTTATTATCAACCGATTTTATTCCCTCGACCGATTTAGCGGCTGCTTCGGCTTTGTTTTTTACCGTAATATCGGCAACCTCACCCGTTAATGTTGCAACTCCATTGTTTACGGCTACGGTTACTCCGGAAATTTTCTCCGCGCTGAGTTTTTCATTGACCGATTTCGAAAGATCGGCATCGCTCTTGCCGCAGGCGGAAATTAAAAGCGCCGCGACAATAACACAAAGATAAAAAAATTTACTCCTCATTGTTCCTCCCTAAGTCATGTAATTGTTGATGTCACCTGGCAAAGCCAAAAAAAGCAATAAATCTACAAAGTCTTTAATCAGACCTGTAACTTTTGCATTTGTAAATATTGAACTATTGGCTCGTGGATTACAAGATAAATCTGTTCGGTTTTTTACGAACAGACCTCTTCGGCTATTTGTAGGGCGATATCATAGGATGAGCTGCCCGGCCGCACAACTATGTGCCAATCAGCAAGACAGTAAACCGACCTGCGCTCTTCGAAGATCTCCGCAGCGGTAGCTTTGTTTCTTGCCAATGGCCTGCGTTTGCGGGATTTTGTAATGTTCTGCCAGCAATGCTCAAAAGTTGCTTCCAGCCAAATGGTCAGATAGCCTTCTGACTTGATAATTTCCCGATTGCTTTCTATTGTCCAGGTTCCGCCGCCAAGCGAAAGAATTGCGGGTTTGTATAGTCTGAGGGCTTTTTCGAGATGTTGGGATTCTATGTTTCTGTAAACAGCAATACCCTCATTTTCAATTATGTGTTCAATTGCGACAGAAAGCGATCGCTCTATGAATTCATCAAGATCCAGCCTGTCCCAGCCGGTTATTGCCGCCAAATGTCGCGCGACGCTTGATTTGCCGACTCCCATGAAGCCGGTTATCGCAATTCTTTTTTTATTTTCATTGTCAAGCGGATTTAACATCATTTAACAACGAAAATTGAGGCCCGGGATAGCTTAATTCCGCCAGTCTTTTGTAAAAATCAGGAAAAGAAACGGCAGCCGATTCGGCCCCGACGATGACCGTTTCACCGTCCGCAAACAAGGCAGCAACGGAAAATGCCATGGCTATTCTATGGTCACCGTGTGAATCAATTTGTGCTCCGTGGAGCCGGCTTTTGCCAACACGAAAGCCATCTTCAAATTCCTCTATCGAGGCTCCCATCTGCCTGAGTCCATTGCATATAGCCGTAATTCTGTCTGATTCCTTGTGGCGAAGTTCTCCGGCATTACGAATTTCCAGCCCGCCAGACAATTGGGTGCCGAAAATGGCTAAAATCGGCGCTTCGTCAATCAAATTTGCGATTATATTCCCGCTGAGAATTATTGGTTTACCGGATTTATTCGGATCGAGGCCTCCTTTTACCAAAATATCACCGACCGGTTCACCGCCTTCGAAGCGGTTTTTACTTACAGTAATATCCACGCCGGCTAAAGTAAGAACCTCCAGAATGGCAGTCCGCGAGGGGTTCAACCCGACATTTTCTATTCTAATCTCCGAACCCGGCAGACAGGCTGCAGCCACGAGAAAAAAAGCCGCTGCCGAAATATCCGAAGGAATACGAATATCTGCCGGGCTGAGCTGCCCGCCGGTTACGGAGATTTGTTTCCCGTCTTCATATTGTCTGGTCGTTATTTTTGCACCGAATGCAGGAAGCATAAGTTCTGTATGGTCACGCGTCGGTACAGGTTCTGTTACTGTAGTCACACCATCTGCGAACAATCCGGCAAGGAGAATTGCTGATTTGACTTGTGCCGAAGCAACGGGCAGACGATATTTAACAGGCATAAGAGGTCTCCGCCCGAAGATACGAAGCGGCGCATGTCCGTCAGTAGATGAAATCATAGCACCCATTGCTTTCAATGGTTCGACGATGCGTCCCATCGGACGTCGGCTAAGTGATTCATCTCCTGTCAGAATCGTTTCCAGTGGCTGTCCGGCAAGCACTCCCGCCAGCAGTCGCATAGTCGTGCCGCTATTTCCACAGTCCAGGGCTACTTTTGGTTCTGTAAAGCCATTGCTGCCGCAACCGGTGATTTTTATCACCTCATTTTGGCGTTCTATGCGGGCGCCGAGCATCTCTACGCATTTAAGTGTGGATGTGCAATCCGCGCTCGGTGAATAATTTCGCAAATAGGAAACTCCGCCGGCAATCGCAGCCAGGATAGCTGCCCGATGCGATATTGATTTGTCACCCGGCAGCTTTAATACACCGTTAAGTTTTTCTATTTTGTTTAACTTCACTTCTTATATTCTAAAAGTTTTCAGCCGGTTTGTCTTGACAGCCGCGGTCCAAGGGTTTACTTTACAAGTCATCATTCTAAATTTAAGTGCGCGAAGAATTTTCCCTGCCAAGCCGAATCGAATCCGTTGACATCGCCGCGATGCGGATTGATGAATTTGCCAGACGGGCGGGCCTAGGGGAGGATTTTGTCGGCTCAATAGACTTAGCTGTCCGCGAATCAGTCGCCAATGCCGTAAAGCACGGCAACAATCTCGACGAATCAAAATCCGTCGATATTACGCTTGAAATAACGGCCGCGGGCTTCGAGATGCAAGTAAGAGATTACGGCGAAGGTTTTGATCTGGCCGAAGTTCCGGACCCGACAGATCCGGAAAATCTTCTTAAGTCATCAGGACGCGGTATTCTTTTTATGCAGGCATTTATGGACATTGTGGAATGGACGCGTCACGACGACGGCGGCACAGTCGTCAGAATGGTCAAACGTAGATAGTAGTTAAAATTCGCTGTTCCGTTTTGGACAATTACACAAACGTTGTTCTAAAATCGGTTACCGATATCATTCGAATAATCAGGAGAACAAAATGTCCGATTTAACAATTTCTGAACGCCAGGCCGGCGATGTAACAATTCTCGATTTAGAAGGGAAAGTCACTATCGGCGAGGGCAGCGTCGCTCTTCGCAATGCAATCAGACGATTGCTTGGTGAAGGCAAAAACAAAATTTTGCTTAATCTTGCAGGCGTCGGTTATATCGATTCAAGCGGCATCGGTGAGCTTGTCTCAAGTTTTACTGCGGTCAATAAAGAGGGTGGGACTCTTAAACTGCTCAATTTAACACAGAAAATCCAGGACCTCCTGGCAATCACAAAACTTTTGACGGTTTTCGACGTTTACAACGACGAAGCTGAGGCACTTGCAAGTTTTAACTAAAACTTGTTCGAGTCAGGCCAACTTTGTATGGACGGCGGGCTAATTTGAGGCTCCGCCGTCTTTTGTCATATTGGAACAGTGCATCTCAATAACGGTATAATTCATCTTTATCAAGACTGAACCAGATGTTCTCGGGCAATTTTATAGAAATGAAAGCATTTTTTCGGTTTACAGCAATTTTATTCGCACTTGCCTTTATCAGCCAGGCACAAAAGCCGGCTGCTGCAACTGACCTGTCCGCTTACGGTGTAAGGATCGAACCGGACAAAAGGGTAATTGTTGTGCTGGCCGCAATTGAGGCCGCACGCACAACTGATAATAAAGGCGAGCCGATACCGGTAATTTCAACGCCTCTTTCGGCTGCCGGTCAGGAATTTCGCGAACTGTTGCGAAGTGATCTTGCGGCACTGAATCCGGATTTGCGGCAAAGGATTTCGACCTTCCTGCTCCAGCATAAACGCCGCAACCCCGGAGTATCGGATAGCGAATTGGTCGCCTCTTTCATTTCTATGGCTTATGCGCTCTCGCCGGTTCCGGAACTTGCAGACCCGGTCGTAACTACTGACCTGCCCGGAAATTTACTTGACGTTCTTGATTTCGCACCGCTTGTTCGTGATTTTTACCGCCGTTCAAGTATTGCAGCCAATTTGCCTGAATACGTAAAACTTTATCAAAAGGAAGCAGATTTGAAGCTTCGTGCCCAGGCAGCCGAAATGGTGAATGAACTCCTCGATTACCTCCACACTCGTCCGCAGCTCGTAATCGTCGAAAAGGTTAAAACAGAAACACAAAAGACTAAAAAAACAACACTTACAAACGTCGAGATACGTGAAAGGGAGCGAAAATTCCTGATTGTGCCTGAAATGCTGGCTCCTGCGGGGACCGTTAATCTTGTCAATGTAAAGGACGAATATTTTGTAATCGTACCACCGGACAGTGACCTTGAATCTTCAGGTGTGCGCCGCGGCTTTTTGCAATTTGTGATTGATCCTATTGTCCTTTCTGCAGGAAAAGATATCGCCTCGATTCGTGAACAGGTAAAAGCCATTCTTGACGAACGCCGCAAAGCCGACCCGAAAATTTCACCTGACGTTTATTTGACCATTTCCCGTTCTCTGGTTGCTGCTATTGATACCCGCGAATGGGAGTATTCCCGCCTGCGTGCTGCGACAGAACAGGCACGGCGTAAAATCGCAAATGCCGGAAATGATGAAGAAAAACGCCGGATTTCCGCCGAGTTACGAAAATTAACTCAGGAATTGTCTGACGAGGCCGCCCTCAGGCTTTCCGAGGATTTCGAAAAAGGCTCTATTTTAAGTTTCTACTTCTATGACCAGCTGAAAGGCGTCGAAGAATCAGGATTCGATATTGCGGCAGCAATGCGTGAAATAATATTATCTTTTGACGCTGCAAAGGAAGCCGGACGATTTGAACGTTATGCGGAGGCGCGCCGCAATGCCATCGCAGCCCGGGAAGAACGAAAGAAAAAATTAGAAACTTCGACGTCAATAATTGCTGATCCTGTAGTAGAAGCCCTTTTGACCGCCGAAAAGGCTATCCGGGAAAACAATACAGCCGCTGCCGAGGCACGGTTGAAACAATTACAGACAGAATACCCGACAGACCCGCGTCTATATTACTTTCTGGGTCGCATCGCAAGTCTTTCTGCTGAATCCATATCCGATCCGGAATCGCAAAAATCCAAACTTCTGGAGGCAAAAGTCGCTTTTGAAAATGTTATCAGGCTTGCCCAAAAGCAATCCGTAGAACCTGCCTTGCAATCCCTTGCTTACGTGGCTTTGGCTCGTATTTATGAGTTTTTCGATGAAAAAACCTACGCCTTGGCACTTTATGACGCTGCTTTGAAATTAAACGATATCCCGGGCGGAGCCTATAAGGAAGCTCTGGCAGCAAAGGCCAGGCTTACAAAAGAACAATGACATCTTTTGGAGACCAGACAATGGAAGTTTCTGCCTCGGGAAACTCCTCAGCCACGCAGACAAAGTTTCGTAGCGGCCTTGCTGCTCTGATCGGCAGGCCAAATGCGGGCAAATCTACCCTGCTCAATAGATTGGTTGGTGAAAAGATTGCCGCAGTTTCAAATAAACCCCAGACTACACGACACAAAATTAAAGGAGTTGTTACGCGCGATGCGGGACAGATCGTTTTTGTTGACACTCCGGGCATACATAAACCGGGCTATCTTTTGAACCGGCGCATGATGTCCGCAGTCGAGGATGCGCTCCTTAGTGTTGACATTGTGGTACTGGTTCGCGACGCGAGTGTTTCAACCGGTAATGGCGACCGTTTTGTCCTCGAAATGGTAAAGCGTTCAAGCCGGCCCGCAATTCTGGCACTTAACAAGATAGACAAAATTGCAGACAAAAAAAGTATTTTGCCACTTATTGAATTCTATTCTGGCGAGCACAATTTCAGCGAAATAGTTCCTGTTTCGGCCTTGAAGGAAAAGGATCTGGATGTCCTTACGAATTCGATCATACGACATCTGCCCGAAGGCGAACCAATCTTTGATGAGGACGATTTAACCGATCAGCCGATGCGTACGCTTGCGGCCGAAATGGTAAGGGAAAAAATCCTGCAAACAACAGGAGAAGAAATTCCTTTCGTTACCGGTGTAGTAACCGAACATTGGGACGAATCCGACCCTTCCGTAGTACAAATCTATTGTGCCATTTATGTCGAAAAAGATTCGCAGAAACCAATAATCATCGGCAAACGCGGCCAAAAAATAAAAGAAATCGGTACGGCTGCCCGCGCTGATATCGAAAAACTGCTGGGGCGTCATGTCAACCTCAAGCTTTTTGTCAAAGTAGTCGAAAATTGGCGTAACAAGGGCGGGAAACTCAATGAAATGGGTATCATCGAATGATTGCTAAAGCGATTTTCCTTCTGATAGTCTCAAATGTTTTTATGACTCTTGCCTGGTACGGGCATCTCAAATTTAAGCAAAGTCCGCTCTGGCTTGCGATTCTTTTAAGCTGGGGACTTGCTTTTTTCGAATATATTTTTCAGGTACCGGCCAATCGAATCGGCTCCGGAGCTCTGAGCGTAACGCAGCTCAAAATTACGCAGGAAGTGATAACTCTGGGCGTTTTTACAGCAATAGCTTTTTTATTATTCGGTGAAATTCCGAAATGGAATCATCTGGTAGCTTATTTATTTCTGATAGGCGCGGTATTTTTTGCATTTTTGGACTAATGCGAAATAAAAACTGGCATATTATTGAATTGGAAACTGATCGGAACTGTTCCGAAGCGGTCGAATCTGCATTTAATGAACTGGATGCACTCGGTACAGCCATTTCAAGTCCCGCACATAGCCGAGATCCGAAAATTGTTGTCCGGGGATACTTTGAGACTCTTCCTTCCGTCCGGGCTGTGTCTGAAGCAATCCAAGAGGCCATACGTATTGCGGGATGTTCCTCTGAAGCCATAGGACAATTAAAATTCGATACAATCGAGGATCGCGATTGGCTCGAAGAATGGAAAAAAAGCTGGAAACCCACAAAATGCGGCCGCTTCGTAATCGCTCCGCCTTGGAATACAGAAAAGTTTTCAAATGATTCGATAATAATCAGTATCGAGCCCGGCATGGCTTTCGGGACCGGAACACACGAAACAACACGGCTCTGCCTTTCTGCCATTGAAAAATATTTATATCCCGAATGGAAAGTGCTGGACGTTGGAACCGGAACCGGAATTTTAGCAATTGCGTCTGCAAAACTGCTTGGTGGCCGGGGAAAGGATGTGATTGGTATCGATAACGACATCGATGCCGTGCGGATTGCCGCCGAAAATGCCTCTTTGAATTCAGAAACGCAAATTTCCTTTATTGCCTGCACGATCGATGCTATAAAAACCTCTTATGATTTGATTGTGGCAAACCTGACCCTTGATGCAATTCTGCCGATTCTGCCTCAGCTGATTGCTAAAACAAAACATGTTCTGATACTTTCCGGCATACTTTCATCCCAGAAAGCGGAGATTTCTGCGGCACTTAAGGATGTCGGAATCTATGATTTTGAAATCTTTCAGGATGGTGAATGGATTTCGGTAATTACACGTCTTACGAAAGTATAGTAAAACCTAATTGTCTTTCTTCTGAGGTATTGCGGTCGGAAGATCAGATTCCGCCGCAGGCACTGCCAGGGAAGGAATACGCGGCTGCAAGCGGCGTTTTGGTTCGGCGGCTTTGAGAATTGGCGGCACAAGCGGCGTCTTGATACGCAGAGGGGATAATGGCGAAAGACGTTTCAAAATGGCACCGCCGCGGCCGGCTATCCAAAGGCTGCTTCCGCCGCGATAGACTATGGATTGTATGAGCCGGGTTGTGTTTACAGGCTGCTGCCGCCAGGTATTTCCACCATCATTGGTAACTATTACCGTACCTAATTCTCCTGTTGCAATTGCTTCATCCGGACCGGCAACGGCCACCGCAAACAGATTGACGGAAACGGGAGATTCGACATCTGACCAGCTCAATCCGCCGTCAGTTGTACGGATGATCAGCCCTCCGGCTCCGACTGCAAACCCGTGCAGTTCATCTGAAAATCCAACGGCATAAAGATTTTCACGCGTGTTGATTTTTACCCGCGACCAGGTCTCGCCGCCGTCCATTGTGACAAGTATTGTCCCCCTGTCACCGACTATTACCCCGCGTTTTTCTGAAACGAATTTTATGTCCTCAAGCCACGACTGTGTACTCGATTCTATTCTCTGCCAATATGCGCCTGACGTGTCGCTGCGCAGAATCGTCCCGCCTGAGCCGACGGCATACCCTATTCGTTCTGAAATAAAAAAAATACCACGCAGATCCTCCGTCGTACCGGAAACGCCACGGCCCCAGCTGACACCGCCATTGTTAGTCCTGAGAATCACCCCGCCGTCACCCGCCACCCAGAGTTTACTATCCCCGAAGTATGCAAGGGCATTCAAATTTGCATCAGTACCGGCATATACGGGAAACCATGTTTTACCGGCATCGTTTGTAATAAGGATTCGTCCTGATTCCCCGACGGCGTAGCCAATACGATCATCCGGAAAAAGCAAATCGTTGATATCCTCACGGCTGCCCGCTGTGAGTCTTTGCCAGCTAAGTCCGCTGTCATCAGTCCGGGCTATAAGGCCATTCTCGCCCACTGCCCAACCGATGAAACGATCAGCCAGATAAATAGATGAAAATTTCGGATTCGTCCGGACACTTACCGGCAGCCAGCTCTTTCCGCCATCTCCGGTTAACCAAATAACGCCGTTTGCATCTGTCATGGCGCCAAACAGGCCGTCGCCAAATGAAACGGACAGAATGTCCGGACGTGAAAATAATTCCGATCGGGAAAAAGTAGTTCCGCCGTCAAAGGATACGGCGACACAGCCGGAGTCTCCAACCGCGACAATATGTCCGGCCGAAGGCATCGCAACGCCGGTAATTTTTACATTGCCGCAGGGGCGTGATACTTTCCACGCCACGCCGCCATCTGTCGAGACAAGCACGCTTCCGGACGCTCCCGCTGCCGTTATCTCACCTTTTTCGGAGACATCTACGGCTGTAAGATGCTCTTTCGTGCCGGAATCCGTCCGGGTCCAGTTTCTCCCACCATCGGATGAAATCAGGACAGCTCCGTAAGTGCCGACTGTAACTCCCATCGAAGGTCTGCCACCAATCTTATTTCCGCCGAATGCAATGGCAGCCAAATGATCACGGGCTTCACTATTTGCAAAACGCCATTCGCGTCCTCCGTTTTCGGTAAATATTATCGTGCCGCGCGTCCCGACTGCGATGGCCGTCTGTTCATCAATGGCATAAACGGAAGTAAATGACGTATTGATCAATGGCTCTACCATTTGCCAATTGAATCCGCCATCTTTTGTCCAAAGTATGGTCCCGTCATTTCCGACAGAAAAACCGACTCTTCCGCCCGGTGCAAATCTGACGGAGTTTAGATGATTCCCCTGCGGCAATGGATTTTGCCATATCCAGCCGGAACCATTGAACTGTGCGGGAGATGATACAAATGCAGTTGAAAAGATACCGGCGTAAACCGCAAAAGCGGCTAAAATCCTTGTTATAAGACGAATGTACCGCAACAAAAGGCAAAAATGTCCGTGCCGGTTCCTGCACTCTGTGAGGAAAGATTGATTATCAAAGATCTTCTTTTCCAAAGCCTTAATCATTTCCCGATGAGCCGTTTCACAAAATAACAACCGTTCCTATCCCCGCTGCCAGATCGTCCAGAAGCCTGGCGTCAACCTTTCCCTTTTCAGCAATTTTACGTGCCGCCTTGTCTGCAATTTCCTGAATCGAGTGTCCGGCGTGTCCTTTGATCCAGCGCCATTCGATTTGATGCCGTGCGGCCGCGCGGTCTAATCTGTCCCACCAATCCAGGTTTGCGCGTCGCTTCCAACCGCTGTTCATTGTTTCTACGACATAACGCGAATCGGATAATAAAAGCACCTGACATGGCTCCTTAAGCCTTTCCAGACCCAGTGCCGCAGCCGCTATTTCTGCCTGCTGATTTGTCGCTCGGCCAAGATATTCACCGAATGCTTTCCAGACTCCTCCAAAACCTAAAACAGCAACTGCAGCCGCCCGTGCATTATCCCCGCCGTTGCCAAGGCTCGAACCATCGCAGACTATTACAACCTCTTTCATATAAAGTAGAACTACATTTAAGTCAGGCAAATCTGACCGCCGGGCTTTCAATCGTTACCAATTCTAATCTCATTATCGAGATAACCCTCAAATGTGTCGTCGTGAGAAATCACGAACAATTGATCAAAGTGTCTGACAGAACCGATCTGCATGGCAAGGTTTTCCCTGCGGCCAGCATCCAGATTCGCTGTAGGCTCATCAAAAAATGCAATACGGATTCCGGATAACTGCTTGAGCAATGCCAGACGCACGCTAAGGGCAGCCGCCATTTGTTCACCGCCGGAGAGCAGGGCAAAGGGACGCAAATGGCCGCTCTCTTCAACCATGATACTGTAATCTTCCATCCATTTCAGTGTCCTGTCTGCGATGCCGGTAATTTCACGAAAAAGGTTATTCGCCTCTGCCGAAATATGGAATACATAATTGCGAGCTATTAGCGGGGCGGCGTCGCGCAGCGTCTCACGGATAAACTCGGTCGTTGCCTTAACCCTTACGAGCCGCTCGCGCTCCAGATATCGGTCATTGAGTTCTTTACGAAGGGTCTCTATCCTTGTTGCAATTTGCTCTAATTCAGCAAAGCGCTTACGTAAAAATTCCAGCCTTGCGGTATCAGCAGAACGGGCGTTTTGCAAATCCATATACTCGGCGCGCAATCGACCAAGTATTTCTTTATCAAAATCTTTTTCCGCTTCATTTACCCGAATCTGAGCTTTACCATAAGCATCTTCCACCAGCTCAAGGTTTAATTTTGCTTCGGCCGCTTTTTTTCGTCTTTCTTCAGCCAGCCGCGCGGCGTTTTCGTTTGTAAGAAATTGACGGTAGGCGCCTTCAGTTTCATCTTTTTCTGCGACCGCTTCCGCAAACCTGGCCTCGAAGCCTGTGTATAATTCCAGTTGCTCGGAAAGTTCCAGTCTTTCGGCTTCCAGCTTCTCCAAATTTTTCTCCGCCAGCGATATCTTCTCACGAATTTCCGGTTCGCGTCTGATTTGAGCATCCAAAGCTCTGGAAACTGCTTTTGGATCGCCCAGTTCATCCAATTCGCTATTCAAAGTTGTAATTGTTTGGTTCAGTTTCCTGATGCTTTCACGTTCGCCGGAAATCTTTGCCAGCTCCTCCGCCAGAGTCTTGCCTTCAAGGCCAATCCGTTCCAACCTTTGGCGAAGAGGTGTAATAAGCATTGCTGCCTTTTCAGCCTCCTCGGCCATTTTCCTGACTTCTTCAATTTCCGTTTGCTCGGCAGTCAGTTGCAGAATAATCTTTTGCAGTTCTTCAAAACGGTCGGCAATAAAGCCTTCCAATGTCTCACCAGGCTTCAGGTTCAGACATTTCTGCGAAAGAATCGGGCAAAGTCCGCTCGTTATTTCAGATTTTAGCTTCTGCTTATGCTCGAGTTCGGCTCTTGCCAGTGCGAGACGCCGAATCACGTCGTTTTCACGTGACCGAAAGGACTTATATTTTTCGACATTTGCCGCAGCGGCTTCAGCTTTGCGCAATTCATCGCTGACATTTCTGTATTCATCACGAAGTGCCTCTACTTTGTTTTGTAAAGCTTCGACGGATTGCAGTTTCGACTCCGCAACGGCCAATTCCGAACGCACTTTCTCCAATTGCTTTTCGATTGCGATCTGGCGGTCAATTTTATCTTTCATCTCTGCCAGTAAGACGGCAGCCTTATGAATCTCCCGCAAATCTTCCTCATAATGCCGCAGATCGGCCTTTACGGCAGTAATTGCAGATTCAATTCTGACCATTTCGAGCCGCAATTTATCACGCTCCGTGCGTTCGCGTTCCAGTTCTGCAATTTTTTTCAGTGCTTCGATGTGGCGTTGCGCCGCGGATTGATATTTATTTACTTCCGCTTCCGCAGCAAGTGATTCGGCCAGTTCCTTATTTCGCTGTTCGAGCACAAGCCTTGCACGCTTAACTTCACCTGCGAGCAATTCCGCCTCAGTAGTAATCCGGCGATATTCCTGCTCTGCTTCTTCTATCCGTGCTATTTGTCTCCGGAGTTTTTCAATCCTGAGGTTTTGTTTTGAAATAGATTTATCGAGAGCCTCAATTTCACTGCGAATTTGCTCAAGCTGCTTTGTTACGCCTTCAGATGCAGTTATTTCGCCTTCGGCACGCGCAATCATTTTTTCGTTGTCGTTCTCTGCTCGTTCCAGATAACGGACTGTTTTCAGTAATTCATCGGCGCCGCGGCGATATTCATCTACTTTCAGTAATGCGTCAAATGTACGTTTCCTTTCCGCCGCGGTAGCAAGGAATACCGCAGTCAATGTGCCTTGAGGAACTCCGATGGCCTGTTTGAAAAGCGACTCGAGATCGGTGCCCGGCTCAACTCCAAGATGCTTTTGCAGAAAACGATTTACCTCATTGGTTTTATCGGCCACACGCAACCCGAGTGCAGCATCCAGGACGTAATACGAAGTGCCTGTATCGCGGATTACCGTATATTCCCTTTCATCCAGGCTGCTTACAAAAGTTACTTCAACCCTGCCTTTTCGTGCACCGCGACGTACAAAGTCATCCTTTTTGTAATCCAGAACATTGAAAAGCGTCCAGGCGATCGCCTCGATAATCGTCGTCTTACCTGCTCCATTCGGGCCGGTTATGGCAATCGTCCCGCGTCCGAATGTGTACTCGGTCTCCGTGTAGTTTTTGATATTCTCGAGCCGAAGTCTGGTTATGTGCATTTAGCTTACCGACGCTAACTGAAAACGTTGACAAGGATTTCTGTTTATCTATGCTTCGATATTAAGATAATTGTCTGTAAAGAAAAAGATCGGAGCAAAACTAAATGAAGGTAGCCGCCGGTGAGGCCGTAATAGCGATCTTACATACTCCGCGGGAAAAGTTGTTCGGGATTCTGGATGAAATAAATGCGGCCGGGATACATCTGCGCGCCATTGATCTGGAATATTTTGATGACTGGTGTGCCGCGATAGCCAAGGGCGAGCCGTATCTTGCCATGAGCGACTATTTTATTCCGATGTGGCGTGTCGAGCGGGTCGTTCGTGATGCTGGAGAAAGCACAATGCTGGAACTTTTCGAACAACGCACGGGAAGAAATCTCGGCGAATTCTAGAAACCGTGACAAACCTATTGCGCGCGTTCGATTACGATACTTCCGCTTGCGGTCGTAACGTTGACGGTTGCGTTGCCGTTGCCTATTTGGGCAACGATGCTTTTGCCGCCGGTAGTATTGTTATCGGCCAAAACCTTGTAAGGAATAGCGGATTGGAACGTCCCGAATCCATATGCAGCTATTATTTTTCCGTTTGAATCCGCAGGCAAAAGAAGTCTCACTTTGCCGTTGGTAGTCTTAAAATCATAAATTCCGCCGGGAAGAAAACTGCCTTCGAAAATAACGGATCCGAAGATCGAACCCGCATCTATCTGGCGGTGTTTTACGCCCTGCATCGAAATAGTGCCGCTATTGGTCCGTGCCCGAAAACCGTCGCCGATTTCTCCCGGTTTCAAATCGAATGCGGTTATATTCCCCGCTCCGGCCTGCAATGAAATTGGCCCGAGACAGCTCTCTACAAAAACGTCGCCTTGAAACACCTCAGCCGTAACACCACCGGAAACGTTTCGCAGCCGGACGCTTCCCTCGACAATTTTTGCTTTGGCACGCCGGATTGATTCGACCGCAACTCCGGCAGTACGTCCCGAAATATCCAGCGTAGCGCCAAAGGGAAGATCAAGTTCTATTGTTTCGCCGGTCAGGCATTCGCTTGCACCCGGATCGCTTGCGGGGGAATTTCCGATAAACAGCCACGCAGCTTTGTTGGAATCGGCATCTCGTTCAAGTATCTTGAAAAAGGGATCGCGGCCCGAGCGGACAAAAACCCTAACTTCCTCGCGGCCCCAACCGTTTATTTTTACTTCTCCCTGTGCAACGCAGAGTTTAACGCTCACTCCGGGTACGGCAGATATCGCTTTTTCGTAGGTCCCGAATACTTCCGGCCTGACGGGCGGCGGGACGGACTTTGGCGGCGGAGATTTCGGCGGACTTTGAGCAAGAGCCGCGCCGCCGAGAAAAAGCAGGATTGCGGCCGCCCTGTTCATTTTGCCGAAAAATAATTTAATCATATGGGATTCGCGGTTATTTGATGCTGGCGATCAGCTCCTGCCGCTGCGCGGCGCTGCTTAAGAGATCAATCTTGTCCTGATAAGCCGCATAAAGAATTCGACGGGCGGCACGATCGTTCGGATTACGGCGGACCACCTCACGCATTTTACGAATTGAGGCATCCAGTACGGCGATGTCCCGTTCGAAACTTACCTGTCCGGAAACGCTCAACGATGCATTCTGGGCACCAATTCCCTGCTGCAGTCCCTGAATTGTCTTGATATAACTTTCTTCTCCGGGAAGAAATGTCTCGCCTCTCGATACGGACGCCTCTGTATTGCGGCGTACTACGGGTTGCGCGGCTATACGGCGGAGCTGGGAATCATTTAGGTTTGTCCGGGCTACAAACTCATTACGCGCGGAGGCTGCCGGTGTGTCAGCAGCTGCCGCAAGCATATCATTGTTTGGGGCGGTAACAGAGGCGTTGAGCGGCCCGGTATTATCCTTTGTTTGTGTTGAAGTTACCACCGGTGAGTAATCCGGGTTCACTTGCCTTTCACCAATCAGAAACACCATTCCGAAGAAAACGACCAGAACAGCCGCTGCGGCCGCGGCAAGTCCATGTACCGGCAAAACGGCTGTGATTGCAGCGTATAAACGGCCGAAAAAGGATTTCCTCTGTCCGTTTGATTCAATTTCGCTGCTGATTCGCTCCCAGAGCCTTTGCGATGGAACCATTACGTCTATCTCACGTCCGAGTGCGGAAGAAACTGTCGAGTATTCGGAGTCAGCCGCAGCGATTGCCTCTGCACAGAGTTCGCATTCCGCAAGATGACTTGCAATCTCTCTTGCGGCTGCCGGTCCGGCTTCGCCGTCCAGATATGCCTGGATCAGGCCAATGTCTAAGCAATCCTGTTTCATAATACTTTTTCCCCCGATTTACCGTACAATCTGGCAAATTCGGCTCTTGCCCGGGCAATATAGGTCCCGATACTGCCTTCGTTGAGCGAAAGGCTTTCGGCGATTTCTCTGTATGAAAGCCCCTGCTGCTTTAGTATAAGGCAGCTCCGCTGTGGTTCCTTTATCAAAGAAAGAATTCGGCGAATTTCCTCTATTCCTTCACGATCTTCAAAATCGTTCTCAATAGACGCTGAAGATTCTGCCCAATTTTGTTTGACGTATTTTTCATCTCTTGTGTTCGCCCTGTTCTTTGTCCGAAGGGTATTTCGGGCGAGGTTAATTGCAACCCTGATAAGCCATGGCCGCAGCATTTCCTCTGATTCAAGAACATTCAGGTTGTTAAACAATTTTATAAATGTTTCCTGTGTAACGTCTTCTGCCAAAGCGGTGTCCTGCAGAATCGATCTTGCGGCGCGAAAGACCGTTCGATGATGCCTTGTAAAGGCCGCTTCGAATTCAGGATGCTCGTTTGCCGCTGTTGCCGCTGCCTGATCGGACATCGAGTCCACTAAATTTCCCGTTATCTGCCTTAAAATCAGCATCTTCAATGCCTACACCTAGTAAAACACCGCAAAAGAAGCATTTATGACAAATCGCGGGAAAAATCCTCAGTATTCGATAACTTTTACGCTTGGATTCACCACAAGTTCGTCAAAATCTTCAGGAAATGCGGAAATAACAATGATTTTGCCTGATCCTGCTTCATCAGCGGGATTTGGCGTTGAAAGCGATTCGTTTTTATTGCCGTTATTTGATTGAACAGGCTCGGCGATTGCCAGAAGTCTAAGCATTTCAATAAGATGCAATGGCCCGACGCCGAATCGTCCCGCTTTGCCACCAATAATTACACGGGTTTCAGCCTGTAAGGCGTTCAGATGTGCCAAAATGGAGGCCGCAAGTGTTACGCCTCTCTCGAAACGTTCTGACAGAGGAAACAATGTGCCCGCAGCTTCGGCATCCAGCATCTCCCGGGTGTTTTTATGCCTGAAATCCGACGACGGAATACGCGGATCGAGCAAAATCGTTGCTTTTAGTTCGTCTTCGGCTGCAAACTCCTTGACGATCAATGTCCGCGACCTTGCTGTTGCCTTCCAGTCGATTTGCCTTTGGTCATCGTTTGGCCGATAGTCTCTGAGAGATAAAAGGTCCTGCCCGGAGCCTTTCCGCATCGAAGAAAGCCTGCCGGTTTGTGGAAGGGCGTCATCAATCTCCGACCCCAAAGTCTCGATTGCCGGAAATACGAAAAGTTCCGTTTCGCGTGCGTTCAAACGGCGCCGATGACAAAAAAATGAAAAGGGAAAACGTGTGGAAAGCTCAAAATTACGAATCAAAAACCGCCCCCGATTGGGAAATAAATAAGAAACGGCCGTCTCAAGCGATTCACCGGCGGCAAGGTAAGCGAAATGCCCGAGCGGCTTTCTTACGATTGGCGGCCGCGAAAGCCTCTCGGCAACAAAGCCGGGCAGCAATTTTCTGAACTCCGGCGCTGCCGCAGATTCATTCTGTTCCGTGCCGCGAACTTCTATTACCACTGAAATTGCAGGCAGGATTTTTTTTCGGTTTTCCAGATTTACAAGTATCCGGGTTTGTTCACCGGCAAAAATTGCTTCCGGAAAGCGCATCCTGACCTCGATTTTTCGCAAAGTAAGCGAACCGGCTGCAAAACCTACGATCATTGCTGCCGCAATAAAAGCCAGTACGAGAAAGAGCAGATTGTTGCCCGTATTCCAGGCAGAAAAGCCTACAATGGCCAGCAATGCGGCTGCAATGGCTCCGCCGGCCGTTATTTCGAATGGCAAATCGAGCTGTGAGGCTTCCCTGCCGGCATTTCGTGCCAATGGCGGAACGACAAAAACAAGCAGAATTATGACAAATATCAGCGAAATAATCGCTGCGGCAAAGGCAAGGCGGGGATTGCTTGTCCTATGAGCAAGCAGAGTAAGCCCGGCAAGGAGCATACCGCCGGCAACCGAGACGATGCCTATAATCGCGGTTTTGATGTCTTTGAGGCCAAAAAGCCGGGCGATTTGTAAAAATTTGTTCAAAGAAAAATCTATAATGGCACTGCGTTTTTATCAAGGATATCGCGCAAAATCGCTTCGGCCTCGCGAATGTGACTTCTCAGTCCGGCCGACCGCGAATGGACGATGACACGGTGCGCAAAACACGGAATTACCAGATTCTTGATGTCATCCGCAATGCAGAAATCCCTGCCCGAGATAAGAGCGTGTGCCTGTGCGCTGCGGAAAAGAGCAAGTGCACCGCGTGGACTGACCCCGAGCTCCAGCCGCTCTGTTTGTCTCGTCGCCTCCACTATTTTAAGCAGATAATCCACCAAAGCTTCGTCGAATTTGACAGCGGCCGTCAATCGCTGCAATTCGATTACATCCTCACGCGATAAGACGGCGCTGACGCGGTTCAACGGATCTCCTTCCGTACGGTCGCGAAGTATTGCCCTTTCATCATCGAAACTCGGATAGCCCATCTGCAGACGCAGCATAAAGCGGTCGAGTTGAGATTCGGGTAACGGATAGGTCCCGTGATGTTCCGAAGGGTTCTGGGTTGCAATAACAATAAATGGCTGCGGCAGCGGACGCGATACTCCATCTACGGTAACCTGTTCTTCCGCCATTGCTTCCAGCAGCGCGGACTGTGTCTTGGGCGTCGCGCGGTTGATCTCATCGGCCAGTACCACGTTTGCAAAAATCGGTCCCGGCCGCCATTCGAAATCTCCCGTGCGGGGATTGAATATGGACAGCCCGATTACGTCCGACGGCAAAAGGTCGGAGGTAAACTGAATACGCTGTATGCTCAGGTCTAATGAACGTGCCAGTGCGGATGCAAGCGTCGTCTTTCCTATGCCCGGAACGTCCTCTATCAAAAGATGTCCGCCGGCAAACAGCCCGACTAATGCAAGTCGGACGGTATCCGATTTACCACGAATGACTGTTTCTACCGCAGCCTGAATCGCTGCAATTCTGGCTGACGTCCCGGCGGCCGTCGCTGCCGGTTCGATTTCAGAAGTACCTGATTCGAACACAATCCAGTCTCTCATCATTAAAATCCGCCAACCGGCCCCTGTAATTCTCTTGCCATTTCAATTGCCGTGCTCCGAAAAGCCACGTTTTTATAGTTTACAGGATAACTGATGCTCTTGGCATCACAAATTTTGCCTTGCCGCCAATTTGGTTTGGAAGCTGATTTCATGCGGCGGCCGCTATCCCGTCTTGCGGGGCAACTCTCTTAACATTTGCAACTTCTGATGTATAATCACGTGTAACTTTGTGGTAGAAATTGCTTTGTTTTATGAGAAATTATCAACGACAAAAGTCCGGCGAAGCCGGCTTTAACCTGATTGAATTGATGATCGTAATTGCGATCATCGGTCTCCTGATTGGCGTCGGGAGCCTTGCCTGGGGTGCGATGATTCGCTCCGGTAATGAAACGGCAGCCGCCCAGACGCTGGACAGGATACGTACTTTTCAGGCACAGTATGCCACCAGAAATAAAGGCAGATTCGGTACTTTTGACGAGTTGGTTGCCTCTTCAGGACTTGACGAGAGTTTTCGCGGCGAACGTCCGGTCGTCAATGGTTACATTTTTACCATGACTGTCGAAGAGCCATCTGCTTCTAAACCTGCATTTTTTTCAATTAACGCAGATCCGCAAGTCGCTCAGGGAGTTACGGCAACCGGCTATCGCCATTTTTACACTGATTCGACATTGAGTACAATAAAAGCGACACAGGAAAACCGGCCGGCTAAAGCTGACGATCCTTCGTTCTAATTACAGGCCGTAAACTTCGGTTAAATCAACGTTCCGGCCGACTTAGCTCAGCGGTAGAGCACTCGCTTCACACGCGATAGGTCAGAGGTTCAAGTCCTCTAGTCGGCACCAATAAAGACAAAAAGCATCGGATAAAGTTTAATCCGATGCTTTTCTTGTTAACTAATTCAATAAAGGACAATCCATCAGCCTTGAAAGTCTTCGTCCTGACTTTCTATCCTGAATATGATGTCGGCAAATTCAAATATCGGCTTTTTTGGCTTGTCGTCGCCTTTTGGTTCGTTGCCGCGCGGCGGTTTCTTGTCCTCGGGCTTGATAACCGGCGGATCTCCTTTCGGCGGAGGCTTTTTCTGGTCATCTTTTTGTCCGAATGCGGACAATGATAACAGAGCCGCCGCAAAGAAAGCGGGCAAAATTAATTTAAGTTTTCTCATCAGCAGGTGAATCATTTCTCTTCCCGTTTATTTGACGCATTCGGGGAAGAGAACGATGCGTCAAAACTTCCGTCAGAACCTCACGCAAGTTCAATGCCAGTAAGGTTTTGAT
Source organism: Acidobacteriota bacterium (assembly GCA_040756215.1). GTDB lineage: Bacteria > Acidobacteriota > Blastocatellia > Pyrinomonadales > Pyrinomonadaceae > OLB17. The sequence continues at coordinate 159,208 of JBFLZQ010000002.1, forward strand.
TGTTAAAATAACCTTGAAATGTGAGTTTTCATGGATTTTGACCGCAGAACCTGTTCGGCGATTCTCACCATTTAAGTTATCATTATACGAAATTGTAGAAAAATCTTTGATCTTCGGTTCTCTTTTGCTTCGGAGGATCATTTAATCAATCAGATGCCGGAAAATCATTCAAGCCGTGATAAATTGAGAATTATACTTGTCCCTATTGCCACAATCGGGACAATTGCCTTCAACTATCTGGCCGCAATCGGCCGTATAAACAATGTTACGCCGGATCAGATTTCGGCCGCTTACCCGACACTGCTTACACCGGCCGGTTACACCTTTACGATCTGGAGTCTGATTTATTTAGGCCTTATTGCCTTCAGTATCTATCAATTACGGCCTCAAACGCACTCAGCCATCCGCGCCATCCGGCCTCTTTACGTGCTTTCCTGTGCCCTGAATGTCGGCTGGATTTATTCATGGCATCACAACCAAATTTTTCTTTGCCTGATTCTGATTTTATTGCTTGCCGTTACTCTTTTTTTGATCGGATCGTTCATTTCATCTCCCGGCAACGCAAAAGATTATTGGTTTGTTAAAGCACCTTTCGGACTCTATTTCGGCTGGGTAACGGCCGCAACTTTAATAAATTTCATGGTCTGGTTGAAAAGTTCAGGCCATTCGCCTGCTCCGCAATGGGAAACAGCCCTTGCGCTCGGCCTTATTGCGGCGGCAACCATTCTGGGTATTTTTTTCCGGATTTTACTGCGAGATTATATTTTCCCGGTTTCCATTGCCTGGGCTTTGACAGGAATAGCCATAGAACAAACCGGAAATACGGCTATAATTGCGGCATCCGCTGCCGGAGTGATAGCTTCGCTGATAGCCGCATTGAGTTTTGTGCTGGCTGTTCCAAATAAAACAAATCCGGGAAATATCTAGCCGTGTGTAATTACTTTGTAATTACTTTCGGAGGCTTTTCTTTCGATTTATAATCTAAAAGTGGCTCCTGATTCGAAAATCTGCATAACACTGCCGGTTAAAACCGCCTCGGAACTTTCTGCTGCCCTTGAAAAAGCCAGACAATCAGGCAACAGCCTGGTTGAAATCCGTTTCGATGCACTCGATGCCGCCGAATTGCCGTTTGCTTTGAAAATTGCCGAATCCGCCGCAAAGACAGGAACAAAAATTCTTGCAACATTTCGCCCGCGTAACGCGGGCGGCCACCGCGACATTTCAGATGAAGAAAAAAAGGAATTTTGGAACATTGCGGCAAATTCAGGTTTTTGGGCGGGTGATTTCGAGCCGGATGACTTTTTACTGTTAGATTCCGCGACTATCGGTAAAATAAAAAACCAAATAGTTTCATATCATAGTTTCGCCCCGGACGATGTTTCTGCCAATCCTCAAGCAGTTTACGAAAACCTTGCCTCTATCCCGCAGGCAGTAATTAAAATCGCAATTACAGTCAATGATGCAGCCGATGCGGCCGGTCTCTGGCAATTATTCAGCCGGGCAGATAAATTCGGGCGGCAATTGATACCCATTGCAATGGGCGAAGCCGGCAAATGGACACGCATTCTAGGTCCGGCCTTTGGTGCTCCTTTTACTTTTGCATCGCAGGATGAAGCTTCGGCAGCGGCTCCCGGTCAAATTTCCGCAACGGATTTGAAAAAACTCTACCGTGCGGATTCGCTTTCGCTTCAAACAAAGATTTTCGGCCTTTTGGCCGGTGATACTTCCTACTCTTTTTCGCCTTTGATACATAATTCTGCTTTTGCTTCTGCCGGAATGGATTGCGTTTTCATCCCTTTTCAGTCGCAACAAGCCGGACGGTTCCTGGAAACATTTGTAAATAGTAAACTGCTGAATATTAAAGGCTTAGCAGTCACAAACCCGCATAAAGTAGAAATAATCGGTTATCTCGATGAACTCGATGATACGGCACGAAGTGTCGGTGCCGTAAACACCGTAAAGATTGAAGGTGATCGTCTTCTCGGCTTTAATACCGACGTCAAGGGCTTTATAGTGCCTTTGAAAAGGCGTTATCCTGACCTTAGCGGAGCCCATGCCGCAATTATAGGCACCGGAGGGGCGGCTCGTGCCGTAACAGCCGCGCTTTTATCCAAAAAGGTCAATGTTGTCGTCTTCGGTCGCGATCCGAATAAAGCCGCAAAATTCGCCAGAGATTTTTCTGTCGCATCAGGCCGGCTGCCGGCAGAAGGTGGTGCAGATTTCAGAGGCTTTGACATACTTGTAAATGCTACTCCGGCGGGAACGGCAGGAGAATTTGCGGATGTCCGGCTGGCATTGCCTGACGGGCTTCGGGATATCAAAATAGTCTATGATCTGGTATATAACCCGGAGCGGACGCCTTTGATCATCGACGCTGAACATGCAGGTGCGGCCACTATCGGCGGCCTCGAAATGCTGATAGCGCAAGCCGAAGCACAATTTGAAATCTGGACAGGCGTAAAAGCGCCGAAAGAGGTTATGGCAGCCGCCGTCCGAAGCCGGCTAAACAAAACATCCCAAACGTCAGGAAAGCCGTAAATCGAAATGAACAAAGGGCGTTACAGCAGGCAGGAACTTTTCCCCGGTATTGGGCCTCAAGGACAGCAACGCCTGGCCGAAGCCCGCGTCCTGATTCTTGGCTGCGGCGCTCTTGGCTCCGCCCATTGCGAGATGCTTGCCCGTGCTGGAGTCGGGAGACTTCGGATCATAGATCGTGACTTTGTTGAATATACAAATCTGCAGCGTCAAACGCTTTTTAAGGAATCCGATGCGGAATATCGCCTGCCAAAGGCAATTGCTGCCGCAGCCCGCATTGCGGAAATCAATTCCGAAGTAAAGGTAGAGCCTGTAGTTGCCGATGCAAATTCATCGAATATCGAGGAATTTGCCGGTGGCTGTGACATTATTCTGGACGGAACTGACAATTTCGAGATTCGTTACCTGATTAACGATGTCGCCGTAAAGCACGGCCTTAGTTGGATTTACGGAGCGGCTGTGGCTTCCTACGGGGCGACTATGACTATTCGTCCGGCAGAAACGCCGTGTCTCAGATGTATTTTTCCCGATATTCCCGAAGCCGGTAGTACACCGACCTGTGACACCGCCGGCGTAATAATGCCGGTTATATCTGCGATATCCGCAATTCAGGTTTCTGAAGCGCTGAAGCTTCTTTGCGGCAGGATTGAGGATCTTCATCGATCGCTTCTGCAATTCGACATCTGGAAGGCTGATTTTAGAAAAATCACCCTTTCCGCTCCTGATCCGGATTGTCCGGTCTGCGGCCGCCGTCTCTTTGAATTTCTATCGGCCGAGCGGCGCGACTTTGCCGCAGTTCTATGTGGGCGCAATGCCGTCCAGATTTCTCCGGCAAATGCTGCCCGGATTGATCTGAATAATCTTGCGGATAAGATAAAGTTTCTGACCTGGACGGAACAGAACGATTTTCTTTTACGGTTTGAAATAGATGATTGTGAAATAACGGTTTTTCCTGATTCAAGGGCAATTATAAGAGGTACGGAGGATATCGGGCTAGCCAGAAGAATTTACGCTAAATATATCGGAAACTGATGAAAGTTATAAAACAAGAGAATTCGGGCAACCTTCCGCGTGTGGTGATAATCGGCGGTGGATTTGGCGGGCTTTGGGCAGCCAAAGCCTTGAAGAATAAACCTGTTACCGTAACCCTTATTGACCGCAAAAATCATCACGTCTTCCAACCGCTGCTTTATCAGGTCGCAACGGCTGTTCTGTCTCCCGGCGAAATTGCAAGTCCTTTGCGCCGGATTCTTCATCGTGCACGGAATATTGAGGTAATTCTGGGTGAAGTTACGGATTTTGACCTCGATGGCGGCATTGTCCGGCTCGAAGACGGTGAAAAGGTCGAATTCGATTATCTGATAGTGGCCGCCGGAGCAAGGCATTCATATTTTGGCAATAATAACTGGGAAGTTTTTGCTCCGGGACTGAAAACAATCGAAGATGCGCTGGAAATGAGGCGGCGGATTCTTCTTGCATTTGAATTGGCGGAACGGGATGCCTTTCTGAAAGGTAACGGCACGGAACCGACATTTGTCGTTATCGGCGGCGGACCGACCGGAGTCGAACTCGCAGGTGCCTTGGCGGATATCGCACGGCAGGCATTGGCAGCCGATTTCAAGGCAATTGACACAACAAAGGCAAGAGTAATCCTTTTCGAAGGTTCGGACCGTATTCTGAATACCTATCCGCCCGAGCTCTCGGCCAGTGCATTGAGACAATTAACGGAACTCGGCGTGGAGGTGAGGTTAAACAGTTTTGTCAGTTTGATCGAGCCGGGAAGGGTTAAAGTCGGGGATGAATGGATTTACTGCGACGTTGTGCTTTGGGCAACGGGAGTGGAAGCATCACCGCTTGGCAAAAAGCTCGGCGTCGAAACCGACCGCGCCGGCCGTGTCAAGGTTGAAAAAGATCTTTCCATACCGCAACACGGAAATGTTTTTGTGATTGGTGATATGGCATATATCGAACGCGAAAACGGCGAACCTGTACCGGGCGTCAGCCCCGCGGCGATGCAGATGGGCACCTGCGCGGCGGAAAATATACTTTCAGACATTCGCCGGCGGGAGAGAAAAGAGTTTCGCTATCTTGACAAAGGCTCTTTAGCAACTATCGGCCGCAGCCGCGCAATCGCAGATGTTTTCGGCATCAGAGCAAGCGGCTTTGTAGCCTGGTTTTTCTGGCTATCGCTGCACATTTTCTTTCTTATCGGGTTTCGCAACCGTCTGGTTGTAATGACTGAGTGGTTCTGGGCTTATCTGACGCGCGAGCGTAGTGCCCGCCTGATTACCGGCGACGCAGAAGAACTAAAAGATGCTAAAAGATTCATCGAAGCGGATTAGACTAATTGCCTTTGTCGGAAGCTTTTTAATCAGAATGCTTTAATCCTTTGCCCGAAAAGATGTTTTTTTATTGCCAATCGCTTATATTTGATTAGTCGTTCATCCTTGGATTTCAAAGCTGTTAAAAAATGATAAATTTTCAAATCCGTGCCTTTCTGATTCTCACATTTTGCACGTTTACGTTTTCAGGCGTTTCGGCTGCCGAACCGCTGGTATGGTCCGTTAATTCCGCGGCTGACGCCCTGCGGGGCGAAGCAATAGGCGTCTCAATCGATAAAAACGGCAAAATTACGGCCGCACCGGCAGTAAACGAAATCGCTTCGGTCGGCCAGCCGTATGTTTGGTCCGCGGCACTGGATCCGCAAGGTAACGTATATCTTGCCACCGGTCCGGAAGGACGTTTGTTCAAAGTAACGAAAGACGGCAAGTCATCGGTATTTGCGGATTTTGACGAAATCAATGTATCCGCCATCGCGGTTGCCCGAAACGGAGATATTTTCGTGGCTACATCACCCGACGGCAAGGTTTACAAAACCGATTCCACGGGAAAATTCTCTGTTTATTTTGAGCCGGGCGAAAAATACATTTGGGCACTGGCCGTTCTTCCGGACGGCAGTCTGGCCGTGGGCACGGGCGATCAGGGGAAAATTTACCGCGTTCAATCGGCAGGTGCAAAACCTTCGGCTTCTTTGCTTTATGATTCCTCCGAAATGCACATTATTTCGCTGGCAATTGACAGGAGCGGAGATTTGTTGGCCGGTACGGATCCGGGCGGAATAGTACTCCGGATTCAGAAGGACGGCAAGGCATTCGCTCTGCTGGATTCTCCATTGCGCGAAGTTCACGAAATCGCCGTCGGTAGTGACGGATCAGTTTATGCTCTTTTACTCGGGGATTCTGTTTCAGCCGCAAAACCCGCCGAACCGGCAGCCACTGCTTCACCTGCAACAATTACGGTCGAAAAACCTAATCCAATGCAGCCTCCACCCCCGCGCCGCAGCAAATATGACCTAAACGGCGCTAAATCAGCAGTTTACAAAATTCGGCCGGGCGGCGGAGATTCAATCATCTGGAGTTCGCAATCCATTTCGGCATTTTCTATCGAAACCGGGCAGGGAATTGTTTATATCGGCACAACTGACCGCGGCCGCATTTACTCCGTAAACGATACGGGCGACGAAACCTTGCTGGTTCAAACCGAAGCGGGACAGATTTCCCGTCTTATCCGCAGCCAGCGCGAACTATTTGCTGCGGCCGGCAATCCGGGAAAACTTTACAGAATCGGCTCGGAAAGTGTCCCTGCGGGAGAATATCGATCGCCGGTTTTGGATGCAAAATCCGCAGCTTCCTGGGGAAGCATCTCCTGGACATCTTCAGGCAGCGTCAGAATCGAGACGCGGGTCGGAAATACGGAAAAACCGGACGAAACATGGACGGCATGGGAGCCGGTGAGATCTGAATCACCGCGCGGAAGCATTGCCGGCGGTCCAACGCGATATATGCAATGGCGGGCTATTCTTACCGGTCCTTCCGCTTCTTTGTCTGAGGTTAATGTTCTGTTTCTGCCGCAAAATATCGCACCTGAAATCACCTCTGTTCAAATATTACCGGCAAATGTCGGCCTACTGGCCAATCCGCCGATACAGATTGATCCGAATATCGCGCTTGCAGGACTGGATCCGGCAGTTTTTGGCATTGTTGTCGCAGCTCAACCTCCGAGACGTGTCTATCTCCGCGGCGCAAGAGGCTTTCTTTGGACAGCAGAAGACCGAAATGGCGACAAACTCGAATACGACATCTATATCCGGGAAATCTCGGATAAGGATTTTGTACAGATAAGCAAAGGCCTGTCAGAAAATTTCTATTCGCTTGACGGTTTTGCGCTTCGGGACGGGCGCTACGTACTCAGGATAGTTGTTCGTGATACACCATCAAATCCGGTCAATACGGCTCTCTACGGCGAATTTCAAACCGAACCGTTCTATGTTGATAATTCGCCACCCGTCATTACCGTAAATCCGGCGATAAAGTCAAAGCCATTGACAATCACCTTCTCCGCAACAGACAAAACAAGCTATATTGCCCGTGCGGAATACAGCATTGATGGCGGCGACTGGCAATCGATCGCGCCGGCTGACGGAATCGCAGATTCACCGCAAGAAAACTTTGTCCTGGAATTACCGATAATGGCCGCCGGTACACATTTGATCACCCTAAGGGTTTTCGATTCGGCGGGAAATATCGCAACGGCCTCCGAAACTGTCCGTATCAACTAGTCTTTCGATCCTGAAAGCGCACGGTTTTCGAACTTTCATCGCCGGGCAGATGCCTTGTAGTGTCTTCGGTAACACTTGGCGGCATCAGCTCTCCGGTTTTATAGGCTGAAACCTGCGTGGGAATTTGAACGATAGGTGACTGAAGCCTGCCGGCTTCGGTCGGGATTTCTGAATTTAACGGCTGAGGCAGGGCGCCGGCCGTTGCCTGTCGGACCTGTACATATTGAGCAATTCCTGAGCCTATCAGCGAAAATGCCGGAATAAGCATCCAGAACCACCACGTCTGACCCATTGCGGTTGTCGAAAGCGCGACGGAAACCATCAGGAAAGCAATGCCGGTAAAGAAATTGACTATTGCACGGGCAAGGCTTACGGGCTTTTTATTTGTAGAGCAGGAAACCGCCGGCAATTTTCCCGAAAGAACGCTTGCCACATTGCCGATATCCGTGCCGCAACGTCTGCAGAATTTACCGTTGTCCGGATTTTCTACTCCGCATTTTGGACAAAACATAGATTTTACTCTCCGTCCTTGGTTCTATCTTTAGATTTTCGCCGTCTCCGGGCCTCAAATAATAAAACGCCGGCGGCGACCGAAACGTTCAAGGAATTGATTTTCCCATACATGGGAATTCTTACCTTACTGTCGCAGTTTTCACTTACCAGCCTTCGTAAGCCGGAACCTTCCGAGCCAAGCACAAGTGCCGTAGGAAGACTCCAATCCCATTCGGTATAATCCATATCTGCGGCTCCATCCGCACCGACAATCCAGATTCCGCGGCTCTTTAGGTTATCAATCAGTCTGTTGAGATTGGCAGTTCGGGCAATTTTCAGATATTCGGCAGCACCTGCGGAAGTTTTGACTGCGGCCTCAGTCAATCCCGCAGAACGACGATTAGGTAAAAAAACACCGTCTGCGCCGGCGCATTCGGCAGTCCGTAAAATCGCTCCCAGATTTCTCGGATCTTCGATTGTATCGAGTAAAACTAACAAAGGTTCGGCAGGAAGAGAATCCAAAAGTTCGTCTTCGTCCAAATATTCTGCGGCGGCGGCTATTGCGACAATTCCCTGATGATTTGCTCCGGGCTCCACAATTCGATCGAGATGCTGCCTCTCTACACGATCGAAGGGCACCTTGTTACCGGCTGCCAAATCGAGTATTTCCGTAAGACGGGATTCGCGGCTTCCTTCTGCAATTAAAATACGTCTCAGGCGGCCGGGCCGCGACCGCAAGGCTTCCAACACCGGCATTGTGCCGTAAATTAGCGATTCAGAGCCTCTGCCGTCAGATTCAAAAGAAAAAGGGCCTTGAGACGGCTGCCTTCGGCCTGGTCTCTTCAACGAACGCTTCATAGGGCATTATTGTAAAAATACATCATTCGCGAATATCTCGTGAACTGGTTTGCATTATTGGTAGTTTCGCCGGCCGCAAACCCGGTTCCGAAACCCGTCCTGTAAATCCCGCGTGAAGAATTGTTTACCTCGAGCGGCCAGATTTCGGACAATTCATTTCTGACTTTCTCATAATTATTATCGAAGCTCGCTGCAGCGAGACGCTCCGCGAGCATTTCCGTCAGTATTTTCAGATTTGTTTCCGCAATTAGTCCTGCGGAATTTCCGATACGGGAAAAATCAAATCCGTCGGCGCGAATGCGAAACCCGCTCGGGTCACCTTGACGATAGATATCAAGTAATGGAGTATCGAGGGTAACCGTCATGGATTCACGCCGTTTTTCGTCATCTTTACGGCGGCTCCGATGTTCGCTTTGCGAAGTAACCAGGCGACCTGAAACGACCGTAACCCGTTCGTCAAAAAGGATTTGGGCAATCCGGCCTGTATTGAAGTCTTCAAGAAGAAGAGCGGTTTCGGTAAATCTTGCGGAGCGAATCCTGACCGGCGGTTTGTCTTGATTCAACCGGCGGTCTTCGATGACGCAAACGGTCGCTCCTGCAGTTTCAAGCCGACTACGAATAAAATCCGCCTCTTCCAAACAATTAACTCTGCATAGCGGCAACGCGATTGCGTTTTCAAGGGCTAAACGAACCAGATTTGAGTCAATGCCAAAAACTGAAACCGCGGCGGATATCGCGGATAGATTACTTGCGCCACTAGCGCCAATAAAAATTACGTTGAGCGCCTCTTCCCAGATTTCCGGCTTTTTCAGGGTGATTCGGGGTGCCTCAATGTCCGGTTCCGTTGCAAGCATCTGCCCGCAATACAAACATTCAAAACGTGTTTTGGGATTCAACCGGCTGCATTTTGGACATGCTGACATTTCCGGACCTTGAAATGATCCGCCGGTCTTCACTGCGGAATTATTATCTGATGGTTGCCCTTCATCGCCCGTAGCCATATCTAAACGTAGAATTCTAACATTTCCGTCGTCAAACTGCTTGACCGAAGCAGGTAATCGTAGGAAACTAAGGATTAGGCCGGATTCGCAGCCGGTTGCATAAGATTTCGGATATCAAAAATAAATTTTTTGTATTTTTAGTTTTAATCGCTTTAACGGCAAATATTTAACTACAGATTGACCAGGGTAATTTCGCCGCCTGTAACTAAAACAACTATCCGCCAATCGCTATGCACCGGCTTCACGGGTACGGGAGAGTTTGAACCCGAGGAGCACGACAATGCAAGTTGAAACGACACCGGGGGCATTTTGGAAATTTGGCCATCGCGGCCGGGTCGCTGTTTTTATCGACGGCAATAACCTATTCCACGCTGCCCGGTTTCACAATATTGACATAGACTACAATAAACTGCTTCGGATATTGCTGGGCGACGGCCGCTTGCTCAGGGCTTTTTTCTATACGGGCGTCGATGCCGGAGCTGAACGTCAACAGGGATTTCTTCTTTGGATGCGTCGCAACGGTTTTCGTGTCATTCAGAAGGAACTCAAGACATTCTACGACGGCACCAGAAAAGCAAATCTGGATGTGGAAATCGCAGTGGATATGCTCAGCCTTGCCGGTCGTTACGACACGGCGGTCCTGGTTTCGGGTGATGAGGATTTCGTTTATGCGATAAATGCCGTGGCTTATAAAGGCTGCCGGGTCGAGGTTGCCGGTTTCCGTTCAAATACGGCTCCGCGGCTAATTGATGTTGCCGATTTTTTCATCGATCTGGGAGAAATTGCCGATCATATACGAAAAGACCTTTCGCAAGGACAGGAATTTGAAGTTCCGTCATTTGTCCCGCCCGGTATTTCAAACGGTGACATTGTCCGTCAACGGGATACGATCCCTCGGATCCACCGAACCGGCCCGGGATTTACCGAAGAAACTCAGGACGAGGAAGAAAATCGCGAACATTTGGTTCGTATTCGCGACGACAGATGAAACTTTTCACCGTCGATGAAGCAAACGCACTTTTGCCGTCGCTGGGACTCAAGTTGCGACGGATTAGCGAACTTTACCGGATAGTAGAGGATTTTCGCGAGGCTGCTTCTGCCGCGGCAACGGCTTCGCAATACGGCGGTGGAATGGAAGGCGGCTCGTTATACGTAAAAGCACTTTATGAAATCGGCAAATTGACTACGGAAATTTTCGAGTCCGGAGCACAATTGAAAGATTACCGTTCAGGTCTCATAGATTTCCCGAGTCTTCGCGAAGGTCGCGTAGTTCTTTTGTGCTGGAAACCGGATGACGGAAACGTAATTTCCTGGTGGCACGAGATGGATGCCGGTTTTGCCGGCCGCCAGCCTTTGGATGGTTAATCCCGGACTCGGAGCCGGTTTTTTCCGAATCGTCGCAACTTTATTGTATTTCATCAACTTACTGTTGACGACTTAAAGTAATTTCTGATACTATCACGGAAATTCGGCCGGTTTGCGCCCGGATGCGTAACACTTCACAATCAGTCAATAAAACTATGACTTGTCCAGTCTGTAAACGCGAGTTAGCGCCGACACTGTCGATTTGCTACGCGTGCGGCGCGATGGTCAACGACACCGTCCGCGAGGAACTGGAATCAAAAATTGAGCGTGTTTCGGCACCGCGCATAAACGTTCCGCGTACGGACAATACGGTTTTACAATCTCTAAAACCTTCGGAACCGCCAATATCCAGGTCTGTCGAAAAAAACGAAACTACCGAATTGCACATTAAAAAGACAAGTCCTACTCTGGTTGGATTTCAACCCAGAAATGCGACCGTACCGGATTGGCGCCTGCAGTTGCAAAACTCCGTAAGGCAGCGTAAACGCATTAATGCCTCTGCCACGGCTCCGGAAATGCCCCGCGACAATGTGTCAACGGTCGGGGCGACCGCGCTGAAGCCAAAGCCGTCTGAAAAACCGGAAAGTGCTGAAGCAGACCCGCTTCTGCAACAGGCTCTTCGCAGAATCGAAGAATCGCGAAAACGTTTCGCTCCCGAGCAGCAAAGTCAAACCTGCGCCGCACCGCAGCGCACTTTTCCCTTTGAGGTAGTGTCCCCAAATGATACGCCGGACCTTTCGGCTCCAAAGGCGACTGTCAACGTTCCGCCCAAGCCGCGTCTGATTAAACCGAAGGAGTTGCCGCGAACCGGTTATGACACAAACAAACTGCCGCGAATCGAAGAGGCAACGGGTGCCGAAACTGCAGTAATTGAACCCGCGGTCAATAAACCTCAGGAAAGTTCACCCAACCAAATCAGCAGTTTATCCGGTTTATCCGATGAAATTACCCGCAGCGAATCAGGTAAATTCACTGCGATACCGGTAAAGCAAGCGACAGAAAAAACGGCGGAGGAAATCATTCCGGACTTACCATCCGCCGTTTCGGAATCTGAGGCGGAATATGACGATATTCCGGCAATTTCCACGCGTCTTTTGGCCGGGACATTTGATATCCTGGCTGCGGCTTTTGCTACCGGCTTGCTGTTGCTGCCGGCAGTTTATTTAAACGCCGGAGTGTTCTCACTTTCCGGCACCTTAGCTGCAGCCGCCGTCTTTGGCATCGTCTATTTCGCATATTGCACTTTTTCAATATGGTATTACGGCAGGACGCTGGGAATGCAGATTTTCGGCCTTGAAATTATCGATGCCGAGGAAAATGAATATCCTACGCTTCATCAATCTGCCGTTTATTCAGCCGCATCGCTTTTTACATTATTATTTCTTGGTCTTGGGTTCATTCCGGTTTTCATAAACCAGGAACGCCGGGCTGCCCATGACCTTATTGCAGGTACAGTGCTCGTCCGCGAGCTCTGATATCAAATTCCCGACGCCTTTTGCCATCTCGTCCGGAACGATCCCGAGTCGCTCTGGACATTTTTTTCGCCCGAATCGGGGTATTGAAAAAATTGCTTTGAATCATCGGATTTTAGATATCGTAGTAAAGGAAATTGCCGAAAAAACCCTCGGCCGGCGGCTGGAGCGTGTCCGAGGCAGCGGCGGAGATGTTTTGCTTGATTTCCGGCTGCCTGATAAACAATTTGTTTTTTTGTCGGCAAATCCCTGTTTTGCGAGAATTCATCTGGTCCGCGGCAAGCAGTCGTCTCTACCTGTTTCTGACACACCATCTCAATTCGTCCTTTCGCTTCGTAAGCACATAGCCGGTTTACTGTTAACTTCAGCGGAATGCAGCCCAAACGACCGCATTGTTTACTTCTCATTCGGCGAAAGTGCAAAAAGGACTTCCTTTACACTTATCGGACAGTTGACCGGCAAGTCCTCCAATCTTTTTCTCACTGACGGGCAGAATATTATTATTGCCTCAGCACGAGAGCGCGAAAACTTGCCGGCAATTGGCTCAACCTACTTTCCGCCGTACGCACCGGAATCGTTTAAATCGGAAAACAGAAATGACATTTTCCCGATAGATTTGTCTTCGTTCTCAACCGTTTCCGACGCAGTGGCAGATTATTATTCGCAACGGTTAGCGGAGGCCGAGTTTACGCGTCTTGCGGCACAAGCCCGCTCGAGAATCCGTTCAAAGCTGGAAAAAACAATGCGTCTGGTTGAAAATCTTAAGACCGACTTGTCAGAGCACGGTGAAGCCGAACACTGGAAACGCTACGGCGATCTCCTGCTCGCCCAGATTTCAAACGCAAGACGGACAAAAAGCGGTTATCTTGTAAAAGATTATTTCGACGATCTTCTGCCGGAAATTGAAATACCTGCGGCTGAAGGAGATTCTCCGACTGAAGCGGCGGAAAAATACTTTAGGAAGTACTCCAAGGCAAAAAATGCCGCCCGCATTCTCAAAGACAAGCTCGCTTTGCTGGCTGAAGAAATATCTGCCCTGGAAAAAGAATCGGAAAAAATAGAGACTGCGATTGCGGAAAAAGATATTATCGCCTTGAGAGGAGAAAGTCCGCCGGTAATTACGGCAAATACGGCGCGTAAGAAGCAAAAAACGCAAATGCCGGGCTGCCGCAGATTTCTGTCAAGTGACGGATTTGAGATCCTGGTCGGGAAAAAAGACAAAGACAATGATTTTCTGACTTTTCGTATCGCAACTTCCAGGGATATCTGGCTTCATGCCGCAGATTATCCCGGCTCCCACGTTGTTATTCGAACCGGAGGAAAACCTGAAATTCCCAATCGAACCCTGATAGAAGCTGCACAGGCAGCAGCTTTTTACAGTAAAGCGGGCGGGCAGGCCAAAGCTGCTGTCAATTATACACAGAGAAAAAATGTCCACAAACGTAAAGGCTCACCTGCGGGACAGGTAAGCCTCTCTGATTTCAAAACGATTCTGGTGGAGCCGAAAATTACCATTCAACCTATTCGTTGACTGTACGCTCGATAAATTCTTCCAGTTTCGCGAGTTCCCGTTTACCGCTTCCTTTGAATATTCCACGCAGCCGTCCCTCTCGATCAACAAGAAAACTCTGCGGAATACCTCCAAACTGGCTGATTTTGACCAGTTCATTCTGCAGCTGAAGGTCAGCCCAGACAAGCGTGTAATTCAATTTCATTTCTTCCGCAAAACGCTCTATTTTTTCCCTTGTATCGTTTTCCTCCGTGTTCAGGCCGATAACCTCAAAGCCTTTGTCACGGTAAGTATCCTGTAAACGAACGAGCGTAGGCATTTCTTCCCGGCAAGGCGCGCACCATGTCGCCCACATATTCAGAAGAATTACTTTGCCTTTTTTGTCAGATATGCTGAATGTAGTGCCGTCCAGATTCTTAACCTCGGAGTTTAAAACGGCTGCGGGTAATAAAGGATACTCGGAGGCTGGCTTATCGGTATTGTTGGCAGCGTCTGTCTTGTCGGCCGCTGCGGAATTGGCTTGTTCGCCGGTCGGAGGAGCACCTGTAGGCGAACCTGAACCGCAGCCGGCAATTAACCAAACGAAGACAGACAGCGCCGCATATGAGAAAACTAAACGAATAGAAAATTTCATAGGTATATTATCAGATAAAATCCTTCAATTTCAGAATCACCGCCGTGGCGATCGTCAGCACTGCAAACATTGCAATCAAAACTATCTGGTCCAGTATTTCGTTCATCCAGGGATGTAAAAATGTAACGAATTTGCTCAGATCCTCTGGAATTTTCTTTAATTCGCCTATTTCAGGTTCGATTGGAGTCGGGTTATTCAAAGGGTCCGACATATAAGCGCGAGCCGCTTTTTTGAATTCTTCCATGTCATTGCGAAATTTTTCAATTGCGGCATCATTTTCTTTTTCTATGGATTTAAAGAGCCCGAGACCTTTTGTTTTTCCACGCGGATCTGCACCTTCCGGCTGGAGCGTATCAAGCGACGAAAACCTTTTTATTGCATCAAATGACCATGCCGCCGGCATAATCATTCCCGCAACACGACCGGCACCTGCCGGGACGCCGACAATTCCCGAGAGAAGAATCTGAGGAATCAAAATCAGCGGGACCAGGCCGGTTGCCATTTCCGATGTTCTGACTATTGATGAGACCAGCAGACCGGCAGCAATACCAACTGCCGCGGTCAAAAGCATAATCCAAAACTGCGGCAAACCGAGCAAATCGCCGGGCATCGGATTCAAACCGATGAAATCAAAGAGCTTAAGCGGAACAAAAAGGAGAATGCATTGAAAAGCCACGATTATTCCCAGAATCAGAAGTTTTGATCCCAGATATGGCAAGATGCCCAGATTTACCATTCGCTCGCGGCGATAAATTGGCTTTTCGCGCACTATTTCCCTGGCAGCTACAGACGTCCCGAACCAGAAAGCCACGAGTGCAACCACAAAATATAAAAAATCCCGTGGTTGACGGCTGCCTACGGCCAGAAAAGTCAAAAAAGCAATTGCGGGCGCCTGTGCCAGGAGTATAAAAAGCGTTAATTTATCCTTAAGTAAAACCTCAAAATAACGTCGCGAAAGCGTTATCCATTGATTAAAAGCACCGATCAGACCCAATCGCCGTTTTTTTTGCGGACGAGAGGGCGGGAGCGAGCCGGTATCAGCAATTGATTTACGTATGTATTTGTCAAACAGCGGAGAGGTCAGATATTTCTGTTTCCAGCCATCGGCAACAGCCTCAACTTTTTGCGGGATCTGAACATCTCTGCCGTTAACCGAACTGTTTGCAGATGGCGCCTCGAGTTTGTCAAACAGTTTATTGAAATCCGAAACGCCAAAATATGAAAGGGCTTCTTCCGGACGCCCGAAAAAAGCAAGCTTTCCGCGCATCAGGATAATAACCTTGTCGAATAATCTGACGTTTTCCATTGCGTGCGTGGTCATTATTACCGTCCGCCCGGATTCCGCAATCTGGCGGAATAAACGCATTATCTTGTCTTCCGTTGCAGGATCGAGCCCGGAAGTAGGTTCATCAAGAAAAATTATCGAAGGCTTCGTTATAAGTTCGACCGCTGTAGAAACGCGTTTTCGCTGGCCGCCGGAAAGCTGCGAAACAGGAACATTTCTTCTTTCCGATAACCCCGTAACATCCAGCACTTCATTGACTATCTGGTCCAGTTCAGACCGCGCGGCATCACGCGAAAGCCTTAGCCGTGCGATATAGAAGAGCGTTCGGTAAACCGACAATTCGCGGTGAATGATGTCGTCCTGCGGGACATAGCCGATAGATTGTTTGAAAGAATCCAGGTGGCGGTAAAGATCAAGATTGTTAATCAGAATATTCCCCCGCTGTGCAGGCCGGAAACCGCTCAATGCATCCATCAGGGTTGACTTGCCCGACCCTGAAGGGCCAAGAATCCCGACAAATTCATTAGGCCCGATAGTTAAGGATATATCGTCAAGTAAAATAAGATCGCCGCCGCCAAAACGATTTTTTACTCGCTTAGAGAGATTTATTGCAGTAATGCGCGTTTTAGCCCGTGTATCGTAAACTCCGATCCGGCCATCAGGTTCCGGCCGCAAAAGAAATGACCCGATTCCGACTGTATCATTCGGACCAAGTATCTGTTTTGTTATCCGGACTCCGTTTACATATGTCCCATTCGTCGAACCCAAGTCTTCAATAACCATTTGCCCGCCGGATAAAATCAACCGCGCGTGCTTTTTGGATATTTGCAGACCTTCGAGAACAATGTCATTTGAAGCGTCGCGGCCGATTATCAGGCTGCCGTGCGAACCAAATGCGGCAGTAAACATCAATTGCGGAGCAGTATCCGGGGTCTGTTCCATTCGCGGACGGACATTCAGGCCGGCTACAACAGTTTTGGGGTCGCCGCCGGCAGACGATGCAACGCTTAGCCTTTGGGCAGGCGATTCAAGCCCTTTCGGAGCCGTTTGCTTAGGTGCGGATAAAATAATCTTCGGGCCGCCAAGCCCGAGTTGAATCACGTCACCATCAAAAATCTGAATTGGCGCTGCAAGTCTTTGCCCGTTTACAAAAGTTCCATTGAAACTATTGTTATCGAAAAGACGAAATTCGCCGCCGGTAGTTCTAATCTCGGCATGGCGCCGCGAAACCATTACCGCTTCAGGATCAAAAACGACATCTGCCGCGGGATCGCGGCCAAGCCAGACAGAATTTGCAGTCAGCGGAAAATCTGCCCTGCCGTCCTCAAATCGCAAAACTGCCTGAGCCTGCCGGCGGTTTTCTGCTGGCCGTTCCGAAGGCTCGTCCCGAAAAGTTATCTCGGGCGTTTCTATCCCGATAACACGTAATACAGGCCCGTCCGTGCCAAATTGGATGCGGTCGCCCATAGCCAATGGCGAAGGCCTTTCTATTTTTAAGCCGTTAAGGAAAGTTCCGTAGGAAGAATTGCGATCTATTAAATACCAAAAGCCGTCACGGAATCGGATTTCGGCATGACTCCGCGAAACCATCGGAAACTCTGCTCCGGAAAAAGACAGAGAACACTCGGAAGAATCACGGCCGAATGTAACTGACTCACGGACAAAAACGTGTTCTTTCCCTACGCCGCTTTTTTCCTCTAGGAGGACAATTTTCATTCTAAAAAGATACTTTATGATTATCCGGAAGAAAACCCGCTTATTTAAGCCAATCGCTCTTAATCCGAAACAGCGGGTTTACCATCCCGTCTCAGGAAAAGTTTTTCCGGTTACTTCAATTGAATCCCTGATTATTTGGAGCGAACCAGCCGAAAACCGAGCCCCGGACTGCGTCTGCTGGCGGGAGCTGCGAAACGAAATGCCGAAGTAATCGCGTTCGGACCCGTTGTTTTATCAAATGCGCCGCCGCCGCGAATCATATAATGCGGCTCCGGCAGGTCGCCGAGGGCAAGATTACTGCCGGGATAAACCCAGGCTTCGGAACCGGTCCATTCGAAAACATTGCCGATCAGGTCTTGTACTCCCCAGGAATTCGGACAGGTTTTTGTCCCGACTACTACGGGAAGATTATTCGGTTCGTTAATGTGTGCACATCGCTGTTCGAATTTATCTCCCCAGGGGTAAAGATTTTCTTTAGCTCCATTGCGGGCGGCATATTCCCATTCCTGTTCGGTAGGCAGCCTGTATTGTACCCCGTCCCGTTGTGAACGCCAGGCGGCAAAGGCTTTGGCGTCTTCGATGTTTACATATCTGACAGGCTTGTTCTCATCTCCGGGAACCGGTTTGCCGTTTTCCCAATGAGCAAGAAACATTTCCTCGGACGAAGGCTTGTAGCCCGAGGCGGCCATAAATTCATAGAATGCAGCGTTCGTAACCTCGGTTTTGTCCATATAGAATCCGTCAACGGATTCCTCGTGCTCAGGTTTTGAAAGTTCGCCGTCGTCATCTCTGCCCATTTTGAAACGCCCGCCGGGGATGAGAATCATCTCGGCTTTCACTGTCGGAATTTGCTGTGTCTGTTGCTGCGGCGACTTATTCGTATTTGCAACAGCCAACCCCGAACCGGAAAACCAGCCCAATTTGTAGGCAACTCCAAACCCGCCGGCTCCCAAAATCGCCAGAACGATCAATCCGATACCGCCAAAAACCAGTGCTTTGAGCGATTTGTTATTTCCGGCGGGAGCAACACTGATTTCACGTCCCGTGTCCCATGTCTGCACTGCCGTCTTCTGCAATTCGGCAGCTGCATCCTGCGTCGTACTCATTCGCGTCGGTGTATTTTGGCCGGGAACTCCCTGTGAGGGAATGGAACCATGTGAAATTGCTTCGGAAACCGGCATTGGAATCCTTTGAGCTTCAGAGACAAGATCGGCAATTACCTGCTGCGGCCGTCCGTCACAGACCACTTCGGCAGTCCAGTCAGGATAGCCCTGATGGGAGACGCGAAGACGGTGGTTTCCGCTTTGAATGCCATTTAATGTGATCCAACCATCTTCACGAGTTTCACCGACAGCGACATTATCAACAAAAACCCGGGATTTTGGCGGGTTTGTTCTGATGTTCAGGGTCGAAACCGGTAGAGTGCCGGTCGAAGAAGTATGAATCCCGATCGAAGTCGGGTGAATCGCTTCCTTGAGTTCTGCGATCATAGCCTCGACGGAAGGGGTGCGTTTCTCTTTATCCTTGGCAAGGGTATGCATTACCGCTGCTTCCAGAGCGGGCGAGAGAGAAACCCCAACGGCCGAAAATGGTGGCGGAGGATCGCTGATGTGCTTCTTCATGATTGCAGGAATCGAAGAACCCTTGAAAGGGACATCACCTGCCAACATTTGATAAAGCATTACACCGAGGCTGTAGATATCGGAGCGGGCGTCCGGTTCATCGTCTGCCCATTGTTCGGGAGCCATATAGAAAGGCGATCCCATAAGTCCGGTAGTTTGCGCCTGTATAAAACTGCCGAGCAATTCTCCTGATTTGATCTTTGCAAGCCCGAAATCAAGTATTTTGACCGCTTGGGAGATGCTTGGGCGGTCGCTGCAGATCATAATATTCAGCGGCTTAAGGTCGCGATGGACAATTCCCTGATGATGCGCAGCCCCTACGCCGGAGCAGATTGCCGTCATCAGTTCAAGCGCCCTTTCCGGATCGAGGCGTTTTTCACGTGCCAGAAGGTCATGCAGCGATTCGCCCTCGACATATTCCATAACCAGAAAGGGCGTCGAGCCGGCAATTACGCCGTAATCGGTAACCGCAACGACATTTTGATGACGGATGGCGGCGGCGGCAAGCGCTTCCTGCCGAAAACGTGTAACAAGCTGCGGATCATTACCGACAAGATCGGGAAGGATGATCTTGATTGCAAGCTGGGTTTTCAGATAGGCATGGCGTGCTTTATAAACCACGCCCATTCCGCCTTGCCCCAGCCGCATTTCGAGATGATATTTGCCTTCCAGAACCGGTTCGCCGGGTATCGTATGCACGGTCGGCATTCCGTCGGTAGGACAAGTAACAACCGAATCGGCGTAGCACGCTTTACATAATTGACATTCTTTCATCGCAAGCCGACCGTTAAGTTCCGTGGCATGGTGAGAAATGCCGGGCAGAGCTTCCAAAATATTGAACGCGGAAACAGGAAGAATTTGCCGCGACAATACGCTTAAATTCTAGTTTCTTTACAACTTACAAGCAAGCATTTAAGAGCATTTTCCCCCGCTAACGTACAACAATATTTATTAGACGTCCCGGAACTACGATTGTCTTGACAATTTGCTTTCCGGCCGTATATTCCGCAATTTTCGCATCGGATAGTGCCAGGCGTTCTATTTCCTCATTATTTGCATCAGGCCGTGCCAGAATACGCGAACGCATTTTTCCGTTTATCTGAATTGCGATCTCAATTGAATCGGCTTTTGCAAGTTCGGGATCGTATTCGGGGAAAGACGCTCCGGACAAGAGCATTCCGGCGTCATTTCCCGTAATAGCCGCATACATTTCTTCGGCAATATGCGGCGAAAATGGTGCCAACATCAGGACCAAAGCGGCAATTGCCTCAAACATTGCGAATATTTCATCCGGAGATGAATCTGTATCGATGCCCGAATCATAAATCGCATTGCAAAGTTCCATCAGAGCAGCAACGGGAGTATTGAACTGCAGAGATTCCAGATTTTCAGTTACACGGCCAATGGTTGCGTGTGTCTTTTGCCGTAATTTACGTGCCTGTTCGCTAAAGTTAGCATCGCCGCCAACATTACCCGCAGCATTGAATGTAAAACTTTGCAAAACGATATGCCATTTATAGACCAGCCGCCAGACTCTTTGTAAAAACCGAACGGCGCCCTCGATTCCCGATTCGTGCCAGACAAGCTCATTTTCGACCGGAGCGGCGAATAAAATAAAAAGCCGCGTAGCGTCTGCACCGTATGCCTCTACCATTTCGTCGGGATCTACGCCGTTTCCTTTCGATTTCGACATCCGTTCGATGGAAAACTTAAGCGGCTTGCCCTCGGCGGAAAATGCCGAGAGAATACGGCCTTTTGCGTCGCGTTCCACGCGGACGGAATCCGGCGGATGATAGATACGCTTTCCGGTCGAATCATCGTAAAATGTTTCGCCGACGACCATTCCCTGAGTAAGCAAACGCCTGAAAGGTTCCGAAAAACCGACAAGACCGAGATCCTGCAGTACTTTTGTCCAAAAACGCGCATAGATGAGATGCATTACCGCATGGTCATCCCCGCCGATATATTGGTCAACGGGCGTCCAGTAAGCTGCAATTGCGGGATCAAACGGCAAATCTCTATTCGTCGGGTCCGTATAGCGATAAAAATACCAGGACGAGTCAACAAAAGTGTCCATTGTATCGGTTTCCCGCCGCCCGGGCCGGCCGCATTTGGGACACGAGGCATTGACAAATTCCGGCACCTTTGCCAGAGGCGATTCACCGGTTCCGGTTATCGGTGCTTCGGCAGGCAATTCGACCGGTAACTGATCCAAAGGCACAGGAACGGTGCCGCAATCATCGCAATAGACTATTGGAATCGGAGCACCCCAAAATCTCTGGCGTGAAATTCCCCAATCCCGTAATTTGTAAGTAACGGCAGCCTTGCCAAATCCATTTTTTGCCGCATATTCGGCCATTTCCCTGATTGCTTCCTCGCTTGGTTTTCCGTTCCAGATGCCGGAATGCACAAGGATTCCATAATCGGTAAAAGGCTGCTCGAGAGCTAATGCGTGTTCGGTATGATGTTCATGGACCAGATGCGGCTCGCTGACTACCTGGCGAATTGGAAGACCGAATTTACGTGCGAATTCAAAGTCTCGCTCGTCATGCGCCGGGACACTCATTACGGCACCGGTACCGTATTCCATCATCACGTAATTGCCGACCCAGACAGGAATCCGCTGTTTACTGAAAGGATTGATGGCAAAAAGACCTGTATCAACGCCATCTTTCTCCAATTCCTCATCACGCTCGCGGGGCCTTGCCATTTCGCTTATGATCTCGTCAATCTTTTGGTTGACGCTTTCCGAGAAAGATGACCGGAAAGAATCGATGACAGGATGGCGCGGTGCTAAAACCAAGGCAGTCGCGCCGAAAATTGTATCTATCCGCGTTGTAAATACACGGATTTTGATATGGTCCGATTCGGTATCTTTGACGGACTCCAGCTCAAAATCAACCAAAGCACCTTCCGAACGGCCAATCCAGTCCCTTTGCCGCTTAATTACATTTTGCGGCCAGCCGTCTTCGATTTGTTCAATTTCATCGAGAAGGCGGTCAGCATAAGCAGTGATTCGCAAAAACCATTGCTCTAGGTCCTTTTTTGTTACCGGATTGCCGCATCGCCAGCAAAGTCCGCCGCTGGCCTGTTCGTTAGAAAGCGTGGCCCGGTCGTTTTCGCACCAATTGACCTGCGTCATTTTTTTATATGCGAGGCCCATCTCGAACATCTTGAGGAAAAACCACTGATCAAACTTATAGTAATCCGGCCGATGCGCTGCCATCTGACGGGACCAGTCGTAACT
The DNA here is from genome assembly GCA_040756215.1 of Acidobacteriota bacterium. Classification (GTDB taxonomy): domain Bacteria; phylum Acidobacteriota; class Blastocatellia; order Pyrinomonadales; family Pyrinomonadaceae; genus OLB17. Next base: position 181,563 of record JBFLZQ010000002.1, read on the forward strand.
CAATCCGAGACGTTCGAGCTGGCCGCGCATTACTTTGATGTTCTCTTCAGTCCATTCCCGCGGATTAACTCCGCGCTTGATTGCCGCATCTTCGGCAGGCTGGCCGAATGAATCCCAACCAATCGGATGCAGTACGTTGTAGCCTTTGAGCCGCTTGTACCAAGCCACAGCGTCGCCAACCGAATAATTCCTGACGTGTCCGATATGAAGATTGCCGGATGGATACGGCAACATCTCGAGCTGGTAAAACTTTTGACGATTATCACCATCCGCTGCGGCAAAAGCTTTGGTTTCTGCCCAGCGTTTTTGCCATTTCGCTTCTACTTTTTTTGGAAAATATTTTTCGTCCATAAACAATGGGGACCCGAATTACGCCCGTATCGGGCGTAAAACTCTGTAAAACCTATAGTTTAATCTAATTCGGCAAAACTATCCATAAGAGCGCCCGAAAAACCTCATTCTTCAGAAATTTAATAGACTTTTATAGAAACTGTGATATTCTGAAAGGACCTTTTGGATAAAGGAGTTTGTCATATAAGGCACTTATCTTACATTACATACCTTAGCCGGACGGCTTTTAACCTCAGATCATAGATCTTTGGCACGGCCGTCAGGCTCCTTAGGAAAGGAGGCAAAGATGGCCAAGCCCGACACAACACACCGCACACCTAAAATTCAGACAGATGCCGAAAATCAGCCGTATCTAAAGCCATTTACCTCCCCGCAAAACGTTGCTTTGCAGAGCCTGTTTTCAGATGATCTGATCCGGCTGCTTGCAAATTCCTACGAAAATAAAAGAGCCCGACAGGTCGGCGAATGGGAACGCGCACAGGCAGTAGCCAAAAAGCCGTTCAAATAATCGTCTTTGGTCACAGGCTATGAAAGGCTTGGCAAATTTAGCATTTACTGTTTTTATTGCGATTGCATCAGCAGCGGCTATCACGGCACAGACCGCGGGCAGTCTGTCAGCTTCCATTGATTCTCCGGATCCGGAGGCACGGCGGACGGCAATTTACCGCTTAAGGTTGGATTGCCAGCCGGCATCAATCCGTCCTGCGATAATCCTGGCCGATGATAGATTGCCCGTTGTCAGGGCTTCCGCAGCGCCGCTTTTTGCATGTTTACCGCCTTCAGAAGCGGAGCCGGTTCTTGCAAGATTGCTTTCTGACAAGGTGCCTTTTGTCCGTAAAGAGGCTGCCTATGCTTTCGGTCTGGCCGCGGAACCTTTTGGTTCCGAAACACTTATTGCTGCATTTAATCGCGAATCTGACATGGAAGTAAAAAGCGCGATTATCGTTTCGCTGGGGATAACCGGCAAACCAGACTCGTTTTCTTTACTCGTAAACGTGCTGCAAAATCCGCCGACTGATGACAACCGGTTTCTGCGAAGATCAGCTGCCCGCTCGATCGGACAGATTGCGCAACGACTTGCCACCGGAAATTTTGACCGCACCACGCCGGAAAGCTTTCTGCCGGATAAATATCTAAACCTCAAACCTGTTCGCGCAGGCATCAGGTTCCCCGTCTTAAATAATGCCGTTCCGGTTCTTGAACGGATTGCAAAGGCCGAAAATGAAGATGACGATACGCGCCGCGAGGCCATCTTCGCGCTCGGTATTATCGGCAGTGATCAATCCGTCGCTGCAATTAAACGGGCATATTCATCTTCCGACCCTTTCCTTTCCCAAATCGCAAGAGAGTCTCTTTTTCGTTCAGGCTTTATTCCATAAACAATCAGCAGATGTAAAATTATTGTAAGCCTTTATATTTTTTGCTTTAATAATTCAATGCAGCCAAAACGAACTTCTGATGTTTCCGGGACGGATTTGGCGGCCGAATACCTGGCGGTGCGTCGCGCGACGGAAAGACTCTGCGAGCCTTTAGCCATTGAAGATTTCATCCCGCAGCCAATAGTTGATGTCTCCCCGCCAAAATGGCACATTGCGCATACAACCTGGTTTTTCGAGGAGATGATTCTCTGCCGATTTCTTGCAAACTACAAAAAATTCGATCCCGATTTCGGTTATTTCTTCAATAGTTACTATGAAACACTCGGCCAGCGAACCGCTCGCAATGAGCGAGGTTTTTATAGCCGCCCGACCGTTGAGCGTGTCCTGGAATATCGACGATATGTCGATGAGGCTGTAAGCAGGCTCCTCGAAAAGGAAGTGTCCGCCGAGGTCGCTGCGCTTGTTTTGCTTGGGTTGAATCACGAACAACAGCATCAGGAACTGTTAATTACTGACCTCAAATACACCTTTGGACTTAATCCGCTTTTCCCTGAATACCGGAATAATTACGCCCCCGAGGAAAATACAGACACAAAAGACAGTCATTTTATTTCTGTGTCCGAGGGAATTTATGAAATAGGCCACCGGGGAGATGGGTTCTGCTTTGATAACGAGCTTGCCCTGCATAAGGTGTATTTGAATGGTTTCAAAATTTCTTCGCGGCTTATTACAAATGCCGAATTTATTGATTTTATAGAAGATGCCGGCTATCGTGATTTCCGGCTTTGGCATTCGGAGGGCTGGGACTGGGTCAATCGTGAGCAGATAACTGCCCCGCTTTACTGGCATTTTCGTGACGGCGAGTGGTTTCAATTTACGCTTGGCGGTCTGCGGCCTGTTCTTCCGGATTCTCCGGTTTGCCATGTTTCTTTTTTTGAGGCGGCGGCATTTGCCGAATGGCGTGGCTGCCGGCTGCCAACGGAATTTGAATGGGAGGCTGCCGCCGGTAAATTCGATTGGGGATTGCGCTGGGAGTGGACAAATTCCGCATATCTGCCTTATCCGGGTTTTAAAAAACCGCTTGGAGCCGTTGGCGAATATAACGGAAAATTCATGATAAATCAGATGGTTCTTCGCGGAGCCTCCGTCGCAACACCGCCCGGACATAGCCGGCCAACCTATCGAAATTTCTTTCATCCGCACCTTCGCTGGCAATTTACAGGTATCCGGCTTGCGCTTTAACTTTTTTTAATTTCCGGAGGCTTACTCTGATGCGGAAAATAATCAAGGGGTAATATGACAAACGTTGCAAAATCAGAGCTCGATGCTTTTGCTGAAAACGTGCTGAACGGGCTCAGTGCCAAACCAAAACACCTTTCGTCACGGTATTTTTACGATGATGAAGGTTCGCGGCTTTTCATGGAAATAATGAAGCTTCCGGAGTATTATCTGACGCGGGCCGAAACTGCGATTTTCAATTCACGCTCCAGGGAAATCTGCAATGCTTTTCTCGAATCCTCTCAGGGCGTAATTGACGTTGTCGAACTAGGCGCGGGTGACGGTGCCAAAACAGCTATATTGATCGATTGTCTTATCCGAATGAATGCCGATTTCTCCTATCTGCCGATTGACATTTCGCAGGAGGCAAATGATGCTCTGGCCGCAAGATTTTCACGCCGTTTCCCGACCTTGCGGATTTCTCCTCTGACTGGCGATTACCTGGAAATTCTGGATTCATTAAAAACGCAGCCGCAGCGCCGCAAAATTATTTTATTTCTCGGGTCCAACATAGGAAATTTCACGGCAGAGCGTGCCGATGAATTTTTTCGAAGTCTGAGACAAGTAATGAATCCGGACGATCGGCTGTTTATCGGCTTCGATCTGCAAAAAGATCCAAGAACAATTTTAGCCGCCTATGATGATTCCAAAGGAGTTACTGCCGCCTTTAACCTGAATTTACTGTCCCGTATAAACCGCGAACTTGGCGCCGATTTCGACCCGGCGGCTTTTTCCCATTTTGCCATTTACAATCCCGCTGATGGAGCCGCACGTTCCTTTTTAATCAGCCGAAAGCCGCAATCGGTTAAGGTTTCCGTTCTTGGCAAGACATTCGATTTCGACATCTGGGAACCGATCTTTATGGAAATTTCGCAAAAATTCACTTTTTCGATGATAGCCGAACAGGCTCGCCGCACGGGATTTACTATAAAAAAGGACTTTATCGAGCCGGAATACTTTTACCTTGATTCGCTCTGGCAGCCTGTCTGAATTTACAAACCATCGAAATACCGAATACTCCGATGGAAATACGCATACTAAGATTCGACGCTGTGGATTCTACCAATACTTCAGCCCTCCGGCATGCAAGACAAGGAGCGGATGAAGGGCTGGTTATTATTGCCGGTGAGCAAACCGCAGGACGCGGCAGATTTGGACGTAATTGGTATTCTGCTGCCGGCAGCGGGCTTTATTTCAGTATTATCCTGCGTCCGGCTATTTCCCTCACGCATCTGCCGCTTTTGACTTTAATGGCCGGCGTCGCCGCGCATGACGCCCTCGAAGAATTTGTGCAAGACGTTGATCTCAAATGGGTTAATGATTTGCTTGTCCGCGGTCTCAAAATTGGCGGTATTCTTGCGGAAACCACCGAAACCGCACGCGGGCTTGCCGTTGTCATAGGAATCGGAATCAATCTGCGTTCTTCAATTCTACCGCCGGAACTGAGGCAAACCGCAACTTCGATTGAGAAAGAAACCGGCCGGCAACCTGATTCTTCGGCATTGGAATCTACCTTGATTCGATATCTCTCATATTTTTATCACATACTTGGAGAAGACAACGGCGCGGCAATCATCCGGGAAGAATGGATAAAACGCTCCAGTTTTGCAAACGGTAAGTCAGTAACCGTCAAGACAGATGGACGCATATTAAACGGCATAACTGACGGATTGGAAGCGGATGGTGCCCTAAGATTGATAACCGGTTCAGGTATTCTGACAATTCGCGCGGGTGATGTGGAAATGCTGCGGCCTGCCGGCGATGCTTCCGGTTTGATGCACGGGGCGGATTGAAGTTTTCTCCTTTTGGTAGTAGTTTTTATTTTGAATAATTATGAGCGAAGAATTTGATTTCAACGATGACGAGATCCTTGACGATGAAACAAGCGACGAGGAGGAAAACGACTGGACTCTGAAAGAGTCACTGGAATCGGATCCTAATTCCAGCGTACGGACTACGATTCTTGAAAAAAACAGTATGATCGGCCTTCTCAGCATTCGCAGCGCGGCAGATGGCGCTGCCATTTGCAAGGTTGATCCGAGAGAAGCGTTTCCATCTCTGAAAATTTACGATGATCCCGATCTGGCCAGACAATGGTTTGCCAAAGCTATCAGGACAAGTGTTCAACGCGGTTGGCGTGTGCTTTACGACGGACTTCCTCTTGAGGGTTGATTTCGCTCTCCGGGCATACTCGGGCCGGCCATATTGGGAAAATCGTAATGGAAATGCGGTTTTCCCTTTATTTATGCGCTAAATGCTGCTCGCAATCGACATCGGCAATTCAAAGATAAAATACGGCTTCTTCGAGGCCGGAAAACTCATTGACCGGTTTTCCGTACACACTCGCCGTGATTATTCGGCTGCCGAACTTGAATTCGATAGGTTGAAAAAGATAGGCGACCGGTTTGTCCAGGCTTCCGTTGATACTGTCGCTGTCGCTTCCGTTGTGCCTGAACTTCACCAAGCAATTATCGAGTCCGCAAGAAATCTTTACCGCATAACGCCGCTTTTTATTGACTGGGATTGGGATCTTGGCATCGGCGTCCGTTATCAACCACGGTCAGCCGTCGGTGCCGACCGTCTTGTAAATGCCGCCGCCGCCGCCGCTCTCTACGGGAAACCTGTAATTATTTGCAGTTTTGGAACCGCTACTACCATTGACGTTGTCGATCGGGCGGGAGTTTTTCTGGGCGGTGCGATTGCTCCGGGCTTGGGCATAAGCGCCGGAGCCTTGTCGGAAGCTGCCTCTTTGCTCCCGACGGTTGAATTGAGACTGCCGCCTAAAGCAATCGGTGAAAATACTCCGGATGCCATGCTCTCCGGCATAGTGCTGGGGCATATATCTATGGCGGAGGGAATGATTTCCCGTATCAAACGTGAGCTTGGCTCGGACGCAGTAGTAGTCGCTACCGGTGGTTTTGGACAGTTGGCTGCCCCGAATTCCGGAATGATAGACATTTTGAATGAAACGCTGACGCTGGAGGGGCTCAATTTACTTGTTACCCGTGGACGTCAGCCCGCGACGAACTGAATCCAAGTATTTTTATACCTGACAATTATTTATAAGTCGGCAAAAATCCCGGCCTGCGTCTTGCCGTTGTTGCCTGTTCAAATGCATAGGCAATGCCGATCAGCCTGCCTTCCGTAAAAGCTTTTCCGAAAAATGAAATTCCGATAGGCAGTTCGCGGTAAAATCCGGCCGGAACGGTTATATTCGGATATCCTGCAACGGCCGGCATTGATGAGCTGCTGACATAGCCGCTTCCGCAATCGCCGTTTACGGTATCAATCAGCCAGGCCGGAGCATTCGAAGGAGCAACGATTGCATCAAGATTGTTCTTCTCGACAGCTTCGTCAATTCCCTCTTTTTGTGCATAACGGCGGCATATCTCGCGGGCTTCCAGATATTCCTTGTCGCGCAGTGACCCTTTCTTCGCTGAGGATTCGAAAATGCTCTGCCCGAAATATTTAAGTTCACGCTCTGCGTTATCCTTGTTGAATTTAATCAGGTCCTCAAGTGTGCGGTATTTCGCTCCCCGCTCGCTTAAATATCTTTCCAGGCCGTCTTTGAATTCGTATTGCAGAACCGTAAACTCGGCATCGCCAAAACGTCTGAGATTTGGAAACTTTATATCTATCAGCTCGGCTCCGGCGCGTTTCATTACTGCCAGAGCCGCATCCATAATCGTATCAACCTCGGCGCGGCGTCCCCAGTAATCGCGGGCTACTCCGATGCGCGCTCCGCGGAGAGCGTCTTTTTTAAGAAAACTTGTGTAATCAACCGCTTCGCGTTTTATGCCCTTCATTGCGGGGTCATTTTGATCCTGTCCGGCAATTGCCGTCAGAACGATAGCCGCATCCGCAACGCTGCGCGTCATCGGTCCGGCCGTATCCTGCGACTCTGCGATAGGAATTATGCCACTGCGGGAAACCAGACCGATCGTCGGTTTTAACCCGACGAGGCCGCAAATGGATGACGGGCAGACAATTGAACCGTCCGTTTCCGTGCCAATCCCGACGGCTGCAAGATTAGCAGAAATCGCCGCGCCGGTGCCTGATGACGAACCGCAAGGGTTTCTGTCCAGAACGTATGGATTGTGTGTCTGGCCGCCTCTTCCTGACCAGCCGCTGATTGAATCGTTGTCGCGAAAATTTGCCCATTCGCTGAGGTTTGTCTTGCCAAGAAGCACCGCACCGGCCTCACGCAGACGTTCGGCTATGAATGCATCGCGTTTTGGCGTTGGTGCGTCAATAAGCGCAAGGCTTCCCGCCGTTGTTTTCATCCGGTCGGCAGTGTCAATGTTGTCTTTAATTACAACGGGTATGCCGTGAAGCGGGCCTTTTGCTCGTCGGTTCAGTCTTTCCCGATCGCGAATGCGTGCTATTTCCAAAGCCTGCGGATTGATTTCAATGATTGAATTTATCTTTGGATCTATTGACCGGATTCTCGCGATGTAGAAAGCCGTCAATGCTTCGCTGGTAATCTGTCCGCGTCCAAGTGCAGCAGCCATTTCCGAAACGGTTGCTTCTTCGGGATTGAAAGCGGCACGCCGCCGGTTTTGGCCAAAAATCTCAATATCCAGAGCCGCACCGGCCGCACCGACAGCGGCAAGCCCTAAAAAATCGCGACGATTCAGTTTAGTCATACTTTTTATGATTTCTCCGGAAAAAGATTGGAAATACGCAGGTATTTTGTTCCATAATTCGGGTAAAATGCAAAAGCATTGTGCAATAATCTCCTTTTATGAATGGCCGCCCGCCCGAAATACCACCGCATAAGCTGATAAGAGCGCTCCGCAGTTACGATTTATTGCCGGCGATTATATTTCTTCCTACACGCAGGAAGTGTGACGAAGCGGCGTCCGAGGTCGGAGGCGACCGTTCACAGGCAGCGGATTATGAAAAATATGCACGCCGCAAAGAATTGTTTGAAGAATTTGCCGCCGCCAATCCTGAAATTCGCAGCCATAAACATAAAAAACTGCTTATAAATTCGGGTGTTGCCTCGCATCATGCCGGCCATTTGCCCGCCTGGAAGTTGCTTATTGAAAAAATGATGTCCCTTGGACTTCTGAATGCAATCTTTGCCACTTCCACAGTTGCGGCAGGGGTAGATTTTCCGGCCCGTACCGTTGTGATAGTCAATGCCGATACTCGCGGAAACCAGGGCTGGCGTCCGCTGACCGCAAATGAGCTTCAGCAAATGACCGGCCGTGCCGGACGACGCGGGCGGGATAAAGTCGGTTTTGCGGTACTTGTACCGGGACAGTTTCAAAATCCAAAACGTATTGCAACCTTGCTGAAAGCCAAACCTGACCCTTTGGAAAGCAGATTTCGTGCTACCTATACGACTCTTGTAAACCTTCTGGATGCTTTCGGCAGTTTTCGTCAGGTTCGCGAAATAGCAGAAAAAAGCTACGCATTTCGCTCGGACGGCCGTCGTATTGATTTCGCCCGCTCGCAAGTTTCAAAACTCCGGAAGCAAATTGCCGATTTGATGGCATCGCGTGGAATCGAACTATCGCCGGAGGATTGCATCGGCTTTGAACGCCTTTCGTCCGCGCAACGCCGTATTACCGAGCGCCTGCCCGAGACGGCCAATCAATTACGTTACTCATGGCTGGAGTCGGTCGTAGTACCGGGACGCGTCGTTACGCAAGGACGCGGGACAAAGCGTCTTTATCTGGTTCTGCAGGTAAATGGCGGCGCCGCATCGGTAATCCGCGATGATGGTCAGGGGACCGTCATCGCGCTTTCACGGATTAACAGAGTTTACGAAAATATTTATCGTTTCAATGAAAACGATATCGAAAGAGCTTTTTTCGACGTTTACGAAGGCCGCAACCGCCCAATCGAAGAGCCAAAGCCATCTAAATTACGGCTTGATTCCGCTCCGGCAGAAGCGGTTTTCAGTGCGGCAATGGAACGCTTTATTTCCGGGGCAGGAGCCCGACGGGATGAATATCTTGCAGCATTATGGGAGGCCGCGCCAGCAGCTTCCGAGATAGTCCGACTCGATCACGAGATTGAAAAATTACGACAAAAAGTCTGGGAGCCTTTCGAGCGGCGTGCCCGTGTACTTGACCATTTTCATTACATTGATTTCGCTGCCGAGTCAGTAACGCAGCGCGGTAAATGGCTTGCAGACGTCCGTGTCGATCGCCCGCTGCTGGTCGGGGAAGCCCTCGGCCACGGTATTTTCTCAGGTATCGGGCATTCCGTAATGGCCGGTCTGATGGCTTCCCTTGCAGCGGACAGTGACAGAAATTATGGAGAAATGCGGATCTCCGACGAGCTGGCTGAAGCGGCTGCGTCATTGGAGGAAGTAATCTACCTGGTGTCAAGCATTGAATGGCGTTTTGGTATCGAGCCTAATGAGGAAATCAATCTTTCAGCCGCAGCAGCCGCGGAAATCTGGGCAGCAGGCGCTTCCTGGAGCGAACTCGTAAAACGCACGGGAGCAGAGGAAGGCGACCTGTTTCGCCTTTTATCACGCACCGGCGAGGCTTTGTTACAAATAGCACAGCTGCGTGCAACGCATCCTCTGGAGGCAACTATGGCTTCGGAAACGGCAGCGTTGCTCCTCCGCGATCCGGTCCGTTAAAGGTTCTCTGATTACCACACATTTCTCAAAACCGACAATTTTCTCTTCTGTTCCAAATGGTTGATTTATCTGATAGACTTATGGCATAGCCGCAATCCGGAGATTTGCTGCTATTTACCGGGGGAAACATGAAAGTATTGCTGGCCGAAGAATATGGATTTTGTTTTGGGGTCGAACGTGCTGTCGAAATGGTCGAGCAGGCTCTGGAGCAAGGCGAAACCGTCCGAACTCTCGGACCTCTGATCCACAATGATCAGGAAATGAACCGGCTGGCCGCCAACGGCGTCGCGACGATTGACGAACCGGTCCAGATACGCCGCGGCGAGACGGCCGTCATCCGTGCCCACGGCGTTACGCCGCAGGTTCAAAATGAACTGCGCGAGCGCGCCTCAAAGGTTGTAGATGCCACTTGTCCTTTCGTTACCCGAGTCCAACGCCTGGCGGCACGTGCCGCTGCGGATGACCGCCATGTCATCGTTGTAGGCAGTCCGGACCACCCCGAAATGATCGGAGTTAAAGGCTATGCACCGGATCACGCATTTATTGTCCGCGATGCTTCGGAAGTCGAAAACCTGCCGAAGCTCCGCCGCCCGCTCGTCGTATCGCAGACAACCATCAAGGCAAAAACTTTTTTTGATACCGCTGAGGCTGTCAAGTCCAGGACGGACGATGAAGTGCAGGTAATCAATACAATTTGTTCCGCTACACGCGACCGTCAGGATGCCGCCCGCGCATTATCTGAGATTGTAGATGCTTTTTACGTCATCGGCGGCCGCCACTCATCAAACAGCCTGAAACTGCTTGCCGTTTGTAAGGAAAATTGCGAAAAAAGCTTTCTGATTGAAACCGAAGACGAAATAAATCCGGCTGATCTGGACGGTGTCGAAACCGTCGGCGTTACGGCCGGAGCCTCCACTCCGGAATGGCTCGTCCGCCGCGTAATCGAAAGACTTGAAGAAATCGGACGGCAAACAGCCGCAAAGACAGAATAAAGCGGATCATCCGCTTGAATATCGCAAAACAAAATGCCGGGCTTTGAATTCGGGCCCGGCTTTCATTTTATTGAATTTTGTTTACCTGCTTTACGGATTGGATTCTGCAAAACGCGGCAATGCGATGGAGCGGTTCAGATAGACGCCGAATTCAGTTCCGGCTTTAACCTCTGCTTCCTCTCCTTTGGTCAGTTTTTCACCCAGAAAACCACCGCCGGCACCTATCAGGCCGCCGATCAATGCTCCCTTTCCGCCGCCGATAGCTGCTCCGAGTATCGCTCCGCCGGCTCCGCCGCCACCGATGAAAATAACCTTTCTATGTTTCATACGGTCGCCGCTGGCCGTTCCCTCGGAATCGCTTTTTGCGTCATCGCTGACTAACTCGGTGAGCGATCCATTTATGGCGCGTTTTGTACCGTTTGGCAGCACTAACTGGATAAAGCTTGTATCTATCGTGCCGGGCTTTCCGCCTTTTTGTGCTTTCTGCACTGCGTCAACGCGGCCGATGATTTCGCTGCCTTCGGGTATCACTACGGCTCCGTTTGAGGCATATACGGGCTCAACCACCGTAACTGTAAAAGTATCACCTGCCTTTGCCGACTTTGAGCTGATGGTATCATTCATGCGAACGCGTATGCGCTTGCCCGCCGGCACCGTAAACAACTTAGGCGCTACCGGACGTTTTGTCGTAACCACACGTTTCTTGATGACCGGCCGCTTTCGTGTTTGTGCCAAAGCTTCCGTCGAAAGTCCGGCCGAAAAAATAGCCAGTAACAAGGCCGGTAAAACGAACCTGATTGAGTTTTTCATAATTTTCCTCCCCTTTGAAAGTGCATTGCTGCAGGTTAAATATACACCATCGGGCCGAAAATCGCCCATATTTAAACCGGTACTTGGACGTTGCTTCGGCCTTTTGCGTTGACTCAAATCTATACATCAGGACGCGGTTAATCGCGATAAACAGAGTTAAACATTAATTTACACGGACGGATCTTTTCCATAAGATAAAAATTTTTCTGAAATTATTGGTTTTTAGGAGTATTATCTTTACGATAGTTGCATTTTGAATTTTTTGCTGCCTCACCGGCTACGGGTCTCTGGCTGCCGTTCGTCTCAAAATATTTCGGAGATGCGGCTCCGGGCTTCGTGAAGTGCCTTTATTGACGGCATTTATTGTTATGCCTCTGTTACGCGAAACTTTCCTTTTATTTCTCCTGAACCTGCTTGATGCAATTCTGACAATCATTTGGGTACGCAGCGGCGTTGCCGATGAAGGAAATGTCCTGATGGCGCGGCTGCTCGAGGTTGGCGACTCTACTTTTCTCGGCGCCAAAATCGCTATAGGCACATTTGCTGCCCTCGTATTGCTGCGTTGGGGAAACCGGCGGCTTGCACGTTACGGCGTCGCAGTCGCTCTTGCGGTCTATGTCAGTGTAATGGGCATTCATCTGATGACTTATCTTACCGCTGCCGGTTACCTGGCTTCCGATGCATCTGCCGTCCTTAGGGATTCGATTCATTTTTTACAAACAGGTATATAGTTTACCGCCCGGTTCTTGCCGCAGATTGCCGATAGAATCTCCCTTGCCTGATAATTATTCATTTACACAACGAAATCGGGCCCGGCGGGCATCTAAACCCTCGAAGTATTTTTCATTATATTGACATTTCGGGGTATCTTAATTCATATGAAAGGCAAAAATGTCTATCAACTTTCGGCACGCCAACTGCTTCTTGTGGCATTTTTAGCGGCATTCGCAGCGGCCGGCATTACGCTCGGCTTATTCTACATCAAGGAAAGAATCGGCACCTCTGACCCTTCTGTCGTCGCAAATGCGGAAAAGGCTCCTGCGGTCATCTCCGATCCTTCTACGGTTTCCGACGAACAGAATAATATCGAGGTTTACAAGGCTGTCGCTCCGGGCGTCGCCTTTATCAGCACAACGTCCTATACACAGGACTTTTTTGGCGGCATCCAGGAAGGCCGTGGCACCGGTTCGGGTTCTGTAATTGACCAGGAAGGCCATATCCTGACCAACTATCACGTTATCGAGGGAGCTCAGAAACTTACCGTCAGCTTTGGCGGCGAAAAAGTTTATCCCGCGACCTATGTCGGCGGCGATCCGGATACTGATCTTGCGGTAATAAAAATCGATCCGCCCGCCGGCGGTTTGACGGTTGTTCCGTTTGGAGATTCGGACAAGCTTGTAGTCGGGCAAAAGGTGCTTGCCATCGGTAATCCTTTCGGACTTGACCGTACGCTTACAACCGGTGTCATCTCCGGCCTGCAACGTCCGATCAGAGCCAGAAATAACCGCCCGATTGATGCTGCAATCCAGACAGACGCTTCTATCAATCCGGGCAATTCCGGCGGTCCTCTGCTCGATAAATACGGCCGTATGATCGGCATCAATTCCCAGATACTTTCGCCTGCGGGCGGTTCGGTCGGCGTCGGCTTTGCCGTGCCGGTCAATATTGCAAAACGTGTTATCCCGCAGTTGATTCAGTTCGGCGAGGTTCGCAGGCCGAAGCTCGGCGCTACGCTCCCGAGCGTTTCCGAACTTCGTGATCGCGGCTATCGGATGCCTGTCGAAGAAGGTCTTCTCGTCTATCAGGTAGCACCGGATTCGCCCGCTGCTGCTGCCGGACTCCGCGGCGTCACGCCTTCCGGAGTTATCGGTGACATTATTATTTCTGCGGACGGACAGCCGATGAGAGATGTTGACGACCTCTATCGCCTGCTGGACAAAAAACAGTTTGGCGATACTATCCAGCTCGAAGTTTTCCGCGACGGACGGAAAGTTACGGTCCCGGTTAAGCTGACGCCAATGGCAGGAAGCTCACGCGGCCGCCGCGCGGAATAAGCGGATTGCCTGAATAATCTCTGCCCGGCTTTTAACCGGCATCCGCCGGCAGCCGGGCATTGTTTATTGGAAATGGAAACTAAGGATTTCTTCAATCAAGGTTTCGGCTGGACCTGCCGACATTGCGCAGCCGAATTTGCCCGATGCGTCGCCGACGATGCGGGTAATGCCCAAAAACCGTCCAGGCTGTTCACCGAAGGCGAAAATGAAGGCAAGGCGCCGGCCTTGACCAACCGGGCAGTTGCCCGTTGGGCAGATCCCGAACACCGGACGCTTTTTTGCCCGCGTTGCGGAATTACTGAATTGATAGACATCGGCTGATGTAGAATAAAACTGCCTTGGGACAAAATTTCGATGTACGAAAAAGAACTCGATACTGCAATCGAACTGGCACGCCGGGCCGCCCGCCTGATTTTGGATTACCGCCGGCGCGGCATCAATGCCGAAAGCAAGGTCGGCTCCGACAATTTTATGGAGCCTGTAACCGAAGCAGACCGTGCCGCCAGCGAATTGATTATCAGCGGCCTGCAAATGAATTTCCCCGATGATGCGATTCTTTCCGAAGAGGCAGCCGATCCGGGCCCTGCGCGTCTGGCAAATAAACGCGTCTGGATAATTGACCCGATCGACGGCACGGCCGGTTTTATTCGTAATGAAAGCGATTTCGCCGTTCAGATAGGTCTGGCCGTAAAGGGTCGTCCAAAGGCAGGCGTTGTCCTGCTGCCGGCATGGGGCAAAGTTTATTGTGCATCTGCCGGCCGTGGCAGTTGGGTGATTGAACCCTCAGGCGAAAAAAAACGTCTCTTCGTCTCGGAAAAAAGCGAATTTTCGCAAATCAACCTTGCGGTTTCCCGCAATCATCGAAGCCCGGGAATGTCCACCATAATCGAACGGCTCGGGTTCGGCCGTGAAATACGTCGCGGCTCGGTTGGCCTCAAGATAGGACTTATAGCCGAACGTGAATCCGATCTTTACATTCACCTCAGCCCGAGAACGAAAACCTGGGATACTTGCGCTCCGGAGATAATTCTCACCGAAGCTGGCGGACGGCTCACTGACCTCTGGGGCAATGAATATCGCTATGACCTTGACGACGTCCGCAATTATGGCGGCGTCATTGCATCCAATGGCGTAATCCACGGCCGCGTCGTCAGCTTGCTCTCTCCGCTGCTTGAAGAATTCGGGCGGACTCCCATACAAAAAGTTACTTCTGGATAATTTGTCTTCAGGAAGTCGGCGCTGCCGAACCTGCGACATGGCGCCGATAGCGGCGATATTCGCCGAGGCTTTCCCGGATCAGTGAAATAATCGGCCGCCGGTTATCAAAAAGCAGTTTTATCCAAGCCATTTTCCCCATTTGCGGAAAGTAGATTCCGCGGAAAAAGAGTCTTGCAACAAGGTGGCTGATGCAGACATCAAGCGGTCTGCCGGCAAGTGAACGCAGCACTTCTTCATTTCTTTGCGGACTGTATGACCGCATCCAGGCCGTCCGGGTTTCTTCGCCGGCTTCGGCAATGCTCAGATTGAGTGGTTCGTGTGCCATTACAAACGGTGCAAAATCCAGCCAATGCTGCGGCCGTACCAGCCGATGGCTGTTCTTCAGACGATGATATAAAGGCGTACCGGGAAATGGCGTGAGCTGCCCGAAAACAGGCAAACCCGGCTGCCAGCTCTCGATTTCCGCCAGCGTCCGACCGGCAGAGCCGACCGTGTCATTATCCATTCCGAAAATAAAAGAGGTGATTGCGAAAATATTGCGGCGTGCAAGCCCGTCCAGCACCTTTTTGTAATCCGACGGTCTGGAAAATTGCTTGTTTACATCAGCCATATTTGCCGGATCTATCGATTCCATACCGATAAAAATCCATCGTCCGCCCGATTCGGCTATCAGATCTACGAGCTCTTCGTCCTGCAGCAGGTTTGCACTGATTTGCGCTACCCAGGGCAATGTTGCGTTGGCATTTATCATGTCCCGCAGAAGACTCTTGAGCCGTTTCTTATTGATTGCCAGATTATCATCAATGAAAAAGACTGCTATCTGCCCTCTCTCCTTTGCGGCGCGTGCCTTCAGGCGAAGCAATTCATCTATTACGCTCTCATTTGTCCTGAAGCGGATCGAATCACCGAAAAATCCCGTCACGGTGCAGAATTCGCAGCCATATGGGCAGCCCCGACCGGTCTCTACCGGAACAACAAAAAATTTTCCCCAACCCGAGCCGAGCCTTGAAAAAAGCGGCCGCAAAAATGACGGAACAAGGCAAAACTGATCAAGATCCAGAGTTTCCCAAGGTATATGCGGATAAGGTTGCAGACTTGGCTTGATATCCTGCCCCTTGGCATCAAGCTGCGGCGTATAAACTTCCTTCAGGCGGCCGGCGGCAAAGTCGGCAACGATTACCGGCCATGTTTCGTCGGCTTCGCCAAGCGCGACCGCATCGGCATGGCGCTTTCCTCCGCCGCGTCCGAGCGCCTCATCCGGACATTCGGTAACATGCGGTCCGCCCATGACAACCGTTATCCCGGCCTTGCGCAAAGCATCTGCCACAAGATATGCACGGGCAATCATTCGTGTCATCGCACCGATGCCGACCATTTCCACACCTTCGTTTTTGCAGAACTTAACAAGCTCTGCCGGCGTCATGGCTTTCGTATTTCCGTCTATCAGAATTACTTCATGTTCCGAAGGCGTCAGCGATTGAAGCAAAAACATCCATAGATGCGGCATGAAATTGCGTGTAATTCCGTTATCCGGATTGTAAAGCAGGATTTTCATTATCTGTTGTCGGTAACCTGTCAAAATGCGGTTTTATGGCCGCCGGTAAGTGTCGTTCGTTCAGATGATACCTTTCCATGTTGCTTGTCTCCTTACAGCTTATAGCTGCTTAACTAAGTCATCGTGGGCCTCCTCAAGCTTTTTACAAAAAGCTTCTACCGCATTACCCATAAAAATCTTATAATCCGGAGAACTGTAGAAGTGCCTGTAATTCTCACCACAGACACACCGCCTGTAATAAGTACCGGATGCCACCTTACTCTTACCGTACATAAATGGGTTTACAACTTTAGACAAGTTATCAGACATAACATCCACAAATTTAAATTTACTAAACAGAGTTCTTGTAGGAACTATTACTTCCTTACAAGCACATCCTGGACTGTCAGGAAACTCCAGCAGGACGTGATCACCATGAAAAGCAGACACAGCCACATTATATTCAAAAATCCACTTGTACAGGTCAGTCAGACTTTCCTTTGACATATCAAACAAATACCTTTTTTCTGTAAAGTAACTTTTATTGGTAATAAGTTTAATCCTATCCATAGGTAAAGACTTAACACCAAACACATCTGTAGCCATGTAAGGTGTAACTCCGAAAAGCAAACCACTTTTAACTTCCCCTTTATCTCCAATCTTTACGGTTGGTACCGGTAACAATCCTGCATTCAATCTGCTGTTGTTTCTTGGAATCAAAGCCATATTCCAGAGAATTGCCGAAACATCTTTGTGCATGCTTTCAATTCGATCCAGGAACTTAGCTTCTCCTTCATAATCCATTTCAATACCCTGTACCAAGGGCAATCTCAACTGCCCTGAACTCAGCCTGAAATCACCACGCTTATAGTCAAGATAAAAATCAACACAAGTTATTCCTCTTGGGTTATCTTTCCTGCATTCTAACGTCAAAAGAACTTCGTTCCCCTTCTCAACCAAAAATAACTCTCCGTTACACGTAAGACTGCTTGGTGCGTAAAGCCGTTTAGATAAAGTCAAAGACCCAAGCTTAATAGGTTTATCGTATTCACCCCTAAACCCGAACTTTACATGTACTCCTTTCAATTTATCCTTAGTATCAAATATAAACTCAAACCCAACCCATTCAGCGCTAATAAAAAAGCTGTTCCCTACAGCAAAACCTCGTACTGCTTGGCCAACAGGCATTCCTTTCCCGTCGTTAATCAGCGGGTCTATGATTTTTCTATACTTTTTAGCCTTCTTGCTGTTTTCGTCTCTAAGAGTAATTCTGGTCATGTTACTCCTCACTGAAGTTGTTTCCTTATTTCTTCTGCAATTTCCGTTAACTTATTGCATAAGACTTCCATTGAGTCTTTGTAGAAAATCTTTACATCTCGGTCAAGTGTGTAATGGCGATAGTTATTTCCGCAAGAACAATCTTTCTTATACACACTCGTTACCTTTTTCCCAGACAATACAAGAGGGTCAATAACATCATTAATATTGCTGAAGGTTACAGGAACAAACTCAAACTTACTAAACAAAGACTTAAGTGGAACAATTACCCGTCCTCCGCTATGACATTCTTCCGGACGTTCAAAATCTACAAGCACCACACTGTCCATAAAAGGAAAAGTCTTCGGGATTGGGCCTGCATGCCATAAAAGCAGGCAGTTTCTGATTGCCGCAGACGAAAGTTGAGAGAGGAAAAAATAATAACAATCCGATTGTCTCACGTTCATGGCATCGGGCGCTAACGCGAAAGTGCGATTTTGACCAGCCGCAAATACATTGATTCCGGCAGAATCCTTCGAAGCAGCAAAAGCCCTTTCGTATTTACCGGATAACGGAGCCGCTTTCTGCCGTCAGAAGCGGCCTCAAAAATTTTCCCGGCAACTATGCGCCCGTCCGGCGCCGTTTCGCCCGCGCGCTTCAGATTCGGCAGTACGCGGGCCGTAAAATAACGGTATTCTTCTATGTCATCCTTCGCGACCCTTTGCAGCGAGCGCGAATAAAAATCCGTTTTTATCGGGCCCGGCTCGACCACCTTAACGCGTATGCCGAATGAATCCAGTTCATACTGCAGCGATTCCGAAAAGCCCTCGACAGCCCATTTCGTTGCGTGATAAATGCTGAAGAGCGGAAAGGTCATGCGTCCGCCGACCGAGGCTATGTTGATGATCGTCCCGCGCCGCTCGCTGCGAAAATAGGGCAGAATCTCGCGGCAGACATTCATCAGACCGAAGACATTTGTTTCAAACTGCTGTCGGATTTCCTCATCCTTTGCCGCTTCAAATGGCCCGACGAGGCCGTAACCCGCATTATTTACCACCACGTCTATCCGCCCGAATTTATCAAGTGTGGCCGAAATCGCCGAGCGGATTGAACCGGCGTCAGTAACATCGAGCCGAAAAACTTCGATATCGGCAATTCTTTTCAGTTCGGTTTCGGCATCGGGCGAACGCATTGTAGCCGCAACGCGCCAATTTTTTGTCTGAAACAATTTTGCGGTTTCGCGTCCGATTCCGCTCGAGGCTCCTGTGATAAAAACAACTTTTTCCATCGTTACACTCCGCCAAAAATCTACCGCCGCAACCGGGCGGCAGTGTCAAACCTAGCACAAAAACTCCCGATTTCAATACCCGATATTCCTGATATGCGTGAAATGCGTAAAATGCGTGAAATGCGAGCTTTTTTATGGCGGCCCTTGCGGGCGATTTCATGTTAAAATCCGGAAATGAAGTTTTTACATATCGCCGACGTCCATCTGGGCTGCACGCGGTATCAATTGCCCGAAAGCCCGAGGGATTTTTTCGATGCCTGGGCAGATGTGCTCCGCCGTTATGCAATCGGCGGGGAGGTTGATTTCGTATTGATAGCCGGCGATTTTTTTCACAAGCAGTCCGTCCCGCCGGAAACGATGAACTACGCCGTCGAAGGCCTCACATTGATGCGCGATGCCGGCATTCCGGTCATCGCTATCGAAGGAAATCACGATAAACGCTCTGCCGATCATGAACACAGCTGGCTCCGCTCGCTCTCACGCTGGGGATATCTTATCCTGCTGGAACCCGACAACATCGCCGGCAAAATCCAATACAGGCAATGGGATGAAAACGAGCGGCGCGGCGGCTACATCGATATCGGCAGAGCAAGAATCTTCGGCTCGCATTGGTATGGCGACACGTCACGAATGGCAATTCCGTTGATTGCGGATGCAATCCGACAAACCGGCCGCGAAGATGCCTTCCGTATCTTGCTGCTTCATACGGACGTCGAAGGACACCAGACGCATCCGATTCCGGCTCTGCCGCTTGAATCGCTCGCCGATCTCCGCTCGGCGGTTGATTATCTGGCCCTCGGCCACACGCATATGCGGTTTGAAATTGACGGCTGGGTTTTCAATCCGGGCTCGATCGAAATCACAAACATTTCGGAGTATCGCGAAAATCGCGGCGCGTTTATCGTCTCGGTTGATGAAAACAAACAAATTTCTGCAATCCATACGGACGATTACCGTTCGCGTCCTTTTCAGCGGCTCTCGCTCGACACCGACGGCATGAAAACGCCGGAGGAATTTGCCGCTGCTTTTCTTCGCCTCATCCGCGAAGAAGCACGCCACGCCGAACGCGGCGAACCCAGGCCGATAATCGAGGTTACGCTCCGCGGGCGTCTTGGTTTTCCCGCTTCGGCGCTTGGGCTTTCCGAGCTGAAAAAATCCGCAGAAGAAATTTCGGGCGCTCTTCACGTCAGGATTAAAAATACGACCGTCCCGATAGAATTCGCCGCTCTTGCCGAAACGGAAATCGGCGATAGCCGTGAACAGATAGAACGCCGCGTGATTGAAGGGCTTGCGGCACGCGACCGCCGGTTTGAAAACGCATCCGTTGACCTTGCGGGTCTGATTCTCGGTGCGAAAAGGCTCGCCCTTTCGGATGAGAGTCCGGAGGGAATCGCAGACTTTATAGCGGCCGCCGTAAGTGATACAAAGCAAAAGTGATTTTGGACTTTTACCGCGCAGTACTCAGTTCCGTACGGAAGAAATCGATTATCCGCTGATCATAAGCCTCTGTCGTTTCAATCGAAGCGCTGAGGATACCCATTCCCGACGGGCTCAGGTCGGTCTTTGAATCCATCCGCGTCGAAGACGGAAAGCATTTGCTGAGTTTCGATGTTGATTCCTGAAACTTTGGCGAATCAGAACCGGCAAGCAGGAGAACGCTTCTGCCCTGCAGGTTGCGGGCAGCTTCGCAGGCAGTCATTCGGTTAAAACAACCGTCGTGAAAATAAAAATAAGTACCGGCCTGTGCCAGTCTTCCCGTAACGGCGCCTGCAAAAGGAAAGCGGCGTTCGACGGCCGAGGCAATCAGTGCATTCGAGTCAGCCGGCACGGAATCCAGTGCCAAAGCCTTTACTTCCGGCTCGGCCGATGCCGCAAAAAGAGCCTCGAGGGCTCCCATCTCCAGCCCGTAGACTCCGATTCCGCCGCCAACAAGCGTGAATTGTTCGGGCGTTTTCAGATTCTTGAGAAATCTGATAGCCGCAAGGACGTCTTCCGCCTCACAGCCGCCAAATGAACAGACCGATTCTCCGGCTTCGGGACCGTGTCCCCGCTGTTCCGGCATAAAGACGGTAAAATTCGTCGCTTCGTTGAGTTTTACACCGAGATTAAGAACATATGAACGATCTGCTCCGTAACGATGCAGAAGGATTACCGCAGGCAGGTTAGGGTCTCCGCGCAGCAACCAGGCTTTCAGGCTGACGCCGCCTTTGCCCTGGAAAGTCTCATCGGTAATTTGCGCACCCCGCGAGCTCAGCATCCCGTATTTTGCCGGCGTCACCAAATACCCCAGATGCTGCGGACGCGCGACCGTATAATCCAGCCAGACCGCCGAAATCAATAACGAGACAACGATAAGCACAACTATCGGTGCCAGCAATTTGAGAAAACTTTTCAATAATCGTTTTGTTTTTGCCATGGTGGATCGGAGCAATTTTTACGGAAAACACCCCGCAAAAGTGCGTGCGGGAAATAATCTGACGAGCCAAAAGAAAAGGCTTCTGGTAAGACCGCTAAAATGTTAACATAACTTAGAAAAATCGAGGAATATTTTTGTGAAAAATTCGGTCAAAATGGCATATCAGGCTTTGTTTTTAACCATTCTCCTGTTTCCGGCATTTCCATTCTGCCTGTTTGCACAGCCGTCTTCTGCCTCAGCCGCCTCCGGCACGACGGCGCTTTTTCCGCTGGCCGAGGTGCGCTCCGGCCTTCGCGGCAAGGCCTTGACGGTCTTTAGCGGAAGTAAGCCGGAGGAATTCGGCGTCGAAATTCTCGGTGTCGTACCCGGTGCCATAGGACCGCGACAGGATATGATCATCGGCCGGCTGATTGGCGCCAATACCGACCGGACAGCCGTTTTTGCGGGAATGTCCGGCTCGCCGGTTTACATTGACGGACGGCTTGTCGGTGCGATTTCTTACAGTTTCCCTTTTTCAAAAGAACCTATTTGCGGCATTACCCCCATCGAGCAGATGCTCGGTATTTTTGAAACGGGCCCGAATATCAGACGTGCGTCCGAAGAGCCGCGCTCTTTCTCCTTTGCTGAATTGGCTGCCTCGGGAGATATTTTACGGCTGCCGCAGCGGCAGGACAATTTGGGTATTCTGGCTGCCGCAGGCAATCCAATGCTGTCCGTAGTTGCCGGACAGTCATTCAGGCCAATAGCTACTCCACTTACTTTTTCAGGGTTTTCACAGCAGACGCTTGACGCTTTTGCTCCGCAATTGATTGCGTCAGGACTTTTGCCGGTTGCCGCCGTCGGCGGAGCGGCGCCAATCACCAGATTAAAACCCGCAACCGAGAGCACCCTCACAGGCGGCACCTCTGTTTCGATGCAGCTAACCCGCGGCGACTACAGCATTGCCGCCGCCGGAACCGTCACGCTCCGTGACGGCGACAAAATATATGCTTTTGGTCATCCTTTTCTGAACCTTGGTTCATCGGATTTGCCGATGGCCGAATCGCACGTTGTAACCGTAATTCCAAACGTAAATAATTCATTCAAACTCGCGGTACCGGAAGCGATGGTCGGCGCAATGACTCAGGATCGGGCAACGGGCGTTTTCGGTCGTCTCGGGAAGACGCCGGCAATGGTACCGGTGGTTTTGAAAATCAATACCAGCCGCGGCGGCACACAATCATACAATTTCGAAGTAGCAAAAGACGAAGTTCTTACGCCGCTTCTGTTGAATATAACCATTTACAACTCCATAACCGCACAGGAACGTGGTTTTGGCGAATCAACCGTTTCTATTTCAGGCAAAATTGCCATCAAGACTAAGCCTGAAGTCAACATCTCACGGCGATTCACCGGCCAGCAGGCGACTCAGCTTGCCGCTGTTTCCGTTGCGGCTCCGGTCGCTGCCCTTCTTCGCAGCGGCTTTGACGAATGCGAAATCGAACGCATAGAGCTCGAAATAGACTCTGCCGACGGTACAAGAACCGGTACACTCGAACGCCTTGCCGTTGACCGTTCGAGAATAAAACCGGGCGAAACGATTGAGGTTACCGCTTTCGCACGAACCAATTCGGGACGTGTTTATATCGAAAAAATTCCGGTCAGGATTCCTGAACAAACACCTGCCGGAATAATCAACATCACGGTGGCTGACGGCGCCCAGGCTCAACAGTCCTCCGCCGCACAGGCATTTGTCCCGCGCGATCTCACCGAATTGATTCGCATTATCAATGGCCTTCGTCCGGCCGACAGGCTTTATCTGCAAATTACACGCACCTCAGCCGGAGCCGTAATCGGAGCCGGCGAATTGCCAAACCTGCCGCCATCGGCCATTGCTACGATAAACAACGAACGCTCCGCCGGATTTGCCCGGCCATTGGTAACTTCCGTAATCTCCGAAACGGTTTTGCCTCCATCGCAGTTTATAATTTCCGGCAAGCAGTCCGTTACCGTCGAGGTCGTGCCCTGATCGTCACTGTTTCGGCCAATGAATGAAATTGCAAAAATATTGCACGCCGCAAATTTTGCGGCCAAAAAACATTCCGGCCAAAAGCGGAAAAACGGCGAGCCTTACATTAATCATCCGATTGAGGTCGCTTTCCTGCTTACCGTTTACGGCGAAACTGACGATGCCGAAATTATCGCAGCCGCTTTGCTGCACGATGTGATCGAACATTGCGGCGTTTCTTACGAAGAAATTTCCCTGAATTTCGGAAAGGAGATTGCGGGTCTGGTCCTTGAACTCTCGGACGATAAAAGCCTGCCGGAAGATGAAAGGAGAAAAATGCAGACAATTGCCGCGCGGTCGCTGTCAGAAAACGCAAAAATAATCCGGCTCGCGGATAAAATAAGCAATCTGAGCGAGCTTCTCACCTTGCCTTTGGCAGAAAACCGCTCTGCTCTTAGTCGATATGCCGACTGGGTCGAGGAAATTCTGCCTGCATTAAGCGGCATTTCCGGCCAGCTGGAATCAGCCTTGATCAAAACATTGGAAGAAGCTCGGCGTAAATTGAAAAACGGCTGACCGGCAGGAAAAGATTTGCCGCCAGTCAGCCGTCAGAAAAAGCAACCGGGCCGCCTAGAAATCCAACCGGATCCCTAGCTGAAACTCGCGATTATAGCTTGAATTGAAAGTAAACGACGGAGCTCCGGACACAAACGTCCGCGGCGTACCGAAATTCGTCGTTCTGGTCAACCGCCCGCCGCCCGTCGTACTGAAGGTATAGAGCGTATTATTAACCGTCTGAACGTTTGAACGGTTAAAGAGATTGAAACCCTCTCCAAAAAGCGTCAGCCGGACGTTTTCCCTGATTCGGATGATCTTCCCGACACGCATATCGACGATGAATACATTTGGCGTCGTGAATTGATTTCGAAGTGTTCCCGGTGCACGGTCGGTTGCCGAATTGCCGTCAGCATTGGGATCACCCGAGACCAGTGCCGAATAGGCAAAGCCCGATTGCGCCGTAAATATGCCCGTAATTACATAATCGGACAGGATCGCCCGCAAAACTTTATTGTCAATTTGCTTGAACTCTCCCGTCTCGTAAACGGGGCTGAAGATGAAACGGTGCCTTACATCAAGATCTGAACGCCCGTATTCACCAGAAAGGTCGAAATTATTCTCGGCCACTTTACCGTCATCCGCTCCCGGCACAACAGAGGTCTGATCCGGTTTGTCATCTTTGGCTTTCGAAAGCGTGTAGCTTGTTATGAACTGCCAGTGGTTGGCAAGCCGCCTGTTGAATTCAATCGTCAGTCCCTGATAAAAAGACCGCGCCGAGCTTTCGAACAGACTGATGCGCTGAAATGCCGGAATCGGCCGCGGATTGGAAAAACGCTGAACGGTCAGCGTCTGTCCTGTCGGCGATCCGGAAGCGTCAAAGACGGGATAAACCGTAGGAACTGGTGCGCTGAGATTGGCATTTCGCGTCCGGGAAAGCGATTCGCCGCGAAAAACCGTATAACGAACGGCCAGACTGTAATGTTTGAACAGTTCACGCTCGAATTGTATCCGGCCCTGCTGCGTGAAGGGCTGGCGGTAATTCGGGCCAAAGAGGTAAAGATTTACCGGTGCCAGCGTCGCACCTGTCGGGATCGTCGAAAAGATATTCGGATAAACAGGGCAAAGAGCCGGCGTTGCGGTACAGTTTATATCGATTGCAACCACCTGAATCCCGTTTTGCGAATGTGCCGTACCGGTCATTATCGCCGGCGTCCGTCCGTAAAACAAGCCATATCCGCCGCGAAGAACCGTTTTGTCGTTGAATGCATAGCTCATCCCGAAACGCGGAGCAAAGTTATTTTTATCTTTCGGTTGAAAACCGGTATCAAATCCGCGTGCTATCAGCGACGGGTTCGGGTTGGTAATGGGAGGCTTGGCAATTTGCTGATAATCGTAACGCAGACCGAAATTCAACGTCAGAGCCCGCGTTGCCCGCCAATCATCCTGAACGAAGCCGCCGTATTCATAGTTGTTTGGATGAGTTGTCGGTCCGGTCGTTCCCGGTCCGGCAAAACTCTGGCGGTATCGCGACGGCGTCCCGGCGGCCAATGCGGCATAACTCGTGAAAGTATATGAACCACTGAATAAACCGGGAAAGAAATTCAGGATTCTGTCAAATAAAAGATCTACGCCGTATTTGATTGTATGCCGGCCGGCAATGTATGTCTGATTGTCGATAAACTGATAACGGTTGATTGTTGTTTCCCTCGGGCTGAAATTGTTACGTCCAAAGAAAAATGTGCCGTCATTGATTCCGCCGGCGCTTGCTGTTACGGCGGTTTCCGGTGCCGTACTGTTTGATTTTCCGGGCTCGCGGTCGCGCGAATATTGGAAGCGGAATTCGTTTATCCAGTTTGGCCGGATAGTTGTCGCAAGATTTGTGGTCAGTGTCGTGGTTGTAACATTGCTGTTTCCGGTGTGTTCCAGAGCGCTGAGGGTCCCGGCATTTTCAAGATTCGTACCTGTAAAGTTCTGCTGATTGAAGCGTATCCATGCCTGGTTTCGCTCGTTGATATTGAAATCCGTCTTGAAAAGAAAAGTGTCTTGTTTACGGGAAACGTCGTAGCTGACTACTTTTGGAGCGATAATAGCCTGAGCGGCGGGTGGCGCAAAAGGGAGTGATCGGAGTACGACCGGATTCGGCAGTTTCGACCGCTGACCCTCGTAGGCTCCAAAGAAAAACGCCTTGTCCTTTTTGAATGGTCCGCCAAAGGTTCCGCCGAATTGATTTATCTGCCCTGCCGGACGAGGCCGACCGGCAGCTACCAGATTCGGATTACGTGCATTGAGCGACTCGTCACGGAAATATTCAAAAGCACTTCCCGAAAAACGATTTGTGCCCGATTTGGTAACTACGTTGATAACTGCTCCGGCCGCACGTCCAAACTCAGCGGAAAACCCGTTCTGATTAACCTGGAATTCTTTGACGGTATCGATCGAAAATTGTGACGGCGCGCGTCCTGAACCGATCCGGCCGGTTGCCTGCCCGAAAAAGGTATTATCACTGCTGGCTCCATCGATTTGGATGCTGTTCAGCGTTCCTTTCTGCCCGCCAACGGCAAGATCGCCGGCACGCGTCGGGTCTCGCGTAATCCCGGGAGTCAAAACGGCAAAATCAAGAAAATTGCGTCCGTTGGTGGGTAGATTCTGAACCGCATTTTCATTGATGGTGGTTGAAATAGATGTCCTCGTCAATTCAATGCTCTCGCCTGAGGCACTTACATTGACCACATTTTCGGTTCCGGCGGGTGCTAATTCTATATTCAGGGAATATTTAGCCCCGACCGTTACCCTGACGTTTTCATATTTGACAGCCGCAAATCCCTTGGCTGCCGCAACTTCAACCGTATAGATTCCCGGAGGAAGTAAAACTATTACATAATTTCCTTCGGAATCCGATTGTGCGTTTTTCCTGAAACCGGTATCTTTGTTCGTTGCCGTAACTGTAACATTGGGAACTACAGCCCCCGTCGAATCCGTAATGCGGCCTTCGATATTGCCGCTGGTAGATTGTGACTGTGCTGCAGCCCCTGCCGATAACAGCAAAAAAGCCGCGATTGTCAATAAAAAGTGGCGCATAGAAAACTCCTGTTAAAATAAAAAATAAAAAAACACTGGCGTCCTGCTTGGGAAAACTGCATATTATGTCTGATATGCCGAATAGTCAATGCCGCAGACAGCGGTCGTTAATAAGACCGAAATATAAGCCAAAGAAAATGTGATTTTACTTTTTTTCGGTACTCACGAAAGGAGGAATCAGGAAAGAAAAACCGGTTAATCCGTCTCGCCTTCAGACCAGGCTTCACCTGTACCGTAAACTTCTTTTTTCCAGATAGGGACCGTTCGCTTTAGCTCTTTTATCAGCCATTCGCAAGCGGCAAATGCCTCGGCGCGGTGTGGAGCGGCAACCGAAATAACAACGCTCGTTTGACCGATTTCAACCCGGCCGATTCGGTGCACTATTCCGACAGATGAAATTGCAAAGGCCTTTTTGGCCTGTTCGGCAATTTTCCGCATTTCGCGAATCGCCATCGGCTCGTAGGCTTCGTAAATCAGATACCGGGTTTCGCGTATTTGTCCGGTCGCTTTTTCCCTGGTAAATCTGCGGGGATAGCCGTCCAGCGTAACCGTTACCCCGCAATCGGGAGGTACGACACGACGTGCTACCGTTGCAATATCAATGGGTTGTGTTGTAATTTCGGCAAAATCCACTATCTCATTTTATGGACCAAAATTCCGGGGATTTAAGATGTTGAATAAACTTAAAAACCTTAGATTGATTACCCGCCGGAAACGGGTGTAAAAACAGCCGCTTCGCAACCATCTTCAAGTCTTGTCGTAGCCTCGGCGTATTCTTCGTTGACCGCAATCAGAAGTTTATGAACTGCAAGCTGCGGATACTGCTCTTTCAGTTTTTCTATCAGTTCCGCCGCTGTTGCACCTTCCGGCATAACAATATCGGCCTTACGAAACCCGATTGAATCCGCAACGGCTCCAAACAACAGCAATCTTATATTCATTTCAAAATAAGACCGATCCGGGACTTTTATTTTTTGAAGCTATTTGATCGCTCCGGCTAATGGGCTGGATGCGGATGCATAAAGTCGTTTCGGCATTCGTCCGGCAATGTAAGCCAGACGACCTGCTTCGACTGCAAGTTTCATTGCAGATGCCATTTTTTCCGGATCGCCTGCTTCAGCAATCGCCGTATTCATCAGGATCGCATCCGCACCTAATTCCATGGCAATAGCGGCATCCGATGGAACCCCGACGCCTGCATCAACAATAATCACAGCATCGGGAAGCTGTTCCCGCATAATCCTCAGGTTGGCCGGATTCTGGACACCGAGTCCGGAACCTATCGGAGCGGCCAGCGGCATCACGGCCGGACATCCCGCATCAAGCAGTTTTTTGGCCATAACAAGATCGTCCGAAAAATAAGGCAGGACGATAAAGCCTTCTTTTATTAATACTTTCGCGGCTTCCAGCGTCTGCTCATTGTCCGGCAGAAGCGTAACCTGATCTCCGATTACCTCTAATTTTATCCAGTTGGTACCGAGCGCTTCACGCGCAAGTCTTGCAGTGCGAATTGCATGTTCGGCATCGTAACATCCGGCGGTGTTTGGCAAAATCTGCAATGCCGGATCAAGATGGTCGAGAAAGGATTCGGTCCGGCGATCTAAAGGTACGCGATTGACCGCAACGGTAACCATTTCGGCACCTGAAGCTTTATGTGCAGCTTTCATCTCGCTATGATTCCGGTATTTACCCGTGCCGATAATCAAACGCGATGAAAATTCCTTTCCGGCTAAAATAAATTTATCTGACATTGGATTAGTGATTGGTTTCAGACTAAAAAAAGCGGCAACATTCCTAGCCGCCGCCGACAAAATGTACGATTTCCAAACGGTCGCCTTCAGAAACTATTTCTGATTCCCAATTCTGCCGCGACACGATGCTTTTGTTTCGTTCGACTGCAACGCGAATCGAAAGCAAACCGAGCCGACGGATCAGTTCCGCAACAGACAGCTCTTTTTCGAATTCGCGTTCTTCACCGTTGACGAAAACCTTCATATATTGGATTTTCGCCTATCAACGTCCAAAATTCAAAAATAATTTTCAGCTATGGGCAATAATTCGACGCAGTTCGATTTCCTCGCCGTTGCTTATCGCTCTGGCAAGCAGAGCGGCACGGCCTTCCGTAAACGGCGGAAACTGAAGATTTACACGTGCAATGCCGTTTTTATCCGTACGCGCGTGAAATATCAGCGGACGAAAAGTGGAACCGAGAATCTTAACCATTATCTGCGCATCGGGAACTACTTTTCTTTCGCTTCCGCGGCAAACCATAAACATTACGGTGCGGTGTTCGCCGCCGCGAAAATTTGATTCACCCAGCAGCTCGATTGTCAGACGATGATTTACCGGCCGGCTTTTCCCTACCATCTCGCTGACAATTTCGACCGCTTCATCAGGCACTACTTCAATTGCCTCTATGATTTCTACTTCCTGTTGACTGCCGAAAGCGGGTGATGGTATCGGAATGCCTTGCATGGCATCGGCCGGTTTCTCGGAAAGCAATGCGACAACCTCCGCGACTTCATTAGTCCTATTCTTAGCAGAAACATCATTTGTGGATTTTTCACCCTCTTTCCCTGAAGATAAACCTTGCTTCATCGCGGCGTCTTTAGCCGACAGACGTTTGAGATCTTCTACCCTGCCTGCACGTATCGCCGCGCAAATCGTCCGATGCTGCTTTTGCAAACGTTCGGCTAGCGCGTTTTCATCCAGAGTGCCGTTCAAAAGATCGTCGTAAGGCGTCCTTTTACTTGCCAGAATTGTGCCGCGATCATAAACAAGCGTAACTATAACGGGACGCGAGATACCTTTATCTTCGGTCTGGACGTGATAAATCTTGCCGTCAAATTCTATGTCGGTGTTAAATCCGGTAATCACAGTTTTTCACTTCTAATCGGCGAGGGGCAGAAGCGGTGTGAATGCGGAATTCTGCCAGTTAAAAGTTATCATATCGATGCGTTTATGGTCAATCGGTTTAAAACATATTAAACAGCCTGAGCGTGATTTGTTTCGATCATCTTTCGGACTTTGAGCCGGAACGTCTCCTGATTTAATCGCCTTGACACTCAATTGTGCTTAACATACGATAAACTTTGCTTCTAGGTGCATTTCATCCGTCGGCATTTTTTGGCCCGAAGATCATCATATTAGGGCCGAACAGCCGCAGCAAACGAGGGTAAAATGTCTAATTTCAACCTAATGGATTACGCCCCGATAGGGCTGATGTTTCTTGTTGCTCTTGGTTTTGCCATAAGCCAGATCCTTGTTACGCAGCTTATCGGACCGAAAAAGAAAACGGCTACAAAACTAATGCCCTATGAATGCGGCAAAGATCCGGTCGGCAGTGCGCGTGACCGCTTCTCGGTAAAGTTTTACAGCGTGGCCGTTATTTTCCTTTTGTTTGATATAGAAGTGCTTTTTATGATCCCTTTTGCGGTTGCATTCAAGAGTTTGCTTGGGCTTGAACGTCTCAGCGGGATCGCTTTCGGCACTATTGCCTTTATTGAAATCCTCATTTTTATCGGCACTCTGATTGTAGGTTACATCTACGTCTGGAAAAAAGGCATTTTCGACTGGGGCTTGCAGGCACGAGTTGAGGCAAGGGCTGAGGCTAAGGCAATGGCACGAAAAAGGCGTGAAGATGCAGCCGGCCGGAAACTGGCAGCATAGGAGTTGTAATTATGGGTCTGGAAAATCAAATCTTCGAATCGCTTCCTGACGTTGTAACCGTAAAACTTGATGCGGTAGTCAATTGGGCGCGAAAGAGCAGCCTCTGGCCCGCAACGTTCGGGCTCGCCTGCTGTGCCATCGAGATGATGAATACTGTTTCCGCCCGCAATGATCTTTCAAGATTCGGGGCAGAAACCTTCCGGGCAAGCCCACGACAGGCAGACGTTATGATTGTATCCGGACGCGTTTCGCGTAAAATGGCTCCGGTGCTGCGTCGTATCTATGACCAAATGCCTGAACCTAAATGGGTTATTTCGATGGGCGCTTGTGCCACATCGGGCGGCGTTTTCGATAATTACGCAATCGTCCAGGGTGTGGACAAGGTTGTCCCCGTAGATGTTTATGTTCCGGGATGCCCGCCGCGGCCGGAAATGCTTGTCCATGCAATAACAATGTTGCAGGAAAAAATCATGAAGGAATCGCTCCGCGACCGGCTGGATACCAACGAAAGCGAATCTCGCGAATCTACGGTGCCGGGAACGTTACCCGTTACCGAGGGAACCTCTCTCGAACGGGAAACGGAAATCGAAGTAGCCCGTCGTGAAGTTTCGCAGCCTTATACCGTACCATCAAGGCACGAACGCAGACGTTCGTCCTAAGGTTGGTAAATAACAAAAATCAAGCGTTAAACGCTGTTTATTCCAGAATATGACGGAAAAACTCCACAAATACGTGGATGCATTGAAAAACCACAATCCCGAATGGGTGGCCGAGGTAATTGATGCCCTTGGTGAAGTAACTATATTCGTTCCGCGTAATTCGATAGTAGATGTTTGTCTTTTTCTGAAAAACGAACATAAATTCGATATGCTCGCGGATCTTTGCGGTTGCGATCGCGGTCCCGAAGAAGAGCCGCGTTTCGAGGTAAATTATCACCTTTTCTCTACTTCGCATTACAACCGCCTGCGGCTAAAAGTCCTTCTCAGCGAAGAAGATCCGGTCGTTTCCACGGTTACCGGAGTTTGGAAAACCGCTAACTGGCATGAACGCGAGACTTACGACCTGCTCGGCATTATCTTTGAAGGGCATCCGGATCTGCGGCGCATCCTGCTCCCGAGCGATTTTGACGGACATGCGTTGCGGAAAGATTATCCCTTGCGCGGATATGAGCCTTACAGCATGAACTAGGCCGCAGTTAATTAACATTTCATCATTTTTTGGCTTTTTATGAGTACCGCAGTCGAGAACCTGACAGATGAACTAAACCCGGCGGATACAGCGTTGGAAACCGAAATGACGCTTTCGATGGGGCCGCAGCACCCTTCAACCCATGGTGTCCTGCGTCTCGATTTAAGGCTCGACGGCGAACTTGTCGTCAAGGCCACTCCGGATATCGGCTATCTCCATACGGGAATGGAGAAACTCTTTGAATACAAAAAATACCAGCAAGGAATTGTCATCACTGACCGGATGGACTATCTTAATCCGCTGGGCAACAATCTCGCCTACGTGATGGCTGCCGAGAAGCTGCTCGGACTCGAAATCCCTGAAAGAGCACAGGTTATCAGGGTTTTAATGTGCGAATTGCAAAGAATTGCGTCGCATATGGTGTGGCTCGGCACCTCCTGTCTGGATATCGGCGCGATGACGCCTTTCTGGTTCACCTTCAAAGAGCGCGAGAAAATACTCAATATCATCGAATCAGCCTCCGGGGGCCGTATGACGCCCAGCTATTTCAGAATCGGCGGCCTGATGATGGATTTGCCTGCCGGATTTGATAATCGCGTCCGCCAATTCCTTGAAAAATTCCCGGATGCTCTTGAAACTTTCGATACTCTCATAACGGGCAACAAGATCTGGCAGAGCCGGACAAAAGGTATCGGAGTGATTTCCAAAGAAGATGCGATTGATTGGGGGCTGACAGGGCCTTCTCTACGAGGCAGCGGCGTCGAACTCGACATCCGCAGGGCAAATCCATATTCAGGTTACGAAACCTATGATTTCGATATTCCCACTGAGCCAGATGGCGATGTCTGGTCACGCTTCAAGGTAAGAATGCGTGAACTGCGGGAATCGCATAAGATCGTTCGTCAGGCATTGGAACGGTTGAAGCCCGGCCCGATAAAAGCAGATGCTCCAAAGGTAGTGCTCCCCGACCGCGACGATATGCGCAAACACATGGACGCATTGATCCATCATTTCCTTATCGTTGCCGAAGGGTTCAACGTGCCGCCGGGCGAAGTATATCAGGCAATTGAGGCTTCGAAGGGAGAGCTCGGCGTCTATATGAAATCAAACGGCGGGCCAAAACCGGAAAGGGTTCACTTCCGCGGTCCCAGTTTTGTTAATCTTTCAGCTTTGCCAGTGATGGCTGAGGGCGAAATGATTGCCGACGTGGTGGCAATTATCGGTAGCCTTGATATTGTTTTAGGCGAAATAGACCGCTAGCAGGTGCCGGCGGGCTTAACATTTTCGCATCGCCATCGACGGCCGTTACGATATTAGAAGTTAATCGCCTTAATTTTGATTTGAATATGGCAGCAGCAACACCGACAACATATACCGACCAGGTCGAATACACCGATGAAATTGCGGAGTTTTCGCCGGAGGTTATCGAAGAGATGCGGTCACATCTCAAAAAATATCCGCCCGGCCGCAGCCGTTCGGCTTTGATTCCCCTGCTTTTTGTAATCCAGCGCGAACGGGGATACATAGATAATCCGGGCGTTAATTTTCTTGCCAAGTTCCTCGAACTGGAAGTAACAGATATATGGGAAACGGCAACTTTTTATTCCATGCTGAATTTGCGTCCCGTCGGCCGGCACCATATTCAGATTTGTAAAACGCTCTCCTGCAAAATTATGGGAGAGCCTGAAATCACCGAGCATATTTGTTCACGGCTCGGTATAAAACCGGGCGAAACCACGCCGGACGGCAAATTCACCGTATCGCTTGTCGAATGTCTGGGTAGCTGCGGCACGGCACCAATGATGCAGATTGGGTTCGACTATTACGAGAACCTGACCAAAGAGAAGGTTGACAAAATTCTGGAATCCTGTGCTTAAGATGCCGTCTTTGCCATGATTCCTTTTATTTGGATTAACAAAGGCAACCTTTTGACGGGCGACAATTAGCTTGATTAAAGAACCGCCGGGGCAATCTATAGTCGGATTTAAAAAGTCCGGGAGAAAAAAATATGACTAATGGCGCTCTTATCAACAGCATTTATCAGGCATTTGCCCGAGGCGACATTGAATCGGTTATCGGTACATTCGATCCCGATATCTCCTGGACGGAAGCCAAAGGGTTTATGTATGGCGGCACATATGTGGGACCGGAAAGTGTTCTCTCCGGTGTATTTATGCGAATAGGAACCGAATGGGAAAATTTTACCGTTACCCCGCAAAAAATTATTGACGGAGGGAACGGAAACGTAATTAGTACCGGAACTTATTCGGGTAAATTTCTTGCAACCGGCCGCACAACAACCGTCCCGTTTGCCCATGAGTGGGAAATAAACGACGGAAAAGTCATCCGTTTTGTGCAGCACACAGATACTTTGACTATTGCGCGTGATTTAGGAATTTGATTTTTTGGCAGGCTGATCGATTGCCTGCCCCTTAATCTTATGGAAATTAAGGCAATTGGCTGCGAACCGCTTCAATTGAAGCGGATGCACATAGAAAATGGTCATACGTTGAAGGTCTATCAGGAAACCGGCGGTTATGAATCGCTGAAAAAAGCCCTGAAAATGGCGCCGGCCGATGTAATCGAAGAAGTTAAAAAATCGGCTTTAAGAGGTCGCGGCGGCGCGGGTTTCCCTACAGGGCTGAAATGGTCTTTTGTCCCGAAAGACTCTCCCAAGCCGAAATATATTGTCTGCAACGCCGACGAATCGGAGCCGGGCACCTTCAAGGATCGTTACCTTCTCGAACGCGACCCGCATGCATTGATAGAGGGAATGATCATTGCCGGCTGGGCGCTCGGCGCCGGCACCGGATATATCTATTATCGCGGCGAATACCGTTATTTGATTGAAATAATGGAGCGCGCTCTGGCTGAAGCATATGATGCCGGAATATTGGGCCGGAATATCCTCGGTTCGGACTTCTCGATGAATATCTACACACATACCGGAGCCGGAGCCTATATCTGCGGTGAAGAAACTGCTCTGCTTTCTTCGCTCGAGGGCTATCGGGGCCACCCGAGAATGAAGCCGCCGTTTCCCGCCGTCGAAGGCCTCTATGCGTGCCCCACTGTTGTAAATAACGTCGAGACTCTGACGGCTGTCCCGCAAATTATCGAAATGGGAGGTATCGCCTGGCGCGACCTGGGAACTGAAAAAAGTGGCGGAACCAAACTCTGGTCGGTTAGCGGACACGTAAAACGACCCGGCGTTTACGAACTGCCGATGGGTTACTCCGATATGGAGAAATTCATAATGGAAGACTGCGGCGGAATGCTCCGGGAAGATAAAAAGCTTAAAGCAGTCATCCCGGGCGGCTCCAGCGTTTACATAATGAATGCGGGGCAAATTATAGGAAAGAAAGTAACAATGGATTACGAAGGGCTTGTAGAGGCCGGCTCATCGGTTGGTTCGGGCGGATTTATCGTGATGGATGAAACGGTTGACGTGCTCGAATCTACGAAAAATTTAACCGAGTTTTACAAGCACGAATCATGCGGCTGGTGTACTCCTTGCCGCGAGGGTACTGACTGGATGGTCAAGATCTTTGACCGAATCTATTCAGGCAATGGCAGGCCGGAAGACGCTCAATTATTGCTCGATATCTGCGATAACATTGAAGGGAAAAGTTTTTGCCCGCTCGGCGATGCAGCCGCCTGGCCTGTCCAGAGCGCAATCAAACGCTTTCCCGAAGATTTCAAAAAATGGATTGCTAATGGAGCGTCCGGCAATAGTCAAGCGCTCAAAGCAGACGTCTAGCAGCATTTTCCGATACTGAGGAAAGCTTATGAAGTTTAACGGCTATCTCTGCTTTTTTTTAGCGTTCTTTTTCTTTGCCAATATTTCCTTGACGGCTTTTGGGCAGGGAACCGGACTTGTCTCCTCGCTCCGCGTCGCGACAATAACTTCGGCCGAGTTTAACCGAAGAATGACCGCCGCCTATCCGAATGCCGGACTTGAACGTCTTCGTGGATCTTTGAATCTTTACAAGGTTACGTATCGCTCGGTGGATGCAAAGGGCCGGAACGCAGTGCTTTCGGGGATGCTGGCGCTCCCTTCGCAGGGAGCACCAAACGGGATGATTATTTTCAACCATGGTACGATGGTATCCCGCAAGACTGTTCCATCGGCATACCGCGGCGAAAGAAATGCAGGCGAGACACAGAATGCTCTTCTCGCGTTCGGCTCAGGCGGATACGCAATCGTCATGCCCGATTATATTGGCCAGGGCGATCATAAGGGCACTGCCCATCCTTATCCGGCAAGCGTTACTAACGCTCGTGCGGGCATCGATATGATCAGGCCGGCTCGCGAAGTAGCCCGGCGTAATCGTCTTGCGATCGGCGATTCACTGTTTGTGACCGGATACTCGGAAGGCGGCGGCGTCGCGATGGGACAGACAATGCTGCTTGAACAGTTGGGTATTCCCGTAACGGCTTCGGCTCCGGCGGCCGGTCCATACGACCTCTCCGGGACTACTCTGGATTTCATGGCCGAGCGGCCGACTGATCAGGTCGGTTTTGTATCAAGAACATATTTGCTCGGCTACGGCATCCACTCTCTGCATAAGAACACGGGCGTGAAAATCTCTGATTACTTCAAACCGTCGATGGCCTTGACAATAAATCTCGCATATGGAGGCAGTATTTCGGACGACGATGTAATCAAACGGCTCGGTCTGACCGCTCTGCTGATGCGGGCAAACAATGATATTTTTAACGTATTGACCGACCGCTTCAGGCGGGTGATCGAACAACGGGATTTCTCAGATCCATTCCTTCGTCAGCTTCGCGATAACGATACTTACGACTGGTCTCCGCGTACAAAAATGCTTTTAGTGGCGCTGGTCAACGATACAATTGTACCGCCAAAAAACACCCGGGTGGCAATTCAAACAATGCGCCGCAACGGAGTCGGACGAGAGTCCCTTCGGCAGTCGATCATTAACGACACGAAACTGAACCATTTGACGGCAATGCCCGAATCGCTCCTGCGGGCAAGGTTGTTTTTCGATCGGGGATACGCGGGTGTTGCCGTAACCGAAGATAATTAGTTAATATCTAAAGTTTGATTTTGATTAAAAGTTTGATTTTAGAGGTGAAACATATGGGAAAAGGTGATAAAAGGACGCGACGGGGCAAGATATTTGCCGGTACATACGGTAAATCGCGTCCGAAAAAGAAAAAGAAAAACACAGTGTCCGTTGAAAACAAAAACTAAACAAAAGATATAAATTGCCATAAATGTCAAAGGAAATCGTCAAAATATCCATCAACGGCAAGGAAGTAGAAGCCGAAAAGGGCGCGGTCTTGATCGACGTCTGTCGCGAAAATGAGGAAAATATTCCGTCATTTTGCTATTACAAGGATCTGGAACCGCAGGCGTCCTGTCGAATGTGCCTTGTCCGCATCGATAAAATGCCCAAATTGCAGACTTCCTGCACAATAAAGGTTACGGATGGAATGGTCGTAACCACCCGAAGCGCCGAAATTGAAAAGGCACAGCGGGCTATGGGCGAATTTCTCCTTGCTAATCATCCGCTCGATTGCCCTGTCTGTGACCGCGGCGGCGAATGTGAATTGCAGGAGGTGATTTTCGATTGGGGCGATCTGGAGGAACGATTTACCGAGTATAAAAACGTCAAACCGGAAAAGTTCCTTTCGCCGATTGTTGCAAATGACCCTCAACGCTGCATTCTTTGCAAACGTTGCACACGCGTCTGCCATGAATGGATGGGCGAAGACGCGATCGAAGCCGGTAACCGCGGGGTTAATACCGTAATCGGCACTTATGGCGGATGGCTTAATTGCTCTCAATGTGGCAATTGTATTGAAGTTTGCCCGACAGGCACATTGCTGGACGGCGTCTATCGCCACGCTACCCGTCCCTGGGAACTGGATCAGACAATTTCCACGGATGTTTACGGTTCTGACGGAATGCAGCTATCCATCGGCTCGCGCAGTGGCGAAGTCCATCGAATAGTAGCCCGTGACCGCTACGTCAACGGCATAAACGGTGAATTTCTTGACGTTAGGGCACGCTTTGCACATCAATTCATCAATCACGAGGACCGCCTTCGCACGCCTCTGATCAGATACAGGAAGGGAGGCAAATTAATACCGGCAACTTGGGACGAGGCTCTCAGATTCGCCGCAGAAGGTATATCCGCTGCCAATGGAAAATTGGCAATCGTAGCGAGCCCAAGGATTACTAACGAGTCGCTCTTCGCATTGCGACGATTTGCCGAGGTAAACAATAAAACTACCGTTGCCATCTCTGATCGCGAGTCAATGGCGGCCTTCTTTGCAAATCTTAGTGCTCCGCTGGCAACTCATGATGAAATTCGTTACGCTTCGACAATTGTCCTGATCGGCGGAGAACCCGAAGAAGAGCAGACATTTACGGCAAAACAAATAAGGCAGGCAGTTCGTAATTCCGGCGCTAAACTCGTTGTCGCTAATCAGCGGCCGATACGCATGCGAAAACATGCCGCTAAATTCATCCATCTTCCGCCGGGCGGGTACGACGTTTTCGCACTTGCGCTTTTCGGTGAAATCACAGCATCTGAAGCTGCGGAAAAACTCGCTTTGGACGTAACGGATATCCAGGAACTCAGCCAAATCATCGGCAATACTTCGGGTGACCTTGTCATTGCCGTAGGTTCTGAACTCTCGCCCGCTGCACAGTCTCTCATTGCAGGCATGGCATCGCGCCTTGCGGGAGAAGGCCGGCGGGTTCTGCTGCATCCATTGCCGCTTTACAATAACTCGGTCGGAGCGATTGACGTCCTGCCTCAAGCAGAATCGCTGCGGGATGCTGTTACTGCTTCCGGTGCTGTTTACATAACCGGCGGAATTCCGGATCCATCTATTTTGCAAGGCAAGGAATTTGTCATTGTTCAGGATCTGTTCGAAACCGAGACAACAGAATTCGCGGATGTGATTTTGCCCGCAGCAAGTTTCGCCGAAGTGGACGGTACATTTACCAACAATGCCGGTAATGTCCAACGTGTGCGCAGGGCAATAGAACCGGTTCATCAATCAAAACCGGATTGGATGATTACGGTGATGCTCGCCCGCGAACTCGGACTGGACCTCGGGCTGGAATTTTCGGCTTCGGCAATTTTCCGTGCCCTTTCGGAATCAGTTTCAGCATACTCGGGTCTGCGATATCCCTTGATGAGTGACGAATCCAGACCCGCGCGGGCCTCACACTCATTTACTGAACGCGACAGCTCCGCTCTGATAGAGCAGATGCGCCTCGCTGCCCGCGAGTTTTCCGCCGGCGAAAAAGACACTGAGGAACCGCGAATTGGTCATCGGCTGCATAGACTTACGACCCTGACCGGCAAAACGCCTCAGTTTCATCTGTTGGCAAATGGAAATCCAAAGCCAAAGAATTTGCTCGTTTCACCGCTCGAACAATTCGAGCTCGACGGAACGCCAAAAGACGATCTTTTGCCGATTGTGCTGGCTGTCGGAGCGGACGATAGAGAGTAGTTTGTAACAGGTCGTAAGCTAATTTTAATTTTCTGCCGCGTTTCGATTTATCGCGGAATATTTTGCGTTTGTATGGAATCTGCACTTAAAGCCGCATTTCCGTTCATAGTCTATCTGGTAGCGATCCTGCTCGCTTTTCAGGGCGTTTTAATGATCGTAGCCTATACGGTTTTAGCGGAACGTAAAGTCCTCGGATGGATTCAGGGAAGGATCGGGCCAAACCGTGTCGGCCCTTGGGGATTGCTGCAGCCTTTTGCTGATTTGCTGAAGTTTATCCTTAAGGAAGACATTGTACCGGATAAATCGACCAAGTTTGTTTATTTTCTGGCTCCTTTGGTCGCACTCACCGCAGCCCTGATGCCGATCGTCGTATATCCATTTGGCCCACGCATAGCCGATCCACTCGGCTGGCTTGTGCCCTATGTTGCCGGTTCCGGGGCTTTTGGCGACGCCATCGTCTGGATTGCCGAACAGGCTCGCAATATGCCGCTCACGATTGCGCGTATCGATGTCGGAGTACTTTACGTGCTTGGCGTAACCTCGGTCGGCGTTTACGGAATTGCACTTGCCGGATGGTCTTCAAACAGCAAGTATTCGCTAATGGGCGGCCTTCGCTCTTCGGCTCAGATGATTTCATACGAGCTGGCTATGGGAGCATCGGTTATAGGCGTCGTCATGCTTTCCGGTACATTGGACCTTAACGGAATTATCGCCGCACAAATCAATTCGCCTTTTCGATGGTTTATTATTCCGCAGATTCTTGGTTTTATTGTTTTTTTGATTTCAGCATTTGCAGAAACCAACCGTGTCCCATTTGACCTGCCTGAGGCAGAAACCGAACTCGTAGCCGGTTTTCACACGGAATATTCAGCTCTTAAGTTCGCACTCTTTTTTATGGCTGAATATGTCAACATGTTCACGGTTTCGGTAATGTGCACGGTGTTTTTCCTGGGCGGCTGGTATGTTCCCGGACTCGGACATATTCTCGAGCCCGGTTCTATTGCTTACGCAGTTGTAAGCCATTTCGCTTTTATTGCAAAGGTTTGTTCCTTTTTGTTCCTTTATATCTGGGTCCGCGGGACGTTACCGCGTTTTCGCTTTGACCAGTTGATGAACTTTGGCTGGAAGTTTTTGTTACCACTGGCATTAGCCAATGTGATTTTAACAACTATCGCGGTGTACTTTCTCTACCGCTGACCTAAAACGTCCGCACCGCGAAAAAAAAGAAAACTATTAGCCTATATCGGGTTTTGTTATGGCAGCATCAGTTTTATTTTTCATCTTCGCCGGATTCGCGATCGCAAGCGCGATTTCTATGGTTTACCACAAAAATCCGCTCTACAGCGCGATTTCGCTAATCGGCGTTTTTCTGTCGCTTTCATCCATCTACCTTTTGCTGGCGGCTCCATTCATCGCTATCGTACAGGTTTTGATTTATGCCGGCGCAATCATGGTTTTGGTAGTGTTTGTCATTATGCTGCTCAATCTGGATGAAGACAGACCGATTAACCGTTTACGGCATCTGTATGCAGCCGGCGGTGGGCTCGGCATTGTACTCCTGCTGCAGACACTGTTCATTTTTTACGCCGTAATCCGGACGCCAAATCATCAGGTAGAAGCTGACAAAACCGTCGGCAACACATTAAGCATAGGCCAGGCAATGTTTACCGAATACCTTTTGCCTGTTGAAATTGTAGGTGTACTGCTTTTGATGGCCATTATCGGAGGTGTGGTTTTGTCCCGGCGGCTCGATCAGCCTGAAATTGAATTAGTTGTCAACAAAGAATTGGAGCGGCGCAAAGAAGAGGAAGCAAAAAAAGAGCCGCGAATCGCGTTTTAGTTTTTTAATCGAAATATGGAACCAAATCTGGCAAGTTATCTTGCACTCTCGGGAATACTTTTTACGATCGGAGCGGTCGGCGTTATTTTCAAGCGCAACGCCATCGGGATGTTTATGTGCATTGAACTGATGCTTAATGCAGTAAACCTGACATTCGTAGCTTTTTCCCGTTACTATGCTGACGTTACCGGTCAACTTTTTGTCTTTATGGTGATGAGTGTAGCGGCGGCAGAAGCTGCCGTTGGGCTTGGTATAATCATTGCCTTTTTCCGTAATCGCGTTTCGGTTGATGTGGACGATGCAAGCATCATGAAAAACTAGATAGAGCGAAAAGAATTCAGAGCCGGAATTGCCTGCAAGCAAAGCGTTGTATGTCAGGCAAGATCCCAAAGCTTATTTTACCAATGGATTTTTGGAATGATCGAAAATAACCTGTTAAGCATCATTATTTTCGCTCCGCTTGCCGGAGCTGTTGCCAACTGGCTTATCGGTGGCCGTCTGCGAAGTGAAGCGTTCAGCGGGCTGGTTGCCTGTGCATCCGTTGCTGTTTCATGCATTGCGGCATTCTCTCTTGCATTCGGTATCGGAACTCCGCACCCCGGAGCACTCTTTGGTGACCATCCGATCTTTGACCAGATATGGACCTGGATTGCAGTCGGCGGATTTCGGGCGGACTTTGGGCTCGCGATGGATCGGCTCTCCGGAATCTATGCATGTTTTATAACATTCGTTGGATTGCTGATCCATATCTTTGCCACAGGTTACATGCACGGCGACAAGGGATTCTACCGTTTTTTTGCCTACCTGAATCTCTTCATGTTCTCAATGCTTACACTGGTGCTGGCCGACAACTTTCTTCTTATGTTTGTCGGCTGGGAAGGCGTCGGGCTATGTTCGTATTTACTTATCGGCTATTACATCAATCGTGACGAAGCCCGCCGTGCCGCAAAAAAGGCGTTTGTAATGAACCGGATAGGCGATTGGGGCGTCTTGATGGGAATCTTTCTGGTCTTTTCTCTGACAGGTTCGATCTCATTTTACGACAAGACAATTGGCGGAGAAGCGGTCCCGGGAGCACTTACGGCAATATCGGCAATGGGCAGCGAACCCTTTGGAGTATCAGCCATATTTGCCGGCGGTATTACATCACTTGCCCTGCTGCTTTTTATCGGAGCAACAGGCAAATCAGCCCAGATCCCGCTTTTTACATGGCTGCCTGACGCAATGGCCGGCCCGACCCCGGTTTCGGCTCTGATTCACGCAGCTACGATGGTAACCGCCGGTGTGTACATGGTCGTCCGCTGCAATGCCATCTATCAGAATGCGCCGACCGCCATGTTTGTGGTCGCCGTCATCGGAGCCGCCACAGCTTTGTTTGCCGCAACAATCGGACTCGCTCAAAACGATATCAAAAAAGTTTTGGCTTATTCTACGGTTTCTCAATTGGGGTATATGTTCCTGGCCTGCGGGGTTGGAGCCTTTATTGCGGCTATCTTTCATGTAATGACACATGCCTTTTTCAAGGCCCTGCTGTTCCTTGGTTCCGGCTCGGTAATTCATGGAATGCACCACGAACAGGATATGCGAAAAATGGGCAATCTCCGTAAATATATGCCCGTAACTTTCGCAACCATGATGGCCGGCT
Source organism: Acidobacteriota bacterium (assembly GCA_040756215.1). Taxonomy (GTDB): domain Bacteria; phylum Acidobacteriota; class Blastocatellia; order Pyrinomonadales; family Pyrinomonadaceae; genus OLB17. Next base: position 224,206 of record JBFLZQ010000002.1, read on the forward strand.
GGCTGGCTATTTGCGGTATTCCAATCTGGGCGGGATTTTTCTCCAAGGATGAAATTCTTTATAAAACATTTGCCGCCGCAAATCTTCCTCAGCCCTGGAATTATATTCTTTGGGTGATTGGATTGGTCACGGCAGTCTTGACCGCCGTCTATATGACCCGAATGATGTGGATGACTTTCTTCGGAGAAGAAAGATTTCATTCTTCGTCCGCCGAAGAACACTCTGCCGGTCATGCACACGATGAAGATGAAGAACACCACGCTTTACCGCCTGATTTCAAACCGCATGAATCACCCTGGACAATGACTGTTCCTTTGATTATTCTCGCGGTTTTATCAACTTTCGGTGGACTTGTCGGAGTTCCCTATGCCCTGAGCGGCGGAGTTATTCCAAACTATTTTGAACAGACTTTGGAACCCGTAATTGTCAAGGCCTCTGCAAAAGGTCACGATGGCAGCCTCAACGAGCATCCGACAACTGCTAAACCTGAAGTTGCACATGCTACCGAACATGCCGGCGATGCTCATGCAATTCATTCTCCGGAAGAAATTCAGACCGAGCGGCTTCTTGCCGGGCTGTCTGTTGTCCTCGCTCTAACCGGCATTGGTATCGGCATCGCAATATTTGGTAAAAATCCGCTTCAAAAACTTCCGCGAATTCTCGAGGAAAAATGGCGTGTTGACGAATTGTACAATTCAATTATTGTCGATCCCCTGACAAGATTTTCCCGTGAATCTCTTTGGAAAGGGTTTGATCTTGGATTCATCGACGGCATAGTAAATGGAATTGGTGCCGCCATTATAGAATTCGGTTCGATCGTTCGGCGGCTTCAGGTCGGGTATGTTCGCAGTTATGCCGCGATCATTCTTCTGGGAGCGCTTATAGTTATCGGTTATTTCATTTATTTTGGTTTGAAGTTAATCGCTTAGACGGGGTAGGGCGGAAACCTTATTTTATTTCCGTCTCCGAACCAGTAACGCTAATAAAATGGATTTTATCAACGAAAATCTACTTACAATTCTGATTCTTTTGCCAACATTCGGCGCCGTCGGAGTCGTTTTCCATCATTTATTCTGGAAAAACGAAAGCCATCTGAAATGGGTAACGCTCATCGTTACTTTGTTAACATTTCTGGCATCACTGGCATTGCTTACCGGCGATACTTCGCAGCCCGGATTTAGATTTGAGCAAAACGTCCCATGGATCAAAGCCATTAATACAAATTATCACGTTGCCGTTGACGGCCTCAGCCTCTGGCTTGTGCTGCTGACGACGTTTATTATGCCAATTGCCGTTATCTCGACCTGGCAAGCCGTCGAGAAACGACCGGCCTCATTTTACGTATTTCTGCTTTTGCTTGAATCGGCAATGATCGGCGTTTTTGTTTCGCTTGATCTGCTGGTGTTCTACCTCTTTTTTGAGGCAACGCTGGTGCCGATGTTTTTCTTGATTGGGATCTGGGGCGGTGAAAATCGTATTTATGCCGCAGTTAAATTCTTTATTTTTACTGCGGTTGGCAGCCTTTTGATGCTTGCCGCAATTATTGCTCTTTATTACGTTCATATGTCCGAAACCGGCATCGGTACGTTTGATTACCTGACGCTGATGCGGTCAATCGAACTCGGACATCTTTCATTCACCGGTCCGCTGGCTGCAACCGGGACCTTGCTTTTCCTTGCATTCGCCATCGCTTTTGCAATCAAGGTACCGCTTTTCCCTCTCCATACCTGGCTGCCGGACGCACATACTGAAGCGCCAACCGCCGGATCTGTCATACTTGCAGCAATTTTGCTTAAAATGGGCACTTACGGATTGATGCGATTCAACTTCACGCTTTTCCCGGATGCCAGCCACGAATTCGCTCCAATTTTTATTGCGTTTGCAATTGTCGGAATAATTTACGGTGCTTTAGTGGCAATGGTCCAACCGGACGTAAAACGGCTTGTTGCATACTCGTCGGTTGCACATATGGGGTTTGTAATCCTTGGAATGTTCTCATTTACCGAATGGGGAATGCAGGGTGCCGTCTATCAGATGCTGAATCACGGAGTTTCGACCGGCGCCCTCTTTTTGCTTGTTGGTTTTATCTATGAACGCCGTCACACCCGTCAAATCGAAGAATTCGGTGGCCTGGCAAACGTGATGCCGGTTTATGCAACCCTTTTCGTGATCACCGCAATGTCATCAATCGGGCTGCCGTTCTTAAATGGTTTTGTCGGCGAATTCCTGATAATGCTCGGTATGTGGAAATCAACCGTTCTTTCTGTTTCCGCTTCGGCCAACTGGAACATAATCTCGACAATGCTTGCCGGAACTGGTGTAATCTTCGCAGCGGTCTATCTGCTCTGGATGATCCAGCGTGTGTTTTTCGGGAAAATTACAAATGAGAAGAACCGCACACTTTCAGATCTTTCAATCCGTGAAATTGGATTGATGGTTCCTCTTATTATTTTAATGGTGTTTATGGGCGTCTATCCGAGACCTTTTCTGGATAAAACCCGTGACGCTGTAATTTCTATTCAAAAGCAAGTCTTGCATCGTGCCGGCGGACATCTGGACCACGCCGCAACAGTTAAGTTTGAATCTACAAAGGAATAATGAACACTTTTATCTTAACCGATCTGATTCAACCCGATCCCAATATCCGTGCCGTTCTACCGGAAATGATCGTTGCATTCGCCGGCATTTTGGCAATGCTGTATAACGCATTTCGTCCGCTCGACCGGACAACCACTGCGATCATTTCACTTGCAGGTATTGCGGGATCTGCGGCTACGCTCATAGCAATGTGGAACCCCCAGGAGATCGGCACGCAATCCTGGAATGGCATGATCAGTAACGACGGGCTGCGGCTGACATTCAGCCTTGTTTTCCTCATCGTAACTGCGATGACAGTCCTGATCTCCTCCGTCTGGATAGATCGGGAAAATGTCCCTGCCGGCGAATATCACGCCCTGCTGATGTTTGCTACTTTCGGGATGATGTTGATGGCCTCGGGCAATGATTTGGTGATTGTATTTCTGGGACTCGAAACTCTTTCCATCTCGACCTACGTAATGGCGGGCCTGCGTCGCTCAGATTTGAAATCAAATGAATCAGCGATGAAGTATTTCATTTTGGGCTCTTTCGCATCTGCATTTCTTTTGTACGGAATGGCTCTCGTTTACGGGGCTACAGGCACAACGAATATTTCCGAAATTGCAGATCGTACGGCAGATGCCAACTTTCCCGCTTTATTGTTGATTGGCGGAGCAATGCTGATTGTCGGTTTCGGGTTCAAAATTGCGATGGCCCCATTTCACGTCTGGACTCCGGATGTTTACGAAGGTGCACCGGCTCCGGTAACGGGATTTATGGCTGCCGGGCCCAAAGCAGCGGCATTTGCCTCATTCCTTCGTGTCTTTGTGATTGGTTTTCCGCTCATCCCGGGCCTCGAAGGATCCGCTTACCTGCATCAGGCCTGGATAACTTCAATAGCAATTCTTGCAATGTTGACGATGACTGTCGGCAATGTCGCCGCTATTATGCAAAACAATATCAAGCGTATGCTGGCCTACTCGTCAATCGCTCATGCCGGCTACGCTCTGGTTGGTTTTGTCGGAGCCGGCATGGCTAAGAACGGCGAACCCCAGGCTGCTGCAATTGCGGCAGTTGCTTTCTATTTGCTGACCTATGCTGTCACAAACCTCGGAGCTTTCGCGATCGTGGCACTTGTTGCTCAAAAAAATGACCGGCGAAGCGATTTTGAAGATTACAACGGCATCGGATTCCGTTCGCCTTTATTATCGTTTACTTTATCGCTGTTTATGTTAAGCCTTTTGGGGCTGCCGTTGACTGCCGGTTTCATAGGCAAAGTCCTGGTCTTCAGACCTGCCCTTGAAGCCGGAAGTACATTGTTAACCGCTCTTGTGGTCGTAGCGGTCATCAATACCGCCATCTCTGCCTATTATTACCTGAGACTCATTGTAGTGATGTTTTTCCGCGAAAGGGTTGCCGATTGGCGTCAGCCTCAAGTTCCCGCTGCGGTTTCCGTAGCTCTAATTATCGCTGTTTTTGGAGTTTTGTATCTAGGTATTTTCAGTGGAAGCCTGATAGAAAAATTCATTTCGGCACGACCGGCCGCTGTTTCCGCAGAATTGCGATAAACTGCTGTCAAAATCTGCCTGCAGTCTTCGTCCCGTGACGGCGACTGCTTTCTTTTGCCGTTTCCGATAGCATAATGACGGATCAAATGCCGGACAATATCCGCTTACAACTTGGTAATGAATGGCTGCCCGATTTATATCGTTCGCGCATACGCTCGGGCCGCACCAGGCGTTTCAGGTTTACAATACCCAACCGCGAAAATCGCCCTGAAATTCTTCATACTTTACTGGGCATTGAACTTAAAGTCGGGCGCCGGAGGTTCAGCTGCCCTGATCTTGCAACCGCCCGTTATCTTCGCGTCTTTGCCCGCATCGGATGTGACGATATTGCCATTCCCTATGATATTTCCAGGCTGTCAGCAATTGCCGACGACCTGGAAACAGCCTGGCAGAAGACCAATCTACTGATGAACGGCTTGTCTGCAGCGCAACGTCGAAAAATTATCAATCTGATACGTGAAGAAATCAGGGAAATAGGCCCGGGCGATGAAATACCGGAATTCAATACTAAAACCCGATTCAAGCGACCGAAATAACCCCTTTATTTAACGCTCTGCTGCGGCAATGTTATAATTCTGTTAAATATCCCGCATTGAAAACAATCGAATGCGGGAAACATTATCAGATGTTCGATAGCAAAAATGAAATAAATACGATCGCAGAGCTTCCGTTCCCTTACGGGAAAAAATCTTTCTGCCGATACGAACCTATCAAAAAACGTATCGATCATGCAAAGGTTTTGATCGTCAATTCATTGCTACGATACGAGACCGATCTATCAGACCTGGCAAAAAATGAATGGGCGGATTCTATTGCTTCCAGGTTATCTTTCGAGCGACGTGTTTCATCGCTTGCGTGCGATAACATCGCACAAAATGTCCAACGTCTTGTGAAGCAGCCAAGAATAACGACCGTTCATCTTTCCGAGATTGAGGATGCCTCCCGGAATTTCCGACCTGACGCCATAGTCATGAGCGGCACCTACAGCGACTTTGACTACTATAATCAATCGCACCTTGATGCTTTCGGGCTTTTTATCAAAGAAACAAAAATTCCGGTGCTTGCGATATGCGGATCGCACCAATTGGTAGCTGCCTCTTTCGGCTCAGAATTACGTACTCTCGACAATCTTGAACTTGCAGCCAAACGAACGGACAGAGTAATAGAATATCAGTACCGTTTTGTGAAAATCGTCGATCGGTCAGATCCAATCTTTGATGGAATTGATAATGAGAACTCCGGCCCATGGCAGGACTACACCAGAGAAGGCGACATTCTTCGGGTCTGGCAAAACCACGGCGTTCAGGTAATAGGAGTCCCAGCAGGCTTCAGACTTCTCGCAACCTCTTACCTTTGCAAGAACCAGATGATGGTAAAAAACTCTGACGGACAATTGATCTATACTGTTCAGTTCCATCTGGAAAAATCATTCGAAGACTGGTCGAAAAACCCCACAAGATGGGAACACCCTAATGAATCTCGCGACGGACGGATACTTTTCGAAAATTTTCTGAAACTTGCACTCCGACACCGCTGAATAAATAATCTAACCGCTTACGCACACTTACGCAAGCGGTTAGATTGATATCCGACGTAGAATCGGCTGTTAGTCGTTTGTACGTTCGAAACCGGTTGTCTGAACGTATTGGAAGAAAGGTGATCCGGGCGGCAACCGCGTCGGGTCAAGGAACGTGCTGTCAAATACCCAGTTTCTAATCGGCGGATTATATACGGTATTACAACACTTGAATGAGCCATTATTGTTTCGCGAATTGTACAGATTGATAAGCGAACCGGCGTAGTCGAGCCGTTGGCCTGTCCACGTTTCCAGAAAACGCTTAAAGTTGTGAACACCACCATTAAGCCGCGGCGAGATGCCACCTTGATTTGGTGAGCCGTCCAAACTTGCTATTGTGTCACCCGCTATCATTGCAAAGCGGATTTGGGTTGTAGTAGCCGCCCTGACCGATTGGTCATAGGGAGACGAAAAACTCTCTCCGTCATTCCATCCGTCCGTGTAGTTTCCAAGAGCAGCTCCGGATGAAGTGTTGTCGAACTTGCTATTGGAAAGAATCGTAACGGCATCTGCAACTATCGAAGCAGGAATATGGAGAGGCGTATCAAATGGCAGATACTGATTATATGGAGTGTTTCCACTCGAAGGAACACTTGCTACTCCGGTAGCGTTGTAATTACCCTTTACATAAACGCCATTTTCTGAAGCTACAGTGAATCCTTTGGTATTTGATGGATTTGACGCATCATAGATACCAGGAAGAACGACTGCATTGATGAGCCTTACGCCTCTGCGGTAATATTTGTGGTCATTAACCGCCCCTTGATCAGGATATATCGTGTCATCGCGGTAACGGGCCGCCTCATAATTTGAGCCGCCGGTGAGCATATCCAGAATTCCATTGTTATTTACATCTTCGCCTTTTTGCTTGATACCATCATTCCCGGGAGCAGAACCATAGATGTCCTCCATATCAAACTCGCCATCAAAATCCTGATCACCACGGCGATCCGATATATAAAGCACCCATCCGTTTTTATCAGGAATATCCGTAGAACGCAGTCCACGCCCCTTTGCAATTGCGAATAAGGTGTCAACCGGAAACAGGCCGTCGAAATCTCCTCGCAGGAACCGGCGCAGATTTGCGACGTCGATATCAATCATGCTCATAACGCCGTTTCTGGAAATTTTTCTTGGTGTCCCTGAAGGATTATCGAAATAAGTATTCGGATAATAGGTAGTACTTCTTTGGTCGTAGTACTCACCTTCCCTGGCGTCCCACATCTCTATCGGAAATGGTACGATTGCTTTATCAAAAGTTGTCGAACCAACCTTTGCTAATTTCAGATGGGCGTAATTTTCAGGACTCGAGTTGGGGTCCGGGTTTACCACCGTACAACCTGTAACGCATCCCGCAGCCACTGTAATGGCCGTTGCGCCGGAATATCTGACAACGGCGCTGTAATTTTCCCCGGAGTTCGCTCCGGCCACTCCGGTAACGTATCGTGGTGAACCGGAAGGATTGGATGGAACAGTTGGACCGGGAATAAGAAATCTTTGTATCTTAATGATTGAGCGGCTGTCAGTTCCCTGAGAGGGGGGCTGAGGCGTCGTGGCAGTAAGATTTGATCCTGTGCCCACACTATTGTCTGGCCGGGTGTGATTGTAACCGCTGATTCCAAAGTTATTCCAGGTTATGGGTTGTTCCGTTACGCCTAGAGCCAGAATGTCCTCGGTTATGTCTTCTGTAATAATTGAACCGTCAACCGGGTTGGTTCTTACAGTCTCGACCTTTATCCACACTTCGCGTGGACTTCCCGTAAAAAGACGCTCACCATTGACACGGGTCGGTACATAATTAAACCCGGGATCGGATGATGACAACTTCATGGGCTTTGGCTGATAGCCGCGTGCCCTTAAATTTAATACAGAATCAAGAATATTCGGATTGAGACCTAATCCGTCAATGTATCCATCGAGCCGAACGCCGCATTTTCCGGTTACCGCTGTTGTTGAGGTGGCTGCGCAGCCCGGAAGCTTTAACTTGCTGTCCGCAAGGCTGACCCGAATGCCTGTCTTATTCGCAAAGCGTTCAGATCGCAGGATGTCATTGTCGGCCGGACCGGTGAAATAATCCCCCGGTGTAGCGCCCGGCGCCTGTTTTCCGCGTCTGATCATTTCGATGAGATCAATATCATCTCCTACTTTCAGAGGTAATTTAAGCGGCTTAACATGGGCAGCAATGTTGCCGTCAAAAATTGCTGTCTGGCTGCTAAAACTTGGATTTACACGGCTTGGCGGCAGATCGGGATCAGAAGCAAAAACATTCGGTGTGCCATTTAGAACACTGCCATAGGTAGGCAGGAATTGCTTAAATACACCCGAGGCGTTTTTGATATAGGTCGCCGAATTTGCACTGTCGCCCGTGTAACCATTTCGCCATGTTTGCGTAATAATTTCTCCTACGGCAGTTACACGCGAATCGAAATAAACCCCTTCGCTTCCCGGAGATACAAAAAAATGACGGTTGGAATGAACCCGACCTCCGAAGCTGAATCTCGGCGGACGAAACAGCTCAAGATCATCGTCATAAAATACGCCGAACTGGAATATGGGAATACGATTGTTCAATATATTTCGCGTAAGCTGCACCTGCACGCCCGTCATCGTGTCGGTGGCCGTCGTCCTGAGACGCCAATTGTCTCTAAGAGCATAAAGACCGGAAAATGGACCCCCGGTCAAGGTTTCAGCCCTGCTCGTTGACGTTTGATCAACTTCCTGGACAAAAGTATATTGTCCGCCCATAGCCGTCGAAAGCCCGGGATTACGATTCCCGTCACGAACTATTGCCAGATCTGCCAAAGTTGGTGACAATTTTACTTCGAAAACTTTGTTGAAGTTTCTTGTCATCATTTCAAGACTTCCCTGTGCAGCATAAAAAGTTCGCCCTTCGGCCGCCTCATTACCTACTGCGGCAGCTTCGGTAGCAGTACGGGTAATGGCCAATGCGGCAAATGCGCTTACCAAAGCCAGAACAAACAGCGCAATCACGATTGCCGAACCGCGCTCTTCGTTATTTGTTTTTTCTTGAGTTTCAAACGTCTCTTTCCGACTTTCCATAATCATAACTACCTGCCTTAGGCCAATATATTTAGTTGGCGTCGTAGCCTAGATTTCTAGTGCTGAAGGTTGAAGTCAAAGTAGCCCGATAAGGCTGGCCTGAGGTATCCAGTTCATAACTTCGGGCAGAAATTGTAAATCTTATCTGTCGGACCGCCATCAAACGCACTGTCTCGTCATCTGCTGTCCCCGGAATACCATCAGGACCGGCCGACGGATTGTCGCTCAATGTGCCGTCATCCATTACGTATTTGATCTGGAAATCCTCTACGCCGTAAATTAGAGGCTCATCCACAAAAGGGGTCGGTGCGGTTGTATTGACATATTCCCGCCGTGTCAGAATCCCATCCGGCGTAACAAAATAAGTAACCATTTTTATCCGTTGCAAACTGGCCGGTACGGTAATTCCACGAAGCGGTCCGGACGTGCCGGTCTGATTGAAATTGAGCGGATCGCCATTTGCAAACTGCACCTTGTTAGCTCCGGAAAGTCCTGTCGATACACCAATCGTTGCTCCGGTATTGCCGGTAATCAGATAAAGATCATTTATTCGACAGGCCGAATTACTGCCCGAAAGCGGTACGATTTCGTCTATTCCCGTTACGGTCGTAGTCGCCGCATTGATACTGAGCGGCATTGAAACAGCAGAACCGGGAGGTCCAACCAAATTAAACGTGGAATCCTTGAAGAAAAATGTAACCTGGTCTGTTCTTGTGCCGGCAACGGGATTTAATGTGTTCAATGTAATATTATTCCCCGCAATTACCGGCGGCACGGTATCACGCGTCGAATCGTAGTCATTCGGGATACCAAGCAGCGATGTAATTCTATTATCCGGTAGCACTACTGTTGTTTCCAGCGGATAACCATAACCGGCATTGTATGTGTCACGACCCAGCAGATTCATCCCGACGCGAATTGTCTTTGAAAGTTCAACTTCGCGGTTAACTGTCGTACGGCTGTTTCGCCCGGCCTGGAGAGCGGCAAAAATCGCACCGGTAACGATTAGAAATAAAGTTATCGAGACCAGCAGTTCAAGTAATGAAAAGCCGGATTGACCATTCATGGCCGGTTGGATTGTAATATTTTTCCGCCGTTGGATTTTCATAAGCCGCACCTGCTAATTCTGTACCGAATAATCAGTCAAAACCGTTCGCAGCACTTCTTCACGAATGGCTGAGCCGATTGAATACCTGACACGCACTTCGACAGAACGCATCCGTACACTCCAGATTCCCGGAGTCGGGCAAATTGACGATGGTCTGTCCGGATCGCAAATGTCCGTGATTGTTATCTGTCGCTGAAAACCGTCAATCGGGGTGCCTGCATCATCAGCAGTGCCAATAACTTCGTCCGGCCCCGCGTCCGGCAGCACCGGCCTGAATCCGGTCAGAAAAACACCTTGCGGGACACCGTTTGCATCCGGATTGCTTCCGACATTTCCAATGGATTTCCATCCAAGACGATTCGGGTCGGTTTCTTTGGCAGACATTATTGATTCCATTGTGGTTGCGGCGATGTGTCGCGCGGTCAATTGCTGCTGCTGGCCGCGTGATTGCAAGACTGACGCCGAGATAGCGGCCAGGACTCCCAGAATTCCAACCAGCAGTATCACCATGGCAACCATTACTTCAATATAGGTGAAGCCGCTTTCTCCCGATTCCTTATTGCCGATTTTGCGCTCAATCGTTTGAATATTCATAGATCAACCTGCCGTAAAAGTTGTCCCGTCGTATTTCCAATAACGCACCGCGCCGCTGCCGCCATACACAGTTACGGCCCTAACCTGCTTTTTATCTGTCGGGACGTCGCTGGAGGGACCGGCTGATGGAAAGATAAATAAAGTTGCGCTTACAGGATTGTTTGCAGCAGTAACAACCGAGCCATCGCTCCTAAACCGCAATGCCCAAACCCGATGCCCGATGACAGGTGTTACGCCGTTCATGTGACCTACGGAATCAATGGCAAATACTGCCGGATTGTAATTAGGAGGGTTTGGTTGAGATATCGATGCGGGCTTTACATCCAAACGAAGAAGCCCGGGAGCCTCAAATGGTATGGATTTGATCAGGACATCATCCGCGGAGCCATTCTCATCGATTATTAACAGCGCGTTATCCGTCATATCGATTTCCATCCGAAAAGTTCGTCGCCGGGTCAAGGCCAGCTGGCTCGTTTCACGCATGATATCCATTACTTTTAAGGCTTGTTCCTCGGATTTATATAAAACGCGGTAACTATATATGTATGGAATACTTACAGCGGCCATAATGGCAATAATCGCTAAAACGACAAGCAATTCCGGCATTGAAAAACCGGCCTCGTCGCGACCATTGAATAAACCGCGAAATCGGATATCAGCACGTGGCGATTGCATAGTTTTTTGAAGCTCCCGACCCAACAAATAATGGCCGGAAAGGCGGAATCGGTGGGTTCTAAAATAAAAGCGAGGCTCAATTCCGGATTGTTTCAAATCCGGCTCTCATATTTTTGTATCATTATCGTTCAATATAGTCAAACATTTTTATAATATGTTTAACACTACGAGTCAAAATAAACCGGCCCTGGCCGGTAAACAGGAAAAAATCCTAATAAACAATGTTTTCCACTATTTTAATGTAATTATACTTAAAAGCATTGCTCCGGAACATTTTCAAGTGTTTTTTCAATAAGCATATCCACTACGGCACATAAATCGCCGCCGCTTTGCTCATAAACTCTAAGTTGTTCATCTGCAGAAGTTCCACGTTCTAAAATAGTGTAGATATGCTCGATTTCCTTTCTTGAACCCAACGGATCCACTACATCATCCACAAATTCAAGCAGTTCACGGATAAGATCACGTACAGGTACTTCTTTCTGTTTCCCAAGATCGAGCAAAAGGCCGTCAAGTCCGTACCGAATCGCCCGCCATTTATTTTCCTGAATCAATCGTCGGTGATACAGGCGAAAACCTAAGTTTTTATCTATCAATGAATTAAGCTTGGCAACGATGGCTTGAAAAAGTGCAGCAATGGCTATTGTGTCATCAACGCTGGTTGGAATGTCGCAAATTCGGAATTCGAGTGTCGGAAACTTTGGATGCGGCCTTATGTCCCACCATATTTTCGTGCCGTCTTCGATGCATCGCATCTTTATCAGCAGGTCAACATAGCTTTGAAACTGTTGATATGATTCGAAATGATCGGGGATGTCGGTGCGGGGAAATTTCTTGAAAACCTCGCTGCGATAAGACTTTAATCCCGTATTAAAACCCAGCCAGAAAGGAGATGATGTCGAAAGGGCCAAGATGTGAGGCAAAAAGTATCTTGCTGCATTCATTATATGGATCCGGCGGTCCAGATCTTCAACCCCGACGTGAACGTGCAGTCCGAAAATCAAAAGGCTTCGGGCAACCATTTGAAGTTCATCAACAAGCAATTTATACCTGTCGCCTTCATAGATTTTCTGTTCGGACCATTTTGAAAAAGGATGCGTAGAGGCTGCAACAACTCTCAAGCCTTTTTTCTTAGCCAGAGCGGAAATAATGCAACGCAGTTTGGTAATGTCCTCCCTGGCCTCCTGAATATTTGCACATACACCGGTGCCAACCTCTACCATCGATTGGATCATTTCGGGTTTGATCTTTTCGCCTAGGAGCAACTTTCCTTCGTCAAGCATTTCGGAAACGTGCGAGCGGAGCTCCCGCGTTACCGGATCCACAATTTGAAATTCTTCCTCAATCCCGAGCGTATATTGTTCGAACATACCAATGATGCCGAAATTCGCACTCCCTTGAAATTGTTCAAATCACCGGGCAGGTAGTATTTTAACCCGACACGGATTCCGATTATTGTAGCCCAGAGTTAAATTTATTCCTATATATTTTTCCAGGCACAGGTGATTAATTTACTTCGTACTGCCATTCATTTCTTTGGCGATCTTTAAAAACTCACGTGCGGCATGGGAAAGTTCAGCATTGCGGCGATAGATAATATTAAGTTTCCTTTCAAGCTTCATTTCTTTTACCGACAGTCCGGCAAGCTGTCCGCGTGCGATTTCCGATTTTGCAGAGAGCCTGGGTACCAGAGCTACGCCGATACCTGTTTCCACAAGCTTTTTAATTGCCTCCAAAGACGGCAGTTCGATTGAAATATTCAACCGTGTATTATATTTATCAAATGTCTCGATAACCTTTTTTCTATATGGCGAAGGCGCGTTATGGGCAATAAATGCCTGGTCACCGAGTTCATTTATGGAGACTATTGTTTTAGCTGCGAGAGGATGTCCGGGAGCCGTTATCAGTACAAGCTCATCAGTCATGACTGAAATTGAACGCAGAGCACCATCCGCAGGTTTGAAAGAAACAACACCAAGCTCGACCTCGCGGGCGGTTATTTGATCCGGTATCCGGCTGGCAACGCCGCGTTGAACCTCAACCTTGATAGCCGGGTGTTTTCGGTGAAATTCTTCAATTACGGGTAAAAGGTAGAAAACGGTATGTTCGTTTGCGCTTAGCGTCACTTTGCCGCTTTGCAAATTACGCATTTCCCGCAATGCCGTGTTTGCCGCCTGTCTAAGATTGAGCATTTGCCGGGCATAATCTACAAGCAATAAGCCTGCCCTGGTGAGTGTTCCGTCTTTTGAGGAACGGTCGAAAAGTTTCTCACCGATCTCCTGTTCAAGCCGTCTGATTGCCTGACTTACTGCCGGCTGAGTCCTGCCGAGCGATTCGGCCGCACGGGAAAAACTTTTTTCACGTGCAACTGCTATCAATACTTCCAGTTGATTGATATCCATAGAATTTACAGATCTCGTCTCATTCCAGAATTTGCAAGTCTAATCATTATATTAAAATTTATTATGATAATTTGCAATAGATAACGTTGACTTTGACAGGTTTGCCTTTTAATATCGCGCTGTTCCACGGAAATTATTCGATTATTTCGGTGCAAGCTATGTTAACAGAAAGGCTGACGATTTTCGATACGACACTCAGAGATGGCGAACAATCGCCGGGTTGCTCGATGTTTTTGAATGAAAAAGTGGCAATGGCAAGACAGCTGGAAACGCTTGGAGTTGATGTAATAGAAGCCGGCTTTCCGATTGCATCTGAAGGCGATTTCGAAGCGGTAAAAGCCGTCGCCTCGGAATGTTCGAAAACTCGTGTAGCCGCACTTGCCCGAGCCGCCGATGAAGACATTCTCAGAGCCTCTGAGGCTATAAAGCCGGCCGTCAATGGTCGGATTCACACTTTCATCGCTACATCAGACATTCATCTTCAGTACAAGCTGAAAAAGTCACGCGAACAGGTTGTAGAAATGACACGTCGGGCAGTAACCTTAGCTGCCGCTTTATGTAGTGAAGTAGAATTTTCTGCCGAGGACGCAACACGCAGCGATCCGGACTTTCTGGCCTGCGTTCTGGAAACAGCTATTGAATCGGGGGCTACGATTATCAACATTCCGGATACAGTAGGCTATTGTCTGCCGGACGACTTTGCGGCAATCATCTCCGAAGTTGTCAGGCGTTTCGGCTCGCAAGAGATAACAATAAGTGTTCATTGCCACAACGATCTGGGGCTGGCCGTAGCTAACAGCCTCGCGGCTGTTTCGGCCGGAGCAAGACAGGTAGAATGCACGATAAATGGAATCGGGGAACGTGCAGGAAACGCGGCTTTGGAAGAGATAGTAATGGGTATCACTGTCCGTGGCGAAAGATTTGGCGTGACTCACGGCATTGATACAACGAAATTATATCCTACCAGTCAGTTGCTTACCTCGATGATTGCCTTTGGAGTACAACCGAACAAAGCCATAGTCGGAGCCAATGCTTTTGCTCATGAAGCAGGTATTCATCAACATGGCGTATTAAGCAATCCACTTTGCTATGAAATCATGACGCCGGAATCCGTCGGAGCTCCGAAGACAGACATCGTGCTTGGCAAACATTCCGGCCGACACGCGCTTTCGGCACGTTTCAAATCTCTTGGCTTTGTGCTTGATCGCGAAGACCTGGACGAAGTTTACGAACGGTTTGTAAAACTTGTCGATAGAAAAAAGAATATCTATGATCAGGATTTGCTTTCGCTGATCTCAGGAATCAATTCTTCCGCAAAAGCGGCGTAAAATACTTTCATTTTCTATGAGAATTACAATACTGCCCGGCGACGGAATCGGCCCCGAGGTAACCGCAGAAGCATTACGTGTAATCCGCTCGATTTCCGACGTCGGCAAGATAGATCTTGAATACACTTTTGAGGAGATCGGGGGTTCGGCTATCCGAAATTCGGGAGTTCCATTGCCGTCAGAAACGCTTGACAGTTGTCTCCGATCGGATGCTGTTTTGCTTGGTTCAGTCGGCGATCCGGAATTCGATTCTTTACCGCCTTCAGAACGCCCTGAGGCCGGTCTGTTGAGTTTGCGCAAAGCTCTTGGCGGCTATGCGAACCTTCGGCCGGCAAAGGCTTTCAACGCTCTGATAGATTCATCGCCATTGCGAAAGGAAATTTTAGCGGGAACGGATTTATTGATCGTCCGGGAACTGCTCGGAGGATTGTATTTCGGATATCCTCGCCAGATTACTTCAGATGAAGCAATCAATACGATGCGGTACACCGGAAAGGAAATTGAGCGATGTGCACGCATTGCCTTCGAGTCTGCCAAAAAACGACGTAAGAAAGTAACTTCGGTGGATAAAGCAAATGTGCTTGAAGTATCGCAGCTTTGGCGTGCAAGCGTTTCCCGCCTGGCACGGGAGGAATTCCCGGAAATCGAACTCGAACATATGTATGTTGACGCCTGTGCGATGCATCTGGTTACAAATCCGTCGCGTTTTGATGTAATTCTTACGGAAAATCTTTTTGGCGATATTCTCTCTGATGAATCTGCGGTTCTTACGGGCTCGCTTGGAACTCTCGCCTCGGCAACAATCGGCGGAAAGGTCGGACTGTTTGAACCTGTACACGGATCCGCACCTGATATTGCGGGTAAAAATATTGCAAATCCAATAGGCGCGATCGAATCTGCCGCAATGATGTTTCGCTATGCCTTCGGCAACTCAGCTGCCGCTGATGCAATAGAACAGGCAATCAATGAAGTCCTCAACGAAGGACTGCGAACCGTTGATATTGCAGCCGGTGCCTCCGCAATCAGCACGACGGAAATGGGACAGGCAATTGCAGAAAGATCCGGGGTAATTTACAGCAAGAAACGTCCGGTCGCTGCTAAAGCATAAATGAAAACTCTATACGAGAAAATTCTTGAAGATCATCTTGTTGTCTCTGAATCAGGCAAACCTGACCTGATTTACATCGATTTGCATTTGGTACACGAGGTAACATCTCCACAAGCTTTTGCGGCCTTACGTTCGGCGGGTCGTTCGGTTCGCCGTCCTGATTTGACGTTTGCCACGGCAGATCACGCAATCCCTACCAGGAACAGACATCTTCCTATTGCGGATAAGGTAGCAGCTGCTCAAATCGACGCCCTGAGACGCAATTGCAGGGATTTCGGTATTCAACTTTTCGATCTGGGCAGCATCGAACAAGGTATAGTACATGTCATAGGTCCTGAACTTGGCCTGACAAGGCCGGGAATGACAATTGTTTGCGGCGATTCGCATACAGCTACTCACGGTGCATTTGGGTCGCTTGCATTCGGTATCGGAACCAGCGAGGTCGAACATGTACTTGCAACCCAGACGCTGCCGCACGGCAAATCCAAAAATATGCTTATCCGCGTAAATGGCAAGTTACAATCCGGAGTTACTGCCAAAGACCTGATATTGACAGTAATAAACCGCATCGGAACAGCGGGCGGGACCGGCTATGTCATTGAGTATGCGGGCAAGGCGATTCGCTCGATGTCTATGGAATCAAGGATGACCATTTGCAACATGTCTATCGAAGCCGGCGCAAGGGCCGGGCTTATCGCTCCTGATGACATAACATTCGAATACCTGCGCGGACGCCGCTATTCACCGGCCGGCGAAGATTGGGAGCGCGCGATCGAATACTGGAGGACTCTTAGATCGGACGACGATGCCGGATTCGATGCTTGTTATGAGTTTGATGGATCGAGTATCTCTCCAACCGTTACGTGGGGCACTTCTCCGGAAATGTCAGTGCCTGTCGATGGATGCGTGCCGGACCCGGAAACTATTACTGATGAAACAAAACGAAATGCTTATATCCGTGCATTGGAATACATGGAACTTGAACCCGGAACACCAATTACGGCAATAGAAATAGATACGGTTTTTATTGGCTCGTGTACCAATTCCCGTATCGGGGATTTGCGGGCAGCAGCTTCAGTTATTGCCGGCCGTAAAGTCTCTCCACGCGTTCGCGCTTTAGTCGTACCGGGCTCTATGCAGGTTAAAAAACAGGCGGAAGAAGAAGGGCTTGCACGTATTTTCACCGAAGCAGGATTTCAATGGCGTGATGCCGGATGTTCGATGTGTCTTGCGATGAATGACGATATTCTTTCGCCGGGAGAAAGATGCGCTTCTACCTCGAACCGTAATTTTGAAGGCAGACAGGGACGCGGTGGCCGGACTCATCTGGTAAGCCCTGAAATGGCGGCAGCGGCAGCTATCGCAGGACATTTTGTTGATGTACGCGAGTTTTCTGTAAATAAGGCTTTATGGAAAGGTTTGTGAATTTCACCGGAAAATGCGTCGCCATTTATCGGGCGAATATCGACACCGATCAGATTATCCCGAAACAATTTCTGAAAAGTACCGAACGTTCAGGTTTTGGCCGATATCTTTTTTATGATTGGCGTTATAATGCAGATGGCTCGCAAAACAGCGAGTTTATTTTGAACCGGCCAAATTATTCCGATTCGACGATCCTGTTAACAGGCACGAATTTCGGTTGCGGCTCTTCGCGCGAACATGCACCCTGGAGTATTCTGGATTATGGTTTTCGTGTAATCATAGCGCCGGGGTTTGCCGACATTTTTTACAACAATTGTCTGAAAATTGGCCTTTTGCCGATTGTTCTCCCGGAAAACACCGTTGCCGGACTTGCCAAAAAGGCGTCAAGCTCAGACGGTCTCTTTCTGTCTGTTGACCTGGCTTCGCAAATAATTACAGGTCAAAACTTTCTCGAGCACTTCGAAATAGATCCATTCCGGAAAGATTGTCTGTTAAAAGGTTTGGATGAAATTGGGCTGACGCTTGAAAAAGAAGCAGACATTCAAAGATTCGAGGCTGCTCGTACCTCCCGGTTTCCATTCCTCAATTACCCTTTGGCTTAGCAACTGAAAAAAGCCGGATACTGCCCGCCGCAGGCTTGTTTGCATTTTTTTTGCTTGCAAGTTACCATAAATGCTTGAAAATTGCGTATTTTTTCACTTTGAAAGCGGGTATTTATTTGATTTTGCACTTCTTAATTAAACAAACTGGATCGCAATGATTTATGGGCTTTTCGACAATCGCAATTCACGCGGGAAATGAGCCCGATTCGGCGACCGGAGCGGTCAGTGTTCCTATTTATCAGACCTCGACCTATGCTCAGGAAGGCTTGGGCAAGCACAAAGGATACGAGTATGCCCGCACCAAGAACCCGACCAGAACCGCTCTGGAAAAAAACATAGCCGCGCTTGAAAACGCACGTTTCGGTTTTGCATTTGCATCCGGAATGGCCGCAATTGACGCTGTGTTAAAATTAGTCAGAGCCGGCGACCATGTCATCCTCGGTCATAATACCTACGGCGGAACATTTCGTCTTTTCTCCCGCGTATTAGCTAATTACGGCATTGAATTCACGCTGGCAGATACCTCTGATCTATCAGCAGTTGAATCATCATTTCGCCCCAACACAAAAATGGTTTTCGTAGAAACGCCGACAAATCCGATTATGACCGTTACGGATCTCTCGGCAGTTTCGGAATTGGCACATTCCCGTGGAGCTAAAGTAGTCTGCGATAATACCTTTCTTTCGCCGTATTTCCAACGCCCTATAGAACACGGCGTAGATATTGTTGTTCATTCCACGACTAAATATCTGAACGGCCATTCGGACAGCGTAGGCGGTTTTGTTGCTCTTAATGATGAGAAAGATGCGGAGTGGATCGGTTTTATTCAAAACAGCGTAGGAGCGATTTTGTCGCCATTCGATTCATTTTTGGTGCTCCGCGGAACTAAAACGCTTGCCTTGCGTATGCAGGCACACGATCGCAATGGCCGCGCGGTGGCAAATTTCCTTGCCGATCATCCAAAGGTTCAAAAGGTTTACTACCCGGGATTGACATCGCATCCGCAGCATGAAATCGCGAAACGCCAGCAATCAGGCTTTGGAGGAATGGTCTCATTCGAAACCGGATCGCTCGAAAACGCAAAAAAGGTTCTTGAAGGCGTCAAACTTTGTACTCTCGGCGAGAGTCTCGGAGGGGTCGAAACTCTGATCTCCCATCCGGCAACAATGACGCATGCGTCAGTGCCCGATGAAACGCGGCGTCGGCTGGGTATTACCGACGGACTTGTGAGAATTTCAGTCGGGATCGAAGATATCGAGGATATAATCGAAGATCTCAATCAAGCTTTGGGTTAAAATGGCTGCCGGGAACCAAATGCCGCTCTGCGATGCTGAGTTTCAGGGGCCAAAGGGGATATGTTTACAGTCGAAGTTCACGCCACATCACACATAGGCCGCGTCAGGAAAGGTAATGAGGATAATTATCTGCTTCTCAATATCGGATCACGTCGTGCCTGGACGCTGCCACAGGACGGCGAAGAATTGATTGTTGAATCCCAATCCTTTGTCGTAAATGACAATGGTATAGTTCTGGCAGTTTCCGACGGTATGGGCGGCGCGCTTGCGGGCGAAGTTGCCAGTAAAATGGCTGTCGAATGCGTTTCGGAAAAGCTCCTGGAGGCAACCGAAGATATCGAAGAAACACTGACGCCGGAAGCAGCCGAATATCACCTGATTGCTAAACTTTACAACGCCACTCTTTACGCAAACCACTTAGTCCACGAACATGGTCGGACAGACCCGCAATTTCAGGGAATGGGAGCAACATTTACCGGTATTGGTTTGACGGCTAAAGGCGTGGATGTAATACAGGTTGGTGATAGCCGCGCCTATCTGATTCGCAATAACCGTATATATCAAATCACAAAGGATCAATCGCTTGTCCAGCAGTTGATTGATGCACAGCAGATTTCTCCTGAAGAAGCCGAAACACATACACTCAAAAATGTAATCCTACAGGCTCTCGGAGCTCAAAACGAGATATTTCCGGTTTCTGCCCGTCTTAGCCCTTGTCGCGATGACGTCTTGCTTCTTTGCAGTGACGGACTTTCTAATAAGGTTTCTGCGGCGGCAATCCAGCAAACCATAACAGAAAATCTGACCTCGTTGGAAAAAGCTGCGGTGTCGCTTATCGAGCAGGCAAATGCCAATGGCGGCGAAGATAATATAACTGTTGTAATTGCAAAGATTTACGGTGACGACCTGCCGCTACCCGAAGGTGATGAGGTACAACTGGAAATCCTGGATCTAGGGAACATACACGATACAGCCGAGCAGGATTCGGACGAAGAGGACACGGCAGAAATTATCTAACCCGGCTAATCTCCACGCCAATCCGGTAAAGCCTTTTCCGGACGTCGCACTAAAATAGACGAGCCCCTAACACTAACCACCTCTACTTTTTCACCTTCATGCAGATCTGTTTCACCGTCTTCCGGAAATGCGGTCCATATCGAGCCGTAAACCTTTACAGCGGCCTCCTTTAATGCTCCGTGGCTTGATACGGTAACCGTCCCGACTTTTCCCGGCAACGCTTCTATGCCAATTTTCGGAGCCTCCTCCGACCTATGGGCTAAATAATTGGAAAATATTGTCCTTGACAATGCAGTAAGTATGATTGATATACCGGCGAATACAAGAAACTGCCATAGCAAGCCGCCGCCTAAAATAGCAACGAGCGCCGCCGCTATCGCTCCGATGCCAAACCACAATAGCACGAAGCCAAGCGTAAAAGTCTCAGCGACGATCAAAACTACCGCCAGAACAACCCAGAAAACCCACAGATAATATTCCATACCGAATAGTTGAAATCCCGTCGAGCGAATAATAGCATAACATTATTTCAAATTGGATTTGGCACTTGTAGTCGCAAAGTCGGCTTTTAAGCCGGCCAAAAGTTGTGTAAACTATTTTTTCAGGCTGGGGTGGCGGAATTGGTAGACGCCCAGGACTTAAAATCCTGTGCCCTTAGGGGCGTGCGGGTTCGATTCCCGCCCTCAGCACCATCTCATTACTGATTACTTTAGGCGTGAAAATTGCCTGGGTTTAGGGAGGAGGCATTTATGAAAGTACTTTTCTTTTCCTTCTCCATTGCCATAATCGCCCTATTTTTCACGCTTACGCCAACCACCACGGCTCAGCAAGAATCGATTTTCACAAAAGCCAAAACCATTTCGGGTGATGATTTCCCTTATTCGGGCAAAACGCCGCGGGGAGTCCGTTTTTACGCAGTCAGTCGTCCTTCACGTAAAATGCTTCAGGCAATTGACAAGGGTTTTGCCGATCTCTTCGACGTTGCCCGACGAAACGGATACGGCAAAAAATTGAAATTTAAGGAATATACGGTTTTCATAGCCCGCCCCGACCGGCTTCAATCTCCGGACGGCTCCTATTCACCGGATATTGCTGTCGGTGCCGCACAATATGCCGGCACAGTCTATGACAAGGGCGGTTTCATATATGCAGCCGGTATCGTTGTATCGAATGCGCTTTGTGCATTTCTTATCCCCGAATATACCAGGGATTTCGACGCCGCTTCAAAAGTTGTTCGATTCGAGGGAGAACATATTCTTCTTTTTCACAACGACCGGCAAAAATATAATCAAACTGCTGACCACAGCCGCGGCGGGGGACATCCGATATTACAGTGAATCCGGATTCTTTCCTTTCATCAGGCAATCGTCTATGCCATTTGGTGCATCGTATCAACGATAAAGTTTAATTCCATTGCATCGAAAAGATCATTCCGGATAAAGAAAACGCATTTTTTCTTGTTTTTTGGTTTTTATTTTATATGGCATACACATTGCAAAGCTAATTTCAGCTTGGGAATGGACCATGTTTCAGGTGAGGCAAATTGTAAAATGAGAAATAGGCTTTTGCTGATACTCTCTATTTTCGCCGTTGTCATTTCAATTGCGGACAGCATCGCGGCACAATCATCCGGTCTCTCAATGATAAAAGCAGGAACCGCGATGCGGGTCAAACTTGAAACTGAAATCAATTCAGGCGTAAATGCTGTAAACGATACATTTATTGCCCGTTTAAACGAGCCGGTGATGAATGGCGGTAATTTGGTTTTGCCTGTCGGAACCATGCTGGAAGGTAGAATAGTTTCTGCCCGCCGAGCCGGTTTTTTCAGCCGTAAAGGCCGTCTCGAAATCGTTTTCGAAAAGATCTTCCCTGCCGGTCCCAAATCCAGGGAAATTTTAGCCCGGCCAAGAAGTAATATTAGATTTGAATCCATGGCAACTGAGGAGAAATTAATTGCCATAACCGCACCTGTATCCGGGACGATAATCGGTGGAGCCGCCTCCGGTACCCGTGGAGCATTAATTGGTGGCGGCTTGGGTTCGCTGGCTGGTATTTTTGTGTTGTTTCGTGGCAGGGAAGCATACATTCCAACCGGACAAGCCCTGGAAATCGTTCTCGACCGTGACCTGATTTTGCCGGTGAATGATTATTAATCCCTATTATTTTTATTTGGCGAAAGCGTAATTACGCCGTCGCCATTAGTGAAAAAGCCCGGTGTGAAGGGGAGAGCGCATCGGGCTTTTTCGCGTCTTTTTGCCGTTTGCCCGTCATTATGCCAAAATAATCCTTTATTAAATATCAAATATTAAAAACAGGAAGGTTTACTAAATGGCTGGAAGACATAAAATTACGGTCGTCGGCGCCGGAAACGTCGGAGCAACGGCTGCCCATTGGATTGCCAGTAAGGAATTGGCCGATGTTGTTCTGGTAGATATCGTCGAAGGTACGCCTCAAGGCAAAGCTCTGGATCTTGCTCAGGCAGCACCGATTGACGGTTTCGACGTAAAAGTGGTAGGAGCAAATTCATACGAGGCTACCGCAGGGTCGGATGTTGTCATCATTACCGCTGGCCTGCCCCGCAAACCCGGAATGAGCCGCGACGATCTATTAAAAACCAACTCCGAAATCGTTGGACAGGTAACAGATCAGGTAGTCAAATACTCACCGGATTGTTTTATCATTGTTGTTTCCAATCCGCTTGACGCAATGGCGCAGGTCGCTTTTCGGCGTTCAGGCTTTCCGAAAAATCGTGTGATGGGCATGGCCGGTGTCCTGGATTCAGCCAGAATGCGATGTTTTCTGGCCGAGGCCTTGAATGTCTCGGTAGAAAATGTAACCGCATTTGTCCTCGGTGGTCATGGAGATACAATGGTCCCGCTTCCAAGGTATTCTACCTGCGCCGGAATTCCGGTAACGGAATTGCTTCCCAAAGATCAACTTGATGCCATCATCTCCCGGACCGCAAACGGCGGTGCCGAAATTGTCGGTTTGCTTAAAACAGGGTCAGCATTTTATGCCCCGAGTCTTGGTGCCGTCGAGATGGCAGAGGCCATCCTTAAAGACAAGAAAAAAATCCTGCCTTGTGCAGTTTATCTTGAGGGAGAATACGGCATCAGCAATCTTTTTGTTGGTGTACCTGTCAAGCTTGGTAAAAACGGCGTCGAACAGATCATTGAAATAAATTTGACCAATGAGGAACGTGCCGCATTGCATAAGAGCGCTGCCGCTGTTCAGGAACTCGTTGACGTACTTGGAATTTAGACAGTTATTTACTTAATCTGTTTCATTTGACAGGCCTGCAATCGCGCGGGCCTGTCTTTTTTGTCATTAAACAGCCCGGATTCCATTCCTAACGGTCAAATTCGTTCACCATGACCAAACCGGTCAGTCAAAATGACCGATTTATAAAACAATCGCAACAGGCAAATCACCATAAACCATTTATTTAGTTAATTTAGCAGAATGGCACACGGATTGAAAAGTGATTCCTTTGGGTAAAGGTGTCTTCACCCACATCGGTCCTCATTGCCGATACCACCAAAAGGAGCAAATCTATGATGATCTTAAAACGCACCGGCCTAATCAAAAAGGCACTCTCACTGGCGTTGTTTGCCGCTTTATTATTCCCGCAAGCCGCTCTTACGGCTGTTTTAGCGGCAAATGAAGGTCGAACGTATAGTCTGCCATCTGTCACAACAGCAGAAGATTTCACGGCGAATTTATCTGAAATGGCAAGAAACGGACGTCTGGCACGAAATGACAGTCTCCGCTCGCAAGCCGCTCGCCTGGTGAATTTAATCCGGGATAAAAATCCGAAAATTCCTCTTCTGGTAACGGATGACAGAGGACTTTCAATAGAAATTGTAGAACAGACCGCACTGGCTCTTTCTCAGCAGAATAATTCAAACGGCCAAAGAGATTTTGATGTACTACGATTTGATACGGCTTCGGCCTTTTCCAAATACCGCTCACTGGCCGGTTCACGCAACGCTTTTAATTCGCTCATAAATGCACAAACAAATTCAAGGCAATTAGTTGTCTTTGTTGATGATTTAACATTATTTTTGGATCGCGACGGGCTTGCACCGGAAATATCCGCAGCAAATCAGAATCAATCATTACGATTGATTGCTGCAATTTCTCTGGCAGCATTTCAAGCATTGTCACAAAATGCGGAGATCCGGGATCGGTTTACGACGATTTTTGCGGATGATTCCGAATCCAATCTTTCAGAACAAAGTAAGTCCAATAAATACAATGGTTATCGTGGGGAAAGCATTTCTCCGGATTTGAAGGAACTACTCGTTTCAAACCCGGAAAAGCGTTTGAATCTGGTGCTTCAGGCAAAAGATGCCACATCTCCCGAACTCAGACGCCTGCTTGTATCAGGCGGAGCGAAAATAATCGCCAAAATCGGTAATGACGATACTTTGATTATCAATGCTCCGGTCGGCCTTGTCAGCAAATTATCTTCCCGCGGTTTGCTCAACTATGTTTCACCCGATCGCCAGACGCTTCGCGCAGGTCATGTAGAAACTACGACAGGAGCTTCTGTATCACGTAGTCTGCAATCCCCGGTTCGTGCCAATGATACTCAACTTGACGGAAGCGGTATCGGCATCGCGATTCTCGATTCAGGACTGGATCAGAATCACAACGGTTTCAAAGATTCCAATGGCAATTCACGCATACGAGCCTCCGTCAATTTTACAGATGGTGGCAGCGGTGATGTATTTGGCCACGGAACCCACGTTGCGGGCCTTGCTGCGGGCAATTCGGGCATTCGCGGTGGTGCTTTCCGCGGAATTGCTCCGGACGCAAATCTGATCAGTGTTAAAGTATTAAATGACAGCGGAGTCGGGCAGACATCCTGGCTCTTGCAAGGCCTTGATTGGGTTTTGCAAAACCGTCAGCGTTACAACATCCGTGTCGTAAACCTGTCACTGGGAACGCTCGCAGTTGACAGCTGGCGAAATGATCCTATTTGCGTCAAAGTCAAGGAATTGACCGATGCAGGATTGGTCGTCATTGCCGCGGCCGGAAACCTCGGACGCACTTCTGATGGCCGAAAAGTTTACGGCAGTATTCATTCACCGGGAATAAGCCCTTATGTAATTACGGTCGGGGCATCCAATTCATACGGTTCGGATAACCGTGCTGATGATTCGATAACAACCTACAGTTCACGCGGTCCGACGCGGGGTTTTTATACAACCGCGTCCGGCAGAAGAGTCTATGACAACATAATTAAACCGGATCTGGTTGCGCCCGGAAACAAATTGATATCGCACCGCTCTTCACAAGCGTCATTATCCGCAAACGATGAGCGCATTTTATCCCGACAGGAAGGCGAAACTGAAAATGACGCAATGATGTATCAAAGCGGTACTTCCATGTCAGCTCCGATTGTTTCGGGAGCCGCAGCCCTGTTGCTTGAGGCCAATCCACGACTGACGCCCGGAATGGTGCGGATGTTGCTGCAATATTCAGCTCAACCGATCCCTGGGGCAAATCCTTTTGAACAGGGGGCAGGCGAACTAAATATCGAAGGCGCAATAAGGTTAGCCCTGACACTTCGTAAAGACGTAAATTTCGCTACAGCCTCAAACGGATCCACGATAGTCAATGCCGGAATCTCTCTTCCGGCTCCGCAATCCAACTTTGCTGACAGTTCGTTTGTATGGTCACAGCAAATTATTGCCGAATATGCATTTGTCCATGGCAACGCCCTCGTTCTGCAACAACAGACAGTTTATCGTCCGGGTAAAAAATTCAGTGACGGCCTGCTTTATTTCAATGGCCGGATGGGCCTGATTGCGTCACAGTATTCGGGCAATCTATCGCTGGGAACTTCGATAAACTCCTCTGACGGCGGGGCATTGGGAAGCGGACAGGCGTTGTTCTCAACCGGTGTACTGATTGGCGATGGCGTATTGATCGGCGACGGCGTCCTGATAGGTGACGGCGTGCTTATCGGCGACAGTCAGGCTAGAGGCGATGGGGTACTGATTGGTGACTCCGATGGAGTATTAATCGGTGACGGCGTGCTGATTGGTGACGGTGTTCTGATTGGTGACGGCGTGCTTATCGGCGACAGCAGCATCAATGCAGACGGCGTCCTGATTGGTGACGGTGTACTGATAGGCGATGGTGTCTTGATCGGCGATGGAGTATTAATCGGTGACGGCGTGCTGATTGGTGACGGTGTCCTGATAGGAGATGGTGTTCTGATCGGCGATTGAACAGCATCCTGTTGCTGAAGTTGAAACAATGTAAATAAAACAAAAGCCGCTCGTCAATTACTGCGGGCGGCTTTATTATTTGGTTGTTAACATTAAACCGGGCTATTCATCAAGCCAACCGAAAAGAGCGTTTAGTGTTATATCACGGTTTGTTTCATAGATCGCTTTGGTCAATGGAAGATTCATCGGGCAGACTTTAACGCAATTTTGTGCATTTCCACAGGAGGTGATGCCATCATCGTCCATCAAACCGTTAAGGCGTTCTTCGATCGTTGTCTTGCCGACCGGATGCATGTTAAACAGGCGTGCCTGGGCAATCGCCTGTGGGCCAATGTAATTACCGTCGCCATACTGTGGACAGGCTTCCAGACAGCATCCACAGGTCATACAGCGTGATAATGCATATCGTTGCTGTGCCAGCTCATTTGGAATATGCGGCCCAGGCCCTAGAGGGTAAGTCCCATCAAGTTCGATCCATGCATGTACGCGTTTGAGGTGTTCGAACATTTCGGAGCGATCTACCTTGAGATCCCGAATATTCGGAAACTTGGACATCGGCTGTAGAGTAATCGTGTCGCTGCCGGAAGCCAGCAGAAGGTCGTCAACCAGAGCAGAACAGGATTGCCTTACGCGGCCGTCAATGACCATTGTACAAATACCGCAGACCTGTTCCAGACAGGACATATCCCAAACCGGAGGAGTTGTTTTCTTCCCCTCTACGGTTACAGGGTTTTTCCTAATCTCCATCAGGGCGGAAATGACATTGAGATTTCGCCGATACTGAAGTTCAAAGGTCTCCCAGTAAATCGGAGCGCCGTCGCGTTCGCGCCGCTGTATTTTGAATTTTACTGTGGATGGAGGATTCTCTAACCTCTTTTTTGTATGATAGCCGTTTGCTGCCGTCATGGTTCTCCTGAAAATGAAACCTGTTTATTGCTTTTCTACTTTGCTGCCTTTCCCTTGGAATAATCTCTTTTGCGCGGTGTAATTAGCGATACATCAACGGGTTCATAGCTGAAGACCGGGGCTTCGTCTGAAAATTCAGCGAT
This sequence comes from Acidobacteriota bacterium, assembly GCA_040756215.1. GTDB lineage: Bacteria > Acidobacteriota > Blastocatellia > Pyrinomonadales > Pyrinomonadaceae > OLB17. Next base: position 251,832 of record JBFLZQ010000002.1, read on the forward strand.
TGTGGTCTTCAACCATTCCTCGTCATTACGCTCCGGAAATTCCGGCTTGTAGTGGGCACCGCGCGATTCGTTGCGGTTAAGGGCACCCAGCGTAATGACCCGTGCAAGCTGGAGCATATTCCAGAGCTGCCGTGCATGAGGAACAGCCTGTGTAGCCCAGAGGTTTGAATCATTTATCGAAATATGCTTAAACCGATCCATAAGCTCCAGAAGCTTATCGTCGGTTGCCTTAAGCCTGTCGTTATAACGTACAACGGTAACATTGTCCGTCATAACTTTCCCTAGTTCCTCATGAATCTTGTACTGATTTTCGGTTCCGCTGCTTTTTATGATGGAATCATTTATTTCCTGCTGCTTACGGACTTCGTCTTCATAAATCGCACCGGAATCGGCATCGCCGCGAACTACATTTTTGGCATAATCGATGGCAGCGGGAGCTGCAGTAAAACCGCCGTAAACGCAGGAAACGAGCGAATTTGCTCCGAGCCGGTTTGCACCATGGATCGAGTAGTCACATTCGCCGGCGGCAAAAAGCCCCGGGATATTTGTCCTCTGTTCATAGTCAACCCAAAGCCCGCCCATTGAATAATGAACTCCCGGGAAAATACGCATCGGAACATAGCGTGGATCATCGCCGACAAACATCTCGTAAATTTCCAGAATTGCTCCCAATTTACGAGTCAGTGTCTCGGCAGGTATATGTGTCAAATCAAGATATACCTGATTTTGCCCTCCGACACCGTATCCATCGAGACAGACCTGGAATATTTCCCGTGTCGCAATGTCGCGCGGTACAAGATTTCCGTATGCCGGGTATTTTTCTTCGAGGAAATACCAACGTTCGCTTTCGGGAATATCGCTTGGGTTTCGTGTGTCGCCGGGTTTTTTCGGCACCCAGACGCGTCCGCCTTCGCCTCTTGCCGACTCACTCATCAGACGAAGTTTGTCTTCGCCCGGAATTGATGTCGGGTGAACCTGGATAAATTCACCATTTGCATACTTTGCACCTTGTTGATAACAGGCGGAGACCGCGGATCCGGTACAAGTCTGCGAATTGGTCGATTTGCCGAAAATTAATCCCGGCCCGCCGGTTGCCATAATTACTGCATCAGCCTTAAATGCTTTCAATTCAAGCGATTGAAGGTTCATTGCGACCAGTCCGCGGCAGACCCGATTTCCATCCAGGATCAGCGAAAGCATCTCCCAACCTTCATATTTCGTAACTTTTCCGGCAGACTCCCACTTGCGGACCTGTTCATCCAATGCATAAAGCAATTGTTGGCCGGTAGATGCTCCGGCAAATGCCGTTCGGTGATGAAGCGTTCCGCCAAAACGACGGAAATCAAGCAGTCCCTCGTTTGTACGCGAAAAAGGGACACCCATTCGGTCAAAGAGATATATGATCTCCGGCGCCATGTCACACATTCTCTTTACGGGAGGTTGGTTAGCAAGAAAATCGCCTCCGTAAACTGTATCGTCAAGGTGTTTTGCCGGCGAATCTCCTTCGCCTTTAGTATTGACAGCACCGTTAATTCCGCCTTGGGCGCAGACAGAGTGAGAACGCTTGACCGGTACAACGGAGATCAGATCCACGTCATAGCCGGCTTCTGCAATCTTCATTGCCGCTGCTAAACCTGCCAGGCCGCCGCCGACAATCGCAATCTTTAACTGATTAGATGACATAATACAAGTTTTTCGCCAGAATAACTATAAACGCTTGATTTCCAATGGTTTAGCTGGTTTTGCCGCCTCGCCGCACAAAGCCTGCGGGAAAACGCCGCATGGACGTACAAACGAAACGGCAGCATTTGTACCGACAAGAAACAAAATTGCAGCCAGTGCATAGGATGCATATAGACTCAAACGCTGTGCCTTTTCGCCGATTACAATGCCCCAATCGACTGCAAACAACCAAAAACCATAGGCCAGGTGCCAGGCCGTCGCCCCAACACCTAATATGTAAATAATTAGAATCAAAGGATTTGCGAATTCACCCGAGACAATATCGAAAGCCAGATTAGCATTGCCGGCCACCGGAGTCATATTCAAGCCCGGGATCAATCCGAAACGTAAATTCAAAACATGAAAAAAGATAAAAAAGAAAAGAAAAACTCCGGTAATCCTCTGGAAAAGGTAAAACCAGTTTCGGGCGTAACCATACTGAAAAACATTAGGACGGGCCTCAGACGAAATTATTACGCCATAAACCGAATGGAAAATTAGCGGGATAAAGATACCGAATATCTCGATAAATAAAAGATAAGGAATATCGTGAATATCCTGCACGGCCTTTTCGAAGACGGCCTCACCGTTCATCGCCTTCGAATTGGTAAACATGTGCGCAAAAAAGAAAAGCCCGAGCGGAACTATTCCGCTTAACTGGTGAAGCTTGCGCAACAGAAACGTTCTGCTGAATTTTATCGCCATTTTCGTCCGCTTATCTGATTTCGTTTCTAATTTCTAAAATTTTACGGCGATCTGCCGTTTTCGGCAATTCCCGACGGCTGATTTTATGGTATCGTATTTATGATATTAGTAAAAATGAATTCTCCTTTATTCATATATAAGTTTTTAACCGGGAGGGCATTATATGCATATTGAAACTCTTAAGATTTTTTGTGATCTTGTTGATTTACAGAGCTTCTCCCTTGCTGCAGAAAGAAATTTTATTACTCAATCCGCCGTAAGTCAGCAAATCCGCTCACTGGAAGAACGTTTTAAGCGAAAACTTGTTGAGCGTGTCCGCGGGCGACGCGACGTTACGCTGACTCCTGCCGGTGAAGTTTTTTATCGCGAGGCACGCAACGTACTCTCGGCTTATGATCAGCTTCAAGAAAGCCTTCGCGGACTTGTTGGTAAAGTCGGCGGTACTGTAAAGGTTGCCTGCACTTACAGCGTTGGCCTGCACGAAATGCCTCAAAAGGTCGGAGAATTCATGTCCAGATTCCCGGCTGCCCGTATTGATCTTGAATATTCACGGGCCACGCGCGTCGTGCGCGATGTGCTTAACGGGTCGGTGGAACTCGGCATACTTGCATTTCCCGAAGCAAAACGCGGATTGACCATACGTGAAATGCCAAGCGACAGACTGGTTCTGGTGTGCCAGCCGGACCATAAATTTGCCAACCGGACACAATTGAAAACAAAAGAATTGGCCGGCGCCGAATTTGTACATTTCGAGCGCGACACGCCGACACGAAAAGCAACGGATCGAATGTTGAGGAGCGCCGGAATTGAGGTAAAAAAAGTTGCGGAGTTTGATAATATTGAAACCATAAAACGTGCGGTAGAGGTAGGTTTCGGCGTTGCAATCCTTCCATTGCCCTCCGTCATAGAAGAGCAAAAAGATGGCCGCCTTGCCGTCGTTAAACTTGCAGAAAAAGAATGGGTGCGTCCGGTTGGCATTATTCATCGTTCGGATAAGGCCCTCTCGGTTGCTGCCAAAAAATTCATTGAATTACTGGAGAAAAAAACTGCTGAGTAAATGGACAGAATGATGGAAGGCGACAAGGGGTACCGGATTTATTTTGAAGACCGTGGAGATTATCTTTTTGTAAGGATCGAAGGTGAATTTGACAGTGTGACCATATCAAACAGTTATTGGCGGGAAATTGGTGAAAAGTGCGAAGAACTAAAACCCAGGCGTCTGTTCGTTGAAGAAGATCTCAGGCAACAGGTAGATTCGGTAGCGGACATTTACCAGGTTGCAAGCGAGATTTTCCACCGATCATTATTCGGTATAAAAATCGCTTTTTTCGATACACAGCCCGACCACCATCAAAAAAACATTTTTGCCGAGCTAGTAGCGCGCAACATGGGGCTTAATGTAAGAATTTTCGATAATAAGGATGCCGCGATGGATTGGCTCATGTCCGAACAGTAAAATTCCTTCCAATGAACCCTGAAGATTCAAAAGTTTTTATTAGAATTGTCGTCATATGCATATTGGCGGGATTTTTAGGCTGGGAACGGGAATCTACAGGAAAGGCTGCCGGAATGCGGACGCACATACTTGTCGGGGTAGCCGCTGTTTTATTTACCGCGATTGGCGAATTTATGGCCGTCTCGTTTCGTCAATACGGCGACCACGTACGTTTTGATGCAGCCGGTCTGGTTGGCGCCATTGTATCCGGCATCAGTTTCTTAGGCGCAGGAATGATTTTCTTCAAACGAAATTCCGGAGATATCAAGGGGTTAACAACAGCAGCCGGTATCGTTACAACTGCTGCGATTGGAATCCTGGTCGGGCTTGACAGGTTTTTTCTTGCGGCGGGAAGTACTGCAATAGTTTTCGCTGTGTTAAGGTTTGTCAATATTCTGGAATACAGGATGTTTAAAGCAAAGATTGACAAACCGACGGAAGTCCTGAAAGAAAACGACAATAAAGACGAATCCTGAATACCACCGCTTGATTTAAGGTTATACGGAGGCAATCAATGCCCTGTCGGATTTGCTGAAATGGTTCAATCCAGGCTGATTACAGAAATTGACTGAACACCGCCGATATTATTAAGCGATGATTTGAGCATTGGGATAAGTCCTTCCGTCTCCATATATTCGCGGCCCAGAAGACGGCGGAATCGCTTTTCCGTATTCTCACCGGCTGCTTCGCGCAGAATGCCGCGGAAAAGAGCCGAAACAAGCTCGGGGGCAAACTGCTTGCCTGCATTTCGCGTAAGATCGTCAAAAACCTCCTTCGGCGGACGCCGACGCTTGTAAGGTCTGTCTGTCGTCATCGCATCGAAAGAATCAGCCAGATTGACAATTTTTGCAATATACGGGATTTCCCTGTCATAGAGTCCTTCCGGATATCCGCGGCCATCCAGTCTTTCATGATGGTATTTTGCCGCAAGCGGCACATCGGAATAAGGATGATGGATTGGTAACAGGATCTCGTATCCAACGCTGGGATGCCGGTTCAATTCGCTGGACTCTTTTGCGTTGATACGGTAAGGCGCGTTAATGATCTTGCGTTCGACGGTGAGTTTACCGACATCGTGTAGATAACCTGCGACAGCGGCTCCTTCAACCTCATCATCCGACCAGCCCAGTTCGGAGGCAATGATTTCCGTGTATTTCCCGACCCGGACCGAGTGGCCCTCTGTATATTTATCTTTTGAATCAATGGCTGCGGCAAATGCCCTGACCGTATCCTTGTAAGTCAGCCGCATTTCGTCATAAAGCTTGCGGTTTTCTTCTGCTTTTCGCTCGAGTTCCGCCAAAAGCATCCGATGCGATATTGCCACGCCGATATGACGGGACATTGCCCGGATAATTTCCCTGTCGTAACTGTTATAGGCTTCGCCCGATGCTTTTTCCCCGAGGAAAACGGCTCCGAGCATTTCGCCCCGAATTACCAGTGGAACGACAAGCTCCACTTTTGCGTTTTCAAGACTTCGGTCATAGACCTGAAAAAAAGGCAAGACTTTCGCCTGTGAGACCTCGATCGGATAGGTGCCGTTTTGCCGGAATTGGCGTTCATCCTCATAACATAATCCCAAAGCAAGCGGAAACTCTTCGCCAAGACCCCTGATCGCGATCATTGTCATTTCGCTCTCATAGCGCGAATATCGGGCGATGCCGCCGCGCATTATCCCGAGCGAACCAAGCAAGAGGTGCAAGGAAGTTTTTATTGTGTCCTGAAAGTTGTTCTTGTCCGCTATCTCGGCACCGGCATCCGCCAATGCGCCGAAGGCATGAATCATTTTGCTGCGATTGTCAGCAATTTTACGAAAGTTTGATGATTTGATGTCCTGAATTCTCAAGCTACTAATAATTGGCCGAATTGAAAGGTTATAAAGTTAACCTTTGCGGCCTTATCTTCCTAATTTGTTCTTTGTTTTAATTCCACATGGCGGGAAAGCCCAAGCATTTCGAACAGTTCAGCCGTATGTTCATTTACATCGGAAAAGATGACACGTGCTCCCGCTCCCGCCGCGGCGTCAATCACTCCGGTCAATATGGAAATACCGATACTGTTAACTATTTCAGTCCTTGAAAAATTAACTATTATCTCTTGTGCTCCCTCGCTCAATCGGCGACGGCATTCTCTTTCCAGCGATTCGCCCGCCAGTTTGTTGAGATAATCACCGGCAAAAATTACCGCCTGTCTTTCACTACCGGACGCAGCCTCTTCGGGCTGTTTATTTGCAAATGGCTCTACAGACGTCTGCCAAAGGCCTTCGGAGCTGTTGCTCACACTGTTTTTTCCTCAATTTTTATGGAATGGAACCGGCAAGAATCCTTACCTGCAGTAATGTTTAACACAAACAACGCAAGAATACAACAGCAAAATCAATCCGGATTGACGGCAAACTTGGTCATCCGAATCCGAGTGCCGTCGTCAGTTTCCTCAATCCGGACTTCGTCCATAAGCCTTCGCATTAATTCAAGCCCCCAGCCCCGGCGTTTTGCCCGCTCGCTGCCGTTAGCTGCAGGGCTGACATCTGCCAACCTTATCCCGCGATTTGATATCGTAACGGTAAATTTGCGGTCATCCACGTCGAACCGTTGATAAATTTTTCTATCCGGGCTCAGCGAATGCTCTGCAGCATTGATAAATGCCTCGATTAGTGCCGTTTTGATCTGATTGATGGATTTAGGATCATAGTTATGTTTTTTTGCAAGTTCTTCGACAATTCCGGCGGCTATCAACTCTGCGTTTTCATCCATCGGAATCGTTATTTCTACATGCTCGCCTGTATCTGCCCGGGCTTCCGGCTGCACGAATTCGCCGCGTAAAAAGCGTCGCAGCAATTCAGCCTGCCGCCGTGAAGATCCAACGGCTCCGCGAGCCTTCATAGCTGCCAAAGCATCGGGAGTAAAGCCTTCGGTTGCAACAAGCCAAATACGATATTCAGGCAAATCGCACATTAATGCGGCCATTTCCAGCCTGTCACACCAAAACTCGGCGTGTTCGCGGTCGATTTCAGTTTTTGAATTGATTTCGGCAGCAATCCAGATTTCATCGCTGCGGGTTTCCGGATTTGAACGAAAACCAAACCCTACGGCACATTTTTCACGGGCAAGGGACCGCGCAATGGGTGGATAAATATCCTGCGTAGCAGTTGAGAAAACGATCGTAGGAAGAGAAATAAAAGGTTCGTTCCTGATTTCTCTGATAATTTCGTCATCCGGTGCGCCTTTAAATTCTGCCGCAAAGCGGCCGTAATCGATCAATGCCTCAGGTACTTCCCTTCGGAGCGAAAAATCTTCGAGCAATCCGCGTAAATTAAGAGAGTGAATCGCCTTGTAACGTGCTGCCAGCAATCCCGGAGCCTCATCGATTTTTCTTAAAACAGTCTTGCCCAAAAGCAGCGCCCGATTTTCTCCGGACACTTCCAATCGGTACCTGGCAAACAGACGGTCTTTTTGCGGAGAGTGTCCGGCCGGAAGTCTTAATTTTCCGGCATCCGTAACGAAAAATTCCGATTCGTTTAGTCTGGAAAAAAGCTTTTCTGTTCTTTTCCTGCCAAATCCAAACCGCTCAACCGCAGATTCTACGGTGAGTGCATTTAAATCACTTTCCGACAACTGTGAAGCAATTTCCAGCACCATTCGGACTTCTTCGGGATCGCTTGACGCATAGTTTAGGCGGCGGTCAATCACCTGTGCACATCGGCCGCCAAAAATTTCTTCTACGTAGTGGAACTGAGTGTTTTTGAAATCGGACAACGACTTGCCCAGTTCATTCGCGCCACGGAAAAATGCCTCAATCAGGCGAAGATCTCCCTGAAACTGTTCAGCAACAAGATCACGAACCTCATCCGAAAGATTGTAACCAAAGCGGTTTGAAATGACAGACGTTGCTTTGGCGGAGTCCGTGAAATCAAGCGGCGCGATTGCGGTTGCCGGCAATTCGCTTGCATTGTACAGAAATCTTCTATAGCCGGCTGCGATAAAACGTACGCCGTTACGATTTAGTGAGTCGAAAAGTGATTCGAAAACTGTTTGCTCGTGGTTGCGGGCAAACAGGTGTACGTCATCAAGCAGCAGAGAAATCTCCAATCCGGCCGCATTTGCACGGGCAGCGGCATCAAATGATCGGGACAGGACTTCCAATGTCGCAAGTTCTCCGGCATCTCCATCAACGGTTGAAAATTTCGGCGAATGAAACCTCCACAGACCGCGGAGTAAAGCAGCCTCTTTTGCAGGGGCAATCTTGAGGGCCTCTTCAATGGAAATTCCCGCACGAAGAAGTTTCGGATCCGAGATTAAATATGCAACGGATTGCGTTATCAGCGATTTAATGAATCGCGCAGCCAATTGCTCCGCAGAGCCCGTACCGGCAAAGGAAAAATAAACGGGAATGACAGTCTTCTCGACAAAGAAAAGACGATCGAAAGAGCGAAAAAGCAGTTCACTGACACCTGAGCCGGGAGCTGCTAAAAGTGCCAGCCCGCCCGAACCCGTAGTCAAATGACCGATAGCCGCAGACAGAAGCGCCTCACGGCCAATAAAATGGTTGTCCCGATAGCATCTGGAAAGCCCTTCTTTTCTTGCTCCTGTTGACATTCAATGCACGTTATTGCCCAGCGGATCACCATTTCCGTCGAAAACACGAACCATGTTACGCCCAAGCTCTTTAGCCTGATATAAAGCCCTGTCCGCAGCCCAAATTAAATCATCAGGCGTACTGATATCCGGCCCGCTCGATGCTATTCCTATACTGGCCGTCACCCGCCGATGAGGAAAGGAACATCTCTCGATCTGACGACGGATCCTTTCCGCTATCTGAACAGCCTCCTCAACCGTGGTCTGCGGCAAAAGCACGGCAAATTCTTCACCGCCATAACGGGCAGCAACGTCCGCGCCGCGGAGATTTTCCTTCAATATTCCCGCGACTATTCGAAGAGCTTCATCTCCGGCCGGATGTCCAAAAGTATCATTGTACGATTTAAATCTATCGACATCTATCATCATCAACGTCATCGGAAAGCGGTGACGTTTAGATCTGTTGAGTTCTTCAGCAAGCCTGTTCTGTAAATAGCGGCGATTGAGCAACCCCGTCAAAGGGTCAGTAACCGAAAGCTGTTCAAATTCACCTGCTTTGCTTTTCAACGCCGTTCTGTCGATGGCCACGGCAATCTGTGGCGCAATAGCGTTGAGAAGTTCGAGGTCTGTCTCACCGAAAGCCTCGCCCGTTGCCTTGTCTGTAAAATTAAGTACAGCCAGACGTCTCTCGCCGATCACGATCGGATATGAAATAAAGGATTGCGTACGGTAATTCCAGTCTATCGGTGCTCTGCCGAGCGGTGTGCCGGTAATGTCCGAAACAACGATCGGTGTGCCTTTCTCAAGAGCCGTTTTCGAGATGCGGCCGCCCACTTCCGGCTCAGCAAAAAGATTTACCCTTGCTCCAATGGCAGCACGTGCCTGCAATTTATCTGTTCCTTCTTTTTTTACCAGAAGCGAAGCCCGTTCCGCCTGCAGCAATTCAGCCGAAACCTGTGTAACATGGGTCCAGAAATCATCGGCATCTATCCGTTTGAGACTTTCATTGAATTGGCGGACAGAGCGCGCCAGCCAATCGCGACGGGCAACTTCATCGCGAAGCCTGAGAATCTCAAGTTGCGGCGCGGCGGCCTGTGCAAGCCGTGAAATACGTCTTACCGTTTCGATTTTCGGAAGCTCACCCTCGATTGCGAGGGCTCCACGGATTTCACCGCCTACAGTGACCGGGAAAACATTCAGTATCCCGCCGGCCGCTGCAGGCTCTTTACCCGGTCTTTCAAGCAATTTGTAAGCACGTTCCGAACCAACATAGTCCTGCAACCGACGGTCACCCGGTTTGATGCCTAGCTTTAGATGCCTGCCACGCAGGCGGCCAATTGCCAGCGCCGGATGAAACTCACAGTTTTTGATATCAAACCAGACTACAGATTCCAGTGAAAAGCGATGCGAAACAAATTCCAGGAATGCCTCAACAGCCGCCGGATAGTTAAGCTTCATCAATGAACCGAACAATGATCTCCATGCGGCAGCTTCGGCTGCTTCTACACGCCCTGATTCTTTTTCTTCCGGGTAATGTTTGGCAGCGCTCTTTGACAAAGCGGTACTTTCCGGCCGTATTGTTATTTCAGGCGTCTTATGCGGCTCCTGACCTGCCGGCTCCGGCATTTCAAGAATTTCTTTAGGTTCGGCTGCTGCTCTTCGCGCGGCCAATGCCTCTATACGTGCCGAAGCCTTATCTATTCCGGTTCGGGATCCCGAAATCAGAATATTTTCAAAAAACTCAGTCGGTTTAAATTGTTTCCAATCACCCGAGATCGCACGCTCGGTTGCCTTACGGTAATTTTCTGCTTTGAGAAAGGTACGGCCGATAATTACTACATATTTTTTTCTTTTCTCAACGACAGGAACTGCGCGGCAATGCAGACCGGCATGGCATTCAAATTCGATTGCCTTTCCGGCAGAAAAAACACGTCTGAATGCTGACCCGCAATCCCGGGCACAGGCAGGGCCAAATTCCTGAGAGTCGTATAGCAGCCTGCAGATCGAATTGTTGTTCGCCGCCGCAGCCTGACGCCCATCGGCATCCAGCACAACAAGCGCAACTCCGGTTTCAGATGCAACCCTATCCAGAAATTTTCCCTTCTTTTTTTGTTCGGGGTTCATTGGCCTCGACACAAACATTCCCGTACGCGCACGTGCGAGATGCAGCGTTGAAGTTCGGTGGTGGACTAGTTTGTAACTCCTACAAATTACTAATCCGCTCCCGATTTCAAGATTTTTTTATCTGCGGTGAACTATCCGGAAAATTATCGCACAAAAACGGTGGAAGCGGTAAATGTAGGCAAAAGCAAAGGTTAGATGCGGAATATTTCGATGAGGCTGTCCGTGAATTTGACCTGCAGGCATTTGGTCAAATTGACCGGACCGGACCGGCCCGGGATTAATCCGGTATTAAATATTTGAGGAAGAGATGCCGCCTATTGAATCGGCGGTTCAATAGTAACCGGTGTTTCCGTATCGTATGAAATTGTCATGGTTTTGAGTTCGCCGGAATTGTACTCGATGACCACTTTTAACGGAAGACCCGTAGATTTTGCTAGCCATAGCCGCGACTTATAATCGATGGACTTCGACGGTGTAGAACCCTCATATGAATACAAAATTGCCTGAACACCATCAACCGAATCGTCACCTAACCTTTGGACAGCACGAATTTTCCGGATTTCGCTTTCCTCCAGCAATTCACGGACGCTGGGCAACATAGTTCCTATATCGACAGGAAAGCGCCTCCATTTGCCGCCCGTTTTCATATATGTCTGTTTACCGGCGATAATAAACTCTGTCCCTGATGCCGCGCCGCCGGTATAAATAATCCGATATCTGTCAGGCGCAGCATATTCTAGTTTTCCATTGACCTGCTGCGAGCCATCGCCCAGCATTGTTGCCGTAAAGTAAGGCAAATCACGAAACTTTCTGGCTGCCGACAGCAAATCATCTCTGGGGTCTGTGTTCGCAACCTCTCTGTCCTGACCATTATTATTTTGACTGCTATCGCCGTATGTATTGCCGTTGCCGGGGCTATTTGATGAATTTTGAGTCAACGAGTCAGGCATCTTACAGCCAAAGGTAATGCCGATGCACATTATCATTGCAATTACGCCATTTTTCATGCTTTGCTTTCCCATAATTTTCTGAATGCCCTCATATCCTGCGGTAATTATCTTTTTCAACTCATCTACCCTGCCATTGTGTATCGATCTCGACACGTTTGAGCAAAACAATGTCGAACATATTGGGCTCCATACCTTTGACATATGGCTTTGCCAAAGACACCGCTGTCGGAAAATAGAGCGGTATAGCCCGCAACTCATGAGAAACATCAACTTCGGCTTTGACCTTAGAACTCTGTGTTTGATTAACACGGGCCTGTATTTGATTCCCCGCCGCTGAAACGGTTTCGGGGGAAGTTTTTGTTTGATTGCCTGATTTTGTATCGTCTTTTTGGATTAAATCTCCGTAAACCGCCGTCAGGGCAACTGTTTCATCAGGTACAGGGAAAACTACTCCCCGACGAATCAAGTCGTATTCGCCCGAAACCCTGATGGCCTCAATTTCATTTTGTTCCTTGATAATTATTTCTGTCTCGATGCCAAGATTTTGTTTCCACATTCGGGCAACTGCCCGTGCAACGCGTATCTGCAGGTCATTTCTGTTAATTACCAATTGCAGCGTTGGAAAACCGACCCCGTCAGGGTATCCGGCTTGGGCAAGAAGCGACTTTGCGGCCTGCAGATCCTGCGTAATTCTATATTCCGGCTGCTGTCGAAACGGGAAATAATCATAAGCCGGGCGAACCGTTCCCTGCAATTCGCCTTCTACTAATCGCTCGCGTTCAATAGCCATCGCCAGGGCGCGACGTATCCTGTGATCGGAGAGTAATGGTTTTGACAGATTGAATTCGTATAAGTTTACCGCCGCATGGGTCACTCTTCTGAAATCCTCGTAAGGTTCGAGCAACTTTATTGCAGCCGCAGAAAGTTCGGCATTGGAAACTACATCCAGGTCTCCGGCCTTGTAGGCATCTAAAGCTTTTTCAGGATCGGCCGCGACCATTCTTACACGGTCAATCTTTACTGAACTTCGATCCCAATATTTTTCGAAAGGCACCAGCGAAATCTCATCGTCGGCTATGCGCTCTACCCGGAAGGCTCCATTTGTAACAAATTTGCCGGTGAAATCATTTAAATCACTGAATTGGGTCCCATCCCCAAAAACAGGACGGAAAACAGGGTGTGCTGCCAAAGCGGGGAAATCCGGGTCCGGGCGGGCTAAATCTATCTTTAACACACGTTCACTTTCGGCAACCACATTCAGGAGCTCATTTTTTTGAGGTGTTGTTTCAATCTTCGGAGACGAATTATCGTTAAATGGCTGTTTTCCGCTATTCGAAGTGTTTCGTTGTTCGGTGCCGGAAGCTGTTTCCGGATCAACGATTTGTGTTTGTGTCTTTTTATCCTGGACCGGAGTTTCCGTTTTCCGCAGATTTGCCAAAAGTTCAGGAAATGCGGCGCGACTTCCCATTCGGGCATACCTGGTCCATGAACGCACAAAATCGCTCGCAGTAACCGGCTGTCCATTAGTCCAAAGGGCATCTTCGCGAATATAAAATCTCCAGGTGCGCCAATCATTTGAGTGTTCCCACTTTTCGGCGATTGACGGGATTGTCTGTAAAGTCAAAGGGTCAATTTCCGTAAGTCCGTCAAACAACGCTCTGGCAAGGTCAGTTTCCGGCGGTGCAGCCGCAAATACAGGATCCAGGGTTTTTGGCCGTTTCCCGTTACTCCAACGAAGCTCTGAAATCGCCGGAGAATTGGAAGGTGCAATATAGGGTTTAGGTTCGGGAGTTTTGATTTGGCTGCAGCCTTGCGCAAGAGTTATTGCCGCAAAAGCGGGCAATAAACGCTTTATGGCTGTTACGAAATGACGTCGGGGCATTGCAGGTAAATGCGGTCTGCTAAAGATGGGAGAAATACTTGGGGGTAATTACCTTAGCAGCATTTTTAATTCCGCGTAAACATTTTCGCACTGTTTTCTTGTAGATTCAAAGCCCTCGGAAGTATCAATCAGAAAATCGGCAAACCGTTTTTTCTCCTCCTGAGACAATTGAGCAGAAATACGCTTGAGAGCCTCCTCCTTTGATAATCCATCGCGAGTCTGCAATCTCTCGATTTGTATTTCAGGTCTGCACCAGACCACGATCAGGCGGTCAAAACGACGATAACTGCCGGATTCAATCATCAGAGCCGCTTCGACAATAACGATTGAATTCGGGTCAATGGATTCCGCTTCGCGCAATAACCGGTCCTGCTCCGCAATTACAAGAGGGTGGACTATAGCATTGAGTCGCTGTCTTTTGGTTTCATCATTGAAGACGATCTGGCCTAGTTTTTTTCTATCCAGATTGCCGTCTGCTCCGATTATTTCGCTCCCAAATTCTTCCGTGATTTTCCTAAGTCCTTCGGTGCCCGCAGCGACAACGTCCCTTGCGATCACATCGGCATCGATAACAACGGCGCCAAGCTCTCGAAAGACACTGCAAACAAAGGACTTACCGACCGCGATCGAACCTGTCAACCCTGCCTTCAGCATTACGCAGCCCGATTGTGCCTTTTTGCCAATTTGGCAACGTTGTATTCCGCAATCTCGGTAAGCGTCAGGCCTAATTCGTCCGCACAGGCAGATATATACCAGAGCACGTCGCCAAGTTCATCTTTGAGTTTGGCACGTATTTCATCATTGATAACTCCGCCGTTGTCACGCTGAATCTTTTTGACAATGTTTGCCACTTCGCCTGCTTCGCCGGCTAGCCCGAGTGTAGGATATTCGAGATTCTCCAGTCGCCGCGGATAATGTGCCGTTTGACTTGCTTCTGACTGATATTCTTCAAAATTCATATTTTTTGTTTAGTGATGGAATATTTTTGCGGGATTATGAAACCGCTTTTGCCGTTTCGTCAATTCGCCTGCGGATTTCCGCTGCGGCGATGGTGTTTTTCAAAAGCATCGCAACTGTCAGCAAACCTACTCCGCCCGGTACAGGAGTATAGTTGCCGGCAATACGCATAGCCTCTCGGGGATTCACGTCTCCGACCAAGGTAGATCCGCGATTTTCTATTGCTGAAATCCTGCGCCCGAGTTCTTCACCCTCGAATAGTTCTGCTACAAAATCCTTGTCGGATACTCGGTTAATTCCTACATCTATAACCGCCGCTCCCGGCCTTATGTGCTGCTCGCGTATAAAACCGGGCCTGCCGATAGCGGCAACCAGAATATCTGCGGATCGGGTAATTTCCTCCAGGTTTCTTGTCCGTGAATGACAGATAGTAACAGTTGCATTCTCATTCAGTAGCATCGCGGCCAGCGGTTTACCCACGATATTGCTTCGTCCGACTATAACCGCGTTTTGACCTTCGATCTTTATTCCTGACCTTTTCAGAATTTCAATCACTCCTGCGGGTGTACACGGTGCAAGGCATTCACGGCCCTGGCTAAGCCGTCCGACATTCATCGGGTGAAATCCATCCACATCTTTCTCAACCTCGATGGATTCAAGAATTTTCTGTGAATCCAGATGATCGGGAAGCGGCAGCTGCACAAGAATACCGTCCGTTTGCGAATCAGAGTTGAGCATTTCCAGCCGTTTGAAAAGTTCATCACTGGATACGGATTCCGGTAAATGAATATGCTCTGAGCGGATTCCTGCCTCACGACAGGCCTTTACTTTATTGGCAACATAGACCGCTGAAGCCGGGTCGTTGCCTACGCGGATAACAGCCAAACCCGGCTGGATACCGTATTCAGCCGCCAAACGGCGAACCTCGCCTTTGACTTCTGACAAAACGGCTTCTGCTATTTCGCGACCGTTAAGTATTTTTGCCGACATAGAAAGCAAAGATTTTACAGGAAATCTGACCGGATTGTAAGTTTCCTTCGGGCAGATAGATATTTTGAATGCAAAAAATTCACGGCAGCGGCGTCCGTTTTTACGGGATTTGTTAAACGCATTTGTTCACGCCGTGAATTTTAACCAACGCAAAAATAAAATGAGCCTGATAAGGACTTTATTTTTTATACTTTCAGTTTGTATCGCTTTGACCGTGGTTAACGGTCAGATCGCGGCCGCTGATTTATCCCTTTACAATAGTGAAAACAATGTTTTTTACACTCAGTCTGCCGACGGCTGTGCTTTTATGGCAAGAAAGCTCGAAAGGGCGGCAGGCGTATTTGTACCGGCGGATTATGATGGTGACGGCATTGCAGATCCCGCAACCTGGGAGCCGGCGAACGGGCTTTGGACTATTTACCTTAGCTCGACATCAAAAATTGCATACTATTCCTTGGGCTCTAAATCGGATGTTGCAGTACCGGCGGATTACGATGGCGACGGGCGTGCGGATATTGCAATCTGGGATACGGTCACTGGTGTATGGAAGGCCGTTTTGACCTCCGGCAATTCAACCGCGAGGAGCATCATCGGGATCTTTGGTAACTTTGGTGATATTCCGGTACCCGCAGATTATAACGGTGACGGAAAGGCCGATCCCGCTGTGTTCCGACCGGTAGTCAACAGATGGCTTATCGCCGGCAACGATAATGCCTTGACTTTTGAAATCGGAAGCAATGAAAAGGGCTATCTTATACCGGCCGACTTCGACGGAGACGGGAAAGCCGATCCGGCTTTTTATAGCGGCGGCAAATGGATAATCCGACTAAGCCGCTCATCAAAATTTGAAACATTCTTTTTTGGCTTCAAGGATGACATGCCGGCTGTCAAAGACTATGACGGCGATGGTATTGCTGATTTCGCTACATACCGCGACGGGAGATGGTATTTCTATTTGAGCCGCCAACCTGAATTTCTCTCGGTAGAGTTTGGCCGTAAAGGAGATTTACCGGTTTTATCAACATACGCAAAAAGTATTAACTGAAAGCGTCTATCTTCTGAATTGGCTCACGAGAGCGATTTCCCCCTGTAATATTGAGAGAGCGATTTATTCGCCTCTCATTTTTTTGTAATCATCTGAAACAACTCCACATTTTGATGCATCAGATTGAATCCTTTCCCGGCTTTTGCAAGAATGATGATGTAACCAACATAATTATAAGGAATTCTGAAATGCGTTACTTCATTCTCATTGCAATGATTTCTTTTCTTGCTTTTGGCTGCGGCAAGTCTTCTGAGACTGCATCCAACACATCCGGTACATCCAACGCCGCAAAGCGCTATGAATTAAAGGGCAAAGTCATAGCGGTTGATCGCGCAAATAAACGCGCAACCGTTGAACACGAAGAAATTCCGGGATTTATGGAAGCCATGACTATGGAGTTTCCGATACACGAGGATTGGGTATGGAATGATCTGGTCCCGGGCGTGGAAATTCACGCCGAGCTTGTGGTTGATTCTACCGCTAAAGATCCCTATTGGCTGGAAAAAATTGCCATAGTTGCAAATTCCGCTCCTTCTGCAGCCGCCACTGAAATAAAGCAGCCGGATCAGATAGGTAAACAAGTACCTGCAGCTACGCTTGTAAATCAAGACGGCAAAAGATTTACGCTCCGCGATCTACGCGGTAAAGCCGTCGCCGTTACATTCATTTACCGTGAGTGTCCGCTGCCCGAATTTTGTATCAAAATGTCAAGGCAATTTGCCGACATGGCCAATCTTATCGCAGCGGATCCTGTTGCAAAAGATAAAATCAGGCTGATTTCCATTTCATTTGATCCTGAGCGTGATACGCCGGAAAAACTGAAACAATACGGCCTCGGATATCTCGGGAAAGACGCAAAGGATAACCTGACAGTCTGGAACCTGGCCGTTGGGAATGAAAGCGATATAAGGCAAATCGCCGATTTTTTCGGGTTGAAGTATGAAAAGGATGCGAATGACAAGACCCAATTCAACCATTCGCTTGTTACGGCAGTTATCGGCCCGGACGGCAAGGTTCGAAATATTTTTCCCGGCGGCCGCTGGACGCCGGACCAGGTAATGGCAGAATTGAAATCAGCTGCAGAAACCGGCAAGTAATGTCAGGCAATTGCCGCTTTGGACTCAAGCCTGTCGAAAACGCATTTCCCGGCAACGTAAGTCCGCACGACATCGCGGCCTGATGCAGCAAAAATAACTGCAGAAATTGGATCGTTCACCGGCTGAACTGCGGGCGATGAGAAAGATACTATACTGATATCCGCCTGTTTTCCGGGTTCCAGAGAGCCGATTTCATTTTCGAGCCTTAGTGCCCTCGCCCCGCCGAGAGTTGCTATTTCGAGCGCTTTTTCAGCTGAAATAAAGTTTTTTCGTTGCGGCCGATTTCGGGACACAAGTACTGCAAAACGCGCTTCTTCAATCAAATCACAAAGATTGTTTGATGCTACCGAGTCACTCCCCAGACCGACCGTAATCCCGGAATCCAGAAAATCTTCAAGCGGAGCAACCCCGTGGCCAAGTTTTGCATTCGATTTGGGGCAATGGGCAATTGATGCTCCATATGCGCCGGCTTTGTCGATTTCCGCACGATTTACATTTACGCAATGTATTAGCAATGGCCGTGCTGCGAGAACACCCGTTTTCTCCAGATATTCCAGCGAACTAAGCCCCGGCGAATCCCATTCGAAGCCAAAATGAGCAAAAATATCTGCAAAAAAACCTTTGCCGTAAAGCATCAAGTCTGTCTCGGCTAGTGATTCAGCGGCGTGAACGGCGATCGGTATCCGATTAATGATTGAGTATTCGGCAATTAATTCAAAAAGCCTCGAACTTACGGTATATGGCGAATGAGGCGAGAGCCCGACGGCTATCAGATTACTCCTTTGATTGAACAATTTTTCGAATTTTTCGGCAATTTTACGAAAATCCGCTTCGGCTGTGCGGTTGTCGGGTGAAAATTCCGTTTCCTGATAAATAATTCCTCTGAGCCCGGCTTCTTTCAGCGCGGAGAGTCCTATTTCTCCAAAACGTCCGACATCTCCCAGCGTCGTAATTCCTGCAGCCGCCGCTTCCCTTGCGCCTGCGATAGCCCAACGAAGCAGATTATCGGCGCCGGCTTCCGCACGCAATTGGTTCACTCTCAAAAGCCATGAACGAAAATCATTTTCTGTCCCGCAAAGCGCACCGCGGAGTGCGGTTAACTCCAGATGGGAATGACAATTAACAAAACCGGGCAGAATAGCTGCCGCGCCGAAATCATGTCTGATTGCCGTAGGATATTTCGTTAAAAGATAGTTTTGGTCTCCAACATCGATAATTCTTTCACCATCGATTGCAACTCCGGCATCGCGAAGCGTCGGCCCCGAAACAGGGATAACATGATCGGCTAAAAGAATTTCCATAAAAAAGTGAACTTAAGAAGTATATTCGGCCGGAACCGATTTATTTATTGCCGGAAGAAACCGCTCTGTAACGGGTCAAAATCGAAGAAACATAGGCCCGCGTCGAAGCAATCTCGATTCGCTGTATGAAATCTGCCTCCGCAAGCGTTGCCGCGTTTGCACCTTTGACCCATTCTTCTACACGGCTGGGACCTGCATTGTAAGCCGCCAGAGTCATTGCCGTTTCCGAAGGGAATCCGCGGTATTTTTCTCTAAGTTTCTCGTAATACCAGCAACCCACCTGCAGATTCCGCTCCGGATCCGCAAGAAAGCCGTAAACGTCCTCAGAAACGCGTCTTTCGATATCTTTCAGATTGGTTTCCTTTGCCCATTCGCGGGCGACAGCCGGCGTAACTTGCATCAACCCGACTTCATCGGCATCCCCGCGTGCCTTTGGCCGAAAATAAGTCTCTTCATAAATCAGACTCCAGATAAGTTTTTCATCTATGCGGTAAACCCGGGCCTGACGGGCAATTATCTCGTCGTAACGATGTTCCCAATAATCGAGAAAAAAATAGCTGCCGACGACAACAACTACGGTTAAAATAAACCAAATCGAAATGAAATAACGAGTCATCCTCTGGCCTGAAAATTCGAAAAATACGTTGCAATCAAAGTCAATTCTCGTCCTCCGCGTTTTCCTCTTCGTCCGCAGATAATTGTTCCAATTGATCAGAAATCCGATGTTCTTCATGAATTGAAGAAAACCCGGAGCTTCTGATCATCTCCGTAAACAGATCAACGTCAAAATCTGCTTCGCGTGCCATTTCCTGTCTGATTTCGAGCAAAACTGCCTGAAATTTAGAGCGTCTATACATTTGATGCAAAAATTCCCCTCTAAAATCCCGCAAACGCTAACGGCTGTTAACCAAAAACTCCGGAGTAATAATCTGCGGAGAAAAAAAGCCGGCTGCGGTGTTGAATAAACGAATACGCGCCTGTTTTCTGACATTGGCAATGTGTCCGAAATTCCAAGTCACCAGATAATCAATTTTATGAAAAGAGGCCAAAGCTACATGTAGTGCGTCCGCCAAAAACTTCCTTTGAAAAATGCCCCGCGAAATGTATCCTTCGGCCAGAATGGCAGCCTCATCGGCAAGTTCAAGATGTTCAAGCGGCGCAATAAGTTTCAGGTAACCGGTACGGTGTGGTTCGGCTATACGCTCCAGTTCACAACGGACGAGTAAAGAAGTGCAGGCCCTGTATTCCGACAGTTCACGTTCAAACCAGCGGATGGTCAGGTCGCGCCGAAAAGGATCGCCATTATCCAGATAGGCACCGATGACGGATGTTTCGAGATAAATGCTGAGTTTCATCGTCCATGTTAATTATAGACGATGAGATGTTATTTTTCTTGATCCGGGCGAATTGGCACGAATGTAACGCGGGAATTCTTGAAATCAAAGGTCATCCGATAGTTGCGCAAAAAATTGCCGCCGAGAATGCCGGCCTGTTCGAAGCCGGAAGCTTCGTTGATCAAATCCAGATCCAAAGCGATTGCGGTTATATCACGGCGTGAATGAGAACCGAAGGTAACACGTGGCAGGAGAAATGATGGCACGTCATCGGTTATGCCCGCAGAGCCGATAACACGCATTTTCTCGTCGCGTGCATAGGGAGCGAGCGCACTATGTGCGGCAACGACGTCCGAAATAACGGAAACGCTGGCGCCTGTATCGACAATGAAATTGAGAGGATTCTCAAAGCCTTCTATCTGTACTTCTCCGCTAAGAAAGCCGCTGGAGGTCAGCCGCAGCGGAACTGAGACCGCATCGCTACTAACCTCTGGAATTGAAGGCACATCTTTTCTGGTCAAAGCGAATGTCTTGTTGCCGTAATCGATTGTTGTAAGAAATTTCGAGATAAGCGAAAGGCCGATATAACCGTCTAAACTTCCGTCGTTGTGAAACTTACGGATATAGACGGGCACGTTTCGGATCGATACGTCGCCAATGCCGACTTCGCGAATAAAACCGTACACAATTTCGAAACGGCCGTCGCCGCCAATTCCCTTGGCATATCCGCCACGGGTTATTGGCTTTATTTTCAGCAATTTAGCGGTCTCATCGGAAATTACGGATATTCCCGAACCCGTGTCCAGCACAAACCGCAGTTTACGCGGATAATCGTTAACGCTGACCTCGATTATCGGCCGGTTACCTTCAAGTGAAAACTGTACTTCGGTATGCGAAGAGCCGCCGGTTTGGTAAAGCGATTGCTTATTGCCAAGGTATCTGAGGAAATTTATCAGCCCTTTGATTCGCTGCCGCCTTTCGTCAGTGTAATTACGCGAGATTCGCAGAAAGTCTTCATAAGCCGAAGCGGCCTCCTTGTATTTTTCCGCTCGGGCAGAGACTTGCGCGAGTGCATAGATGTAATCGGGCTCAAGCGGTTCATAGTAAACCGCTTCCTGTAGGTTCTGGAGGCTCTCGTCTATATAATTTTCGTAAAAATCAACCATCCCGAGCCCGGCCCAGCCTAGAGACTCCGTGCGATCCAGACGCAAGGCATTGATGAGAAGCGCACGTGCTTCCCGAAAACGGCCGGCGCCAAGCATTGTTACGCCGAGAACGGCAAATGCCCTTGCATTTTTAGGCTCATCGCGGGCAATCGGAAAACAAAGATCATAAGCTTCGCCGAGCCTGCGATTCTTTGCATAAAGATAGGCAAGTTTCAGTTTATTGGCAGATATATCAGGACGAATTTCAATCGCCCGTCGAAGTAGTTTTTCGGCTTCAACATATTCACCGCGGCGGATCAGGCGGTCGGCCTGTTTTACAAGCTGCTTGACATCTTCGACGGAGGCTTTCCCGACATCGTTTTCAGCACTTACATTTGCTGAAAATACAAGCAGGGCTGCGAGCGCAATCATTCCCGTGCGGCATATTCGAATAAAAACCTTAAAAGCCGAAACGGGGCTGAACATCATTCCTCCGTTTTTCAGGACATCCGATCGCGTCGGAGCCGTTGCTATTTCAGGATCTCGCCTGTTTTAACCGACCAGAGCACGAGATCCAGTTCATCAAATCCGATGGAAAGATCTTTGGCCAATTGCCTGAGTTTTTCCTCGGTCTGTAAATACCGCAAGCGGGTTGCCGGCGGTTTATCATTGTCAATAACGCCAAGATCCTTAAGACACCTCAGTACATGTTTGTCTAGAATGGCATATCCGCGATACCCGACGTTTCTCAGAAAGTGGCTCGCTTCCTTGTATCCCAGTCCCTTTATTCCGGGTTCCCTTACTAACCAATCGCGACGCTCCAAAGGGCAATTAAAACTTTCGAGCGTTTCTGAAAGCCTGAAACCCAGCCGCGACCTGATATATTCCCGGCTCTCAACGACATAACGCGAGCGTGCGTTTGGGTATCTATGGACACCTTTCAGGGCTGCAGCCAGCTCTTCGCGTGAACCGGCGATAAGCAACGGCCGGACGGCATCCACTGCCCGTAATCCCATTTTTGCCGAGCAGCCTCCGGTAAAAAAGCAATAAACCATCTCTTCCCAAAAACGCTCGTCGTTCGATTCCAGTTTAACAAGGCGGAAATCTTTCAGGCGTCTCCGGATTGCCGTTCGCCGTTTTCTATAAGTTTCAATGATCAGTTCGCGGGTTACGGGTTGATTAGACCTTTTCACAAGTTTCAAATCTGTAAAATTTTATTTCCGAAAGAGTTGTCGTGTCAATGATTTTATATTGAACGCCTTGGGCACTACAAACAATAATATCCATCGCAAAAGCGGCAAATTTCATCCAATAGTCGCGTCGGTTAGCTGTGCACCAGACGCAAAAGACGAAAAGGGGCAGGTCAAAATGATTGATTTTTTAAGGTCAAAATATGATACAATGCCTTCGGCGTTGCCTGTTTTTGCCATCAGGGTTTTCACTGTACACTCAAATCCTTTTCTTTTCGTGAAAAACTTTTCAATCCAAAAACATTTTTGCACTCTCCTTGCCGTAATGCTCATCTTCGGTGGCTGGCATACTGCTTACGGCCAGGTCACGCCGGTAAAACCATTTCTGCAGCCTTTAAAGGTCGAAGGGAATCTTCAGCCACAGCCGACGCCGGATGATCTTGTAAAAAAGACTTCGAGCGTTGACATTGTAAAGCCGGCACCGCCGATTTCCTATTCCCCTATCCGTACTACTATCCCGATACTTGAGACTACGCCGATACCGGGCTATTCAGGCGTGCTGGTCGAAACAATAGACGGCGAGGTCGTCGTCGAAAGCGGGTCGAATTTAACCTACAATCCTGCCTCGAATGTAAAAATTGCCACTGCTTACGCCGTCCTTAAGGCTTTCGGTCCCGATATGCGTTTCGCAACAAACCTCTGGACCGATGGCAGCTACGAAGAGTCAACGGCAACAATTCATGGAAAC
The DNA here is from genome assembly GCA_040756215.1 of Acidobacteriota bacterium. Taxonomy (GTDB): domain Bacteria; phylum Acidobacteriota; class Blastocatellia; order Pyrinomonadales; family Pyrinomonadaceae; genus OLB17. Next base: position 275,088 of record JBFLZQ010000002.1, read on the forward strand.
CTCTATTTTTCCGGTGTTGATCCCGTATTTGGTTTTGAACACGCAATTCTAATAGCCGAAGAACTCAACAGAATCGGCATTCGTGCGGTACAAGGCGACATAATTGTTACGGAAAATTTTTCCATCAATCACCTTTCTTCGTCTTTACTCTCTGCACGGACCCTGGCCAATACTCTCGACGCAAAAAAACGCTCCGCTTCCTCGCGGAGATTCTGGGAAAATTTCAAAATCAATACCGGCACATTTCGCCCCGGACAATCTGAACCCAGCGTTGAAATAACGGGCAACGCCGGTGTCGGGAGCCTTCCGCCCGAAAGTAAACTTATTTTTACTCACGAATCGGCTCCTTTGCGTGACATTCTCAAAGGAATGTTGGCATATTCAAACAATGCCATGGCGGAAAAACTGGGTCAGATGGTCGGCGGGCCCTTTGCCATTGCGGAAACCGTACGTCAGGATATCGGTGCTCTTCCGGGAGAATTTTATATACAGACGGCCAGCGGGCTTGGCATAAATCGTGTTACACCGGCTGCGATGATGAAATTGCTGCGTGCACTCCGCAACCGCCTGGCAATGTACAATATGACGTTTGCCGATATCTTTCCCGTTGCGGGTATTGACAAAGGGACACTGGAAGGCCGCTTCGATTCGGATTTTTCCAAAGGCAGCGTCGTCGGTAAAACCGGAACACTCGGGCAGACGGACGGCGGCGTCTCGGCGCTTGCCGGAGAGGTAAATACACGCAGCGGACTTCTTCTTTTCGTGATTTTTAACCAAAGAGGCAGCGTAGCACGCTTTCGAGCGTTTCAAAATAACTATATCGCCGTCATTCAGGGTCAGTTTGGCGGCCCGGTACCGATTGGCTATAACCCGGATTTGATTGACGTTCGCCTTGCTAAAAGCCGTTTCAGGTATCCAAACGGAGCAGTTAGCGGCATCTAATCAAACCTCCTTTTTTATCCATAATTTATTATTAACTGACCGTTTTTGAGGTCTTGAGCCTACTGCTGTCAACAGCTCGAATGGGGCCATCGGCTTGCGCGCGGCGCGAGTATAATGCAAACTTTTGAATTTGATGCGCCTATTCGAATGCAAAACGAATCCGAAATAGAATCGCCGTCTGCCGAGACGCCCGAGGAACTTGCCGAGCCGACGATTGAAGTCGAGCAGCATCCGGCAAATGAACGTCGCCAAAGCATTGCGCGTTCGGCCGGTATTGTCTCGGTCGCTGTTATGTTTTCGCGGATTTTCGGCCTCGTCCGCGAAATGGTGTTCGCGAGATATTTCGGAGCAGGCTTTCTTTACGATGCTTATGTTGTAGCATTCCGAATTCCGAATGTGCTGCGCGACCTGTTTGCCGAAGGGGCACTTTCCGCTGCTTTTGTCAAAGTATTTACCGATTATCAAATAACAAAAGGCGAGCAGGAAGCATGGCGGCTGGCCTCTTTGGTCTTCAATGCCCTGGCCGTTGTGATGAGCGTTATTTGCATAGTTGGAATACTGTTCTCTCGTCAATTCATAGATTTGATTGCAGACGGTTTTTCGCCGGAAAAGGCTGCATTGGCAACAACGCTGACGCAGATAATGTTTCCATTTATTCTGCTTGTCGCACTTGCCGCAGTCGCAATGGGCGTTTTGAATACAAAAGGAATTTTCGGCGTACCGGCTTCGGCCTCGACGGTTTTCAACATAGTTTCAATTATTTTCGGTCTCGGGCTGGCATATTGGCTTAGCGGAGGCGGATGGACAGGCGGCACAGGCACGGATGAAGTCCCCGATGCCGCGTCGCAATGGGCTATTATCGGAATGGCCATCGGCACGCTTATCGGCGGCGGCGCTCAGTTTGCAATGCAGATTCCATCGCTTTTCCGCGTCGGATTCCGTTTCTCGCCGATTCTCAGTTTCGCAGATGAAGGCGTCAGGAAAGTTATATCATTGATGACGCCGGCGATTCTTGGAACCTCCGCAGTTCAGATTAATGTCCTCGTTAATACCTATTTCGTCTCGGGTATTGATGGCGCTCAGGGCTGGTTAAGTTATGCATTCCGGCTAATGCAATTCCCAATCGGGCTGTTTGGCGTGGCTGTCGGGACCGCCTCTATTCCGGTTTTGTCACGGCTGGCTACGGAAAGAAAAATCCCTGAATTCCGGGACACCTTGTCTTCCTCAATCAATCTTGTGTTTTTGATGACATTGCCGTCTGCCTGTGGATTGATAGTTCTGGGCGAGCCGATTATACGGCTGATCTATGAGCGTGGTCGTTTCGATTCATCGGCAACCGAGATGACCGCGGCAGCCCTGGTGGGATATTCCATCGGGCTTACCGGATATGCGGCAATAAAAATACTCTCTCCGGCATTTTACGCCCTCGACGATGCAAAAGTACCGATGATTATTTCAATTGCATCTATCGCAGTCAATTTCGGCGCCAGTTTTGGATTACGCGAATTACTTTCCACATATGGCCGTACACCGGACAATCCGAACGGATTCGGCCACGTCGGGGTCGCTCTGGCCACGTCTCTGGTAGCCCTGGTGAATTTCTTTGCTTTGGCACTATTTATGCGAAGAAAAATCCGACGTTTAAATGGCCGGCTCATTGCAACGGCTTTTGCAAAGGTTGCTGCCGCATCGGCGGTGCTTTCGATGATTTGTTATTTCAGTTACCATTTTATTTTTGATCGTTTCGGGTCTGCTACGCTGGCCTTACGCTTGATCGGGGTTTTCGTCCCGATTGCACTTGGCGGCGCGGCATTTGCCGTTACTGCGAAACTGCTTCGCGTCGCAGAACTCGAGCAGGCACTTTCCATTATCAGACGAAAGTTTTCCAGATGATTGATATTTTCGACAAAAAATCTCCGGTCATAAGTGATTCGGCTTATATCGCCGGTGATGCGGTTATAATTGGTGACGTAGAAATCGCCGATGATGCAAGCGTTTGGTTTGGATCGGTCATTCGCGGCGATGTCAATTATATTCGAATTGGCCCGCGTACGAATATACAGGACCAGACGATAATTCATGTAAGTTCAAACGGGCTGCCGACGATTGTCGAAGAAGAAGTAACCGTCGGGCATCGCGTTACGCTGCACGCATGCTACGTCGAACGCCGCTGCCTCATCGGAATCGGATCGATTTTGCTTGATGGCGTACGAATAGGAAGCGAATCTATCGTCGGCGCCGGTTCGCTTCTTACGCCCGGTACGCAAATACCGCCGCGTTCGCTTGTCCTCGGCTCGCCGGCACGTGTCAAGCGGGAACTTACGGAAGAAGAGATAGGTCATCTTGACCTGTCCTGGCGGCGTTACGTTCAATTGAAAAATAAATATCTAAGCCGCACAACGGAATAGTCCATCTGAATCCCTGTGCCGCAATCTGCTGAGGAATAAAAATATATTATGTCAAAGACTAATCCGGCACGCGGAATGCGCGATTTTCTCCCCGGAGACGTCCGCAAACGCGAATATGTAATCAGCATTATCAAACAGGTATATGAGCTTTACGGCTTTGAACCTCTTGAAACACCTGCGGTGGAAAATCTTGATACTTTGCTGGGTAAATATGGTGACGAAGGAAATCAACTCATTTTCAGGATTTTGAAAAGAGGCGGGAAATTAGATCTAAAACATTCTAATTCCGAAAATGATCTGTCCGACCTGGCTCTTCGGTATGACCTGACCGTTCCGCTGGCACGCGTTGCAGCACAATATCGCGACAAGCTGCCCAAATTTTTCAAGCGCTACCAGATACAGCCTGTCTGGCGGGCAGACAGGCCGGCGCGCGGCAGATTTCGTGAATTTTTTCAATGCGATGTGGATTGGATCGGTTCGGAATCGCCGGTTGTCGAAGCTGAGTTGATTTCAGCTGTCGCTGAAGTGTTACGCAGGCTCGGCTTTTCCGATTTTCGGATTCGCATTAATCACCGCGATTTGCTTTTTGGCATTCTGAAACATTTCGGCGTTGCCGGAGAATTACTAAATTCCGCGATTACGGTAATTGATAAATTGGACAAGATCGGTCCGGCCGGCGTTACCGAAGAGCTTAAATTGCTCGGGATAGAACGCGCTGATGAAATCGTCCGGGTAATCGGTAGATCGGCAGATTCGGCCGCCGAACTACGCACTTCGCTTACTGCCGGAATCTCTGCAGGTGAAGCATTAAATACCCTTGATTCAATCATTTCGTTGTCCTCTTGTCCTGAAATTGTCATAGATCCGTCGCTCGCACGCGGACTTTCATATTACACAGGCGCAATTTTCGAGATAAATGTACCGGACTTGAGCGGCAGCCTCGGTGGCGGCGGGCGTTATGACGGGCTGATCGGAATGTTTGGTAAACAGGATATTCCGGCCTGCGGCTTTTCTCTGGGTCTGGAGAGGATTCTGGTTGTAATGGACGAAAGGAAGATGTTTCCGCCGGAGATCGAATTGGCCGCGCCGGCTGATGTTTTGATAACGTTATTTTCGAAAGATACTGTTCGCGAATCTTTGCGCCTTGCATCAGATCTGCGGGCTGCAGGCATCCGCGTAACGGTTTATCCCGAGCCGGACAAAATCGGTAAGCAAATCAAATATGCCGATCAGATAAATGTGCCGATTGTCCTGATATTGGGTGAATCCGAGTTATCCGAACAAACCGTCGCGTTGAAACAACTTGGGCAAAGCCGCCAGATTATCGTTAAAAGGTCCCAACTTGTTGATGAGATAAAAGCAATGACGGCAAACCTTGTCCGCTTTAGTCAATAAAAAGCAATGCAAAGAAAACTGGAACCTAAACTTGTTACCGTTTTGCGGGAAGGATACAAATTATCTGACTTCCAGGGTGATTTGATGGGTGGATTGACTGTCGGAATCGTTGCGCTTCCGCTGTCGATTGCCTTGGCAATAGCCAGCGGAGTAAAGCCTGAGCAGGGTATTTATACCGCAATTGTTGCCGGATTCGTTATCGCAGTGCTGGGCGGCTCACGAACTCAGATCAGCGGACCGACAGGTGCGTTTGTAGTCATTGTTTATGGCATAGTTCAAAAATACGGTTACGACGGCCTTGTTGTCGCCACAATGATTGCCGGCGGGATGTTGATTATTATGGGACTTGCCCGTATGGGCGGTCTTTTGAAATTTGTGCCTTATCCGGTAATTGTCGGTTTTACATCCGGCATTGCCCTGATTATTTTTTCATCGCAAGTAAACGATTTTCTAGGGTTGGGAATCAAAAAAGTCCCGGCTGATTTTATAGAAAAATGGATCGCCTTTATTAGTGAATTCCATAAAATTGATGTTACTACTGCGGCTGTAGGACTTGCGTCTCTGGTTGTAATCGTCGTCTGGCCAAAAATTACTCATCGAATCCCAGGACAACTAATTGCCATTTTATTAGCAACCATTGTAGTAAACTATTTTCAAATACCGGTTGAAACCATCCAATCCCGATTTGGCGGGATGCCGAATTCGCTTCCAAGCCCGCAGATTCCTTCCGTGACGTGGCAGGAATTTCAAGAGCTCTTCTCACCGGCACTTACAATCTCAATACTTGCCGGACTGGAATCTCTATTGTCATCTGTTGTGGCCGATGGTATGACCGGCACACGTCACCGCTCGAATATGGAATTGATTGCTCAAGGTGCCGGCAATATAGCATCCTCGGTATTTGGGGGAATTCCCGCAACCGGTGCAATTGCCAGGACGGCGACAAATATCAAAAGCGGTGGGAAAACTCCGGTTGCGGCCGTAATCCATTCATTATTTTTACTTGCAGTCCTGCTTTTTATTGGAAATTGGGCTGCCCTGATACCATTACCTACCTTGGCTGCCGTTCTTATTGTCGTGGCATATAACATGAGCGAATGGCGGGAATTCCGACACCTGCTCAAAGGACCAGGCAGTGATGTTGCCGTTCTTCTGGTTACTTTCTTTCTTACCGTTTTAATTGAATTGACCTTTGCGATTCAGGTCGGGATCCTGCTGGCAGCATTTCTTTTCCTTAATAAAATAGCCAATGAAGCCAAAGTAGAAACCGTCAAACGCACCCTTGATGATGACGATGAGGAACTTCAGGTCAGGGATATGTCCGGTGTGGAAATTCCAAGAGGCATTGAAGTCTTCGAACTTTACGGTTCATTATTTTTTGGCGCCGTCGGGCAGTTTAAAGAGTCTTTAAGAGTCGTAACGAACAAGCCGAGGGTAATTATCCTCAGAATGCGACATGTCCCAACCATTGATGCCAGCGGGCTTCACACACTTGAGGATCTGGCGGAAGATTGCAGGAAAAGCGGCTCAATTTTGATTTTCTCCGCAGTTTCCGAATCTGTTTATCAAATAATGCTTAAATCAGGTTTTGTTGAAAAAATTGGAGCTGAAAACTTTGCACCGGACATTTTTTCGGCATTGGAAACCGGTAAGAAATATCTTGACGAAATGGAAATTGAAATCACGCGATAGCCGTCTAAAGCAACTGTTTGTGATATTCTTTCATTAGTTTGACTACTGGCATACGACACATTTCCATCCTCGGTTCCACCGGTTCAATCGGCTGCAACACGCTGAAGGTCGTTGAGCATCTTGGCAATATGCGTGTTGTTGCGATGGCGGCCGGGCGAAATATCAGGCTTTTTGCGGGGCAGGTTGCCCGTTTTTCTCCGAAGTTGGCAGCTTGTGCCGATGAAATATCCGCAGTCGGGCTTGCCGAAGAATTGAAAAGGCTCGGAGCGTCTAAACCGAGAATCGTTTACGGAATCGAAGGACTTGTTGAAGCCGCCACGCAACCTGAGGCAGATCTGGTAGTTTCGGCTACGGTCGGTGCCGTCGGATTCATCCCTACATTACGAGCAATTGAATCGGGGAAAAACGTCGCACTTGCAAATAAAGAGACACTGGTAATGGCCGGCAAGCTAATTACGGAAGCGGCTGCGGCCTCGGGAGCCGTGATTTTGCCGGTTGACAGCGAACACAATGCCATTCACCAATGCCTCCGGGGAGAAAATATGGAAGAGGTCAGGCGTCTCATTTTGACCGCTTCGGGAGGCCCCTTCAGAACGAAAACAAAAGAAGAGATAATCAATGCAGATCGCGAATCGGCGTTGAATCATCCGAACTGGAAAATGGGCGAGAAAATCACCATAGATTCAGCCACATTGATGAATAAAGGACTGGAGGTAATCGAGGCCCATTGGTTATTCGGACTTGCGCCCGAAAAAATCTCTGTAATTATTCACCCGCAATCAGTAATCCATTCAATGGTCGAAATGATTGACGGCTCAATAATCGCACAATTGGGCGTAACGGATATGAAGCACGCGATTCAATATGCACTTACCTACCCGGAGCGTCGTGAAAATTGCCTTCCGCCACTGGATCTGGCAGCCATTGGCTCGCTTGCTTTTGAAGAACCGGATACTGAACGTTTTCCCTGTCTGGCTATGGCTTATGAAGCCTTGAAACGCAGCGGGACTGCCCCGGCGGCTCTAAACGCTGCAAATGAGGAGGCAGTAAAAGCCTTTCTTGCAGGTCAGATTCGTTTCGGACAAATTGCGGAAATAAACCGTACCGTGCTCGAAAACCATTCGGTCCGCGAACCTTCGGCCATAGAAGACGTGCTGGAAGCCGATGCTGATGCCCGCAAGCGCGCTATAATTGAAATTGAGAAATCTGCCGCAATGGATTCGCGGCAACGCGTCGGGGCCAATTAGGTTCTAACGTTGCATAAGTTTTTAAAAATATGCCTGATATAGTCTTAGTAGTACTCGCTGTCATATTTGTCCTCGGGATAGCAATCAACATCCACGAATTTGGGCATTTTATCGTCGCAAAGCTGTTTGGAATGCGGGTTGAGGCCTATTCATTTTTCGGCCTCGGGCCACGAATCTGGGGTTTCAGGATCGGGCATACCGACTATCGTATTTCTGCAATTCCGCTCGGCGCTTATGTAAAACTTTACGGAGACGAAGCTACGCAGTCGCTTGAAGGCGGCGCCTCAGAAACGGAAAAAGTCCCGGACGAAGAATTATACGAACTGCGTCCGCGATGGCAGAAATTCCTGGTTATGATCGGTGGGCCGTTTATGAATATCGTGCTCGCATTGGCAATTCCTTTTGCCATAGGACTGGTGTACGGCGTTCCCACGATTACCGAACCAATCGTAAGTTACGTAGCACCGGGCGGCGCCGCAGCAAAAGCAGGCATTGAACCGGATGACAGAATCATACTTTTCGACGGTCAGGCAAACCCAACCTGGCGAAATATCGAATTGAGCGCGGCGATCTCCCCGGAAAAACCCATAGACGTTGTCGTAGAGCGCGGGAATCAGCGCTTGCCGCTTACCATCGTGCCTGCAAAAACAGAACGCAAGGGTCAGGTAGTCGGTGACCTGGAGATGCGGCCGGATCCGGGCGTTCAGGAAGTTTACGTTACCGATCTTCTTAAGGATTCCCCGGCGGCAAACGCCGGTCTGCAGGCAGGTGACAAGATTGTCTCCGTAAATGGCAAATCCGTCCGAAACGTAAGTAATTTCAAGGCTCTGACACAGGAGTTTGCCAAATCCGGACCTCTTACCATCGCATTTGAACGCGCCGGAGAACGAAAAACGGTCCAGATTTCACCAACAGTAAACGAAAACGGCGAATATCTCATCGGAGCCCAGCTCACCGGTAAGGCAAATAAAGTCTTTGAACGGGCAGGAATTGCCGAAGCGGCTGCTTTTGCCATCAATACCAATTATGAAATTCTTGCACTGACCGGAAGAGTCTTCGGGCAGCTTTTCAGCGGTCAGCGAGCCGTTAAAGACGCCGGATTGGCAGGTCCCGTCGGCATCGTCGGAATTATCGCCTCTGTCGTCCGCGAAGATGGTTTTATCGGCCTTTTTTCGATATTGTCGGTTATAAGCCTGAATCTCGGCGTATTTAATCTATTGCCGATTCCGCTTCTCGATGGCGGGCAAATTATGGTACTTGGTATTGAAAAGGTGATGTCGTGGTTTGGACGTACCCTCTCCGCAGCGTTTCGGGAGCGCATTCAGCTGGCCGGCCTGGCAATAATCCTTTTGCTGATGGCTTTCACCTTGTTTATGGACATTTCCCGGCTTTTCAAATAAATAAAAACGGGGATTTCGTGTAAAAAAGAGTAAAGAGTTATGAAGCGGATTTCCAGGGCAGTAAAGGTACGCGGGCTCCAAATCGGCGGCGGTGCTCCGGTAAGCGTACAGTCAATGACCAAAACCGACACCACCGACGTCGAAGCTACGGTCAGACAGATCGAAGAGCTTGCCGCTGCGGGTTGTGAAATTGTCCGAATCGCAGTTCCCGATGACGACGCGGCGGCAGCCCTTGTTCACATAAGAAAAAGGACTGAGGTCCCGCTTGTCGCTGATATTCATTTCCACTATAAGCTCGCACTGAAGGCGCTCGATGCCGGAATCGACAAGTTGCGAATAAATCCCGGTAATATCGGTTCGGTCGATCGTGTACGTGAGGTTGTCAGGGCTGCGGAGAGCCGCGGCGTCCCCATCAGAATTGGCGTAAACGGCGGCTCGCTTGAAAAAGACCTTTTGAAAAAATACGGCTCTGCTACACCGGAGGCAATGGTAGAATCCGGGCTGCGTCATATCCGTATTCTGGAAGATCTGGGCTTTGGCGATATCGTTATTTCGCTGAAAACTTCTGACGTCAACCGCATGGTAGCGGCCTATCGTCTGATGGCCGAACAGGTTGATTACCCTCTCCACCTCGGCGTAACAGAAGCCGGAACTCCTTTCGGCGGAACAATTAAATCTGCTATCGGGCTGGGCATTTTACTGAGCGAGGGTATTGGCGATACCATCCGCGTCAGCCTTGCCGCCGAACCACACGAAGAAGTCCGCGTCGCCTGGGAAATACTTAAATCACTGGAATTGAGAAAGCGGGGAGTAACAGTCGTCGCCTGCCCGACCTGCGGACGGCTTGACATAGACAATTTCGTCGAAATCGTTACCGAAGTAGAGCGCCGGCTGGCCCATATCGAAGAACCGCTGCATCTTTCGATAATGGGCTGCGCCGTAAACGGCCCCGGAGAAGCACATGATTCACAACTGGGGATAACTTTTGGCCGCAATGTAGGGATGATATTCAAAGACGGTGTGCCTCTGCGCCGTGTCTCGGGCGAAAATATCGTTGAGGAATTCGTCAAAGAAGTCGAAAATCTTCTGTCGGAAAGTTCCGGCAAAGGGGCGCTCGCCGTCGATAAACCTTTAATTCAGATTAGTTAGCGTTGATTTACCGGCTCTTGGTCAGCCGATCGCATATTTCCCTCTAATCTCAAGATGGATTCTGCAATTTCGGGCATCAATCAGGAAAGTTTTGAATTATTACTCCAATCCGCCTGCTTCAAGGAAAAAGCAGGTTAAACGGATAATAGGGCAGATTCCGAACGATACCGAAAACTATCAGCAACCCGAGCATTATCCAGATAAATGCCATGCTGATCTTTCCGCCGGCCAGACCTCGTCCGCGCAAGGCATAGAGCAACACCGAAAGCCAGAGATAACCGAAAAATATCAGAATCAGGGGCAGCATTGCATTGTAATCCAAAGCCCCGATAATATCGCCATGAAGCAGAGCATGCAGGCCGCGCGTCATCCCGCAGCCCGGGCAAGCATAGCCGGTCATGGTATAAAGCGGACAAGCAGGAAACAGACTTGATTTAACGGGATCAAAATACCAGACCACAAAGCCGCCAATCACTGCGGCCGCCGCACCCGCACCGGCAACAGCCCGCGATACTGCGATTTCGGGTTTTTTACTGTTGTCAACGGCAACTTCAACCATTACGATAATTGAACATTATTCAAACAGAAAAAGCCATTTTTACGAACAGTCCGTCAAGCGCTACCTTGCGGTTGATATTCACATCCTGACTTTTCAGAAGGTCATCAATGGCCCATATCCGATCGGCGAGTACGGTTGCTGAAAGTGAGGCGGCAATCGCTGAAAGGTCGTCAATGATATCGAAATTGGAAATTTGCGTACTATCCGCCCCGGCACGAATTGCGACGGCGTCTCGGATAAGCGACAAAAGTATCCGCAAACTGTTTTCAAAACGCTCTTTGGCCTTGCTGTCGGCCAGGCGTTCCGCAGTTTCGAGCATTTTGTGAAGCCCGTCGGGCCGGACAGAGGCTTTTAATATATCCAGACAGACGGCACGCTCCTCGCGAAAGTTTTCGACATCGAAACCGATTGCGGACGATACGCTTCCGCCGGACATTCTTGCGGCCAATTCCGCATCTTCTTCAGACCGGTCGTATTTTTTTACCAGCAAATTGCGGATTTCAGTTGCAGAAACCGGCGCGAATCTTATCATTTGGCAACGCGAACGGATGGTTTGCAAAAGTGCATCCGGACGGGCTGAAACCAAAATCAGGAAAGTGGTCGGCGGCGGTTCCTCGAGGGTTTTAAGCAAAGCATTCGCGGCCTCCTGATTCATTTTGTCCGCCTCATCGATAATAAAAACACGCGATTCGGCCTCCGAAGGCCGGAAGTTGGCCTCAGTCTCCAGAGCCCGGATTGCTGCCACCCGAATTTGCCGCTTAGGTGAAAATATCAAACCTACATCAGGATGATGACTCAGAAAAACGTTGTCAAAATCTTCGGCTTTGTCGGATTCGGGAAGGTCGAAAACGCCCGCGCGCCGGCAAGCCGTACAATTGCCGCAGGATTCGCCATTGCCCGGATTACGGCAGACAAGGGCTCGTGCGGTCTCGATGGCAAAATGCTTTTTTCCGGTTCCATCCGGTCCGGCGAAAATCATTGAATGCGGCATCCGCCCGCCGGCTGCCATTCGTCGCAGAGCAGCAGCAACGTCAGCATTGCCTGTCAGTTCAGAGTACATCGGTTTACAGGTTTATTTTAAACCCAGAAAGGAATTGATCAAATCGCTTGCCCTTCGATGCGTTTCTTCGATAGAACCATTCGAATCCACAATGCGGAAACGTTCCGGTTCGGCGGCGGCGATTTCCAGATAAGCTTCGCGGACACGTTGGTAAAATTCCGCTGCTTCCAGATCCATACGGTTTGGCGTCCCTTCGTTTTCTGCACGGGATGCAAGCCGCGACAAGGCACGCTCGACGGAAATATCGAAAAAAAGTGTCAGATCCGGCTTTAGACCGCCGGTCGCCAGGCGTACGATTTCCGCAACAGTTTCGCGGTCGAAGCCGCGGCCGCCGCCCTGATAGGCAATTGTGGCATCCGCGTAGCGGTCCGAGATTACCAGTCGTCCGGAGGCAAGCGACGGCTTTATGAGAAATTCGACATGTTGGGCGCGGTCGGCGGCAAACAGCAGCAATTCAGCCATCGGCGCCACCGTTTCCTCGGTTTCAAGGAATGCTTCCCGCAATCTTCTCCCGAGCGGCGTTCCGCCGGGCTCCTGAGTTGTGATCAGGTCTATGCCGCGTTCGCGTAAATCACCTGCAATCATTCGCAGCTGGGTTGATTTACCGCTTCCGTCCAGACCTTCGAAACTTATGAATTTACCGCTCAAGGCCTTGACTATTCGGATTTACGTTCCTGAGAAATTGTCGAGACCGAATGTTTGAAGATCAACACATCCTGACCGCCGACATCGAGCAAAATCGAGAACTTATCGAAACTTTTGATTCGCCCGGTCAAAGTCGAACCTTGGAGAAGGTGAATGACTACGCTTGCCTTTTCCCGACGGGCGGAATTCAAAAACGCATCTTGTATATTCTGGGCAGCCGGTTTTTCCATAGCGGTTAAACGTTTAGTTTCAAGTGGTTACTAGCCAAAACGGGCAGCGATAATACTTTCTTATGGTATTATTCAGCCACCAAAATGTATAATTGTTGCATTATTTTCGTACATTCGGCAACCTGACTCTTCCATTAATTGACAAAAAATACGCTCTTCGTTGCCAAAACCTCCTAAACGGACGGCATCAGCCTCGCGCCGAAACCATGTAAACTGGCGTTTGGCATAATTGCGGACATCCTGTTTGGTCTTTTCAATCGCTCCCGGCAGATCACGCTCACCGCGTAAATATTCGCAAACCCGCCGATAGCCATGCGCACCGAGGGCGCTTGTGTTTTGACTTACGCCAAGACTGATCAAATGTTTCACTTCTTCAACCAATCCGTTCGAAAAATGACGCTCAGTACGTTCATTAATCAGTTTATACAATTCATTACGCGGCGGTTCGAGCACAAAAAGACGGATCCGGCTGACAAATTCCGGCGGTCGGGGCCTTTGTTTCGCCAAATCACTAAAACGACGGCCGGTAAGAAATATAACTTCGATTGCACGAACAATGCGCGGCAAATCCTTTGGCTGCAATCTTTCAGCCGCCGGCGGGTCCAGCAATGAAAGCATCCGATGCAGAAACTGAGGTCCGCGGCTGCCCCCGATTTGCTGAAGCACTTTGCGCAAATCCGGATTGGTTTTCGGAGATTCGAAAACGGGTTCCCGCAGCGTCCGCAAGTAAAAACCGGTGCCTCCCACCAGAATCGGAATCCGGCCGCGGGATTCGATTTCCGGAATCACGACGGCAGCGTCTGCAGCCCAATCAGCCGCCGTGTAGGAAACATTCGGATCTACGTAATCGAGAAGATGGTGCGGTACGCCCTTTTTTTCTTCTTCGGTCGGTTTAGCCGTGGCAACCTGAATACCACGATAAATCTGCACCGAATCGAAGTTGACAACTTCGCCGCCGACAGCAAGCGCAACACGGACGGCCAGAGCCGTTTTCCCGGATGCCGTAGGTCCCGCAATGGCTATTATCGGCTTTGAATCGCTGCCGTTGTGCATAAAAAACCGTTCTCTACTACGGAAAATTATACCGCAGAGCGACAATCTTACGGCACAAAGGCATTCGCCTCATTATTTTTTTGAAGAATTTATCGAAATCTTTCCGAGGGGCCACTGCGTGTCACCCTACCTGTAGTATTATCGCAATGTTTTGGCGGCCGTTTGGATGATCCGGCCGCGGCCGCATTGTAAGGCGGATTTTGAAAAAAAAGCTTTTGTGAGGAGAAATATTATGCCGGCCAGAAAAAAAAGATTTGAATGCGGACACAAAGCATTCGGGAAAATTTGCCGAAGGTGTATATATCTCGAGAATGAACGGCTCAGGTATCAACGGATGCAGGAGCAAAAGGAGCTCGAACGCAGGGAATTGGAAGCGATAGCCAAAGAGCTCGGGGTTAATCCGGCGGGTTATCGGAAAAACGTGCTGCTGAAAGCATACAATATCGTAAAACAAATCCGCGAAGGAGCGCCTTTCGCGCGTTTCAATTGGAGGCTTCTCAAGGCAATGGGGCAAAGGGAGATAATCAGGATAAAAGTTGACAGATGCCACCGTCTGATTTTTCGTGTTGACAAAATGGGTACGAAATTTTTAGAGTTGCTTACCCACGAGCGATACAATACCAGACTGGCATCGGGCGGTTGGCTCGATTGAGTTATTTTTAACAACGGCGGAGGCCTTCCCTTTGCGAAAGCCTCTCCGCCGGTTTCCGGTAATTTGAAGACGAAATTTTCTATATTCCGGTCAAAGGAATCTGTAAATGAGTGAAGTAGCAGTTTATTTCATCCTACTTATTGCAATCGCAGCACTCGGTTTTTCAGCCATTGTTATTTTCAATCTTCGACGTACGATTGAGGATTTGCGGGGCGAATTCGACCGTTCGGTATCCGTGCTCGGTCCCGAACTTCGCACTGAAATCAGAACTTCGCGTGAAGAAGAAGACGGCAGAAATGCACGGCTGCGTACGGAGATAACAAGTCTCTTTACAAATTTGAATGAGTCAGTTACCAAATCGCTTGAAGGAATTGCCTTCTCACAACACAACAGGCTGATCGAAGTTTCAAAACAATTGGAAAGCCTGACGAATAAAACCCACGAGGATCTCGGCAAAATACAGGCCGAACTTCAGCATCAGGTAAACAGCCTTCGCGAAAGCAATGAAAAAAAGCTCGATGAAATGCGAAAGACGGTTGACGAACAGCTGCAGGGCACGCTCGAAAAGCGGCTCGGCGAATCGTTTCGTCTTGTAAGCCAGCATCTCGAAGCAGTTCAGCGCGGTCTCGGCGAAATGCAAAATCTCGCAACGGACGTCGGCAAGCTGCAGCGCGCATTAACCAATGTAAAGGTTCGCGGCACCTGGGGCGAAGTTCAGCTCGGCGGAATTCTCGAGCAGATCCTTGCCCCTTCGCAATATGCCGCAAACGTCCGAATCAAACCGAATTCCAACGAAGTGGTCGAATTTGCCGTGAAGTTGCCGGGCAGGAACAATAACGATCGCGAATGCATCTGGCTGCCGATAGATTCTAAATTTCCACAGGAAGATTATCTGCGGCTGCAGGAAGCGGCCGAACTCGGCAACGCAGATGCCGTAAATACGGCAACCCAACAGCTCGCAGCATCTATCAGAAATTCGGCAAAGGACATTTCGGAAAAATATATCGCGCCGCCGCATTCAACCGATTTCGCGATAATGTTTCTACCAACCGAAGGCCTCTATTCCGAAGTGCTGCGCTATCCCGGCCTGGCAGATCAAATACGCCTCAACCATAACGTGATCATAGCCGGCCCGACTACATTTTCGGCCATTCTCTGCAGCCTTAGTTTCGGCTTTCAGACGCTTGCAATCGAACAGCGGGCTTCCGAAGTATGGAAACTGCTTTCCGCCGTTAAAACAGAATTCGCAAAATTCGGCCAAGTAATCGACAGCGTCAAAAAACAACTCGAAATCGCCTCACGAAAAATTGACGAAACAGGCCGCCACACCCGCGTCATCCAACGAAAACTCGAAAATGTGGAGGAATTGCACCCCGGAGAAAATAATGCGCATTTTCATCTGCCGTAGTATAGAGACACAAATCCAAATGAATAAACCGAAGATGTCATGAGGCAAAAACTCTGTCAATAAATGCCAGATCGGCAGGAACTGCCGTTATGGAACCCGCAAACGAAAAATATGCAAAACAGGAGCGATAAAATCCTAAAAAAATTGTTTGACATTTGCTTTGGTGTCGTATAGATTGCGTTGGAAAAACAACTTTTTATTTGTGGCAAAATGCATTTTGGATTATTTTACCGTGTGCTTTTTCCACATAGAAAACAGGCATCCGTTATGAAAATCTAAGGAGCCGAAATGCCCCGCCCGAATAAGTAGCAGCGGTCTGAATTTTATGATTGAGCTATATTATCAAAAATCGGAAGACGGCGGTGCTTATAATCCGAGGGAAAATACGGACATTTTTTTTAATGAAAATGAGTTCCGGTCTGTTTCGTTCAGTTTTGGTGAAACATGGTGAGTATTGATCCGATCAGTAAAATAATTTTTTACGGAGCTAAAAGTTATGGCGATTGCGATTGTTGCGGATGTACCCGGGCAGACTGAAGAAGGTTATGCAGAAACGATCAGATTGCTGGGCGGCTCGCTTGGTAAGGCACCGGGTTTTATAATGCATTTCGGGCATCAGATTGAAGGCGGCTGGCGCGTTATAGAAGTTTGGGAATCGGCAAAGGATGCTGCGGACTGGTTTGCCAAAAATGTAAGCCCGAATCTGCCGGAAGGAATAAAGCCCCGGCGCCACACTTACGAACTGCATACTTTGATTCGGAGCTGAAGGTAATAGAATAGTCCGCAAAGATTAACCCATTCAAAACTATTTTCCTAGCAGAAGCGCAGGGTTTATTTTGAATTGCAGCATCCGGGCGGTTTCGCGGCCTGCATCTCCGCCTTTTCGCTGGATGGTTATACGGCCAATACGAAGACTGCCTGAGCGGGTTATTTCAATCTTTCCCGTGCCGTAAAATTCGATTGCTTTTTCAATTGGGAAAATGCCGGCTTCGTTTCCCTTACTGGTTTTTCGCGCAACCAGCATCCACCGTGCGCGGTTTGGACCGCTGCCGGCAAATATTTCATCGAGTATTCGCGAACGGTTTTTTTCAAAGAATTCGATTACGGCAGCCTGTTCGGCTTCGGTAAGTTCATTCAGAAACATTCTGTCAGGCAGACGCGACGGTCTGTCGGGCGGCCGCTCACCAAGAAAAAGCGAGAGGGCGTATTCAACAGGCGGCGGCAATCCCCAGAGCCGCTTATATTGCTCGAGCCGGCGCTTATCTATCTGGTTATAGCCCTTTTCGCCGCTGACGAGTTTGATTGAAATTCCCTCCCGCGTTGTCCTTCCGCTTGCGACGATTGTTACCACCACGTCTGCCTTGTCATTATGAGGCTTCTCTGCCCGGACGCTGTCGATTGATGCAGGGTCATAGCCCATTATGGTCAGCCACGCTTTGGCTTCCGCATCTGATTTCCATGCATTAAACTTATCCCTGATTTCCGTTTCGTTGCGAAAGCCGTCCCGGGCGGTCTTCGAACCTGCCGCTGCCTTTGCCGAGGCTGTTGACTGCGCCACGGCTAAAGCCGTAAAGCAGAGCGTAACTGCAGCCGCAAGAAAAGTTTTTTTCATGTACGGCTTAAACATATCCGATTATTTCTCCAAAGCGTTGAAAAGCAGCGGAAAGGTAGCCCAGCTTTGCCCGCGATGCTGCGGCCGAAAAGCAAAAAGTATGATTTTCCCTTTGCCGTAATCTGCCTCGACGATGGCGGCTTTGCCATTTAGATTTTTTTCGCCAAGCATCCAACCGGAAAGCAATGCATCTTTCGCTGCATACCTTGCCACAACTCTGATTCCGTTACCTTCTACCGCTTCAAATGCGGAGCTGTTTATAAAATATGCGGGACAATCACTTGGTACGCCGCGGCCGATCGGATTCGAGTTGTCAACGGTTAAACGAACAATCGAACCGGGATTATAAAATTGATTACGCCGCAGGCCTTCGAGGACATTTTTTATATTCAGTCCAAAACGTTTGATAACAAAACCGCATGAATCGTCGAGACAAATAAGGCGGCCGCCATCTTCGACAAATTTGCGGAGATTTTCGGCACCTGATTCGCCGATTCCGCCGGAGAGTTCTGCGGGATAACGCGAAGACGAAAGACCATTGAGAATTATAGATTCGCCATCCGCAGGTAATACGACAACGTCAGAATTGAACTGCCCCGTCCGAAAGTCCTGATCAGACAACGAACGATACGGAATCCGGAATAAATCAAAGACGAAGCGCGTCCAGCCTTCATCCATCGAAGGAACGTTTCCGCGATAAAGCCCTATGCGCGGTTTTGTCCGCATTGGATTATCTATTTTGGAAAACGGGCCGGCTGCGGGCTTGAGGTTAAGTGTCGATCTGACCTGATTTATATCCTTGATCGGCTCGAGCGTTGTTAAAGCCTTTTCAATATTACGAATTTCAAAAACCGGAACAGTTTCGATTCCCATTTGCAAGGGTAACGTCCAGCCGGCGACGTCATATGGCGGATCCGGTTCGCCATTTGGCCCGACGCGGTTTGGATAAACCTGTTTTTCGAAAAGGCTCAGGATATTGCGCTTCTGAGGTTGTGAGGTGAAAATTATAAAGCTGTTCAATGGCAGTTCGTGGAAATCTTCGCCCTTTGCCTGCCTGACAAAAAGCTCGCTGCGCATCCGGTAGATCTCGATTCCCTGCCATTTAAGTATCTCTGCAAATCGGGATACGGCTTCTGCAGCCGGCTGACCGGCCGGAATAATATAGGCAATAGGATCATCTTCGCCATTCTTTAGGTTTTCGGCACCGAGACGGTAAAAATTCTCGAGATAACGCCGCCGGTATTTCGCCGCCAAAGTCAGAAGCGCGCGGCTGGCAATCATTTCGATTTCGGCAATATCGCGTGGACGCCAGATGCCGCCTTTCCACGGATCAGGATGCGCGGTTACAGGTTCCGTAAACGAGGTAAGACCGCGCGCTGGACGTGCACGCTCGAGCTGCTCCTTTGTAATCGTAACGGGAGACATCAGGTCCGCGCTTGCCGCTTCGCTCAGAATTCCGATTGAGTTGTGATAATAGGGTGCCGAGCGGAATCCGCCGTGCCACCAGGTATCAAAGGTAGTATTGGTAGCCACGCCGGCAATTCCCTTTGCCTGCAGATCGGCAGCCATTTTGTAACCTGCGAGCCCGACCTCGCGCAAAATGGAAGGCGATATGCGCGGGTTGGACGGGTCGAAAAATGGCGGAATGACAAATCGCGTCCCGGTCTGTCCCATCTGATGCACGTCATAAACAATTTGCGGAAACCATTCCTGCCAGAAAAGTTTTGTAACTGCCTGTGTTTCCGCCAGATTCAACATAAACCAATCACGGTTGTTATCATGGCCGGCATAATAATGATAAAGCTGAGGCGGCATCGTCCCTTCGGCTTTTGTGCCGAGCGTTTTACGATACCAATCGGCTACAATGTCAATCCCGTCGGGATTAGGTGATGGAATAAGAATCAGGATTGTATTGTCAAGAATTTCCTTTGTTTCGGCATCGGTAGCGGTTGCCAGTTCATAGGCAAGCTGCATTGACATCTGCGAGGCTACGATTTCGGTCGAATGTATCGAACATGAAATCGAAACTATCGCCTTGCCCTCGGTCAAAAGCCTTGAAAGTTCTTCATTGCCATTGATTTGGCGGGGATCGGCAAGTTTCTGATTTATTTCGCGAAAGCGGTCAAGACGTTTGATGTTGTCTGCCGAAGAAATAAAGGCCGCAATCATCGGCCGCCCCAGCGTAGAGCGTCCGATTTCCATGACCTTAACTTTTGGACTTTCTTCGTCCAGCCGGGCGAAGTAGCCGGTAATTTGCTTCCAGTCTGCGATTGTCTTATCATCGGCGGGCGTAAAACCAAGATACGCCCGGGGCGTGGTCTGCCCCATTACGGTAAAGGAAAGAAACAAGAGAATTCCAACAAGGCGGATTTGTCTAAACATTATGTCTTTGTCGAAAAAAGTATCAGGCGAAGAAATCAGGGATAACACTAAGATAGTATTTCCTTTCAAGCCGGCTGGCAAATCACGGATCGCCGGAAAAATCAGATATTGGTGGTGCTGGTTTGCCGCCTCCGTGATGCTGCTTTTCATCGGACTTCCCGCGTTACTCTTTCTGTGGCTGATTAATCGCCGTCTCTGGCTTTATCCGCTTGCATTGTGGGGAGCGCGGGTCTGGTTACAACTTTGCGGCGCACGCGTTGAAGTAGAAGGTTCGGAACATTTGGAAGAAGGCAGAAATTACGTCTTTGTTGCCAATCACCGCTCTTATCTGGACACCGCCGCCCTGTTTCGCTATGCAGGCCGCAGAATAGGACTGGTAGCAAAAAAAGAATTGCTTAAGGCACCAATTCTCGGACAAGGCATGGGGTTCGTAAATGTCATAGCCATAGACCGATCTAACAGCGAACGCGCACGACAATCAATGGAAAAAGCGCGACAGGTTATAGAAAAGGGTTACTCATTCGGAGTTTTTGCCGAAGGAACGAGAGCGATGCCGGGCGAACTTCTGCCATTTAAGAAAGGCGCGTTTCACCTTGCGTTACAGACCAAAACTGACGTTGTTCCGGTTGCGATAATGAATACGGATTGGATGATGGGGAAAAAAACAGGAGTACTGTTCCCGGGCACCATCAGGATCAAATTACTGAAACCTTTGCCGGTTGCAAATTATCAGGACGATGAAGGCGTTATCCGTCTATTGACAGACACACGCTCAGCCATTGCATACGAACTGAGCAATTGCTCGGAACAGGAAGAAAACACCAGTTGCAAAAAGTAAGAAAGCAAGCACCGCTTGCAAACAGGCTATGAAATCGAACTACAGGATCCGGGGTGCAATCAATCCGGGAATCGTCCTGGATTTAGCAATTTTCATTACGAATCTTTTTGTAATGCGGCGGCTCTCGGCCGCATTTGCCGGAACGCTAAAAAGCGCCGACCGCGGCTCAGTTATTGCACAGGGAGTGCTTTTTGCGATTTTCGTCCTGCTTTTCATTTTACCGCCGCTTGGGGCAACACTTCTACGCTGGCATTTTCACCGGCGGCGCAAAAGCGATTTTGAAAAGCAGGAGCGGAGCGCTCTTGCCGGCTGTCTTTTCAATCCAATCTTTTATTTTTGCCTTACCGCTGTCATTTTTTCGGTTATCAATGCTTTTTTCCTGCAAACTATCGCAAAAAACGGAGATCCGGGACCTGCTGTTTTCATAACTTCAATTTTTATCGGGCTGGCTTTGATGATTACTCATACGGTGCTCGTTTATCGTTTTTTCATACCGCCGAAAAAACCGCCTCAATCCGCTTTTTTGCTTAGCCCCGTATCTGAAAGGCTCGGCCATTCTTTTATTTTTCTTAACGCGTTTTTATACCAGATTATTTGGAATACACTTACTTTTTCGGGAATCGGACCGCCGTCAGGAGTTGCTGAAGCAATTGGACGTTTGTTTTTTATCGGCTTTTTGGCACTATTGATTTACTTTCCACCGCGAATGTTTTATTTGGTGGATTCCGTCACCAACCGCAAAACATGGATTACAATAATTCTGGCAAATTTACCGATGGTTTTGCGGCTTGTTTTTGGCTTGGGAAACGATGTTTCAGTGAGCCGGTAGTAAAAACCGGTATTTTTACCCGCAAATTTAATAAAGTTACCGGCCAGATAAAATCAAGGCTTCTTTGGCGTGGAATTTTGTTCTGTCCGGTCTTCAGCTTCTCCGATAATTACATCCGTGCGGCCAAGTTTGTAATCCGTATATCTGATACGCATTCTGATTTTGGTAACTGAGCCGTTGTCAAAAACAAGTTCATCATCGGATGTAGCAAATGATGGAAACCAGTATTTACCGTCCACGTTTTCGCGCCAGGTTTCCACAACGGGAAACTTATTGTTTTTAGTTTCCGGAACAGCCTTGCCCTTGGATTTGACTATCATCAGATCCTTGTCATCGACCCAGATCCGGCCGATGAAAAGCCGCTGTGTGGACTTTTTGGGGTCCGGGATTACCTTTGGTGTAACATCAAAAACAAACAAGTCGAGTTCGTCAATTTTTTCCTTGCCGATGTAGGTAAAGTTGTATTGCGGAATTGCAGAGGGTTCAATGGCAAAGGGATTAACTCCGCCGAGGTCTTCCAGATCTTCTACCGTAACAAATCCGGGCGGAACAGTTGGAACCGGAGCATAAATTATGCGTTCAAAGCGGCTGCCGTCCTGCGAAAATGTCATAAACGAATCTCGCCGGAAAGTACCCGTAATCTGCCCGCCCAGGCCGATAGTGTTTATCGTTGCATAACGATTGAAAACATAGTTTGACAGCGCCGCACGAAAGAGCTTCTCGTTTTCGCTGAATCTCTTGATTATCCGCTGGATTTCCGAATCAGTGAGCGGCACCTTGCGGATATTGGAAGTTTCGCTGCCTGTTTGAGCAAAAGAGGCGGCTGCAGAGGCAGCTATAAGAATCAGCAAGAGAATTGGTCTCAATAGCATATCGGACTTAATTGATGCTCCGGGCCGCCAAAAAGTTGACCGTCAATCCTTTCTCAACCGTTTCCTGACATTCACTGCCATTGTCAGGCTAGCCGACAAATTCCACTTCTACCTTATGTGGAATTATTCCGGCTTTATAACCTTCATCAAGCAGACGTCTTACGCCTTCCCGTCCCCGTTCGCCATAATCCAGTGTCAGGTCATTGACCCACATTGCGACGAAACGATCGGCCAATTCCGGAGCCATGTCACGGGCAAATTGCATCGCATAGGCAAGAGCATCTTCGCGGTTTTCCATTGAATAGAGTATGCTGCGATGCAGATGTCTGGAAACCTGTTTCATCAATTCCGGCCCAAGGTCACGGCGTATCGCATTTCCGCCCATCGGAAGCGGCAACCCCGTACGTTCGTGCCACCATTCGCCAAGATCCAAAACCTTATCCAGACCCAGTTGCTTATAAAAGAGTTGTCCTTCATGAATCAGGAGGCCTGCGTCAACCGTTCCGCGTTTGACGGCGTCAATAATCTGGTCAAACGGAATGACCTCATACTGAAATTCGCTATTGAAAATCCGCAGGGCTAAAAATGCGCTGGTAAGTTCGCCGGGAATGGCGATCTTCATCTTACCTATCTCATCGGGCGAACGCGGCTCACGTGCAACCACAATCGGGCCGTATTTATCGCCGATGCTGGCACCGTGAGGAAGCAAAGCATATTTATCGGCAACGTAGGCATAGGCATGAAATGAAATCGCAGTTACATCATAAACGCCGTTTTTGGCGTCTTCGTTAAGCGATTGGATATCTTTCAAAGTATGCTCGAATTTTAATCCTTCGGTTTCCAGCTTGTTGGTGGCAAGACCGTAAAACATAAAAGCGTCATCGGAATCCGGCGAATGTGCCACCGTAATAGTGCGGATTCCGGCTGAAGTTTCAGGTTTAGAAGACATATATCAATACTTGGAATAAAAAATATTTGTATCGTAGAAAATTGTTATTCTACCTTGCCGGGCGTGTTTAGCAAAAAGAGATTTTAATTCTTCTACAAGATGTTCTGATGCAGGGTCATCCGGAGACGGCATATAGGAGGAGGAAAACATTCTTCCCTTTAATCCTTCGAAGTCCAGTACTTGCGCATTAGGCAGAGTTAATTGCTCAAATTCCCTGTTGAAAATATCGCGAATGCGTCTGCCATCAAATTTATCGTGTCGGACAGAATTGTAATCCGTAGCGTATTTCAGAAGAAATTCCTCGTATTCACGCAAAAATGCCGTTGCGTTCAGGGATCTTTCATTCCAAATGATTGCAATCGTTCCAAATGGACGTAAAATTCTCTCAAATTCTTTGGCTATATCGCTTTCAGCAAACCAGTGAAACGCCTGAGCGGCCACAACAAGATTTACAGACCCTGATTCGAGACCGGTATTCTGTGCAGTCCCGTCAACACTTCTAAAATTCGGAAACATCTGAAAATCATTTTCGGCAACGGCGCGCATGGAAGAATTCGGCTCGACACAATAAACCGGGTTGCCGTTTTCGAGAAAAGGACGTGAGGAAAGGCCTGTTCCGGAACCGATGTCCGCGACTGCGTCACGGTTTGTCAGCCCAATCTTATCCCTAAACAAATCAATGATTTGCGACGGATACCCCGGCCTGTATCGTGCATAATCCCGCACACGGCCGGAAAATCGCTCTACGCTTTGCAGCGGGCAGCTTTTATCAGATTTAACCGATTCTCTAATCATTTACTATCTCGTTGCCCGTCCACTGAGTGGACCGTCCATGCGGAATATCGAATTGATCGAGCAGCCTGTAACAAAGGTGATCCACTAATTGCTCAATGGTCTTTGGCCGATGATAAAAGCCGGGACTTGCGGGCAGGATTCGGGCGCCGGCACGTGCCAGCCGCAACATATTTTCCAGGTGAATCTGATTGTATGGAGTTTCGCGAGGCACAACAACCAGCCTTCGGCCTTCTTTCAGGCAGACATCGGCTGCCCGATGAATCAGATTCGTACCTGCACCGGAAGCAATCGCACCAAGTGTTCCCATAGAACAGGGAACGATTATCATACCGTCCTGCTTGTTGGAACCGGATGACGGTTTGGCAGCAAGATTATCGAGCCGCCAGAGCCTGATCAACTGTGAATCCGTCGGCAGACCAAGCCATTCATTGATTTTGGCCGCTGTAGGTTCTTTGAGATTAACGCCCATCTCGACCTGTGCGACGGTTGCGGCAGTTCCGGACATTATCAGGTTTATCTGCTTCACAACTCCTGCCGCAGCAAGCATTTGCAATGTCCTGTAGGCATAAATAGTCCCGGACGCACCGGTAATAGCCACTGTTAGTTCCATTACTTTTGAGTTTAGTGCCTGATGGGAGGATATTCAACATTCCAATCGCCATTTGGAGGGCATTGTCGTTTGCTTAAAAAGCCGATTCGGTAATCCGGAGCTTTTGGACGCTCGCTTTGATTTGAGATAACACCTGCATTTGTGAAATCATCGTTGTTATGGACATTTCGAGGCTCGGGGAGATACTTCATCAATACAAAACGGGTAAACTTGCCGAGAGGGAAGCGATTACAGCCATAAAAAATCTTTCCTTCGAAGATATTGGTTACGCCCGTGTAGATCATGGCCGTGCAAAACGACAGGGCTTTCCGGAGGTTGTCTTCGGGATGGGAAAGACGCCAGAGCAAATAGCCGGAATTTTCGAAAAAATCGTTGCCCGATCGCAAAATGCGCTTGTAACACGCACAACGCGTGAGGTTTACGGGATTTTACGAAATATCTGCACGGAGGCTGAATGGCATGAATCAGCACGGATGGTAAGGGTTTTCCGGAATCGTAATGACCTTGGCATCGGTGAAATAACCGTCTGCACTGCCGGAACCAGCGATATTCCTGTTGCGGAAGAGGCTGCTTTGACCGCTGAGGCTATGGGAAACCGTGTCCGCCGTATCTGGGATGCCGGAGTAGCGGGCGTACATCGTATCCTTGCCGAACGCGAAAAACTTCAGGATTCCCGCGTCGTGATTGTATGTGCAGGAATGGAGGGAGCCTTGCCATCGGTCGTAGGCGGTTTGGTCAGCGTTCCAGTCATTGCCGTGCCGACATCGGTAGGTTACGGAGCATCTTTTGGCGGTGTTGCAGCATTGCTGGGCATGTTGAATTCCTGCGCTTCCAACGTCAGCGTTGTAAATATTGACAATGGATTTGGTGCCGGATTTGTCGCCTCCCTGATAAACCGCAAAACGTTTAACGGTTCAAAAGAATAAACAGGCGGTCAGCCCATTCGCTCTTTGCATTACGGAGGATTTCATACTGCACGATGGCGAGTTGGGTATTGCCGGCCTTCAGATAAGCCCGTCCCAGATTGTATCTGGCCTTTTCCAGGTCCGGGTCAAAAGCAAGGGCGTTATTGAATGCTTCGATACTGGCATCGAGGTTGCCGAGTTCGAGCCGCGCTTCACCCAGAGCGTTGAGCGATTTTGCATCCGGACGGTAAGTATTGAGCATCTCGAAAGTTTTTGCTGCTTCTGCCCAACGTTTTTGTTTGAATAATGCCTGGCCGAGACGCTCCAGGGCATTGAGGTGATCAGGTTTGGCAGCTATGGCCCGACGATACGCCAGAATCTCCTCTTCCGTCCTGTTGAGCTTGTTTAATGCAAGCCCGTAAGCGTACTGGGTTTCAGGATTGTTTTCATCCAGTTTGAGAGCTTGACGATAAGCATCAGCCGCTTCGCGAAATTGCCCAAGAGCAAAACTTGACGCACCAATGTTTGCATAGGTTTCAGGCCATTCAGGCCGAAGCCTTGCTGCCTGTTTTGAGACTTTAAGGGCCTCTGCGTGACGCCCTAGAACGCCGTAGCAAAAACCGAGTTGGTAGAGAGCTTCGGCATAATTCGGATCCTGTTCGATGGCTTTTTCAAAATAGGAAGCCGCTCGGGCGTAGTCATCAAGAGACATTTGCCCTACTCCCTGCGAATACAGCCTTTCGGCCGCAGAGCGTTTTGTGCGAAGGGTTTCCGAATTCAACGACGAAAAAGTCTGCAGTTCGCCAACACGCATTTGTGCAATACGCTCAGCCGGGACCGCAAAATTCAGGCTCTGGCCTTCGGCCGCCTGAAGCGTTGCAACGCCTATTACCTGTCCCGCCATATTGACAACGGGCGAACCGGAAGATCCGGGTGAGATTGGCGCGGTGATTTGTATAATGCGGCCGTAACCTGAAATATCGCGGACGGCCGAGACAATACCATTTGAAACGCTTCCCTCCAGACCAAAAGGGTTTCC
The DNA here is from genome assembly GCA_040756215.1 of Acidobacteriota bacterium. Classification (GTDB taxonomy): domain Bacteria; phylum Acidobacteriota; class Blastocatellia; order Pyrinomonadales; family Pyrinomonadaceae; genus OLB17. The sequence continues at coordinate 301,759 of JBFLZQ010000002.1, forward strand.
GATTACCACAATGGATTCGCCTTCCTGTGGAACCGTACGAACGACCGGCAGCGGAAAAGCGAGACGCGGCGGCACCTCGACCTGTAAAAGTGCAAGATCTCCTTCACCGTCTATGGCCAATACACCTTTGGCTACGAACTTACTGCCGTCCAGCAGGTGAACTTCAACGCGTGAAGCCCTTTCAATAACATGTCGGTTCGTAATTATCCGGTCCGCGGCAATGAAAAAACCGCTGCCGCGCGAAATGCTGTTTCCTTTGGCGTCAAAGGTTTCCAGAGCTACGGCAGCCGGTTTTATCCTCCGGACAAGCTCGGGCAGATAATCCTGTCCGGCGGTTGTACCGGCAAAAGCTGCCATTGCAAGGATTAAAAATGTTTTACCTAATCCGTAACGCCTCACACACGGGAAATTATATTTCGTCCTGCAATTATTAACAACCAAAAGCCGAAATTGACGTTATGATGTGTTCGGCTTGGCTAATTTGCCGGCAAGGGAATAAAATCAAAGTATGTCAATGAAAATTGCAATCGGCGCCGATCACGCCGGTTATGAAGAAAAAGAAAAAATAAAGGAAACGCTCAGTTCTCTCGGTGTCGAGATAGTTGATTTCGGCACCGATTCGCCCGAATCGGTTGATTATCCGCCATATGCCGAACGCGTCGCACGTGCCGTTGCCGATGGCGAAGCTGATCGCGGCATTTTATTTTGCGGCTCCGGACAGGGAATGGCCATTGCCGCAAATAAAGTAAAAGGCGTCCGGGCGGCTTTGGCTTGGAATCCGGAAATAGCGGCTCTCTCCCGACGTCATAATGATGCAAACGTTCTTTCGCTTCCGGCACGCTTTATTGACCCATTGACCGCTGCGGAAACCGTCAAAGCGTTTCTCGAATCAGAATTTGAGGGCGGCCGTCATGAAAGAAGAGTCAGGGAAATAGAAGAAATTGAAAAGGAGACGGGCTGTTGAAATCCGACCTTAAGTAAACTTAAGGAAATATTGCCCGACGCTGATGGCAGAAATACTACCGCCAATTCCGCCTGACGAATGGAAAGCGACGAAAAACACACTGCACCTCTATTGTCAAATCGTCGGTAAAATTCGCCTTGCTCTTCATCCGAAGATGAATCATTGGTGGCACGTCTCTCTATACGTAACTCCGCACGGGCTTTCTACAGGTACAGTTCCATTTGGCAATAGTAATTTTCGAATCGAATTTGACTTTATCAATCACCGTATCGAAATCACCTCAGGTGACGGCCGAAAAGAAGATTTCGCAATTTACGACGGCCTGACCGTTGCAGATTTCCATAGCAGTATTTTTGCCAATCTTGCCAAACTTGGCATTCACCCCAAAATTAAACCCGTGCCGTATGAGGCTCCTTCTGACATACCTTTTCCCGATGATATCGTCAACAATTCGTATGACAGGGAGTTTGTCCGTCGATTTCACAAAATTTTGGTTGCCGTGGACGGGATTTTGACCCGTTTCAGAGGCCGTTTTTACGGTAAATCTTCACCCGTACACCTTTTTTGGCATAGTTTCGACCTTGCTCTGACGCGTTTTTCCGGCCGTAAGGCCACTTTGCGCGAAGGCGCCAACAATGTGGAACGCGAAGCTTATTCAGAGGAGGTAATCAGTTTCGGCTTTTGGTTTGGTGATGATCGCATCCCCGCACCTGCTTTTTATTCTTATACCGCGCCCGAACCGGCGTCACTCACGGAAGAAATCCTGCAGCCGGCCTCTGCCAAATGGGTCGAATCAGGCGGCGGCCATCTTGCGATTCTGATGTATGACGACATCAGAACATCGCCAACTTTTGACACGGATGTACTTGCTTTTCTCGAATCCGCTTTTAAGGCCGGGAAAAAATGTGCAAACTGGACTCTGGCGGACTAATATAATCGAATCAGGATTTTTAAACCTCATTAGAGATGATAGATCTTCGTAGCGATACAGTAACCAAACCATCTCCGGCAATGCGAAAAGCAATGGCCGAAGCCGAAGTCGGCGACGACGTTTACGGAGAAGATCCAACGGTAAACCGTTTACAGGAATTCGCCGCTGAATTATTCGAAAAGGAAGCGGCACTGTTTGTTCCGACGGGTTCCATGGGCAATCAAATTGCCGTTAAGCTGCATACAAAGCCCGGAGACGAGGTTATCATCGAAGAGCGCGGGCATATTTTCAATTATGAAATGGCCACTCCGTCAGTAGTTTCCGGCGTGGTCATTCGTCCTGTCCGCAGCTCAGACGGATCCGGTCATCTTACATGGGACGAAATTGCTGCTGCCCTGCACGTAAACCAGCCTTATTATGCCTGCCCGACCGGCCTTATTTGTCTTGAAAATACGCATAATTTTGCCGGCGGGAGTGTAATGACGGCCGCACATTGCCGCGATATATGCGATCGGGCACATTCTTACAAAATCCCCGTTCATATGGATGGAGCGCGTATTTTCAATGCCGCGGTCGCTCTTGGCGATACTGTTGCAAATCTTACAAGCAAGTGTGACTCGGTGCAGTTTTGCCTTTCCAAAGGACTCGGAGCTCCGGTTGGCTCGATTTTGCTTGGAACAAGAGATTTCATTAATGAAGCCCGCATATGGCGTAAACGCCTTGGCGGCGGTATGCGTCAGGCAGGAATTCTGGCCGCTGCCGGACTTGTCGCATTGCAGGAATCCCCAAAATTTCTTGCCGCCGACCATGAAAATGCACAATTTCTGGCCGCTGCAATCGCCGAAATGCCAGGCTGCGCAATAAATCCGGCAAACGTGAGGACAAATATCGTCATATTTGATGTGAGCAGGACGCGGAAGACTTCCACGGAAATCTGCAATACATTGCGGGAGTCAGGCGTGCTTGCCATTCCATTTGGAAATTCTATCCGAATGGTTACCCATCGTGACATAACACGGACGGATATTGAAACTGCAATAGCTTCTTTGCAAAAAGCGGTTTCATCCCGGGCAGCAACAAATTAAGGCTTGTTTTCTCGCCGGATGCAAAATATTATCCGCACCGGCCCGGCAAGGGAGAAATAGCTGATGACAATTGAGGAATTACGGGACCTTTGCCTTTCGTTTCCCCACGCGGTCGAAGACGTTAAATGGGGCAAGGATCTATGCTTTACCGTAGGCGGTAAAATGTTTTGTATTACGGAGCCGGATAATCCGGACCGGTCGATATCATTCAAATGTACCCCTGAGAAATTTGCGGAACTTGTTGAAAGAGAAGGGATTGAACCGGCTCCCTATGTTGCGCGATATCATTGGGTCGCCGTCCGCAATCAAAAGGCAATTGATGACGACGAGATCGAAGACCTGATTACAAGATCCTATATGCTTGTTTTTGATAAACTTCCCACATCGGTCCGTGGAGAACTAGGTAAAACTGTCTGAAATGCCATCCGCGTTTAGACACTTTGCTCCATAATCACTAAAATTACAGTCTATGATTATTGCGATAGACGGCCCTTCAGGGGCCGGCAAATCCACCTTGGGCAAAATGTTGGCCAAAAAATACGGGCTGCTTTACATTGACACAGGTGCGATGTATAGAGCCGTAGCACTCGCAGCGGCAATGAACGGCTCAAACCCGGAAGACGCCGAGGCGGCCGCAAACATTGCGGAAAATTGCCGAATAGAGCTTCAGGGCGAACCGGACAACCTCAGGGTTTATCTTGACGGACGGGATGTAACGGAAAAAATCCGCACAAGAGAAATTGCCCGGCTGGCCTCGATAGTCTCTACTTATTCCGATGTACGGCGCCGGATGGTAGAACTTCAGCGGGAAATCGGCAGATCTTCCCCCTCCGGTTGTGTACTGGAAGGCCGGGATATTGGCACGGTCGTGTTTCCGGACGCGGATTTCAAGTTCTTTCTGACTGCCAAACCCGAAGCCCGTGCCCGTCGGCGTTATCGTGAAGATATCGCCCGCGGCATCAGCGTTACTTACGAAGAAACCCTGGCCGAAATAAATGCCCGGGATGCCCGTGATGTTTCGCGGAAAGATTCCCCGCTTTCAATTCCGGATAATGCAATAGTGCTGGACACCAGCGATATGAGCCTGGAGGAGGTTTTTGAAACGATGGTTGCAAAAATAGAAGAAAATAAACCGCTCGGCGCGGCAAAAATTTGACTTCGTCGCCTGCAACCGATAGTATTTTTATTTGCTTTTTGAGATGCTCCCGTAGCTCAGCCGGATAGAGCAACAGCCTTCTAAGCTGTGGGTCGCACGTTCGAGTCGTGCCGGGGGCGAAGTTTTTACTCTTTGCTGCAAAATTTGGCTTTTTTTGCAGTAAAGTTACACGGTATCTTTGATCCTTTCCGTTTATACGGCGGCCATAGTTCAGCGGTTAGAACGCCAGATTGTGGTTCTGGATGTCGTGGGTTCGATTCCCACTGGCCGCCCCACCACCGGATAACTCATTTTTCCACTGTCTTTTTTGGAATCTATCGTTATAATCTTCCAATTGGGCCTTTCTTGCCGTTTGCCGCAATGAGACTATTAAACTCTTTATTCATAACGCTTTTCGTAATCGCTCTTGTCTCAGGAGTCTCTTCTGCCCGGACTTCTTCCGAGCCTTTCGTAAAGGACGAAATTTTGGTCAAACTACGTCCCGGTTCCGGATTATCGGCGATTACGAACCGGCAAGGCATGCTCGGGGCAGTTTCCGTTACACAGCTCGGCGATCTTGGCTGGGCACTTGTAAAACTTTCACCAAAAACAGATGTAAGCTCCGCAATTGCAACATTTGCGAATCTACCGGAAATCGAGGCCGCGCAGCCTAACTATTATTATCATCTGCTTGCCACACCGAACGACCCGCAATGGGGAACTTCGGGACTTTACGGCCTGACAAAAATTTCCGCACCTGCCGCCTGGGATTTTTCTACCGGCAGCAGTTCGGTCGTCGTCGCTAACATTGATACCGGAATGCGTTATACGCATGAGGATCTTGCAGCGAATATGTGGACAAATTCCGGTGAAATAAACGGCAACGGCATGGATGATGACGGAAACGGTTTTATTGACGATTACTACGGCTATGATTTCTTTTTCAATGATCCTGACCCATGGGATGAAAACGGGCACGGAACCCATACGGGCGGGACAATCGGAGCTGTCGGGAATAATTTGCTGGGCGTAGTCGGCGTCAACTGGAATGTCAGAATTATGGCCGTAAAGATCTACAACAGTACCGGCTACGGAACTACCTCGGCTATGCTGATAAACGCCTATAACTATATTCGTATGATGAAGTTACGCGGCGTAAATATTCGCGTTACCAATAACAGCTACGGCGGTTGCGATGAAGCCTGCGGGTATGACCAGGCGACGCGTGATGCTCTCGACGCTCTGACGGCGGCAGGTGTGCTTAACGTTTTTGCCGCCGGCAACGACAATCGTGACAACGATATTACGCCGACATTTCCGGGGTCTTATCAATCACCCGGAATAATTTCCGTAGCCTCTTCTACAAGCACGGATGCGCGTTCGAGTTTTTCAAACTGGGGGATCAATAGTGTTGATCTGGCTGCTCCGGGATCCGGCATTCTGAGCACTACGCGTACCTCAAATTCCAGCTACGGTACGCTTAGCGGGACTTCAATGGCAACGCCGCACGTAACCGGTGCGGTCGCATTGCTTTCGGCTTACGACCCGACATTGTCGCCTGCATCGCTGAAAGCAACATTGCTTAACACGGTTGATGTTCTGCCTGCCTGGTCAAACCTCGTTAAAACCGGCGGCAGACTCAATGTAGCGGCAGCGCTTCAAAACAGGACGGTTTGCAATTTCGGTATTTCAAGCACTTCATTGTCTGCACGTTTCCGCGGCGGTTATTTGACTATCGGGGTAACCGCACCAGCAAACTGTGATTATGATGTCAAATCTGAAACTCGCTGGATAATTATTGAAGGACCGGACGTCCGCAGCGGATCGTCACAGGTTACATTTCGGGTTACGCCAAGCCAGCGCTGGTCCCGAACGGGAATCTTGAGAATAGCCGGCCAGACAGTTACCGTTACACAAACACGCGGTATAAATTGATGAAAATTGTTGCGGATTCCAACTTTTTTAAGATTGGAGACGTCTTAAAGACGTCACTAAATGCCAATCCGGAATTCGGAGCGGGCGATTGCAAAACAAATCGGTCAATTTGACCGGAAATGCGGGTAGATTTCTTGATTTCGGTGCGGCTAAATGCTTATACTTGAATTCCCGCATTTTTGCGGGTTCTTTTCGGCATAAAGCCATCCGGAAGGTGCTTTTAATACTCGAATATAGAAGGAAATCCACAATGAGAAATATTTTTACGTTTATTGGCAAGGTTCTCTTTCCGGCTTTTCTTGTAGCAGCCGTTTCAAATCTCGCCTTTGGACAGGCTATGCTCCGGCGGGCTATGGACTTCGACGGCGACGGAAAAGCCGATTACGTCATCTTCCGGCCAAGCAACAATTACTGGTATATTTTAACAAGCCAAAACAATGTTGTTATCCAGCCATGGGGCATTGCCAATGAAGATCACCTCGTGCCCGGAGATTATGACGGGGATGGCAAAGCAGACCTGGCAGTTTGGCGCGATACCAACGGTATCTGGTTCGTAATCAACAGCGGCTCCAGTACGGTATCAATTGCCCAATTCGGAGTTACCGGAGACGAACCCGTTGCCCGTGACTACGACGGCGACGGAAAGACCGATTTTGCCGTCGTTCGCCGGTCAAACGGTGCAATGCTATGGTATGTCCTCAGAAGCTCGGATTTGGGGCTTTCTGTGGCCCAATTCGGCCTTTCTACGGACTACACCGCTCCCGGTGACTATGATGGTGATGGAAAATTCGACCTCGCCGTTCAGCGTCCGGGGGCAAATGCCAACGACCTGAGCATTTTTTACATAAACCAGACAACGGCAGGTTTCCGCGCAGTTCCATGGGGCTTTGCCAATGATTTCGTAGTTCCGGGCGATTATGACGGTGACGGGAAAACGGACATCGCCGTCGTACGCGAAGGAGCCACGGCCTCGGATAACCTTTGGTGGTATATCATAAAAAGCTCTGATGGCAATCCGCTCTTTGTCCCGTTCGGCCTGACAGGTACAGACTATACCGCGCAGGGCGATTATGACGGCGACGGAAAGACAGACCTCGGCGTCTGGAGAAATTCAACCGGCCAATTCTTTGTTTTCAATCAGGTAACAATTTCGCTGACGGCAATTCCCTGGGGAATGTCAAATGACTACCCGGTTGCGAATTTTGATACCCATTAACCTCAGATATTTTTCTCTGAAAATTCCGGGGCGGCATTCTTTCTTAAGTTTGCCGCCCTTTTAATTTGCCCGTGCGGTATCGGTCGGTTTACATTTATTCTCGGACAATGAAATCTGAAAGCATAGTCAACAGGTTCAAAGGCCGCCGCATAATTATCGTCGGCGATCCCGTAGCAGACCAGTTTCTCTCCGGCACGATAGCCCGTGTATCACGCGAGGCTCCGGTTTTTATTCTCCGTCATGAAGAAACGCTGACCAGACCCGGTGGAGCGGCAAATGCGGCCGCCAATATCGCATCACTTGGCGGCCACCCGCTGCTTGTCGGGCTTGTCGGCCGCGACCGCGAAGGAGAGCTGCTCTCTGCAGCCTTGCGTGAAGCAGGCGTTAATACTGACTATCTCGTAACTTCTGACAAAATCCGCACAACGACAAAACTGCGCGTTTTGGCCGGGCAGCAATTTGCCGTAAGGCAACAGGTTATCCGCATTGATTACGAACCGGACCGGGACTCTACCGGAAGCCTGGCGGAAATAATTACAAAACGAATAGAGGATCTGGCTCCAACGGCCGAAGCAATAATTTTTTCTGACTATGGCTACGGCTCCGCAACAACCGAAATTTTCCCAATCGCTCTTGATATTTCAAAAAAGTATTCAATACCGATTACGGTAGATTCACGTTTCAGATTGGGAGATTTACGCGGTGCAACAGCCGCAACGCCAAATCTTGAAGAAGCAAGGCGTTTGATGGATTCCGAAGAATTTCGTTCTCTTTTTGCCCGAGATGTGTCATATAAGGCCTTTTCTGATGGCAGTTCGTCTTTGATTTCAGAAGGAGAGGTAAACCTTCTCCGTAAATTTCTGCAAACAGAAGCTCTTCTCGTAACACTTGGGCCGCAGGGTATCCTTATTGCGCGGGAAAACGCAGAAAATGCAGTAAAACTTGACGCCGTCGGGCCCAAAGAGCCGGTTGACGTAACAGGTGCGGGTGATACGGTAATTGCAGCCTTCACATTAGCTTTGTCTGCGGGCTCAGATTTCCTTTCGGCTGCCAGGATAGCAAATCACGCCGGCGGAATCGTTGTAATGAAGAAAGGAACGGCGGTAGTTAACGGTTATGAGCTTGCAGCTTCATTGTCGGCCTCTGAAGTCGGGCAGCATCATTCCGCAACCGGCGAAATATGAAACAATCATTGAATAAATCCGTGTCCGGCAAACACCCTGCACCGATTCTGGATCGTGCAGCCCTGATTGAAGCTGTAGAAAGGCAGCGACAAAACGGGAAAACAATTGTTTTGACTAATGGCTGCTTTGACCTTCTGCATGTCGGGCATATTCGATATCTGCAGGGTGCGGCTGCGATCGGAGACATTCTGATTACTGCGATAAACTCCGATAAACAGGTAAAATCGCTGAAGGGTCCGGGTCGTCCCGCTATTCCCGAAAAAGAACGGGCTGAGCTGATTGCGGCCATCAGGTATGTTGACTACGTTACAATTTTTGATGAGCCGACGGTTGCCGATTTAATTCTCGCTATTAAACCTGATTTTCATGCAAAAGGAACAGATTATATGCCCGAAACCGTACCGGAACGAGACGTGGTTTTATCGATTGGCGGCCGGGTCGTAATCGTAGGCGATCCCAAAGACCATTCTTCGACTGAGTTGATCAATCGTTCATTAAAATGACTTTTTCTACCGATTCGGGAATCAAGGAATTGGGTGAGGAAAAACGGGAATTTATATTCTCGGTCTGGGAACTGCTGGATTGCGAATCTGTCGGCGCTAAGGAAATACTTGCTATCGAAGCGGCAGTCAAAGAAAAATACGGACAATCTGAGAGTTTCCTGCCAATGCGGATAGCCCGAATGCTTGCTGACGAAGGTGCCGAACTCCGTCACAGCGAGATAATGGAACTTTTTATCAAACGTTATCCGCAATCTGCAAAACCGTCCGATTTATCGCATCTGTTTCGTTTTGACACACTTAAATCCGCCCTTGCATCTATTCGGGAGCTTGAGCGGCAGCGTAAGATTTTCCTTGCAGAAAGTGACGAAGCAGGCATCGGACAGATTCGCAGCCGCGTTGCCGCGATTCGACAACAACTCAAGGAATCCGCATTGTCGGACCATTCCTTTGAATCTGATGCCGATTTACGGCGGGAAATCGCCGATTGGCTTGCCGTATGGCTTCAGACCCCGGAGATTTTCGAAACATGGCTCGCAATTCGCCGCGGGACGGCGGAATTTAAGGAAAAATTCGGTAAGCTATTGTAAGATAGTAAGTTATGGAAGTTCGTCGGTTTTACGCACCTCCTGATGCCATCAAGGATTCTGCCGGTGTACTGGATGAATCCGAAACGCATCATCTTCGGGATGTGCTTCGCCTGAGCGCGGGTGATGAAATTCAGGTTTTTGAGGGAAAGGGCGGTGAATTTCGTTGCAAGGTTGTAAAAATCGAACGACTGAAAACGCATTTTTCCGTTTTAGAACCATCTCAACCCGGTTCACCGGAGTCGCCGCTGGATCTTGAAATCGCATCGGTACTATTGAAAGGCGATAAGCTTGACACAGTCGTCCAAAAGGCGGCAGAGCTCGGCGTACGGCGTTTTTTGCCTTTGATTTCAACAAGATGCGACGTTCGCCCTGAAGGTATAAATAAACGCATCCAACGCTGGCGCCGGATCGCACTTGAAGCAACAAAACAATGCGGCCGTGCATATTTAATGGAAATAGCCGGTCTGCAGAAACTCGAAGATCTTTTCAAATCTCCTCCTGCCGGAAATGAGATGCGCGTCATGTTTAGCGAACGCGCCGGCAAAGAATTTAACCGGATAAAATCTGCCGCTAAAATTTCGGCCATTTTTGGTCCGGAAGGCGGCTGGGACGATCGCGAGCTTGAACTGGCGCTTTCCCATCGGATTAACGTGATTACACTCGGAGGTAGAATTATGAAAGCCGATACTGCCGCCATAGCAATATCGGCTATTTTGCAAAACAGGTTTGGAGACCTCAATTAATTTGGCTGTTTTTCCATTTGCTTTGGTCGGTAAAAGGCCTCGCCGCGTTGAACAAGATTTGCCTTTGTTGCAAGAGTTTGAATCACGGATTCCAGAAGATCGGCATTTTCCGTCCTGAAACTGCAGACACCCTGTCCGCCGGTGTCGGGATCTTCAAATTGAATAACAAGGTATCGCCGCTTTTCCTTGATCAACCCGCCTAGACCTGCCCCGGGAAGCGGTATTGCCCTGATAACATTGCCGGCTGTCGAAGTTACCGATTTTTCATCTGCGTAAATGACAAAAAGCGAATTGTATGGAAACCAGAATAATTCCTTCCCGTTTTCAGCAATAAATACGAGACGCTTGCCGTCGTCATCGAATTTTAAGGTTCCATCCTGCTTTTTGTTGTAGCCAATGAAGCCGCCCTCGTAACGTGCGGCAAATTTTTCAGGTGCTGGCGGGATTTTCTGTTCCTGTGCAGAGGTAACCGGTCTTGGCTGGCCGAAAATAGAAACCGCAGCCAGCAGAGCGGATATAAAAGTCACGTGAGAAAAAATCGTCTTCATTGTTTTTCCGTGTACTGAAGTTTGTTTTGGTTTGACAGCTGCCGGGGCATATTGGTTGCTTCCGGCTGATTCAAATCTATTTTTCCTAAATATTTACAAATTCAGGCGGCTCCCGCTTTCAATTCCAAATATGGCCGAAGCCGCTGCTCTGCGAGACGGACATACTCCTCGGATATTTCAGAACCGATCCATTTGCGGTTCATAAGATGGGCAATTTTTGCCGTTGTCCCGCTTCCCATAAAACAGTCGTAAACGACATCATCCGCTACCGTCCAGGTGGCAATCTGGTCTTCGACGAGTTGCTCTGGGAAAATTGCCGGATGATTGAAAGCAATCTTATCCCGTGCCGACGAGGTGCCGACATTGTAAAAAAATATATTATTCAACTTACGGCTTTTTGGCGGCTTGTGATTATGTGCAAGGTCATTACGCCCGACTTTGGTAATTCTAAATGATTTGAAAGTCTTGGCCTGCTTTACCGGCTGTGTTATCGGGTTAAAGGTTTTTGGCTGTCCTTTTGAAAAGCAAAACATATACTCAAAGCATTGACGGTAACGTCGGCCGCAGTCGCTGGGGATTGGATTATTCTTGGCATAAATCATCGTATCATTGACACGGAAACCTGCGTCGCGAAAGGCAAATGCGTGTTTGAAGCTTGTCAGAGACTCACTGCCCTTAACTGTCCGATCACCTACGACCCAGATAACCACGCCGCCGGGCTTTGTCTTTTCGAAAAGCAATCGGGATATTTCCTCAATCGGCAAATGATATCCGTTATATTCCCGCAAATCATCATACGGCGGGCTTGTGATTGTCATATCCAGAAAATCCGCAGGCATACGACGCATCGTCTCGATGCAGTTTTCATTGTATATTTTGCTAAATTCAATCATTTTCATTCAGCGTTGGATAGTTTGTTGAGGAAATTATAGTGTCGGTAATTTGGCTTTTTCACCATGAATCAGAACGAATTCGTGCGGGTCATCTCCCGCCGTCAAAGGGCGATATGCATATTTCATTTCGGAAAGCCGCTCAAGACAATTGCGGCGAAGCTCTGCCGAATGAGTTGAAAGAAAAATCACGGGTCGAAATTGTCCGATAGTCTTTTCTGCTCCGCAGATGACATCGTATTCAGCGCCCTCGACATCTATTTTCATCACATCCGGCTGTATATTCCGGCTCTCGACAAAGTCGTCGATTGAAACTACTTCAACGCGAAAAGACGAGCCGCCAACAGGACAAAGGCTGCCCATAGCCGCATTCGGCCCGGAGAAAAATACTGTTTCGCCGCTTTCCCTGCCACAGGCGGACTCAATCACAAGGATATTGTCCGCGCCATTGATGGCAATATGCTGACGAAGAAAATCAGCATTACGCCTGACAGGTTCAAAGGCGAAAACCCGGCCGTTTGGTGCAATCTTTTTCGCAGCGAGAACGGAATAAAAACCAACATTTGCTCCAATATCCAGAACGCAATATCCGGGTTTTAATACTCCGGCAAATGCGGACAACTGCTCCTGCTCGGAAAGATTGAAGAAAACCGAAGCCCCGCCTCCATCTCCTGCGAAAGAGCCGAGAATGAAACGAGCTCCGCGCAGAGGCCCGGCCAGCACAGGATAGGGACGACGTGGAAAAAGTCGGGCAATGCGGCTTCCGGCCTTACGAATTAAGCCATTCATATCGCTGCGTCCCAGGCAGAGAGAAATTGTGAAATATGGGAATTGACCGGATCTTCAGCCTTTGATTCCAGAAAAGCCCGGAAATCAGACAATTCAGCCGCATACTCCTCCTCGGACAAGCGGCCTGTAAAAAATACGACCCGAAGCCAAACGAGGTAAGTATTAAGCACGTCCAGCTGATTGTATTCAACAATTTTTGAAATATTCCGATCCAGCCAAAGTTGCCATACCTGGTCGCCCGCGACGTCGATCTTGCCGGGAAAACCGCACATTTTTGCAATATCGTTCAATCGCGGAGCCATCCTGCCTCCGGTGAATAATTTAAGCAGATCAAGATGATCCTCGTTGTCCCATCTGCGGAAATAATCGCCCGAATCCCAATTCTTTGCCGGCCGCTCACAAAAGGCCGGTGCGGAAATTTCGTTTACAATACCGCGTTGAATCAATACTTGAAAGTCAGATTCGCTTGAGTTGAAACCAACAAGTTGAGGGCGGCGCTGGCCCACGATGGAAAGGAAGCGTTCTATGATTGCCGCTTCGTTGACATCGTCCGTTTCAACCGGAAGTTTAGGCAGCGAGTTCAACGTAAATTCCAGAAGCCGCTCACCGTCGCGATAAACAACTTTTCGCGACAAAAAAGCGATCGAGACCACACGCGAGAAAATATATTTCACAAATGGCTGCTGAACTTCATCGGAATATCCGGGCGACATCTCCCAGAGCTTTCGCATGGCCTCTGCTTCATCAGTCTCAGGAGGAAGATTAAATAATTTTCTTGATGCCTCAGCATCAGGTACCCACTCCAGATCAAAGAAAAGCACAAGTTCGGGAATATCTGTTTTCAGCATTCGATTGAGAGTTTACCACAGCAAAAATAAGCACGGGAAATGCTCTTTTTCGCGAACTTGTAAATTGTGGCTTGGCAATTTATAGTAAAAGCCAGGCCTGCACTTTTCCCCTCGACACTTTTTATACTCTCTCCGATTTTTTCAAAGCTCTCTCCGCAATAAACTTTGGAGGAAAAAACTATTTTATGAGAAAGCTGACAATAATTTTTTTGGCGTTTGTAGTAATCCTGGTCTCGCTGCCGTTTGTAGCAGAGGCTCAAACATGCAGGCGAAAAATCAAAAAGGCTCATCCGACGCGATATTATCGTCACCCATCGCGTTATCAGGTACTCGGTTATTCAGCGGAGCGGCGTCCGGGTTTTTATCGACGTCACAGGAATTTGATAAATATGGGAATCGGCACAGCCGGCGGAGCTGTCATAGGCGGTTTGATCGGAGGCCGGCGTGGCGCAGGTTGGGGAGCTCTTGCCGGATTAGGCAGTTCGGCTCTTTATACCTACAAAATTAAACCGAAAAAGCGTTACATCTACTATCGCTAATAACATCATAAGAGGTCTCCACATCTGGAAAATCAACGATGTGCCCCGCCGTTAAAGCGGGGCATTTTTTTGCATATAGCCGTTCATAAAATGTTCGTTCATTACACCAAACGCGGCTATTTTATACCAAAACGTACGGTGCGTGATTTACCACAAGAGCTGTAAGTTATTGTAATGAAATAGCTTACCGCTTTGGCACGGCACTTGATGTAGTTATGGCTGAAATCGCTCCTCCCGATTAGGAGCAAAGGGGGAATTAAAAAATGAAAAAAGTTCTTTCGACTCTGACAATCGCGACACTAATGGCAATGATGATACCGATCTTTTCAGGACAAGCCATTGCTCAACGCGACTGCTACTATAACCGCGAAGGCCGTTACGTATGCCGCGATGAAGGCAACATCTATGACCGCCACCGGAATATCATCAATATCGGTATCGGTACGGGTGCCGGTGCAATTATCGGCGGGATGATTGGCGGCAAAAAAGGCGCTCTGATAGGCGCAGCCGCCGGAGCAGGCGGAGCCGCTCTTTATACTTACAAGATCAACCCGAAAACGAAAAAGTATGAGCGTTATTACTATCGTCGGTAAAGATTAACGATAAAGCTTGACTTAGCGAACAAGGGGAAGGTTTGATTTATACGAGCAAAGCAATACTAGCTCGCGGCCGGGACAAGGCAGTATTAGTTTCGGCCGAAATTTAACTTACTTGAGTAAGGGCAGCTATTCCCGAAACCGCTCGAGCAAAGAGGAAGCCATTTCATCAAACGAACATGTCTTTCTCTCATCGGACGGGGAATCAGCTGTCCTTTTGGCGCCTATCAGGTAAATTACCGGTGAATCACCGATTACCCGTGCTGAATGATAGCAGCCGGCCGGCATGTAATCACGATCACCCGGACCAAGCACAACGCTGCCTACTGATTCGACCGTTAATTCGATTGAACCGGATATAATCCAGTGCGATTGATCTTCGCTATGCATATGAAGTCCGTAAACCGCACCGGGCGAATCGGTCCATTGAAAAACTTCATAACCTTCAGCAGACAAGCGTGAACGAAGCATAGCCGGATTCGGCGGCATAGAATCATTCCATCGTTCGACTTTATAACAAACTGGCATAGAAACTATTTTCCGGAATTTCAGTTAAAAATAAAAGTGCTTTTTTGTTTGATCAACTCTTCCGCCTGCAGCCATCAAACGCATGGAGAAAAGCCCGCATCGGGCTAACCAATGCGGGCTTCTAATAATTCGGAAAACAACGATTTCCTAGAAAATGTATGTATTTGCGGAAATCATCGCATCTGCTATGCGTTGACGTGCAGCTATGGTGTTTACCGGCGAATTGTTTTTAGTAAATCGCTTTAGTGCTACCAGAAGAGTGCGTCCTTCGTCGCCTTCCGCAATGGCAATCAATGTATTTCGTGCCTTCATTTCAATACGCTGGATAGCGTCATTACAAAAAACGGCAGCAATGTCGCCAACCAGTGTCGCAGAGGTCTCGCCCTTGGCGTTTTTCAATTTTTCCGCACGCAGAATGGCAGATTCCATCTGGTAAGCATCCATAATGATATCAGCAGTATTCAGCAGAACCTCCTGCTGATCGGCCAGAGACATCATGAATTTTTGGGCTGCTGTTCCAAGTACCATAAGCGCGACCTTTTTGGCGTTGCGTGCAAGGCGTTTTTCTCCGGCCAGAAATCCGGAATCTTCATCAAATGACAGAGATGGACTAAGTATTTCGTCTTGCAGGGCTTTTGCGGCTTGCATGAGGCCGATCTTGCCTTTCATCGCACGTTTGAGGAGTTGGCCCGGAATCAGCATCCTGTTGATTTCATTTGTGCCCTCGTAAATTCGGTTTATTCGAGAGTCGCGGTATGCCTTTTCGGCAGGATAATCAGCCGAATATCCATATCCGCCATAAATTTGCACCATTTCGTCAACTACATAATCCAAAGCCTCGCTGCAGGCGACCTTGTTTATTGAGGATTCAACGGCATATTCTTCAATCGATTGCATTTTGCGCTCGTTGTCTGCTCCGTCACCTATCAGGGCATCGATCATGCCGACTGTCCTGTATGTTATGGATTCGGACACCCAGGTGCGGACAGCCATTTCAGCAAGTTTGTGCTTAATGGCGCCAAAAGATGAAATCGGCCTGCCGAATTGTTGTCTTTCGTTGGCATAACGGACAGATTCGTGAATTGCAAGTTTTGCACCGCCGGTGGTCGAGGCTCCGAGTTTGAATCGTCCGACATTCAAAATATTGAATGCAATCTTTGCGCCATCCCCAACCCGGCCAAGCAGATTTCCGACGGGGACACGGGCATCGGAAAGAATCAATGGCGTTGTCGATGAAGATTTTATGCCCATTTTATGCTCTTCATTTCCGGGACGGCAATTTTCGCTGCGTTCAACAACAAAAGCCGAAAATTTGTCTTTTTCGCCATCAACCTTTGCAAAAACAATATAGACATCGGCAAATCCGCCATTGGAAATCCACATCTTCTCGCCATTTAGAATATAGTGGCCTCCATCTTCCGAAAGGCGTGCAGTTGCCTTTGCCCCGAGAGCATCCGAACCGGAACCGGCTTCACTAAGACAATATGCGGTTACTATTTCACCGGATACAATTTTGGGTATCCATTGCCGTTTCAGCTCTTCACTTCCAAAATATAGTATCGGCAAGAGCCCTATTGACGTCTGTGCACCGAATGTCGTACCAAAGCCGGAGCCGCGTCCCATCATTTCAGCGATGACCACGCCGGTTGTCTGATCTAATCCAAGACCGCCGTATTCTTCGGGAATCGTTGCGCCGAGGAGCCCAAGTTCGCCGGCTTTACGCAATAGTGACCGCGCGACGTCCCACTGATGATTCTCCATTGCCTCGAGATTAGGGCGGACTTCGTTATCCACAAACTCCCTCGTTGTCTCGCCGATCATCCTCTGTTCTTCGGATAAATCCTCAGGTGTAAAAACCTCAGCCGGTGATTGTTCTGCAATTAGAAACTCACCGCCTTTCAAATATGATTTTTCCATTTGTGTTTCCATAATCTCTGGCTCCTTTTACTTATCGATAACGAAACATCAATCTAACCGCTCGAATATGCCGGCAGCTCCCATTCCACCGCCGACGCACATAGTAACCATGCCATAGCGGGCATTTCTGCGTTTTAATTCCTGCAAAAGTGTTGCCGTTAATTTGGCACCGGTACAACCGAGCGGATGTCCGAGCGCAATCGCTCCGCCGTTGACATTCACCTTAGCAGGATCCATTTCCAACAATTTCATAACCGCAAGCCCTTGTGCGGCAAAGGCTTCGTTGAGTTCTATGACATCTATTTGATCCAGTGTCAGACCGGCAAGTTTTAGTGCCTTGGGAATTGCATAGACGGGACCGATGCCCATTTCCTCCGGCAGGCAACCGGCGGTTGCATAAGAGACGAATCTGGCAAGCGGCTTTAGACCCAGTGCGGCGGCTTTTTCGGCAGACATGACAACCGCAGCCGCGGCGCCATCGGACATTTGAGATGAATTCCCCGCTGTAACAGTTCCTGCGGCGTGGAATACCGGTTTTAGTTTGGCCAGACTTTCCAATGATGTATCGCGGCGCGGACCTTCATCCGTGTCAAATACGACCTCTTTGGAAAGAACGCGGCCGCGTTCATCAATTTCGTCAATGCGGACATTTACAGGAACAATTTCGTCTTTGAATTTACCGGCATCTATTGCGGCAATGGCTTTTTGATGTGATTGATAGGCAAATTCGTCGGCCTGTTCGCGGGATATTTCATATTTGCGGGCGACGTTTTCAGCCGTCAAACCCATATTCAGATAATAATCGGGATAGCTTTCAACCAAACGCGGATTCGGACGAACCACATTACCACCCATCGGAATCATAGACATCGTCTCAAGTCCGCCGGCAACGATTACCTCTGCACCTCCGGTAGCAATACGATCGGCAGCGATGGCGATAGTCTGTAAACCTGAGGAACAATACCTGTTTACGGTCATCGCTGAGGTCTCGACCGGAAGTCCGGCCTCGATCATCGCCGTTCGGGCAACGTTCATTCCCTGCTCAGCTTCCGGAAAAGCACAGCCCATGATTACATCATCAACTTCGCGTGAATCCAGGCCTGATGCGCGTGAAATGGATTCCCGGATTGCAACGGCTGCGAGATCATCCGGCCTTGTATGCCTGAGTGTGCCTTTCGGTGCTTTTCCGACGGCCGTTCGGACGGCCGAAACAATCACTGCTTCTTTCATAATTGAACTCCGTTAATCTGCTTACCCGTTTCGGGTGTAAATTTCGTTACCAAATACGGCATCAGGTTCCTTTATTGCATAAATCCTTGAATCTGAAGCAACTTGTAAGATGGTCGTTAACCATTCCCGTTGCCTGCATATGAGCATAAACAATCGTGGAACCAACGAAACTGAAACCGCGTTTTTTAAGGTCTTTGCTTATCAAATCCGAAAGCGGCGTCCTGGCAGGAATTTCCGAAAGTTCTTTCCACCGATTGATAAGCGGCTTCCCGTCGACAAAACGCCAGATATAGGAATCAAACGAACCGAATTCCTCTGCAACCTTGATAAAAGCCCGGGCGTTGTTTATGGCTGAGGCGATTTTTAGGCGGTTGCGGATTATTCCCGGATCGGAAAGTAATTTTTCGATTTGTTTTTCACCAAATCGAGCCACTTTTTCGACATCGAAGCCGGCAAATGCCCGCCTGTATGCTTCGCGTTTTTTCAATATCGTGTCCCAGCTCAATCCGGCCTGAGCTCCTTCCAAAACAATAAACTCAAAGAGTTTTTGATCATTATGCAGCGGCACGCCCCATTCCGAGTCGTGATATTCTATTGCCAGATCATTCCTCGCCCAGCCGCAGCGTTTCATAAACAAAACCTTTCCAAAGCAAAAAGAAATTGCTAAAAAATCAGCAGAAAGCTAATTCCGAAGCGGCTTGCCCGTTTTAAGCATTGCCGCTATCCTCTCCTGTGTCTTGCGTTCGCCGCACAGTGAGACAAAAGCCTCGCGTTCAAGATCAAGCAGGTATTGCTCGCTTACTTCTGTTGGATGATTGATACTTCCGCCGCTCATTACGTGGGCAAGCTTCCTGCCGATTAGTTCATCATGCTCGGAGATAAAGCCGCCACGTTTCATCATATGCAATGCAAGCCTCATTGCCGATTCAGCGGTTTCACCCAAGACTCTTATATCTTCGCGCGGAACGGGCGGAACAAAACCGGAAGCGGCAAGATTGAGCACCTCCTGTTTTGCATCGGCAATCAGACGATCTCCATTCATTGAAATCGAGTCCACATCACGGAAAAAGCCCCAGGCACGGGCCTCCTGAGCGGAGGTCGCAACCTTGCCCATCCCGATCATTTCAAATGTCTTTTTCAAAAAAGCGATTGGGTCGGCATCAGGAAACCTGGCCGCCGAGTCCATTGCACGCATTGTCATTTCCTTTGTGCCGCCGCCGGCCGGAATCACACCGACTCCAACTTCAACAAGACCAATGTAGGTCTCGGCGGCTGCCCGAACGCGATTACCGTGAATAGCGATCTCGCACCCGCCACCGAGCGTTAGTCCATATGGAGCAGTAACTACCGGCTTGGATGAATACCGTAGCCGCATCACTGCCTGCTGAAGAGAATGAACCATCAGATTGATGTCATCCCATTCTTCTTCCTGTGCGGCTAACAGCAGCATCATAATATTTGCCCCGGCGGAAAAATTACCGCCCTGATTCCCTACTACCAGACCGATGAAGTTGCGCTCGACTTCGTCCAGGGCGTAATTCATCATCTGGACGGTATCCGCTCCCAGTGAATTCATCTTTGAATGAAACTCGAGGCAGGCAACACCGTCTCCAAGATCGATGAGCGATGCTCCGGGATTGCTCTTTATTACTCCTTTGCGTTCCTTGAGCGATTTGAGAACGATTACACCCGGACGTTCCGGCATCCGGCGGTACTCGCCGGCTACCAGATCGAAGAAGAATACATCGCCTTTTTCACGTTTGTAGAATGATCCGGCTCCGGCAGCAAGCATCTTTTCGACGCTTTCAGGGACTTTCTGACCTTCGGCACGCATCCGTTCGATCGATTGTTCCACGCCTACCGCATCCCAGGTTTCGAAAACGCCGATTTCCCAGCCGAATCCCCATTTGATTGCATTGTCTATATCAACGATTGTGTCGGCAATTTCCGGAATTCTGTTAGCCGCATATCGAAACGTCCGCGACATAGTCTTCCATAGAAATTCACCCACACGATCCTTACCCCAAACCAAGGTACGAATTCGGGTTGGCAGGTCATCAATCGCTTTAGCGGCCTCAAGTGAAGGAAATTTGGATTTAGTCTGAGGTTTGTATTCAAAAGTCTTCAAATCGAGTTCCAGAATCTCGGTTTTTCCATCCTGAGATTTGGACTTTTTATAAAACCCGCCTTTGGTTTTATCACCGAGCAATTTTCGCTCCAGCATCTGGCGAATGAAATCGGGAACAAGAAATACTTCCCTGTCTTCGTCGTCAGGGATAGCGGGATAAAGATTTTCATTTACATGTACCAGCACATCCAGCCCGACGAGATCCGCGGTTCGAAACGTGGCAGACGAAGCATGTCCGATAGCTTTACCCGTAATCTGGTCAACCTCCGTCGGAGTAAATTCCATCGCCAGCATTTCGTGAACGGTTGCCATCATTGCAAAGGTTCCGATTCGATTTGCAATGAAATTCGGACGATCTTTTGCGGGGACGACTCCCTTTCCCAGCCTGCGATCCAGAAACTCCTCGAGCCCGGCGGCCATTTCGCGGTCCGTCCATTCGGTCGGTATCAGTTCCACCAATTTCATGTACCGCGGAGGATTGAAAAAATGAATGCCTGCAAAATGGCGTTTGAAATCATCGGAGAAAGGCTCCGCAATCGAGTGAATCGGGATGCCTGACGTATTGGTGGCAATTGCAGCTCCCGTTTTTCTATATTTTTCAACTTCGGCAAAAACCTTATGTTTTATTTCAAGATTTTCGACGACAGCCTCGATAACAAGGTCGCAATCCTTGATTTTCGGCATGTCGTCTTCGAAATTTCCTGTTTTTATAAGCTTCGCATTGTCTGACAGCATAAAAGGCGCCGGTTTTAATTTTTTAGCTGCCTCAAACAGTGAATTGACTATGCGGTTTCGCACTTCCGGCGAATTCAATGTCAATCCACGCTTTTCTTCATCCGGTGTCAGTTCCTTCGGTGCGATGTCAAGTAGAAGCGTAGGAATGCCCGCGTTTGCAAGATGTGCGGCAATAGCGGCACCCATCGTTCCTGCGCCCAAAACAGCTGCTTTATTTATTCTCATAATCGAATTGGCAAATTTTCCGGTGATTTCAGGTGTCCAGAATTATAACTGAATGAACATTCATTCAGCAAGTAGGAAATTATATTTTTCAGATTTCGATATAGACGAGGCCGTGCTTTCAATTTGACCGGCTGATGAAAATAAAACTTCGCTTTTTAGTCAGAAAGCGTTATAATTCCTCTGGTTTCACTGCCTCCGCAAGGTAATTGCGCACTCGCAGTTATGACGCATTTCGCGTCTTAAAAAGTCTTTACACACGTCGCCGGCTCAGATTTCCCCGTTTTTACCGGCTTGATTTCAAAATGAATTGTAAACTTTTCATTTTCTTTTTTTTAGCTTTTTGCTGTCTTGCTCCCTCGGGTTGCGCAAACGTAGGCAATGACACTGCAAATAATACACTCACGGAAACGGCAACAAATGCATCAATTAACCCCGGCGATTCGAATCGAAACGCCGGATTGCGCAGCTCCATAAAAATCGAACCAAATTCACCTGCCGACGTTGTTCGTACTTTCTACAAATATCTGCGTGAGCATAAATTTCGGGAAGCTATCTTCCTTACAAACCTAAGACCTGCGATTGAAGGGCTCACGGAAACAGAACTTCGCGAGTATCAGGTGGATTTTGAACATATAGGAAATGCCATCCCTGAAAATATCGTAATTAGTGGTGAGGTCATCTCCGGAGACAGAGCGACTGTTATGGCAAATCTCCCGGGCGAAGATCCCGATAAAACTGAAGTACAAAAAATTGAGCTAAGAAAAGACGGTGATGTCTGGATAATACTCAGCGTAGAAGAAGCAGCTGAGGCCCGAATAAAAAAAGAAGGTAAAAATTATTTCCGCCTGTTAAGAATCGAAACTCACGAAGACGAAGCTCGTGATATGCTGGACCGCATCTCACGTGCCGAATTTGCATTCGCGATGCAAAAGGGCGGTGAATTCGCCGACCTTGAAACCTTGATCAAGGCCGGACTACTGCCCGATGATGTCCGCACTGCCGAATCTACGGGGTACAATTATAAACTTCTTCTTTCTGATTCAAAGCGGGAGTTTACTGCGCTGGCAACTCCCGCAGAATACGGAAAATCCGGCAGGCTGTCCTTTTTGCTGTATTCTAACGGCACAAAAACGCCTCAAATTATCAGCAGAGACAACGGCGGCAAACCGCTTTCCCGGTAAACTCTCTGTTAACAATAATTAAGCCGGGAATTGACATTTTTCATAAATCGTATAACTTTGGAGCCGAGGCTCTTCTTTTCGATTTATTTTCAACGGATTGCTTAAAGATGATCCGCTCCCTGATGACAAAAATTACCGGGTTCATTGCTGAACGATCGCATTCACCGCGACGTAAATGCCAATTGCCTGTTCGCGTCTGGTTTGAGCCAATACGTACTCCGGGTATTCATACCTCAACCTCAGATAATATATTTCTCTCCGGTGAGACTATAGATCTTAGCAAAACAGGTATTGCGTTCGCTGTTTCAGCTATTAGAATCCGCGAAAATTATCTTGTCGGACAGGAAAGAATCCTGAACATGCAAATTGATCTGCCGGACGGCCCGATCACATTACAGGTAATCGGCCGGCGGTATGAGCGCGAAGAGATTGATAATCACGTAGAAAAATACATTATCGGAGCCGAAATTACGCGATTGGAAAATGAAGAAAGAAAACGCTATCTTCATTTTCTACGATTCGCCGGCAACCGACGGGGACCTGCATCGGCAGGAGTCGAAGCCCGCAGCTGATTCTCCTGATTTTATCTGCTCTACCGGATTTCATCTTTCATCCCTAAAACTATAAAATTCTTTTATGGACAATCGTGTTCGTATTGCCGTAATCGGCACCGGATTTGCCCGAACCGTGCAAATACCTGCATTCCTGTCATATCCCGACGTAGAAATTACAGCCATTGCAAGCGGCACGCCCGGCAAAGCCGAAACTGTCGCACGTCAATTTGGCATACCCTTTTATTTCGATGACTGGCACTTGGCTATTGACAGGCCGGACGTGGATCTCGTATGTATCACAACCCCGCCCGATCTGCACCGTGAAATGACTTTATTTGCGGCCGGTTGCGGAAAACATATCCTTTGTGAAAAGCCCATGGCGATGAATACAGTCGAGGCACAGGAAATGGCTGTAGCTGCAAAAAATGCAAAGGTAATGGGCCTGATTGACCATGAACTGAGGTTTCAACCCGGCCGGCAGGAAGCTTACCGGATAATTCGCAGAGGCGAAATAGGGAAAATACTTCATCTAAGATACATTTTCCAGGCTCCGCACAGAGGAGATCCGGAAATCAAATGGAACTGGTGGTCCGATGCGGCAAGAGGAGGCGGATCTCTCGGGGCTATCGTTTCCCATATCATTGATTCATTTTGCTGGATTTCGGGCACAGAAATTTCTGAGGTTACCTGTCGGCTGCATACACACATAAAACAAAGGCCTTTGGAGTCAGGAGGTTTGAAAACTGTCACGAGCGATGATGAATCAACTCTGATTTTTGGTTTTCGTCCCACTGAATTGGCGCCGGATGCGACAGGATTCGCTTCCGTATCAATGATTGCCGGTCCGGAATATATTAACCGATTTGAAATATTCGGCACAGAAGGCTCAATTAAGCTGGAACACCGCGGCGAATTGTTTATTTCAAAGCGTGGCGATGCCGGGTGGCAGCAAATAGATGTTGCATTGGCACCTTTGGTGGATGGTTCTGCCGATACAGGCTTTTCGCGTGGCTTTTTGGCTTTTGTCCCGTCGTTGGCAGAAGCAGTAAAAAACGGAGGCAAACCGCCGGAATTCGCGGCAACATTTGACGATGGGGTGCGTATTCAGAAAGTTTTGGACTCAGCAAGGCGCTCCTCACGGGAACGTATTACGATAAACCTGTAAGTGCAGCCTATCTTGGTTTCAAATATTTCTCCAGAAAAGCCGCAACCCGGGGATATAGATCAAGCCGGTTTTTTAGCTTCGAGATTCCGTGTCCTTCGTCGTCATAAAGCTTATATTCAACGACTGCACCACGATTGCGTAATGCGGTAACTACCTGTTCGGCTTCCGTGTAAGGCACTCTCGGGTCATTTTTCCCGTGAATTACAAACAGCGGGCATTTTATAAGATCAACTCTTCGGATCGGAGAAATCGAACGTAAAAAATCCAGATCGCGATCCAGGCGGCCATATTCTACCTCACGTTGTCTGCGGCGATAACCTGAAGTATTTTTTAGAAACGTTTCCCAATTAACTATACCAACCGTATTTACGGCGGCAGCCCAGAGATCGGGATAAAGCGTAATGGCAGCCATAGTCATATAGCCGCCGTAGCTGCCGCCCATGACGGCAATTGAACGGGGCTCTACATTGCCATTTCGCCTCAGCCAATCTACTCCGGCAGCAAGATCCCGAACGGAATCTTCCCGGTTTCTCACGTCATCGAGATGTGTGTAGTATTTACCGTAACCGGTAGAACCTCTTACATTCGGAGCAAAAATTGCAAACCCTCGTGAAAGATAATACTGATAAAGCGGGTTAAATCCAGGTCTTTCCTGTGATTCGGGGCCGCCGTGAACTGAAACGATGACGGGCACCCTGGCAGCTCTGATGAAAGTTGCCCCTTCCCTGCTTTGTGAAGAATTGCCTTTTGCGATTATCCGATCTGCTCCACTCGGCCGGTAAAACCATGCGGAAACAGAAAGGCCGTCAAAGCTTTTATAGGTTATAAGTTCCGGTGAAACAAATGATTTCGCATCGATGCCGGACCGGTCGCTTTTGGTAATCTGCGAGAGCTTTCCGGAGCGGAAATCATAAATCCAGATATCGGAATTACGAACAGGTGATGAAAATGCAAAGGCCAATTTGCTTTCATCTCTGCTTAATGTTGGGCCTGCGACAATACCTCTTTCCGGCAAGGGTATTTTTAAGGCTTTTTTACTAAAAACGGTAATGAGTGGTTTGCCGGCTGTAATTGCCCGTAGAAAATATAACTCGCTAAAGCCTTCGCGATTAACCGAATACACAATTTTGCCGCCATTATGGTTCATTGCGATATCGGTTACATCCCATTTAGGAGCGTCAAGAATCCCGGCAGATAAATTTTCATTGCTCCAGTCGTCAATTGCAGCGTTTTTCTTTTTCAGATTCAAAAGTGCGGAAAACTCCCGTCCCGAATTGGAAGCCATAACGACACCATCGGCAACAAAGTGTGGGTCACTGAATTCAGAAGCATCTTCATGTGGTGTCAAATGAATCAGTTTTTGTGTATGGAGTTCCAGCAAATAAAGGTTGTTGTCCAGGCTTTTTTCAGTCCCGCTGCGTGAGATAATAATTTTTGTTCCGTCATCATTGACAGCAGCGACAGAGTTGTTGCCGTCATCTTTGAGCAGTATTTTTTCCTCTCCGGAGTCAACATCCATCCGGTAAATATCAAAATAGTTTCTATTCCTTTTGTTTGAGGCAAAGAAAACAAATTTCCCGTCGCGGGAGACTGCGCCGAAATTGTTTCTTACACTGGAATCACCGGTCAGCTGCCTGGCATTTCCGCCTTTAAGTCCGGCGTTTCTGTTCAAGTCCGCACTGGAATCACCGGTCAGCTGCCTGGCATTTCCGCCCTTTGAGCTGATAAGAAAAAACTGTGTATTTTCGTCACCGCCGCGTGCCTTACCGAATAGCAACCTGCCATCAGGCAACCATCTAACGAAAGATACATTGTCTTCGAAGTTGGTTACTTGCCTGGTCCGTCCGCTTGAAATATCAACAATCCAAATCTGCGATGTCCCCGTAACGTTTGTAAGATAGGCAATTTCCCGCCCGTCAGGCGAAAAAGACGGAGAACTGGCAGATTTGATGCTTAGATATTGTTCGATTGAATATTTCCCGGCTGTAACAGGATGAGCAAACAGGTCCGGCAGAAAGCAGACGGCAATTATTGGTATGAAAATATAATACAAATTGCGAAAGTGTTTCATATCGGTCAACGGGGATTATGAAGTGTGATCCAGAATAATACGCCAGCCCTTTTTGAAGCGGCGAAATACCAGGCTGAATTTACCGTGTGGACGATCATTCGCCCGTTCCAGAGACCAGCTCCCGATAACTACAGCCGCCTTCCTGCTCAAAAAAGTAAACTCAAGGTCAGAGAATGACAGCACGCCCATTTTTTCCCTGCTGTCATAATTACGTTTGTAACGTTCAAGCGTCGGGCTCCATCCGCGAGTGATATTATCGCCTGAGATAAAAACCAATTTTTCAGAGTTGTAGTAGCCTCGCATGAAACCTTGGATATCGCCACGATTCCAAGCAGATACCTGTTTCAACAAAACTGAGCGAATCTCTTCTGCAATCCTGGTTCTCTCCCGAGCTGACTGCGAAAAAACAGGGAAACACAAAATGAGAAACGTTAAAATAAGAAGAAAATGTTTCATTTGGAAGTATTTCCTCTTGTCAAGCAGGCACCAATTTCGGTGATGTAGGGCGAAAATAGAGATTCGTCCACAACAATGAAAATGCAGAAATAGCTAATATGAAGAACAAGCCCCCCGAAGGTTGCAATAAACCATTGAAAATAATGAAAGCCAGGGCTGTTGCAACAATTCGTAGATTTTCAGAAATCCACAGCCAGGGCTTTGCCTCGAGGATTCCGCTCCAATTGATTATATGCCACCAAAGTAAAAAAGCACCGATCCAACGTTCTGTCGGTGACCAACCCGCCAGATTTGAAATAACGGCCAACATAAGCCCGACACCGATCACCATTTGGACAATAAGATAAAGGTGAGCGTTTTCAAACATTTCGGTTCTAAACTTGACCTGATTCTCTGGTGTGATTTCCTGCATTTCCTTTGCCGGCACGCCGCGGGGACGCCAGCCGGCCGGCATAAACCAGATTCTGACTTTGTCCCAGAGATAAGGCGTGGCTCTAGCATAATTCCACAGCACAATGAAATAGTGGAAGTTTATCCGGACGGGGTTCCAGCTTCGCGGGTGGTCATATATTCCATAGACGACCTTTTCGCGTTCTTCGGCAAAGGTACCGAAAATTTTATCCCAAATAATCAGAAATTCGCCGAAATTTTTGTCAAGATAACGGAAATTAACACCATGATGTACCCGGTGGTGTGATGGCGTGGTAAAGTACTTTTCAAACCAACCCAGTTTACCGACAAGCTCGGTATGATGCAAAAATGCGATGAACAAATGAATGCCGCTCATCATATAAATATGCAGCGGCTGAAAACCAATCAAGGCAAGAGGCCAGAAAAACAGAAATGAACAAAATCTTTGGGTCACGCTGGCACGTAAGGCAACCATAAAATTCATTTCCTCAGCGGAATGGTGCGGAGAATGCGCCGCCCACATTATGTTAATTGCGTGTCCCCAACGATGCACCCAATAGAAAATAAAATCTATTCCAAGCAAAAGAAGCAGAAAAGTCCACCAGTTTAATTCAATTGTAAAAAGACGATAATTTTCCCAAAGATACCCGTAAACAACGTAAACGCCCGCAGCAACTAAAACGTTGACTGTCTGATTACCCAGTGCGGTGCCGAAATTAGCCACTGCTTCAGGAAAAGAAATATATTTACGCTTGTAAACAATACAGAGGCCGATCTCAAGCAATACAAAGAAAAGTGCAATTGGCGTGAGGTATGTATAAACGTTAGTTTCCTGCATATATGTCCTGCATATATGATCTAAGGCAAAATCCGAAGCGTGATAAATATAATAGAAAAGCAAGGAATTTGCCAAATAAAAACGGCCGGTAAATGCTTGAGCCGGCCGCAATTATTTCCCCGAAATAGAATTCACGGCTTTGGGGTGCCGTTGTTTTCTGTCTGCTTAGTCGTTTTCTTTCTGCTTATCTGTAAGTTCGATACCCATTTTTTCCAATGTTACCCGGTTTAGTGTACCGGTTGGCTTTAAACCATTTGCCTCCTGGTATTTACGGAGAGCCTGTCTGGTTGGATCATCGAGTTTGCCTGTGGCATCACCATTGTAAAGGTTTTGAGATTTAAGCAACTGCTGAGCGGCCGTAATCTGATCTTTTGTCGCGCGGAAGACAGGTGCGCGCTTCGGCTTATCAGCGGCCGGCTTATCCTTCTTATCTGTGGCATAAGAACTTTCCGGTATCGGAATCTGTCGTTGTTTTTCCGTCAGTTCGATACCCATTTTTTCCAGGGTTGCACGATTCAGGGTTCCTGTAGCACGCAACCCGTTCGATTCCTGAAATTTTTTCAATCCGGCTCGTGTAGGTTCGTCGAGTTTACCGGTAGCTTCTCCGGAATACAGACCTGCCTCTTTAAGTTTTGCCTGAGCCGCGGCAATCTGGTCCTTATTGGCACGAAAAACCGGCGGACGTTTGGATTTCTCTGCTGTTGAAGCAGAGGTAGAGTCTGATTTCGCGGTGGTTTGGGAAGCTGCAATTACTGCAAATAAAGATATAAGCAGTAACAACAGGGCCGCTTTTTTCATAATCTGATTTTTCCTCCTTAGTTATCTGTTGTAAAAAGAAAACCCGTCAAATTGCGGGCAAAAACTAGCCGCAACTTAGCCCGGATGGGCTATTGTGAATAAATTTGTAAGATTTTCCCGAAAAGTATCCGGCCATTGAGGAATAAAGTCAATGGCGGGAACCACGGAAAATCCTTCCGG
Organism: Acidobacteriota bacterium; assembly: GCA_040756215.1. Taxonomy (GTDB): domain Bacteria; phylum Acidobacteriota; class Blastocatellia; order Pyrinomonadales; family Pyrinomonadaceae; genus OLB17. Next base: position 330,669 of record JBFLZQ010000002.1, read on the forward strand.
CTGATTCTAACCGTCCACTTTTCCACGCAACAGTTTCTCACGGCCGACAAGGTAAAGAGCAAAAGCCAAAACAGCAAACGGCAGCAGAGCTAACAGATCCGAGGCGGACCCGGCAAAAAACGGGTTGTTCTGCTTAGCCCATGCATTTGAAGCATCCTGAATGTCTTTCAACATTGGAACGACTGCGAATACAGCAATTAAAATTCCGGCAATCGCTCCGCCGGCTATGTAACCTGATGCAAGCAGAACGCCATTGGATTTGTCAGTCTCGGCAATTATCTGGTCTTCGGATAAATTTTGACCGGCCAGTTTGCGCTTTAAATATAAATCCACTAACCAACGGACCATACCTCCGACAAATATCGGAGCACTTGTAGAAATAGGCAGATAAAGCCCGACGGCAAATGCAAGAGCCGGAGCTCCGGTCAGCTCCAGAACGATTGCAATCATTGCACCAATCAAGACAAGGCCCCAGGGCAACTCCTGGCTAAGGATGCCCTTTATGATATAACTCATAAGTGTCGCCTTCGGGGCATCGTATCTTTCAATATCGTTTCCGTTTTCGTCTTTGGTAATAACGCCATTAATTGTTGGGTCAACGAGATAAACCGGTTGTCCGGCGGCATTTACAAGATATTTTCCGGGCTGGCCAAGTTTCGGGTCAGTATTATGCCAGACCCGATATTCATTCGGATCAGCAGCGTATTTACCACCCGCGCGCTCAATTCTAAGTGCGGAGCCGTCTTTTGCCAGTTTTTCTTCCGGCACTGTAATGCTGAAGGCCTTTGGATCAACCGGCTGGTAATAAGTCTTTGAGTTATTGAGAAAAATCAGCAGCGGCCCAAGGACCAGAGCGGAAGCCAGAGCGCCAATTAAAATTGCAATCTGTTGATTACGCGGGGTCGCACCGACCAGAAAACCGGTTTTCAGATCCTGGGAGGTAGTACCGCCATTTGAAGCGGCAATGCAAACGATGCCGCCGATGGAAAGTGCCGTTACGAAATATGGGTCAGGTTGCGTCCAGCCCAGAGCCAGAAATACCAGACACGTTATCAAAAGCGTGGCGACGGTCATACCGGAGATCGGATTAGAAGAAGAACCTACTTCACCGGTAAGTCTTGACGAAACCGTTACAAAAAGGAAGCCGAGAACGATTATCAATAGTGCCCCGAGAAAAGATACATATGGATGCTGAAAGATGCTGATCCCAAGTTGCGGAGCAAGCATTATGGCGGCCATTAGAATTATGATTCCGATAATGACCCATTTCATCGAAATATCCTGATCTGTTCGCGGCAGTTTGGATCCATCGGCATTATTGCCGCCGGACCTCAGATCAGACAGCCCTGATCGCAGCCCGTGCCAAATTGTTGGCAGACTGCGAAAAAGGCTTATTATTCCCGCAGTAGCAACCGCGCCGGCACCGATATACAAGACATAAGCACCCCGAATCTGGCTTGGACTCATCGAATCGATGGTATTTGTAAGTTCCGGCGGTATCGGATTATTTAGTCCTGATCCGAAATATTTGATCATTGGAATAATGACCAGATAGGACAGTACGCCGCCAGCCATCATTATTGAAGAAATATATGGGCCGATAATATACCCGACTCCTAGCAGAGCCGGATTGTTTTCCAGAGCAACGGAACCGCCTTTAAGAGTCGAATCGCTGAATTCCTTTTCCGGCTCTCCTTTCCAAAAGCCGAAAACGTCCATGAGCGATTTATAGACGAAACCTGCAATGAAGCCGATAGTAATGATTTTGCCACGTTGGAGCACGCTGGCATCCGATTCGCCGCCGGCAGCTTCAGTAGAAGCCTCTCTGGATTCTTTCGAAGCTCCTGCTATCAAGACCTGTGCGCAGGCAGTACCTTCCGGGTATTTCAGAAGTCCGTGTTGGTCACGAATCAATGCCCGGCGAAGCGGAATCATCATCAGAATACCCAGAAGGCCGCCAAGGACTGCTACCAGCATTACACGTGTAACTTCGAGGTCAAACCCTAAAATGAGAATTGCCGGCATAGTCACGCCGACTCCAAATGCTATGGATTCGCCGGCCGACCCGGCAGTTTGCATGACATTGGCTTCTAGAATCGTCGCGTCACGTGCTCCGAATTTGGACAGAATTCGGAAAAGCGTTATCGCAATGACAGCGACCGGAATCGAGGCGGAGACTGTAAGTCCCGTTTTCAAAACAAGGTAGAGCGACGAGGCGCCAAAGATAATACCTAATAAAGTCCCAACAATAAGCGGAAAAGGCGTCAATTCACGCAAGGTTGTGTTATCGGGTATATATGGACGGAAATTCTCCAGAAAAGGGTTTTTCATCCTGTAAATGCTCCTTTGAAATGTGACATTGAAACGGGGAAAGTGTCTCAAAGAATTTACAGCGAAACTCAATTTGATTCAACCTTGCGCAGCGATAGTTTTGTAATGCCGCTTAAGGCATTATCCGATATGTGATAAATTTATCGAAAATATCTGCCATTGCCGGAGTTGCTAATCATATGACCGGAAGATTGAACATTGTCGCCAAATTGTCATTTCTCTTTATTTTCGCTGTTGCCGGCTTCCCGGCAGCTGGTCAAATACCGGAACCAAAAGACGTGCTGGGATTTACACCGGGTGATGATAGGAAACTTGCGAGCTGGGACAAAGTCGTCGAATACTTCAAAAAACTCGATGCCGCAAGCAACAGGGTCATATTTGAAGAGATTGGCAAGTCCACAATGGGTGCGCCCTTTGTTTACGCAACCATAAGCAGCCCGGCAAACCTGCGCCTCCTTGATCATTACAGAGAAATCAATGACAAGCTGGCAGATCCGCGAAAAATCAGATCAAATGACAACATTGCAAAACGTCTTATCGCCGAAGGTAAAACGATAGTCCTGATGACATTTGGTATCCACTCTACTGAGGTAGGCAGTTATCTGTCGTCGATGCTCGTCGCACACAAACTCGCGTCGGGAAACGATCCCCGGATATCAAAGATACTCGATAAAACGATCATTCTCATTGTGCCGAGCCTCAACCCCGACGGCGTGGATATCGTCAAAAATTGGTACGATAAAACGCTCGGGACACCATTCGAAGGCACCGAACCGCCCGAACTTTATCACAAATACACGGGCCATGACCTGAACCGCGATTGGTACGCCTTTACGCAGGTCGAGACGCAGCTCACCGTTGATAAAATCCACAACGTCTGGCGGCCGCAGATCGTGCTCGACGTACATCAACAGGGCATCTACGGAGCGAGGCAATTTTTGCCCCCGTATATGCCGCCGGTCGAGCCGAACGTGCCGAAACAAATCGTCGAAGCCTTCACCGAACTAGGTAACTATATGGCGAATGACCTTCGTAAACAAGGATTTGATGGCATAACAACCGGCACAACCTACGACGCCTGGACGCCCGCACGCGCATACTCGCACTACCACGGCGGCGTCCGCATCCTTAGCGAAACCGCCTCCGCACGTCTCGCCACGCCCGTCGAGGTCAAATTCGAACAGCTCGGCACCTCGCCCGGCGGCCTCGACGCCAAAAAAGAATCACCAAACTTCGGCCCCGTCTGGAAAGGCGGCGAGTGGAAGCTCCGCAACATCACCGACTACATGACCGCCACCGCCTTTAGTTTGTTGGATCACGCCGCCGACAACCGCGAAAAATGGCTGTCGAGGTTTTATGAGATCGGGAAAGAAGCGGTTCGGCCGAGGAAGGATGGAGAGATGTTCGGTTTCACATTTCCGGCTCCTTACTCACGCGGATTCGGACAGCCTGTCTGGACTTTGATGGGTATTCTAAGAAGGGCTGGCGTCGAAATTGAGGAAACCGACAAAGGCCATCTGGTCAGAATGGATCAGCCATACGGCGGCTTTGCAAAGGCTCTCCTCGAGCGCCAGGTTTACCCGAATTTGCTTGATGAGAATGGGAATCCGATCGCACCATATGACGTTACGGCCCATAGCTTTCATCTTTTTGCTGGAATAGATGCAAAGCCGGTAAATGCCCCTTTCGCCTACGAAAAGAAGCCGTTCATACAAATGGGGGGATTGCTTGGCGGCTGCCCGATTCGAAAAAAGGCATTACTTTACAAGAGCAACTTGCCGTCAATGGACGAGGGTTGGACTCGTTGGATTTTCGATTACCGCGGACCTGTGACAATGAAGGGTGAAAAGCCATGCCCGGCATATGAAAGCCTGACCAGTCAGGCTATCCGCAATGCTCCTGTAGACTCTGGCAGAACGATCGTCTTCCCCGACCAACCCGCCAATCAGATCCTCAACGGCTACGCAAAAGGCTCGATGCCGGATGAGTATGTGGGCGGCGTGGGACGAGAGGGCGTTGAGAATCTGAAGAAGTTTGTCGAAGACGGCGGGACGCTTGTATTTTTGAATCGCTCGTCGCTGTTTGCGATCGAGCAGTTCAATCTGCCGATCAAAAACGTCACCGCCGGGCTCGACCGCAAGGATTTCTACATCCCCGGCTCGATCCTCCGCACTGAAATTGACACAAATCACCCGATCGCGAAGGGTATGCCGCAGCAATCGATCGCATGGTTTGAGAATTCGCCGGCTTTTGAAATGACCGGCGGCGTAGAGGTCACGCCGGCGAGTGCAAAGAGCGGCACACGGTCAGCCGACGGCGGGATAAGTTACAGCATCATTGCCCGTTACCCGGCCGATCCGAAAAAAATCCTGCTCTCCGGCTGGGCACTAGGCACCGAAAAGATCGCCGGCAAGGCGGCTCTCGTCGAGGTCCGAATGGGTAAAGGCAAGATTATCCTCTTCGGCTTCCGCCCGCAGTATCGTGGGCAGAGTTTGGCAACTTTCCCGCTGCTATTTAATGCTATTTCGCAATAGTCTTTCCGTTGCATTATTTATGAAAGAAAAAATTCAGCGGTCCCTGCTGCCCGACGGATTGGTTGTTATATCCGATGAAATGCCGGAGGCTCAATCCACCACACTGGGATTTTTTTGCCGTCTCGGGGCAAGAAATGAGCCGAAACATCTAAACGGAATCACACATTTTATCGAACATTGCGTTTTCAAAGGCACTGATCGTTATACGGCACGTGAGCTCGCTGCGTTGCAGGACAGGCTTGGCGGTAATCTGGATGCTTTCACCAGTTATGAAGAAACCGGTTTTATCCTCAAGGTAACGAAGGATCGTTTCAATGATGCTTTTGACCTTTTAGCTCAGCTCATCACCAAACCGCAGTTTTCAAACACGGATTGTCTTACCGAGCGGAATGTTATTACCGAAGAAATCAAGATGAATGAAGATTCGCCGGAAGAATTGCTGGACGAATTGTTTCATAAGCATTTTTTCCCCGATCATCCGCTCGGACTCCCCATAACCGGCACTCCGGAAAGTCTCTCCCGATTTGATTCGAAAACTGTTGCCGATTATCACAAAAAAGCTTTCCATCCGGGCAATCTGATTATCGCAGCAGCCGGCAATCTCGAGCATCATAAACTGGTTGAATTAGCCGAAACGCTGGATTTCCCATCAAACAATGGTTTTTCTCCCGCAGACGAGCCGCCGCAGCCGGCAGCACCGGTTTATCTGGAATCCCGACCGGAACTTGAACAAACGCATTTGATGTTAGCGATGCCATTGGTCTCGGCTCGTGACGAACGCAGGTATGCTGCCGAAATTTTTACGGGCATTACAGGCGGCTGCGTTTCCAGCCGTTTGTGGCAGAAGGTACGTGAGGAGCACGGCCTGGCTTATAATATTGGTGCTTCTGCGTCCTTTTATTCGGATTTCGGATTTCTTACCATTTCCGCAGCTACATCACCGGAATCAGCCCGCGATTTATTGAAGATTGTAGTTGAAGAACTTAATTTATTGGTTCGTGAAGGTGTCACAAGCGATGAACTGGAACTGATGAAAGATCAATTGCGGGCGTCAATACTGCTGGGCCTCGAGGATACGGCAAACCGTGCCGCTACGCTGGCTCAATTCGAATTAGTCCATGGACATCAGATCCCGGTCGAGGAATCGCTTGAGCGTATAGCAGCCGTTTCTTTGGATGACATAATACAAATTGCCCGTGAATTTCTAATTACCGATAAAATAGCTTTAATTGCGATTGGTGATCTGAAAGAAGCGAATCTCAGCCGTAATGACTTGGAAATTCGCAAATATTGACCGCCATATGAAATTGTGTAATAAATTGCGGCTGTTGCCGGAAATCAGTCCGCGTATGGTATCGGATCTTTAATTCCTGCCTGTGCAAAACCGCGAAGCCGCAATGCACACGAATCACAGTTGCCGCAAGCAAGCGTTTCGCTCCTGTAACACGACCAGGTCAGATGAAGCGGTGCATTGAGTTCGATTCCTTTTCCAACAATTTCCGCTTTTGTGAGATGGATAATCGGAGTACAAATCTCGATTTTAGTATCGGGCTTTGTACCGGCGTCTATCGCCGATTGAAATGCTGCGTAAAACTCAGGCCGGCAATCCGGATATCCGCTGGAATCTTCGGCGACTGCACCTATATAAATCCTTGCGGCTCCAATTACCTCCGCCCAACTGGTAGCTATGGCAAGCATATTTGCATTGCGAAACGGGACGTAACTGGTAGGGATTTCTTTGTTTTCGAGATTTGCCTCACTGACCGGAATGTCCCGATCAGTCAGCGAAGACCCGCCAATTTTTGCGAGATATTCAACTGATACGTCGAGCCGCTCTTTGATGCCGTAATAATCAGCGATGTCGTTAAATGCCTGCCTCTCGCGCTTCTCCGTCAATTGGCCATAGCTAATATGTAAAAAGGCCGTTGAAGTGGTCTCGCGACCGGCGATAGCAGCAGTGACGCAACTATCCATTCCACCGGAAACCAAAACTATCGCTTTATTACAGGCTGTTTCGGACATAATCAGCACTATCAAAACTGTCTTTCATACACCGCGGGCATTTTCGCCCCATATAAATTTATGGATTTGAAGGTTTAATCTCACGGGCAAGCCGCTGTTCGCTACCGCTTCTGCTAATTCGGGTGTTTCCGGCATCCCAAAAACCGGAGATATAAGAATTTCTCTTGTCCGTTCAGGGAGATCATATTCGGCGATAATCGATTTCGCGAATTCCCAGTCAGACATTTCTGCAATAACAAATTTGACTTCATCCTTTTCCGGCCTCAAACGTAAAAGGTTTGGCCAATGATTCCGCTCAGCCTCACCTGATGCCGGACATTTAACATCGAGAATAATATGGGCGCGCGGATCAATCTCACTGGTAGAAAAAAAACCGCCTGTTTCTATCAAAACCTCGTAACCGCGATCGCATAGTTCAGCAATAAACGGAAAAACATTTTTTTGTGCCAGCGGTTCGCCGCCGGTAACCTCTACCAGCGGACAACCAAACTCTTCGAGCCGCCTGAAGATCTCCTCAAAAGTCATTCTTTTGCCGCCGCTAAACGTGTATTCGCTGTCACACCAGCTACAACGCATCGGACAACCCGTCAAACGCACAAAAGAGCAGGGTTTACCGGCATAAGACGATTCGCCCTGAACAGAAAGAAAAATTTCCGTAATCCGGAGATCCATAGGAATCCAAGACCGTGCATTTAGTGAGGCAATAAAGTATTTAACCTCTTTGATATCTAGAATCGCATATCCGGACTTACAATCTCAACGCAGCGAGGATTGAGATTTCGAAGAATTACGATAGACTTGTCTTATCCAGAAAAAGCCTATGAAAGACCGATTACAAAAATTCATCAGCCAAATGGCGGACAACAGCATAGCCATTATTCCCGCAGCCCATGAAAAAACCCGAAGTTATGACACGGAGTATAAATTCCGGCAGGATTCGGATTTCTGGTACCTTACGGGATTCCCGGAGCCTGATGCCATTGCCGTTATTGATCCGGGCAATAAAAAGGCTCCCTACACACTTTATGTTCGCCCGCGCGACCCCGAAATGGAAACATGGTTTGGCCGCCGCGCCGGAGTTGAAGGCGCCGTCCGTAAATTTGGTGCGGATCGTGCATTTCCCATTGCAAGGTTTACAGCCGATCTGCCGAAAATCCTCAACGGCCGCGATATTCTGTATTACCGTTTTGCCGTTGACGGTCCACTTGATCACTTAATCCTGAATTATTTAAAGGAACAGCGTGTTAGAAGACTCAAGTCAGCCTATCCGCCGCATACCATCATTGACCCCACGCCCATTATTGGCGAGATGCGGTTACACAAATCGCCGGAAGAGATCGAGCTAATGCAAAGAGCCGCCGATATTGCCGCCGAAGCCCATATTCTGGCTATGAAAAAGGTACGTCCGGGTATGAACGAATCGCAGGTAGAAGCTCTGATCGAAGCACATATGCGGGATCGCGGGGCATCCGGCGTGGCATATAATTCAATTGTCGGGAGCGGACCAAATGCGACAATACTTCATTACGTGGAAAACAACGCAGTATTGCGGGATGGCGACCTGCTCCTGATAGATGCCGGAGCTGAATATCAGGTTTATGCAAGCGACATCACACGCACTTTTCCCGTAAATGGACGCTTTTCGCCTGCTCAAAGGGAAATCTATGACGTAGTGCTTGACGTGCAACTCAAATGTATCGAATACACGCGGCCCGGCAATACCGTTAAAGGGCGGCAGGAATATTCGATTGAACTTTTAACCGAAGGAATGGTTAAACTTGGTTTATTAAAAGGCAAAACCTCTGATTTGATAAAAAAGAAAGCATATATGAAATATTATATGCATGGAGTCGGGCATTACTTAGGTCTGGATGTTCATGATGCCGGGCGGTATTTCGTGGATCAACATGCAAAAATTTCGCGACCATTCGCTCCCGGAATGGTTTTGACGGTTGAGCCCGGAATTTACGTGCCGCCAGATGATAAAACGGCCCCGGCAAAATATCGCGGTATCGGGATCAGAATCGAAGACGATGTCGTAGTAACCGAAAGCGGAAACCGTATTCTTACTTCGAAAGTACCTAAACATCCCGAAGAAATCGAATCCTTGATGAATGGCAGGAAACGCTCTTGATTCCCCTCTTGCAGCGATTTGCCGCAAGTGTAACGTTTGTTCAAGTAACGATGAAGGAGGAAGATTTTAATGACGATAGATTCATTAATCCGCAACCTGCCGGCTTTGCTGACGGCGGCTTTCGTCGCTATTCTTTTTATTCAATCAGGCTTGGATAAAATATTCGATTGGAACGGAAATCTCGCCTGGTTGAAGGATCACTTTGCCAAGACTCCGCTCTCCAGGTTAGTCCCTTTGATGTTGTTGAAAATCACCATTCTGGAGACAGCGACCGGTCTTTTGTCTGCAGCCGGAATCATTTATTTTCTGGTTTCCGGCAGTTTATCAGTCATGTTTGTCGCCGGTATTCTCGGTGCTTTAGCTATTCTGGGTTTATTCTTTGGACAAAGAGTAGCCAAAGATTATGCAGGTGCGGCAGTTTTAGTGCCTTATTTCATAGTAATGTTGATACTTATTGCACTAACGGGTCCGTATGCCCGTCTTTAATGATTCCCGGAGAAGGTTGCTGTCAGGGAGATTTTAATTTACAGGTTCGATTTTCAAAGTAACGCGGTAATTCGCTTTTCTAATGGGCTTATCGGCTTGCGGATATGGCGTTACGCGGACTAAAGTAATCCGCTTTCCCTCGTATTCTATGGTTTCTTTCCCTTGAAGACTGGATAGTTCAAAAGCTTTCGCCTCTTTACCCGGACAAGAGACTGAAATTTTAACTGTGACTGCTCCAGCCCAAACGCAGTTGACACCCTTTGGGCATCTGGAATCTTCCACCACACCGAGAAACCTTACGGATAGTTTTGCGGAACTGTCAATTCGGGATTTGCCGTAAGGAATTACCATTTGCCTGCTTCGCGGCTGCGTCTGTGCGGAAACTAAAAGCGTCCCTGCTGAAAATGCGATTATCGTAATTAAAGCAATTATTCCTTTTTTCACTCTTTCTCCTCAATGCCGCCATTGCATCCTGATACAACGGCAGGCGATAACTTCGAAGCGCAAATGAATTCAGGCGTTGCAAATAATTTGGACTGATTAGCGAAAGACTTACAGTTTTTCGATGATTGCAGCGGCAAACTCGGCTGTTTTCGCATTTCCGCCAATGTCCCGTGTCAAATGTTTTCCCTCAGCAAATACAGCCATCATCGCATTCTCAATGCGATTTGCAGCATCATTTTCGCCGATATGACGGAGCATCATCAGTGCCGAGAGCAATATCGCCGTAGGATTTGCAATCCCCTGTCCGGCGATGTCGGGAGCCGATCCGTGAACCGCCTCAAAGACCGCTCCCAGCTCTCCGATGTTTGCCCCCGGTGCAAGCCCAAGCCCGCCGATCAGCCCTGCGCACAGATCCGATACAATATCGCCGTACAAATTCTCGAGCACAAGAACATCAAACTGTTCCGGCCTCATTACCAGCTGCATACAGCAATTGTCGATTATTTTATCGTCGGATTCGATTTCGGGATAATCTTTTGCAACGGAATAAAAACAATCGAGAAAAAGGCCATCGGAAAGTTTCATAATGTTGGCCTTGTGGACAGCCGTAACTTTCTTTCGGCCATTAGCTCTGGCATATTCGAATGAATATCTGGCAATCCGGGTAGATGCCTTTTCGGTGATGATTTTGAGGCTCTCAACGACTCCCGGAACCACTATATGTTCGAGTCCTGCGTAAAGATCCTCGGTATTTTCCCGCATTACTACCAGATCCAGTTCAGGATAGCGACAGGGCACATTAGGTAATGCCTTGACGGGGCGTACATTGGCATAAAGGTCGAGCGCCTTGCGTAACCCTACGTTTACAGAGGTGAAACCCTTGCCGATGGGAGTCATTTGCGGGCCTTTCAAGGCAACCCGATTCCGCTTGATAGATTCAATCGTTTCTTCAGGTATTGTGGTTCCGTACTTTTCGAATGCAACGGCTCCAAGAAGATGAGTTTCCCATTCAATATCAACTCCCGAAGCCTCAATAACACTTACGGCTGCCGAAACAATTTCCGGGCCGATGCCGTCGCCCGGGATCAAGGTAATGGTGTGTTTCATAAATCGATGTTCTATAATAAACCTAAAGCTAAATTTTAGAAAGATTTGTGAGCATAAAAGACGGAAAAATAGTGATAATCGGCGGCGGCGTGATTGGATTGGCAATCGCCCGGGCCATAGCAAAACGTAAAATTTGCCGGGTTGTCCTGATTGAACGCGGCAGATTGTGCAATGAGGCTTCGTTTGCCGCCGCTGGAATGCTGACGCCAAATGTCGAATGCGAAGACTACGATGATTTTTATCTTGCCTGCCGTGAATCTAACCGTATGTTTCCCTCTCTTGCCGCGGAATTACTGAACGAAACCGGCATGGACATAGAATTACGGCGTGATGGTGCAATTGCAGTCGCAAAAAGCGCACAAGAGGCAGAACAAGCATCAGAAAAAATAGCCCGACAAATCCGCCTGGGCATTCCGGTTGAGATAATTTCAGCCGGGCAAGCTGCGAAACTGGAACCCGCCATTTCCCCGACAATTGCCGGAGCGGCATTTTATCCCGAGGACGGCCAGGTTGATAATAGAAAACTCTCAAAAGCGCTTGCACTTTCCGCGCGGCTTCATGGCGTTGAAGTCATTGAAAATACACAAGTTACCGGCCTCCTGGAAAACGGCGGCCGCGTTACGGGAATTCGCGCCGGCGAAATGCTGATAGAAGCAGACAGAGTCGTCGTGGCAGCCGGTGCCTGGACCGATTATTTATTGACGACCTTAAACTTGCCTTTGATCGGTATAAAACCGATTCGCGGCCAGATAATGGCTTATTTCAAGACCGCACTGCAACCAAAGCGTATTGTCATTAACAGTCGCTTCTACGCTGTCCCAAGAAATGATGGCCGACTTATCATCGGCGCAACAAGCGAAGACGTTGGATTCTGCAAACAAGTCTTGCCCGATAGCATCGAAATTCTGCGGCGTTCCGCATTGGAGATTTTCCCTTGGTTAAATAAACTGACGGTCGGGGAAGCAGTCGCCGGATTGCGTCCATTTTGTTCTGACAGTCGTCCCTTGATTGGCGAGATTCCATCGGCACCTGGTCTTTTGGTTGCAACCGGACATTATCGTAATGGCATACTCCTATCGCCGTGGACTGCGGAGATTGTGGCAAACGAAATCTTTAACGACAGCCATCAGACGATTGCTAATCCGTTCAGGCCAAAGGCAATTACATCAGCTTCGGCAAAATAAGGTTTTTTTGATGAATAACAACCGTGTATTTCTTTTACTATTATTCTGTGTTTTTGCCGCCTCAGGCCCGGTTGTATCCGGCCAATCCGGCAGAGTGCCGGTGAAAACCACATCGAATGATCAGACCACCGTCAGGGAATTATTCGAAGAAGCAAATACTTACAGAAAAAAGAAGTACGAGGAATTTGAGAAAAAGAAACTTCCGGTAAGCGACAATCTCCGGCAACAAGCAGAGAAAGAACAAAAACAATTGGCAGCCAGATATGCCGCCGCGTCTGCAGTCAGAAGCAACCTGACGTCTGAGGATATTTATTACCTTGCATTGCTCTACTGGATAGCGGAAAATTACGCTGAAACCGAATCAAGTCTGCGGAAATTCCTTGCTTACGACGATACAACGGCAGAAAGGCAACAATCTGCAAAGGCTCTGCTCGCCGTGGTTCTTGCCAAACAACAAAAGCCGGAAGAGGCGGCGGCTGTTTACAACGGCTATTTGAAAAATGAGCCTGTAAAATCCAGTGAGAAATTACGGATCAACATCGAGATCGCCCGGTCTTTTCGTGCTGCCGGTCGTTTGCCTGACGCACTGCAATTTGCTCTTGAGGCTTTTTCAATCGCACGCGCAACATATGAAAAACAGGCTTCATCTCCGGCAGCACTGGATATGATTTTCGATGCCGGATTGCTTGCATTTGATATTTCCAGTGCATTAGCGGACGAAAAAAACCTCGAAGAAATATCCTCACAATTGCGGTCAGTGGCTGCAGCCGTCGGTAATACGAGACTTTACTTCCTCGCTATCGATAAATTGCTGATACATAAAATTTTGTCAGGTAAAAAGTCCGAGGCTCTGGCAATTACGCATTCGATATTGAATTCAGGCCTTCCGGATCTAACACTTCAGGGCCAGCGTGAAGATGTTCTAAGACGGCTGAGAACCCGTGAACGGCACTACAAAATGCTGCTTGAGCCGGCGCCGGAAATCATTGGGATAGATCGTTGGATTCCGGGTACGGAAATCAGGCTATCCGATCTTAAGGGAAAAGTTGTGCTTCTTGATTTTTGGGCAACATGGTGCGCTCCGTGTCTTGCCGCATTTCCACATTTAAGCGAATGGCATCGTGAGTATTCAGGGAAAGGTCTGGTAATTATCGGCATCACAAGATATTATGGCAACATTTATGACAAGCCGGTGTCAAAAAATGAAGAGTTGGAGTATCTCAGGCGCTTCAAAGAACAATATAAATTGCCTTATGATTTTGCAGTTGCACGTGATCAGGGTCCGCACTTAACGTTTGGGGCAACGGCACTCCCGACCGCTGTGCTGATTGACAAGAAAGGCATCGTTCGTTTTGTCGAGGTAGGGACCAGCGAAAGCCGCATAGAAGAACTGCAGGAAATGATAGTTAGGCTCCTCGCGGAATAATGATTAAATTACATCGTAATAATGGGGACAACAAAGCTAAAAAAGCAAAAGGATAAAACAGCCAGTTTTTATGATCGTATTGCCGAGGTGCATAACCTTGCGCTAAAACTAAACGGGTATCGCGATTCGGTTGCTCGTTTTTTGCGTTCACTCGACCTGGAAATCAACCGTGACTCAATGGTTCTGGATGCCGGCAGCGGAACAGGAATAGTAACGATGGCACTGCACAAAGCCGGTTTCAGGCCAAAAAAGACTGTTGCATTCGATCTTTCCCGGAATTCGCTCCAGCTTGCCATCGGGCAGGCACGAAAAGAAAAAAACGTGGATGCGGCAAACATTGAAACCGTTCAGGGAAACGTACTATGCCTCCCATTTGCCGACAATTGTTTCGATCTGGTTCTCTCGTGTGGCGTTCTGGAATATGTTCCTCTGGATGATGGGCTTAAAGAAACGGCACGCGTCCTCAAACCCGGCGGTAAACTGGTTTTATTGCCGGTCAAGCCTTCTTTGGTCGGAAGCGTCCTTGAACTTCTCTATAACTTCAAAATTCACCCTCTCGAAGATGTAAGAAAAATTTCACAAAAGTATTTTAACATCGTCGGTAATTTCGAATTTCCAATTGCGGAGCCGATTTCGTGGTCGAAAACGATTTTTTTACTGGAAAAACAATAGCTCACAGCTCCTTTTCGGCAAAATTTTCAATTGCCAAAGCAAACGGCGGGCCGATTTTACCGCGAATAATTGCACATCGTGGCGCAAGCGCAGTTGCTCCCGAAAATACAATTGCTGCTTTTACAGAGGCCCTCAGGGTTGGAGCCGAGGGCATCGAAATGGACATACGCCTGGCCGCCGACGGCGTTCCTGTTGTAATCCATGACCCTAACCTGAAAAGGACAGCCGGTAAAGAAGGCAAGGTAAGACGAATGCCCTCTTGCGATTTAGTTCAATGCGACGTCGGCAGCCGGTTCCGTGCCTGTCGCCGGAGAGATGAAGAACGGCAATATGCAGGTGAACGGATCCCAAGTCTCGAAGAAGTACTCCAAAGGCTGAAAGATTATCCGGGGCTTATCTATTTGGAGCTGAAATGTAGGGAAAACGAACTGCAAAGATTGACGAAATCGGTTTGCAGCCTGGTAGCCGACTCCGACCTAAGGTCACAGGTCATAATAAAAAGTTTCAGGCTTACCGTGGTACCGCTGGTTAAATCCTTCTGCCCGCAGATTAAAACTGCAGCACTTTTTGCACCGAAAATTTCAAACATTTTGCGTAAGGATCGTTATCTTGTGAATCTGGCCGCTGAGATAGGTGCGGACGAAATATCAATCTATCACGCACTTGCAAGCCGTAAGCTCATAAAACGTGCAAACCGTCGAAATCTGCCTGTCACGATCTGGACAACAGACAGTGCCCGCGTCCTTCGCCGAGCAATTAACCGCGGCATTTCCGGCGTAATAACCAATGATCCGGAAATGATGATTGCCAAACGAAGTGAGATTTGGGCAGAAATGGCATTTTCCTGATCTGTTTTGCCGGTCAGAACCTATTCCGGCGCAGCCTGATAAGTTGTTATGCTTGCTCCATCCCGAAGCGCACTACTTTAAAATTCAAAAAAGCGTTACAATACCAGCAAAAGCAGTAAAACTTCTCTGAATTTCACATCAGGGAGAAATATATTTCAGTCTAAAATCAGTTAATATTCACAAAAAATGAAATATTTCAACAATATTCTTGAATTAATCGGAAATACTCCGCTTGTCCGGATCAATAACATTACCCGCGAACACAAAATCAAGGCAAACGTTTTTGCCAAAATGGAAAGCCTCAATCCGGGCTATTCCGTCAAGGATCGGATTGGGGTTTCGATGGTTGACTGGGCAGAAAAAGAAGGCGTCCTCAAAAAAGGCGGGACCATAATCGAGGCAACGTCCGGCAATACCGGTATCGGACTTGCTTTGACGGCGGCAGCCCGCGGCTATAAATGCATTTTTGTCTTGACAGACAAGGTCTCGGTAGAAAAAATGCGTTATCTCAAGGCGCTGGGGGCCGACATAGTCGTTTGCCCTGCCGCCGCAAAGCCCGGAACGCCAGACCATTATGTAGCCACCGCAAAACGAATTTCCGAAGAAACACCAAATTCTTTTTACCCCGATCAATATAATCATCCGGCTAATCCGGCGGCACATTACCGTACTACCGGGCCGGAAATCTGGAAAGATACCGACGGGAAAATCACGCATTTTGTTGCAAGCATTGGTACCGGAGGGACAATCAGCGGCACCGGCCGTTATTTGAAAGAAATGAATCCGGAAATAAAAGTGATCGGGGCCGACCCGTATGGCTCGATTTTTAAGACTTACAAGGAATCCGGAATGGTTCCCGAGGCAACGCCTTATCTGGTAGAAGGCATCGGGCAGGCTCTCCCGACCGGAAATGCCGACCTTTCGATTATTGACGAAATTATCAACATAACAGACAGAGAGTCATTCGAAATGGCACGTCAACTCTCTCGTCGTGAAGGCATTTTCTGTGGCGGCTCAACCGGAACGATTTTTGCCGCCGCACTCCGGGTAGCAAAGGATTTGGATGAAAATGCGGTAGTTGTTTTCATAGTTTGCGATACAGGCGAACACTATTTGACCAAATTCCATTCTGACGAGTGGATGAAGGAAAAACTTCTGCTGGAACCGCAGAAAATAACCGCCGGCCTCATCGCCGAAACCAAGAATTCGGGTGCCCCGGCTTCTCTCATTTATGCAGAGCCGGGAGAAACCGTTGCATCCGCCCTGCAAAAAATGAATGAAAATGCCGTCACGCAAATACCTGTTTTGGAAGAAAGGCGTTCAGTCGGCAGTTTACGTGAAAGCCGAATTTTGGCCAAATTGCTTGAAAACAGGGATCTTCTGAATTCCAACGTTGCCGATATTATGGAAGAAAGTTTTCCGGTTGTTGATGTGGACGCAACTTTCAATGATGTAAAGAAAAAATTACAAAAAGCGCCGGCAGTGCTTGTCGAGGATTTTAAGCGTATAACCGGCATCATTACGCGATCAGATCTACTGGAATTACAGAAATCATGATATAACAACGCTGCGGGGAAGTTCGGGCAATGAGCAGTGATGAATCGGAAATCTCCCGGAAAAAACAGCAATCACCGGACAATTTGACCGGTAAAGGAAAAACCGGCGAGTGGAGGATGCCAACGCCAAAGTTTCAGCAGACCAGCGGCTATCTCCCGAAGGGTTATGCCGCAGTTGCAATGAGGAAATTTTCGCCCTCGGCTGAACAGGCCGCGCCGCCGCAAACTGCCGCAGGAGAGCAAATGCCGCTGCCACCGGTAGAACCGCAACCGGATATCTATGAACAACTCAGTACAAACCCGCCCGAGTCATTTCATTCTCCGGTCGAGAACAGCAGGACGGAAAAACCCGGAGTGGATTGGATGTATGTTATTTTGGGGATCGGGTTGATGCTTGTGGCTCTGGCTGCTTTTATCGTAATTGTTTATGTCCTTTTCATCGCACCTGCCGGCAACGACGGGCCGTTCTGAATAGCAAATTTTCATATCCGAATCGTCAGAATGTTGCCGGAGACGGCAGGTAGATTACAGTGCAGCAAGGAAAAATAAAATTTTCGGATCGGGAGATTCCGATAACCGGCCGGTTATCGCTCGGCCGGACTCCCGACAACGACGTCTCTTTTCCGGACGATGCCAATGTTTCGCGAAATCATGCGGAAATAATTCAAAAGTCTGACGGCTTTTATCTCCGTGATCTTGGCAGCAGCAATGGCACGGCCGTCAACGGCATTCCCGTTTCCGCAGAAACCAGGCTGCAAAACGGCGATTACATCATTCTGGGAAATTCAGCAACATTGAATTTTTATCTCGAGGGCGAGGCTGAGCCTGAACTTGCAGCCGTACAAGCCGGAGGGCAATCCGGCACAATTCCCGCCGAAACGGATGCGGGCGGCAACAACAAATGGATGATGATCGGTGCAGCAGGTGCCCTCGGGCTCGCTTTAACCATTGGCGCGGGCGCATTGTATTTAACGCGTGGTTCATCCTGTGCCGCGACGGCAAAAATTATCGCGCCTGAAACCGGCGATACAATCATCAAACCGACGGAAATCGAACTGGAAACCGAAAATGCCGGCTGTGTCTCCAAAGCTGTTTTTTTAATTGACGGCGTCGAGTTTGCCAAATCGGATGAACCGCCTTTTACCGTTACTTTAGACCCGAAAGATCATCCGGATCTAGCCGACGGCATTGATCACGCTTTGAGCGTCATGCTGATAGACAAAAACGGCGAACCTGTTTTTCAACCTGCGCCTGTGTTACTGGCCTTTGATACAAGACAGATCAGGCCGCCTTCAAATTCACAAACCGCGGGCCTGTCCGACACAAACGCAACGAATTCCGGAACAACCGCAAATAAAGTTTCGATACTCGAAGTCCAGGAAATGTCCAAAAGGCTGGTCGGACAATTTTCCGGTAACTTTACCTACAATCTTTCCAATAAGCAATTTCTGCAGGAGGTGCAAAAACGAACAGCGGATTATGCGGTTGAAGGCTATTTTGAGCAGGCCTCGAAATACCGCGACGCAATAAATATTGCCTTTGTTCGCGAACAAAATCTGGATGCACCGCTCGGATTTATCCTTGCAATGAGCAGAAGCCGTTTCAAGCCCGATAAAAAAGACAATCTGGAGGGACTTTATCAGATGTCCAACGATTTTGTTACGACAAATGGGTATAACGGGCTATGCGGTAATGAAACACTTTCTGACCCGAAACAGAATTGTGCCGCCAAGGCAGCCGCGCTTTATATGAAATCAATCGTATTTGGCGTTTTTGATGGCGATGTCATTTATGCGGCTGCCGCCTTCGGAAAATCGCCTCAGGAAGCGGGAACGTGGAAAGCAACGCTGCCTGCAAACCGTACCGATGTCTGGTCAGCTATAAAAACTCCGCAGGAGCGGGAACAGTTAGTCCGGTTTTTTGCCGCGGGAATCGTTGCGGAAAATCCGCAGAAATTTGGCCTGAAGCGTGACCGTCCGCTCTCGGAATTATATCGCCTTGCGATGTAGAATGTTTGCGGGATGCAGGATGTCATTATCAAATACCCGACGCCGGAAGGTTACGGCGAACACAAGCTGGTGACCGGAAAGTTGAGTTTCGGCCGCGGCAGTGACGCTGATCTACGGTTTGCTGATTCGGGCATGTCCCGTCTGCATGCAACTATATACCGCGAGGGAGACAAAATCTGGGTAGTTGACGAAAACTCTTCGAACGGCACATTTGTAAACGGTGAAAAGGTTCCGCCCGCCGGAAAAGCCCTGAAAGACGGCGACTCAATACTCCTGGGGAATAACACAACGGTCAAAATCCTCTTTTCCGTCAATAAGTCAGTAACTGCCGGCTCAGCGCAAATAAGTTCAAACCCGTCGCCATCACCAAAGCCATCTTTAATCGGACTCTTACCTGCATTGCTTATCGGGCTAGCTCTTACGATTGTCGTCGTTTCCATGACGTTTGTCGTCATACGGCTTTTTGCCCGCTCGTCAGAAACGGAAGAAAGCTCGTTGAATAATACCGATATTTACGTCGCTGAAAAAAAGCCTGATAAAGACAAAACTACCGAATCCGCGCCCGCGGTCTCTCCTTCTCCGCGTAATGAAAGTGCCGATGAGCCTGTTAAAGAAACACTTACACAAACTTCGCCTAAGCAGTCACAGACGGCTTTCTCCATGCCGGCGGGAAAGAAATATCTCGATCTTACGGACAGCGAGCGACGGCAGTACATCGCTGACCGTGCGATGAAGATAGCCCAGATTATCGGTAATTCCAGTAGCGAACCTATACCGCCGGAAGCAATCGAGAAGATAAAAAGCTTTACCGATGCTTATGCAAAACGTATTTTCGTCAAACCGCTCAGCGGCTGCAGATTTGGCGACAATTTGCAGGCAACATATGAACGCGCAAGCAAAAACGCACCTTTTATCATCAAAGCTTTTAACGAAAAGGGCACGGACCCGAGAATCGGCATTTATCTGGCAATGATCGAATCCGAGCATTGCGTCTGTCTGCAGAGCCCAACCGGTCCGCTGGGCATGTTTCAATTTACCTTCGCAACCGCCAAACTGCATTTTGTCCCGAATGACGGAATTATCAAGACCGCCTCGGTCTCCTCACCGGACGATCGATGTAAACCTGAACCGGCTGCGAAAGCTGCCGCTTCATATATGAAAGCATTGACGGGAAGATTTGGCACCGGTCCGGCCAGCGTGCCGTTAGCGATAGGAAGTTATAACAGCGGCGAGGGCGGCCTGAGCGCAAATTTGCAAAAAGCTCTGGACTCTAATTCCGGTTTGCCACGCGATTTCTGGACTCTGATTGCAAATGGCGAAAAACTTTCGGCACAATTCCAATCTGAGAATTTCAAATACGTCCCGAAGTTTTTTGCTGCTGCAATCGTCGGCGAAAACCCGCAAGATTTTGGTTTAAACCTCCGTCCGCTTTCAACCTATTCGCAATAAATGAATTATGACCGCACTCCGGATAACCTATTTAGACAGTGAAGGCCGCAAACAAGCCGTAACGGTCGATAAATCGTCGTTTATAATCGGCCGGCATTCGGAGTGCGACCTGACAATCGCGGATTCACGTCTTTCACGTAAACACGCCAGAATTGATAAAATCGGTGATTTTTTCGTTCTGTCCGATCTGGATTCAAGCAATGGTACAACCATTAACGGCAAACGGCTTGGCGAACCGGTTACACTTTCGGATGGCGATATTGTTGGTTTTGGCGGCCTGGAGGTGAATGTTGAGGTTGAAAAACCTTTATCCCGGCAGACCCGTTCCGCTCTGGCCGGGCAATCGGCCTCGCCGTCCGTATCCGGGAAGACGATAAACACTGCGGATACAAAAACCGGCATTCCCTTTTGGCTACTTTTTGCAGGTCCGGCAGTCGCCGCCGTTTTGGTAATTATTGTTGGTATTGTAATTTTCATAGCGGTATCGCGCAATTCCAATGCGGCTGATGAGGCTCTGACTAATGCAAACGAAGACATTTCCGATATAGAAAAAGAACCGAAGCGGAGAAAAACATCGGACCGGGAAACCGAACCCGACAAAGCACTTGCAAATAAATCCGATATGCCTCCGACGAGCACCTCGCCGGAAACTGCCGTCCCGGCGGCCACGGCATCGCCCGACAGCGAACAAGCCAAAATCGAAGCAAACGCCGCAAAGTTCCTCAGACGAATTGCACAAAACGACCCGAAGGCATTCCTGACCTCAGATCAGGCAAAAATCGTAGCCGCAAAGACCAAGGAGTTTACAGGCTCCGCAGCATTGGCCGATAACATCAAATCCGCCCGTAAAAATTCTGCCCAGTTACGTTCTCTGGCTGCAGCAAAGAACGTAAAACCCCTGTTTCTGGCCGTTGCCGCGATGACAAAACTGGGAAACAGCCGCGGCGATGTCTTGGCAACGGCACAGACGATGGCCGATACCCTGGATAAATTGACTATTCAACTCGGAAATGAGCTGGCGGATGATTGTTTATTGACGATTGCGGCTTATAATCAGGGTGCTGCCGGCGAGACGATGAAACTGCGGAACCTTTTACAGGATTTGGCCACAAAATTCCCACAGAGTTCGCGGGAAATCCGGACTATCTGGTTTTTACAAAAACAAAGTAAAATAACGCCGGCGGAATTCGACATGGCCATTCGTTTCCTTGCAATCGGCGCAATTACGCAAAATCCGGCTGCATTCGGTGTCAACGCAGAGGCACTGGATTTGTAACACATCCAACTTCGCGGCGGGTGCCAAACCCGGACCGCGATTTTATTCACAAATAATGTCGGATATTAATGAATGGATAACGGGAAATATCGGCATTCGGGTCGAAGGTATTCCAATGCAGTTCGAGGTGACCGTACCTGCCGTACCTGTAAAACCGCACAGAATGCTGCCGATTTTTCACCAGATGGCCAATTCTTTTGTCGAAGCCGGAATTGATGTAGTAAAAAACACCGGCAAAAAGATTTCCTGCAAAGCGGGCTGCGGAGCCTGCTGCCGACAGGCGGTGCCGATTGCGGAATCTGAGGTCTATCAAATTGCGGAATTGGTCGAAAATATGCCGGAGCCGCGAAGAACGGTTATCCGCGAACGTTTTCGGAAAGCCGCGGAACATTTTCACAAAATCGGCTGGTACGAAAGATTTATCGACCATCAACGAAAAGCTCCGGAGAAAGAACCCGATGAAGCAATCAGGCAAGGCATTGAGATCGTGCTGGAATATTTTTACGAAGGGATTCCATGCCCTTTTCTGGAGGATGAATCCTGCTCGATTCATCCGAATCGCCCCGTAGCATGTCGGGAATATCTTGTTACGACACCGGCGGAAAATTGTGCCACGCCGTCGCCGCAAGGAATTCGTGTAGTTGATTTGCTGATTAAGCCATCCAGGGCACTGAGAAAACTTGGCTCCCGCGGGAAAATGGCAGCCGAAGGCTTCCCGATTTTAACCCGTGCACTTGAATTGGCAGCCAAATATCCGGAAGATTTCGAGAAAAAAACCGGCCCGGAGTGGATGAAAGAGTTTTTCGAGATTCTTACACAAAAGGCGATTCCGAAAGACGGAGATGTCAGGGACGAGCCGCAGCAGGGGAATTTTCCGCGTACTGAACCGGACAGCTGATTTTGCAGCTCAGATAATTTAACAAAGGACTTCTTACTATTGGCCAAATCGGTCCCTGTTTACTAAATTTGATTCTCGTTCTACTATTGTCGTTTAGCCACCGCATATGAGCACTTATCGAAAAATCGTCTGGAACGAAGGAATGCTGCTCACGCCGCATCACTTTCAGCAATGGGACAATTTTTATGAAGAATTGCTGAACTCACGTATTCGCTCTCTAATGCAGCATGAATACGGTGTTCTCGAATTGAGAATCAGCGGCGAAGCCATCGCTAACGGCAACTTTCAGATTTCAGTCTGCCGTGCCGTGATGCCGGACGGACTTTTTGTCAATGTCCCTGATGCGGAAGCGGTACCGAATATGCGTCCCGTAGGCAATCATTTTCGCGTCGAGGCCGACCGTCTCGGTGTTCACCTGGCGATTCCGGCCAAAAAGAAAGGTGAATCAAATTTTCAGGCTTCGGGTGGTGCTGCGGACCCCAATCTCAGATATCTGCAAGAAGCCGGTTCGGCCAAAGACGAGACAACGGGAACCAACGAACAACCTATCGCCTACGCAAAAAGCAACCTCCGGATAATCTTTGACGATGAATTGCGCGATGGTTTTACCAGTATAAAAATCGCCGAGCTAAAGCGTTCGCCAACCGGACAATTGCAAATATCCGAGGAATACATCCCGCCCATACTTAAGATTTCAGCTTCCGACTGGCTGACGGCCATGCTCCGCCAACTAGTGGAAATCCTGATAACCAAAAGCGCAAGCCTTGCCGAACAGCGCCGGCAAAGCAATGCAAGCCTTGCGGATTTTACGACCTCGGAAGTAGCCGTCTTCTGGTTGCTGCATACTATAAATTCCTCTATTCCGGTAATGTCTCATTATTTCCGCTCCCCGCTTGTCCATCCCGAAAAACTATATCTGGAAATGGTCTCGCTGATCGGAAAACTTATGACATTCTCGCTGGAGATGCAGCCAAAGGATATTGTCCGCTACGACCACGACGACCTTTATTTTACTTTCAACACGCTTTCGCTGCAGCTACGTCAGCTGCTGGAAACCGTTATCCCGAGCCGCTGCGTACCGATACCGCTCGAAAAAACGCGTGAAACGCTCTATGTCGGTCGTATTGACGACGAAAGGCTGATAAAAGAAGCCGCTTTTTATCTGGCAGTAAACGCCCAAATGCCCGAGGCGAAACTAATCGAGGGCGTACCGCGCGTTGTCAAAATAGCATCGCGGGATGTGATAGATTCTGTTATAGGTTCGGCACTGCCCGGAGTAGTATTGACACATGCAAGCCCGCCTCCCGCGCCGATTCCGTCTCGTGTCGGCTTCAAATATTTCCAGTTGGATACCATCGGCCCTTATTGGAACGGTATCGCTGGTTCAAAGGTGATTTCGGTCTATGTTCCGAGCGAAATTCCGAACGAAAAAATTGAACTCTATGCGGTAAAACCATAGATAATTTATTTGTAATTTAATGCGATGGCAGATGCGGCACCAAAAAATGACCTGATAACATTCGCAGGCCCGATTTTCGACCTGATTTTAAGACTAAAGGCGGGAATAATCACTCCTTCAAACGATTTACGGCCGAAAGTCGCCTCAATGCTGGATGATTTCGAAAAGCGGGCCGAACGATACCGTTTCAACCATAAAATTGTCTCAGTAGCTAAATTTGCGCTTGCGGCTTTTGTGGACGAAACTGTTTTAACCGCCAATTTCCCTCTTAAAATCGAATGGGAAAAGAATCCTTTACAGTTGGAGTATTTCGGTGAGCAGCTTGCGGGTAATAAATTTTTCGAAAAACTCGAATCCATGCTCTCACAGATAGAAGTTACTCAGGATGCCGTCGAGGTCTATTACTACTGTATGCTGCTGGGTTTCAAAGGGCGGTATGCTGTTTATGAACAGGATAAGCTGCTTGCAATAATGCAAAAAACAGCCAATGAACTCGTCAAGGCAGGTAAGATCGCACCTGTTGAACTGTCTCCCGATTGGCTTGCTAATGACCAACCGAAGCCTCCGCCGAAAAAAAGAATGCCTGTTTGGGCCAAAATCGGAGCCTTTGCCGGCCTCGGGCTTGCATTTATTGTTTATTTGATAATGTTTTTGCTTTCGTCAAAATTCCTTCAGGAATCCGTGGACAAGCTCCGAAACTGAAGGCACCGGCGTGCTGTCGATGAGTCAAATCGACTACAGGATTTACAGATGAGTTGGCATACGGATCAGCTTAAATACGCGCTTGGCTTCGGCGGGGTGCTTTCGTTTTACGGGATCATTACGATGATTACGTATCTCGTTCCCTTGCCGCAATTAGGCTATTACGAGAGAACTCTGATACTGCTCGCTTTCGTTTTGATTACACTGCCTTTTGTAGCCCTTTTCGGCTTCATAATCGCCCGCCGGAAGAAAAAACGTGAGCAGGCGGCGGCCGCTGCGGATTCTGCTGAACAGGCAACGGCGCAACCGGCCAGGAAAGCAGCTCCGGCAGGGAGCTATCCGGCAATCTCGGCCGGCGCGGAAGAGGTTGTCAGGTTTTTGAAATCATCCGATCTCGGCTCCGGCGGACGCGAGGCGGTTTACGCATTGCCCTGGTATCTGGTCGCCGGACATCCGAAATCCGGCAAGAGTTCTTTGATTATCAGTTCCGAGCTAAACTTTCAGGCGCTGCCGAGCCAACGGCAATCCGAGCTCGCATACGTCCGCCCGACTGCCGGTGTTGACTGGCGTGTAACAAGCGAAGCGGTATTTGTTGATTCCGGCGGCCGTTTTCAGACCGAAGGTGCCGATGCCGATGAATGGGCAGCACTGCTTGAAACCTTGAAGCAATATCGCCCGGAAAGGCCGCTTGACGGTTACATTCTGGTAATCGACAGCGAAAAAATACTCAAGGGCGACGAGCGCCAGGTAGAACAAATGGCCAAGGTGCTTCGTGCCAGGCTCGACGATGCAATGCAGCGGCTGAAAGTGCGTTTCCCCGTATATCTCGTATTTTCTCATGCCGATGCCATAGAGGGATTCCGGGATTCCTTTTCTGCCTCGAAGGCCGAGGACAAAACGCTGGTCTGGGGAGCAACCATTCCGCTTGAAAAAAGCGATAACGCACAGGCTTTATTCGATTCGGAATACGAAAAATTGCATAGTTCATTGATGAAAAGGCGGATCGTCAGGCTGTCTGCACCGTTTCCGCCGGTCCGTCAACTCCGTATATTCAATTTCCCACTGCATTTCGGCACTGCACGGCGGCGTTTCGGTGCATTTGTCAATACACTCTTTCGGCCAAATCCTTTCAGCGAAAACCCTTTCTTACGCGGTTTTTATTTCACCGCTGCTCCGCCTTCGAAGAATCAGTCCGCGGGTGTTCAAACAGTTTCAAACAGCTTTTTTATTCGCCGGTTTTTCCGTGATGTGGTTCTCCGCGATAAGGATCTGGTCAAAACATTCCTGGCGCAGAGACAGCGCCCGCCGATTCTCGGCTGGGCCGTAACTTTGATTGGGATGTTGCTGGTCTTTGCCTTTCTTGTGATGTCGGCCGTCTCGCTCTTCAACAATAAGAAGATGCTGGAGGAAGCAACAGCAACCGGCGAAAAAGTGCAGACCATAGTCCGGGCCGATGCAGGCCGAAATCCACTGGATAAGCGGGAAGACGAGGCCCGGCGTGAAATAAATGCCACCGAAGAACTCCGCGAATTGCTGGCAAGGCTGGATGATTACGAACGTAACGGCCCGCCGATCTATATGCGTTTCGGAATGTATTCGGGAAACAGCATTCTGGAAAAAAGTCTGCTTCCGTTGTATTTTTCAGTTGTCGAACAGCGTTATAAAAAGCCGGCCGTTAAAAGACTCGAAGATGAATTACGGAAATTCGCAAACAGTCAGCCGGTGGCAAATCCCGGACAATTGACCGAAAAGGAAGAGCAGACGCTGAGCCGTTATTACGATCTGCTGAAAGCTTATCTGATGCTCTCGGGCGCATACAAAGACAGGGCAGAATCCGGCCATATCGCGACCGCTCTGCGTGATTTCTGGGTTACGGAATCAAAAGTTCCGTCCGATATGAAACTGGTAGCCCAGCAGCAACTGGAATTTTGGGCAAAACAGGTTGACCGCGACCAGGGCGACGCCAGATTTCCGCGTATTCAATTGGACGAAAAACTGGTTGCCGACACGCGCAACAAGTTAAAGGATTTCCCGGCCGTTTACCGCTATTACAGCCGAAAAGTTACGGAAATCTCCAAGACGGTAGATGACAAAGTCGGTAAAACTACCGTTGAGGCGATTCTGACGCGGAACGGCGCCGATACAAGTTATATTGAGGGCAGTTACGCCGTGCCGAGCGCATTTACCCGGCCGGGCTATGACCTGATGAAAGTGGCGATACAGGAAGCCGATAAAAAACTTGGCGAAGACGATTGGGTAATGGGTGAGGTCGGCAAAAAAGAAGTTGCGAAATCTACGGATTCTTCGTTGATTCTTGATCGCTACTACCGCGACTATGCCGACCATTGGCGAAAATTCGTCCAGAATACCCATGTCAAAAAATACAACAACAAGGACGAAGCAACTCAGGCATTGCTTGCCTTCTCGACAGCAAATTCGCCAATGAAAATACTTGTTCGTGAAATCTCACGAAACACGAATCTTTCGGCCAAACCTGAAGTCGAGGGCTGGTGGGAATGGATTAAAAGCTATATCTTTCCCCCTGCAAATACTGATACGGGCGGCAGCCAGCCTGAAAAAGAATTTCGTCCGCTCTTTACCTTCGTCGGCACGAAAGATCAGGCGGAAAATGCCCCGATAGAAAAATACAGGAACGAAATCGGGAATGTTTACAAAGCCTTCAACGGAATTTCACAGGACAAGTTGAAGGAAATTGCCGCACAAATGGCAAAAGATGAAGACCCGCTGAAGATACGGCAGCGAGAAACAGCTATCTCCAATCTGCTGGCAGGCTTCAACGAAACGCCTTCGGCTCAGGAGGTAGCGCTGCTTTTACAGGAGCCGCTGGCAAATCTTCGGGCTCTCCTCGGTGCGGATGTAAAATCGCAGATTTCCAAAGCCTGGACACAGGAAATCCTGCCTGCGGCAAAGGAAATCGAAAAAGGCTATCCCTTTGAAGACGGACAGAGCGATGCTGACCTGACCAAAATTTCAGCTTTTCTTAATCCAAATGACGGAAAATTTACAAAGTTCTACAAAGACCGTCTGGAGAAGTATTTTGAAGAGGCTGACGGTCAGTTGAAACTCAAAGACGGTGCCGATCTGCAATTTTCCGATGAATTCATCGTCTATCTCAATAAGGCAGTGGCCTTACGCAAAGCTTTGTTCGGCAGCAACCCGACGCCGAAATTTGAATATGAATTTTCTTTGCGGCCGACAAAGGATGCCCTTGTAGAAGTTTCAATCGATGGCCAGAAGCTTCCGCCGGACGGAACAGGTTCGATAAAAGGCACCTTCCCGGCCTCCGGTTCGGCAGAGACCGGAGTTAAGGTTACGGTCGGCGGTTCCGGAGCGGCCACCTCTGCGGGCAGCGTAAATGCCAATACGGCATCGGGCAGTTCCGGTTCCGAACTGACAATGCCCGGAAATTGGGGACTGTTTCGTTTTGTCGATGCCGGACGGCCCCAGAAACAACCCGGCGGCGAGTATTTGCTGACCTATTCGATCGGCGGTAAAACGATTACCGCAACGATCAAACCGAGCGGCGGCGATCCGTTCGACAAGCGACTTTACCGGGAATTGCGTGCACCGGCAAATATCTTTAAATAAACGCACGCGGCCAGTTTACTATCGCAAAACGCGTAGTGTAATAATCTGAAACCGGAGATTCTATGAACGATGCAAAACTGAAACTCGACGCCGGCGACCTGAAAGGCGCAATCGAAGAGGCGATTAAACTGGTAAAAACCAATCCGACAAATGTCTCCGCACGTACATTTCTCTTCGAATTGTCGTGTTTCAGCGGAGATTGGGAACGCGCCGAAAAGCAACTGGATGCAATCGGGCATCAGGATGCGAATGCGATGGTTGGAACTCTCATTTACCGGCAGAACCTGAAAGCGGAACGTGACCGTTTGCATCTTTTTTCACATTCCACGCGACCGGAAGCCGTGATGGGTTTTCCGGATTATGTCGAGGATTTGTTAAAGGCAATCGAGCGCGTCCGGCTTGGCGATGTCGCCGGTGCAAAGCAGCTCCTCGATGAGATTGAAGAAAAGCGGCCGGCCTTTTCCGTTACCGTTGATGGCGAAGGCTATGCTGATTTTCGTGATTATAACGACCTGACGATGTGTGTTTTCGAAGCATTCGTAAAGGATGTCTATGTCTGGCTGCCCTTCGAACACGTTGTTTCCATCGAGTTTCTGGAGCGTAAATCGCTCCGCGATGTCTATTGGCCGCAGGCAAAAGTAGAGATGGTAAACGGAACGACGGGTGAGATGTTTCTCCCGTCGCTTTATGCCAATACCTGGAAGCACTCAGACGACCTTGTACGGCTCGGTCGTTCCGTAGATTGGCGGGAGCTCGGGGATGAACTGTACGTTGGGGAAGGAGCCAGGCTTTTCTGGATGAGCGGTCGTGACCGCCCGATGCTCGATATCAAATCGATAAGCTTCAACAGGGCTGATTCGCAGCCGGAAGCAGTTTCATAGAATTTTTACGCGCATTTTGCGCATTTTTGGGGTAAAATACGGCTATCCCGCACAAATGACACCGTTGCCGGTTATTCTTCCCGGTTATTGAGGAGATTGATTAAATGAGTGAAGAACTCGAACAACCCCCGGTAATAGATTTCGAGACTCTTTTGACTCCGATTTCAGAGGATTCGCCTTCCGGTGAAAACCTCAGATATTCCGGGCTCTACGACGAAATCACCGAAGCCCGCCGTGCCGATGACGCCTTATTGCAAGGCGAATGGCAGACAGAGTTAAAAACGGCGGATTATCGTAAAGTCATAGAGCTCGCAGTCGATGCCCTTTCTACCAAAACCAAGGACATTCAAATCGCCGCCTGGCTTTCGGAATCGCTTGTCAAAGTTTATGGTTTTGCAGGCTTTCGCGATAGTCTGAAACTCGTTGCCGCATTACAGGATCAATTCTGGGACACGCTTCACCCGGAAATAGACGAAGGCGATATGGAGGGCCGCGCCAATGCTATTTCCTGGATGGACACGCAGGTTTCACTAGCCATAAAACGTGTGCCGGTTACGCAGGCCGGCTATGGCTTTCTCGACTGGGAAGACGCCAAAAAGTTCGATATCCCGGAAGATTTCTCCTCGCTGGATCACGAGCAGGCGACTAAATTTCAGGATCTGAAGGACCAGGCCGAACGGGAAAACCGGACAACCGCCGATAAATGGAGAAAAGCACGTGCGGCGACGAAACGTCAATTTTGCGAAGAAACCAATTACGCTCTCGAGCAATGCTGGGAAGCGCTCAGAGAACTAAATCGCGTAATCGAGGAGCGGTATGACCGCAATCAGATGCCGGGACTCGGCCAGTTGAATAAATCCCTTGATGCGGTTCATACTCTTGTCAAAAAGCTGCTTGCCGAAAAACGTGCCGAAGAGCCCGATCCGGCAGACGAAGCGGCCGGTGCCGGCGAAGAAGGAGCCTCTTCAGAAGGCGGAACCCGATCCGCCAGCGGCAGCGTCTCGGGCCGCGCGGACGCATTGCGAAAATTAGCGGAAATCGCCGCATTCTTTCAAAGAACGGAGCCGCATAGCCCCGTTGCTTATCTGGTGCAAAGAGCCGTCCGCTGGGGAAATATGCCGCTCGATTCCTGGCTTCAGGATGTAATCAAGGATGAAGCCGTGCTCGGCAGCATCCGCGAAACTCTGGGGCTTGGTTCGGGCTATTCCTCCTACGATTCGGATTCATATGATTCTTCAAGTTACCAGAGCGAGGAAACATCGGGCGAAACTACATCCGTCAACGATGATTGGTAAAGTCCGTGACGGGATTGATTTTGATTGGATGATCAAATAATAAACAGAAATTAACATAAAAGGAGAAACACGAGATGCCAACAAAGGAAAGCTTACAGCATAAGATCGATCGCGTCCGGCCGCCGCGAGTCCAGATCACCTACGACGTAGAGGTGGGTGGTGCGATCGAGTTAAAGGAATTGCCGTTCGTCGTCGGTGTAATGGGTGACTTTGTCGGAAAACCGGAAGAGCCGCTGCCGGCCTTCAAGAACAGGAAATTCGTTGAAATAGATCCTGACAACTTTGACCAGGTGATGGCCGGCATGTCTCCGCGTCTTGCCTTTACGGTCGATAACAAACTTCAGGACGACGGCAGCAAGATGGGAATCGAGCTCAAGTTCAAATCAATGGAAGATTTCGAGCCGGATCGCATCGTACAGCAGGTAGAACCGCTGCGCAAACTTGTCGAAGCACGGCAGAAACTATCTGACCTGCGATCAAAGATGGACGGTAACGAGAAGCTCGAATCAATGCTTGAAGACATTCTCGCAAATGCCGATAAACAGAAAGAGCTGAGCAATGCTCTCGGCCTCGATGCCGAAAAGGAGGGTTAGGACGATGGCAAAATCCACAAAAGAAGCCGCCCCGCAAGCGGTCGAAACCGTAGAAGAAGGAGGCCTGCTGGATAAGATTTTATCCGAAGGCAAACTGGCACGTGACGATTATCAGAAGGAACGCGCCAAGGATATGATCGCCGAATTCGTCAATCAGGTGATGAGCGGCACATTGACGATGTCCAAGAATATGGACGTCGCCATCAATTCGCGAATTGCCGAAATTGACCGGCTCATCTCGGCACAAATGAATGAGATTATGCACCACGAAGAGTTTCAGAGACTTGAAGCCTCATGGCGTGGCCTGCAATATCTCGTCCGTAACAGCCTGACCGGTCCGCAATTGAAAATCCGCGTCCTGAACGTCACAAAAAAGGAACTTCTCAAGGATTTCGAGCGTTCGCTTGAATTTGACCAGTCAACACTTTTCAAGAAAATCTACGAAGAGGAATACGGAACCTTCGGCGGCGCTCCCTACGGATGCCTGATCGGAGATTACGAATTCGGAAATCATCCTCAGGACCTGGCGCTGCTGGAACAGATTGCGGGCGTGGCTGCCGCCGCGCATGCTCCGTTCATCAGCGCGGCTTCGGCCGGGATGTTTGGCTGGGACACATTCTCGGAAATGACCGACGTCCGCGACATCTCCAAGATCTTCGACCGGACGGAATACATGAAATGGCGCAGTTTCCGCGAATCGGAAGATTCCCGCTATGTCGGTCTGACAATGCCGCATGTCCTGATGCGGGAGCCCTATGGCGAAGCGACAAAACCGACGGAGACCTTCCGCTTCGAAGAAGACGTGGACGGCCGCGACCACAAGAAATATCTCTGGGGTAATGCAGCCTATGCACTCGGTGCCCGTATTACCGAGGCATTTTCAATGCACGGCTGGTGCGTTGCCATCCGCGGCGTCGAAGGTGGCGGATTGGTACAGGGTCTGCCAACGCATACATTCCAGACCGATGAGGGCGAAATCGCAATGAAATGCCCGACCGAGGTCGCAATTACCGACCGCCGTGAAAAAGAATTTTCAGACAACGGGTTTATTCCTCTTGTGCATTGCAAGGGTACGGATTACGCCGCATTCTTTGCCACACAATCGGCCAATAAACCAAAGAAATATGACAGCGATGCGGCAAATGCAAATGCACGCCTCTCGGCTCAATTACAATACATTTTCGCTGTCTCCCGTTTCGCCCATTACCTGAAGGCAATGATGCGCGACAAGGTCGGCAGCTTTATGTCCAGATCCGAAGCCGAATCGTTCCTCAATCGCTGGATCGCAAACTACGTTACCGAAGATGACAACGCAGGCCCGCTGACCAAGGCGAAATATCCGCTGCGCGAAGCCCGCGTTGACGTTGCGGAAATCCCGGGCAAACCGGGTTGTTACCGTGCGGTTGCATTCCTCAGGCCGCACTTCCAACTCGACGAACTGTCGGTTTCTCTCCGACTCGTCGCCGATCTCCCGCCACCCGCACAAGGGTAAGCATTTTTTCCTTGCCGTTTTGCCGTGGCCGCAGAAACATGATTTCATTTGTTTCGGCGGCTGCGGCGGCAGCCGGAAAAAAGGAAATTGCTCAGGTTGTTTCGCAAAAATGCAAAGCCTGAGCGTCATATTTCCGAGGCTAATCGATGCCGATACTTCGTTAGCTGGGAAAAAATTAAATTATTTGGAAAGGAGCAAATTTCAATGGCAGCAGTCGATTATTTTTTGAAAATTGACGGAATCGAGGGAGAAAGTCAGGATTCCAAGATGAAGGGCAGCATCGACCTCGAATCGTGGTCGTGGGGCGAATCTCAAGCCGGCACTTTCGGAGTCGGCGGCGGCGGCGGCGCCGGTAAGGTCAGCATGCAGGATTTTCACTTCGTAATGAAAATGAACCAGGCATCGCCGAAATTGATGCTGGCCTGTGCCAGCGGCAAACATATCAAAGATGCCTTGCTCACCTGCCGAAAAGCGGGCGAAAAGCAAGAAACATTTTTGACCATCAAGATGACGGATGTTCTGGTATCAAGCTATCAGACCGGCGGTTCAGCTCATGGTGATATTGTCCCGACGGATCAGATTTCGCTTAACTTTGCCAAAATCGAAATCGAATACTTCAAGCAGGATAACAAAGGTATTGCAAAGAGCGCGGGCAAAGCCGGCTGGGACGTCAAGGCCAACAAGGCAGTCGTCTAGTATTTACCTTACCGGCTTGTTTTCACTCTCGGGGGCCGTGCCTTTCAGGTTCACTTCCTGTCGCGGTATGGCCCTCGACTTTACATTTGACCGGATATTCTATGGCTCTCTCGGACAATCAGACACAGGTTACGCCATCGGTGCTCGACAGGCTGATAGACCTTGACCCGCAGGAAAGTCGTGAAGCGCCGAAATCGCGTTCGCAATCGCTCCGCGAACTCAAAGCGGCTGTCAGACGTGATCTGGAGTGGCTTCTCAATACACGGTGTTTTCTGGAATCGCCGGAAAAAGGACTTGATGAAGCCAAGCGTTCAGTAGCCTTTTTCGGACTGCCTGACATAACGGGTTTGAGCGCACAGAATCCGGCCGAGCAATTGCGGCTTGCAAAAGCGGTGGAAAATGCAATCAGAAATTTCGAACCTCGTTTTCTGGATCTGCAGGTTTCGATGGAGCCGCCGACGGCGACCGAGCGGGCTTTGAAGTTTCGAATCGAAGCTCAGCTTGATATTGATCCGGCTCCGGAACCAATCGTTTTCGATACAGTGCTCGAACTCGGCTCCGGCGACTTCGAGGTACGTCCCGAGCAATAGGCCGCGGGCGTCTGTCCGGAAACTGACTTCCGGTTCATAACCTTAAACAGCCGCGGCATTGCAAAATTGCAAAGAAGATCATAACTTTCCGTCAACGCCGAATGGGCATATAATAACTGACTACCGATGAGGGACGAACTACTAGGATATTACGAGCGAGAACTGATCTTTCTCCGCCGGATGGGAGCGGAGTTTGCCCGCCGTTATCCGAAGATTGCCGCCCGGCTGCAGCTCGATGAAGAAAAAATCGAAGATCCGCATGTTGAGCGAATGATCGAATCCTTTGCGTTTCTTACCGGACGCATCGGCCTCAAACTTGCGGACGAATTGCCGGAAATCACCGAATCGTTCCTCAACCTGCTTTATCCGCATTATTTGGCGCCGATACCATCGATGGCAATTGCGCAATTTTCATTCGGTTCGCCGAATGACAAACTCTCGAGCATCCAGCAGCTCGAACGCGGAACACGGTTGAATTCAAGACCCGTCGAAGGCACGCCTTGCCGTTTCCGTACCTGCTATCCGGTAGATCTTATGCCGCTCGAGATGCTCGGTGCCGCTCTGGAATCGCCGGCGCCGAAGGATGCCCGCGGTAAATACGCAGATTGCTCCATTCGCTTCAGTTTTCGTTGCTTTGGAGACGCCAATCTGTCGGAACTGCAGGTCGGGACAACCGGCGAACCGCCCCGTTCGTTGCGTTTCTACATTGACGGCGACCCGCAGCTCGTTTTCCCGCTTTACGAAATTCTGTTTACAAATGCCGTCTCGGTAGAATTTCGGCCAAAGGAACAGCCGCTCGGTAACCGGACGCTCAAGACAATCACAAATATCCAGTTGAAACTTCCGGACCCTGTGATAATCGATGCGGCCGAAGCAATACGCCCGGTAGGATTCGAAGAGGACGAGGCGATGCTCCCTTACACCAAACGCTCATTTGCGGGCTATCGCCTGTTGACGGAGTATTTCGCTTTTCCCTACAAGTTTCTGTTTTTCGATGTTTTCGGGCTTGACCGCGCCATAGCCGCAAAATTCGGCAGCCATTTCGACCTGATTATTCATCTCCGCGACGTTACGCCTCCGGTCGCACCCGTAACAACCGATACTTTCAAATTAGGCTGTTCCCCGATTATCAATTTATTTACACGAATGGCCGATCCCATTTACCTTTCGCATCACAAATATGAATACCACGTAATACCTGATGTCCATCGTCAGACGACGACGGAAGTCTATTCGATAGACGACGTGGTAACTGCGGACCCGACAACCGGAAAAACGCGTCAGTTTTCGCCTTTCTATTCGCTCCGGCACGCATACGGCGAACAGATGGAGAAATCTTTCTGGTACGCTACGCGCCGTGATTCCCAGCGTCCTGAAGATGAAGGGACGGAAGTTTACATCTCGCTCGTTGATCAAAATTTCGATCCGCGCGTACCTGCCGTGGAGGTCCTGAATATACAAACGACTTGCACAAACCGTGACCTTCCCGCCAGGCTACCTTTTGGCGGTAAGGAAGGTGATTTCGAGGTTGAAGGTACGGCACTGCTTTCCCGTGTCCGCTGTCTGACAAAGCCGACCGATACAATCCGTCCGCCACGAAGACGCTCGGCACAATGGCGGTTGATTTCCCATCTGAATCTGAACTATCTTTCGCTGGTTAATTCCGATAATGGCAGCCCCGAGGCTCTGCAGGAAATTCTTCATTTGTACAATTTTACAGATTCTTCCGTTACGCGGAAACAAATTCTCGGTATTCGCCGTGTCGAGTCAAGAAAAGCAATCCGGCAGATCGGCGGACGCGTAGGAACTGGATTCGTCCGCGGTCTGGAAACTACGATAACCGTTGACGAAGAACAGTACGTAGGCAGCGGCATGTATCTTTTCGCCTGTATTCTCGAGCGTTTTCTGGCTCTTTATGCATCGCTGAATTCATTTAATCAACTGGTTCTCCGCAGCGAACAGCGCGAAGAACCAATCAAGATTTTTCCGCCGCGTGCCGGCGAGCAGGAACTTTTGTAGATTTAACAGGGCCAATAAAACCCGAAAGCGTTTATGGACGGCAAACCCGTAAGTCAGAAAATTTTCGAAGAGCCCTATCGTTTTGAATTTTTTCAGGCGGTGCGGCTTCTGGAAAAGATTTTTCCCGACCGCAAACCCGTCGGCGGAGATGCTCTGCCGGCAGATGAGGTTGTCCGTTTCCGTTCATATGTCAGTCTGGAATTTCCACCGAGCGAGATACGGGACATCAATGTCATTACCGATGACCCGGAAAATCACGCAAAACACGCAAATCAAGCAAATCAAGCAAATCACGCATATTCGGAATATCCGGAAAATCGGGATTCCCGAAAGCGTCTGGAAATGCTAATTTGCATGATGGGAATGGTCGGCGTATCCGGCGTCCTGCCGACGCATTACACGGAGCTTGTGCTCGACCGCATAAAACATCGTGATACGGCTCTTTGGACTTTTCTGGATATTTTCACGCATCGTGCCGCATCGCTTTTTTATCAGGCCTGGGCCAAATATCGTTTTCCGGTCGGTTACGAACGCGGAAAGGATGAATTTACTGCCTATCTGTTTGATCTGGCAGGTTTGGGAACCAATGGCTTGCGCGGCAGGATGGCGGTTGATGATGAAACGCTGCTTCCCTACGTCGGTCTGATAGCGCAAAGACCGCATTCGACAAATGCCGTGGCAAATGTCATTTCGGATTATTTCGGTGTGCGTGTGCAGATTGAGCAATTCAGCGGCCAATGGCTGCATTTGGAAAAAAGCGATATGACATTTATCGGCAGGCAAAATTCCAAACTTGGCGTAAACACAATTGCCGGCACAAGGATCTGGGATCAGCAATCGAAATTCCGGATCCGCCTCGGGCCGCTGGATTTTGGTAAATTTCAGGCCTTTTTGCCAAACGGAACGGCTTTCAAGCCGCTCAAGTCAATAGTAACTTTTATGACCGGAATGGAACTTGATTTTGATATCCGACTCGTGCTTGAAAAACGGCAAGTGCCGGGCACGGTTTTGACGACGCGTGCTCTGCGGCGTCCGATGCTGGGCTGGACATCTTTCCTGAAAACCCGGCCGTTCAGGAATGATGATGACCAGCTGATATTGCAGCCCAATTGAGCCGCCACGGGCTGACAGCCCGCCGGCGAATTTTCTTGAGGAGAAAACGAAAATGAATGTGAATCTGAAATCTTTGGTCGCCCGCCTCAATGATACGACGCGAAATGCTTTGGAAGGCGCCGCCGGCCTCTGCCTTTCGCGTACAAATTATGACGTCGAAATCGAGCATCTGCTGGCCAAGCTGCTCGAAATGGACGATACCGACCTCCATCGTATCGCAAAGCATTACGAGGTCAATTTGGACAGGCTTTCCAAGGACGTCAATACGGCACTGGATCGGCTCAAATCCGGCAATTCGCGGACGCCGGGACTGAGCGAACGGATTCCGCGATGGATTCAGGACGCATGGCTGCTTGCTTCGGTAGATTACGGCTCGGCACGCGTCCGCTCCGGCCATATGATTCTCGCCTTGCTGACGGGCGAAGGGCTTTCGCGGATTGCGCGCGATATTTCACGCGAATTTGACCATATATCGGCAGAGGACCTGCAGAAAAATCTTCCGGATATTACGGCTGATTCTGCCGAAGCGCGTGACGCGGTTGCACTGGGCGAAGCGGCCGGTGTCTCCGGCGGACCACAGGTAGCGGCCGGAGTTCCCGGAAAAACAAAAGCACTTGATCAATATACCGAGGACCTGACGGCAAAGGCCGCCGCAGGCAAAATAGATCCTGTCCTTGGCCGCGATTTTGAGATTCGGCAGATAATCGATATTCTCACACGACGGCGCCAAAACAACCCGATTTTAACCGGTGAAGCAGGCGTCGGAAAGACGGCCGTCGTTGAAGGTTTTGCTCTTAGAATTGCCCAGGGTGACGTGCCGGAACCGCTTAAAAATGTTTCTTTACGTTCACTGGATCTCGGACTTCTTCAGGCCGGAGCCGGCATCAAGGGCGAATTCGAAAATCGTTTGAAATCCGTAATCGAAGAGGTAAAGGCCTCGCCGCAGCCGATAATTATGTTTATAGACGAGGCTCATACGCTGATCGGCGCCGGCGGAGCCGCCGGACAGAATGACGCCGCAAACCTCCTGAAACCGGCTCTTGCACGCGGCGAACTTCGCACCATAGCGGCAACCACCTGGGCCGAATATAAAAAATATTTTGAAAAAGATGCCGCACTGGCAAGACGCTTCCAGGTCGTCAAGGTTGACGAACCCGATGAGGCCCGCGCAATCGCAATGATGCGTGGCATCGCGGACAAAATGGAAGCGCACCACAACGTGCGTATTCTTGATGAAGCAATTGTCGAATGCGTAAAACTCTCGCATCGCTATATCACAGGCCGGCAGTTGCCTGATAAATCGGTCTCGGTACTTGATACCGCTTGTGCCAAAGTAGCAATCGGGCAAGGTTCCATACCGGCTCCGATCGAAGATGCAAAGCGTCGTATTCAGAACCTGACAACCGAGATCGAAGCATTGGAACGCGAGCAGGTAACCGGCGCCGAACACGATGCAAGACTGGAAGAATTGAGAGCTCAGAGAACAGCCACGGAAAACGAACTCGAAAAGTTCAACGAACAATGGGAAAAGGAAAAAACTCTGGTTGATCAGATCAGGACAATTCGAACAAAACTCGAAATGTCGCGTCATAACGGCAAACCGGCCGCTGCCGCGGCACAAACGGCATCCGGTTCCCCGGCTGCCGATGCGGAATCCGCAACCGTCAGCGAAGAGGGCGCCGCTACGGCCGTAGCACAGGAGACATCCGAAACAGCCGCAGGGACAGACATAGAATTTCTCAAAGGCGAACTCAAACGTCTTACCGAAGAGCTGAAGCAGATTCAGGGTGAAAATCCGCTCATGCAGCCCGTCGTCAACGGACAGTCCGTTGCCGAGGTAATTTCCGGCTGGACAGGAATTCCGATCGGTAAAATGGTGGCCGATGAAATCAATGCGGTTCTCAATCTGTCGGCAACGCTTCGCGAACGCGTCCTCGGGCAGGATCACGCACTGGAGGCAATCGCACAGCGTATCCGCACGGCAAGAGCCGGTCTGACGGATCCGAAACGTCCGATTGGCGTTTTCCTGCTCGTCGGCACCTCCGGCGTAGGTAA
This sequence comes from Acidobacteriota bacterium, assembly GCA_040756215.1. Lineage (GTDB taxonomy): Bacteria > Acidobacteriota > Blastocatellia > Pyrinomonadales > Pyrinomonadaceae > OLB17. The sequence continues at coordinate 369,549 of JBFLZQ010000002.1, forward strand.
AACCGAAACTGCACTTGCACTTGCCGAAGCACTCTATGGCGGCGAGCGAAATCTGATTTCAATCAATATGAGCGAATATCAGGAAGCACACACGGTCTCGAGCCTGAAAGGTTCTCCGCCGGGATACGTCGGTTATGGCGAAGGCGGCGTTTTGACCGAAGCAGTGAGACGAAAGCCGTATTCGGTCGTCCTGCTGGATGAAGTGGAAAAGGCTCACCCCGATGTAATGGAGCTTTTCTTTCAGGTCTTTGACAAAGGCGTGCTGGAAGACGGCGAAGGACGCGAAATCGATTTCAAAAATACGATTATCCTGCTTACTTCAAACGTCGGCACCGAAACAATCATGAAACTTTGCGCCGATCCGGATACGCGTCCCGAACCGGACGCTCTGGTAGAGGCAATCAAACCGGAACTTCATAAAGCTTTCAAGCCGGCGCTGCTCGGCCGTATGGTGACAGTACCGTATTATCCGATTTCGGACGAGATTCTGCGGCTCATCATAAAGCTGCAATTGAAGAAAATCGGCGAGCGGATTGCGGACAATCACGGTGCGCAATTTTCCTATGATGAAGCCGTCATCGAAACGGTGGCACGGCGATGCACTGACGTGGATTCCGGTGCCAGAAACGTATATAACATTCTGACAGGCACGATGCTGCCGGACATGAGCGGCGAGGTGCTCTCAAGAATGGCGGCAGGGGAAAGCATCAAACGGATCAAAGTAGGCGTAGATGCGGACGAGCATTTCGTCTATGAGATATCCTGAAAAAACTGATGATTGTTTATTTGCACTCGGCGGAAAAAGCAAAAAACATACGGACGTTCGATCGGCACCGGCGGTCGGACGTCCGGCACATAGTGCTTCCGAAAGGGCCGGATATCAGGCTGATTGCCGAATTCGTGGTTTCTCATTTTTCCGATGAGGAAAAGCAGAAACCGGAAGGTCTGATTGAGCTGCTGGTTATAAATTCCGATGGAACCGGCGGCGAGACTTACATTGGCGGAGCCGATGCCGAGGGTTCAATCATTTATATCGGAAATGCATTTTCATTCGGAAGAAGTTTTGCACGTCTGCTTGCTCCGCCGCGAAAAGGCGGACAAGGCATAGAAATTCACGGCGCAGCCGCGGCCGCACCCGAGCGCGATCCACGCTCGGGAAATATAGTCGATCCCAATTACGGGCTGAAATTCATTTTCGCACTTGCCTGTGGATTCAATTCGCGCGTTCGGGCATCATGCGAGCCGCAGGTATCGGGAAACGAAGAATTCTTCGGTGAAACTTTAGCCGAAGCATATCCGGGAGACGGTGATTGGGAAGACCACGTCTTTGTCCGCCCCGGACAGGACAATCCGGGAAACTTTGCTTCACGTCGCGACGCCATTCTGACCGGTAAAACGATTACGGATATCAGGCGATTACCAATCTGATAAAATCGCAAAGTAAAAATCGGTGTCAAGACCAGTATTGCAAAATGCCCAAGGATAAATCGTCAATAAGCCAGACGCACGGCACGAGCGTAAAACTATGGCCGCTACACAGCAAAACAGATTACTGAGCCTCTCGACGCCGCTCGCTTACGATTACCTTTTGATAAAAAGGTTAAAAGCGTACGAGGCAATGTCGCAGCTCTTTCAGTATGAAATCGAGGCATTGCACGAAGAAACCGACGCCGGCCACACGCCTACGATCGTGGATCCCGCGCGTGTCATCGGCCAGCCGATGGTCGTGCTTGCCAGGCAGCTCGACGGCGCCGAGCGGCACTTTCACGGTATCTGCACTCGATTTGTTCAGGGCACGAGAAATGAGCGGTTTACAAAATACCAGATTATCCTCCGGCCGCGTGCCTGGCTGCTGACCCAAATACGACAAAGCCGTATTTTCCAGCAAAAGAGCGTACCCGACATTCTCCGAAAGGTTTTCGACGGGCTCGACGTCAAATTCGAACTCCAGGGCAAATACGAGCCGCGAAACTACTGCGTCCAATACCGCGAATCCGATTGGGATTTTGCCGCGCGGCTGATGGAAGAAGAAGGCATCTTTTTCTTTTTCGAACACGGCGAGCAAAGTCATCGGATGATCATCGCTGATACTCCGCAATCGAATGTAAAACTGCCGGGGAAAAACAAAATTCCGTTTCGGATAGATATCTCCTCAAATCAGGAGGAATGGCAGGGTTCCATTACGGCATTCAGGCTTGAAAACAGCCTCAATACCGGAAAGGTTACGCTCTGGGATCATAACTTCGAACTGCCGGGCAAAAAGCTCGAGGCCGTACAGGTCAGCCGCTTTACCATCGGCGGCAATCAGCAGCTCGAGAGTTACGATTTTCCCGGAGATTTTGCCCATCGTTTCGACGGTATAGCGCCGGGCGGCGGTGAACAGGCATCGGAATTAAATAAGATTTTCGAGGACAACAAGCGTACGGCCGGCATTCGACAGCAGGAAATAGACGTAGAATACAAGGACGCCTTTGGAACTGCGGACTGCTGCGCGTTAACACCGGGCTATCGCTTCGAACTGGAAAAATTCCCCGTCGCGGAGCAAAACGGCGACCACGTAATCATCGCCGCCCGGACGGAAGCGATACAATCTCCATCTTATTTTTCAGACGAAGAAGTAGAAAACGCCTACCAATGCCAGTTTGTCTGCATACCGCATGGCAAGCCCGACGCCGCGCCCTTTCGTCCGGCACGACGCACTCCAAAACCGGTTGTACGCGGCAGCCAGACAGCAACGGTGGTCGGGCCGGCCGGCGAGGAAATTTTCACGGATAAATACGGCCGGGTAAAAGTGCAGTTTCATTGGGACCGCGAAGGAAAAGCAGATGCGGGCAGTTCCTGCTGGCTGCGTGTCGCGCAGACCTGGGCCGGTAAAAAATGGGGGACGATGTTTATCCCGCGCATCGGGCAGGAAGTAATAGTCGATTTCCTCGAAGGAGATCCGGATAAGCCGATCATCATCGGCAGCGTTTACAATCCGGACAATATGCCGCCATATACACTGCCCGATGAAAAGACCAAGTCAACAATCAAAACGAATTCGAGCAAAGGAGGCGGAGGTTTTAACGAAATCCGCTTTGAAGACAAAAAAGGCTTGGAGCAGATCTTTATCCATGCGGAAAAAGACGCCGACATCCGCGTGAAAAATGATTGTCGCGAAATAATTGTTCATGACCGCCATTTGATCGTAAAAAATGATCAAATAGAAAAGGTCGAAAAAGACAAGAGCCTGACAGTAACAGGAAACCAGACCGAAAAGATTGACGGCAATGTACATCTCAAGGTAGGCACAAGCAAGGAATCTAAAATCGGCAATAAATATGCAGTAGATGCCGGACAGGAAATCCATTTGAAGGCCGGCCTGACCGCAACAATTGAAGCCGGTACGAACCTGACGCTGAAGGTTGGCGGAAATTTTATCAACATCAATCCGGGCGGAGTTTTTATCAAGGGTACGATGGTTATGCTCAATAGCGGCGGAGCGGCCGGCAGCGGCTCCGGAGCAAATCCGAACCCGCCCGCATCGGCAAAAGAAGCAGACGATGCCACCTCGGGCAGCGTTTCTTCGCCGGCATCTCCGCCTCCTCCGAAGCAGCCGCGAGTTTTCGAGCAGCTGGCACAGATTGTCCGCGGCCACGTGGAAAATCCGCAGCTCCCGAGCCTTGAAAGTGTTCTGACGCAAACTTCTTCGGCGGTGGAATCCGTCGTGAATCAGGTATTGCAGGGCGCCGAAGCACTCGTTCAGGAAGCCGAACCGGTAGTCGCCGCGGCTGAGGCGCAGATTGCCGCAGTGCAAAACGCAGCCCAAAATCTGGTTGACGAGGCGACCGACCTTGTCCGTGATCTGGAACAAAACGCGCAGGCTTATGCCGACCAGGCGATGCAGATGGCTCAGGAACTCAAAGAACAAGCCGAAAATGCAATCAATCAGGCGGTTCAGGCAGTGCAGGATGCGGTCCAGCAGGTTCAGCAGGCAGTCAATGACGCAATAAATCAGGCACAAGAGGCTGTCCAAAATGCCATAGACCAGGCGCAGCAGGCATTCAACGAAGCACAGCAAGCCGTGCAACAAGGAATAGAACAGGCACAACAAGCTGTGCAGGATGCCGTAAATCAAGCGCAGGAGGCTGTACAGCAAGGAATAGATCAGGCGCAGCAGGCATTCAACGAAGCACAGCAAGCCGTCGAACAAGGTATCCAGCAGGCACAGCAGGCCGTCGAGCAGGTTCAACAGCAAGCCGAACAGGCCGTCCAGCAGGCACAGGAGGCAGTTCAGCAAGGTATCCAGCAGGCGCAGCAAGCCGTCGAGCAGGTTCAACAGCAGGCCGAACAGGCCGTCCAGCAGGCACAGGAGGCAGTTCAGCAAGGTATCCAGCAGGCACAGCAGGCCGTCGAGCAGGTTCAACAGCAGGCCGAACAGGCGATCGAACAGGCACAGCAGGCCGTCGAGCAGGTTCAGCAGCAAGCCGAACAGGCGATCGAACAGGCACAGCAGGCCGTCGGGCAGGTTCAGCAGCAAGCCGAACAGGCGATCGAACAGACACAGCAAACGCTCGAGCAGGCACAGCAGCAGGCCGAACAGGCTATGCAGCAGGCACAGCAACAGGCCGAACAGGCGATCAACGAAGCTCAGCAGGCTGTTGAACAGGGCATGGAACAAGCTCAGCAGGCCGCCGCCGAAGCCCAACAAGCCGCAGAGCAAGCCGCACAGCAGGTGCAGGAAACAGCCGCACAGCTTTCCGAGCAGGCAGGACAGGCCTTGCAATCGGCCCAGAACGGGTTGCCGTTTATGTAATTGTTTTATTCAAAATCAATGACCCTGGACGAGATAAAACAGAAATTATTCGACAACCGTACACGCCTTTACTGCATTCTGGACGGCGTGTTGGTTCCCGATCTGCCTAATCGGCTGTATTCGGGACAAATCCCGAGTTACTGCCTTTTTACAGGCGATTTGCCGCCGGATATGGTTTATGCCGCTCCATATCTCGCATATCTTTCACCGGACAGTAAATTTGCTGACTGGGTACTGAGCGAAGGAATTGGAAAGCATTGGGGAATTTTTATCCATTCGCGGCGTTCTATTATAGAAATGCGTCGCCACTTTACGGCATTAACGCAGGTATATGACGAACGCGGCAACCCGATCCGCTTTCGATATTACGACCCGCGTGTTTTGAAAAAATTTTTACCGACCTGCAATGGAGGCGAACTTAAATTGCTCTTTGGCGAAACGGATGCCCTGTTTGCCGAAAGCGATGACGGAGCTGCGGTAATCAGATATCGCATTGCCGACGGTAAACTGGAGACCAGACTATTGAACGAAGAGAGATAGACATTTATGCCGACCGGACCAGCAGCCAGAATCACAGACAACGTTGCACATCCGCTGCCGCCCGTTTTAACACCGGGACCGGGCAGCCCAACCGTTCTGATAGGATTTCTTCCGGCGTGGCGTGGCATTCCGGCCGCGGCCGCGGCTGCGCTGCAGGCAGCAAAATCAGTTGCCGATGCCGCTGTTAATACTGCCGTTGCGGCAACGGCCGCAGCCGCCGGTACGCCGGGTGCGCCGGCCGCTTACGCCGCAGAACAGGCAGCAAAGGCCTCCGCGCTTGCATCGCTCAGTTCTATGGTAAGCGGAATGGCCGGAATGTCCGATATTCATGCCTGCACCACGCCTTCGCCCGTACCTCCGCATGGCCCCGGCGTAGTTATTGACGGTTCACAGACTGTTCTGACAAACAATATGCCGCAATGCAGGATGGGTGATACGATTATCGAACCGCTCGGGCCTCCGAATAAAATTGTCAAAGGAGAGATGACAGTCATCGTCGGCGGCTGAATTGGAGATTAAAAATGCTTTTGATACGCGATTCTCAGATACAAAACTTCGTCGCTGCGGATGAAACCGAATTGATAACCGCAATTTGCGAAGCTCTTATCCGCACAGACCGTGAAAGAGTGGCAGGCATCCGCCCGCTGCGGCTTCTCTCAATGGCCAAAATGGGAATTGCACGCGCCCGCGAAGCAGGATTTACCCGTGCGGAGGATATTGCAGTCTATGTCGGGCTGATGTTTCATATTGCACCGGATTTTGCATCGCATCCGGCGATTGCCGCCGTCCTTAACGACAGCAACTTTCCCCTCAGTGAACGGCTGCAGCAACTATCCGAGAGAGTGCCGGAACAGGCCTGGGACGAGGCAGAGGCAAAATATGATCCTGATTTCTGGATCGGAGAAAGTGAGCCGGAGCAGTAAAAATTATTTTCCGGAGCAAATAACCAATGTCTAACGAAAAACTGAAAAAGGTCATCAAACAGGCATCTGTCGTAGAAAATCTGGCAAAAATACAGAAAAACAACCCTGACACGGCGACAGGCCTACGGCTGGAAAAGGAAATTGACCGGCTCGCTTATCTGAATGCCGCCGCAAAACGCAATGCCGCCGAACGCGCAAAATTTGTTATCCAACGCGTCAGGGCGGCAATGCTTGGACGCGCAATCACACAACCACTCCCGCCACTCAAGAAATAGCAGACGGCATTTACGGGTGCGTCATTTCTTCAGGCTTTACAAGTTCGTCAAACCTTTCGCCGGTCAGCAGGCCGAGTTCGATCGCTGATTCACGCAGTGAAATTCCCTTCTTATGCGCATTTTTCGCAATTTTTGCCGCATTGTCATAACCGATATGTTGATTTAATGCCGTAACCAACATCAGCGAATTGCGAAGATAATAATCGATTTTTTCACGGTTTAGTTCTATTCCGGCAATGCAGTAATCCACGAATCCGTGCGAAGCATCGTGCAGCAGACGAACCGAATGCAGGTAATTATGTATCATTACAGGCTTGAATACATTGAGCTCGAAATTCCCCTGAGAACCGGCAAATCCTATAGCTGCATCGTTGCCCATTACCTGCACGGCGACCATTGTCATTGCTTCGCTTTGTGTAGGATTGACCTTGCCGGGCATAATCGAGGAGCCGGGCTCGTTTTCTGGTAAAGTCAGTTCGCCGATACCGCATCGCGGTCCGGAAGCAAGCCAGCGGATGTCATTGGCAATTTTCATCAATGAACCGGCAAGCGTTTTGAGCGCGCCGGAAGCAAAGACTAGTTCATCGTGCGCCGAAAGAGCGGCAAATTTATCCGGATGCGAGCGAAATGGCAGACCGGTCAGCTCTGCGATTTTTGCGGCTGCGCGTTCCGCAAATTCCGGATGTGCGTTGAGACCGGTGCCGACCGCCGTGCCGCCGATCGCCAGGTCCATCAAACCCGGAAGTACCTGACGGATGCGTTCTATATCGCGATCAATCAATGTGGCCCAACCGCCAAACTCCTGCCCGACGGTAATAGGCGTCGCATCCTGCAGATGTGTACGGCCAATCTTGACTACGTCAGCAAATTCGCGCGCCTTTGCTTTTATGGCATCCGAAATTCTTTTGATCTCCGGTATAAGCGCCGTAGTCCTTTCGGCTGCGGCAATATACATCGCGGTCGGGAAAGTATCATTCGAGGATTGCGACATATTTACGTCGTCATTGGGGTGAATCGGCTTTTTCGAACCAAGTTCCCCGCCGGCGAGTTCGATTGCGCGATTGGCAATTACCTCGTTGGCGTTCATGTTCGTCTGCGTCCCGGAGCCGGTTTGCCAAACGCGCAGCGGGAAATGGTCGTCCAGTTTTCCCTCGATGACTTCGTCGGCTGCCCGGACGATCAGTTTCATTTTATCTTCCGGGAGCTTGCCCAGCTCGTAATTTACCAGTGCTGCGGCCTTTTTCAGGATGCCCAGTGCCCGTATCATTTCCCTCGGCATACGGTCTTCGCCGATATTGAAATGAATAAGTGAACGCTGTGTCTGCGCTCCCCAGTATTTGTCGGCAGGGACTTCGATCGGTCCCATCGAATCTGTTTCAATACGTGTTGCTGTTGTTGATTGTTCTTTCGCCTGGCTCATGTTATTTCATTTTTACGCCGCAAAACGGCATTTTAAGCAATTGATTTCAAAGCTCTTTGTAATCTGGCATTGACCTCGGAAGCGGATTCCGCAAGTGCCGGGTTTTCCGTAATTGAAAGCATCCGTTCGGCATCTATGGCAGAAACGACGGTTTTCCCTTCTTTTCGGTAAACTACAACGTTGCATGGCAGCAGAAGTCCCAAATCGCTTTCTTCCTGCAATGCGGGAAAAGCGACGCGTGGGTCGCAGGCTTCAATTATCAGATATGGCTCATGGTCAACTCCCAGTTTTTCCTTAAATTTGCCTGCAAGATCTATTTCCGTGAGAATGCCGAAGCCTTCAGCCGCGAGGGCTGCCCTTGTTTTTTCTACAACATCGTCAAATGGTAAATCGAGCAGGCGTCTGTAACCGTAATGATGCAGCCCTTCGGCAGCGGTACGCGGTCTGAGTTCTTCGATTGTCCAGAGGCCAAAACGCGTAATGCGTCTCGCTTGCGAATCAAAGAGAATGTCGGCTATGCGGTTGCGATTTTCATCGCCGTGATAGCGTACCATCAGTAGCGTACTGCCGGATTCCAAATCAGATTTAAACACTTCGAGATAGTGTCTTTCCGCGCTGTAATGTTGTGCCGTACGGATAAGGGTTGCAAGGATTCCGTGAGATTCGCCGGTAAAATCGAGTTCTTTTTCCCCGCGGCGGCCGCGATAGGTATGAATATCATCATTCGAAATGCCGGCATTTCTCAATGCCTCGAGAGTTTTCTCCAGCCGGGCATCATCATCTATCACGCCGAGAATCATATTGGTCGGGAATACAAGAAAATCGTTTTTTTCTTCCCCGATCTGTCCCGAAGTTTTTGCGGATTCAGCCATAACTCACCTCCGGATAAGAACCTTTTGATAGATACCGGGCAACTGCTCGCTTAATTTTGCATATCAAAGGTTCGCATTTATCGGTCGTTATCATTTAATAATTTACCACAGTTAAAACAGCCATTTCAGCAATCAGCCTCCGATACCGTCGCCAGGACGCGTGTAAACTATGACAAAGCGTGGAATTGGCGGCTCTTCATCGCCATCCATCACGTGAAACTCCTTTTCCCTGAGGCCTTTTTCCACAAAACGGCTTAGTTCCCGCCTTGACAGAGGCATCGGGAACGCTTCGGTTTCATCGTCGTCGTCACGACCACGCGTAACAACTACGAGCTGCCCGCCCGAAGCTACAAAATCTGCGACCGCATCTATCGCCCGCCGCCGCATTTCATCAGGAAGCGGCTGAATGGTATAAACTTCAAGGACGAAATCAAACGCACCGAGCCATTGCTTTGGCGGATCGAACAAATCGGCCTTTTCAAACCTGACAGGCTTTGCACCGTAAAGACGCCGGGCCCAATCCACTGCCGTCTGTGAAATATCAAATGCCGTAACATTGAATCCCAGATCTGATAAAAAAGCAGCATCATCACCGAGCCCGCAGCCAATAACAAGCGCTGACCGGCCTTCTCCACGAAGTCCCGTTTGTTCGGCCCAGCTGCGAAAAAAACGATTCGGTTCAAGGTCTGCCCAGGGAATTTTCCTGTCGTCGCCTGCGGCTTCTCTGTAAAGCCGCTCGAACCAATCCAGATAATTGCCTTCCGCGGCTGCTGCCTGTGCCAATTCGCGAGCCCTGACGCGGGCGAGTTCCTTGTCATCGGAGATTTCCATATAATCTCAGATTAAACCAAAGCCGCCGGATTGGAAAACGTCCCTTCGGGGCCTATCCCCGACACAAGCCTTCGGCACTGTTGACCGATTGGCCTATAAGGCCACAAGGCAATATAATGGAAATTTCGTATTTCGAATTATTTTTAACAAAAGAGGTTAACTGCATTGGCTGAACAATTTGACGTAACAATTATCGGAGCCGGGCCGGGAGGATATGTAGCTGCAGTCCGCGCCGCCCAGCTTGGGTTGAAAGTTGCAATCATAGAAAAGGAGAAAGACGCAAAACTGGGCGGTACCTGCGGTCTCCGCGGCTGCATCCCGACAAAAGCTTTGCTGAATGCCGCACATCTATACCAGAAGGCCGGAGAATTTGAAAAATTCGGACTAAAAGTAAAAGAACTCGGCTTCGATTGGGCGGCAATCCAAAAATATAAATCCGGAATCGTTGACAAGAACGCCGCCGGCGTTACTTATCTGATGAAGAAAAATAAGGTTACCGTCTTCAACGGTTTCGGCAAAATTTCAGGCCGCGGCAAGGTCGAAGTCGCACTTGCCGACGGAAAGCGCGAAACCATTGATACAAAAAATATCATTATCGCAACGGGCTCGGTCGTAAGGCCGATTCCCGGCTTTGAAGTTGACGGCAAACAGGTAGTCAATTCGGATCAAATTCTGGAACTCGACCGCGTACCGAAATCCATGATAGTGATGGGCTCGGGCGCCGTCGGCGTCGAATTTGCAAGCGTTTTTCATCGCTTCGGCTGTGATACAACGATTGTTGAGCTTCTGGATAGAATTGTTCCGCTCGAAGACGCCGAAGTCTCAAAGGA
>JBFLZQ010000003.1:0-270319 GCA_040756215.1 Acidobacteriota bacterium
TGTTCCGTGCTTAGCCGAACAACAAAGAATCGCCGACTGCCTGTCATCGCTGGATGAGCTGATTGAGCTGGAGGCGAAGAAGCTCGAGGCCCTCCAGGCCCACAAGAAAGGGCTGATGCAGCAGCTATTTCCGAATGATGATTTATGAATTATGAGTTATAAGATGCCCGGAGGCGCGCAGGATTGAAAAAAAGAAACCATCGACTTAACCATTTACCATTTACAATTTACAACTACTGACATGACAGAACGTGACCAAATCCGCCTGGGCAAGACGCTCTGGGGCATTGCAGACACCTTACGCGGAGCGATGAACGCCGACGACTTCCGCGACTACATGCTGGCCTTTCTCTTTTTGCGATATCTCTCGGACAGCTACGAGCAGGCCGCCAAACAGGAATTGGACCGGGATTGGCCGCAGCTTCACGAAGGCGACCTGCGTTCGCCGCTGGCGGTGTGGTACGCAGAGAACCGGGACGACGTCCTGACCTTCGAGAACCAGATGCGCCGCAAGGTTCACTACGTCATCAAACCCGAATACCTCTGGAGCAGCATCGCCGAGATGGCCCGCACCCAAAATAAAGATCTGCTCCGCACGCTGCAAGAAGGTTTTAAGTTCATCGAAAACGAATCCTTTAAGAGCAGTTTCCAGGGGCTGTTCTCGGAGATCAACCTCGACTCGGACAAACTCGGCAAAACCTACACCCAGCGCAACGAGCGGCTTTGCGTCATCATAGCGCGGATCGCCGAAGGCCTGGCGGAGTTTCCCCACGAACGCGATCTGCTGGGCGATGCCTACGAATACCTGATCGGACAGTTCGCCGCCGGGAGCGGCAAAAAAGCCGGCGAGTTCTACACCCCGCAGCAGATCTCGAGCATCCTCTCGGGCATCGTCGTTTTAGACGCCCAGGACCCCGCCAACGGCAAGCGTGCGAAGCTCGGCAACGTGCTGGACTTTGCCTGCGGCTCGGGCTCGCTGCTCCTAAACGTGCGCCGCCTGATGGGCAAGAACGGCGTGGGCAAGCTCTACGGCCAGGAGAAGAACATCACCACCTACAACCTGGCACGTATGAACATGCTGCTGCACGGCGTGCGCGATTCCGAGTTCGAGATCTTCCACGGCGATACGCTCACCAACGAGTGGGAGCTCCTGCGCGAAGAGAACCCGGCCAAGAAGATCGAATTTGACGCGGTGGTGGCCAATCCGCCTTTCAGCTACCGCTGGGAACCAAGCGAAGCACTGGCCGAGGACTTCCGCTTCAAGGGCTACGGACTGGCACCTAAATCGGCGGCGGACTTTGCTTTCCTCCTGCATGGCTTCCACTTCCTGCACCGCGAAGGCACGATGGCCATCATCATGCCGCACGGGGTGCTCTTTCGCGGCAATAACGAAGCCAGGATCCGGAAGAAACTACTGGAAGACAAGCACATCGACGCGGTCATCGGCCTGCCGGCGAACCTGTTCTATTCCACCGGCATACCGGTCTGCATCCTGGTGCTCAAAAAGTGCAAGAAGTTCGACGACGTACTATTTATCAACGCGGCGGAACACTATCAGAAAGGCAAACGGCAAAACGTGCTGCTGCCCGAACACGTGGACAAGATCATAGAAACCTACCAGCACCGCAGGGAGGAGCCGCACTATTCGCGGCTGGTAAGCCATGAGGAAATCGAGGAGAACGACTTCAACCTGAACATCACCCGTTATGTCAGCACAGCCAAAGCGGAGGAAGATATAGATTTACTTGCAGTCAATGCCGAGTTGGCCGACCTGGCGAATAAAATACAGGAATCAACCCGGCGACATAATAAATTTCTCAAAGAAATTGGTTTACCATTGCTCACTAAATAACCATTAAGGAAATACCCGCGATGAAGGCTCCAAACGCCCGCCGGGAAGAAAAAGTGAATGTCATAAAAAAAACGATGAAAGGCAGAAAGATGATAATTTAACAATGATTCTTTCTAAAACGCTTTACTTACAATAGACCGCACCGAAACGCTGTTTAAATATTGGCTGAATGCAACCGTTTTGCATTTATTTGAACATAAAAAGCGTCAGGCGGAAGGGGAGCGAGCGGGTGACGGCTGCGTTTTTGAGGCCGGCGGCTGAGGCAATTGCCAGCAGTTCGGCAGGACGGAATGCTCGTTTGATGCTCTGAGAGCCGTCTTCGCGTACCAGAGGCGAGATTCGGAACACGGTGCAAAATAGTTTGTAAAGCAAAAGGGCGGCAACGCTGCGGCGCAGGTCTATGATTAAAATACCGCGGCGGGAGACGCGTTGCATTTCGGCGAGAACGGCGGCGGCCTGTCGGTCGCTGAGGTGATGGAAAAATAGCGAGGAGATTGCGTAATCGAATTCGCCATCGGCAAAAGGCAGCCGGAAAGCATCGGCCCGGACGATGGCGGCAGAATCCATGCCGGCAAGTTTTTCATGTGCAATCTGTGCCGAGATCGGGTTCAGGTCTATCCCGAAGAGTCTTGTGCGGATTCCGTGCCTTTTCCCGAACCGCGCCGTTTCCAGCAGGAGTTCGCCCGAGCCGCACCCGACGTCCAAAAGGCTGACGAAAGGCTCACGACGCTTTGCCATTGAATGCAGTAAAGTGCGACGCAGAGCCCGGCCATCACCAAAAAAACGATTGATAAAAGCAATATCGCGAAGAAAAACGCGGTATTCTTCGGCAGTATAATCACCCGTGTCGATGCGTTCCGGCTTAAGGCTCCGCTCGCTAAGCATAATCTGAAGTCTAACAGAATTGACTGACAACGTCAGGATTGATGACTCTGCCGCCATCTGTAGCAAATAATACAATATGGTTGTACGGGACACTTCAGACGGAGTTGTGCGCCTGTTTATCGGCGTGTGATAAGTGATTAGTAAATGTTACGGACACGGCACGTGCAGGAGGAGTTCAATACTCATTCTTCCGTAATAACCGGTACTAAGGGCTGGACGCACGGCAGAGTGCTGATATTTAAAATGTGAGCGACAAATTTTGTTCGAGCATAAAAAGCGCGTGAAGTGCTGCCATGTCCCGGGCCTTTTGTCCGGGGCTGAATCAACTCGCCCATTTTTCCCGTTAAAGCGGAAAATCCTTTTGTCTTTATCACGTCTCTAATCAAATCATAATCGGCTTTTACTTTTGCGTAAATCAGGGGATCATCTAAATCGAAAGTTGCAACGGCGTGGAGCAATGATGATGTTTCCGCCTGGCTTTCGAACACGCGGCTGACAACTACAAGTTTTCGCAGCTTGGTAAAAACGTGGCTATCTTCAAATTCTTTAGCGGCGACTTCAACCGGATCGATCATTGTTATCGCCATCGTTTCTTTGACGACCAATTCACCTTTTTTATTTCTTTTGAGCGGTATTCATCGGCAACCGGGCAGCAAACCTGAGGCGGTTAATTCTCTGATATTTCTTCATCGTCAATCATATCAATGTATTCTGACAACTTCTGCGGCAATACGACAACGCCTAAAACGTCGCTAATAGAAATTCCTTCTTCAAGCCAATTTGAGTTTCCGCTTGTCTTCCAGCAATAAATTTTGCCGTTTGTTTCGGCGGCGAGTTTTTCGGCTTGGGAAAGTTCTTCGATATTGAAAACATCTGTCTCGAAAGCTAAAAAAAGTGTTTGCTTAATGCTCATAACTCATTTTGCTAAACTATCGTTTCAAAACTTTCGCTTTCCATTGCAAATTCGTATTGTTTAACTAATGAATCATAATCCAAAAATTGTACTCGTTTTTTGATTGTCTCAAAAGACGTTCCATCGATAATACTTTTAAACTCTTCCTTACGCGCTTTGTCGGCAACAATTAACATTCTGGTATAAAAATCTTGCAAGTCAGAATATTTGCCAAGTGAATTTTTAATATCAGCTGTTGATTCAACCTCAAATAAACTGTTAGGCATTCCTCTTTGATTGAACCAAATAACGTCAATGGTCGAGCTTCTTTGAACAAATTTAGGATAGGAAAACGGCGGTATTTCCGCGAGCGTTCTAACTTCGCCCAGCGTTTTGTCTAAGAATCTTCGATTTTTATCTTGGTTTGGCGCAAAGGTTTGAAAATTTCTGATTTTACCGAGCGTCAGCAATAATCCTTGATAGTAATAATGGTTCGATTCCTGCACTTCCGGACTATTTTTATTTTGTGGTGTTTCCGCCAAAATGCCTTTTGCTTCGTTAGCGGCTCTGTGTGAAACAAGTCCATACAAGCCGGGCTTAATTTTGTAAATCTCTTGCGGGCGCGTTTGAACGATGCGGCGAATACTGGCGAACGGAGTTTTGGTTGTCCATTCGCAATCTTTAATTTTCAGTGTTTCCCGATACAACTGTCCCAAAGTCGCCATTCCACCCAAACGCTCTATCGTTTGTATAACGGCTTCGTGCTGTCTCATATATGTTATTTATACCACATTCCGTGTCGCTTTTTTTGGGGTGCAGGAGGAGTAATATGACACAAAGACTGCATTTATTCCCGCAAAACCCTGCCAATATGGCAGATAAAGGTATATATGAAACAGCCGATAAACATCGAACCCGAAAATCAAAAAGATTACAGCCATACACAGGCTATCGGCTATTGAAAATCTCCATACTCTGCTGCGGATTGATTACGGTCTGTTTACTGACGGATGGTTGCCTGCGGGTCTCAAGGTATTGTAAACTCGCGGGCAACTTTCGTTGATTTGGTTTTCGATGGGTATCAGCCGCAGACAGTTCATCAAATCAGTTGCCGCTGCCGGTGTTGCAGCCGGTTTGGCCCCAAAGGTATATTCCCAGCGTCGCCGTCGCGTTGCCATTATCGGCGCCGGCCTTGCGGGTCTTGCCGCGGCATATCGTCTTCAGCGTGCCGGCTGGGAAGTTACCATTTTGGAATCACGGCAACGGATTGGCGGGCGTGTATTTTCATATTCCATGCCGCAGGCACCCGAGCTGATCTGTGAGCTTGGCGCGGAATGGGTCGGGGAAAGTCATGGCAGAATCAAGTCGCTCTGTTCCGATTTCGGCATTCCGCTCGTCCGTCATCAATTCGATGATTATTTATTACAAGACGGTAAGGTGTCACGTCCCGGCGAATGGGGTTTTTCTCTCAAGGCGCGCAAAGCTTTTGAGAAAATGGTTGCCGATTATGAAAAATTGACTGCTGCGGAGCGGCTTCGGCTTGACCGGAAAGATTGGTGGACACATCTGGCCGACATAGGTTTTACGCGGGAAGATCTGATACTTCGCGATTTGCAGGACAGCACGGATTTCGGTGAATCAATCCGGCATATATCTGCCTTTGCCGCTTTGGCTGAATATGCGGAATCAAGCCCGAAAAATGAAATGGATTATAAAATGGCCGGCGGCAATTCCCGTCTTGTTGCCGGATTTGCAGAACGGATCGGTGCAAAATCAATACGGACGGGCGTTGGAATTTTGCGAATCAGACAGCGCCGCGGCATCGTGCAGTTATTCTCCCGCGATGAAGCATTTACGGCCGATGCATGCATCTGCACCGTGCCGGTTGCATCATTGCGAAAAATCGAATTCGATCCGCCATTGCCGATTTCGCAGCAGCTTGCCGCCGAACGATTAACCTATGCGCGGATTTCGAAAAATTCCGTATTGTATGCCAATAGATTCTGGGGCCCGGAGAATTTTTCGATGATTACGGACCGCGCGTCACATTATTATTTTCATTCAACGCAGAATCAGCCGGGCGTGCGCGGAATACTTACGGCATATGCCATAGGTGAAAAAGCGGATATTCTCGCTTCGCAATCGGATGAAAGACGGATGAGTATGATAGCCGGCGATCTCACGGATTTCAATTCAAAAGCACCGGAGCTGGCGCTCGGCATTGCGTCCTATTCATGGCAGCGCGATGAATTCAGCGAGGGAGCATATGCCGTTTACAGACCCGGTCAATGGTTCAGTATCCGGCCTTTGCTTGCGCGTCCGCACGGCAAAGTGCTTTTTGCCGGCGAACACCTTGCGGATTGGCAAGGATTTATGGAAGGCGCGATTGAAACCGGCGAAGCTGCCGCCCGCGCTTTAATCAAATAGCCGCGCAAAGATCACAACATTTAACATCTAATTAACTTTTACTTCGCTTTCATTTAACACTTCACGGTTAGCCTTTCCTTTGCAATCAAGCAATCGGAAAAATTAAACGCAGACTTTTGAGAAAACCCGGGCCGGGAACCGTGCCGCTGTCGGCTGGCTTTCCGCAGACGGTTTTCGTCGGGCTGTCAATTTCTTTTCTATGCCTCGTTTTACCAAAGGAGTGATTATGAAACGAATTTATTTGAGCGCAATTTCAGCAATAATTGCCGGATTTATTATTGTGTCCGCGGCTTATGGCCAGGCAAACGGGACACTTTCGGGGACGGTTTTCGATCCTAACGGAGCTGTTGTTCCCGGCGTAACCGTTACGGCACGCAACGATTCTACGAATTTATCGCGGACGACCGTAACCGGTAACGACGGCCGCTGGACATTTACTCTTTTACCGGTCGGAACCTATACGCTTTCATTTGATAAAAACGGCTTCAAAAAATCGCAGACACACGCTGTCGAAGTAGAAGCGTCGGTAATCCGTACAGTCGAAACCACACTTGAAATAGGGACGACCGACGTCTATGTTGACGTAACCAGCGAACAGCCGCTGGTACAGGCCGAATCTGCGGCAATCGCACGTCAGATCAGCGGCGAGGAGGTTACAAAACTTCCGACATCGACAAGGAGTTTTACCGGATTGCTTGCGGCCGAAGCAGGTGTTTCAGCGGAACTTTCTCCCGTCGGTGTTAATGGCAATGGCAATATTTCACCATCGGTCAATGGTACCAGGACCACTTCCACAAGTCTTTTCTTCAATGGAATTGATGCCACAAACATAACAAGCAATGAGGGTTCATTAACGGACAACATAGCGCCCGCGCCGGAGACATTGCAGGAGGTCAAATTGCAGACATCGCTTTATGATGCTTCGACCGGCCGAAGCGGCGGCGGAAATTTTCAGCTTGTAACCCGCTCGGGCGGTAATGATATTCGCGGCTCGGTTTATTATTACCTTCAAAACAAGCGATTCAATTCAAATGAATTTTTCCTGGAACAAAGCGGTAACGAAAAGCCGCGGGCAGACCGTACCGAAACAGGCTTTACGATCGGCGGACCGGTTATCAAGGAAAAATTCTTCTTTTTTGGAGGCTATCAATTTACCGATGCAAATACGGGTCTGGTCCCGACCGCAAGAACGCGGACAATACTGCCGCTGGCGCTCAGCGTGCTTGGACAAGACAGGTCAAAAGCGGCAATTGCTGCGGCTTTTAATCAGTTTAATGGATGCTCCGGCAGTAACTGTCTTACAGCCGCGGATATCAGCGACGTCGCATTTCGTATTTTCAATCTCCGCAATCCGGTTACCGGCGGATTCTATATCCCGACGATTTCCAATTTCCGATCACTCGGAATAGTAGATCAATCCGGAACAGGCAATTATCAGTTTGGCAATTTCCCGTCCGTTACTACCCGAACTCTGCAGAGAAACAACCCGCTGGTCGAGGTGATCAGCGTGCAGCCTTCAACTTTTCGTCAAAATCAGTTTACGACTAGACTGGACGGACAATTGAATTCAAACAATACACTTTCCGGCACATTCTTTTTCTCGAATTTTCCCGGACTTGATTCATTCCCCGACCCGAGCAGTCTTGTCTCGCCGACGACGCTTCGCAAGGCAGACAGAAACCGGACATTGGCAATCGCCGATACGAATATCTTTAGCTCAAATTGGATAAATGAGATCCGCTTCGGATATTTCTACCTCAACAACACGCGCGAACTAACCGAAGATTTTTCCACCGGCGATTTCACCAATTCATTCATCGGGGTAAACAATCCGGCCTCGACTTTTGACACATCGCGGGCAACGACACGCCTCGGGCACTACGTAGGGCGAAATAATCTGGCTAATTTTTCGTTTGGCGGTCCGAATGATTCTTTCAATCGCCGGAAACAGGTTACATACAGCTTTGCGGACAACGTAAGCTGGACACTCGGCAGCCACAGCATAAAGTTTGGCGGCGAATTCAAGCGGCACCGGTTTGATACCAACCTGCCCGAAGAGCAGGCAACAGAATTCGAAAAATTCGATTCATTCACACAACTGCTTACCGGAAACGGCACCGAAGCCGATACACAATACGGAATTACGGATAAAAGTTTTCGCTTTAGGGATTTCGGTTTTTACATTTCCGATAACTGGAAAATAAACCGCAAACTTACGTTAAATCTAGGCCTGCGTTATGAAATCTTTATGTGGCCGACGGAGAAAAACGGACGGATAGGGAATTTCGATCTGGAACCTTTTCTGCCGTGTTTCACGGCCTCGGGCGGTACAAATTCCCTTTGCGATAATCCTTCACCCGGTTTTATAGTACCCGGCAATGTCTCGCAAAGCGGAAATGCCGCGGTTGACGGAGCCGTTGCAGTAACACAAAAAGCATCAAACAAACATACCCTCAAGGGACAAGATCTCAATAATTTTGCCCCGAGAATCGGCGTTGCTTATGCATTCAATGACCGTTTCGTACTCCGGGGCGGCTATGGATTATTTTATGACCGGCCTTCCGCAGCGTTTATCAATACCGTTTTTTCAAACTATCCTTTCCTTCGCGAAGTCGAGATAACAGTTCCAAGCGGAAACGTGCCAATCGCAACAGCTTTTTCCGGCGTTCCGACCAATATCACGCTTAATCAATGGCTTCCGTTTCGGATTATCCGCGGGTCGGGAGTAAATGGCTCATATCAGATCCGTGATAATACGCCTGTTTTTGTTGATGCTCGCGGAACGCCGCAAGGGACCGGATGTGATCCGCTTACGGGTACGAACTGCATCCGCGGAAACATTGCAGAAACTTTTGAGTTTCGAGCCATAGACCGAAACTTACGGACGCCTTACATTCATCAATGGAATTTCGGCGGCCAATATGAATTTGCAAAAGGCTGGCTGGCAGAAGCCCGATATGTAGGAACTGCGGGGCGGAATCTGCTGCTGGCGCGGGCACTCAATCAAGGTTATGACCTTAATGACCCGAATACGCCGGATCATATATTCGAGCGGTTCAATCAGGCCTATGTTGCCGCCGGTTCACCAAACGGGCCGCTGAATTCAGGGACGACCGCCCGTGCACGCGGGCTCGGCCGCGCATTCGGTTTCCTGAACACAGTTACGGGCCAGACCGATCTGAATCTTTCAAGCCCGAGCGGCACGATTATCAATTTTGAGGCCCGCGTGCCTATTCTCGGCTTCAATGTGCCGGAAGCGATTCTGCTTCAATCCCGGGGATATTCGGATTATCACGGCGGGCAATTCAGCCTTACCAAACGTATGTCACGCGGGCTGCAATTCAATATTGCATACACCTTTTCCAAATCGATTGACATTATGTCAAGCGATCCGGGAAGCACTGCCGGCGGCGGCAAGCCCGATGTTCCCAATACAGGATTTATCGTACAGGGAGATTCACGAAACATTAACAATAACAAAGGCCTTTCGGACTTTGACCGTACGCACAGGTTTTCTACAAATTTTGTTTGGGAGATTCCTGCCGGAAGTTCTAAAAATCCGTTCCTGACCGGCTGGGCAGTTTCGGGTTTCTTTCAGGCACAATCCGGCACGCCGTTTACGGTATTTGCCTCCGAACCGGAAGTTGGGAACGTTTCGCAGTTGACGAATCTGACGCGTGGTTCCGGCGGACTGTATCGTCTTGGATTCGGTCGGCCAAACATAATCTGCAATGCAAAGGATGCAGTCTCGAAACCTGACAAATCCAATCAAACGGTGATAAATCCGGCATGCTTTACGTCTCCGCTCGGTGGTTTCGGTAATCTGGGCCGAAATACCTTCCGCGGGCCGGCACAGCGTCGGCTGGATCTAAGCATCGCAAAAACAACGAAGATCAACGAACGCTTCAGTTTTGATCTCGGGTTCGATATCTTCAATGTTTTCAACACAATAAATTTCGCTTCACCAAACAGCGACCTGCAGGACGGGATTGACTTCGGCGTAATAACGAACACAATCGGTGGTCCCCGCGTCGGTCAATTCCGCGCAAGGCTTCGTTTCTAAACGCCAACAATTCTATCGAGCAAGGGGAAGTAGTCGGGCGGCTCCGTAAGGTGCCGCCCTTTTTTGACAAAAACACGAATTAACAAAAATTTAACCAAACGTTAAAGATTCGATAAACAGCCACGATGTAATCTCAAATCTTCGGAAGCAAAATCGTGCGAATTCTTGCGGCAATAATGATTTTCTTATTTGCTATGCCGGCTATGCCGGCAGCCGATGCCGCGCCTACCGCCCACTTGATTGCAAAAAAAGAAATACAATCCGCTATTTATCATCCAACCTGCGGGCAAGCGGATATCGTCAAGACAGCAAATAGGGCCACACGAACCGTAACAAATGCTTTCGATTTCCTAACCGACAAATTCTATTCGGCAGATCCATTTGTCGAAGACCACAATATCCACGGGATTGTCGGTAAGGTTTACATTGCGGCGCACAGGTTCTGTCGAATTTCGATTCCCGCAATGTATAAAGGCAATGCGATCTATTCCGGCTCTTATATCCGCCGGCTGCCGGGTCGCTCGCCTCCGCACGTCATCGCCTGATGCGGGCGGCTTTGCTCCGCGGTAACCATCAATTAATCATTCTTACAACAATCAAGACCGAAAAACATCCCCTTTCTTCGGTGAGACCGGAAAAGACTAAACGCTGACGGAACATGTTCAGGCTTTACCGGCAATAAAGAGGACTATATGAAAATAACATCTAAACACCGTTTTGCTATTTTTGTCTTTGCGGCAATCATTGGTTTACTCGGGTTATTTATTTCTGCGGTTGCGCAATCAGACAGTACGCGAGTAAAAGGAATTGTCACCGATGCGGCGGGAGCTGCAATACCAGGTGCGACAATTAAAATCACAAATCTCAAAACAGGCGAAGAGCGGAGCGTCATTACACGCGCCGACGGGAGTTATCAAATTGTTCAGTTGCGGCCGGCAGAGTATCATCTGGAGGCAGAAGCTTCAAACTTTCAAAGCGCAGTTCGTGAATCCGTACAACTCCTTGTAGGACAGGAAATCAACTTAGATTTTGTTCTTCAGGCTAAAGGTGTAACGGCGGAGGTAAACATCACCGCAGGCAGCGATGTGGTTATAAACACATCTTCGGCCAGTATGAGCGTCAACGTTAATCCACGGGAGGTCGCGGAATTGCCTCTCAATGGACGACAGGTTTCACAACTTTATCTGCAGGCTCCCGGAGCAGTAAACAGCGGTTCGGGAACTTTCGGCGATATACGTTTCAATGCAAGGGCGGTTGAGCAGAATATTATAAGATATGACGGAATTGAGGGCACAGCCGTAATTGACGCCAGCCCGGGAAATCTTAATGGTGAAATCGCCTCTCCTTTTCGCCTGCAATCCAGCCTTGAAAATGTCCAGGAATTCCGCGTCGAATCGAGTAATTATCCAGCGGAATTCGGTACCGGTACGGGCGGTCAGATAAGTCTGATTACGAAATCTGGAGGAAATGAATTTCGCGGATCCGTTTTTGAATATATTCGCAATGACCGGCTCGACGCAGCAAATTTCTTTGACAATATTGCGGGCAGTAAATCTCCGCTTCGGCTAAATCAATTTGGCGCTTCGCTTGGCGGGCCGATAGTCAGGAAGAAATTTTTCTTTTTTGGCAGTTATGAAGGATACAGGCTGCGTGCGGGTGTTAATTCCGTAGAGGCGGTGCCGGGCGATATATCCCGCATTTGTGCTCCGCCGATAGGTGCCGGCACGGCAAATTGCCGGGAGACGATAGGCGGCGTTCCCCAGCCATCGCGAACGCTGCTGTTGCTGCCGGCATTTAGAGATCCCCGCGCGGTGATTATTGCCAGAGGTTCTGGTTCGAATTTATTTGATGTTGCTCAGCTACAGGCTTCCCAGAAGGTAAATGAGGATGCTTTTTCCTTAAGGCTCGATCTGAAACCAAATGAAAAGGACAGCTTCTATTTCCGGTTTTTCCGTGACAACGGTACAAATCTCCAACCCGAGGGCGTTTCCGGCCGCAATCTTAATTTTGTAGCCGAGCCGCAAAACGGAGTATTCAACTGGCAGAGATATCTCAAGCCGACTCTTATCAACGAATTCAAAATTGGTTACAACAGTGCGTTTACACGCACGAACGGTGTCGCACGTTCAATTCCGGGGATAGACCTTTCAGCGGTAGCAATCAATATCTCCGGCAATACTGCAAATTACAACATTGCCGGACAGGGAACTTCCGCAGGTACTTCGAATCCCGGCGGTCTTATTCGTGCAAACAGTGCCGCCAATGGCCGCGCACAGCCTTATACCGCCTATTCGATTTCATTTATTGATAATCTGACTTGGGTTAAGGGAAATCACATTCTGAAATTCGGCGCAGAGGTTCGCCCCGTCAGAATTTACACGGATCGAAATGGCGGCACTACGTTCGTTTTCAACAGCATCAATGATTTTCTTGCAAACAATCTGGCATCTGTCCAATACCAGGGAGATCTTAGCGACCCCAGCCCTTTCAACAACAATCTGACCGGAAACCGCCTTGCCATGCAGGAATATTACATAGGTTTCGCACAGGACGAATGGAAAATCAGAAAAAACATAACATTGAATTACGGGCTGCGTTACGAATTCTATACGCCTCTTCGTGAACGTCGCAATGGCCAGGTCCTGTTCGATACTTCCTCCGGTACATTAAAGCCGTCTTCCTTGCCGGCATTTCATACGGACAAAAAGGCATTTGGTCCGAGACTTGGTTTGACCTGGTCGCCTGATCCTGACGGAAAAGGATTTTTCGGCGGCGGCAAAACAGTTTTTCGCGGTGGTTTCGGGATCTATTACGGGCCGGGACAGGTAGAGGATCAGATACAGCCGATCGAGAGCGATCGGATTAATTCAACACTGCCGGGAAGTTCAAACGTCCGCTTTGATCCTAATGTTTCAACGTTTATCAATACTATCCGTCAAAACTTTGTTACCAATCCCTCAAACCGCTCATATCAGCCGCGAGCTTACGCACCCGAATATTTGGTACCGGAAAGAATCTGGAGTTTCACCGGCTCCATGCAACAGCAATTGCCTTATCAATTGACTCTTACTGTTGCCTATATCGGCAGCCGCGGCCGTAATTTGTTCCTGCGTGGACTTTCAAATGTTCTCCGCGGCGGCGATGCGACAATCAATGACGGATCGCCATTACCGGCAAATGCAGGCGTCGTAAACAGGTTAGATGCCAATGGAAGAGTCATCGGCATTACTGTCATAAGGCAATTCGATATTCTTAATTCGGCAGCCATAACTGCCTGCAATGCATCGGCAAATAATCCCATATGCCGTCCATTTGCTGAGATAGACACAAAAACAAGCGGCGGGACAGACCGCTATGACGCTTTGCAGATATCACTTGCCCGACGGCTTAGCAACGGGCTGACATTAAATGCACAGTATTCGCGTTCGCGTAGCGTAGGTAATACTTCGGGTTCCAACGAAGCCCGAACCGCCGCGCAGCCCTTTGGCGGCAAGCCGCGTCCGAGCGGAGATATAAACAATTACGAAGCAGACCGTGGCTCAAACAATTTCGACATTCGCGATACTTTTAACCTAAGCGCTGTTTATGATCTGCCAATCGGACGCGGAAGAAGCATTGACGCAGGTAAAATCGGCAATGCGCTTTTTGGCGGATGGAGTTTAGGCGCAATAGTAAATGCGCGAAGCGGCATTCCGCTCGATGTAACGATTACGCGGCCTGACATTGTAATTGTATGCCGTAACGCAAATGGTTGCATTGTACCGACCGGAGCAGGAGGCGGCACGATCATGCTTCCAAACGGCTACGTTGCAAATTCTTTCACGCCGAGTGCATCGGCGCCGCTTCCGCCCGGATTTGTCGCCGTTATCAATTCCCCCGGCGGCGGATCGTCACGACAGACAAGGCGGCCGGATTTGATACCGGGCGTCAATCCGTATCTGAATAATGATCGCAATTTTCTGAATCCGGCGGCATTTGCCGCACCGGCTCCGGGAACTTTTGGCAATCTGCCGCGTAACGCACTGACGGGACCGAAATTTATTCAGGCAGATCTAATCGCAGCCAGAAAGATAAAACTGAACGAAAGATTTAATATCGAACTGCGGACGGAAATTTTCAATGTTTTCAATCGTACAAACTTTGCAAATCCGCCGTCTGTCTTATCAAACCCTTTGCCGAGTTTTACGGTAACGCCTTCTTCAGGCGGCAATCCGGCGTATTATTCACTCAATTCAGGCTTTCTGCAGCCCGGCCAGCCTTTTACGCAAAATCTTGCAGGTACGGCTTTCGGTCTGCTGCGATCGACGGTTGAAAGGACGGTCGGACTCGGCACCAATCGACAGATTCAGTTTGCCGCAAGGCTTAATTTCTGACCGGTTGCCCTATTGCTCTAAAAAGGCGGGGATTTTTTCTCCCCGCCTTAAATTTTTCCTCTTGTCCATTGAATCAATGAAGAATCGCCTGTTTGTCCTTTGGATCGTAGGGCGTTGCCTGGTAACGTTTTACCGCTTCCTGTGCATTATCGTAATTATCGCCGATGCGTTGCGCCCGTTCATATGCGGCTACGGCACGTGCGCGGTCGCCCTTTGCGTCGTAAGCATTGCCCATTCGGATTTCGCTCCAGACCTGAAGCCACGGCGGATTTAAATTTCCGGCCAAAGCCGCCTTGAAGTTATCTATTGCCAAATCATAATTTCTTTGTTCCAGGAAAAGCAGCCCGAGGTGATAGTAAACCCATGAATTCGAGCGGTCGAGTTTCAGTGCCGCCTCGAATTGCGCCTGCGCTTCGGCATAATTGCCTTCTTTCATCTGTTCGATGCCGCGGCGTGCGATCGATGAGACGCGCAGATCCGGCGAGATACGTAGCAATTTGTAGCCCGGATCAATCACTACCTCTATTGGTTTTCCATCCGATTCGATGTTGAAATCCGCGCTCGATTCCTGCATATCGAGCGTAACCGTTTTCAAACCCTCCGAACCCTCAGAACGTAATTGGACATCAACCGGCAGCCGCAGGTTGTCATAATTCTGCTTTACGGTTCCGCGTGCAATGAACTTACCCGAGCGGGTGCGGAGAATGACATAATCAGCAGAAAATTCAGGGACGCCGGTACCTTCGACCCAGCGTGCGAAAAAATACCTCAGATCTCTGCCCGCTATACGCGAAGCAAGCTTTTCGAAATCATCGATCGAAGCGTTCTTTCCTCTGTATTCATTCAGAAAAGTTCTTAGCAAGGTATTGAATTTCTGTTCACCGATAGTATCTCTCAGCAATTTGAAAACGAACGGGCCCTTGCCAAACATTATGTATTGATAGGCGGCTGACTGATCGTCGAGCGTTGCCGGCGCGCGCAGCAGCGAAGCAGTCTGTTCAAAGGTCAGAGCCTTTTCCAGCAGTTCGCGCCGCAGAGCTTCAATTCGCGGCCCCTCCAGCATACTTTCGCGCAGCGCAAAAGCGCAATATTCCGCAAGTCCCTGCGAAAGCCATGCATCGTCGAATGATTTCAGACCGACGGTAAGTCCCCACCATTGATAGGCCGCCTCACGCTGGAGTCGTTCTTCTGCCGTGGCCGGTTGTGTATCGAAATTCCGGGCAGCGATAAAAAGCATTCCCATTGCGGAGTAATAATCCAGACTTTCATCGTCAATCTCGGCAATGACAAGACGATTGCCAAAATCCGGATTACCGAAACTTGATTTATAAAACGTTAATGCCTTGCCGAGAGTCTGGCCGAATGTTTCTATGGCTCTCTCAGAACCCGGCCTTGTGTAAAACTGCAATTCGAGATCGCCCACCTTCATTGTCCGTGCGGAATAGCGGCCATAGGCAAGATTGCCGATAAGGCCCGGACGTGTTTGCGTAAAGCGAAAACGACCGCCGGCGGAGGTAACGGGAGAATCGCTATAGCCTACGGCCTGCAATCCTGCCGGAAGCGAAATGGTAATGTCTGCAGTAGCAAAATCAGCTGCATAGTTGTGAAATGGAAACCATCGCGATGCATACATCAGATAGCCTTCCGTGTCGCCGATATATGCAAGTCGTTTTGTAAGCAATGGGCCGCCGCCGGGCGAATTGAGAATGCCGGAATACTTAAAGCGCAGAGTGAGCGTAGTTCCTTTGGTCAGATTGTCCCCCAGATCAACCCGGACGCTCGGCCCGAGATCGGAGACACCGACCTGATCCTGGACAAATGTAAGCAATCGCGACGAAGGAGTCTGCGGACGTCGAGCGTTGGCCGGTCTTTGCGTCTGGACGGGCTGGAGTGCGGCATTGTCAAGCCGCTCGACGGAATCAACCTTCAATGAACCATTCAGCTCAAAGGTGATGCTTCTTGTGTCCTCGAGCAGCGTAAATGTTACATCAGCAGTTGCTGAAAGTTTATTTTCGTCCGGAGAGGCTTTGGCATCTATTACGTAGTTTGTAACGTCATAATCAGCACGTTTTACCTGCTGCGCCAAGGCCGCTGCAGCCAAAACTCCAAACGCCGCAATGCCGGCCAGATACTTGCAAATTTGCTTCTTCATCAAATTCTTTCCAATTGCATTCAAAAAACTAAGATGACGGACTGCAAGAAACGGTTCGCTTAACGGACATAAATCGGATTCGAAATAATCCACGGCGTTCGGTCAAATGGTGCCCCGAGTGTATCCAGATAGGCCTCTACACGATAAACACCTGTTTTATCAACCGCTGTCCGGAATTCGTAAACGGACTCGGATTCGGCTATTTTTTCGCCGTTTCCGAACAATACAAACCGTGCCGGCAATGGCGACCTTATATCAAAACTGACACCGGGACCAAGCGCGATCTCCTCGCCCATTATAACCTTTGCCGTCCCATTCGATGCCGAAAAAGCAAATCCGGTAGAATCTCCCAAAATATCAAACCCGACAAATCCATTACCGTTTTTTATTGCTTTTAACAGGTTTTCGCGGGTTGTAGCGGCATCCTCCGGGAGCAGATAATGCATCCGCATCAGGCGGAAAACCATTGAATATGGATCTATCTTAAAGCCCAGCAGCCGATGGCCCTGATCATCGGCAAAAAGATAAAATCCGATATTTGAGTGGGCATCCGTGCCGGCGGTAAGAAAAATCCTCCGCCCTGCGGCTGCGGTGTCAAATCTGCGTAAATAATCATCGTTTCGGCGAAAGTAAGTGGCAAATGTCAGTTCGGGATAACGGTTAAACGACCAGATTAAATCCGGGATGGCGGTCCAGGGATTTGCCCGCTTTGCATTTATGTGCAGGCTGTAGATCTCCATTCCGTCAAACGGAGGATTCAATGCACGACTTCTGTCCGGATAATTGTTGATTGCGATTTTTCCCTCCGAGTGAATCTTGTCCAGAAACCCGGCTGAGGATAATTCTCCGTACTTCGGCGTTTCCGCACCGCCCGGAATCAAAAGATAACGTCCTCCGTCATTTGTGTCCGCCTCCTGACCGCCGATGAAAAGTGTGCGGCCGTAAACTCCGTTCAATGTCAGTGCGGAAGTATCGTATTTTTGTGAATAATGTTCCGTCATGACGACAAAATCCAGCCCCGAAGCGTTTGCCGCGTCAATCAGTTCGTCAAACCTGCCGGTGCTGTGGCCGCCGAGCGATGTATGTGCGTGGATAATTCCTTTTATTTCGCGATATCCGGCAGCGGCGTTTTCCTTTCGTTCCCGTCCGAGTTCTTCGATACGTTTTTCCAACTGCCCGATTTCATAACGACGGTAGATAAAAGGAGCCTGCAGGGCGATGACTAAAGCGAGAAATAACAGCAGAACGCGGCGAAGCAATCTTTTCATATATTGTCCTCGCCGGTGAGAAAATCAACCGATACGACGCGCTCGGCAATTTTCCTGCCCATTTCTGCTACTTCCAAATGCTCGGGGTGATTCGTGTATGCATGGAGAGCCGCGCGGTCGCGGAAATATGCCGCCAGACCGGTATCGAAAGAGCGTTCGAGCCCGAGAACATCGGCACCGGCGATGAGTTTTAACACTTCGGGAATATGATCCCGCAGAGCATTCAGCCTCTTAATATGTTCATCCCGGACAGCGGCGGAAATTTCCGGTTTATACTTCCAGCAAACAAGATGTACCAACATACTGAAACGATATTATTGCATCGAAAGCCCGATTTCCGCGACTGCTCCCGTCAGCAGTTCCTTCATTTCCTCAATATGTCGGGGCATGATGCGAATGCTGCCGACGGAAAAACGCAAGGCAAGGCGGCCTTTCAGCTTAGTATGCGACAGATAGGCTTTTCCGGAGGCGTTGATCTTATTCATCAACCGTTCATTGAATTCATCCAGACCGCTCTCGTCCTGTGTTTCAGCCAAATGCTTTGGCACTGCCCGAAAACAAACAAGTGCGAACGGCGTCGGCGCCATCAGCTCAAAGTTTTCCGATTGTCTGATCCAATCGGCAAAATCACGGGCAAGCCGGCAATGATTTCTCAGACGTGCGGCAATGCCTTCGCGTCCGAAATAGCGAATAACAAACCACAGTTTCAAGGCCCGGAACCTTCTCCCGAGCTGGAATCCGTAATCCATCCCATTTTTTACGGTTGCCGAATCTGCGGTACGTAAATACTCCGGAACTAGTGAAAAGGCTCTCCGCAGCGATGCCATATCGCGGCAATAAAATGCGGATAGGTCAAAAGGCGTAAAAAGCCATTTATGCGGATTCATTACGATAGAATCCGCTTTTTCCCAGCCGCTGAAAAGCGGACGCAATTCCGGCAGAATTGCCGCAGGTCCTGCATAGGCGGCATCTACATGGAGCCAGAGCCCGTAAGATTCGCAAATCCGGGCTATTTCTTCAACAGGGTCAACAGCGGTAGTTGATGTAGTGCCGATCGTTGCAACAACGCAAAAGGGCATAATTCCTTCGGCAAGGTCTGCTTCGATTGCGGCGGCGAGTGCATCGGCCTTCATTTCAAAAACATCGTTGCATTCGATTTTCTTCAGGCTCCGAAGCCCGAGTCCAAGTGCGATACATGCTTTATCTACGGACGAATGCGCTTCTACGGAGCAATAAACCCGTAAAAGCGGCAGATCGTCGCGACCGCTCATTCCAAGTTCACGTATATCCGGACGGGCGCGTTCGCGCGCGGCGGCAATGGCATGCATAGTTGAAACAGAGGCCGTATCGTAAATTATGCCTTCGAAAACGTCAGGCAATCCGGTCATGTCACGAAGCCAGCCGAGGACGGCGTCCTCCAATTCCGCAGAAGCAGGCGATGTCCGCCAGAGCATTGCCTTCATATCCAATGCCGCGGCCAGCATCTCCGCCAAAATGCCCGGCCCTGATGTAGATGTAGAAAAAAGTCCATGGAAATGCGGATGATTCCAATGCGTCGAGGCCGGTAAAATCAATTTATCCATATCCGCCAAAATCGCGGCGAAATCTTCACCGCTGTCGGGCGCCGTGGGTGAAATCTGCTCTTTCAACCATCCGGGGCTGACCTGTGACAAAACCGGTAAATCTTCGATTTTATTGAAATAATCGGCTATCCATTCCGAAGCCTGAGAAGCAAAACGGCGAAATTCCTCTTCGGGCATATCGCCCGGCCATTCAACTTTTGTTTCCATATGTCCTCTTGCTGTTTTCCCTGACGGGCGGTTTCGGCGGGAAAAAACACGCTTCTTTACTCGACAGCGGGCCGAATAAACGTATAATATCACCTACGAATCTACCGCCAATCCAAGTTTGGCATCGAAGACTGGAAAAACACAACAAACTCTTCCCAAATTCCGGGTCGCCGCAAATCTCGTTGTTAATTTGCGGAATTTTATATGGAAGCAAACGCTGCAGCTGCGGAAAAGCAGCCGAAGGATGGATTCATACGCGGACTTGGCCTGCTCGACTCGACGATGATTGTCGCCGGCTCGATGATCGGGTCCGGCATATTCATTGTCTCAGCCGATATTGCTCGTCAGGTCGGGAGTCCGGGATGGCTGCTTGTCGTCTGGGTAATTACGGGGCTTCTGACCATTACGGCAGCGCTTTCCTATGGCGAATTAGCAGCAATGATGCCGAATGCCGGCGGTCAGTACGTCTATCTGCGCGAGGCATATTCGCCTTTCTGGGGATTTCTTTACGGCTGGACATTGTTTCTTGTAATACAGACGGCTACCATCGCGGCCGTCGCTGTCGGCTTCGGACGTTATCTGGGCATCCTGTTTCCTTCAATTTCCGAGACGAATTACATTATCGAGCCTATCCGCATCGGTTCGTCGAGTTATGCCTTTTCTCTTTCTACGGCACAATTGACCGGCGTTTTGATGATCGCGCTGCTAACATGGATGAACACGCGCGGGCTTCGTCTCGGGAAAATTATCCAAAACGCATTTACCTTCGCAAAAACGGGCTCATTGATTGCGCTTATTGTGCTCGGCATTGCTGTCGGGCTTTTCATGCATTGGGACGTTGCGGCGTCTAATTTCGGCGATCTCTGGACCGTCCGCGGCAAGTTGCAGGACGTAGGGCACGGTTTGACGGCTGCTACGGCTTTTGGCCTGTTTGTAGGCATCTGCGTTGCACAGACCAATTCGCTCTTTTCTTCCGATGCCTGGAATAACATCACTTTTACTGCCGGCGAGGTAAAAGAACCCCGCCGAAATATTCCACTGTCGCTGGCATTTGGCACCGGCGGTGTAATTACATTGTATTTACTTGCCAATGTCGCTTACCTCACAACATTGCCGTTTGAGACCATACAGACCGTTCCCAGCGACCGCGTCGCATCGGCAACGGCGGAGGTGATTTTTCCCGGTATCGGTGCAGTCCTGATGGCGGTCGCCTTCGTTGTTTCGACCTTTGGCTGTAACAACGGGCTGATACTCGCCGGTGCGCGTGCCTATTATGCCATGGCCAAAGACGGTTTGTTTTTCAAATCATCCGGCGAATTAAACAAGTTTCACGTTCCGGCCTGGGGTCTTGTAATCCAGGGCATCTGGTCGGCTTTTTACGTCCTGCCGCGGACGGTACGTGCCGACGGCACTTACGGAAATCTCTACGGAGATCTGCTGACCTATATCATCTCGGCGGCACTGATTTTCTATATCCTGACAATTGCGGGTATTTTCGTTCTCCGGCGAAAAAGACCTGATGCGGAAAGGCCGTATAAAGCATTCGGCTATCCGATAATACCCGCGCTTTATATCATAGCGGCGGCGGTGATACTGGGCGTCCTGTTTATCTATCAGACTACGACAACCTGGCCCGGACTGCTGATAGTGCTTTCCGGCGTCCCGGTCTATTTAATTTGGAAACGAAAGTCAGAGGCTCCCGCCGAACCAACGCAAGATTCTAATTCCTGAGGAGGCATTAATGTCACTTTTTGCGACCAAACCAATAAATCAAATTATCGCCGAAGCACAGGAAACCGGCGAACATACTCTTAAAAAGGCTCTTACTTCGCTTGACCTGACGATGCTCGGCGTCGGCGCCATTATCGGCACCGGTATCTTTGTTCTAACCGGTCAGGCAGCCGGAAAACACGCAGGACCGGCCGTTATCATCTCAATGGTGCTTGCCGGTATTGTCAGCGCTTTTGCGGCGTTATGCTATTCCGAATTTGCGGCCAGCGTACCCATTTCCGGTTCTGCCTACGCTTACGGCTACGGCACACTCGGCGAATTCGTTGCCTGGATCATAGGCTGGGATTTGATTCTCGAATACGCCTTTGGCGCCGCAACGGTTGCGGTCGGTTGGTCTGGTTACGTCGTCAGTCTTTTGAAAGATCTCGGTATCAACTTCCCGCCGCAGCTTGCCGCCCCTCCCGGACTCGAGGTTACGCTGGCCGATGGCTCTAAAGTGCTCGGAATCTTTAATTTACCGGGAGCACTGATTTCGGTTGCCGTAACGCTGCTTCTGATCCGCGGAATCAAGGAATCTGCGACTTTCAATTCTCTCATTGTCGTGGTCAAGGTTCTCGTCGTGGTGCTTTTCATTGTGGCGGGAATCGGCTATGTCAACCCACACAATATCGGTATCGGCTGCGGCGCGGGAGATCCGGGCTGTGCTCCGTTTATGCCTTTCGGCTTTAGCGGCGTAGTTACCGGTGCAGCCGTTATCTTCTTTGCTTACATAGGTTTCGATGCGGTTTCCACCGCCGCACAGGAAGCGAAAAACCCGCAGCGTGATATGCCCATCGGTATTCTTGGCAGTCTGGCCATCTGCACGGTTCTCTATATTCTCGTTTCCGGGGTTATGGTCGGTCTCGTGGATTACCGTCTGTTGACTAATGCCGCTGCCCCTATTGCGGTAGCCATTGACGAAGCGGTCAAGGTGGCCGAAGGCACTACAATGGGCTCTATTCTCAAGGCATTTCCGTTTATCATCAAGATCGGCGCGGTGCTTGGCCTGAGTTCGACGATGGTCGTCATGGTAATGGGCCAGCCGCGGGTGTTTTATTCTATGTCCAAGGACGGGCTACTGCCGGCATGGGCGGCTAAAGTCCATCCAAAATTCCGAACGCCGCATATTACAACCGCAATTACCGGTGCGATCGTTACCATCCTGGCCGGATTTGTTCCCATCAGCCTCCTCGGCGAACTGGTCAGCATCGGAACGCTCTTCGCCTTTGTTATCGTCGGTACCGGTATCATCATTTTGCGTCGTTCTAACCCGACACTGCATCGGCCCTTCAAAGTGCCGCTCTCGCCGTTTATTCCTATTGCTACGGTTCTATCAGCCGCATATTTGATGAATAGCCTTCCGCTCGATACCTGGATACGACTAATCGACTGGATGTCGATCGGATTGGTTATTTATTTTGCTTATAGCTACTATCACAGCCGATTGGGCAAATCCGAGGGCGAATTTGCCGATGAAGTTCCGGCTGATTACAAACCGCCGATTGCAGCTCTGATTGCCATGATTCTGGTGATGGCTCTGACAATCTGGCAGGTTGCGCATCTAAACTGGATAGAAACTGCCGTGCGTCTGTTTGCCTGGATTGTTACCGGCGTGCTTGTTGTTCTTCTGATGTATGGCAAGAGCGATCGGTCAGCGGCGCGAAACCCGAAAACGCGTAACCTCGGGCTGCTGTTTTCGTTACTGAACCTTGCGGTCTGGGCCGGAATTACTTACTGGTTCTTTGCCCATTTCGACGAACTTCATAAATAAATACCGGAAAGTTTTCCGGTATTCACTAAAAACCAAAAGGCCGTCGGTAAAGCATATTTCCGGCGGCCTTTTAGCTGACATTGCTTTGCTCCGCTAGCGACGTTTTTTTCGTTTTTTGGAATGATTTCTTACCTCTTTGCTTGTCAGATGCCAGCCCAATCCATGCGGGCAGCGATAGACCGAAAGCAAAACTCCCGTTGACCAAAAGCCGTTTTCCGCAACCGAAAGAGCCTCCTCCCTGCTTTGAAAAGCAGTTTTGCTATGTCCGCCGCTGTCAAGGCATAGCGTACAAGTCGGGTTTGCAGGTTTGGCATCTTTCGGGGCAAGATGCCAGTAGCCGCATACCATGCATGAATAGGGCACTAAAATGACGCCGGGCTGATGGGATGCGGTTTTTGCGGCAGCATGTGCGGCTTCG
This sequence comes from Acidobacteriota bacterium, assembly GCA_040756215.1. Taxonomy (GTDB): domain Bacteria; phylum Acidobacteriota; class Blastocatellia; order Pyrinomonadales; family Pyrinomonadaceae; genus OLB17. Next base: position 23,662 of record JBFLZQ010000003.1, read on the forward strand.
GAATGCGCATAATAACTCATCAATGGATTACCCTTTGACGAAAAGCATGTTTTACTCGAAAACGACATATCCTGCTCAATAATCGGTTTCAACCAATAATTTTTGCAGTTTTCTGCTTTTCCAATGCCCGGCTAATCAGCAAAGGCAACGCTGAGTTTTCTGAGCGGCAGCGAATCCGTCCGGTCGAGCAGTTCGGATTCCGGCCGGTTGACGTAATTATAGAGAATGTCGCGCTGCTGGGGACGATAACCTGCTTCGCGAATCTGGTAGCGAAGTTCGCGTTCATTGGCGTGAGTATTGGCCCCGGCTGCCGAGACAACGTTTTCCTCGATCATTATCGAGCCCATATCGTCCGCACCAAATCCCAATGCTGCCTGGCCGAGCCTTAGGCCCTGAGTCAGCCATGATGCCTGAATATGCACTATATTGTCCAGGAAGAGACGCGAAACGGCCAGCATTTTCAGGTAATCGATACCTGTCGGCTCCTGCGTAATTTTGCGGCCAAGTGCCGTGTTTTCCCTTTGAAATGTCCAGGGTATGAATGCGGTAAAGCCGCCGGTTTCATCCTGCAAATCGCGGATACGCTTCAGATGTCGGACGCGGTGCTCGATGCGGTCGCCGATGCCGAACATCATAGTGGCCGTAGTCCGCAGCCCGACGCGGTGAGCCGCACGCATTACGTCGAGCCACTGCTGCGTATTGCATTTGGTTGAGACGCGCTTTCGCACCTCGTCATCCAGTATTTCTCCGCCGCCGCCGGGCATTGAATTGAGCCCCGCATCTTTTAGCCGCCGCAAAATGGTTTCGTAATCGAGTCCGCTAATCAGGCTGATATTGTGAATTTCGGGCGGCGAAAAACAATGCAATTGAAAATCCGGATACCTGGAATGCAGCGTGCTCAAAAGTTCCTCATACCATTCAATCCCGAAATCAGGGTGTAAACCGCCCTGCATCAGGACGCCGGTTCCGCCGAGAGCAATCGTCTCGTCTATCCGTTTGCAAATTTCCTCGATAGAATGTACATAAGTGTCCGGTTTGCCCGGGCGGCGATAAAACGCACAGAATGTACAAACAACATTACAAACGTTGGTATAATTTATGTTTCGGTCAATGATGTAGGTAACGACGTCCGGCGCATTTTTGCGAAGTCTGATTTCGTGGGCTGCCAGCCCGATCCGGGTAAAATCGTTAGATTCCAGCAGCTGCGTGCAATCTTCGGTATCAAGCCTTTCGCCATTAAGAGCCTTATCGAGAATCGGTTGAATATTGCTTGTCATCGGTTAATCAATAAATGGCCGCTCCGGACCTTCTATCTCATTATAGACTTTTTCTGTCCAAGCGGAGAAATTCCGTATGGTTATGCCCGAAAAAAACAAAAAGCCCAAAATCATCAAACTTTCCTCCCGCCTTGTGCAGCTTTCAACGGATTTCAACTGGTATGTAATCCCGATAGATGCAAAATCGGCCTCCGGTTTACGGTTTGAGAAAAATAACCGGCGAATTATTTGCACAATCAAATCATCGGCTGCTTCGGAAACTATTCAATGTGCATTGATGCCATTCGGCGGCAATTTTTTTGTAATGGTGAATAAACAGGTAAGGACAAGGCTCGGGATAAAGGAAGGCGATAAGGTAACCGTAGAATTTCAAAAAGACGAAAGCAAATACGGCCTGCCGATGTCGAAGGAATTACGGGAAGTGTTACGACAGGACAAGGAAGGAAACCGTTTGTTTCATTCGCTTACACCGGGCCGGCAGAGATCGATTATCTATTACGTCGGGAAAATCAAGGACATCGACCGCAGGATCGCAGCCGCACTTATATTCGTGGAACATCTGAAGAAAAACAACGGCCGCATAAATCAGGAAACATTGAAAAATGAACTTAAACGGCCTTTAACGATTTGATCAAGTCCTTTGGATTTAACATTTAACCATTTGCTCTCAGAGCATTTTAATTACCGGCGGCGATGGTATCAGGTTATGTTTTGCCGCCAGTTTCAGATAGAGTTCCATTCCCAGCAGCATTTCATCATCCGGACGAAAAACAATGTTTTGCGTCAGATAAATACGCATTTCATCACGGGTAATCGGTATATCCGGAATGTAGTTTGCGATTATCTCTTCGATGTGTTCAAGCCCTTCGTCGCGCGCGGCGGCGAAATCCAGACCGATTTTCCCGGCCCGCGACATCCACATTGCAAAAATGAAACCGAGCCCGGTATATTTTCGCCAAAGCGCCGCCAGGTCAAAGACGTTTACGCTGCGGCCGTCGCTGATCTGTCCCGTTTCGGAAATTGCCAACGCGGGATCGCCAATCAGCAGTGCGGCATCGTTATCGGCAAGCATCGCGGCAGCATCAGGCTTTGCTTCGGTCCAAAGCGGTTCGCTTCCGATAAATTCGCGAAAAATTATCTTCACAAGCGCGGCCGATGTCCGCGACGAGGTGTCGAGCGCTACGCTTCGGACCTCTTCGATAGCATCCCGTGTCGTTATTAAACAGACGCTCCGCACGCGGTCACGTGCGCCGACCGCAACACCGGGCACAAGCCTGATGTTTTCCATAAATTGGGAGGCTATGACCGGTACCAGAGCCGCATCCACACGTCCGGCAGCAAGAAGTTCGGCGGATCGAGCCGGAGCCGTGTCCAATATAACCTCAGCCCTGCCATGATATTTCCCGTAAAGAAATGACCAGATGAGCGGAGCAGTATTCGAATAACTTGAAGCAGAGATTCTTGGAACGTCCATTCTGTCTAGTAGTGTGAATTAGACCTATGGCAAAGCGCAAGATTGCTGCGGCCGGCGGATTGATTTATGCTGATTTTGATGCAGATATTCGATGTAACCGTTCCGATAAGCAAAAACGTTCCGATTTATGCGGGCGATCCGCCGGTAAGCATTAACACCTTTGCATCTATTGCGGCCGGCGATGCTGCAAATGTTTCCGAGATATCTTTCGGGGTGCATACCGCAACACACATAGATGCCCCGAACCATTTTATTCCCGGTGCGGCAACAGTTGATCAAATAGAGCTTGAGACTCTGATCGGGCGTTGCCGCGTTGTTGCGGTCGGAGAGGACATACTTGAAATCGGCGTAGAGCATTTACCGAATTTAAATGAAGTTGAAAGGCTGATTTTCAAAACACGCAACTCTGATTTTTGGAACACTCCGGAGGAAGGTTTTCGAACTGATTATACTTACCTCAGCCATTGGGCAGCCGAAATTATAGCGGCCTCAGGAATTCGTCTTGTCGGTATTGATTATCTATCAATCGAAAAGCCGGCCTCTACAGGCCATCCCGTTCACAAAACCTTGCTGGAGAAAGGCATCGTTATATTGGAAGGGCTGGATCTGCGCGGTATCGAACCCGGCGATTATAAAATAATTTGTCTGCCATTGAAATATTCCGGCGGGACAGGTGACGGAGCGCCTGCGCGGACCGTGCTGATAAAAGGCTAATGCAATGAAGAATGACGTGAATGGATATCGGGAACGTGTCTATGACCTTGTCAGAAAGATTCCGTATGGCCGGGTTATGACCTATGGACAAATTGCAGCCATTTTAGGCAAAGGTTACACACCGCGGACGGTCGGTTATGTCATGCATTCAGCCGATATTGCCGGCGTCCCGTGGCAGAGAGTAATCAATTCCCGCGGAGCCTGTTCGACCGGCCGTCTAACGATTCCCGTAAACCTTCAGCAGACAATGCTTGAACAGGAGGGAATCGAATTCGATGCAAAAGGGCGTTGTGATTTGAAAAAATACGGCTGGGAGCCGGCGGATTTTGCCGGTTGAATGTTATTGAAAAACTTTAGCGGCCCCATTTCAATTTGTTTCTCAAAACATCGAAATAATTTCGATTCGGCGGTTGAACAAGTTTAAACGTCGTTTGGCTTTTGCTTACACGGACGCTGTCTGCGGCTTGCATCGGATATCCGACCTGGCCGTCGAGCGTCAGCACGACACCTTCGTTTTCGTTGCGAAGCCGCAATTCAATTACTGATGAATCGGGAATAACTATCGGCCGGTTTGTCAGTGTAAAAGGGCAAATCGGCGTAAGCACGACCGCATTCATCGAAGGATAAACAATAGGACCGCCGGCAGAGAGGTTATAAGCGGTCGATCCGGTCGGCGTGGCGACGATAAGCCCGTCAGCCCTGAAGGAATTGACAAAAAGAGAATCCAGGCTTATTTCGATTTCGATTATTCGGGCAAGTGCGGCTTTGTTTATGACAACGTCGTTCAGGACGCGTCCCGTCGAGAGCAATTGATCGTTTCGATAATGCTCTATATTGAGCATTACGCGTTCATCAATTTCATATTCGCCGCGGATAACCGCTTCCAGAGCGGGAAACATTTCCTCGATACGGAAATCAGTCAGATAACCGAGACCGCCGTGATTGACGCCGATTACCAGCACGTCGGTTTCTGCCGCAATGCGTGCGGTGGAAATCATCGTGCCGTCGCCGCCGAGGACAACCAGCAGATCGGCAGCTTCGGCTATCCGGCGACCGTGCCCTGTGCCGTTGTCCTTAGCGTCCGACCAGACGAGCGGTTCGCCTATGACTTCGATTTTGCGTGCACTGAGCCAGTTTATAAGATCGGCCGCGCTCGAAAGTGCGCCGTCATTGTTTGGTTTAACGACTATCCCGACACGTTTTATCGGTTTTTTTCCCATCTCGGCGATTTAGGTCTAATGATTGAATAATTTACGGGATTCCGCAAGTGTTTTCCCGTTATGCCGCCATTTTCCATCATCGTTTCTTATTGGAGATTTCGGCCCGGCTTTGGTATTATCGCAGTTTGCCCATACAGTTTTTTGAAACGATATTTGCAGGTATTGAGTAATGCTAAAGTTTTTTAACCGCCTCGAACGAACACGGAATATGGTATTGATCCTGTTCGGTGTTTTAATGGTAGCCAGCCTTATTTTCTTCTACGCGCCGACGCGCGGCGATCTTGGGCGCAATCTGGCCCGCAGCGAAGAAACAGCCGCAAACGTCGCCGGCGAAAAGATTACCGTCGGTGAAGTTTACCGCCAGAAAGAGGCATTTTCACAGTTGATGCAGGGCCGCCCCTATCCGGCAAAGGCAATTCTGGATAGTATGATAACCTCGCGGCTTATTCGTGTAGAAGCCGCGCGGCTCGGTTTGACGGCTTCCGACAAAGAGGTGGCCGACGCAATACGCGAACAGTTCAAGACAGCCGACGGAAAACCCTTTGACCGTCAACAATACGAACAAATCGCCGTCAATCAGGCCGGCAGCGTCGCAGCATTCGAGGAATCCATCCGCGACAGCCTTAGTGCCGAAAAACTCAGGGCATTTATTACGGCGGGCGTCATCGTCTCCGAAGAGGAATTAATCCGCGATTTTCAGCGAAAAAATTCACGCTTTGACCTGACATATGTTTTGATTGATCCATCTGAGCTTGCAAAAAACATTACGCCATCCGAAACCGAATTGCGTGATTATTTCGAAAAAAACAAACAGGCATATTACATCAATACTCCGCAGAAAAAGATAAAATATATTTTCATAAACACGGCAAAAGTCGGCGAGAAAATACCGCTTACTGATGAGGATCTGCGTGCGGAATACGATAAACTGCCTGCCGAGAAGAAGATAGCCGGCGTTCTCGGACAGGAGATAGTTCTGCGGATTCCAAAGCCGGATCTCGAGGGCGTCGTGCTTGAAAAAGCCAATCAGCTTATCGCCGAACTCCGCAAAAACGGGCCGACGGTTTCTGAGGAAGCATTTGCCGAGATGGCCCGCGGCCAGTCCGAAAATCCGGCAACCGCCGTACAGGGCGGCAAATTGCGCGGTCCCGTTCGTGAAAATCCCAATAATCCGACGGATCCGTATCAGCGGCTGATCCGCATGCAGCCCGGTGAAATTACCGAACCGATAAACTATCAGGGGCGATATTTCATACTCCGGCGCGGTGATGCCATTCCAAAAACTTTCGAAGATGCCAAAAAGGAACTCGAGGTCAGCCTTCGCAACCGTCGTGCTTATGCAAAGGCTGCAGAGCTTGCGCAAAAAATCGCCGAAGCGCTGAAGGAATCCAAAGACGTCGAAGCCGTGGCAAAACGTTTTGCTCCCGAAGCAAATATGTCCGTTTCGGAGATGATACGCGAAACGGATTACGTCAAGCCAGGCGACGACGTGCCGGAAATCGGCGTTTCACCTCAATTCGAGGACGGCATCGCCATGCTCGTCAATCCTCAGGACGTCGGTGACAAAATACCAATCCCCAATGGCTTTGCGATCCCGCTGCTGGTTGATAAAAAAGATCCGCGCGATGCTACCTTTGAAGAAGTCCGCGCGCAGCTTGTGGATGTCGTAAAAATGGAAAAGGCTCGCGAGCAGATAAAACAAATCGCCGAAGAGATTGCCTCGGGCGCAAAAGATCCCGCGGCGCTTTCGTCTCTGGCCTCCGCAAAAGGTTTAAAGGCTGAAGAATCAAAAGGTTACGTGCTGGGTTCGCCTCTTGGGAAAGGTGCCGCCGCAACCTCTAACGATGAACTCGAAGACACGATTTTCAACCTGAAAACCGGCGAGGTCGCCAAAAAACCAATCCAGATCGGCGATACCTATTACATTGTCGGGCTTAATAAGCGCGAAGATGCGGACATGCAGGAATTTGCCAAGCAGCGCGACCAATTGATGGATTCAAAGCTTGCGCAAAAAAGGGCTGCCGTATTTTCAGATTATTTGTCGGCAACCCGTCATAAACTCGAATCCGAAGGCAAAATAAAGATTTACAAAGACGCAATCGCTAAACTGGATGAAAACGATTTGCCCTTTGGCGATCTGCTGAACCGTTAGGTCAAATAACCGCGAAAATTCGAACGGCTTACGTTATAGCCCGGGAACAGGGAGCTCAGATCACGGGCTCCCAAATGTTTTACGGCAGCTTCGGCAAAAACGTCCCTGAAATCCGTTGTAACGGCAAGATCCCGCCCTTCGTTCAATTGGTCCGGCTTAAGGCCTTTCCAATCGCCATAAACCTTACCGCCTTTTACGCCGTTGCCTATTATGAACATCGCGTTCCCGTGGCCGTGATCCGTGCCGCGGTTTCCGTTTTCGCGGGCTGTCCTTCCGAATTCGCTCATGGTAATGACGACAACATCGTCCATCTTCCGGCCAAGATCGACGGCAAATGCATAAATGGAAGATGCGAAATCACGAAGTAAATTGGCCAATTGACCGCGTGCGCCGCCTTCGTTGACGTGTGTATCCCAGCCTCCGGCTTCGGCAAATGCCGCCTCCAGCCCGACTTCGGCCTTTATCAGCTGTGCAATTTGCCGCAGCGAGCGGCCAAGCTGCGATTGCGGATAAGAAGCTCCGTTTTCGGGCTGGTATTTGGCCGGATTCGCGCGTTTGAGAAACTCCAGAGCCTCGAATGTCTCCTTGCCCGTTTCGCCGAGAGAGTCTTTGACATTTTGCTGATAGAGACCTTCGAAACCGGTCGTAAGGTCGCCGCTGTAAAGCCCGGCCTTGACCGTAAAATCATTGAGGCTTGTCATCGCTACGGCAGGAGCCTTTCCATAAAGGCAGCGCGGGAGCTGCTGTGTCATAGCCACCGCACGAAACGGCGAATCGTCTTTACCCGCCGTCGCCTGCAAAGCACGATTGAGCCATCCATCGCGGGTTGACTTGATTCCGGGTGTTCCGGATTCCATATAGTCCTGCGCGTCGAAATGTGATCTTGTGTTATCAGGCGAACCTGCGGAATGAATCACGGCTAATTGGCGTGATTTCCATAGTTCCTCAAAGGGTTTCATCGAAGGATGCAGCCCGAAGTAGCCGTCAAGATTAACTGATCCGTCAGTCTCGTTTGGCTTTGGGATGGCGATTGTATTCCGCAGATTGTAATATTCCGGGTCGCCAAAGGGGACAACCATATTGAGCCCGTCAACGGCTCCACGTTGAAAAATCGTAACCAAAACCTTACGTCTTCCGAATGATTTCCGGGTCTGTGCCGCCGCAAATTGATGCAAAAAATCCGGTGCGGCCGCCATCAGGCCAAAACTTGCCAGACCTATTCCGCTTGTTTTGATAAAAAATCGCCTGTCCATAACAACGCCTCTTGCGAATAAAATAACGACTTTCTGCGGCCATGCCGCGAGTCTCACATTACTTTAGACGCATCGGCGCCGGCAAAAGTCAGTTTATTTTAGATCGCGGGGCGGCCCGAATTTCTTGACAGGTTCGGAAACAAAAAAGGGCTTTCTTTGCTGAAAGCCGCAGAATCAAAATCCGCTCATGAACATCAGCTTCGGACGAGGCAATCAACGAAGCGGATAATGGGTAAGAAACTCCGTCGCGGAATTAAACAGTGTTTTGGTAACCTTCGGTGTCTGTACGAGCTTGACGCTAAAATCCGGACTCAAACCTGACCTCACCAGCACCTGAACGCAAGCCGCAAGATCCCAGGGCGAAGGCTTATAATGTCCGCTTTCATTGCTGATTTGCAGCAGTTTGCCCTGGTTGATCCAAATAACCCCGGCGGCTACTACCGGATGCCCCGATAGAAAACTCGAATGATTCCAAGCAGCTAAATTTCCCGTCCATGTGTACAGCCGTTCGTCTGTATCCATCGCAAACGGGCAACCGAGGAAATTGACGCTTGGGGAACCCTCATGCGGCTGGCCGTCGGAATAGTTATAGAGCCGGCCGTTGCGGATTATCAGCATATATTTAATTCGTTGCTCAGCGTTCAGGTAAACGAATTCCCGGATCTGGTCCTTATCAGTCCAAAGTTCATACAATCGGTCCAAAATCTCCGACATTCTGTGATGTTCGAGACTCATATGCAAATCCGGCCTGCCCCCTACCGTCATATCCGACACGCTGAAATATTTCTGTTCCCCGATAAGATCTTCCATATGAAGCCGCATCTTCTTGACGAAATTCTTTTGCGGCAGAATGCCTTCGTAAACATATGAACTCGACAGCGAGGTAGATGAAGCGGCAGAGGTCGTTGAAACATCACGCGCTATGCCTCTGGAATAATGCAGACCATGTGCTTTTTGCATTACCTTTCGCTTGAATTCCGGCGAATCTATTTCCCGTTTGACTTCGTCGAAGAGCTCCTGAATTCCGTCGCGTCGTTTTCCGTGAAGTTTTGTCGAGAGATAATGCTTGCACATCATATAGATGTAAACCTGGCATTTCAGCTTGCGGTTTTCGGAAACCGTAGCGTGGTATTCGGCAAGCAGTTTATCAATATCCCGAATCATTCCACTGCGTCGCCGGTGAAAAAAGAGGTAGGTTTTTCGCTTGAATTGTGACGAGGACATCATAAGCAATTTCTCCAAAAGAATGATTTGAAGATGCCCGATTGAGTCTCGTGTCCCGTTTAGGAGCGGCTTCCGGAATTTATTGCTTTTTCTTAAATTCGGTGATACCCGACGGGCCGCGGGCGCTCATCGGCATTTTATGGATTTCAATAGCCTTCAAAATATTATCAGATATCCGACGACTCAAACAATCAGTTTTTGCCACTTGGAAAGCGGCGGGCTTTTTCGCCGGCCGGTTAACGAAACCGTGCCGCATATTCAATGACGAAATTCGCCGCCGTAGGCCTGCCGCAGTCCCTGTCCTTTGATTCCCCAGCGAAGCCTGAAAGAGTCGTTTGGCCCGATGTAGCGGTAATAGCTTATCTGTACGGAATGCAATCCTTGTTTCAACGGAATGAGAGTTGAAAACTGTGAGAGTTTACCGTTTCCGCGTGCGATAAGTTTTTTTTCATCCCCGATCCCGAATGAAGCGGTGCCCGCCGTTTCTATCTGAAATTCGTAAAGTCCGTCAACGGGAGCGGAAAAATATCCGCTAAAAATCACATCGAAGGGACGCGGCAGATCGCTCCGCTTTTCAAACTGCCCGAGTAAAATCGATTTGGATTCCTCAACCAGGCTTCCTCCTTCAAAGCCCGTTAGAATCGTAACACTTACTCCCGGCCTGGTTTCGGCCGCCGAAACCGGTTCGAGCAATTTGCCGCGGTAAATGGCTGCGGCGTAAACGGAGCTTTTTCTGCCTGCCGCATTCACGACGATAGTTTTCAGCGTTTTCACCTCGCCGTCCGTGAGTGTCAGTTCGATAGGTTTCGTGTATCTTGGCGAGTTCTCGTCCGGTGCCGCACCATCGGTCGTATAATATACGCTTGTGCCGGGCGCCGGCATCAATTCTATTTTCACGTTTTCATTTGCGGTAACAACATTCTGCAAACCGACGGGCTCGGGAATGCGATAATTGACTTTTTGTTTATCCAGCCGCGGCAGGTGTGCGAAGAGTCTTTGCCGAAAATCAGAGAAATCGCGATTTTCTTTTTGCGACCAGAGCACTTCGCTCAGGGCAAGCATTCGCGGAAACGCCATATACTCAACCTTTTCCGGCGTTTTCATATATTCTGTCCAGACGTTTGCCTGGCCGCCGATTACGTATTTTGCTTCTTGTGCCGTCAGCTCCTGCGGTATCGGGTCGAAACCGTAAACTTTCTCAAGCGGAACATAACCTCCTATATTTAGCGGTTCATATGCCGGATCGCCTTGTCCGTAATCGAAATAAACGTAATCGGTCGGCGTCATTATTACATCGTGTCCGGACTTTGCCGCTTCGATGCCGCCCCGCATTCCCCGCCAGCTCATCACGGTTGCGTTCGGAGCAAGGCCGCCTTCGAGAATTTCATCCCAGCCGATCATCCGTTTACCGCGTGAATTGAGAAAGCGCTCGATTCGGCGGATAAAATAACTCTGCACTTCGTGTTCGTCTTTCAGATTTTCGCGTTGTTTAAGCTGCCGGACGAACTCCGATTCTTTCCAATGATCTTTCAAAACTTCATCGCCTCCGATGTGAACGTAAGGCGAATCGGGGAAAAGACCGATTACTTCGTCAAGAACATTTTCCAGAAAAAGAAAAGTTTCATCCGTCGGGCAAAATACTTCCTTGAAAATGCCCCAGGTCGTCTGCACTTTATATTGAAAATCTTTCTTGCAGCCAAATTGCGGATATGCTGCCAGTGCGGCTGAGGCATGGCCCGGCATTTCAATTTCAGGGATAACGGTAATAAAACGCTGCCGTGCATATCGGACTATTTCGCGGATTTCCTTCTGTGTGTAAAATCCGCCGTGCGGCTGTCCGTCGCCGATGTACGGCGTCAGATTTCTTTCTTTTACCGTTTCCGGCCGTATTGAGCCGACGCGCGTCAGCAGCGGATATTTCTTAATCTCGATACGCCAACCCTGATCATCCGTCAGATGCCAATGAAAGTAATTGAACTTATATTGCGCCATCAGATCGATGTATTTCCTGATGAATTCCACCGGCATAAAATGCCGTGCCGTATCCAGATGCATTCCGCGATAGCGAAAACGCGGCCGGTCGGCAATGGCGACAAATGGCAGTTCGGCCGCTTCGGCAAATTCATTCGGCAAAATCTGCATCAATGTCTGGACGCCATAAAAAAGTCCTTCCGGTGTGCCGCTAAGGTGAACTCCGTTTGCATCTATTTGCAATCGGTAGCTGCCGGCGGGCAGATCTTTTGGAAAATCAGAACTAATGAAAATTGCTGATGAGGAGTGCGGTTTCTGCTTTACTGCAAGCTGAAATCCATATGCGGAAGCCAGTCTTGAATTGAGCAAGTCCGCAATCGCTTTGGCGGATTTGCCGGACGCCGCTATTTCACCCGAACGGCTGAGCCTAAATGTCCCGACGCCGTATTCTATCGAAGTTGGCTGCGGAATGATTGAGATTTCGGCCGGTTGCGCCGAAGCAAAAAATGGAATTAAAGCAAACAGAAAGCCAAATAATAAAGCAATTTTCATAGTTTCCGTAATTGCGGGGTAATTGTCCCGGCCGACAAAGAAAATAAAACTCTGGCGGGCAAAGTCAAATCAATTCCCTTAGCCGACGCAGGAGCTGCGGCAAAAGCAACGCAACACGAAAGATAGATCCGGAAGCAAACCTGCGTGCAAATCCGCGAAAGGTTTCTACAGCCACCGGCGAATATGGCATCCACCAGGCATCCGGCAGTAAAGCAATCCGGTTTGTATGGATATGTTGCGGCCAGACGAGTTCCAATATCCCTTCGGCGCCATGCGTCCTTCCGCGGCCGGAATTTTTTACTCCTCCCCAGGGCGTCTGCCCGATTCCATGCGTGTAAAGCACTTCATTTATGCAAACCGTGCCGGCCTCTATTTGTTTCGCGACACGCCGGCCGCGGCGGTAATCGCGCGTCCAGACGCTTGCCGTCAAACCGAACCGGGAATCGTTGGCAAGCCGTATGGCTTCTTCTTCTGTCCGAAAAGTTGCAATCGGCAAAGTCGGGCCAAAAGTTTCCTCACGCATCGGATGCATATCGTTTGCAGCTCCGGTGATCACCGTAGGGAGATAAAACAGGTTATGACCGTTCGCTTCCTGTTCGGGATTTCTTCGTCCGCCGATGGCTATCTCGGCGCCCGATTCCCGAAAATAGTCAACGTGATTTTCTACAATGCGGATCTGCCGCTCGGACGACATTGCACCTATGCTTACGTCTTCGAGCATCGGGTCGCCCTGTTTCAGCATCCGCGTTTTTTCGATGATTTTTTTGGTTAATTCCACGGCGATTGACTCGTGAGCATAGAGCCTTTCTACCGACGAGCACGATTGCCCCGAATTACAGAATGCTCCCCAGACGGCTGCGGCGGCGGCCAAATCAAGGTCAGCATCTTCAAAGACAATCATCGGATCTTTGCCGCCGAGTTCAAGCACTACCGGAATCATGTTTTCGGCGGCTGCTGCGAGTATTTTCCGGCCTGTTGCAACTGAGCCCGTAAACATTATTTTGTCCGGAGCGGCCCGGACAAGCGCCTCACCCGTTGAGCCGTCTCCCGTAACGATTTTGACCGCATCAGCCGGAAAGCCGGCACGCATGAAGATCTCGCCGATTTTCAATCCGGTCAGCGGCGTCAGTTCGGAAGGCTTAATGACGGCGGTATTCCCCGCCATCAGTGCCATTGCCGCTTCGCCAAGCGGTATGGAAAAAGGGTAGTTCCAGGCGGGAATGATGCCGATAACGCCAAGTGGTTTATAGATTACCTGTGACGAACGGCCGAGCAGTGTGTACAAACCAATCGGAATTTTACGCGGCCGCAGGATTTTTCCGGCATCGATGGCGATCCAGCGCATCAGATCAAGCGCCGGCGCTATCTCCATCGCTATTGCCTCTCCGAAGGGCTTGCCTGTCTCGGCAGCAATCAATTTGGCTATTGTATCCAGCTCGCCGAGAATTATCTCCCGGGCCCGAAACATCAATTGACGGCGATGTGAAAAATCCGTGTTTCGCCATTCGATGTCAAAGCATTTTCTGGCTGCGGCGACCGCATCTGAGACCTCCTGCGGCCCGTAAACGGGAACGCGTCCGAGTTCTTCGCCGTTAGCGGGATTGTAGGTAATCAGCTCATTCATCGATTTGACGCGTTATAAGGGAAAATTGAAAATTTCCCGAAATTGGCCGGGTTAGTGCAAAGCGGAATATTTACCTTCCGACAAAGAAAATTGCCGGGCTGAAAACAGCCGTTAAAGTTCCGGTCAGGCGGTTTCTTCCATCAGGCCGCGGATTGCCGCAAGCCCTGCATCGATTGCTGCCTGTAACCTGTCCGTCTCCGGGCCACCGCCTTCTGCCATGTCCGGGCGTCCGCCGCCGCGTCCGCCGAGGATCGGAGCCATTTCCTTAATCAGATTTCCGGCCTTGATTTTCGCCGTCAGGTCGGGCGAGACGCGGACAATCAGGCCGGCCTTTCCGTCCGCATTTCTGCCGAGAATGACGACGCCTGATTTCAGCCTTGCCAAAAGCGTGTCCGATAGCTGCCGCATCGCATTTGCATCCAGATTATCAACGATTTTGGCGATGATGCGGACGCCGCCGATTTCGATTGTCTCGTCTCCATTGGAATTGCTTTGTCCGCCGCCGCTCATTGCCAATTTAAGTTTGAGTTCTTCGGCTTCACGTCTGGCACGTTTCAATTCTTCCTGCAGGCGTTCGATCGCCGCCGGCAGCTGGTCGCGTTGCGTTTTAAGCACGCCCAGACTGCGGTCAATGAGCAGTTCGTCCTCACGTAAACGGCTGAGAGATTCAAAGCCGGTGATTGCTCTAATCCGGCGGACGCCGGAGGCGATGGCTTCGTCGGAGAGAATTTTGAAGATGCCGATATCGCCCGTTGCCCTGACGTGTGTGCCGCCGCACAGCTCCATCGAAAATTTTCCGTCACCGACACGCAGCACGCGTACCTGTGACCCGTATTTTTCGCCAAACATTGCGACCGCGCCGCTTCGCATCGCTTCTTCCAGAGCCATTATGTCTGTCGAGACAGGTTCGTTTCGCAGGATGTGATAATTTACCAGATCTTCGATTTCGGCGATTTCCGCATCGGTCAGCGGCCGGAAATGCGTAAAATCGAACCGCAAAAAGCCGGGTGCGACGACAGAACCGGCCTGTTTGACGTGGCTGCCGAGAACTTCCTTGAGCGCTGCATGGACAAGATGCGTGGCGGTATGATTTCTCCGTGTCGCATTGCGGACCTCTTCATCTACGATTGCAATTACTTCGTCACCGGCGGAGAGCGAACCTTTTTCGATTTTTGATTTGTGAAGAATCAAACCCGGAATCGGTGCGAAAGTATCGAAAACGCGTGCCGTTGCGGATTCGCCTGCAATAATTCCCGTATCGCCGACCTGGCCGCCGGATTCGGCATAGAAAGGCGTTTCCGTCAGTATGACCAATCCTTCTTCGCCTTCGTCAAGGCGGTTGACGATTTCCTGGCGGTCATTATCAGCTTTTTTGATAATGCCCGTAACGCGTGCATTTTCGACGCGCGTCGTTTCATATCCGCGAAACTCCGATTTTCCGAAACGCTCCGCTGCCTCGGCATAGACGGGACTGATTTCAGATTTTCGCTCGGTCTTGCCTATCCCGGACTGCTTCTGCAATTGCTGGAGAGCGGCATCAAACTTTTCGTTGAATTCTTCTTCCCCGAATTCGATGCCCTTTTCGGAAAGGTAAACGCGAATCAGATCACGCGGCGTGCCGAATGTGTCATAGAGCCGGGCAAGCTCGGAGAAAAATTGCGGATCGTCTTTTGCCGAAGGTTCGATTTTCAGTTCATTCAGTTTTGCCAACCCGACCGTAACAGTATTGACAAACCGCTCTTCTTCGAGCCGCACCATCTTTTGGATAAACCCGCGCTGAGCGGCCAATTCAGGATAAGCTTCATGCATCAAATCAACGACGAAATCGCAAACCTTGTAAAAAAACGGCTCTTTCAGCCCGAGATGTTCGCGGCCATGATAGATAGCCCGCCGCATGATTTTACGCAGAACGTAATTTCTGCCCTCGTTTCCCGGAAGAATGCCGTCGGCTATGGCAAAGGCTGTCGCCCGCGCGTGATCGGCAATTACGCGGCAGGCAAATCGTTCGGCTTCTGTCATTGTGTCGTAAATCGCCATCTATTCAATCATAGAACAACAACGCCGGAAAATAACAGCCCGATATTCCGGATATGCGTGAAATGCCGGAAAATGCCTGACATTCCGGAAAATACCTGAAATGCGTGATATTCGCGATATGACCTGAAATGCCGGATATTCCGGGCAGCTCCGGCGGAAAATTTCTCCGGCCGGGCGGCACGGCTGCGGCGCGGCTTTAGCGGAACAGTTTCTTTGCCCGCCTGATTACGTTTTCTACCGTAAAACCATAATCACGAAAAACGTCTTCTGCCGGCGCTGAGGCTCCGAACCGGTCAACGGACAGGACGTCGCCCGCGTCGCCGACATATTTCGACCATCCGAGGCTGACTCCCGCCTCGATGGCAAGCCTGGCTTTTACGGAAGACGGCAGCACGGATTCTCTGTATTTTGCCGGCTGCTCATCGAAAAATTCCATACACGGCATCGAGACAACGCGCGTCGGGATGCCGGACCGATTTAGCCTTTCGCGTGCCTCAAGAGCGAGAGCAACCTCTGAACCCGTCGCGATCAGGATCAGCTTCGGCTGTGCGGGCGCGCCTACAGTATCCGCCGCTTCTGCCAGTATGTAAGCACCTTTGTGAAGGCCGCGGGCGCTTGCAAATTTCTTTCGGTCAATGACCGCAACCTTTTGCCGTGACAATGCAAAAGCCGTCGGGGCGTCGCGCCGCATCAGGGCCGCGCGCCATGCTTCGCGGACTTCGAAAGCGTCGCAGGGACGAATCAAGGCAAGCCGCGGAATGGCACGCAGCGCGGCCAGATGTTCGACGGATTGGTGCGTCGGGCCGTCTTCGCCAAGTCCGATCGAATCGTGCGTGAAGACGAAAATAACGCGGATATGCGACAGCGCCGCAAGCCTTATCGCGGGCCGCATATAATCCGAAAATGTCTGGAAAGTGCCGCCGAAGGGAATTATGCCGCCAAAGAGCGCCATTCCGTTCATTGCCGAACCCATAGCGTGTTCGCGGATACCGAAATGCACATTGCGATTCTGATATTTTCCTGACTGAAAGTCCGCAGATTCCCTGATGTAGGTATTGTTTGACGGAGTCAGGTCGGCAGAGCCGCCAAAGAGATCCGGAACGGCACCGGCAATCGCATTGATAACCTCGCCGCTGTAAGCCCGCGTGGCTTTTGCTTCCGGTTTGGAAAAGCGCGGAAGCGCTTTTTCCCATCCGGCAGGCAGATCTCCGGAAATGCGCCGCCGGAGTTCTTTCGCCTCTTCGGGAAAATCCTTTGCATAACGGGAAAAAGCCGCATTCCACTGTTTTTCCGCCGCCGCGCCATTTGCGATCGCACGCCGCATGTGCCGAAGAACTTCGCGCGGCACAAAAAAATCCTTGTTTTCGGGCCAGCCGAGATTGCGTTTGGTTTCCCGGACGGCATCCGCACCCGGCGCATCGGAATGTGCTTTATTTGTGCCCTGTTTCGGCATACCGTAACCGATAATGGTTTTTATTCTGATCAGCTTCGGCTTATCGGAGATTTTTCTGGCGGCTTTGATCGCATTTTCGATGGCTTTCAGGTCGTTGCCGTCACCGACCTCGATTACATGCCATCCGGCTGCTTCGAACCGCTTCGTAATGTCTTCGGTAAAGGCAAGGCTGGTCGGGCCGTCAATCGTTACGCTATTGTCATCGTAGAGATAAATGAGTTTCCCGAGTTTCAGGTGGCCTGCAAGGCTCGCCGCCTCGTAGCTTACGCCTTCCATCAGATCTCCGTCGGAAACGATTGCATATATGAAACTATCGATAATCCTGTGGCCGCGGCGATTGAACCTGGCCGCCAGATGAGCTTCCGCCATTGCCATGCCTACGCCGTTTGCAAAGCCTTGTCCGAGCGGGCCTGTCGTAACCTCGACACCCGGCGTCAGAACGTTTTCCGGATGCCCGGGCGTCCGTGAATGCAATTGACGAAACCGCTTGATTTCATCGAGCGAAAGGTCGTAACCGGTCAGATACAAAAGGCTGTAAAGCAACATCGAGCCGTGGCCGGCGGAAAGCAAAAAACGGTCACGGCCAAACCACTTCGGATTTTTCGGGTTATGACGGAGAAACCGCGTCCAGAGAACATAAGCCGCCGGAGCCATCCCGAGCGGTAGTCCCGGATGCCCGGAATTTGCTTTCTGGACGGCGTCAAGCGAAAGCGTGCGAATCGTGTTGATTGAGAGGGTGTCAATATCTGTTTTCGGCGATATGTTTTTCGAGGTTTTCATTAGTTTCATTCGAAGAATAAATTTTATAAATGCGGTCGTGCCTTGCCCTTGCCGCCTTATAACCGTTATGGCGTCGGGCATCTGACTTTACTTTTGATCGCGGCGATTTAACGACGGATTCAATATTTTCTATTTTGCCAGCAGTCAGTGCGGCGTGCAAAGCGGCTCCGCGAAGCGATGCATCGCAATCTTCCGCAATCCGTATATCGCGGCCAAGAATGTCCGCAACTACCTGCCGTATTGCAGGCGAACCGCAAAAAGCACCGCCCGAGCCGGTTATTTGCCCGAGCGGAAACACCTCTTCAATCTGGTCGGCAATCGCGGCAAGCCGAAAACCAATTCCTTCAATCGCTGCCGTGAGAATATCAACGGCATCCGTTGCGGACGTCAATCCGAAAACTCCGCCACGGGCAAACTCATTGTAACCGGTACTGCGTTCGCCATTGATGAAGGGCAGAAAAATCAAACCGCTACGGCCGGCCGCACGGCGCATGATTTCTCTCGCCAGCGATTTCTCATCCTTGCTGATGCCGCACAGCTTTTTTATCTGCCCGTAGATTCCTCCTCCATCGCTGAGTGCGCCGCCGAGAAGAGAAAACCGGCTGTCGTATCTGTAACAAAATAATCCGGATGGAATCGTCAAGGGCGGTTTGCCGCGATATAAAAGCCTGATTGCGGCCGTTGTGCCGATAGTTAAGGCTGCCCGTTGATGCCCGATACAGCCCGAGCCGAGATTTGCCGCCGCACCGTCGCCGATTGCCGGAAGCCACTTCGCATTTTTTAGACGCGGCCAACGTTTGATGAATTTTTTGAGCAGTGGAAACCCTTCATTATCCTGTGCTATGGACGGCAGCTTTTTATCCGTTATTCTCAGATACCTGCAAAGCCCGGGATCCCAGCAAAGTGATCCGATGTCGAAAATACCCGTACCCGAAGCCATCGAAATACTCGTAGCCGCCTGTCCGCAAAATTTCAACGTCAGATAATCGGGAAGAGATAACCATTTGACGGTACTGCGAAAAACCTTCGGATCGGTCTTTCGGAGCCGGAGCAGTTTCGCCGGCCAGTAACTCGAGTGAAAGCGGGCGCCGACGCGGTTATGCGTTTCTGTCTCATCGAGATCATTCCGTAAATGACGGACGAAGTCGCGGCTGCGATTATCGGCCAGAGTAAAAGCAGGCGTAGTCGGCCGTTGATTTTCGTCGATGCCCGCAAGGGAATGCCAAAGAGATGAAACGGCTATGACCCCGATGTCGCCTTTGCCGTATTGCAGGACGCCATCTATTACATCCAGAACGTTTTTGAATGTTTGCCCGGGATCGATTACAGAGCCGCCGTCGCGGGTTGTAAGCGACCGCTGATCTACTCTGACCAAAGAGGCAGGGATAATGCGCCCTTTGCTATCGGACAAAGCGCCGCGAATGCCCGATGTGCCGATATCCAATGCAAGAATTAATTGTCCGGACAAATCGCGTCTTTCCTTCGAAAATAATTATGCTGGCGGCCAGTAAGCGAAATTTCTATTTACCGAATCCTATTACTTTTTTGAGCCACCAACGAAGCCCGACAAGCAAAAAACGCCAATCCTTGAAAAATTCCGGCGGTTTGCCTTCAAAATAGTGGCCGATAAATTGCAGAGCCCATCCGACAATAAATAACCCTAGCGAAATTTTCCAAAGGCCCGGAACAAAGAAACAGAAGGGAATTGAGAGAATCGAAAGAGCGATCATCGGTATGCCGAAGCTATGCGTAAGACGATTGACCGCGTTCTGATGTCCGGCTGAATACTCTTCGATCCATTCGTCCCATGTCCTACCGCCCATCATATAGTTGGCCTCCTGATTTTGCGTATATGTTACTACAAAATTACTTTCGGTAAAGATATTTTACGCGTAATCCGCTGCCAAGATCGCGTTCGGTTTCCATCTCGAAATCATTCAGAAAATCTTCCGGCATAAAAGTATCCGCATCCGCAACGACCAGCGGGATCTCCGTTACGATCCACTTTTCAATCCGGTCTGCCATTGCGGAATAGATTTGCCTGCCGCCGATAATAAAAACATCCTTTTCGTAATCCTTTGCAAAAGCTACAACGTCATCGGGACCCGAAAAACGTAAAACACCGGGCGGCAACTGGGGCAGTGATGTGCGGGACAAGACTATGTTTTGCCTGCCGGGCAGCGGTTTTCCGATTGCTCTCCAGGTGTTGGAACCCATAACAACGGCATTCCCCATGGTCGTTTCTTTGAAATGCCGCAAATCTTCCGTGTAATGCCACGGCAGAGAGCCGCTTCTTCCGATCGCAAAGTTCTTTGCGATCGCGACGATTCCGATAATCATAAAAATTCCATTTGCAAAAATGAAAAAATTCGACCCGTTGATTATTTATCTGACAATGCGTTTGTCTCCGGCCCTTTGAGTAAAACCTTTCCGGTCCAGATATTCAAGTATCGGAATGGCGAATTTACGCGAAAGACCGGTTATTTGCTTAAAAGCCGCGACATCTATCAGACGATCCGCAGAAGTTTCCGCATAACGTCGTATCTCATTGACCAAGGTATCGAAAACCGTTCGCTCCAGAGCATAATCATCGTTAATTAAAACTATTTCTCCATTATCGGCCAGAAACTTGAAAACGCCGCGCTTTGCCGCGCCTTCGCCGTCAACGGACGAAAGCAGATCGGCGATTTTTGGCGGCTGCAGCCCTGCAGAAAGAAGTGCAGATCTGATCGCGTCGGCAATTGCCGTTTCGCTCCTGTTTAATTGAGCTGTCCGGCCGGCGAGTGTAACAATATCTGCACGCAGTTCGATTTTACCTGCCGATGAAAGACGCCGCACCGCCAAATCCGTCAATTTTTCGGAAACGCCGCATGCGGCTGCACCGCGAGCCAGTTCTCTGACGGTTATTCCGCTACTGAGCGGATTTGATTTATGAAAATTCGAAACTATCTGAAAAATCGCGGACTCAGCCGCCGAAACCGCTTCATCAATAAAGCACATTTCGCCGTTGAGCACGATTTTACCGACTGATCCTGCCCGTTTAAGCGAATCGAGCAGCGACGCCCGTTTCCAGCCGGTAATTTCAAGCAGGCGTCCGATGGAAATTCCGTCCGTTCCGGCTTGCCTGATTATCGTTTCGGGCAGGAGCACCGTATCGAATTTTAGTTCCAGAAGTCGTGCGAGATAGCTGCAATGACCGGCATAATTCCGACGTCGGATGCGCGAAGCCTTCGGAAGGACGATTTCGCCGCCGCCAATTGTTGTTTGGGGCGAATAGGTGCGGGCAATGAATCGCTGGCCGAGTATCAGAGCCGTCGGCGATTCCAGGCTGAGACGGACAAAACCGCTTGCCCCGGGAGCGATTTCTCCGGATTCATCAAGTACGCGAACGCGCGCCATCAATTCTGCGGTTCCGGTATGTATGCGCAGCCGCTGGCGGTCCCGAAGCGGACGCGATGCCGTGGGAAGGATTCGGATCTGAGCATCTGCTGCCTGTGTCGGGGAAAAAATTCCGGATTCGGCAAGCATCATTCCACGTTTTATCTCCTGATAGTCTATGCCTGCAAGATTTACTGCCGTCCGCTGTCCCGCAGTGGCTTTCTCCGCTTTGTGGCCAAAGGTTTCGATGCCGCGTACGCGAACGCGCCTGCACGAGGGCAATAGTTCGAGTTCACTTTCGCCGCAAATTTCGCCGGAGACGAGAGTTCCGGTTACGACCGTGCCGAAGCCTTTTACTGAAAATGACCTGTCAATCGGCAAACGTGCAGCCAGGGGACGGATGTCGCGTTGAAAGTTGCGGGCGATGTCGAATAAAGCCTGGCGAAGATCGGAAATACCGTCAAATGTCCGGCTGCTGGTCTCGATAATCGGTGCGCCGGCAAGAGGAGTGTCTGCTAACAGTTCGGCGATGTCGCTGCGTGTAATATCGATCAGTTCGCGATCGTTTACTGTGTCGCATTTTGTAATCGCGACAATGCCTCTGTCGATTTCCAGCAGACGGCAGATGTCAATGTGTTCGCGCGTCTGCGGCATTATTCCTTCGTCTGCAGCAACGGCAATCAGTACAGCGTCTATGCCGCCCGCACCGGCCAGCATATTTCTGACGAATTTTTCATGACCGGGCACGTCAATGAATGCTATCCGCAGGTCATCGTTTTGCATTTGCGCAAAACCAAGGTCTATCGTAATTCCCCTTGATTTTTCCTCCGGCAAACGGTCGGTATCAGTGCCCGTCAGTGCTTTGATAAGCTCAGTTTTACCGTGATCTATGTGTCCGGCGGTTCCGACTATCAAATCCATTTCTAGAAACTCCGCAGGAAATAGATTATCAAAGCCGGAATTCCGAAGACTATAACTAAAAAAAGAAAGGTGGAAACAAAAGCATAAGGTGTAATTCCGGGAGGCGGCCTAAGGCGTAAGATGCGCGCCAGTATCAGCTTCGGAATCAAAAGGGCGATAAAAGGTCCGGTCAGCGAAATAAAAAAAGCAATGGACAATCGCGGATCCTCGCCGCTCAACTGTTGGCCGCCCCGGAAGAATGCCACGACGCCACCGAAAATTACAAAAGCGAGCAATAATCCCGCAGTGATACCGAACAAATCGGAACCGGCAGCGACGATTGCGGCATTACGAAGCGAAGCTGCCGCACGAATTTGGAGCCATTTGGTTTCGGCGATTAGAACGAAAAAAAAGCAGGCGAAAAAGGCGAGCAGGAATATCCATTCTTTGTTTGCAGCAGACATAAAGAATGACCTTGCGCACGGGAACCAAGCCGCGCGGCACGGCGCCGGAAGGTTTACCGGAGCCGCAGGAGGCTTTCAACCGATACGTCCTGATCGAGGTCTTCCCAATGGATTCCGAGTCCGCCGCCGATCAGCCTCCAGTTGTTTCTGTCTTTCGGCGTTGCTTCGAGCAGGCGCGGAAACCACGTCAGGGGCACGGAGATGCCGCGTCCGTCTGCCAATGATACGTGCAGCGCATCATTATTGCACGAAACATCTACTGCCAATGGCCTAACTTCTACCGATGAGATACTCATAAAAATCTACTTAACAAAAGATACAGGAGAAATGTCCGGCTTGGCAACCATTTTTGCTTTCCGTTAACCGGCTGCGGCATCCTCGATTCCATACTCGGCCATCTTTCTGTAAAGCGTTTTTCGGGAAATATTAAGCAAACGGGCGGCGCGGGATTTGTCGCCCTCGCAATAATCCAGCGTGGCGGAAATCATCATTTTTTCCACTTCTTCCAGTGCGGCCGGAATTTCCAGAAGGATTTCCTGCCGGTTACCGTCAGCAACCGCGCGAAGACGTTCGCTGCGTGCGGCTGCGGTAGTTGTAGCGGCATTTCTGGCGATTGCTTCGGGTAGATCCGAAAGTTCTATTCTACGGCCGGCAGCAATAATCACCGCTCTTTCGATTGCATTTTCAAGCTCGCGTACATTTCCGGGCCATTCGTAATTTTCCAGTGCGCGAAGAGCATCCTTGGAGATGCCGGAAACGAACCGTCCGGTCTTTTCCTTGTACCTGTCCATGAAGTGGAGAACAAGCAGGTTTATATCCTCCGCCCGCTCGCGCAGCGGCGGGACACGTATGGGAAATGCAGAAAGCCGGAAATAGAGATCCTTTCGGAATTTGCCTTCTTCGACTGCTTTTTCCAGATCCACATTGCTCGCGGCAATTACGCGTACGTCCGTCCTGATGACCTCACTGCCGCCGACGCGTGTAAATTCGCCGTCCTGCAGGACACGCAGCAGCTTTACCTGTGCCTGTAGAGACATTTCGCCGATTTCATCGAGAAAAAGCGTTCCGCCGTCTGCTTCTTCAAATCGTCCGATACGGCGGCTGCGTGCATCGGTAAACGCGCCTTTTTCATGTCCGAACAGTTCGCTTTCAAGAAGCGTTTCAGGTATAGCGCCGCAATTTATCTTGATATACGGGCGTGATGCCCGCTGTGAATTGAAATGTATCAGATTCGCCAGCAGTTCCTTGCCTGTTCCTGATTCGCCCTGAATCAAAACGGTGGTATTTGCGTCGGCGACCGTTAAGGCCAGTTCCGTCGCCTTGCGAATTGCCGATGAACGGCCGACAATTTCACTGCTGCGCTGCACCAGTTCGGATTTAAGCCGCATCACTTCGGCTGACAACTGGTCGCGTTCCAAAGCCGTACCTATCTGATCGGCAATGCCCTCGACCAATGCAATCAAATGCGAATCGAAAACAGTTTCCTTGCTCCAGACAAAACCAAGTAGACCAAACGGCTGCCCGCCGATACGAACCGGTGCGACCAGAGCCGCCTTGCCTCCAAGCGTAGTGTTGAAGACAAGACGCACCGCCAGCGGTAATTCCGAATCTGAAAGAGCAATCGTTTTTCCATCGCGTATCAATTCGCTGACAGCCTGAAAAGAATCAACATTCAGGGAGCGGCCATGCGATTCTACAAGCCGCAAAAGCCGCCCGGGCGTCTTTCCCTCCGCAGATTTGAATGAAACAAGGGAGATCTTTTTCCCTGATTCGTCAAGTACGCCGAGAGCGCCATAATCCGCGCCGACAAGACTTATTGCCCGCTCCAAAGCGCTTTCTGATACTTCCGTAAAATCCGAATGCGAATTTAGCGTGTTTGCTATCTCGAGCAGTGCATTTGTCCGTCTGCTTTCCAATTCCTGTGCAGTAAAAAGGCGCGTGTACTGATAGCCGATTGCCAGATGACGGGCTATAGATTCCAGAAAAGCAATTTCCTCATCCAGCCATTGCCGCGGCTTGTCCGTATCGTGCAGCCCGATCAAAGCGAGCACTTTGCCGCTCATCATGACAGGCATGATCAGCAGAGAGCGTGTCTCAAGAGCTTTGGCAAAAAATCTCAGAGTTGAATCAGATGCATTGAAGGCATCGGAAATCTGAATCGGACGGGTAATGTCGAAACGCTCACCGAGACGTTCGGCGTCAATCGGTATTTCGGTCCCGAGGCTTGAGGGAATTTTTTCATTGCGTCGCCATTCGTGGCTAATACGAAGTTCGCGGCCCTCTACCAGTTGGAGCAGGTCGCAGCGGTCTGCCTGCATGATCCGGCCAAGCTCGGAAACGACTACGTTGAGAAAACGCTCGATGTCGATATTGGTCGGCAGATCGCGCGCCAGCCGGTCAATGATCGCTTCGCGTGCCTCGTGCATTCTGATCTTGCGTTCGAGGGAAAGCGATTTTTCATCTTCGGCTATTGAATTCATAAGGCCGCTGACCGATACAATCTGACAAAGCGCTGATTGGATTACGATTTAAATGATAATACATCGCCCGCAGTAAAAGAAATTATGGCTTTGTCGCCGGTTTCGAAGCAGGTGCGGACGGTGATTTCGCCGGACTGGTTTTTGACGGATTCCGATTAGCCGCAGGCGGCGTACCGGAAGCAGTTCCTGTATTGGTCGCGGAATTTGCAGCAGGCGAAACCTCAGGATTTTCTGCATTTACATTTGCGTTTTTATCGTTTTTGCCATCTTTTGGAATGCTCACGTAATCAATGCGTTTTCGGCCGGCTTCCGCATCTTCGAGGAGCTGCTGTGCCTTTACATTTTCCGGATCAAGCTCAAGAGCTTTTTTCAAAGGACCGATTGCTTCGCGGTATTGGGCTAGTTTTATCAGAATGGCCCCGAGTTCTGTCTGATATTCAGTATCTTCGGGGTTTAATTTTACGGCCTGCCGCAGCGCCCGCGCTGCCGCTTCGTCCTCATTGAGCTTGTTACGTGCAAGCCCGAGATTGAAATATGCCTGATGATTGTCGGGATCCGCATCAATTATTTTTTCATAAGCGGCCACTGCTTTTTCGAATGCCTTTTGGGAATTCGGTTTGGCCGGTTTCGGGGTTGATTCACCCGGAACGGGAGTCGGCGTCATACCGGAAATTTCCGCATCGCGTTTTTCCACCAGTGCGTAAGCGATGCCAAGATTGAACCAGGCATCGGCATAGTCCGGATCAATCTCAACTGCTTTCGAAAGAGACAGGATTGCCCGATCCGCATCGCCCGAATCGAGGGCTTTCATGCCATCGTCAAATGCCGCCTTTGCATCCGAAGAGCCGGCGGCTGAATTTGTGTCGGCGGTAGAACCTGCGGAATTGCCGCTGTCGGAAAGACCTCCGCAGCCTGCCAAAAGCAGAGGCAGAAGAATCAAACAACTCGAAATCCTTTGAATGACTTTAAACATTTTTCCAAAATCGCCGGCATCGCCGGATGGCAAACCGGCTGTGCCATTAGCCCGGCGGAAATATGAACGGCCGTCCGGCGAGCAGATGAATATGCAGATGGAAAACCGTCTGTCCGCCGTCGGCATTTGTATTGATGACAACGCGATAGCCGGGTCCGGCAAAGCCTTTTTGCCGTGCGATTTCGGCTGCCGTCAGGAGAAGATGGCCGAGCAGATCGCGCTCTGCCGGATTGGCAGCGTCAAGCGAATCCAGATGTTTTTTCGGCACAATCAGAATATGTGTCGGCGCCTGCGGATTTATATCGTTGAAGGCAACCGCTTTTTCATCCTCGTAAATCTTTTCCGACGGAATTTCACCCGAAACTATTTTGCAGAAAATACAATTACCGTCTTGCATAGATATTTTCCGATTTAATCATAAATCTGCCGGATTTGTTAATCACGCACGCAATGCCTGACATCATTCGTTTACGATATTGATACCCAGTTCGTGCAGTTGTGCGTCATCGACTTCGCCCGGTGCGTCCATCATCAGATCCTGAGCAGAAGCGGTTTTTGGAAACGCCATCACATCCCGGATGTTTTCCGTGCCGCAAAGTATCATACACGTCCGCTCGATACCGGCCGCGAAACCGCCGTGCGGCGGCGTCCCGTACTCCAGCGCATCCAGAAAAAAACCAAACCGCGCACGCGCGATTTCCTCGCTTAACCCGAGAGCCTTGAAATTCAGATCCTGTATTGCCTTTTGATGAATTCTGATAGAGCCGCCCGCGCATTCGTAACCGTTGATAACGGCGTCATAGGCTTTTGCCCTGACCTCACCCAAAAGGTGACGTTCCGATGGATTCATTACCGCTGCCTTGAATTTATCCAGATCTTCGTCCATCGGCGAGGTAAATGGATGGTGTGCGGCAAGATATTCGCCTGTTTCGTCATCATATTCGAACATCGGGAAATCGGTGATTATAACGGCTTCGAATCGGTTTTTATCTATCAGCCCTTCACGGCGGGCAATCTCTCCCCGCAAGGCGCCCAAAGAAGCAGCGACAGTGGATTTTCGGCCTGCGACGATCAGGACGGCATCGCCTCTTTCAGCTCCGGCGGCAGCGGCCAGATCTGCGGTTTTCGCCTCTCCGAGCGGTTTCAGCAGCGAGGAGCTTATCCCGTCCACAATTTTTATCCACGCAAGAGCCTTACTTCCATATCTGCGGACGAATTCCTGCAGTTCGTCAAGCTGCTTGCGCGAATAATCCGCACGGCCGCGAACAACTATACCTTTTACTTCGCCGCCCGCCGATATGGCATCGGCAAATGGTCCGAAATCCGTATCACGAAGCAAACCGGTTAAATCCACAAGCTCCATACCAAAACGGAGGTCCGGCTTGTCCGAGCCGTATAAACGCATTGCATCGGAGTGTTTCATTCGCGGCCATTCGTCCGGTAACCGGACGTCTATCAACCGCAAAACGTGATTAAACATTCCTTCCATTTCACGGTAAACCTGTTCCCGCCCGACAAAGGACATCTCCATATCAAGCTGAGTAAATTCGGGTTGGCGGTCAGCCCGCAGATCTTCATCCCGAAAACATCGCGCAATTTGATAGTACTTATCAAAGCCGGCGATCATCGTGATCTGTTTCAATATCTGCGGTGATTGCGGCAAGGCAAAAAACTTTCCCCGATGAATCCTTGAAGGAACGATAAAATCACGGGCTCCTTCCGGCGTGGACTTAAGCAATATCGGCGTCTCGATCTCGATAAATCCGCGCGAATCGAAATATTCGCGTATTTTTGCGACGGCACGGGCA
The DNA here is from genome assembly GCA_040756215.1 of Acidobacteriota bacterium. Classification (GTDB taxonomy): domain Bacteria; phylum Acidobacteriota; class Blastocatellia; order Pyrinomonadales; family Pyrinomonadaceae; genus OLB17. Next base: position 51,396 of record JBFLZQ010000003.1, read on the forward strand.
CGCATTCTGATATTGTGTTGGAGTTGAGGCCGCCGCAGATCCAAATATCGGTATTTCAAGCGCGTTTCTTCTGCCGCAAGGTTTTCGCTTCCTGCTACTTCGAGTTGAAATGGCGGCACTTTGGCATCATTCAGTATAAGGATTTCTTCTGCGGCAACCTCCACGGCGCCGGTTGCAAGCTTGGGATTTTCCGTGCCTTCTGCCCTGCGGACGGCTTTGCCCGTAACTGCAATGACGAATTCGCCGCGCACAAGACGCGCGCGACCGTGTGCCTTCGGAGCCGTTTCTTCGCTTACAACAATTTGCGTAATTCCGTCGCGGTCACGAAGGTCGATAAAAGTAAAAGCACCGAAATCCCGCTTTTTGGCAACCCAACCCATCAGAACGACGTCTTTCCCTGCATCCGTTTCGCGAAGCTCCCCGCAGGTATGCGTTCTGGTTAAATTTCCGAGACTGTCCAACATAAAAAATTATCAATAATTAATTCCGGCAGGCTTCAATTCCTTGCCGCTGACCTGAAATCGAATCTTAAAATAAAAACGCCTTCCTCAGCAGAACGAAGCGGAAGGCGGAACGCTGAAACTCTTTGCGTCCCAATGCCCTAGCTATTATTATCGTTCGCTGAAAAAATGGCGTTCATCGTCAAAAACTAAAAATAGAACCGAGCAAAATAATACAGGATCGGTGCATTGAATAGCAAACTGTCCAATCGGTCAAGCAGACCGCCATGGCCGGGCAGAATGCTGGCTGCATCTTTGGCTCCGGAGCCGCGTTTCATGGCACTTTCTGCCAGATCGCCCAGAACGCTGATGCCCGCCATAACAATTCCAAGCGGAATCGACCATTGAAACGGAAGTTCAGGGAAAAACCAGAAAGTTGCCAGGGCAGCAAATCCGCCCGCTGCCGCAAGCCCTCCGAATAAGCCTTCAAATGTTTTGCCGGGCGAAATGGCAGGGACCAGTTTGTGTTTGCCGAATGCTTTGCCGGCAAAATAAGCACCGCTGTCTGCTCCCATTATGACAAGGAAAAAAAATGCAAGCAGGTCCGTGGACAAGCCCGGATGCGTCTCGAAACCCATCCGCATGGCAACGATGAAACCGCCGAGAAATGTTATATAAAAAACCCCGAGCAATGTAACGCCCGTACCAGTAAGCATTTTGGAAAAATCGGGGCGGAAACGAAATGCCTGAGTTGCGATAAGAAGAATGACAGATGCTGCCACCGTTGCGATAAAGAGATCCGGCGAGACGGCAGGTGCGTCAAAGACAAATGCGACAAAAATCGCAGACGATATCAGGTATGCAATTGCCGGATCGCCTTTCAGCTCCAGTTTTTTTGTCAATGTAAAATATTCGAACAGAGCGGCAGCCAGAGCCAAGGCGGCTATTGCAACAAAAATCCATTTTGTCCCGCCGACATAGGCCGGAAGGATAACGGCCGCAATCAGAACCGGCAGCGCTACGGCCGCCGTCAGTAATCTGGTTTTCATACAATTTGTTTCGAGCGGTAAATATTTTTGCCCTGCCAAATCTAGCCGCGTTTTGCCGCTGCTGCCTTGATGTCTCCGAAACGTCGTTCGCGTTGTTGAAATTCAAGTATGGCTTCGAAAATATCCTTGCGGCGAAAATCCGGAAACAGCGTTGACGTAACGTAAATTTCCGCATAGGCTATCTGCCAGAGCAGGAAATTGGAAATTCGCATTTCTCCGCTTGTACGGATCAAAAGGTCAACGTCCGGGAGGCCGTGTGTATATAGATTCCGCTCAATATCTTCGGCAGAAATTTTTTCCGGGTCGGCCATGCCTTCTTTAATCGAACACAAAAGGCGACGGCAAGCCTCGACTATTTCGGCACGACCGCCATAATTTAGTGCAACGCTTAGAACCATTCCGTTATTTGCTGCGGTTTCCTCCATTGCATGGCCTATTTCCTTTTGGATATCCATTGCAAGCCCGCCGATGTTGCCAATTGCCTGAAACCGGATATTGTGACGCTTGACCTCGTCCAGCTCGCTGCGAATAAACTTTTTGAGCATTGACATCAAACCGGAAACTTCTGCTTTGGGGCGTTTCCAGTTTTCGGTTGAAAATGCGTAGAGCGTGACGGCTTCGATACCAAGCCGCGCGCAGGTATCCACGATGGATTTTACGGATTCCGCCCCTGCGCGATGGCCGTATATTCTTGGTTTGCCGCGTTGCCGTGCCCAGCGCCCGTTGCCGTCCATTATTACCGCGATATGACGCGGCAATCGTTCAGCCTCTATACGGGCAAGCATCCGGGCTTCGGCGGAGTTCGGTTTGATGATTTCGGCAAAATTTCTGTGCATTTATTCGTTCACACCCACCGTTCGCTTACTTCGGCAACCGCGGTTCGCAGAAGCGGACCGTAAATATGCGGATATGGCTCGCGGCCCGTGGAAGGTTCTACCACGAGCGGAGAGTCAAGGTTTTCCGTTACAATACGTAAGACCAGAATGCGGCCCCGACCTTTGAAATATCTTTCAATAACACCTTCGAGCTGGTCGGAGAAGCTGCAATGAATAAAGCCCTCTGTTTTCAGGCTGCCGGCGCTGTAGTATAATTCGTCGCCGGCGTTTTCCCACTCTTCCGGAATGGCTACATGAAAAATATTCATAAAAGGCAACAGAGCAACGCTTCTTAAGTCAATAATAAACTCTGAGGAGCGTAAGGCCGTGTGCGGGTGCGGTTTTGCCCGCCAGATTTCTGTCTCCCGTAATAATGGCCGTCTGAATTGTATCAAAATCTGTCTTTCCGCGTCCCACATCCAGGACAGTTCCGATAATTGACCTGACCATATAGCGAAGAAAACCATTTGCTGAAATACGAAATTCGATCATCAGCGCCTGTGCCCGCGCGTCCCACTGTGATTCTATTGAAAACCCCGTAATGTTTCGAATCCGGTTTTCGCCATCGGATTGCGCGGAGCAGAAAGCCGTAAAGTCGTGCTGTCCGAGAAAAAACCGGCCGGCAGCTGTCATTTTTGAAATATCCAGCGGCTTGGGCTCGTGATGAGCATATCGCCGCCAGAATGGCGACATAACCGGAGCGTTAATGACACGATAAAGATAAGTTTTCCCAATGGCAGAAAACCTTGCGTGGAAATCCTCCGGTGCCGTTTCGGCCTGTAAAATTCTGATATCCCGCCAGAGATTGCCGTTAATGGCGGCACGCAGTTTCATCGGTTCGATGTGTTTGGGCAGATGCACGTTTGCGACCTGGCCCTCGGCATGGACTCCGGCGTCCGTTCGTCCGGAGCCGTTTACCGTAACCTCCGTATCAGCCAGAAGCCCGATCACACGTTGCAGTTCGCCCTGGACGGTGCGGTCGTTTTCCTGAACCTGCCAACCATGAAAATCTGTGCCGTCGTATTGTATCAGTAAACGGTAATTCATTGTTCAGGAACGGCTTCCGGGTTTATAGGCGATGCTGCCGGAAGCACAGAGCGGACAATTTTCGGCCGGAAAACCGGGTACGGAAAGTTCCAGGAGCGATTTACGCTCTATACCGACATCGGCCTTTCCGCCGGAACGGTCAACTATGGAAGCAGCAGCTACAACCTGACCGCCGGATGATTCAAGAGCAGCAATGCATTCACGTGTTGAGCCGCCTGTCGTTATTACATCTTCGACAACCAGAATCCGTTCGCCGGGTCTTAGAGAAAAACCACGTCTGAGCATCATTTTACCTTCCTGACGCTCTGTCCAGATAAAACGGACGTTCAATGCAGCAGCCGTAGCGTAGCCGATGATTAAACCTCCGATGGCGGGCGACGCTACCGTGTCAATTCTGCCGGAACTGAAAAGCCCGGCGATTTCGCGGCCGAAACGGGCAGCATCGGCCGGATATTGCAGGGCTAGTGCACACTGCAGATAACGCGGGCTGTGTAATCCGCTGGAAAGCAAAAAATGACCCTCCAGCAATGCCCCGCTTTCTTCGAAATGCCTTAATATTTCTTCGGGTGTCATAATCTTACGGCCGGCCGATAAAAACCTCCAAAAGATTATGCCAAATCAATTAATTCGTCCAAAATCGCATCTGCGATTTGCGCATTGCATCTTAGCGGGTACAATCTATGATTGATGACGCCCCGGCGAAATTTGTTTTCGGATTCCATTTTAATTTCGGAAACCATTGATTACCTGATGTCTGTCGGCGGAGTCTGCCCGGCGATGGAAGTTGTCGAAAGTGTGCTGGGTATTGCAAACGCCAGCGAAGAGATAGCGGCTCGGATTGCTGCCGAACTGGTAACCCGCGATCCGAGAATAATTCTCCTCGGCAACCGGATTTTTTACAATGAGCCTGAGACCGATTCGATCGAGCTTGCCGAAGGAGAATTTGTCGTTCTGGATCTGGAGACGACCGGTGCCAAGGCACCACCATGCAAAATCACGGAAATCGGCGCGTATAAAGTCAAACAGGGCCGGATAGTCGGGGAATTTCACAGTCTTGTAAATCCCGAAACCCCGATACCGGAATTTATTACCTCATTAACAGGCATCAGCGATGAGATGGTCGCCGGTGCTCCGCGATTTCGCGACCTGAGCATTGAATTGCTGGATTTTGTCGGGGAATCTGTTCTCGTAGCACACAATGCGTCGTTCGATCTCGGATTTCTGGATTATGAAATACGCCTTACTCACGGCGAGGTGCGGCTTGGTAATCCTTCCATTTGCACCGTCCAGCTTTCCAGAAGGCTGCTGCAGGATATTCCCAATCACAAACTACGAACCGTCGCTGAGCATTTCGGAATCGAGCTTGTAAACCATCATCGGGCCGGCGAAGACGCTCTTGCAACCGCGAAAATATTTATAAACCTTCTAGAGGAGCTGCAAGGACGTGGAATTAAAGACCTTGGCGGCCTGAGAAGTTTCATCAAAAACACGAAGTATGTCAGACCAAAAAGAGTTGCAGCCTGAAAACCTGCAAAAACTGGATATACGGCCTACGCCACGCGAAGAGATGAATCTCTATCCGTTGGATACTTTTGCCTATGAATATCCCGGCCGTCCCATCTGGGTGGAATTTGAAATGCCGGAATTTACTGCGATTTGTCCTTTTTCGGATTTTCCGGACTTTGCGACAATAAGGCTCCGATATGTTCCGAACCGCCGCTGTGTGGAACTAAAGAGCCTGAAACTCTACATCAATTCCTTTCGGGAAGTTAAAATCTTCCATGAGCACGTGATAAACGTGATCCTTGAGGATTTTGTAAAAGCCTGCGATCCTTTGAAGGCAGAGATAGAAGGCGATTTCAATGTCCGCGGAAACATCAAAACAGTAGTCAGGGCTAAATACAAAAAAAAGAAGGATTAGGCCGCCGCAGCCGACATTACGCGCGGCTGCGATTTCAGGTGCTTTTTGCATGCGATATCGACAAGCCTGTCGATTTCGGCGCGGAGCGCCTCTTCATCGGCGACACCTGCATTGGTAACTTCGGATATTATCAGAAAACGCGATTTATCCAGCATTGTCTGTTCGCGGAAGGAAAGTTTCTTTTCACGGCTCAGGAAGGTGAGTTTTTTCAGAACATCCGCGGCCTCGAAGACGTCGCCGGTCTGCAGTTTCTTCATAAACTCACGCGAGCGTGCTTTCCAGTCACAGGAAATCGGCTCGAAATCATCAGAAAGACGGGCAATCAGTTTTTTGCACTGAATACCGCTCATAATGGGCCGGATACCCACTGTACCGGCATTAGCGACCGGTACAAAGATGATTGAATTATCGCTGAGGAGCCGAAGGGAATAGACCCGTAATTCAGCATCGCCGATTCGTTTTTTTCCGATTTTTTCGACGACGCAGATACCTTGATTCGGATATGCGACCTTTTGCCCGATGGCAAACTGCATTTTATGCCTCCCGCCGGAACAATTTTTTCTGATCCGGTTTCTGGCCGGCCAAACAGACCGTGCCGGGCTGCTCGTGGGGGTCAACATTGGTGATTATAACATAACGGGCAGGCCGGCGTGCAGAATTTTTTGAAGATTCAAAAATTAGATTTATTGACCGCTCTCAGGCGGCGGGAAGTTCAAGATTGAAAACGGTACCCTTGCCAAGTTCGGAAGACACGGTAATTTCGCCTCCGTGCAGCCGCGCCAGATGTTTGACTATCGCAAGTCCGAGTCCGGCTCCGCCGGCCTCACGGGCACGCCCGCGATCGAGACGATAAAACCGTTCGAAAATTCGATTCAGATGTTCCGGGAGGATTCCGTCGCCCGAATCGGTAACGGAAATTATCCCGCGTCCGTGATCCGATCTGTAGCTGACTTCAACGAAGCCGCCCGGATTATTGAATTTTATGGCGTTGTCGATAAGGTTGGTAAGCATTTGTTCCAGACGCCCCGGATCTGCTGCCAGACGGTCGTCTGGAGAAATGCGGTTTCTGAGCTCGATTTGCCTTTCTTCGGCCTTTGCCGAAAGCGTATCGAAGATGTCATTGACCAATGCGGCAATGCGTACCGGCGTTTTTTCTATCGAGATATTGCCGGATTCTATCAATGACAGCTCCAGTATATCGCTGATCAGACGATGCATCCTTTCGGCATTTCGGCGGATTACGCCGATAAAACGACGATTGTTTTCCGGATCATCTATTGCTCCATCCTCGAGTGTTTCGACAAATGCAATGATGGAGGTAAGCGGCGTCCGGAGTTCATGGGAAATATTCGAAAGAAATTCCTGACGGACACGCTCCAGCCGCTCGACCTGCGTAACATCGTCAAAAAATCCTATTCCGATACGTTCACCGGCGATTTCAACTGCGTTGATGGTAACGTCGTAAAAACGTCTTTCATTGGATATTATTTCCAGCTCAGTGGTAACCGCCCGATTTTCTTCGAGAGCTTTTCGAAACGCCCTGTGAAGGTCGAGATCACGGATAATTTCGCTTAACCGGCGGCCGGTAAGCGGCTGATGACCTTTTGCAAAACCTTCGGTTGCTTTGGCGTTTACAGCCGTAATACGGAGATTTGAGTCAACGGCGATGACAGCCTCGCGGACGGTTTCAATCAATGCCGTAAGCATCCTTCGGCTTTCATCGGAGAATTGTTTTATGTCTGGCCTGAAGTCGGGTGCGTTCATTGCGTACCTATAAAACGATAACCAACGCCGACAACGGTTTCAATGCAATTACCGCAATCGCCCATTTTCTGACGCAGCCGGCGAATATGAACGTCCAGCGTGCGCGTATCCCCGAAGTAACTGTAACCCCAGACGTTGTCGAGGAGCTGCTGTCGCGTGGCGACGCGGCCTGAATTTCGGATCAGATATTCGAGCAATGCAAATTCTTTACGCGTAAGTTTAACGTTCCGGCCGTCGCAGACAACGCGCATATCGTCAAAATCAATGGCGAGTTTGCCATCATTATATTTTGGCGAAGCATCCTTGTCCGAACGTCGCAAAACGGCGCGGATACGGGCTACCATTTCCTTTACCGAGAAAGGCTTTGTAATGTAGTCGTCCGCTCCGATGTCCAGCCCGGCGATTTTATCCGCTTCGGATGCTTTGGCCGTGAGCATTATCACCGGTGTCGTCTCGGTCAGGGTCTCACGCCGCAGACGGCGGCAAAATTCCATTCCGCTCATGCCGGGCAGCATCAGATCGAGTATGACAAGCGACGGAGTGTGTTTTTCGTCAAGTGCGATCCGCAGGCCTTTTTCTGCGGATTCGGCGACCAATACGCGAAAGCCTTCGCGTTTGAGATTGTATTGAAGGCTTTCGGCGATGTCCGTGTCATCCTCGACGATCAAGATGCTGTGTTGCATAGGCCATTTCCCGTAATTGAATAGAATTATACCGAATGGCCAAGCATATTGCGTCCGGCTGAATTGAATGTAAACGAAATGTTACGAAACGGTTAAATTTCGCCGCATTCGCTTTACCCGCCGGCTCCGAATGCCAATTCATCCTTTGGCCGGATGATTTCGATCAGCGTTCCGCAATTAGTTGCGGTATCTTCCCAACTGTCTATGTTCAGGTCAATTACGGCCAGCGCGGCAGTCGGCATGGATTCTATCTTTGCGGTCAGAAGCCTGATCAGCGATTCAATGCCCGGATTATGGCCGACGATCATCGGCGAATTTATTCCGTTTTCCAATTCCCGCAGAACGTAAAGAAGAGTCTGCGGACTAGCTTCATAAATTCTTTCGTCAAAGCGGATCGGAAAATCGGCCGCGGCCGATTCTTTAACCAGACGTGCGGTTTCCGCCGCCCTGACTGCTGGAGAACTCAGCAAAATATCGGGCAACAAACCCCTCGAGGCAATCAGCGAACCCATAAACGGCGCGGCGCGAAGTCCGCGGCTATTCAATGGACGATCGAAATCCGAAAGATCCGGATCAGCCCAACTGGATTTGGCGTGCCGGAGCAAATAGAGTCTTTTCATTTTTTTCAAGATGCGGGAGCCTCGGATTTGTGGTGTGGGCACTGCTTATTTTTGTAGCGAACCATTGTTTTTGTCAAAAGTGCCGTTAATTGGGATAAACTTGCCAGGTGGCGTCTTGCATCGATAGGCTTGTGGAATAAAGTATGGATTCGCTCAGCGCGGCATTGTTGGTCAATTTGCTCGGCTTTACCCTCGGGATCGCATTGTATTCAATGCTGGGCGTAATGGTAGCAGTCCATTGGCACTCTTCGGAAAAAAACGGCGTCAATTCATTACTGCTTGCGACGGCGGCTCTCGGGACGCTCTGGAACCTCGGCGAACTCATTGTCGCAATCGGCCGTGATTTCGGAATCAGTGAATTCCCGATGGTTTCGGCCGCTGCTTATGCCGCGCTTGGCTTTTTGCCGCCTGTCGTGGTGCATTCGGCCGGAATTGCTTCGCGGGGCAACAGGATTTTGACCGTAACGGCCTATTTTCTGAGCATTTTTGCAGGTTTGCTTCAGTTGCGGGCGGCACTTGCCGGACTTCCTGTGCCGGACGCTGCCGCTATGCAGGCATTGACTGTAGGGGCATTGACTCTTGCCGCAGCAATGCTGATTTTCAATTTCCGTGAAACGATTCAGCGAAAAAGCGTCTGGGCGGCCGGTCTGATGATTTTTGCCCTGTCGGCATTGCATCTGGGCTCGGAACGGCCGGAAAATTCCTGGATTGTAGAGCTGATCGCACACCAGTCGTCGCTGCCGCTGGCTTTTGCGATTCTTTACCAGAATTTCAGGTTCGCCTTTGCAGATCTGTTTCTTAAACGTGCGATTTCGCTGCTGCTGCTTGCCGGCGTTGCCCTTTTACTATATTCCGGCATTGCCTCGCCGGTTTTGCGATTCCATGAGAGCCATGACCGCAATGACGTTTTCGCCATCAGCCTGATAATCGTCCTCTGGGTAATAACGGGCTTGGCATATCCGTTTCTGCATTCGCTTGCCGCCTGGCTGGTCGATACGGTCATCCTCAAAAGAGCGGATTACAAAAATCTGCCTGTCGCGTTGAGCAATGAAATAGAGCCTCTTCAAAGCGAAGAAGCGGTGCTCGATCTTGCGGCACGACGGCTAGCCGAAGCACTTTCCGCAAACGATTTTATCTGTCAGACAGCATCATCCGAACCGCCGGCCGCGACGCGAACTTCGGCAGATGCCGCAATCATTCCCGTACCTACTGCCGAAAAACCTCAATTCGAGATTTTGCTTTCCCGTTTTGGCGGCGGAAGACGCCTTTTGTCGGATGAAATTGCAATGCTTGAATCAGTATCTGTTGCAATTGCCCGGAAGATAGATTCCATTCGTGTTGCGCATACCTTGTGCGAAAGGGAATTTCGCGAACAGGAATATGCAAAACTGGCCGCCGAGGCACAGCTTTCGGCGCTTCGGTCGCAAATAAACCCGCATTTTTTATTCAATGCCCTGACAACCATCAGCTACCTGATCGATGAAGCGCCGCAAAAAGCCGGCGCAACACTTCTGAGGCTTACAAGGCTGTTGCGCGGCATGCTTGGCAAGACACCGGAATTTACGTCGCTCGGAGATGAACTCGATCTGATTTCGAATTATCTGGAAATAGAAAAAGCCAGATTCGAGGAGCGGCTCAGAATATCGGTTTGCGTCGATGACAGTCTTCTCCGTGAGAGATTGCCCGCGCTGATTCTTCAGCCACTGGTGGAAAATGCGGTAAAGCATGGCATTGCCGAACTCAGCGAAGGCGGCGACCTTGTCATAACGGCCGAAATCATCGGGACAAATGATGCTAAGCGTATGCGGCTCAGCGTATCGAATACCATTGCAGCAAAAAATCGGCGAAATACCGCCGGCGCCGGGCACGGCCTTGCCAATGTGAGACAAAGGCTCGCCGCTTATTACGGTAAGAATGCCGATTTCCGTCTGGAGCCGGACGCAGCCGGTAATATCGTTGCGGAGATCATTATTCCGCTCTCCGGTGCGGAACGCCGCGCGGCTTAGATAGCGAAAGGGATTTATGAAAATCAGGATTTTGATTGCCGATGACGAACGCCCTGCACGTGAATTTCTGAAAAGGCTTCTTTCCGAAATCGAAGAGGCAGAGCTCATCGGGGAAGCGGAAAACGGAAAAGAAGCAGTCGAGATGATAAATCTCCTGAGGCCGGATCTGGCGCTTCTGGATCTGCAGATGCCGGAAATGAACGGCCTTGACACCGTCCGCTCCATTGCAAAGAAAAATTTACCTTTGACGGCATTCGTTACCGCTTTTGATGAATTTGCGGTCCAGGCGTTCGAACTAAATGCCATAGATTATCTGCTCAAACCTGTCGAAGGCATTCGGCTTCGTGAAACTATCCGGCGTGCGGCAGACCGTCTCGAGCACGAGGATTGGCGACACAGCGAGGCGATTCGGATCGAATCAGCGAGAGCAACCTATGAGAGCGCCGCGGAAAACAAGCCGCTTCAGCGTATTCCGGTAAAGAAAAATGATGATATTATCCTGCTGCCCGCAGGAGAAATAGTTTCCATAACGGCAGACGGAGAATTGCTCCATCTGCGAACAACCGCCGGACAGAAGTTCACAATCAACTTTCGCCTGAAGGATCTCGAAGCCCGCCTGGACCCGAACCTTTTTGTCAGATTATCCCGAAGCGCGATCGTAAATCTGGATATGGTCGAGCGAATTTCCCCAATGCCCGGCGGAACATTCGAAGTGCGGCTGAAGAATGGCGAGAGCTTTACATCGAGCCGTATTCAATCAAGGATTCTTCGCTCACGGCTACTAAAACTTTAACGCCGGCACTTTCATTTATTTGAACTAAACGACAATTCATTGCCCGAAAATGCCGCCTGATTGAAAACAAATCGATTCAAAAGGCGTATATAAAATAAACTCAGGGTTTTAGATCGTAAATCCGGCAAAAACTCTAAGATTATGCAAAAATTATCAGCCCTTGCCTTTTTATTTATCATTTTCGTCATTTCGGGATATGCACAAACGGCAGGTTCGATTTCCGGCACCGTTACTTTCGCAGCGGACAAATCGCCTCTGCACGGAGCATCCGTCCGCATAGTCGGCAGCAACAAAACTGCCGTGGCCGATGATGACGGCAGGTTTTCGATTACGAATCTTCCGCCCGGAAAATATACTTTGATTGTTCATCAGGAAGGCTTTGCGGATGTCAGCCGCTCTGTTATCGTTACCGCCGGTCAGGACACCAAAGCGGATTTTGAACTCAATCTCGGCGGTATCAGGGAACAGGTTACGGTTACCGCAAGCGGCGTAGAGCAATCTGCTTTCGAGGCAATCGCCGCCGTAACGAGTGTTGATTCCAATCAGATAACCGCACGAACAGCGGTCGGGATCGGCGACGTTCTGGATAAAGAACCCGGCATCGCAAAACGCTCCCTCGGTCCCGGCAATTCGCGTCCCGTAATAAGGGGTTTTGATGGAGACCGCGTGCTTATTGCGACGGACGGAGTTCGTGTCGGATCGCTCGGTTCACAATCCGGCGATCATTCGGAGCCGGTAGATATTTTTGCCGCAGAAAGAATCGAGGTAGTCAAGGGGCCTGCAACATTGCTTTACGGAAGTAATGCCATCGGCGGTGTTGTAAATGCAATCAGCGGCCACGACGAAGGATCCCATCCGGGACTGCGAGGACGTTTTTCAGTAATTGGCGGCGCCAATGGCAATCAGGCCGCAGCCGGCGGCGGTTTGGAATACGGCATCGGCAGCTGGATGTTTTGGGGCAATGCGAGCGGCCAGCGAACCGGCGATTATTCGGCCGGCGGCGATTTCGGCAAAGTGGTAAATTCATTTACACGCAGCGGAACAGGCAGTTTCGGCGGAGGTTATTTCGCCGGCAAAGGCTTTATCAATTCAACCTTCAGCTACTATCAGAACCGATACGGCATACCGCTCGATTTTCACGAAGAAGAGCCCGAAAGGCGAAGCCTTACCATGCGGCGTTATGATTTCAAGGTAAATGCGGGCTTTCGCGACCTGGATTCTTTCATTCAGGGCGCCAGATTTACGGTCGATTTCAGCAATTACCGACATCGTGAATTGGTTGATGACATTGTCGGCACGACATTTCGCAATAAAGTATATTCCTACAGGGGAATGTTCGACCAAAAGAAATACGGCGTGCTGACCGGCCGTTTCGGTTTTGAAGGTTTTCGCCGTGATTATTCGACCATCGGAGATGAGACGCTGATACGCGGGCCTGTAAAACAGGACTCTTTTTCGGTCTTCGGCTTACAGGAGATCAATCTGGAACGTGTAACACTGCAATTCGGCGGCCGGATAGAAAATAACCGATACAGACCGGAAAATCCGTCGCTGCCCGCACGTGATTTTACGGGCTTTTCCGGCGCTGCGGGAATACGGATAGGACTCTGGAAAGACGGCGCTTTTGTTGCAAATTATTCACATGCTTACAGAGCGCCGGCGCTTGAGGAATTGTACAATTTCGGCCCTCACGACGGTACGGTTTCTTTTGAAATCGGCAACCCGACGCTCCGTGCCGAAACCAGTAACGGAATAGATTTGTCCTTAAGACAACAGAGCCGGAAGATAAAGGCTGAGGCAAACTATTACTATTACCGCATGAAAAACTATGTTTTTCTGGCCCCGACCGGAATGGACGACGAGGAGAGCGGGTTGCCGATTGCCGAATATCTGCAGGGAAACAGCCGTTTTACCGGCGTTGAGTTGAATCTGGATTATGCGGCTGCTGACTGGCTCAATCTTTTGACCGGATTTGATTATGTCAATGCACGCCTGGCTAACGGAACACCGCTGCCGCGTATTTCCCCTATGCGTGCACGCTTCGGTTTCGATGCGCATTACCGTAACTTCAGTGTAAGGCCGGAATTTGTAGCCGTCGGCCGGCAGGACCGCGTATTTACCAATGAAACGCCGACCGCCGGTTACGGCATTTTCAATATCGGAGGCTCCTATGTCATTCCGGGTAATCACACAGCGCATATTTTTTCGGTAAATGCATTTAATCTCGGCAACCGGCTCTATTACAACCACGTCTCGTTTATCAAGGACATAGCACCCGAAATCGGGCGTGGCGTAAAAGTTACCTACACGATACGTTTCTTTTAGTCCTGTTTTTTACGGGCGGTTTCTCCAAAACCCATTGAAACTTAGATCGTGTGGAATGCTCGGGCGGATTGGGCTATACTAACCGCCTGAGCATATTTTTTTGGAGGTTTTCTTTAATGACGGAAAAAACACTACGTGTGCCGACAGCCGGCGGAGAAACGACGGCTTATGCAGTAATACCCGATACGCCTGGCGGTAAAGCTGTAATTCTGGTGCATGAATGGTGGGGTCTGGTCGATCACATAAAAGGGATTGCAAAGCGCCTGGCAAACGAAGGATTTATCGCCATTGCCCCGGACCTTTACCGCGGTAAGACGGCGGCAAATGCGGAAGAAGCTTCGAAAATGATGCATTCGCTGGCCATTGAAGACGGACTGGACATAATTGCCAACACCATAAAAGTTGCCGCGGATGAATTTGGCATACATCATTTCGGCATTACAGGTTTTTGTATGGGCGGAACTTTTGCCCTGCGTGCGGCTTGCGAACTGGAAGGTATCAGCGCCGCAGCTCCGTTTTACGGAGATATTCCGGACGAAGAGGTTCTGAAAAAACTGCGTGTTCCGACGGTATTTGTATCCGGCACCCGCGATGCCTGGATTACGCCGGAAAAAGTAGCAAAACTGGAGGAAGCTGCCGAAAAATACGAATTACCGGTCGAATCATTGAAATACGATGCAGACCACGCATTTTTTAACGATACGAGACCGGAAGTTTATAACAAGACGGCGGCCGAAGATTCATGGGCAAAGATCATCGCATTCTTCAACGAAAAACTATAATCCGTTGCTTTCTCGAAAAAACGAAAAGCCGCCTGTTTACACAAGGGCGGCTTTTATTTTGGAGATTGATCGACAGAAATGAGTTTTTCTATCTCGGCCCTGAGCGTTTCGGCAACGACTTTCCCTTCGCGAAAATAGGCAAGTTTCCCATCCGAAGCAAAAAGAGCGGTAAAAGGCATTCCGCCACGCCAATCCGGCGAAATCAACGAAATGACTTCACCCTCATCGGCTACGTGAAGCAGATAGGCCGGCATTTCGGCTTTCATCGAAGCAAGGAATTGCGGCACGCGCGTCTTTATATCCTCCGGATCGTCCAGCGAGATGGTAATAAAATCAATCTTTCCCTTGTATTGCCTGTCTATCTCTACCAGATCGGGAAATTCCTCACGGCAGGGATCGCACCAGGTCGCCCAGAAATTGATCAGAAGCGGCCGCCCGCGCGGCTTGATAATTTCGCGGATTTCGGGATCCTCGACGAGTTTGACGACGATTGGAGGTACCTGTTTCCCGGCCTGCGGTTTGGCGGCAGGTTTAGCTTTCGGCTTTGGCTGCGGCTTTCGCCGTGTCTGGGCATCTGCGGAAATGACAAAAGCCGTTAAAGCAAAGACGGCCCAGAAAAAGGCCGCCTTTGCATAAATTGCCGATTTAAGGAATCGAAGCATAGGCATATTCTACTGGCAAATACCGCTCCAGCTTATTCGGCCACGCGTTTTATCGTACATCCGAATGCATTGGCTTTAGTGCGCGTCACGGGTTTGCCTCCAAGAGTTTCTTCAAACGCTGTCCGAAGATACTGATCGGTAATGTTTTTGCCCGAACGGTCATTGTCAATCGCTCCGTGATACAAAAGCACGTTTTGGGAACTGAGGAAAAATACTTCCGGAGTAACGCTGGCTCCCCATTTATCGGCAAGGACGTTGCCCTTGTCAATAAGTACGGGGAATTTATAACCGAATTCGGCAATGTTGGATTTGATCCAGTTGAGGTCTTCGGTTGCGTTGGAATTTATGCCGATAAAACTAATCCCTTTTGCCTGGTATTCCGCGGCTATCTGGTTGATACGATCCTTGTAGGCACGCACGACAGGACATTGTGCCGATAGCCAGATGACGACAGTGCCGTTTTTACCTTTCAGGCTTTCAAGCGAGTGTGTTTTGCCGTCAACATCCGGCAAACTGAAATTTTCGGCCGTCGCGCCAACTGTCAATCCCTGTGCGACAACGGCAAAGGCAAAGAGAGCCGTCGCGAATAAAGTACCGAATAATCGTTTCATAATCCCGATCCCTCCGAAAAGATATTTATTGACAACTTTATCAATGATTAACCCTGCCCGCAAATATTTCGGGCTTAATTTTCCGCCTTGCAGCCCGGCTCTGCCTTCAGAGCGAGAGGAGTAACCGGAAGATTAAAAACGTCCCAATCCGCCGCCGGCCATTCAATTTGACCGATTCGATGATTTTTTTCTTTGAAAAGGTTTACAAACGACGTTTTACGGTGTTATTCTGTTCGTCCGTTGAACCGTGTTTTGCACTGCTAAACATGGTTTATTACAAAACAGACTCAACCACCGGCCGAAGGCAATTCTAAAACCTTTGCAGAATCCCGAAATCGGGGCTACGCGTCATTTCGACAAACACAATGTTCCGGTTTTCTCTTTTATGAAAAAGTTAAGTTTTCCGGCAATAGCTATTAATGTGCTGATTCTGACATTTGCCGCATTCGGCCAGAATGAACGGCGGCCGCTGGACAACTTTGATATCGCCGGCGGCGTAACGATTTATCGTCCGGCTCCGGCTCCGACACCGTCAAAGACTTCCACAAAGAAAAAACCGGGAACGCGTTACCAGGTCGTGGTAGAGGATAAGCTTGTCCGGCAGACGGCAAGCGTCAAGCCGACGGCTTCAGTAACCGATTCGCTTGCGGTTCGCGAAGGAGCCAAACCAACCCCGAACACCCCGATTGCAACAAATCCCGTAAGTTTCCATCTGCGCGGTTTTACTACCGGAAATGAAGTACACGATTCTTACATTGTGGAATTCAGCCGCCGCTACAATATCGACCCCCTGCTTATTTACTCGCAAATGCATCAGGAATCTTCATTCAAGATCCGCGCTACTTCTCCGAAAGGGGCGAGCGGACTGATGCAACTGATGCCGGCGACGGCCCGCCGCTTTGGCGTAACGTCAATTTACGACCCGAAACAGAATATCGAAGCCGGAATACGATATATGCGTTGGCTTCTGGATACATTCAATGGCGATGTCGTGCTGGCACTTGCGGGATACAATGCGGGAGAAGGAGCCGTGATGAAATACGGCTGGCAGGTGCCACCCTACCGCGAAACTCAGGAATACGTCCGGAGGATAACCGAAAGATACAGTATGATTACGGGAGGCCGGTTTGTCGCCTCACAAAGACTTCCGGGTGTGAAACGCGGAGTCATAGCACAAAAGTCCGCTCCGCCGCTGACCATCTTTCAGCCAGCCCCGCTGGCCGTACGCCTGCCGGACGGGAAAATGATTCTGGTCAATCAATAGAGATCTGCCGCCATAGAATTACAAAGTTTTTGCAGGGTCTGAAAATTTCTCCTCTCCGAAATGGTCTTAGACTTTTACCGGCCGCAAAGGAATTCTCCGGCGGCTATTTTTTTGCCGCACCGTCAGGCAATAGGTTATTATTTGCTGCTGTATGACGTATTGCATCCACTGTGGGCGTCAGGTCCCGGAAAACGCGCGTTTCTGCAAAAATTGCGGCAAAAGCATAGCGCCTTTGGCGGAATCAGGATTTACGGGCACATCCGTTGAAAATGAAAAAACTGAATCCGACCCGGCAGACGGCATTTCGGAAATGATTTTTTCCGTCTCGCCAACGGTCAAATTCGTCCTCGCCGGCTATGCGGCAGCCGTAATCGCGGCATTTGCACTGGTTGTAATACTTACGATTTTCATACCGGGGTTAGCTCCGGCCATCGGCGCGGTTGCCGGCGTGCTGATAATTCTCATTCCCGCTTATTTTCACCTGAAGCGAAAACTGGTGCGGTACACTTTGACCGATTCAACTATCGAAATCGATCGCGGACTTATTTCCAGAACGACACAAAACATACCGCTCCGGCGTATTCAGGACGTAACGGTCTCTGCAGGGATATTGCAGCGGATATTAGGTTACGGCGATATTTCAATTGACAATGCCAGCGAAGACGGCGGAAAAGTCGTTCTCAAGAGCATAGACTCACCAAAAAAATATGCCGATCTGATATTGCGGCAGCTGCGCCGGATAGACCGCTAAAGCGTTTAGAGGCGTTTTAAGCCGCTTTTGACCTTCCGGAGGATATCTGCCCGCCCTTGATGGTAAAAACCTCGGCATTGCGTCCGTATTGCTCGGCAACGCCTGTTTTGGATGTAGTTATAAAAGTTTGGGTTTTTCCTTTCAGGAATCCGAGCAGTGAACCGATGCGGTTGTAATCCAGCTCGGAATCTATATCGTCAATCAAAAAAAGCGGATATTCGCCTTTTTGTGAATGAAAAATCGAGATATTGGCCAGCATCAGGGAGATAACCGCCGTACGCTGCTGCCCGGCGGAAGCAAAT
This sequence comes from Acidobacteriota bacterium, assembly GCA_040756215.1. Taxonomy (GTDB): domain Bacteria; phylum Acidobacteriota; class Blastocatellia; order Pyrinomonadales; family Pyrinomonadaceae; genus OLB17. The sequence continues at coordinate 69,291 of JBFLZQ010000003.1, forward strand.
CGGCGGGCATCGAAGCCATTGATTGTAATCTCCAGATCGTCCCGATGCGGCCCGATCAGCGAATGGCCGTTGAGGAGTTCTGCCTGCAGGCGTAATTTAAGCCTTTCCGCAAGCAGGTTTTCGTAATCTTCCAGGTTACCCTTACCTTCGAGCGATGAAAGGTATCGAATACTCAGGCTGTCATTGCTGAAGGGCTTTTCGGCCAGGGCTTCGTTTAACCTCTCCACAATCCGCAGCCGTGATTTATAAATTTTTGATGCCAGGCCGGTCAGCTGCATATTCCATGGCTCTAACTGCCCGAAGACTTCCGATTCCCGAAGACCTTTTTCCAAAGCTGACTGCAAAAGTGCATTCTTTTGACGGATAATGCGGGAATAATCCGACAAAGTCCTGACATAGGGCGGATGGACAGCCGAAATGGATTCATCGAGGAATTTGCGGCGATGTTCAGGGCCTCCGCGGACTATATCAAGGGAGTCTGCATTGAAAACAACCGCGTGGAGCTCGTTACGATAAACCGGAAGGCTTACCCGCTTGCCGTTTACGGCCAGAATTTTCGAATTTCCGTTTAGCGAAACCGACAGTTCGCGGCTTAGCCCTTCCGATTGCTTTACGATTCCTCTCAGAAAAGCCTCATTTTCGCCAAAAAGGACGGTTTCGGCCGGTCTTGAAGTGCGAAAAGATGCAGCCGAAGCAAGAAAAAATATCGCCTCCAGCCAATTTGTCTTGCCTTGTCCGTTTTCACCTTGTAGAATGTTCAAGCCGGTTCCGCAGGCGATCTTCCCCCTTACATTGCGGAAATTCCGAGCCTCAAGTTCGGTTAAAAGCATTACCTGGATTTTAACATTTCACGATTGCAGAGGCAGCCGCCAAAAGCAATGTTTATCGGATACTTATGCACCTTAAGCCATAGGTTCATGTTTTGCAATGACTTACCGCATCATGCGGTGTTAAAAAAATAAAAAAATTTTCTGGAGTTCCTCACAATTGGTGGTTTATTTACTATAGAGGGTGTTGAACATCCTTTAACGCGATTAAACCCCGATTAAACTCTCAGGCAATGAAACTTGTAAATACACTTCTCCTCACGATCTTACTGGCAGCGGCCGCCATTGCCCAGCAGAATTTACAGGTAGGCCAGCCCGCACCGGATTTTCAGGCTCAGGCTTTGGACGGAAAGGTATACAGCCTCAGCGAATTGCAGGGAAAGGTCGTTGTCCTGACCTTCTGGTCAACCAAATGCGAAATTTGTCATAGCGAAATACCAAAACTGAACCGCGTCGTCGATAAATATCGCGGCAAGGACGTTGTTTTCCTTGCGCTGACAATGGAAAACGAAGCGCGCGTGGAACCATATCTGAAGAAAAACCCTTTTTATTACACGATTTTACCCAACGGCTTCGGCGTAATTCTCAAATACGCGAATATGTCAAAGGACGGGACTATCAATATGGGTTTCCCGGCATATTTTCTAATCAACAAACGCGGTGCGATCGAACTTCGTGCAGAGGGCTGGGACAAAGCCGCAAATCTGGACGCACAGATCTCCAAACTCTTGAGTGACTAAGCGTAAGAGTGAGTTACCTTCCTCTTGCCATCCCGGCCGACGGGCATCGGCCGGGAATTTTTTTTCGTCAAAGGTGCCCGGCAGATTGTTACGTTTGCCGGATTGCGATATATTTTAATCCGGCGATGATGAATAAGCCGCTTCCGTCGCCCGGACGGAGAGGTAGCCTAATTGGTAAGGCAGTAGTCTTGAAAACTACCGCGGGAAACCGCTTGCAGGTTCGAGTCCTGTCCTCTCCGCCACTTTGCGTCCTCAAAAATAAACCCGTTAAAAACGTAAAATTCCCTCAAACTCTTGCCATTTTCAAATCACTTGGTATAGCCTATCTACGCTGAATGAGCATTCATTCATAACCACCGGTTAACAACGCCGAAAAAGACAGGTTTGGAGCTTGGAAAAAATGGCCCGGATTCCACGAAATGCCGCCCCGCAGCGCAGCGGACAGGGCGACAAAAGGACAGCAATACTTCGCGCGGCAACGACCGTCTTTGCCCGCAAAGGTTTTTTTAATTCCAAGGTTTCGGACATTGCGGCGGAAGCGGGAATTGCCGACGGCACGGTTTACCTTTACTTCAAAGGCAAGGACGACATTCTTCATTCGATTTTTGATCGTGCGATGGCGGAATTCATTGCCGATGGAAAACGGGAGCTCGAAAATCTACGGGATCCGGTCCGGAAATTAAGAAGAATTGCAGAAATGCATCTCGAACGACTCGGGGCTGACCGTGATCTGGCGGTCGTCTTCCAGGTCGAACTACGAGGCTCAACCAAGTTTATGGAGGAATTCTCGGCAGCCGGTTTTTCCGATTATCTCGAAATAATCCGCCAGACCATCGAAGAAGGGCAGAATGCCGGCATATTCCGCCGGGATGTAAAACCGATAGTTACGGCAAAAATCCTCTATGGCGCATTGGATGAAATGGTTACCAATTGGATTTTATCGAAAAAGTTTTACCCGCTTGCGCCGCTGGCAGACGAGGTGATGAAGATTTTTTTCGGAGGGATTCTGGTTTGATGGCTGTGCGCTTTGAACGAAAAAATGTTTACTGCGAAGGCATCTGCCGCGGCGAACCATTGCTGCAGGAGGAGCCGAAGACTTTGGCGGATTTGTTTCGAATGGCGGAAAGGCACAACCTTCCGGATGCCTTGAATTATAAGCGCGACGGCCGCTGGCAGCGGATTTCGTCGGGCGAGATGCTGCTTCGGGCACGAAATATCGCATTCGGGCTGCGGCGGCTCGGCCTTGAAAAAGGTGACAAAGCAGCAATTTTGTCTTCAAATTCTCCGGAATGGACGCTCTCGGATGCAGGCTGCCAGTTTGCCGGCATCACTGATGTACCCATCTACACGACATTGTCTCCGGAATCGGTCGAGTATATTATCCGCGATTCGGGTTCACGCGTAATTTTTATTGAAAATGAAGAACTCTACCGCAGGATTGCCGGAATTTTGCCGCAATGTGCCGCAATAGAAAAAATCATTTTTTTTCAGCCGCCCTCAGAAATGCCTCCGGGTTCTATCTCATTGGCTGAACTTGAAGCCCGCGGGAGCGACACCGCAAAAGAAAACAGCGACGATATCGACAAACTGGACATCAGACAAACCGATATAGCGACGCTTATCTATACAAGCGGAACTACCGGCGAACCGAAAGGCGTAATGCTCACGCATTGCAACATAATTTCAAACGTTATTGATGCAGGCGAAAAATATGATTTTGCCAAAGGCGATTGTCCGTTGTCGGTGTTGCCGCTCTCGCATATTTTCGAACGTTCGGCAATGTATCTTTATATCTTCAACGGGATGCGGGTTTTCTATGCCGAATCGGTCGAACGCGTCCCGGAAAACCTGGCCGAAGTGCGCCCTACGATTTTCGTCGGCGTTCCGCGCATATTCGAAAAGGTCTATGCCAGAGCTAAACTTCAGGCGGCGCTTTCAGGCGGCATACGGGAGAAGATTTTCGATTTTGCCATAGATGTCGCCAAAAGCTATGCGCTTGCAATTGAAAAAAGGCAAAAGCCGTCAATCGGGGTCGGTATCGCCCATGCTGTATGCGACCGTCTGATCTATAAAAAATTACGGGAATTTTTTGGAGGCAGGCTGCGGTTTTGCATCACGGGCGGTGCGGCTCTCTCGGATGAAATCTACTTGATTTTCAACGGGGCAGGTATTCCGATTATGCAGGGTTACGGCCTTACGGAGACTTCTCCCGTGATTTCGTCCAATAATCCGTATGCCTGCAAACTGGGCACGGTCGGCCGGCCAATTCGCAATGTCAGCGTACGCATAGCTGAAGACGGCGAAATCGAAGCACTCGGGCCGGGAGTCATGCTCGGCTATTACAACAAGCCGGAAGCCACAAAAGAAGCTTTTACCGATGACGGATGGTTTCGGACCGGAGACATCGGCCGCATAGATGAAGACGGATTTCTCATTATTACAGATCGGAAAAAAGAATTGTTTAAAACCTCCGGCGGTAAATACATCGCTCCATCACCGATCGAGCAGAAAATCGTCGCATCACGGTTCGTCAGCCAGGCGGCTTTGATAGGAAATGGCAGAAAATTCGCCGCCGCATTGATAGTGCCGAATTTCGATATGCTGGATTCCTATGCAATTCATAAGGGATTCAAGCCTATGAAGCCCGCCGACTATTGCCGCGATGAGCGGATCCGCAGCCTGTTTCGCCGCCAGATTGATGAAATCAACAAAGGTCTGTCGCGTTTTGAGACCATCAAGGCTTTCGAACTGCTGGATAAGGAATTCAGCGTAGAGGGCGGCGAATTGACACCGACATTAAAATTAAAACGAAGAGTAATCGACGAAAAATACAAGGATGTGATTGACCGCATGTACAGCGAAGCGGAAAGGGAATTTGCCGCCCGCGCAAAATAAATGAAAGGGGCGGCTGATTACCGTAATCAAGACAAAAGGCTTAAGTTAAAAGTTAAAAAGGCCTGATTGGTATCGGGATCCGGCTCGGGATACCGGTTACGGCTTCGAGTAGTATATCGCCGATTGATTTTTTAGCTTTGTCAACTTCTACTATATCGAAAGGCATCAGCATCGGCTCGGCAACGGCACCTTTCTTGATCTCATCCAAATTTACGGTTATAACTTCCGGTTCCGCGGAGCCGGTTTTTCTTCTGTAGATTTTGACGTTTTTCGTTTTCGCTTCGCGCGTAATGCCGCTGGCCATAGCGATTGCCTGTGTCAAGGGAAGGCCGCCTTCCGGAATAGATATTTCTCCGGGACGAACGACCTCGCCCGTAACATAGACAGGCGATGCCTTTGGCACAACGATAATATCACCCGGGAGAATTTCCGGATTCGCTTCCTCGCGTCCCTGCCGGAGACTTGCAAGGCTGTACATTCGCGAAGGCACTCCGAGACCCGCATCTTTGGAGACAGCCCAGTCATTTTGTCCGTCCGGTGTTGAGCACAGAGGAGGCCGCGGCCTGAAAACCTGGACGACACCGCCACTTTTTTCCGTTACACCGCCGGCAAACGAAATAAGTTCGAGCAGGTATGCGCGACGGGTCAGCTCTACTTGCTGCTGCTGCCGCACTTCGCCGTAAATGCTGACCGGAGGACGGCTGTTACGTTTCGTTACACGCAGGCTGAGCTGGGGATTTTTCAGATAGCGTGCCAGCAATTTACTTATCTCTGACCGCAATTCACGCTCTGTTTTGCAGCGGGCATCTACCGGCTTGTCGAAGAAAGGCACTTCAATACGGCCGTCTTCATCTACCGTAGCGACAAAGTCGAATTGCGGTTCGCCGAGCACCTTGCCGGTGATTTCATCACCCGGACCTATGAGATAGCCGCCGCGGGCATCATCATTCTGGGCTTGCAGCGAAGTGAAAGAGAAGACCAGAAAAAAAATAAAAGTTGTCAGGACTGCGTTACGAAACATAGAATTAAGTATATCCGGCATTAAAAGAAAACATCCGAAGATTTAGAGTAGACCAGAAACTCAATTGATTCAATATTATGCAGGTCGGGTTGTCCATAGAGTAAGGGCCGGACAGGCCATTTTTCGTTTCTTTTTGTCCTGCGAAGAATGTTATCATGGTCGCCTGACACAAAAAGTTTTCTCCCACCACGGCGAAATGCCGCAAAGAGGTTATTACGATTAAGCAAGCGGGTAAGACATTTTCTATTTTGCGCGGGCCGGCACAATTTCTGGCTGATGTAGTGGTATTGTGCGCCGCCTTTATTCTGGCCTATCTTCCTGCGATAAACGTCCAGATAAATGTATTTTTTCCGGAAGTCGCTCTGACACAGGTATTCTTCGTTCTGTTCATTGAATTTTCTGTCTTATACCTGATCGGTGCGTATTCGATTATCTGGCGTTACGTCAGCATCGGCGACATCAAGATTTTTGCCGGTGCGGCTTCTATTTCGGCTGCGATCCTGTTGAGCTTCCGTTTTATTCTGGGTTTTACAGCCTTTAATCTCTGGCAGATTCCGATATCCGTGATTTTGATACAAACGGTTCTCGGCTTTGGCGGGCTTCTGGGTATCAGGGTACTTCGCCGGATTCTTTACGAATTTAACGAAAAGAATACCGCTGCTTCACGTCTAATGCGGCGAAAACGCACCCCGACGCTGCTAATCGGCGCCGGCCGAACCGGCGCATCGCTGGCTCGGGAGGTTTCCGGACGTGCCGATTCCGAACTGGATGTTCGCGGTTTTATTGATGACGATGTGCATAAAGTCGGCGGACGCGTCGCAGGGCTAAAGGTGCTCGGGACAACTGGCGATCTGGGCCGCATCGCGGGGGAACTTTCGGTAACACAGGCGGTTATTACGCTGGATAACGCACAGGGTCGCGAAATACGCAGATTGATCGAATTATGTACATCTCTCGGGCTGAAAACGCGAATCGTACCCGCGCTGAATGAACTTGCGGAGGGCAGACACTCAATTTCGCGCGTAAGAGATGTCAGCATAGAGGATCTGCTCGGCCGCGAACCGGTCAGGCTGCTTGATGAAAACATAGAACATTATCTGGCCGGACGAACGATAATGGTAACGGGAGCCGGCGGCTCCATCGGTGCGGAACTCGTAAGACAGATTGCCCGCTACAGGCCGGGTAAAATCCTGCTCGTCGAGCGCTACGAATTCGGGCTGTTCGAGATTGATCGTGAGATACAGACATCGGAATTTCCCATCGCCCGTGTCCCCTTGATTGCGGATATTTGCGATCGGGAGCGGATGGGTGCGATTTTTGAGACCTACCGGCCGGAAATAGTTTTCCACGCAGCAGCTCATAAGCACGTACCGCTGATGGAGATAAATACGACCGAGGCGGTCAAAAACAATATTTTTGCTACGCGTCTGCTTGGGGAATTAGCCGGTGAATCAGGTGTCCGCAGTTTTGTCCTCGTTTCTACCGATAAAGCGGTCAATCCTGCGTCCGTGATGGGAGCGACAAAGCGTGCGGCGGAAATCGTTTTGCAGGATCTCGGCACGCGCTACAAAACCGCTTTTGTCGCTGTGCGTTTCGGCAACGTCCTCGGCTCGGCCGGTTCCGCAGTGCCTATTTTTGCCGAGCAAATCCGCAAAGGCGGACCGGTAACCGTTACCGATCCAAAGATGACCCGTTATTTTATGACAATCCCCGAGGCTTCCCAGCTGGTGATTCAGGCCGGCGCTCTAGGCAAAGGCGGTGAGATATTCGTGCTGGATATGGGCGAACCGGTGCGGATACTTGACCTTGCAGAAGATATGATACGCCTCTCAGGTCTTACGCCCTATGAAGACATAGAGATTGTTTTCACGGGAGCACGCCCGGGCGAAAAAATATTCGAAGAACTGGAAATGACAGGCGAAAACCTTGTCCGCACCGAACACCCGAAGGTTTTTATCGGCAAAATCGCAACATATTCTTCCGAGGCAGTTTCCGCAATGCTTGCAGACCTGCGGCGTGCGGTATCTGCCGCAGATGATGCCGCAATCCGTAGAATGCTGAATCATCACCTGCCGGAAGCCACCGTTGATATGCCTGATGCTGACATGCTGCCGGCTGCTCCGGAAGATAAGTCTGCAGGTATTACAAGTTCTCCGCGGCTGCGTCTGGTCGAATAATGCGGTCGTGTCATAATTGATTTCTATGCAACCGAAACCGTTTAGTACACGGATCTCCAAAAAGGCGGCTGCCTTTACCGAATCCGTTATCCGTGAAATGAGCCGTGAGGCTGCGAAATACGGCGCCGTTAATCTCGGGCAGGGTTTTCCGGATTGGCCTGCTCCCGAAGAAATCAAAAAGAAGGCAATGCAGGCCATTGCCACAGATCATAATCAATACGCAGTAACCTGGGGCGTAAAGGAGTTTCGCGATGCGATAGCAAAAAAAACAATGTGGTTTCTCGGGCTCGATATTGACCCGGAGAGTGAGATTACGGTTACCTGCGGTTCAACCGAAGGTATGATTGCGGCCTTGCTTGCCACCGTAAATCCCGGAGATGAGGTGATAGTTTTCGAACCGTTTTACGAAAACTATGCTCCGGACGCCATTTTATCGGATGCGATACCCCGCCATGTCCCGCTCTATCGGGCACCGAATGGCTTTGTTTTTGATCGTGAGGAGCTGAAAGCTGCATTCAACGAACGGACGAAAGCGATCATAATCTGTAATCCGAATAACCCGACCGGCAAGGTTTTTACCCGCGAAGAGCTTACCTTTATCGCTGATTTATGCAAAGAATATGACGCAATTTGTCTTACGGATGAAATCTACGAGCATATAACCTACGAAATAGACGAAGACGGCGACCCGCTGGAACACATTTCGATGGCGACAATTGAGGGAATGCGCGACCGAACCGTAGTAGTCAATTCACTTTCAAAAACTTATTCAGTTACGGGCTGGCGCGTCGGCTGGTGCATTGCTCCGGCGGATATCACAAATGCAATACGAAAAGTGCATGATTTTTTGACCGTTGGTGCGGCCAATCCGCTTCAACATGCGGGAGCCTATGCCTTGAGCCTCCCGCCGGAATACTACATAAATTTACAGAAAGAATACCGCCGTAAAAGGGATTTTCTGATACCTGTTTTGCGTCAGGCCGGTTTCGGCTGTGATTACCCTGAAGGCGCATATTATGTAATGGCAGATATTTCGGCATTCGGTTTTGCCAATGATGTTGAATTTACGAAACATTTGATTCAGAAAATCGGCGTTGCGGCGGTTCCCGGTTCGTCATTTTATTCAAATCCCGTCAATGGTTCGAAGCAGGTCCGTTTCTGCTTTTGCAAAAAGGACGAGACACTCGAAGAAGCGGCGCGGCGTCTCGAGCGTCTCAAATAACTCTTTTGACTTCACGTTCGGGCAACCAAATATCTCATTAATTGCACCAAAAAAATCATAGCCACAGTGGCTTGCATCATAAACTCAAACTCTGTTTGGAGGTATATTGCTAATGCCCAAGTCATTTTCCGCATTGATTATTTTGGTTCTTGCAGCAGGCGTTTTCGCACAAGAACCGCCCAAACCGCCGGCACCTTCGGGCGGTGCATTTTCGTGGACTGTTTTCGATAGCGAGAGCGGCTACCTCGGAGTCCAGACCGAAGAAGTAACACGCCAGAACTTTGCAAAATTTGGTCTTGCAGCCGTACGCGGCGTTGCTGTCAGCAAAGTAATCGAAGGCTCACCCGCCGCTTCTGCAGGGCTCAGGGAAGGCGACGTGATATTGCGAATCAACGGCGAAGAAGTAACCGGAACGAGAAAACTGACCCGATTGATTTCCGAAATTGCCCCCGACCACGAAGCAAGGCTGACGGTTTACCGCGATGGAACCGAGCGTGAGATTACCGTAACGATTGGCCGACGTCCGTTGCCCAAAATAGGTGAAGGTGTATTTGGAGATCCGGCAAATTCTGCTCCTGATCTGCGGGAAGCAGAAAAAAGGCTTCGCGATTATCTCGAACGCATGGAAGAATTACCGGCACGTCCAATGCTGTTACCAAGACGGCAAATTGGCGTTTCGGTATTGCCGCTGACCGATCAGCTGAGCAAATTCTTCAAGGTTGAGGGCGGAGTGCTTGTCAGCGAGGTGCGCGATGGTTCACCTGCACAAAAAGCAGGCATCACAGCCGGTGACGTCATTGTCGAAGCCAATGGAAAATCCGTAAAAGATACGGATGATCTGATTTCTGCAATAAATGCAAAACAAGATGGCGAAATTACTCTGACAGTTATACGAAACGGTAAACGGCAGACGATTAAAACTGCCGCCGAAGCGGTAAAACCCATGCAGGAATTGCCGCCCGCGCAACCGGACGTGCGGATTCTGCGGCGAACCCTACCCGCGCCGCTTACGCTTGGCGATTGGGCAACCCGCGGCCGTATTATCTAGTTTTCCATTTGTCATAAACCGACGGGCTGGCCGGGACAAACCGGTCAGCCCGTTTTTTATGCCCTTCAATTACAATCCGGCCTTGATTGCCGGTGAGCAAAGTGCAATCATTTTCTTTTGGAGCCTGAAGATATGACGGCAACACTCGAGCGAACACGTCCGCTGGAAGATTACCTGCTTTTGAGCGATGCGGAGATAGCGGAGAGGATTGAGTCTGCCCGCGAGCGGCTTGGCCGCCGCGTGGTAATTCTGGGTCATCATTACCAACGCGATGACGTAGTAAGGCACGCCGATCTGACGGGTGATTCCTATCAACTGTCAGTGATGGCATCCAGAACGGAAGCCGAATTCATAGTCTTTTGCGGCGTCCACTTTATGGCAGAGTCAGCGGATATTTTAGGTAAGCCGGAGCAAAGAGTAATTTTGCCTGATCTGGGTGCGGGATGTTCGATGGCGGACATGGCTTCAATAGATCAGGTTGAGGAAGCCTGGGAGCAGTTAGCCGAAATCGGTGTACTTGACAGCCGCGTGGCTCCGATTACCTATATGAACTCATCGGCCGCGATAAAAGCTTTTTGTGGCCGAAATGGCGGCGTCGTCTGCACGTCGTCCAACGCCGTAAAACTATTCGACGTTTATCTTCGCAACTACGACAAAATGTTCTTTTTCCCGGACCAGCACCTGGGCAGAAATACCGGTGCAAAATTCGGAATACCGGCCGAAAAGATGGTTGTTTGGGATCCGCATCAGGAACTTGGCGGAAATACGCCCGAACAATTGCATTCCGCCAAGTTGATACTTTGGCGTGGCCACTGCTCGGTACACGGCCGTTTCAAACCATGGCACGTAGAAAAAATACGCAAGGAAATTCCGGACATAAAAGTGCTTGTTCATCCGGAGTGTACCAGGGAGGTAGTAGAACTTAGCGATCTGGACGGCTCTACTTCGTATATAATCAAAACCGTCGAAAACGCGCCGGCGGGTTCCAAATGGGCAATCGGAACCGAGGTAAATCTCGTCAACCGCCTGAAACAGCGCTTTCCTGACAAGGAAATACATTTGCTTGCGCCGGATTTATGTATGTGCGCAACGATGTATCGTATCGCTCCGGAAAATCTCGCCTGGGCAATGGAGAACCTTGCAGAAGGCATAGTTGTCAACGAAATCATCGTAGATGACGAGACAAAACACTTTGCCAATCTTGCCCTGGCGCGAATGATTGAAATGACTGAAATATCAAATTGAAAAGTCGGGCAGTTTACATGGAAATTATGGCGTCAGCAAACGAAAAGTTTACGGATAATGCACCCGGCAGATTCTACGTTGACAGCAATTGTATTGATTGCGATGTATGCCGTGATACGGCGCCGTCTAATTTTAGACGTAATGATTGCGGTGCGTATTCCTATGTTTATAAACAGCCCGAAACCGAAGATGAACTCCGACTCTGTATAGAAGCTATGAATGCCTGTCCGGTCGAAGCAATTGGCGATGACGCCGAAGAGGTTATGTATCTGCAGAAATCCATTGCCGCATGATCAAAGGGATTTGAATTACACAGTCTTTTTTTCGTTCATTTCGTCAGCAAGTCTTACCGAAATTCCCATCAGAAAATAGAAAATCATGGCTACTTCGGTATCCCCGAGATTGTAATGAACAAATCCTCCGGCAAAAAAGCCTAATAATCCGCCAAAACACCCCAGCAATATGCCTCGCGAAGCCCATTCTTCGATGGGAGCGGATCTGATACCGCACCAGAGTTTACGTGCAAAGACGCCGATAACCGCAAGCCAGATCAGAAGAGCCGGCAGTCCGCGTTCGACGGCTATCTGAATAGGCGTAGAATGAAAATGTCCCATTGGCTGCCAGCCTTTGTCAAAAAGTCCCCACTCGCTCCAATGAGTTTTTATCGAATCCATCCCGACGCCGTAAAAAAGATTTCGTCGTGACTCAGTCAAAAGCCGAATCCCGTCGCGCCACATCATCTGGCGATATTGAATAGAACCATCGCGTGAGTCCGCAAATCCGACACCGCGCTGACCATGCAAAATTAAAAGACCGACAAGCGCAATGGGCAAAGCAATTGCCAGAGCTGAAATAAAAAATCGTTTACCGCCGCCAAAGGCGACCATTGTAAATGCCGAGAGCAGAAAAGCAGCTTGCGAACCGCGTGTTACGGTCAGCAAAAGTGCAAGTAAAAACAGCAAAATCGCTCCGGCAAGGGCAGCGATGATCTTGCGGTCGGCACCACCCCGCAATGCCGCAATCAAAAGGCCCAGACAAAGCGATGCAATCAACTGCAAAGATTCGGCAAAGGTCGTATAATGCCCGTAAAAACCGGCTGCGCGAAAATTGCTGCTACGGTTGAAAGATTCGAACCCGAGGCGTTGGTTAGCCGATTCGGGGCCGGCCGGAATTTCGTCGCTTTTGACGGTTACCGTAAACGGGGCATCCGTACGGTAAACATCAATCCGGCCAAAACCGGCTGTTTCGATTTGCCGTAAAACCTCTTCCGGGTGCGTTGTTTTTACGCCATTAACGGCCAGAATAGTGTCTCCGTCCGCAAGGCCTTTGGCGGCCAGAATGCCATCAGGATTGAGATTGTGAACTTCGATTCCGCGGCCGATGATTTTTTGTACCGGCGTCCAGGCACTGCTGATCAATGCGGAGCATAAAAGAATTGCGGCACAGAGATAAACAGCCTTTTTATTTCTGACAACATTCAAAACATACGGAAATATCAGAAACACGGAGACACCGCGAAGCTTGTCTATAGAAACATATGGTTCGTAGGAGAGAGCCGAGCTGACAGCCGACCAGATAAAAAAAGCTGCAAGAAGCCGCCCCGGAAAGCCAAATTTCAACTTTTGGGCCGGCCCAAAAAAAAGTCCGATGATCCACGAAGTCATCCCAATAAGCCAGGCCGTTTGAGTTGCCGCAATCGAATGCGGAGCGGCCGCTGCCATCACCAGAAGAAAAACAAACGCCGTCCGGCGAAAAAACAAAGCCGCGCCGGCGATATTATTCGTTTCGGCAAGGGTATCGAGATAAACAGTGTATCTGCTCATGGTCTGCTTAATGAAGAATAAGACCCAAGGTTACTACTTGTCTATTGCGGCCATCTCTGATTGAATTTATTCTGACTATGTCCGAATTTATCGAGGAAAACGACCTTGAATGCCAGGCGAACATCAGGCTTTATTATGATCTGGCCATTCCTAAAGAATTTTCTGCCCCGATGCCGCTGCTTATTGCCGTTCATGGATACGGCGCGCATAAACGATATATGATGAGAGAAGCAAAATCCGTCGTTCCGGAAGGTTTTGCAATCGCATCGATTCAGGCTCCCTATCAGCATTTCCGGCCTACGCCGGACGGTTACCGCGTAGGGTTTGGTTGGCTAACAGATTATCGTCCGGCCGAATCAATAGCGCTCCATCACAAATTTGTAAATGACGTAATATCACATCTATCCGCAAAAGAAATAGCAGACCCGCGGCGAATAGTTCTGTACGGCTTTTCCCAAGCGGCGGCAATAAATTTTCGTTTTGCGTTTACTTATCCCGAGACAGTTGCGGCAATCGTTGCAATATCCGGCGGTGTCCCGTCCGATTTGGAGACAAATCCTGCCTACGGGACTACAAATGCCAAAACACTTTATCTTTACGGAAATGACGATGAATTCTACTCAAACGAAAAATTTGCCGAATTTGACCGGCGACTTGCGGAGCGGCTGCCTGATTACCGATCCCGACAGTTTAATGCAAAGCACGAAATTACCGAAGAAATGCGTCATGAGGTACGGGCATTTCTATCCAATATTTTCTAGCCACATTTAGCGGATACGTACTTTGCGGATTTCCGCTTTGCCCTCCAGTTCCGCAGGAAGGGCAACGTCAGGCCGGTCGCTGCCCCGCTCGAGCGAAACTTTGATTTCGGATGGTGTAACTTTTTCGACCAGCGATCGCGGGCCATAAATCGTTACCGTTGCCCGCTTTCCGGGAAAATCCGTAACCGGAACGGAAAGTGTCCGCTCTATACGGCTCTCACCGATTCGGAAAACTGCATCAACGACGGATTCCAATACCGTTGCTTTTGGGTTCGAAACACTTACGGGCACCTGCCTGGCGACAAAATCAGCCTGCCTACCGGAGATGTCTATTTTCTCCGTTGGGACAGACGACAGCGAACGCAGATAACTTACCGGTGCACGGATTTTTACTTTCGGCGGGACAGAAGAGGCGTCATAAATCTCAAAGCCGGGTGCCGGATCGCCTTGAGTTTCAATTCTTACGGGAATTTCTTTTTCGGCGACAGATTCGAGCCGGACTGCAATTCTCGCGGGCTGAATCTCCTGCAGTCTGATACCGGGCGGGAGGTCTATTTTGACGTTTTCCGGAGTCAGGTTAATGACACGGTCTCCGGGAGGCACATCTGACAAATCCAACGAGGCAACCAGTCCGGATTCGGTTATCTGGCTAATTTTACGTTTATCGCCGCTGATTACCACGCTGACAGATTGTAGCGGTGAATTGGTAATCTCGACATTATTTGAATAGCTGATTGCAAGAGGAATATCCGCCATCCGCCGGGTTGTCGGGGTGCTGAGTCCCGTAACTCCAAACCAAAGGGCCAGTGTGATAATCAGCGCAAGCAGCTTCAGGAGCCAATCCTCCAGAAAAATCTTGCGCAGGATATGACGGCAAAACAATAAGGCCGATTTTGCGCTAAGAGATTTGTTGTCCAGATTCATTTCAATCGTAACTTTCAGCTATTGGAAATCTCAGACCCGGCCTCCTTCAGCGTTTTAGCCTGTTCGGTTTTCGGTATCGTGAAAGGAATATGCATGGCGTCGAGCAGCAGACGGCGGAGCTGCTGCGGATCCAGATTTCGCCTGATGTTTCCGGCTTCCACATAAGTAATTGAACCGCTTTCTTCCGATACGACAATTGAAATAGCGTCGGAGCCTTCCGTAATGCCGATTGCGGCGCGGTGGCGCGTCCCTAGTTCGCGGGAGATATTCGGATTTTTTGTCAGCGGCAGGAAGACAGATGCGGCGGCAATCCTTTCATTTTGAATTATCACGGCGCCATCGTGGAGCGGCGTTGCGGGGTTGAAGATCGTAACCAGCAGATCGTAGCTGATACGTGCATCGAGCTGTACGCCTGCATCAACGAAATTTCGGAGCCCGACATTGCGTTCTATGACGATCAGCGCACCGATTTTTTCGGTAGCAAGTGTTGTGGCGGCCAGAACGATTTCATCATAAATGCTTCCTCCGAATTGGCCGCGTTGCCGCTTTAGAATCGGAAATCTGAGCCTGTTAGCAAAAAAAATCAATGCCTGTCGGATTTCGGATTGAAAAAGTACAATAATGGCAACGCCGATATACAAAACTGCGGAACGCAGAACAAATTCCAACGTAGCAAGGTCTTCAGCAACCGAGAGCCAGTAAAGAAGTGCAAGAATGACGATTCCGACAATAGTCGGAACAGCGCGCGTTCCACGAAGCAGTTTGAGGACTACATAAACGATCGTAAAGACGAGCGCGATGTCCAAAAGATTACGCACCGTCAGAAGTGAAACAAATTGATCGAAATATGGCCTCATCCAAAAGAAAAATTGTTTGCCGCGGCGGGAAACAAAAACTTGCCAGGAAAAAGAATATCACAAACCCGTGCATATCAGGCGCGCGGAGCAGGCGACAGATATGATTCATCCAAAATACCTATTACCGCACCATTTGCGTCAATTACCGCGATCGCGGGAAATGATTTTAAGCGCATTAATTCGCGGGCCTCTGCGATTGATGTATCGGGCGAAAGTGTCATTTCAAATGAAGCCGGCCGGACTATGGATTTTAGTCTTGTAGTCCGCCATTGTCGGCGATCCAGCCGCCGGACATCCGAAAGAAGCAAAATACCCGAAAAATGTCCGTTTTTTACTATCGGGAAGGCGCGGTTACGAAACATTGGAAGTATATTATCGGCCATTTCCTGGATTGTAAGTTCAGGATCAAGCAGTTTCGGCAGACGCATAACCTCACAAACCCGCAGGTATTCTTCTTTTGAAAGCTCGAGTAAAATCGAGCGGGCCGAATCAAAAAGAAAAATGCCTATTACTACCGACCAAGCGGACGCAAGCCATTGCCCGCCTGCAAATCCGATGAAAAGACCGGCAAATATGATTGCTGCCCCGATGAATTGACCCAGTTTACCCGTTACGGATGTCGCTTCCCGAAAGCTACGGCCTTGCTTCCAGAGATATGCGCGAAGGAGACGGCCGCCATCAAGCGGATAACCCGGAAGAAGGTTGAAAAATCCCAGCAGCAGATTTCCGGCAGCAGTAATAATAAAGAAAAACGCAATAATGTCGAGGTGTAGAGCAAGAGAGAGCCAGCCTGCGACGGCAAAAATAAGACACAAAGCCAGACTTGCCAACGGACCCGCAGCGGCTATTAGAAACTCCGCACGCGGTGTTTCCGGCAGTTGCCTGAAGCGGGAAAATCCACCGAATGGATGCAGGACAACCTCAAAAACCTGTAACGATTGCCGAATAGCAACCGCTGCATGGGAAAATTCGTGTATCAGTACGGATAGGAAAAAAGCGAGTGTAACGCCGCAACCCAGCAAAAACGCAGCCAGCCAATCTTCGACCATCGGCCGCAGGACAGCAGCCGCTGCTACGGTAAAAAATAAAACAACGGGAAACCAGCGATAATCTGCCCGGATCGGGATTCCGCCGATCCTTGCAATCTCAAACTGCTGCCTGAAGATATTGCCCGGCCGCATCATAAATGCCTGGATGCGGAAAGAATAACATATGCGGGCAGAAATTTATCTTAAAAAAGTGCGGTAAAGTCTGCTGCCGCGCGATTTGCCGTGTTAGCCGTAATAACTTCCGAGAAAATCGCGCATTGCTTCTTCGGAAAGCGGATGTGCGAAATGAAAGCCTTGTCCCGCTTCGCAGCCAAGTTCCCGCAATGCTTCTATCTGTTCGGGATGTTCGATTCCCTCGGCAATGGTTTTTAACTTGAGCGAGTCGCCCATCATTATAATCGCTTTGGCAACTGCGTTACCCTCTCCATTTTGGCTGATTTTTTCAATGAAACTTCTGTCTATTTTCAAAATGTCCACAGGGAAACGCTGTAAGTAGCTAAGGCTTGAATATCCCGTTCCGAAGTCGTCAATTGCAAGACGAATTCCGAGCTCCTTCAATTCGGTTAATTTACGAATCGTACACTCGGTGTCCTGCATCATAAAACTTTCCGTTATTTCAAGGATGAGCAGTCCGGGCGGAAGACCGCTCTTTTTGAGAGCATTTTTTACGATTTCCGTCAGCTCACGCTGTTGAAACTGGCGAATGGAAATATTAACTGTTACGGAAAGGTCGCTCCCGAAAGAAAATTGCCTCCGCCATTTTTCCATCCGGCAACAGGCTTGTGTCAGAATCCATTCACCAAGCGGGACTATCAGGTTTGTTTCCTCAGCAAGCGGAATGAACTTCATTGGCGGAATCAAACCAAAACGCGGATGTTGCCAGCGGACGAGTGCCTCCATCCCGAGAAGTTTTCCGTCGGCGAGGTTCAGGATCGGCTGATAGTGTATAACGAATTCACAGGCGTCAATACCGCGACGGAGATCTTCTTCGAGCTGTATTCGCTGCATCAGGGCATCGTGCATATGCGGTTCGAATACCACATAGGTTCCTTTGCCCTGCGTTTTAGCTTTGTACATGGCAACGTCAGCATTTCGCAGCAGCAACTCGCCGGAAATATTCTCGTCGGAGCTGATTGCAATCCCGATACTCGTCCTTACATAAACCTCTTTGTCCTCGATCAGGAACGGCTGCCTGAACACATCCAGAATGCGTTCGGCGATAACGACAGCCTCGTCATTGCGATGTACGGATTCAATCAGAATGGCAAATTCATCGCCGCCTAAACGCGCTGCCGTATCGGTATTTCTAAGGCAATCCTGGATCCTTTCAGCGGCGGCAACCAGCAGTTTATCGCCTGCGGCATGTCCCATTGAGTCATTTATCGCCTTGAAATTGTCCAGATCCAAAAAGAGCACGGCAAGCGAACTGTTGATGCGCGGCAGTTTTGCAATTGCGTGTTCTACGCGGTTACGAAACAGGGCACGATTTGCAAGTTTTGTCAGTGGATCATGGAGCGCCTGATGGGTTAATTGTTGCTCGAGGTTTTTGCGGTCGGTTACATCCATCATCGAACCGAGCATCCTTTTCGGCTGCCCTTCGGAATCGTAAACTACATAACCGCGGTCAATTACAAAAGCATAGGTGCCATCAGCACGGCGAAAACGGTATTCATCAGCCCAATGTGTTTTGCCGCTTTTAATATGCTTGTCTATATCGCGTATAACGCGTTCGGCATCTTCAGGGTGAAGACGCGCTTCCCAGGAAGCTATATCGTTCCCGACGTCTTCGGCTTTGTAGCCAAAGAGTTTTTGAAACCCTTCATTCCACCATAATTCGTTTGTTTCAAGATTCCAATCCCAGATTGCATCGCTCGTAGCACGCGTTACCAGCTCGAACCGCTCCTGGCTTGTCCGCAGAGCCTCCTCATTTCTTTTTCGTTCGATTGCTATGGCGATCTGGTCGGCAACGGATGTAAGCAGCTCCACGTCTCTTTGCGTATATGTGTCGGAATGTTCGTAATCCTGCACTACCAGAACGCCGATCGGACCATTTGGAGTTTTCAGCGGCACACCGAGCCAGATAGGAGAATCGGTACCGACGGATTCTACCTCTCCGCTTTCAATAAGCCTTCTGGCATCTTCGCTCGTAAAAAGCATTGATCGCCCTTGCCGGAAAACATAGGCACTAAGACTTCGGCCAACCTTCAGTGGCGGCGGCATCGGATCGTATTTATCCACGAAGAACTGCATCGTCAGCATCTCAGTTTTCGGGTCATAGAGAGCGACAAAGAAATTCTCCGCATAAACAATCTTTTTAATTGTCCGGTGTATCAGTCCCAACAGTTCATCAAGATTTGCTGTCGTTGTAACTCCGTGGATTATACGTGAAATCGCTCTGGCTTCCGCTTCGAGACGTTTTCGTTTTGTGATGTCACGCGCAACGCAAACCAGCTTATGACAACCATTTTCCGGATCATAAATTGTTGACATCGAAACCGAAACCGGGAAATGTGTACCGTCTTTTCGCTTACAAAACAATTCAAGACGATTGGCCAGCCGGCGGCTGCCAAGAGTTTGCGAAAAGATACGATGGAAAAGACGCGGGTTACGCACAAGGACATCTATATCGGAACCGAGCAGTTCGTCGGGAGAGAATCCGGTTAATTCCAACGTTGCAGGATTCACTCTTTCGATTCGTCCCGAACGGTTTATTACCAGAATTGCGTCATTAATTGAGTTGAAAATGTTGTCGCCAAGCGAAAGATTGGAGATTGAGCCGAAAGTCATGGATTGGTGAATATCAGGCTCTATCATTGTATTTGCAGGCTCCGGCATGGAGGGATGTACTTTAAAGTCGCCTTCACCTTTTTGTTGTAGAAGAGTATCCATCGAGATTTTGTTAATCCGGCCTTCGTGCGTGGGCGGGAGATTCTGGATTTTTATTCCTTCGAGCCGTGAATTGCGGGAGAAGGGCGACTCTGTCGGGAAAAGTTTTACTTTCAGGTAAGGCGAATATCGGAGGTGGGTGCCGAGGACAAATCGCCATTAAAATAATGACGCAAACAATGTTTAATGTCAATAGTCAACGTTAAACAATCAAATACGGTTAAATTCCGTGATGGCGGGCGGGTTAGGGTAAAATAATCCAAATGAGCGAGGTAATTAATGTAATAGGCGGCGGACTCGCCGGCACTGAAGCAGCGTGGCAGGCGGCCGCCTCCGGAGCCAGGGTACGTTTATACGAAATGCGGCCATTGGCACAGACCCCGGCTCACCGCACCGACAAGTTGGCGGAAATAGTCTGTTCAAATTCTCTGAAATCAGATGAACCCGGTACAGCCCCGCATTTGCTGAAAGAAGAGCTTCGCAGCGGCGGTTCGCTTGCGATGGAGGCCGCAGACGCGACTCGTGTGCCTGCCGGAGCGGCGCTCTCTGTGGACAGGATCCGGTTTTCGCATTACATAACAGAAAAGATCGTATCTCATCCGCAAATCGAAGTTATCAGAAGCGAAATCACCGCCATCCCTGATGAAGGAATTACGATAATCGCCACCGGCCCGCTTACCTCTGAGGCATTAACTAATGCAATAATTGAATTTACAGGCGACGGACAGTTATATTTCTATGATGCCATTGCTCCGATAGTGGCGGCGGATTCGATAGATATGTCTGTTGCTTTTCGTGCGGCTCGTTATGGAAAAGGCGGTGCCGATTACATAAATTGTCCTTTTGATCGCGGGCAGTACGAAAGGTTTTACACGGCATTAATCGAGGCCAAGTCAGTCCCTCTCAAGCGTTTCGAGGAAACCCGCTGGTTTGAAGCATGTCTGCCGATTGAAGAATTGGCCCGTCGCGGCGTAGATACGCTTCGTTTTGGACCGATGAAACCGGTTGGGCTGATAGATCCCCGAACAGGTAAAGAACCGTATGCATGCGTCCAGCTCCGGCAGGAAAATCTGATGGCCGATGCCTATGGAATTGTCGGTTTTCAGAATCACCTTCGATACGGCGAACAGGCGAGGGTTCTTCGGCTGATTCCCGGGCTGGAAAATGCCGAATTTCTGCAATTCGGACAGATACACCGAAATACCTATATAAATTCGCCGCGCGTGCTGAAGCCTACTTTGCAGACGCGTGCAAATCCCAAATTGTTTTTCGCCGGTCAGATTACCGGTGTCGAAGGCTACGTAGAGTCGATAGCGACCGGCTGGCTGGCCGGCATCAATGCCGCAAGGCTTATTGACGGGAAGGAAGCCGTTACGGCGCCGCAGACTTCGGCCACAGGAGCGCTTTGCCGCTATGTAGCAAATGTGGAAACCAAAAATTTCCAGCCTGTTAATATCACCTTTGGCCTTTTGGAGCCCCTGCCATCCGAGATTGCACGCAAATTCAGAAATAAACGCGACCGTCATCATCTACAGGTCAGCCGCGCGATCGAAGATTGGAAGAAATGGCTGGCAGAAGAGGGAATCGGCCGATTCTCCGAAGCGATTCGGAACAGAGGCGTTTCGCTCGGCGGGGCCTGATTAAAAAATGGATTACGGCTATCTTCTTCCGCTATTGCTCCTGCTTGTGGCAATGCTTTACTCTTCTGTCGGGCATGGCGGAGCCTCGGGCTACCTGGCGATAATGGCTCTTTACGGAGTGGCGGCAGGTACGACAAGACCGACTGCGCTTTTACTTAATCTTGCGGTCTCTTCGATTGCTGCATTTCAGTATTTGCGGCGAGGTCATTTTGCGGCGGGGCTGTTTGCGTCTTTTGCAATTGCCTCAATACCTCTCGCATATCTTGGCGGAGCGTCACATTTATCAGCAGATACATATCGGATTATATTAGGAGTGGCTTTATTGGCTGCGGCTACGCGGCTTGCCTTCGATTTTTCGGATCCTGAGGAATTGGTTTCGCCTTCTGTTCCGGTCTGTCTTGCAGTTGGTGGGATTATCGGATTTGTTTCGGGTGTAGTCGGTGTTGGCGGCGGTATTTTTCTGACGCCGGTACTGCTTTTGATGAAATGGGCAGATGCCAAAACGGCGGCGGGAATCTCAGCGATGTTTATTTTCGTAAATTCAGCTGCCGCATTGCTTGGGATGCGTGATAGTTTTGCAAGTTTTGGAGGAGAATCCTTTATCTGGCTTGGATCAGCAATTGTTGGAGGGATTGCCGGCTCGTATATCGGGGCGGCGCATCTGAATTACCTAGTATTGAGGAGAATTCTGGCAGTCGTACTGGTGCTTGCCGCCGTTAAATTACTTTTTACCTGAAGACGGAGCGGGCAAATTTATCCGGTTTTTTGCAATCAAAGTATAGTTCACCTCTTGATGATGAGATTTACGTTTACAATAATTCTTTTATTCGCGGCGGTTGCGTACGCTCAGTCCGGTCGTATCAAACCGGATCCGACACCTGCTCCGCGTCGCCCGTCGCCACAGCCTGTCGCTGCCAGGCCGACTCCAACGCCTGAATCACAAAAAACTGAAAATGATGAAATCAATATCGAATCTACTTTAATTCCAATACCGGCAACAGTTCTGGACTCTGCGGGTAAACCTGTAACAAACCTTCGTATCCGGGATTTCGAACTCCGTATTGACGGCAAGTTGGCTGAAATATCAGAAATTCGGCGCACGGATATTCCGGTTCGCATTGCACTGCTTTTTGATAATTCATCCAGCGTCGGAAATGCAATTGAATTCGAAAAGGCGGCTGCATCCAGGTTTCTGCGAAGCGTCCTCCGGCCTGAAAAAGATCGGGCTGCGCTTTTCAGCATTTCGACCGTTTCACGTCTCGAGTTTCCTTTTACATCGGATGTGTCGCTTTTGAACAGGACCATTGCAGCGCTTCCCGTACCCGCCGGAGCGACCGCGCTGTTCGATGGCATAATCGCAGCGGCTAAATATCTGACCGAAGAGCCGGGACAACGCGTAATAGTTATTATCTCCGACGGCGACGACACGGCCAGCGATGCGGGAATTACCGACGTCATCCGCGCTTTACAGATTGCAAACGCACAGGTTTTTGTTGTTAAGACGACGGATTTCGAAAATTATAAATTAACCAAATCCCGCAAAGTCAATGCTAACTTACGGCAACTCGCGGCCGAACGCCGAATGGAAGAGCTCGCACGCGAGACCGGCGGGGCAGTTTTTTCACCTATTGACGAAGATGAAATGGACGCAGCTTTTCGCAATGTCGTCGCGGCATTGTCGCAGCAATATATTCTCAGTTATTATCCCGATAGTGAGAACCTCAAAAGTGGCGAATTCAGGACAATCAGCCTGAGCGTTCCCGGACGCCCGGACCTGGTGATAAAAACACGCAGAGGTTTTTACATTCCAAGGGTCAAACCGCAGTAAAATAGAAATAAATCCCGTGGAGACTTTTTCAGAGGCAATAAATCAATTTCTGGAGCATTTGCGTTTTGAGCGCAATCTGAGCCGACATACCCTGAGAAATTATGCCGTTGATCTTTGGCAATTTTCCGATTTTCTTTTTCGGATAGAAAAACGACGGGATCTTACTCCTGCGGAAATCGACAATCTAACGATACGCGAATGGATGGCGGACATGCGTGCGGCCGGAAAGCGCAAAACCTCGATAGCACGTAAACTTGCCAGTCTGCGGACTTTTTATCAATTTCTGATACGCGAAGGGAAATTAGATAAAAATCCGGCAAAACTAGTAGCAACGCCGAAAATCGAGCGGAAACTTCCGGTTCACCTGACGGCAGAAGATGCCGTGCGTTTTATCGAAACGCCCGATATAAATACCGATCTTGGCCGGCGGGACAGGGCAATCCTGGAATTTCTCTATGCAACGGGAATACGCGTCGGTGAATTGGTAAATATTGACATCCGGCACATAGATTTTCGCGGACGCACGGTCCGGGTTTTCAGCAAAAGACGCAAGGAGAGGATAGTACCGTTTCATGAACCGGCATTGCAGGCATTAATGCTCTACCTTACGCAAACGCGTCCCTTGTTTCTTTCCAATGCTCCGGTGGATAAACGTGATGAGAATGCGGTATTTCTAAACTATCAGGGGACACGGATAACTACACGAAGCGTCGGGCGGCTTGTTGATAAATACATTCGTCAATGCGCCGATATCAACAAAATCTCGCCCCATTCGCTGCGACATTCATTCGCAACGCATTTGCTCGATGCCGGCGCAGACCTTCGTGACATTCAGGAACTTCTGGGTCATGCGCGTTTGTCCACGACGCAAATCTATACGCAGGTTTCAATGGAGAAAATGATTGACGTTTATCTGAATGCTCATCCGAAAGCGTAAAAAGTGCAATTAATGCCCGCGTAGCAGCTCATCTGATACAATTATCGGCCGGAGGCCGTTTATCATTGATTTCTATGTCCCGCCGATTGATTACCAGGCAATTCCCGTTTCCGCCTGCGTCCAATGGTTATTTGGCCGTGGTTCCGAATATTAATGCCGCGCTTTCGTTTTCAGGACCTGTCAAAACGCTTCGCTCGCTTGCAGATGAGGTATTGCGCAAAAACGGAATAAATGTAGCCGACTATCTTCAGACACAATTTGCTCTTATCCGTGCAATAACAGCCGTCTGCGGCGCAAAGAACGCATCATCGCTGGCAGTAAAATACCGCCCGGATCTATCAGCCGCGCTGAGAACGGGAGTGAATTTGGTCGAACTTGAAAAACACGGTTCGGAGAGAGTAAAGACATTTGCCCGTGTGGCACGCAAATACACGGAAATACTAGGCAAACAGAAAGCAATTGATCCTGAAGCGGTTTTGACAAATGCGCGGTCATGTTGCGCGTCGGAGAAACGCAAGATTCTTGTCTATGGTTTCTTTCGCGGCCGTCCGATTCTATCGCGTCCGGAAGAATATGAATTCATCGATGCGATAGCAGATGAAGAGAGTATTTTTTTTCTGCCCGCAGGTGAAGGATACCTGTTCGAGGAAAATCAAAAGTGGATAGATGAACTAGTACGACGCGGATGGGAAATTGATAATTCCGCAATCGGGATCAGTGAAAGTCCAACAGCAGGCAGCAGACTTGCGGCAGCTTTTATCAGCAAACAGAAAGATGATTTTCAGGAATCTGAACTGGCTGCCTACTCTTTTCCTTCGATTGAAGAAGAAGTCCGCGGCGTCCTGGCAATGGCCAAGGGTGAAATACTTGCCGGAACTGAGGCCGACAAAATCGCAATCGTTTGCCGGAAACCGGAAATCTATGCCAATCTGATGCGGCAAACGGCAGAAGATTTTGGCATTCCGATTCAATTCGATCTGCACATTCCGCTCGCAGCGACGCAGGCAGGCAATTTTGTTCGTCTTTTAATTGAGGCTAATCTTGGCGAAGAAGAAACCGGCGGCGGGCATCGCTTTGCCTTTGACGTTACGCTTCGTTTGCTGTTTCATTCCGTGTTGCCTTCACCTGATTTTGATGTCTGGATTACAGCCCGCAGGAATTATCCCGAAGGACAGGAAGAATGGACCGGCATTTATCCCGATTTCGAAAAACTGGTTTTAGAGACAGCGGATCGGACACCGGGGGAATTTGCCGCAGCGGTTGCAGCCAAAATCGAATCGCTTGGAATACGTGAACGGCTTTGCGATTCGGCAGAAGAATTGATTGCATTTGAGCAAATTATAAGATTACTGCATTCCTACGGCAGACAATCCAGGACAGACGCAATCAGCTTTAAACGCTTTGCTGCGGAGATTGCTTCGCTATTGTCTGAAGTAACTACTGATTTTTGTGTCAGCCGCGGCGGCGTCCGTTTAATGCAGCCCAACTCTGCCATCGGCAGTTTCTTCGACGTTATATTTGCAATTGGTTTGGCTGAAGGCATGCATCCGATCCAGCCGGTCGAAACATTGACAATCGACTATCTCGAGCGAAAGCGATTGGCCGAAAACAAAATTTATTTTGAAGCAGCATCCGAAATAGCGCGTTGGGAAGACCTTACCTTTTGCTATACGCTTTTTTCCGCCAAACGAAAAGTTGTTTGTTCGTTTCCTCTGGCGATTAATGAAAAAGAGCAGATTCCAAGCGTTTATTTTGAAAAGCTAAATAAAAATCCTGTACCGGCGGAGATTCCTCTGATAGCCTCACAATCTGATCTGCTCCGCCATCTTTTTTCCGCCGGTATTAAATCCGACGTCCAGCATCCGCTATATCAAACAGCCCGCCACGCTCTTGAAGTAGAACGCAGGAGAAATTCCGAGTGTGCGTATGATGAATATGACGGCGTTCTCGGTATTAAGGTAGATATTGCAAGGCGCAGATGGTCTGCTACGCGTCTGACGGAATATGGGCAGTGTCCTTTCAAATGGTTTGCACGAAACGCCCTGAAGCTAAAGCCTGTCGATGAAGCAGTCTTGGAGATAGACGCTCTCTCACGCGGTTCCTTTTATCACAGAGTATTGGAAATTGCAGGCAGGAAATCCATCAATGCTCAGAATTTCCGCCAAGCGATGCTCGACAATTTGTCAGAAGCATTTGCCGAAGCCGAAAATAGCGAGGATTTATCAATTACAAAATTGCCAGAGTGGGAATTGCTCAGGAATGAGATTTTCAAGACACTCGAAAATGCAATCATCTCCGATGATTTTATCGCACAGAATACAAAAGTCATTGACGTAGAAAAAGAATTCGAATGCAGGATAGCCGACCTTAAAATACACGGCCGTGTGGACCGAATAGACAAAGGCCCGGAAGGAATCTCGGTTATTGACTACAAGGCGGGCAGCAGGATCTCAAGAATCTGTTTCGAACGAGAATTGCTGGACATACAGATACCACTCTACCTTGACGCCATCAAAAATATGTTTCCCAATGATTCAATTTGTGGCGGCAGTTACTACAGCATAAAAGAAGGCAAAAAAAAATCTCCTGCGAAACCGGCCGATTTGAAGAAATTTATCAATGGAGTAAAAGAACAATTTCAGAAAGGACGTTTTCCTGTCCGGCCGTGTAAAAAAACGGATGTCTGCAAATATTGCGATTTTGATACAGTCTGCCGGCAGGGCGACCGTCTTGAGCTTAAACCAAAGAATGATTAAAGCGAATGAAAAGCAAAGAGAAGCAATAGAAGCAAAGGGCAGCATTGTTGTCCGGGCAGGCGCCGGAACCGGAAAAACACAAATGCTCGCGGGCCGCTTCGTGCACGAAGTAATTGCCAATAAACTCTCGCCGCTGGAAATCGTCGCGGTAACCTACACGGAAAAAGCAGCGGCGGAACTTCGTGCACGTGTGCGAATGTTGATGCTTCAACACGGTTCGCCTCAGCTCGCCGCGGAAGCAGACGCCGCGATGATCGGCACAATTCATTCATTGGCGGCACATATTTGCCGCGAATTTGGAGAACTGATAGATCTGCCGACCGATTTTGCAATTCTGGATAAAAGCGAATCGGATATTTTGCTTGCGGGCATAATTGATGAAGCGATGTTTCGCATAGATCCGCAGATTATAGAGCGGATCGGGTACACACGGCTGCGCGGTTTTTTGAAACATCTTGCGGAGGATCCGCTCGCCTCATCCAAAGCGTTAAGTTATGACGAGGATCATTACAATAATCTTTTGAAGCAGGAAAAAGAAAAAGAGTTTGCAAATTTGATAGCAAGCAAAGCCTGGAATGAAGCCAGGGATCTATTGCCAATTTACCGCGGAGCTGAAGGTGATAAGTTGGAGGAACAACGCCGTGTTGCTCTCGACATAATAAAAGATGCCGAATCACAAGGACGCTTAGATATCGAACTTGTAAATTCCTTTACAAAAGGTTTCAGGAGCAATCTGGGTTCAAAAAACAACTGGCAGCCTGAGGAACAAGAGAATGTACGGAAAATACTTTCTGCTCTTAAAGAGGAATTAAAAACGGCAATCGAAGTTATCGATCTTGAAATAGGTCCGGCTGAAGAACAGATGTTTGAAGAGTCCAAGCTGGTAAAACAGGCATTCGAAGAATTCACGAAATATTACAGGCAAAGGAAACTTCAGCTTGGCGTTATGGATTTTGCGGATCTTGAGATCAGGTCACTCGAACTGCTTGAAAAAATACCTGTCCGTGATCATTATGCCCTGCGATGGAAGGCGATTCTCGTTGACGAATATCAGGATACCAACCCGACACAGGAAAAAATTCTGAATCATCTCGCTATGTCCGGAGCCCGCCTTACAATTGTCGGCGATGAGAAGCAGTCAATTTATGCCTTCAGAGGCGCAGATCCGCGCGTATTTGAAAGAGCCTTGGAAAAAATCGGCAACTCGGTTTCACTCGATGAATCATTTCGCAGCCATGCCAGATTGGTGGAAAATACAAATTCAATCTTCAGGCCGATTCTTGGCCGCATCAGTCAGGATTTAACATCGAAGCGCTATTCCAATAATCTGAAGGCACCATTTATCAGGACGATAATTCCGAACAATGAAGATGAAGCAGATGTCGGTTCACCGACGGCAGAAGCAACTCTGATTTCGGAAGAAATAGCTCAGATCCTCAACAATAATGTTGAAATATTTGATTCAGCAGCCGGAAAGATGCGCCCAGCCGAGCCGCGCGACATAGTTGTCTTATCACGTAACTGGAAACCGCTGAATTTGATTGCACGCAAAATACGTGAGACAGGGATTCCCGCAGTAACTCCGGGCGGCGAAGGTCTGCTCGAAACACGCGAAGCGAAAGATGCACTCTCTGTGCTCGAGTTTGCCATTGACCCGACCAACGACATCGCGCTTGCCGCATTGCTTCGTTCGCCAATGTTTTGTATTGACGACAGGAAACTTTATACATTTGCCGCCAATCTCCCGAAAGAATCGTCATGGTGGGAAAATCTGCGGGAAGGCGAGGATGTTTTCAAAGCGGCGCATTGTGTTTTATCGCAAATTACGCCCAGCCGCGCGGCGACGTTTTCTGCCGTCGATATTTTACGCCTGATTGATAAACTGACAGGCTATTCCGCCATCATCGCCAATCTCGAAGACGGCGATCGGCGTCTGGCAGATTGGCGCGCAATGCAATCGCTACTTTTTCGCATTGCCGGATTTGGATATGTTGACGCCATCGGAGCTGTCAGATATCTGCGCGAACTGTTTCTGGCAGAAGTGAAAATCAACAGGCCGTTGATCGAAGCAGGCAATGCGGTTCAACTGATGACTATCCACGCAGCAAAGGGTCTCGAGTGGCCGGTTGTATTTGTCAGCGGGCTTGGATTGAGGAAAAACTCCGATGACAAGTCAATCTGGTATGATGCCGATTGCGGCGTTGCATTCAAAGTTTCGATGGCGGATCAAAACGGAAGCACCGAAGATAATGAACCATCAATCCTAAAGATTCTGAAACTCAGAAACACAAGGTTGCAAAGCGAAGAAAATCGTCGTCTTCTCTACGTTGCGGCAACACGTGCGCGTGATTACCTGTATTTCACAACTGATAATACCAAAGGGGAACTTTTTAAGTTACTTTTATCCGGATTAGTAAATGCGGAGATGACGCCGGAAAACAGATTTCCAAACCCGGTACTTCTAAACCGGACAGGGAAAAAAGAAGAAAGCAAGCCGATTTACCAAATCCGAACAGAATCTATCCCGCGGACGCTGCCAGTCCTGCCCGTTACGGGTCTGACGGATTTTGCCATTTGTCCGCGACGTTTTGAATATCGTGCATTGCTCGGAAATCCGGGCTTGCCTGAGGGTCCGGGCGGCAAGATGGCGTTCGGAAAACTTGTGCATCTGGCACTGGAAACAGAATGCAAAACGGAAGAAGAATTGAGTAAATTCGCTCCGCATGCATTGCCGGACGAATTGTCGGAGGCAATACGCCTTGCGAATATTTTTAGAACAGCTGCCTGCTATGCAGAGTTTAATCGCCGGTCGCATCTGCGTGAAGTTGAAATGTCAATGTCATTCGATGGCGTTCTGTTGAAAGGAAGGGCAGATCTGGTCGGAGATGATTTTGTCCTGGATTTCAAAACAGGTGAGAGTCGCGACGCAAGCATTTATCGCTTTCAGATTTGGGCTTATGCCAGGTATTTTCAAAAACCGAAAGCAGCGATAGCATTTCTTTCCCATCAAACGGTAGAAACATTCGACAGCGACAACCTATCCGAAATCGAAAATGAAGCGAGGGAGCTGATAAGTGCGGTAAAAAGCGGCCGCTACATTGCAACACCTGATGCGGTAAAATGCCAAAGCTGCTTTTACGTGCGAGCATGTCCGGATGCTGCGGAAAAATAAATACCGCTGGTTATAATTTATCTACATGAAGAAACAGGCCGCACTATCTGCTGAAGAAAAACGCCTCTGCGATGCGGATGAAGGCTCCGTTCAATGGCGGCAATGGGGGCCGTATCTGAGCGAGCGTGCCTGGGGAACCGTTCGCGAAGATTACAGCCCCGACGGCTCGGCCTGGACATATTTTCCTCACGATCATGCGCGCTCGCGTGCCTATCGCTGGAACGAAGATGGATTGCTCGGTTTTTGTGACGCACATCAGCGATTGTGTTTTTCCTTAGCCCTCTGGAACGGCAAAGACCCGATTCTGAAAGAGCGCCTCTTCGGATTGGACGGCAATGAAGGAAATCACGGCGAAGATGTAAAAGAAGTCTATTATTATCTCGATGCAACCCCGACCTATTCCTATGTCCGAATGCTCTACAAATATCCGCAAGCGGAATATCCATATCTGCGACTTATAGAGGAAAACCGGCTTCGCAAAAGAAGCGATCCGGAATTTGAATTGATTGACACCGGAATTTTCGATGGTGATCGCTATTTCGATGTGTATGTCGAATATGCAAAGGCGGCTCCGGACGATATTTATATCCGCATAACGATTGAAAACCACGGACCTGAAAATGCCCCAATCCGGATAATCCCGACTATCTGGTTTCGTAACCGTTGGACCTGGTTTGGCACGGAGCCGGACTGTGATTTGCGTCAGATTGACGGGCAGACAATCGCAATCGAATCGGGTGATGTTTCCATAAAACGACTATATGTGTCTGCGGGTGCAGAGCTGATTTTTACTAACAACGAGACGAATAATCAAAGGCTTTTCAATGCACCAAACCTTTCCGATTACGTAAAAGATGCTTTTCACCGGTACATAATCAGTGGAGAAGCAAATGCCGTAAATCCACAAAAACGCGGAACCAAAGCGGCCGCTGTCTATGAAAATGATGTCGCTGCCGGACAGAAGATATCGCTTTGCCTGCGGCTAACCGCAGGAGATTTCCGCAGCGATCGCGTTTTTGCGGATTTTGACAAAGTCTTTTCTGACAGAATCGCAGAGGCCGAAGAATTCTATGCCCGCCGATTCCGTTCTGATTTATCATCAGACGCCCGCTTGATTCAACGGCAGGCTTTCGCCGGTCTGCTTTGCAGCAAACAGTTTTACCATTATGTCGTTCGTCAGTGGCTGGAGGGCGATCCCGCAATGCCCAAACCGCCCGAGGAAAGAAAACGCGGACGCAATCATGACTGGCTTCATATTTTCAATGCTGACGTAATTTCGATGCCGGATAAATGGGAGTACCCGTGGTATGCGGCCTGGGATCTTGCATTTCACTGTGTTGCGATGGCACCGCTGGATCCTAAATGTGCGAAGGAGCAGCTCGTCCTGATGCTACGCGAATGGTACATGCACCCCAATGGTCAGATTCCGGCTTATGAATGGGCATTTTCTGACGTAAATCCGCCGGTTCATGCCTGGGCAGCGATGCGGGTTTTTCAGATTGAACGCAAGCGAACCGGAAGAGCCGATCGCAAATTTCTCGAAAAGGTTTTTCATAAGCTTTTGCTGAATTTCACCTGGTGGGTAAACCGCAAAGACACGGAAGGTATGAATATATTCGAAGGCGGTTTCCTCGGTCTGGACAATATAGGCGTTTTCGACCGTTCGCGGCCATTGCCGACCGGAGGCCGCCTTGCCCAGGCAGATGCAACAGGATGGATGGCGATGTATTGCCTGAATATGCTGGCGATTGCTCTGGAGCTTGCAAAAGAAGATGACGTTTATGAAGACCTTGCAACTAAATTTCTCGAGCATTTCATTTTGATTGCCGATGCAATGAATCATCTCGGGTCAGACGGTATTTCGCTATGGGACGAAGAAGATGGATTTTACTATGACGTGGTTCACCTTCACGGCGAAAAAAGCTGGCCGTTGAAGATCCGCTCTTTGGTTGGACTGACGCCGATTTTTGCGGTTGCTACGATCGAGCCCGATTTGCTGGCACGTCTGGAAGGATTTCAAGGAAGAATGAACTGGTTTTTTGAAAATCGGCTTGACCTGAGAAGAACGATCTCCTGTTTTGAGACTCCCGGCGAAAAACAGCGGCGGTTGCTTGCAATCGCAGACAGGCCAAAACTCGAACGTGTGCTCGCGATCATGCTGGATGAAAATGAAT
This sequence comes from Acidobacteriota bacterium, assembly GCA_040756215.1. Lineage (GTDB taxonomy): Bacteria > Acidobacteriota > Blastocatellia > Pyrinomonadales > Pyrinomonadaceae > OLB17. The sequence continues at coordinate 101,273 of JBFLZQ010000003.1, forward strand.
TTCTGTCGCCTTTCGGCATACGTTCTCTTTCAAAAATTCATTTGTCAAAGCCTTACGAAATGCGTGTCAATGGCGAAATTCATCGCGTTGATTACGAACCGGCAGAATCCACATCCGGTTTTTTCGGCGGCAATTCCAATTGGCGTGGGCCGGTCTGGTTTCCTGTAAATTTTCTTCTGATCGAATCTTTGCAAAAGTTTCATCATTACTACGGCGACGATTTCCGTGTTGAATGTCCGACAGGTTCGGGAAATTTGATGAATCTCTGGGAAGTTTCCATCGAACTGGAACGCCGTCTAAGCCGTTTATTTCTACGCGGAGATAATGGCCGAAGGCCGTGTTTCGGCGATTGCGAAAAAATGCAGAAAGACCCGTATTTTCGCGACAACATTCTGTTTTACGAATACTTTGACGGAGACAACGGCCGCGGCTGCGGAGCCGCGCATCAGACGGGCTGGACGGCGCTCATCGCAAAAATCCTCGAGCAATGCGGAGTTTAGCCTTTCAGTTTCCAGTCCGCATTCTCACCTGAAAACTTTCAATATTCCCTGCGGGCAAACTAAAGAAATAAAAATCTGCCAAATCTTTTTGGAGGACACTCGTCGTCACCCCTCCTGTGTTAATGTTCAAATATCCGGCGATGGCTTTGCCGCCGCCCGCAGGAGATCGAAAGCCAATGAACGCAAACGTAACCCAAATCGCTATCTTCAATCTTTACAAGCCTTTATATACATTGGCGAACCGTACGCCGGTTTTGCCGGAAAATTTACGGTTCCTGCTTTACATTTTTGGTTTGGTAAAGCAAGTAGGGCTTTCGGTCTTCGGCAAAGCGTTTCAGACCGATTTCCCATTCCGCCGTTATTTCCGAAAGCGGGACACCTGCTTCGATCTGTTTCCGGATCCGGTCGCTGCCGCAGACAACGTCGAAAGGATTTTTGTCAAAGACGTATTCGTAGGCACCCTGCTTCCACCGGAAATGTTCGCCGTAGAGGTCGAATGCAGATTTGACCATTGCGATGCCGACCTCGACCGGACTGAAAGAATTGCGATCGGTAATATGGAGCTGGACGCCGCCGCAGGTCCGGCCGGCATATTTTTGAAACGTCGGCCTGAAGTAAGTCGGACGGAAAACGACGCCCCGGAATCCAAATGCATCGAGCGCATCTTTCCACTCGTAAGGATCAATAAACGGCGCTCCGTTGATCTCGAAAGGCTTGGTCGTACCGCGTCCTTCGCTGAGCTCTGTTCCCTCGAAATGGACAGTAGCAGGAAAAACAACGGCAGTTTCGACCGTCGGCATATTCGGCGAAGGCAAAACCCACGGCAATCCCGTTTCCTCAAACCACATTTCGCGGCGCCATCCGTCCATTGCAATAACTTCGAGATCGCAGCCGATGCCGAAGAAATCATTGAACATCAGAGCGAGTTCGCCCGTCGTCATACCGTGACGTGTCGGGATCTCGAACTGGCCGACGAAAGATTTGAAGGCGTCTTCGGTTATGTTTCCTTCGATGGCGATACCGCCGATCGGGTTCGGACGGTCGCAGACTATCATTTTTTTGCCGAATGCCTTGGCCGCCCGCATGCAATTTGCCATTGTGTAAATAAATGTGTAGATGCGGCAGCCGACATCCTGAAGATCAAAAACGATCGCATCCACATTGGCCAGCATAGCGGCGGTTGGTTCGCGCGTTTCGCTGTAAAGAGAAAAAACAGGCAAACCTGTCCGTGCATCAATCGTATGTTCGGTCTCAATCATGTTGTCCTGCACGTCGCCACGGATTCCGTGCTGGGGACCGAAGATTGCCGTAAGGTTTATGTCATCGTGTTCAAAAAAACGGTCGGCCGCATGGCTGAGGTCAGAAAGGACGCTCGCCTGATTGCAGACGAGTGCCGTACGAAGCCCGCGGAGAATTTCGGTGCGGCTATCGAGCAGAACCTCGATGCCTGTGCGGACACGGGATTTAGTTTGCTGTGACATACTGTTTCTTTATGTACAAAATGTACAAATTAAGGATTTTAACTATGCGGAGAAACAAAAACAAAGCCCCGACAGGAACATCAGGGCTTGCAGGCATTAAAAGGCAGATGGTTTCCATCCGGACTATTTCGCATCCGCAACTACGGCGTCCGGCGCGTGTTTCTTTACGGATGCGATCCCGTTTTCCATTGAACGAACCGATTTATACATCTCGCTTTTCCCGATGGGTTCGCCATTTGCCGCTTTCAAGACAAAATAAGCAGAGCCATCCTTTGCGGTTTTTCGTTCAAAGCGAGCATCTACCTGTGAATTTTTGCGTACGGACTCGATTCCGTTTTCCGCAGATTTGCGCGAGTCATAGGTCTCGCTCGAAAGTATGACCTGTCCGTTTGATGCTTTCAGATTGAAATGTACCTTCCCGTTTTTTGCAGTTTTGATTTCGAATTTTCCAGGCATTCCTTTGTTTCCTCGACTCCAAAAGTAAAATATACCGATGCGGATACTATCGGTCTGCAAAAGATTAGCATAAAAATCAATATTCTGCTCCGGGAAAAGAGAAAAAATTGACTTTCGGCTGAATAGCTTTTTACCTGTCCCTGGGTTCAATAGCCAAAGCGTTTTAGCAACCGGATGCGGGCTGCGAAGATCCCGGCCGCAGATTCATCATCGCCGCTGAAATCGATTTGTGAAATTTCCTGAACGGCAGTTTTCGGCCAGATTGCACAGAGCGCAAATGCGTCAGCTTCCTTTTCCTTTTTGTCATGCCGGCCGACAGCGTGCCAGCTTACTGCCGTAACGTTTCGCGGTGTATGGAGCAGAAAATGGCCAAGTTCATGAAACATGACGAACAGTTTGCGGGGATGTGCGAGGCCGCTGTTGATGGCAATAACGTGCCGACCGCATGCTTCGAAATAGAATCCGTCCGTGCGCAGTGGCGATTCATCAACCTTAATACCAAAATGTCCGCAGAGATCGTAAAAATCCTTTTCAGTCAATGCCCGTCGGTTCCAATCAGGAATCATGCGGGAGATTTTGTCCAGGGCGAGTTTCATAAACGGTGTATTGTAACACAGATGACACAGATGGGTAATGAACGATTTTGTAATCGTTTTCGGAGAATAAATCCGGGTCATTTACCGCCATGCAAAAGATTGCGGTCAAGAACTTTTTTGGCATCACGAATGGCGTCAAGTTTTTCCCGTTCGGTGTAACTTTCCCATCCGGCAAAGAAAACTACTCCAAAATCTTTGGGATATTTGCGGCCTTCGAACCTGAACCATTCGCTCATTATCCGATTCGGGTCACGGAATTTTTCCAAAGCGGCTTCAACATCAAATTGATCCGGGCTTTCCTCATTGACCGCATTTGAGGCGGGTGTTTTTACTTCGCCGACTGCAGAGAGCCGCCGGCCAATCGCTTCTTCTATCTTGCGGTCAATCAAAGAATCGATGTCAATTTCTTTCGCCTCGGATAAGTAAACCGGACCTTTGCCGGTCAAAAGCCAATTGATTGAAACGCCGGTAGTTTCGGCTATTCGTATCAAAACATCGGACGAGGGCAGCCGTCCGCCGAAATAATTCCTGATGGTAGCATGCGGCAGCTCAAGCCGACGGGCAATCTCCGCCATAGACGCACCGTCAAAAATTTCGCGTAAACGGCGGACAAAAGCGGAATCTTGTTTCATAAAACAAATATTACAGCAAATAAAACAAAAATTGTAAAGATATTTTCATTCACAAGTCCTGAAATGTACCTGACATAGGTTTCGGAAAACCATTACTTGACATCGGCCAACCGCAGACTTATATTTTGAAATTCGGCCATCAAACGACACAAAGGCCGCCCTAGCTCAGTTGGTAGAGCATTCGATTCGTAATCGAAAGGTCGTCGGTTCAAGTCCGACGGGCGGCTCCAGATAACAACAAAAACTACCTTCAAAAATTACCTGCCGGATACGGCCGACAGAATTCAATTGAAAGCAACGGGATAACTGCCACTTTATTTGCCCGCATTTTATTTGTCGGGGTCGGTTTTTTCTCAAAATCAGGAATATAAATTCGACGGCCGCGTTAATAAAAGCAGCGGATCATCAATATTCAGTACTTCGCGGACAAAGAACGGTTCACCTGCGGCGACTCCGATCAGGGAGCCGAAATAGCGCGAGCGATTTTCGATTTGTTCAAGAAAGCCCTTTTCGGTCAGACGGGTTTGCGGCTCATCGGGTCCGACACGAAAGAACTGGGAAGAGTGTGCCCTAATGGCCTGCATTTTGGCTTCAAGTTCCTCAGAAATATCAACAACGAACGAAGGATAAACGCGGGCTGAAAAGATGTTATGAGCAATGCGCGGCACGTTTATGCGGGCATAGCCGGATTCGACATCATAATTTGCCATTGAGGCAAGGCGTGCGGATTCGCGAACAAGCGTTGAAATGTGGTCATGGTCGGGATGCGGATCTGCGGGTTGATGTGTAAGGATGAGTTTCGGTTTAAGTTGTCTCAATTTTCGGACCAGCATTTTACGGGAGTGGTCGTCCGGAAATATTCTTCCGTCGGGCAATTCCAGATTGTCCCGCAGGTCCAGACGTAGAATTTCGGCGGCGCGTGCGGCCTCTGCAGATCGTATTTCAGGCGTGCCGCGTGTGCCCATTTCGCCGCGTGTAACGTCGAGTGCGGCTGTCCGGTAACCCAATCGCTTCAGCTTTAAAATAGTTCCGCCGACGGAAAGTTCCATATCGTCCGGGTGTGCGAAAATCGCAAGTACATCAACGCTATCCATACAATTACCGAATCTAGCATATCAGGGCACACGCATGCATTTTTATCCCGGGCAAATAATGTCCGAAGATTAAGTAAAAAAGAGTAATTTGGCCTCGGGATTATGCTTTTTGATATGCTGGGAGAGTAATGCGACTTTCTGTAATAGGTTCAGGCTCCAGCGTTCCGCATCCGTTTCGTACCAGTTCAGCATATCTGGTAGAGTGCGGAGCCGGTTTGCTTTTGCTGGATTGCGCGCCATCGGCAATTTATCGTCTCGCGGCGGACGGGCACAATTGGGCTGAGCTTGACGCAATTTGGATTTCTCATTTTCACCTCGATCATATCGGCGGCCTGGCACCGCTGCTCTTTTCGACAAAGTACGCACCGGAAACTCAATCGCGTAGAAAACCGCAAAGAATCTTCGGCCCGCCGGGATTAAGGGAAATTCTCGGGCATTTTGATGTGGCCTATGATTACGGGCTGCTAAAGCAGCCATATCCGGTCGAAATAATTGAAGTAAAAGATGAATTTGAAATATTGCCGGGCTTGAAGGCCAATACTATTTCTACACCGCATACGGCAGAGAGCCTTGCAATCAGGCTCGAATCATCCGAAGGTGCGAGTCTGGTTTTTACCTCCGATACGGGATTTTCCCCGGCGGTTGCGCGGTTTGCCGGCGGCTGCGATCTTTTCATAACGGAATGTTCATTTATCCGCGAAAAGCCGGTTATTCAGCATCTCGAACTATCGGAAGCAATGGAGATGTTTCGAATTGCAGAGCCGAAGCGTGCGATGTTGACGCATTTTTATCCCGAATGGGACAATGCGGATTTTACGGCGCTGACCAAAGGGCAGGCACCTTGCGAAATCCTGGAAGCCGTTGACGGTCTCGGGATAATGATAGGAAATGAATCCTGAGGAAAGGAAAAGAAACTATCGCGAACCTGTATTACGTCGTGCGAGTTTCATGAGGTCATCGGGCATCCATTTTTCAATTACTTTTGCCTCAGCCTCTTCGATGCCGCGGTCGCGATTATGCCATTGTTTCCGCGGATCGTCTTCACGAAGTGATTCCTTAGGATAATTTTCGATTTGCTCGAGGCTGATGATTATACCGTCAACGACATCGTTCCAGTCATTATTTTGTATGCCACGCAGGACTATCGGAAGCCCGGCAGTCCAATCTTCTTCCGGGACGACGTTGTCATACTCCGGAATAGTCAAATAAGCAGTTTCTGGAAGCGGGCGGGAGCCGAATTCGTCAAGAAGACGACGGCGAATTTCATCATAACCGGCTGCGGGTGCGGCCGCACGGATTTCAAGAGCTCGATTGAAGATTTCGGTTACTGTCGGTCTGTTGCTCATAAAATTTAAGATACGATAAAAATCGAGATTAACATAATCCGACCGCTCTTGTAATCGGGCGAACAAGGCCAGAGGCCGGACGAAAACAATTTATGCATAAATTTATTCATCGTTTACATCTTTATTTAGGTGCGGCAGCCGCAATACCGGTTTTCCTATGGGCTGTCAGCGGATTTATGTATGCGCTCCCAAACACGATCGAAGGCGGGAGCGTAGAAACCATCGCTTTTGATCGGGTGAAGATTACGCCTGATGCTGCTGCAGAAAAAGCTAATCAACTGGCAGGAAAACGCCTGCCGACGACGGCTCTGACGTTGCTCATGCGCGACGGAAGAGCGGTTTATCAGGCAATCGGAGGTCTGGGAGCCGATTCGATTTTCATAGATGCTGAAACGGGTGAAGCACGATTCTCTCCGCCGCCTTCGTTGAAAACCAGATTTTTTCGGGAGGCACACTTTTACTTTTTTGCCGGGAAGTGGCAAATAACACTTTTGCTTTTATTTTCCGCGCTGGCGGCTCTTTCAGCGGTTTCAGGTGTATATCTGAATATCTCCTATTGGCTGCGGCGATTAAGGAATAAGACAGGCCGTTAAACCAAAGTTTCTGACTAAACGCTTTTTTAGTGAAGAAATATGTCCCGCCCGAACTGTCCCTTGGGGCAACCCGATACTTTTTGTTAACATCAATAGGCACAGATAGTTACGCCAATCCAAACAGATTGGTCCGTAACTGTAATCAAACTGTGAAATCCAAATAAATTCAGGAATTGAAAGGCCTATGTTGAAGAAAAAATTGATTGATTTTCTTTCACTTTTCCTTTTGGTTCTGGCTGGTTCGGCCGGTGTCTTTGCCCAAGGCGAAACCGCCCGAGGTATCGAAAAAAAAGATATTCGCGTACTAATTGTTTATCCCGGAAATTATAATCAGGCGGACGCCGAGGCTTTCAAAAATGAAATCAAACCGCTGGTGGATGCCATTGCCAACGGCGCAAAGCTAACAAAAGCAGACGCTGCACGTAAAGCTAATCCGGAAAATAATCAAAATAACGGCCCGATGGAAAGCCTCTTCGGCAGAAAGTTGATGGAATGGGCACGCACGAGTCAGCCCGGTGAGACCGCTTCTATTCTGGTGGTTACGACAAAAGGAAATACCGGGATAAACGCCAGGCCAAATTGTAATGATTACAAGTGCTCGGTGGATTGTTCGGTAAATAATTGTGCCGGCAGACCAGCCGGCTGGGAACCGCTCGGTTGCTGTAATTTCTGCAACGACAAAGCGTTTTGCTGCGGTTTTTCCTGCATCAAGCACATCGGGCACACGGCCGCTGACCACAGGACAATGACACCAAAGCCGGGATCAACCGAGCCGATAAAGTTGGTGATTCTGCTTGCTAAAAAAGGAATAACGAATGAACAACTGGCAGAACTTGAAAAATTCGGGCTCAATTCTCTGTCAACTGAACCGTTTCCGGCCGGTCTGACGATAAAAACGAAAAGCTCACCACCCGTTATTCAGACTATAGATCAGACAATTAACTAACTACCAGAAAGTTCAGTTAGTTAAGGGCGGAACTTTCCGCCCTTTTTTATTTGAACTGATTGACATGTCGTGCCCATTTGGTCAGAGCCTCAAGTTGTCTGGTTATCAGCTGCCGGGTGATATCATCCTTTAAATTTCCCTTATCATCGAATTTCTCATGAGCATTGCCAATCATTATTTCCGGTTTGTTTAGCGGATGCATATCCAGGAAAACCATGATTTTACGAAGATCATACTGTGCCCGGGCCGTCGCTATATTCCCCATAGACGCTCCCATGATTGCGGCCGGTTTGCCTTCCCAGGCACTTGCGCCGTATGGCCGCGACGCCCAGTCAATGGCATTTTTCAAAACTCCCGGAATCGAATAGTTATATTCCGGTGTTACAAAAAGGATTGCGTCTGCGGAAAGAATCTTATTCTTGAAATCCTTTACAACCTCCGGCGGATCGGCTTCGAGGTCCTGATTAAAAGACGGTATTTCGGAAATATCGTAAATTTCTATTTCAGCGTCCGCCGGTGCAAGTTCCCTGGCGGCATTTAATACAAGCCGATTGTAGGAACCTTTGCGAAGACTTCCGGCAATTCCAAGTATCTTAATTTTTTCCATTGCTATTCTCCTTAGTCAGATCCGATTATTGAATTTCTCACTTTTTCCAAAAGAGCTATCAATGTCCGCAACTCGGGGTCGTCGAGTCCGGCGAGTTTTGCGGTCTGCCATCCGGTAAGCGGCTCTTCGATTTCAGCAAGCAGTTCCAGTCCTTTTGCAGTTATGAATGCCCGAACGATTCGCCTGTCAGCATCACGGCGTTCGCGTCTGATAAGTTGGCGGGATTCCAGCCGGTCAAGCATTCGTGTTATGTCAGAATCCCGCGTAATCATCCGCTCGCTGATTTCGCCGCAGGTCAATCCCATGTCGCCGGCGCCTCGCAGAATTCTCAGTGCGTTGTATTGTGTGTGTGTCAAATCGCTGCTTTTAAAAACTACTGCCGAAGCAGTTTTTAGCCTCTCTGCAGTTACCAGAATCGAAAGAAATGCCTCCTCATGTAAATCCCTGAAAGGCTTATTCTGTTTTAACTCCTCTAAAAGGGACGGCATAATACGTATTTGTTTTGACAATAATCGTTGTCACGATAAATGTCAAGACAAATGTTCTTTAATCCCCATTTTGTTTCCGTTGACTTGCCTGCAATGACAGGTTTCGCTTAAATTTATTTCGCCTCAAAGCTTGTTTTGTAAACCTGTAGATATGCTAAGAAACAAGTTCGTTCTGGATATGAACGGATATCAATGGCTGGTGATTTTTGCGGCATGGCTCGGCTGGGGGTTTGATGTATTCGACGGGCTGCTGTTTAACTATGTTGCGCCAAATTGTGTACCCACGCTGCTTGGCCTGCCTCTGGGTTCTGCAGAAGCAAAAGCGGCAACTCTGGAATGGACGGGCATTCTGACCTCGGTTCTGCTTATCGGATGGGCTATAGGCGGGATTTTATTCGGTAAGATAGCGGACGCAATTGGCCGGACACGCACATTGATGCTTACGATGTTGCTTTATTCGCTGGGGACGGCCGCCTGCGCATTTGCTCCGAATATTTGGGTGCTTCTTTTGTGCAGGATAATCGCAAGCCTCGGGATCGGAGGTGAATGGGCGGCCGGTGCTGCGATGGTGGCGGAGGTTGTACCGGAAAACAGACGCGTTGAGGCCGGGGCACTTCTTTACACCTCAGCGCCAATGGGGCTTTTTCTGGCGACTTTTGTTACGTTTCAGGTTACCACCGTATATTTCCCGGATCCGACAGTTTCGTGGCGTTATGTATTTTTATTCGGTTTGATACCGGCTGCGGTTGCATTTCTTGTCCGTTTATTTGTCAAAGAGCCCGAACGTTGGAAACACATCGCCAATGGAAGTCGGGCCAAGATACGCGAACTTTTTACACCACAATACCGGAGGGTCACGCTTGGTGGATTGGCTATGGCTGTAACGGCACTGATTATGTGGTGGAGCTGCAACGCTTTTATTCCGGTAGTATCGAAAGGGCTTGCGGCACGCGAAGCCGCACTGCTAGGACTGGATGCGGCGGCGACAGAATCAATGGGCCAATCGTGGATTAAAACTGCTACTAACAGTTTCAACCTGGGCGGTCTGATAGGGACGCTTCTGACTATACCTGCGGCCAAAACACTTGGACGGAAAAAGATGTTTCTGATTTATTTTCTTGCTTCGGCCGCATCCATAATGGCGGCATTCGGGCTTGAGATGGAGCCGCATACACGCCTTTATTTTTATTTTCCAATTGGCCTGACGGTTTTCGGAGTCTTTGGCAGTTTTACCTATTATTTACCGGAATTGTTTCCGACCAGATTGCGTGGAACCGGAGCGGGTTTTACTTACAATGTTGGGCGCATAATTGCTGCGGGCGGGCCTTTTCTTGTTGGAAGTATAGCTGCGGCCGGTGTTAATGCACTTGATAGTGCAATGAACGTATTGTTTTGGGTAGGTGCGGTACCGCTAATCGGCGTTTTGCTCCTTCCGATAGTTACAGAAACAAAAGGGCGCAATCTTCTGGATTGATCAGACCGGACAAAGCGATGGCTCTCAGGTGTCTAGGATTTGATTGGTCCTATTTTTTCCTCGAACCAGTTTGTAAGGTCTTCGACCGTTTCTATGTGGACGGGTTTGCCGCTCCAGGCTTTCACGGCAAAAATTATCAGCATTATCGTTGTAACAGCGACGAAAATTGATCGTCCGACAGAGGCGAAGTCCGCGATGCGTCCGGCTCCACCAAGTATTGCGGTTATGACAAGAATCGCGATGTGTGCGGCAAGACCCTGTGCGGCATGAAACCGAACTTTGGTCTCTTCTTTAGGAATAACCAGTAGTTGGATAAGTCCGGCGACCAGGCCTATGGAAAAGGGAAGATAGGGAAGTCCTATCAGCCATTTTTCAGGAACGCCAGTTTTGGCAACTTTTCTGTCGGAGGCTCTGCCGAGATCGGAGAAAGTTGTGGGTGCGGTAACAGTTTCAGGCAATGCCGATGTCTGATACCCGCCATATGCAGGAACGTCAAAATCGGCGAAACGGCGGGTTTCATCTTCGGTAACACTAGGCGGAGCAGTGTTTATTGGATACTCGGCCGTCCGAAAAGGAGATTCCGATGCAGGGACGAAAGCATTTTCAGCCGCTTTTTCCGGGAATTCAGGATCCAGCGGATTTGTATCGTATTTTTTCGCCATATCAAAATTTGTGTTACGACGCTGCCGGTCTAAATGTTCCCTATTCAGGCGATTTACGAGCCACATGCAACGCAATGTTAATTACATTTTCGGCTTGCTGCCGGAGACGGCAACCGTCAACAAGCCAAGAAATTCATCAATTTTACCGTTTTCAATCCACCGTACGACAGCGACCAGGTCATTGTCCGGGTCAACATATATAAGATTCGTTCCGTTTCCGATATGTGCAAATGCCTTTGCCGGAGCTGACGGAAAAAGTTTGCGGTCGGTATTCAAAAACCAGTTCATAAAACCATAAGTTGGCTGCGAAACGGTCGGCGTTTTTGCCTGGGCAATAAAATCGGCAGGCAGAATCTGTTTACTATTCCAAGTTCCATTGCGGAGAGTAAGCAAACCAAACCGCCCCATATCATAAGAGTTTATAAAAATACCGCCGCCCCAATGTCCGCCTCCGCTTACGGATTGGACTATATTACCGTCTATTACCACATAGGAATTTTCATAACCAAACCAACGCCATGTATCAGAAGCCCCTATTTCATCCATTACATATTTTTTCAGCACTTCCGGAAGCGGCCGCCGCCATACATTGAGCAAACAAAGAGCAAGCAGATTTACGCGAACGTCGTTATATTCATAGGCTGTGCCCGGTTCGTTGCGTTGTCTTGAAAGCCATGCAGATACATCTCTGTCGGGCCGATCTGCCCAATCCGGTTTTCCCCAAAGCGTTCCTTCCCAATCGCTTGTCTGTCTTAGGAGGTGTTCCCAGGTAATTCTCTTGTTATTTTCAGATTCAAACGGTTCAAGAAATGTCGGGCGTCCAAAATTCTCTCCGCGATCGAATCTTCTTCCGGGCTCGTAAACCAATGTCGGTGTCCAATAATCCGTTATGCGGTCTTCAAAACTTCTGATCAATTTTTTGTCCAATGCTACTGCTGCCGTTGCGGAGAGGAAACTCTTCGTTACGCTGAATGCCATATCAATGCGGGCAGGTTCGCCCCATTCGGCAACAATGTAGCCGGATTTTATTATCAAGCCGCTTGCGGGCCCACGCTCACGAAATGGACCGACCGGTTCGCCAAACGGTTCGCGGCCAAAGGTTTGAAAATGCGCCAATTCCAGATTGCGCGGCGTTTTGGATTCATTTGCGATGGCGAAAGCAATTGCCCGTTTGAGAGAATTGTCATCTATATTCAGTTGTTGCGGCTCTCTGCGTTCCCAATTTCCGGCCGGCGGAAAATATTTTGTTTGCGCGTAAAGCGTCAATACGCTGAGTAAAACAATTGCTATGCCGCAGCTCTTTCTTAAACATCGCTCAAACATATTAACCCTTTCTCCTTAATCAAAACTAAGTTGATGTCAGCAATGCAGACCTTGAAGCAATCCGATGTAACTTCAACAAAATCTTTTATTTATATGAGAGAAAACGAATCTTTATTTACCTTGATATAATGCCAGCAATCTTGAAAGAAGGCGAGTATCGAGATCCCTGATATCTGAAATGCAATTGACTGCAAACAAATATTTTCCGCGCAGGTTGTTTAATGCAAAAGAGCAATTTTTATTATTTGCTTTACAGAAAATGGTAAAATAATTTTATGTTGACTAGCGAGCTACAGGATTCCATAAATCGTGCAATCGAAATCGCATATGAATCGCGTCATGAATATGTAACGCTGGCACATCTTCTTTACTCGCTTTTGCAAGATCCGGAATGCTCGGACATTTTGCGTAAAATAGGAGCTTCGACGGATTCACTCAAAAGCGTGCTTCAAAACAGGTTGAGCATTACATTTGACGACGGGTTGCCGGCCGGCCAGCTTCCGGAATTGAGCGATTCCGTGCAGGAGGCTCTTAATCGGGCAATCAGCCAGGCAAGTTCCAGCGGAAAGAGTCAGGCGCACGTAACTAATCTTCTGATTGCGTTGTTCGAATCAGACGATCCGGACATTCGTTACCTTGCCCGAAGATTTCATATCTCACGTCTTGATCTGAAGAACGTAATTGCACATGGAATCACAACCGGTGAAAACAAAATCAATTGGCCGGACGATACAAGGCGGCGCAGGCTGACGTCAGCCTCAGGTACACAGCAAAACTTTGTCTATGAAGAAGAAGCCGGCCGCCAAACCGTGCCCGAGACCATCCTCGAACAATTTACCGTGGAACTTGTAGAAAAAGCCCGCAAAGGACAGATTGATCCAATCGTCGGGCGGGAGGCCGAGATCGAAAGGACAATGCACGTCCTCTGCCGCAGGAAAAAAAATAATCCAATGTACGTAGGCGAATCGGGAGTAGGAAAAACTGCGATTGCGGAAGGGCTTGCGCTGAGAATAAGTGAAGGCAACGTGCCGGAGCCGCTGAAAAATGCCAAGATTTATGCTCTTAACATGGGAATGATAATCGCCGGCACACGTTATCGTGGCGATTTTGAAGAACGATTGACCGAACTCATAAAAGAAATCAAGAGTCAGGAAAACGCGATTTTATTCATTGACGAAATTCACACCGTCGTCGGGACCGGAGCAGCAAGAGGCGTTACGCTTGATGCCGCTAATATTCTGAAGCCGGTTTTGGCAAATGGCGAAATCCGCTGTATCGGAGCGACTACTTTTACAGAATACAAAGCAGCATTCGAAACTGATAAGGCACTGGCACGCCGTTTTCAGAAAATCGAAGTGCGCGAGCCAACGATTGATGAAACCGTCAAAATACTTCAAGGCTTAAAACGCTTTTACGAAACACATCATTCGGTTACATACACAGACGAAGCCCTGCGTGCAGCCGCTGAACTGGCCGGCAAATATATCAATGACAGATTTTTACCCGACAAGGCAATAGATGTTATTGACGAAGTCGGGGCAGCAGCGAAACTTGCACCGAAGTCGAACAGGCCGAAAAGAATATCGGCAAAAATGATTGAAGCCACAGTCGCACGTATGGCAAAGATTCCACCGAAAAGTGTGGTTTCTGATGAGAAAGAAAAACTGAAAACTCTGGACGATGACCTGCGTCGTGTAATTTACGGCCAGGATGAAGCTATTTCCCGAGTTGTCGAAGCTATTCGTGTCTCGCGCGCAGGACTTGGCCAACCTCTACGTCCGATCGGCGTGTTTCTTTTTTCGGGCCCAACAGGCGTCGGAAAAACGGAACTGGCAAGGCAAATCGCCGAAACTCTGGGCATCGAATTTATTCGTTTCGATATGAGCGAATATTCGGAGCCGCACACGGTATCGAGGCTGATCGGATCGCCACCCGGTTATGTAGGTTTTGATCAGGGCGGGTTGCTGACTGAAGCCATTCTAAGGACTCCGCATGCCGTTCTGGTGCTCGATGAAATAGAAAAAGCACATCCCAACCTATTTAATCTACTGCTGCAGGTAATGGACACGGCAACGCTGACCGATAACAATGGCAAGAAAGCAGATTTCAGAAATATCATTTTGATAATGACAACCAATGCCGGTGCAAGAGAACTTTCTTCCGGCGGCGTCGGATTTCGCAATAGCTCTGAAACCAAGGGGAATGCACGCGGAGCCATCGAACGTACTTTTAATCCGGAATTTCTCAATCGTCTGGATGCCCGGATTGCTTTTCGGCCGCTGGATATGCCGGTTATTGAACTGATCGTTGACAAATTCATTGGCGAACTAAATTCTCAACTAAAGGAAAGGAATGTAAAAGTGAATCTTACGGAAGAAGCCCGCCGTTGGCTGGCAGAAAAAGGATTCGATCCGCGTTACGGCGCACGCCCGATGTCACGGCTGATCAATGAAAAGATCAAGCGTCAGCTGGCGGAAGCGATTCTTTTCGGAAGTCTCGCCAAGGGTGGCGAAGTACAAGTGATTGCAGAAGATGGAGATTTGAAATTGCAGTTTTAAAAAACGCAGTCAAATCCTTAAAACCGTAAAGGCCCGGCGAAAACGTCGGGCCTTTACGATTGAAAGGAGAAAGCAAAGAGATGAGTTACTTCTTTGCTGCCGGTTTCTTTGCAGCCGTAGCTTTCTTTGCCGGTGCTGCCTTCTTAGCAGGTGCGGCTTTCTTCGCCGGTGCTGCCTTCTTAGCAGGTGCGGCTTTCTTTGCCGGAGCTGCCTTCTTAGCAGGTGCGGCTTTCTTCGCCGGTGCTGCCTTCTTAGCTGTCGCGGCTTTCTTTGCCGGAGCTGCCTTCTTAGCAGGTGCGGCTTTCTTCGCCGGTGCTGCCTTCTTCGTTGTTGTTTTCTTTGCAGTTGTTTTAGTTGCTGCCATTAGGATCCTCCATATATGTTGTGGTGTTAAAAAACTACCGCACTAAATTTAGCATAAAACGTCAAGAGATTGTTAACAAAAAAGCTATGCGCAGGCAATTTTTTTTAAATTTTTTTTCAAGTGGATTTTACACTTTCAAAGAAAATATTTTTCAACCGGAATTATTTTACTCTAATTGAGTTGTAATTTGCGCAAAAAAAATCCTATGCGGCGGTTATTTTTTTGTTGATTGCTTTTGCGAACTTCGCAGCGTTACGATTATTGCATCGCCGACGCGTCGCTCGCCTTTGGCATCTGAAGGATTATTAACAACTCGTCCGTCAAGGTACATTGTAGTTGATCCGCCGCCGTCAAGATTCATTGCATCAGACACTCCGATTGAAAGAAGATATTCGGCAAGTTCCTGCAAAGTCATTCCCACACTTTGTCCGGGTCTTCGTCCATCAACCGCTGCAAGAAGAATTCTACCATCGGGAAATTTTGCTATCGCTGTGCGCGGGTGGCGGTTTTCAGCAAAAGACTGAGCCGCTTTTTCCTCCTTCCAGGTAAGGTGTATTCTGCCATTACGCAGCAACTCCGACACTCCGCCTGTTATATCCTCGGCTCTGGAAAAAGCTTTACCTGTTCTTACGCTATCAGACGACAAAAAGTCATTGCCGACCTGATGTATTATGTAAACACATCGTTCTATTTTCCCGCCGATTCGCGCAAGACGCCTCAGCCGCCCGGCGTATTCACCTGTTGCGGAAATGACGATCCCATCCTGTGGAATGATGTTAGAACCTGATTCTTCGGAAATCGCCACTATCTTGTTTCTTTTTACTATTACCTCAAGACCTCGACCAAGGGTCAAAGTGCTTCTTCCAAATTCCGGTGTATATTCTATCAGGTCGTTATCGTTGCGCTCGCGGTTTATACCTGTAAAATTCAGCTCAAGACCTGCGATTTTGAAACAACTTCCGATTGTGATGGGGGCGAATTCAATGTTTGTAATATTACCGGGATTATCTATGAAAAGAGCAGTTCGGTTGTTGTTACTTTCGCTTAGCAATCTGTTGTTAATAAACAATACGCCTGATGCCTCACCTGCCCAGATGCTTTCATCATTCCGGAAAAAACCGCCGTTTATCGCTGCTATTGCTCCATGACGGCGCGCCAACGATGATGTTTTCTCCAATCCAATTGCCGAATCCATGGCATGCACAACGTCAAGTCGAACCTTAGCCGGGTCCAAACGCAGCAAGTAAATTTTCACCGGATCGCCTTTTATGCTGTATTCGACCGCTGCATATTCTATGCCGTCGAATAACGAAATATAATTTTGTCCGTAAGCAAAGACGCTGAGAAAAATAGTTGCCGTCAATGCCAAAACCAAATTGTGCAAAGAGACGAATAAAAATATCGGTCGCTTAAAATTTTGCATCATAGTAGCCTGTATTTACATGATTTGCGCCACGGGCGGCAACCGAATCTATAATAAACAACTATGCGCATCAACGAAAGAGTCGTCCAGTTAAACGAAAAGCACTTAAACAAGCGCGGTAAATACGTACTTTACTGGATGCAGATGTTCAAACGTACGGAATATAATCATGCTCTTAAATGGGCAATTCGCAAAGCCAATGAACTCCATCTGCCATTGGTTGTTTATGAAGGTTTGAAATATTACTACCCGTGGGCAAATGATCGGCTACACACTTTTATTCTGGAAGGCGTTGCGGAAAAGAAATCAGCTTTTGCCCGTCGCGGCATCCGGTATATTTTCTATCTTCAAAGTGACGGCGATTCGCCGAGGCAAACGGTAGCCGGCCTGGCAAAGAATGCCGCGTTAATGGTTACCGATGATTTTCCGTGTTTTATTATTCCCGAACATAACCGCCGAATCGGGCTGCGTGCAGAAATTCCTGTTCAGATAGTAGACTCCTGCGGTGTAATCCCAATGTCGAAATTTCCCAAAGAAGAGTATGCAGCCTATACCATACGTCCAAAGATCGCCCGGCTTCTACCGGATTATTTGAAATCATTCGAAGAAGAAGAAGTAGAGGCAGACTCTCTGAATATTGACGTCGATTGTCCCGAGACCGAAGTAAATAATCACAATATTGCGGATTTAGTTGCTCGCTGCGATATAGATCATTCAGTAAAGCCTTCTCCTATCTATCGCGGCGGTCGAAAGGCAGCGCTTGAACGCCTGTCCAAATTCATAAATGAAATACTCCCTGATTATGCAGCGGCACGTAACAAGCCGGAACGTGATGGCTCCTCGCGGCTCTCGGCCTATCTTCATTTCGGTTATATTTCTTCGCTCGAGGTGGCTCTAGAGGTTTATAAAGCCGATGCGCCGCAGGAATCCAAAGATGCATATCTCGAGGAACTGATTGTCCGCCGTGAACTTTCATTTAATATGACGCGCCATAATCAGAAGTATGATTCTCTTGAGGCCCTGCCCGAATGGGCACACCTGACAATGCGCGAACATATAGATGATCGGCGTGAGGTTGTTTATTCTCTGGAGGAACTCGAATCTGCGGCAACGGGTGATGAATTATGGAACGCAGCCCAAAGGGAAATGGTAGTTACAGGAGGAATGCACAATTATATACGAATGCTTTGGGGTAAAAACGTGATTGCCTGGTCCCGCACCTATGAGGAAGCTTTCGAACGCCTTGTTCATCTTAATAATAAATACTGTCTGGACGGACGCGATCCGAATTCATATGCCGGAATATTATGGTGTTTTGGCAAGCATGATCGTCCGTGGCCGGAGCGTCCGGTGTTTGGCAAGATCAGGTATATGAACAGTAAAAGTACGGGACGAAAGTTTAATTCAGGAAAATACATTGAATGGACCAAGAGTCTCTCTTCATCGCCGCTATTCTAGATGCAGGTACAATTTCACACATTTATTTATACGAATCTATTCACCAACATCTTCGAGATCAAAGAGGTATTTTTCAGGGTCAAGGTCCGCAAATAAACCGTGTCGAATTGTTACGGGGCTGAGATATTCCGGTTCGTAAGGTATCCAACTTCCGTTCCAGTCGTAAACTTCGGCCGGGCGAAACCGCTTCTTATAATCATAGAATGAACTTTCGCGAAAAACATATCCCGGATAATAAAAAGTCATACCGTTTTCGCGGGTGAATTCTATCTCTTTGAGCATTGTATAAATACCGAGACTGCGGCGTGCTTGAGTGGGTTCGAAAAAAGCATATAATCCGCTTGTGCTTTTACCGGCGACATCCAGATAACTTACGGCAATGAGGCGGTCGGAAAGGTAAAGCGAAAACTGAAGTGTCTGGCCGGTATGCCTTTCTTCGGCAGAGGCAATTACGTCGAATATATCGCGCGGGGGATTTTCGGAAAATCGTTCCTTATGACGTTCAAAAATTTCAAAAACCTCGCGAGTGGTTCTGATTTCTCCGATACGCAGGCGCAGGTCGGCATTTTTTCTTAAAACGCGCCTTTGGCTTCGGCTTGGTCGGAAATCAGCGACCCGCAGACGAAGAGCTCTGACAGAAAACAATTTTGATGAATGAACAAAAAAGTTATGGCGGAAGTAACGCGAACCAAAATGACGCCAACCTCTGGCCCAGAGCATTTCGAGATGCGATTCGGGCAACTGCCTATGTTCGAATCGTTCATCGATGATTTCCAGTTCATTTAGCGACATAAGTCCGCCGCACGGAGCATTTTACCATTCAATCTTGCCTTCTTTGGAAGTATCGATTTCTGCAAGGTTTACACCTTCGCCAAAAAAGAAGATTCGCATTTGATCGAATAAAAACTGATGGCTGTCGGGATTGGAAACGTCGATCCCGAAATGGTTAATTAACTGCATTTGTTTTTTCTGCCATTCTGCCCAGCAGTCCTTGCATACTTCGGACCCGATTCTTTGCCCGAGATCCGTCGGCAGTGGAGCAAAACCAAGCGGTTCGGATTTATCACCGCAGCGAATGCATTTAAACTTTTCACCAAATATTCCCATACCTGAATTTTATCAAATACCGGCAAGAAATTCTTACGAAAAAACAATTGATGCCGACATTTCTTTGCCGTTTATCCGGCAGAGCGGATTGCGGCCAACACTTCCGAATCGGCAGGCCTGAAAAGACTTATTGCCTGCACTTTTCTATACGCTATGTTTCCATCTTTATCAATTACGACTACACCGCGTGCCGAGCGGCCGGGAATCCAGGATTTCATGTCATAAAGCCTGCTGACTGTGCCGTCCGGATCTGAGAGTAAGCGCAATGGAAGCCGGTTCCGCTCGGCAAAACCTTTGTGCGATTCCCGCGAATCCGTAGAGATTCCGACTACTTCGGCACCTGTCGCCTGATACTCGGACCAATGATCACGGACAGAGCACATTTGTGCCGTACAGACCGGAGTATTGTCGCCGGGATAAAAAAGCAATACGACAACCTTGCCCCGATAATCACTTAGTTTCCACTGATTGCCATCGGAATCCTCCAGGCTGAAATCGGGTGCTTTTTCTCCGACAATCAACTGTGTCATAAATTTCCTCTATATTGCTTACTGTTCTTACTGTAGTTATTCTTTGATTTATCTCAGCAAAGCGGATGTTCTCCCGGTTGTGAAAAATCAGTTTCAAAACCAAATAGCCGCAATTCAAATCGCGGACTACTGAAAATCGCGAATATCCTTGAAAGGCTTTTCCGTATCGGTAAAATCCGGACGATAATAAAATGAAGCCGATTCGTATTCCTGTACGAATCCTTCCTCGAAGCCGAGTTCTTCCAGCATTGTTACGGCATCGCACCATTCACCGGTCGAAATTCTCCTGGAAAGCAGAATGTATCGCGGATCAGATTCCGCCCGGTTTGTGGCATAGTATTGAGCCATAAGTGAGATAGCAGTTTGCGGCCCGATTTCTTCGCGAATCCACCGCAGGCTTTCATCGATTCCCGCAATCTCATTGGGCAATACCAGCAGACGTATCAAAAGCCCTCGCTTGAGCAGGCCATTCTCATCTATTAAAAGGCCGGGACCCATTTGTCTGTGCATTTCCTTTATGGCTGAACGGGCAAAAAAGGTGTAATCACGAACCTTGGAAAACTGAAAACCTGCATCCGAATCGGCATATTTCAAATCCGGCAGATAGATATCAATGATGCCCTCGAGCAGGCGGAGGACATCTACCGAATCATAAGCATTTGTGTTGTAAACAATTGGAATCCGCAATCCATTGCGGGCGGCAATGAAAATTGCCCGCGCCATTTGGGGGACAAAATGTGTCGGGCTGACAAATCCGATGTTATGACAGCCACGCGATTGCAGTTCCAGCATTATCTCTGCAAGGCGTTCATGTGTAATTTCGTTTTTCTTTTGTGTCTTCCACGTTTGCGAAATCTGATAGTTCTGGCAATAGACGCAACGCAGATTGCAATTACCAAAGAAAATGTTGCCGGCGCCGGCGCTACCCGAAAGGCAAGGCTCTTCACCGAAATGCGCCGTATAGGACGACACGATTGGCAATCGTCCGGAATAACAGGCTGCAATTTCACCCTCCAGACGATTATTTCCGCAATCTTTGGGGCAGATGTTGCAAGCCGAAAGCATTTGCTCCAAAGCTTCTACACGATGCAGCAATTCACCTGATTTCAATAATTTAAGATAACCCGGCTCGTAAACGGTCATTTTTCTTCTTTGGAGCCGTCTTCCGGCTCAATGGCTTCTACATCGCTTAATGTGTAGCGGCTGATGATTTCCTTTGGTGCAACAGTTTTGGCTAGCGACCAGGTGAAATCCATTTCGGCATTGATAGTCGCCGTAGCCATTCTGGTTTCACGAAGCATTTGCATTGATCCGTAAAGCAGAAAAAGTATTCCCACGATACCGACTGGAATAGGCAGCCATCTGTAAATATTGAATAGTCCCGCAACGGCGATTGTAACGCTTGTCAGCACAAAAAATCCCAGGCCGTAATAGAACGCTCCTTGTGCACGCTGTAAGATCCGGGCACGGCTGGTTACTTTGTCGAGCAGATGGACAACAGTTTCAATGCGTTTTTCATACAAGGGTACTTTGTCTCGATCTTCGGTAAGGATCAATTCGCTTAGCCTGCGCTCCAGTTCGCGAACGCGATCTACGACCCGGCCGAGCCGCGTTGAGGTGGAAAGCACAAGCGAACCGGTAGCAGAAATAAGCAGGGCCGGAGTAATCATCGCAGTCAAAAACTCTATCGTGCTATTGAGATTTTCGGGCCGGACAGTAACTAAATCACCGGAAAACATAGTAGATAAAGAATTTAAGTCAAAATTTTCCGTCAGGCGAAGCCTTTCAGCTTGATGTATTTGCAAAAGAGCGTAATTTAAGGCCGAGAGCTATGAATATCGCGCCAAAAAGTATTGCATAGAGCCCGATCAGCAATCCTATTGCCAATGCGCCTGCCTGTGGATAAAAAGCGACAGCAAGACCGAAAAGCATGCTGATGATACCGCCGAGAATCAACCAAAATTCACCCTGAATAATTTTACGCAACCTGACTGCCGTAATAATTTCAAGTATTCCTGTAATCAAAGCCCAGGCCGCGATCAGGATCAACCAGGCTTCTCCCATTGCAGCCGGCTGGATGATTGTCAATATTCCGATACCCAGCCCGACTATGCCCTCAAGAATAAGCCACCACCAGTTTTCGCTTCTGGCGTTGGATGTAAATGCCGAAACCAGAGCAAAAACACCATCAACAAAGGCAAAAGCTCCAAACACCAGAACCAGTGCCAGAAAAGCTGCGGCAGGGAAAAAAATCGCCACGATACCAAAAATAAGAGCCAGGATTCCCCGAAGAAGAAATGCCCACCAGTTTTTAGCCAATAAAAGCATAGTTTACCTCCATCGTACTCTACCTTTTTCTAGTTTCCAGGCTTTACGGCCTTTCAGGCTTTGGAGTTAACGCGTTCCACTTCTTTCTCCATTCGCAAAGTTAACATATACCACATCATCCTAAAATCACTGATAAATGACCAAAGCGGGTATTTAAAAGTAGCCGGACGGTTTTTTTCTATAAAAAAATGTGAAAACCAGGCGAAAGCATAGCCGACCGCAAAAAATACTGGGAAATAATACCAGCGTCCGGTTGCAATGAAATAAATAAGCAGGACAATGCCAAGCGTCGTTCCAAGGAAATGAAAACCGCGAGTAAGCGGTTTGGAATGCTCCCGAATATAAAAATCCCAAAATTCGCTGTAATTTCCGGGCCCGACCGACATAAAAAACCTCCATCCTTAAATTATGTTTGTGCGAATCGTATAACTTTTCATGTTTTGATTCAATCCTTTATGCAATTAATACTGAAATTGGCCGACTTCAAGGCTTCCTTGATTCAATATGGGCGTATATTTCATAAGTATCGACCTTAGTAACGCCGACAAATTGGTTTCCGTGATTCGGTCAATTTGCCCGATTTGATTTCAAAACGGTTATTTTTGGAAAAAAGAAATCTTGACAGTCAATGTACAAACATTTATTATACTTAAACAACAGTGTTTGACACTGTTGTCACTTTTTCGTCTGCACCCGGTTTTGTATTAGTTTCATATCGCCACCGATACTTCCTAACCGTTGCCCAACCGATTAGGAACCATCACAAATCACAATGACAGAAAAGCTAGGGGAAATACTTGTCCGCGAAAACTTGGTAACGCCGCAACAGCTTCGCGAAGCCCTCGATTATCAGCGAACTAACGGCGGCCGTCTTGGTTCAAATTTAGTGAAGCTAGGGATTATTTCCGATGATGTAATCACGGCTGTTCTATCGCGGCAATATGGTGTCCCGTCAATCAATCTCGATCTGTTTCAAATCGAGCCCGAGGTTATAAAAATTATCTCGCAAGAGGTTGCGTTAAAGTACACGGTTTTGCCGGTTTCGCGCAATGGATCAACTTTGACTCTGGCGATGGCCGATCCGATGAACGTCTTTGCAATGGACGACATCAAGTTTATGACCGGCCTCAATGTCGAGCCTGTAATCGCATCCGAAGCATCTATACAAATGGCTATCGGCAAATACTATAGCGGTACCACGCAGATAGACATTTTTGATCCGAAAAATTTCGACCATGAGGCAGTAGGAACAAACGGCAAAAACGGTAATCGCAAGATCGGCAAAAACGGAACAAAAGAAGCCACAAAGCCAAAGATAGAAACAGGACGTATTTCCGAAGAAGATCTCAATATCGGCGTTGCTAATCTTGATTTCGGCGAAATAACTGCAGGCTCGGATGATCTTGAAGTAGTCGAAGAAAATCAGGAAATCAACCTGAATGAACTAACCAATGCAAGTGAATCCGCTCCGGTGGTTCGGCTTGTAAACGTGCTTTTGGTGGATTCGCTGCGTCGCGGAGCGTCGGACATTCACGTAGAGCCTTACGAAAAGGATTTTCGCATTCGTTTTCGTATAGACGGCGTTCTTTACGACATAATGCATCCGCCAATGAAGCTTCGCGATCCGCTGATTTCGCGGCTCAAGATAATGGCCAAGCTCGATATTTCCGAGAAGCGGCTGCCGCAGGACGGGCGTATAAAAATCAAGGTGCGGGTCGAGGATCGTTCTCGCGAGCTGGATTTTCGCGTTTCGACATTGCCCACGCTTTTTGGTGAAAAGGTTGTGCTTCGCCTTTTGGATAAAGACAAGCTGATGCTTGATATGTCCAAATTAGGCTTTGAACCCGAAAGCCTCGCAAAATTCAAAAAAGCAATTGCTAATCCTTACGGAATGGTCCTCGTAACCGGTCCGACCGGATCCGGTAAAACAAATACACTTTATTCTGCATTGCAATCGCTCAATACTCCGGAGACAAATATTATGACCGCCGAGGATCCGGTCGAATTCAATCTCCAGGGTATTAATCAGGTGCAGATGAAAGAGCAAATCGGCTTGAATTTCGCTGCTGCGCTCAGATCATTCCTGCGTCAGGACCCGAACATCATTCTCGTCGGTGAAATTCGGGATTTCGAAACTGCCGAAATAGCAATCAAGGCGGCGCTTACGGGTCACCTGGTGCTCTCCACTCTGCATACAAACGACGCTCCTTCAACAATTTCGCGGCTCGTGAATATGGGTATAGAGCCGTTTCTGGTTGCAACCAGCGTGAATTTGATACAGGCACAGCGTCTGATCCGTCGTATTTGTAAAGATTGCAAAGAAGAGGTTGAGACACAGCCCGAAGTGTTGCTCGAGATAGGTTTCAAGCCGGAAGAAATCGGCTCGCTCAAACTATATCGCGGACGCGGATGCGACACCTGTCTTAATACCGGATATAAAGGCCGGGTCGGGCTTTATGAAGTAATGGAAATTACGGATGAGCTTCGCGAACTAATTATTATCGGAGCAAGCGCAATAGAGCTTCGCCGCAAGGCTATCGAACTTGGGATGATAACTTTACGTGAATCGGGGCTTTGCAAGCTCCGGGAAGGGATAACGACCATCGAAGAGGTCGTAAAGGAAACGGTTCTGTAGGAATTGGAGGGAATATGTTTTATAGGGCAATCGCACTTTCTCTGGCATTGCTGATCGGAATCGGCACCATCATTCCGTTGGCGACTGAATCCGTCGAGGCCGGAAAACACAGAAAAAAACGCTACCATAAGAAAAAATACCGCAAATATTCGAAAGCCTGGTGGCGGCAATACCGTGCCAAACAAAAACGAAAAAGGGCATTGATGGCTCGAAAGCGTGCGCTGCGGCTCCGGCAATTGCGGCTGGCTCGTCTTCGTGCCAAACAGAAATCGGTAAACACGCCGGCGGTGGCTGCGAAGCCATCACAGCCAAAACCGGCGATGCCTTCTCTGCTTCCGACGGGCGCGCCTGCACCGGAAGGCTGGGCACCGGCACAAAACTCCGGCAGCGAAGTCCAGTTTTCGGTTGACGGCGGCCGCGGAACGGCCTCAATTTCTGTGGTCGGCCCTGCAATGGGAGAAACAATTGACACAGGTCGTAACCGCACGGTCGGCGGCGTCCCGGTCTCGTCACTTCGCCGTGAAGTAATCAATCGGATGATTCGCGAAAACGGCTGGGTAGTCAATGATTACCAGAAAGAGGTCGGGAACAAAAAGGTTTACGTCGTCGTCGCTCAATCTCAGGGACCCGGCGGAAAAATCAATTCACGAATGTTCTACTTTACTGAGGTAGAAGGACGAATTTTCAGTGTTGCAACCAATACTTCGGTAGATTCTGCCGAGAGAATTGCCGAGGAATCTGAAAAAGTCATCAATTCCTTGCAGGCTCGCCCGCGGCCCGCGCAGCAAGCAGCCATTCGTGAGGAATAAATTTGCCGCTTATCTTGTCGGCGGCCGTTTTTGGCAAATTTCGGCCGCCGCAACTACCCCTCATTTGTAAAACCCCACAGTGGATGAAGAGATATCTCTATGAGTTTCGATAATCAAAACACAGTCGGATCACAGGTAACACTGCCGGAATTACTTAAAAAAATGACTGATGCCGGCGGGTCTGACCTTCATCTGACCACCAATTCCCCTCCACAGGTACGCGTCCACGGCCACCTCCGGCCACTAACTGAATACCCTCCGCTGACGCCTGCCGACACAAAAAGGCTTGCCTATTCGGTCCTGACAGATGCACAGAAGCACCGTTTTGAAGAAAATCTGGAGCTGGACTTTTCATTCGGCTTGAAAGGTATGTCGCGTTTTCGCGCAAACCTCTTCAATCAAAAAGGAGCCGTCGGAGCTGTTTTTCGGGCGATTCCTTACGAAATCAAATCATTTGAAGCTCTCGGACTTCCTCCGGTAGTTGCCGATCTTTGTAAAAAGCCCCGGGGACTGATTCTGGTTACCGGGCCGACCGGCTCCGGTAAATCAACTACATTGGCGGCGATGATCGATAAAATCAACAACGATCGTCACGATCATATTTTAACGATAGAAGACCCGATAGAATTTTTGCATAATCACAAAAACTGTGTAGTTAATCAGCGCGAAGTTGCGGCAGATACGCATTCATTCGCATCGGCGCTTCGCACTGCACTGCGTCAGGATCCTGACGTCGTGCTGGTGGGCGAAATGCGCGACCTCGAGACCATCGAGATGGCGCTCAGAATCGCTGAAACAGGCCACCTGACGTTTGCCACACTGCACACAAACTCGGCGTATTCAACCATCAATCGTATCATCGACGTTTTTCCTGCCGGACAGCAGGCTCAGGTTCGAACGCAGCTTTCTCTTGTGCTCGAGGGAATTCTTTGCCAGGCGTTGCTGCCTAAAGCAAGCGGTGACGGCCGGGCAATGGCTCTTGAGATTCTGGTACCGAATGCGGCTATCCGCAACCTGATACGCGAAGACAAAATTCATCAAATTTACTCAATGATGCAAACCGGCCAGGACAAATTCGGTATGCAGACGTTCAATCAATCGCTGGCTACTTTGTATCACAAGAAAATCATTACGCTCGATGCAGCGATGCAACGATCGTCCAATCCCGACGAACTGCGCGAATTGATCGAACGCGGTTCCGGTATAAATCAATCTTATGCGGGCGTCGGTAAACCGGCCGTCAATCCCGGCGGAGGAAGTCCCTATGCGCAAGGACGCCCGATTGGACAACGACCTGTAATAAAGTAAGCGGGCCCACCAGGCACCAACGCATGAAGGAGCAATAAACGCAATGCCAACATATGCTTTCAAAGGAAGAAATCGGCTGAACGAACTCGTTTCCGGAGAACGTGAAGCCGCAAATCAGGATGATCTCCGCGCACTGCTTCGCCGTGAACAGATCACGATGACGCAGGCGACAGAAAAAGGCAATGTCATCTCAATACCCAAAATAGGCCGTCGGAAAAAGGTAGGTGCCAAAGAACTTGCAGTCTTTACACGACAGTTTTCCGTAATGATTGATGCCGGACTTCCGCTTGTCCAGTGTCTGGATATTCTGGCCGAGCAGCAGCAGAATCAGTTTTTCAAAGACGTCCTGAGACAGGTACGTCAAAACGTAGAGGAAGGATCTACGCTGTACGCCGCGCTCGAAAAACATCCGAAAGTATTTGATTCTCTTTACACGCACATGGTCGAAGCGGGCGAAACGGGCGGTGTTCTCGACCTGATTCTTCAGCGTTTGGCTACTTTGATCGAAAAGGTCGTTAAACTTAAACGAAGCATCGTGTCCGCTTCCATCTATCCATCGGCAGTCGTGCTGGTGGCTATTGGTGCAATCGCCGTGATAATGGTTGTCGTAATCCCACAATTCGAGCAGATATTCATCGGTTTGCTCGGGCCGGGCGAACTTTTACCGCTTCCGACACGCATAGTGATGGGAATAAGCGGTTTTCTTGCGGGATGGGGTGGTCTTGCTCTGCTTGCGACATTGATTGCAACCGCCGTCGGTATCAGTTTTTACTACAAAACGGAGAATGGACGCTGGCAGATAGACACGATTCTTCTTAAACTGCCGATTTTCGGACCTATTTTGCGGAAAATCGCAGTTGCCAGATTCTCGCGAATACTTTCAACTCTTCTTTCATCGGGCGTGCCGATCCTTCAATCGCTTGATATTACGGCAAAGACAGCAGGTAATGTCGTAATAGAAAATGCAATCATGAAGGTCCGCGCAGGCGTCGAACGAGGCGAAAGTTTTGTTGAGCCGCTGAAAGCCACGGAAGTATTTCCGCATATGGTTGGCCAGATGATCGGCGTCGGTGAGCAGACGGGTGCTCTTGATGCGATGCTCGGAAAGATTGCTGATTTTTACGAAGAGGAAGTCGATACTGCAATTGCAGACCTGCTGGCTATGATCGAGCCGATTCTGATAGCATTTTTGGGCATCACAATCGGCAGTATAGTTATTTCAATGTATCTTCCGCTGTTTACGCTCATTGGCAAACTTGCCGGCGGCGCAAAATAAGCCGTTTAACAGAGGCAAAGCAAAGGCGGCCACAGGCAGGGCCGCCTTTTGTTATGTGTAAACTATTCTAATTGCCGGACTTATGCTTCGAAAGGCACTTCGGCATTTTGCAATACGCCGAGTTCGTTTCTTGTAACGCGTTGGAGAAGGTCTTCGTCGTCGAACATCTTGACCAGCCCATTGACAGTGGCATAGCGCGGCTCATCGGCAACCGTTACCGCAAGATTGACGAAGGAACGCATATAACGATCAAGCCCTTCGAGAAGTGATCCGCCGCCGGTAAGTATCAGGCCGCGATCGTAGATGTCGGCTGCGACCTCCGGACGCAATTCGGTGAGTGTATCTTTTGTCAACATTGCTATACGACGAACGACCGCTTCAACCACAGGATAGAGTTCTCCGACAGTAACCTGGACGGCGGCCGGGCTGCCGGTCTGCACGTCGCGGCCGCGGACTTCAGTCTCGCGGGAAATATCATCAGGCAAAAATGTTGAAACAAAAGAGGTTTTGAGATTTTCAATGGTTTCCTCGCCGACCTGAATCCCACGATGACGACGCAGGTGCGTAGCAAGCGCGGCATTTATTTCGTTACTTCCAAAGCGTTCGCTGACGGATTGAACGATAGTGCCTTTGGCGACAACGGCGATATTTGTCGTGCCTGCCCCGATGTCCACAATTGCGGATGCCCGTTTGTCATTCGGCTGAATTCCGGCACCGAAAGCCGCTGCCAGGCCTTCTTCCATCATGTAGATTTTTCGAATTCCGGCATCTTCGGCGGCGTTAAGCAAAGCACGCTGTTCGACATGAGTTACGTCCGAGGGCTGGCTCATAACGGCCGAAATCGAAATATTGGCGCCGCCGGATTTCGCTTTTCTGACAAAATGGGCAAGCATCTGCTTGGTGCGTTCGAAATCCGCAACTACTCCGCCAATAAGAGGAGCCTTGACGACTACGTCGCGCCCTTCGCGTCCGGCAATTTCCGCAGCCTCGCTGCCATAAGCAACTATTTCATTTTTTATTTCATTTACGGCAACAAGCGAAGGCTCATCGAGTACAATCCCGCGGCCTTTAACGGCAATGATTGTGCTGGCGGTGCCAAGATCAATCGCCATTTGGTCGGTTACAAATTTTTTGAGCGACGCAATTTTAAGCATAATTTCGCGGCGATTGGTCAATTATATGTCTTTGCAATGCCTGCTGCCAAGAAAAATAAATCGAAGTTTGCGCATTGTTTAACGCCAGCGGACTTCGAGTACATTAACCGGCTGGACGCGATTCTTTACCGTAAGCGGTTCGCGTTGTCTTACGGGAATCAGATTGCGGCTTGCTTCGGCGGTGGCCTCGCTCATAAGGATTTGGCCGCCCTCGGCATTGGATTCCAGCCGGGCGGCCAGATTTACCGTATCACCGATTGCCGTGTATTCCGAACGTTTATCTGAACCGATGTAGCCGATCAATGCTTCGCCCGTGTGCAGGCCGATGCCGATCGAAATTTCGGCAAGACCTTCGGCCCGAAACTCCTCATTGAGTTTTGCCAATCGTTTCTGCATTCTTACGGCGGCTTTTACGGCATTCAGGGCATCTTCTTCCGACGCTGTCGGGGCGCCGAAAATCGCCATCAGTCCATCTCCGATATATTTGTCCAAAGTTCCGCCGTGTTCGAATATTACATCGGACATGGCGCTGAAATAACGGTTAAGAAGAGCAACGATTTTTTCGGGTTTTTCGCGTTCTGCGAGAGCCGTAAAGCCACGTATATCCGCAAAAAGTACCGTAACGGTTTGATTTACGCCGCCAAGCTCGAAAGAATCCGGGTTTTGCAGGAGTTGTTTGACTACATATTCCGGCATGAACCGGCTGTAGTTTGCGCGGGCTACCTCCTCGCGGGCCAGACGTTTATGGGCTTTAACGGTTTCAACGGTTAAAGCGGTTTGAGCTGCGACAGCACCGATTAATTCCAGATCGTCAGCGGTAAATGCGGCAAATGGATCCAGCCGATCGGCATAGATTACGCCATGAACATTTGTTTCCGTTATCAGCGGAGCGCAGATTGTAGAACGAACGCCCTGTGCGACGATTGACTCTACGCCTCTAAACTGCTCGTCCGTTCTGACATCCTGTGAGAGGAGCGCGACTTTTTCACGCATAACCTTTTGCGTTATTGTCCTGCTTATGGTTAACGATTCCATCGGCTGAACGGCGGCGCGGAGTTTCATACTTACAGGGACCAGGCTGTATTCCAATATTCGGCCGTCAACAGTTTCATCCGCAAGCAATGCGACGACACGGTCAGCGGGCGTACCACGGAAAACAAGATCGGTAGCTCGGTCAAATACCGCCTTGAAATCGAAAACGTCCCCTAGCGAGCGGCTCATTTCATAGAGCAGCTCAAGCATTTTTGCTTTGCGGCGAAGAGTTTTTATTTCCTCAGGAGTGGCGATTGCGGATTCTATGGAAAGATGCGACTGACGACCGATAATCTCATTGGCTGAAATCTGCAACTGCGTCTGCCCCAGCGGTTTATCGTCATAGTCAATGCCGCGCGGCGGCTCGGCGATTTCGGTTACGGCGGTTGCTGCAGAGGCGATTGATGAAGCCGGAACGTAGCCGGCCTGATGTTCGGGAATGAACGGCTTCGGGGCAAAGGATTCAAAACGCAGCGTGGTTTCGCCAATGGTTATCGTGTCTCCGGGCAGGAGAGTTTTTTCCATTACGGGTGTACCATTGACGAATACGTGATTTATGCTGCGCCGCAGCTCTCCATTTTCATAAAATCCGTCAACTATCGTAAAATCGCCGCCGGTGCCTACGATGTGTGCATGCTTTCGCGATACACGGCGATCATTAAGCACTACGTCATTGTCTTTCGAACGGCCGATAGTCAGAATGCGGCCCGGTTCGAGTGAAAACTCCCAGGTTTTGCCGTCTGGCTCTGAAATCTTTAATTTTGCGCTCACCTTGCCTTTATTGTAATTCTAATTGTCCCGATTGGTAAATTGTCCGTAATCCTGCAGGATAAATTAAAAGAAGTGATTTTTTTAGCACATAATTTTACATTCGAACACATACAGCCTGAAAGCGGATTTCCGTCAATCGGCTTCGGGTTGGAAGCTGTATTGCAACTGGCAAGCCGTTCGAAAAAACCCGGCAAACCGGAGATACGAATTACTCAAAATCCGGGGAAAGTCTTTTCAGCTCTTTTACAATCAGATAAAAGCAATTCACAAAGGCTGCTTACGTTTGCGGCCGGTACGGATCGCCTTTATGAGGCACTGCACGGGGCGGCAGAAAAGTATTCCGAACCGGTAATTGCCGCGATAGATCGTTTGGGAAGATTTGAGGCAAAGGAATTGAAACGTTTTGCAGAAACTTCGGCAATGGTTTCGATACCAATCGCCGATCCCGCAACGGGCTTGATATTGCCGTTTGTCGAGATTGCTGATATGGCAGCCTCCACATCGGACGCAATAATTCATCTCGATGCAACCGCGGCTGCCGCAAATATGGAATCTTTACCAGATTCGATTCTTTTTGATT
Organism: Acidobacteriota bacterium; assembly: GCA_040756215.1. GTDB lineage: Bacteria > Acidobacteriota > Blastocatellia > Pyrinomonadales > Pyrinomonadaceae > OLB17. The sequence continues at coordinate 132,804 of JBFLZQ010000003.1, forward strand.
TCATAACCATTACAATCCCACCGCTAAAAGCGGGCGATGTCGCATCGGATGTGGTTATTTTACAAAAAGGTTCAAGGGTTGAAACTGCAATTCTAGATGTGACCGAACCTGCTGAATACCTTCTTAGACAAGAAACATCGGGGCAGTCGGTTCAATTGAGAAATGATCTGCGTCGGCAGATGCGCGATTGTTTCGAGTTGAATCTCAAGCAAAATGCGGAAGGAATCCTTATTCTGTTTTCAGAGGCGAGACGCCTTGTAAATACCTCTGCGATAAGCGTTTCCGGCGTCAATGGTGAATCGCTCGCTGCTCTTTTGGCTGAGCGCGGAGTCTATACCGTGCCGTTATCACTGTGTTCAAGATTACCCAAACCACCTTTGCCGATTTTCGCCGCCGCCGAAATTCCATTTGCCGCGACTATCGGTGCGATTCATTTTTCATTCGGTTTAGATTTATTGCCCGAGAGTGTGGAAACGGCAGCTTTGATTGTCGCCGAGTGTATCGGACATCTGCGGAAGACCGGTGTTTGAAAAATCAGGCAGCTTTTTCTATACCGTAACGGGCAATTTTCATATACAGACCGCGACGTGTTACCCCGAGTTCAGCGGCTACGCGCGATATGTTCCAGTTATGGCGGCGGAGCGATTCCCTGATCATTTTCATTTCCAGTTCCGAGACGGCTTCTTCAAGTGTTTGCCCCGGCGTAATGTCTGCGAAAGGGCGAAAATGTCCGTCAGTGGTCGTTATCGGAACAATGGCAGTGTCATCGGGAACTGTGGTCAGCCGTTTTGCGGTGCGGCGTACTTCCGGCGAAAGATGCTCCGGGGTGATTACTTCGCCGTCCTGTGCCCGTGCCACAATACGCTGGATTTCGTTGCAAAGTTGGCGTACGTTTCCTTCCCAATCGCAAACCATCAGCAAATCAATGGTTTGCGGGAGAAAAGTAATATCCCGCTTGTTGAATCGGGCAGAATAATGATTTACGTAGTAGTTAACCATCGGCGGAATTTCCGAGCGCCGCTCGCGAAGCGGAGGAACGTGGAGCCGGATAACATTCAGCCGGTAAAACAGGTCTTCGCGGAAAGTGCCGTTTGCGACTTTTTCTTCGAGCGGCATATTCGTTGCGGCAATGACGCGGACATCTACCTTTACAGGCCGCTTTTCGCCGATTGGCTGGACCTCACCTTCCTGCAAAAATCTTAAAAGTTTTGGTTGAACTTCGATCGGCAGATCACCGATTTCATCGAGGAAAAGCGTTCCGCCGTCTGCAGTCCGAATGATACCAACCGAATCCGTATATGCGCCGGTAAAAGCGCCTTTCTTGTAACCAAAGAGCTGTCCTTCAGCCAGTTCGCGAGGCAGAGCCGTACAGTTAAAAGGCACGAAAACTTTGTCTTTTCGATTAGACATTGCGTGGATGGCACGCGAAACAAGTTCTTTGCCTGTTCCGGATTCACCGGTAACCAGAACCGTAACATCCGAAGAGCGAATCTTGTAAACCTCTTCAACCAAAGCAGTCATAGCCGGCGACGAGTGTATAAATCCGGGCATCAGGCTGCTTGAAACGGATGCGCCGGGCTCGATTTCTGCCGGGACGACATGATCGCGCTCGCGCAGTGCAATTACGTCCATTCCCAATTCAACGACACGCAGCAGGGGCGAAAGCTGGCTACCGTCTTCCAGGCATGCAGCGTCAGCCGGATGGACAAACAGAACAGCGTGTGGTGAATTTGCAGGCTTGAGAGGGAAAATGGCAAGATTCTTGGCCCTTCGAAAAGTTGTTTCGTCGCCGCTGTCCCGTGCAAGCTGGTATTTTTCCAGCATTTCCATACTTTCAGCGACGGAAAAGCCGTGAGTTATAAATGGCTTAAGCGTGCGATTCTCTCCGGCTTCGGCAATCATTGCTTTGCCGGCGTCGGTTTCCTGTCGTAAGATTGCGATCAATTCGCGAAAGAGGAGTTCGCGGGAAGCGGTTGCTTCGGCAAGGCGGACAGTCAGGAGCTGCGCCGTAACGGAGTTTCGCCTTCCGCCCGGCTTTTTCCTGACGCTGACGGTTGTTTCCAATCGGCGCCGCTCCGCTTCGGCTGCCTTCAGCAGTGAATTTACGTTCAGGCTGCGAAATCCATCGATCGCCTGCGATAGATGTGCCGTGGCGCTTTCGAACTGATCGCCCGGCAGATATTTGCCAATAAGGTAGTTTGCAAGCGCGGTGTAATAAATATCGCCGGCGGCTTCAAAATGCGTGAGCGCGCGGCGGAGATGATGGATGGCAACCTGTATATCACCTTCGGCCGCTGCGGCAAGCCCGCGAATCCTTTGTATGTTGCCAAGCACGAAATAGTCCGAGCCGGGATTGCTTTCCTCGACGATTTCCAGATAATTAGTGCATTCGGCGTTGCGCCCCTGAACCAGAAGGCTTTCGGCCAGGACAAGCCCTGACATATTAGCGTAATGTTTATCGCCGATCTGGCGGCACTTTTCTATATTATCGCGGGCAATCTCTTCCGCGCGGCCGGGCTCTCCTTTGGCAAGGTATAACCGCGCAAGGTTTCTGAGAGCCTGAACCTCATACCAGAGCCGGTTTTCACGGCGAGCGATGGCAACCGCTTCATTGAGGTTCCGTTCTGCGGAATCAAATTCCTCACGTAGAATATTCAATTCCCCGAGGCTGTCCAGAATACCTGCAACGTGAACATGTTTTGTCGGCAGTGCGAGCTCGAGCGCGCGGCGGATCATGGCCTCTGCACGTGGCCATTCGCCGATCAGCATCAGGTTGATACCCAGATTGTTATAGGCAATTACAGAATTAAGAACGTGCTCGGTTTTTTCAAAAAAAGCGACCGAACGCTCCAGACATTCGATACCTTTTTTCGGCTGCCGCAAAAACCAGTATGCGCCCGACATATCGGTATATATTTTGCCGAGCATGAAGGGAGCCGAGCGATCGCCGATGATTTCTATCCCGAGCTGAAAGTATTCGATTGAACGTTCGCTGCGGCCTTCCTGGTGATAACTGATGGCTATTTCACGGTAGGCTTCTGCCATACCGAGCCAATCACCGGTTGAGCGGAAATCTGCCAGAGCCTTTTCGGCATAATCACGGCAGATCGCGCATTCATTCAATTTCCTGTAAACCCTTGCAAGAGCTGTATTTATTGGCCCAAGCAGATCTGGAAGCCCTGCGGCGCGCGCCTTTTCGAGATTATCCTTGAGGAGCGTAACTGCTTTTGGGTGATCATTTAAGTTGTTCCAGCAGATAGCCAGCTGGGTAGAAACACGGATCCGGGTCTCGGTTTCAAGCGATTTGAGAAAAACCTCCTCTTCGTATGGTCTGAGCAAATCGAGCGATTCTTTATAGCGGCCAAGTGTTTCGAGCGTAAATGACATCAAACGCTTGAGGTTGGCAAGGTCATTGGGCGAATGTGACTGGCCGGCGATAGCATCTTCGAGGATTCTGAGCGCTTTGGACGACTGACCGTTGCGAAGTTCGCGGCCGGCGGCAAGAAAAACTGATTCAAGGTTGCCCGATTTGGACGAGCGGAGTTTCCGGCGCGCCGAATCATTGGAAACAACGTAGCCCGAATCCCGCATCGAATTTAACTCATCGGAATTATAAATCATTGTAAACGTTTCCCTTAGAGAAATGACGAATACCCCTGAGATTTCAGCTTGGGAGAAAAATATTGAATACTAAGTAAACAGCGTTTAGGAAATCTATCAGAATTTTTCAGGAAAGTCTATAATTTTTCCAATCCGGAAACCGGTGCACAAACCGCCACTGACAATTCGGGCATCTAAGTCAGGTTGCGTAGATGATATGGGCAGGATGTTTTTATGAGTCAAATTGACCAGGAGAGTAATCCACGGCCGGTGTTTCACGACCCGAAGGGAGGCCGGCGGCGATTTGTCAATTATTTCGCGATAATTGCCGGCGGGGCAGTTTCTGTTTTGATAGCGGTCTTTGTCGTAAGTGTTTTGGTTAATCCTTTTCTGCCACAGGTGCGTCTCAAGCCATTGGCAGCTTTGCCTCAATCAGAAGACACAGGCCTTCCCGTACCGGAGCGGCCCGCAACCTCGCGAAAAGAATTGCAGGTGCGACGACTGAGCGAACGAATCCGCGAAGAAAAAGCCCGCCGCGAGGAATTAAAACTGATTGAAAGACTGAAACGCGAGGCGGAAAAATCGGCACGGCGAAACAATCAGTCCGGTTCGGTTTCAGATCGTCGCTTATCGGTCGGGTTTTTTGTAAATTGGGATGATTCCAGCTTTGCGTCCCTGCAGCAAAACATCAAATCGCTTGATTGGCTGGTACCCGAATGGATCAGGCTTTCGGGCGATCCAAATGACCCTCTTGTTCTGGATATAGATCAAAAAGCAATGCAGCTGATTCAGGCAGAAAAACCTGATCTGCGCGTATTGCCGCTATTGCAAAATTACAAAAACGAGCAATGGGATGCCGGATTGATTTCCAAATCGCTGATGACCGCTGCCGCACGGCAAAAGGTAATCGAATCGCTTCTGAAAGTTATCGAAGAAAATAAATTCGGCGGCCTTACGATTGATATCGAGGAAGTGCCTGCAGATAAACAGGCTGCACTTCTTGCTTTCGTAAACCAACTTCATTCGGAATTTTCTAAAAGAGGTTTGGTCCTTGCCCAAGCCGTACCTTTTGACAACCCCGACTGGGACTACAAGGCATTTGCGGCCGTAACCGATTACCTGATGCTGATGGCCTATGACCAGCACTGGGCAACAGGACAACCCGGATCGATAGCCGGGCAGGACTGGTTTGAGACGATTCTGAAAAAAAGAATGGCCGAGCTTGCGCCGGAAAAAACCATCATCTGCTTTGGGAATTACGGCTATGACTGGGTCAGCGGCAAAAGCGAAGCCGAAGATATTTCATTTCAACAGGCAGTTCTTGCCGCCAAGGAATCGCTCGACTCTCCTTCGGAAATAAAATTTGCCGCTCCAGATAAAAACCCGCATTTCAGTTATACGGAAGATGATGGACGGGATCACACCATCTGGTTTCTGGATGCCGTAACGGCATTCAACCAAATAAAGGCGGCAGAGCATTACCGCATCGGAGGACTTGCCTTATGGCGACTGGGCAGTGAGGATCCATCGGTTTGGAAAATTTTCGGATCCGGCCGCGACGCCGCTGACCCAAACGCAGTTGCGACCATCAAATACGGCTATGACGTAGATTTCGAGGGAACAGGCGAGATTCTGCAGGTAATAGCAGAGCCGCAGGATGGACTGCGATTGCTGCAAACGGATAACGGCGGACAGATTACGAACGAAATTTATCAGACGATTCCGTCTTCTTACGTAATCCGGCGAACAGGCGACCGTCCCGGAAAAATCGTTTTGACGTTTGATGACGGACCAGATCCTAAATGGACGCCGCAGATTCTGGATATACTGGCTCGTGAAAATGTAAAGGCGGCCTTTTTTATCGTAGGGCAAAACGGCCAGGCAAATCCCGATCTCGTGAAACGCATCGTCGCTGAAGGCCACGAAATCGGCAACCATTCCTTTACACACCCGAATCTGGGCGAAGTGCCGCGCCAAATCACGGAGCTTGAACTCAATACCACGCAGAGGCTGATCGAATCTCTGACCGGGCGTTCCACGCGGCTATTCCGTGCTCCATATTTCGGCGATGCCGAACCGCGAACTCCGGATGAAATCGTCCCGACCGTACAGGCTCAAAATCTGGGCTATATTTCGGTCGGGCTGCATCTCGACCCGGCAGATTGGAAAATGCGAAACGATGACGGGACGCCGCATACCGCCGATCAAATCGTCGATGAGGTGATACGCGCCGCCGCAATACGGACGCCGGAAGAACGTGGCAGCATCGTACTGCTTCACGACAGCGGCGGCGATCGTTCGGCTACGGTTGCGGCCCTGCCGCGTATAATCGAGGAACTGCGTGCGCGTGGCTACCAGTTTACTACCATCTCAGACCTTGCGGGCATATCGGCCGATGAATCGATGCCGCCCGTGGCCAATGATCAGAGTTTCTATTCAAAAGCGGATGCTTACGTCTTTTACGGGCTTTCGATCGGAGGCTGGGCACTGCGCTGGCTGTTTTTGCTGGGCATCGTGTTTGGTATCGGCCGCATGATTGTTATCGGTATTCTCGCATTTGCACAGTTTATACGTTCTAAGCGGCGGGCCGCGACACATTTCGGCGAACAATATCAACCAAAGGTGTCAGTTGTTGTGCCGGCATACAACGAGGAAAAAGTCATTGTCCGCACTATCGAAAGTTTGCTCCGGTCCGATTATCCCGATTTCGAAATTATCGTCGTAGATGACGGCTCGTCCGATAATACCTATACGGCAGCTACCGAAGCCTTTGGAGAAAATCCGCTGGTACGCATTTACCGAAAGGAAAACGGAGGCAAGGCTGCCGCTTTGAATTTCGGCTGGAGAAAGGCATACGGCGAAGTCATTATCGCTCTGGATGCAGACACGCTGTTTACGCCCACCACGATTGCCGCTCTGGCACATAGGTTTGCAGACAAGCGTATCGGTGCGGTCGCCGGCAATGCAAAAGTCGGAAACCGTATCAACATCGTTACGAAATGGCAGGCTCTCGAATATGTAACCTCACAAAATTTCGATCGGCGCGCCTTTTCTTCCCTGAACTGCATTACTGTCGTTCCCGGTTCGGTCGGCGCCTGGCGGCGCGAGGTTCTCGAAGAAGTTGGCGGATTTTCTTCCGATACTTTGGCCGAAGATCAGGATTTAACCATCGAGGTCATAAAACGCGGGCACAAAATCGGCTATGAGGAAAATGCCATCGGGTTGACCGAGGCACCAGACAGCCTCCGAAATCTGGCCCGCCAGCGGTATCGCTGGTCATTTGGAACGCTTCAGTGTATGTGGAAGCACAAGGATGCCTTGCTCAATCCGAAATATGGAACGCTCGGGTTTATCGCAATGCCGAACGTCTGGATCTTTCAGGTATTCTTCCCCCTTGTTTCACCCCTGATGGATCTGGTGTTTATCTGGACGATGATATCCGCAGCCATCTCTGCTTTCGAGCATCAGCAGGAATATGCGCATACGCCGGTCAATCTGGATCAGGTAGTTTTCTACTACGCATTGTTTCTGGCTATTGACTGGTTCGGAGCTTTTGCGGCATTTATGATGGAAAAACGCGAAGATAAAAAATTGCTGGGCTGGTTGTTATTGCAGCGCTTCGGTTATCGTCAGGTTATGTACTGGGTTATGGTAAAATCAGTATTTACGGCAATACGCGGAGCGTTCGTCGGCTGGGGAAAGCTGGAACGCAAAGCTACGGTTGCGGCCGATGCCTGAAATGCGATAGTTCAATATGCCGAAAATCCGTAATGCAGAATCAGACGCCGATGTTCTTACAGTGGAAGAACAGGCAGTTGAATTGCCAAGACTTTACAGGGTTTTACTGCATAATGATGATTTTACTACGATGGATTTCGTAGTCGGCATACTGCAGGACATTTTTCAAAAATCCGCTATCGAGGCAGTCTCGATCATGTTGAAAGTTCACAATGAAGGCATCGGCGTCGCAGGCATTTATACATACGAAATCGCAAAAACAAAGGCACGAAAGGCGATGGACAGGGCACGTGCCCGGGAGTTTCCTTTGCTGATTACAATTGAACCCGAGCCCGGATAGCGTGGACGGCCGGCAGGAATCGAACGCATAAAAATCCGGCGCCGCCGGATTTTTCTTTTCGCCCGGCGTTTTCGTTTTCATCAGGCAGTTGATAAATGCTAACATTTCCTTTTGCGCCTGCGATTGAGAAGTTTCCGGGCGCCGATGCTTATGAGTGAATCTCCGGACTTGAAGAAAACAGTAAATCTGCCAAAAACCAATTTTTCGCAAAAAGCGAATCTGGCACAGAGCGAGCCCGCAAGGCTGAAGAAATGGGCCGAACTCCGGCTTTATGAAAAAATCGCCGAAAGTCGCCGCGGCCGCGGAAAATTTATCCTTCATGACGGTCCTCCGTATGCAAATGCGGACATTCATCTGGGCACGGCATTAAACAAGGTGCTCAAGGATTTTGTTGTCAAGAGCCGTTCGATGATGGGTTATGACTCGCCATTTGTGCCGGGCTATGATTGCCATGGCTTACCGATCGAGATACTTGTCGAGCGTAAATTGGCTGAAAAAGGTAAGAATAAGAGCGATCTGCCCGTTTCGACATTTCGAAAAATCTGCCGTGACCATGCTTCGACGGCAATGAACAGCCAGACGCGCGATTTTCAGCGGCTGGGCATTCTCGGCGAATGGGAGAATCCCTATCTGACAATGTCGCCCGAATATGAATCGGCGACGGCCCGTTTATTCGGCACATTTTTACGGCGTGGTTTTGTTTACAAGGGTTTGCGGCCGGTCTATTGGTGCATCAATGACCGGACAGCCCTGGCCGAAGCGGAAGTAGAATATGCCGAGCACACTTCGCCTTCTGTCTATGTAAAATTTCCGCTTAAAACCGATCCCGCAACAATCGATCCCGCGCTAAAAAACCGTTCCGTTTATCTGATTATCTGGACCACGACGCCGTGGACTTTACCGGCGAATATGGGACTCGCAGTTCATCCGGAATTTGAATACGCCGCTCTGGATTGCGGCGGCGAGGTTTATATCGTCGCAGCCGAATTGGCAAAATCATTCACGGAAACAGCGAAATTAGGTGAATGCAAGGAGATAGTCCGATTCAAAGGTTCCAGACTCGACCGGCTCGAAGCGCGGCATCCTTGGCTGGATCGCGTCTCGCTGATTATGAATGGCGAACACGTAACGCTCGGCGAGGCAGATGCGGAAACGGAGCTCGACGTCCGCTTTGAAAATAAATCCGCAGGAAAAGCCGGCACGGGAATAGTCCATACGGCGCCGGCACACGGCACGGATGACTTTCACATCGGCAAACGCTACGGCCTCGAGATTTATAACCCTGTCGATGACGCCGGCCGCTTTTTGCCTGACGTCGAGCATTTTGCCGGCGAACATATCTTCGAAGCCAATGCCTCGATCGTCGAATTCATGCGCGGGCGTGGCGTTCTCCTGCATCAGGAAAATTACCGTCACCGCTATCCGCATTGCTGGCGCTGCAAGCGGCCCGTGATTTTCCGTGCAACGCCGCAATGGTTTATTTCCATGGATGAAGTTAACGGCAGGCCGGATGAAAAAAGCCTTCGCAACCGTGCCCTCGAGGAGATCGAAAAAGTCAAATGGCATCCGGGCTGGGGACAGCACCGGATGGCAAATATGTTTCGCGGCCGGCCCGATTGGTGCGTTTCGCGGCAAAGAGCCTGGGGCGTGCCCATACCGGTTTTTTATTGCCGCGGATGTGATGAAACGATTGCCGATCCTGAAATTGTAGATTACGTTGCGGATATTTTTGCAAGGGAAACATCCGATGCCTGGTTTGCACGCGAAACAGCCGAACTGCTCCCGGAAGGTTTCAAGTGCCCGAAATGCGGCGGAGCGGATTTTCGGAAAGAAACGGATATTCTCGACGTCTGGTTCGATTCCGGCTCAAGCTGCGTTGCGGTGCTGGAAAATCGCGGCGAAACACTGCATTTCCCCGCGGATGTATATCTGGAGGGCGGCGATCAATACCGCGGCTGGTTCAATTCCAGCTTGAGCTGCGGTATTGCGGCTCATGATGCGGCTCCTTACAGGCAAATAATCACTCACGGCTGGGTTGTTGACGGCGAGGGCCGCAAGCAATCGAAATCGCTCGGTAACGTTACTTCGCCGCATGAAGTCATCAATGAATCCGGTGCGGAGATTATCAGGCTCTGGGCCGCTGCCGTAGATTATACGGAGGACGTCAGGTGTTCGCCGGAGATTCTTTCGCGAATAGTGGATGCCTACAGGAAAATCCGCAATACGCTGCGCTTTGCCCTCGGCAACCTCAACGGCTTCGACCCCGGGACGGATGCCGTATCCGAAACGGAAATGCTTGAAATAGACAGGTGGGCACTTGCCGCACTTGCAGACGTCAGCCGTAAAACCATAGCGGCTTATGAAAAATACGATTTTCAGGCCGCTTATTCCGAACTTTATAATTTCTGCACGGTTACACTTTCGGCACGATATTTCGACATCATCAAGGACAGGCTGTATATCCTTGCACCGAAATCGCACGAAAGACGATCGGCGCAAACGGCTCTTTATACCATCGCCGACGCGCTCAGCCGTCTGCTGGCGCCGATACTGGCATTTACAGCCGATGAAGCCTGGGAGAATATACCGGCGCGCGAAACCGAATCGGTCCATATGGCCGAATTTCCTGCCATTGCCGAGGTGAATGAAGAAATACTCGGTCAATGGGAACGGATCTTTGCTGTCCGCGATGTTGTTCTCAAAGCACTAGAGGAAGCACGCAACGGCAAACTTATCGGGTCATCGCTGGAAGCAAAGGTCAAACTTAAGGCTGATGACGGTTCATATCAGCTGCTGTCGGACCGCAGAGATGATTTGCGATTTATCTTCATAGTCTCTCAGGTAGAACTTGAAAAAGGCGATGCCGTCGCCGCGGAGATTGTCTTTGCCGACGGAGCAAAATGCGAGCGGTGCTGGAATTATTCGGTCCGTGTAGGGGAATTTACAAAATATCCGACAGTATGTGAGCGCTGTTACGAAGCGCTTACCGAAATCGAAGAATCAGCATCTGCCGCATGATTCGGTGTTGATAATGATCTGCAGAATCCGGGCGAGGTAAATGTTTTATGAAGACTTTTGCTGCAATGGCTCTAATGCTTGCATCGGCAATGCTTACATATTCGCAGGCTGTTTACACTCCCGAAAAAGGGTCTGCGGAGAGACGTGAGATAATGGACGCACTGCGGGTTCCGGTTGAGAAAGAACTGGGGCAAAAAATCGTCTTTGCTGCGGATCATTTTCGCATTTACGGAAACTGGGCTTTTCTCGGCGGCCGTCCACAGACGCCATCCGGGACAGCTCCGGATTACCGCCGGACTCCGTATGAAGAGGCCCTCCGCGCGGGCGCTTTCGACAATAACATTTTTGCTCTTTTGCGAAAGAGCGGCGGCCGCTGGAAGGTGGTAAAATATGCCATAGGCTGTACCGACGTCTGTTATCTTGATTGGTGGCGGCGATTCAAAGCGCCGAAACAAGTTTTTCCATTTACCGAATAGGCCGTGACTCTGAAGGATTTTTTCTGGAAACTTGCTTACCTCGCCATCGCCGGCGGGGTTTTTCTGATTGATCAGACAACTAAGGCCTGGGCCATCCGACGCCTCAGACTCGGGGACGAGATCCGGCTGATTCCGGGATTTCTCAATCTTTCCTATGCACAGAACACGGGCGTCGCCTTCTCGATGCTCGATGACCACGGCGATGCCGGCCGTTGGGGACTTTCGATTGTCGGCATCATTGCCGCTACTTTGGTCATCTATTTTTTCTGGCGGACTCCGCGCACGGATGACCGGATTCTGGGAGCTCTTGTCCTCCTGCTTGGCGGAATCGCCGGCAACGTTACGGACCGGATAAGGCTCGGTTTCGTGATTGATTTTATTGACGTGCAGTTTGGGTCATATCATTATCCAACTTTCAATGTCGCCGATATGGCAATAGTTTGCGGCGCCGGTTTGATAATCCTTGACCTGATAATCGTAAAACGGCGGGAGGCCGTAAAAGGAGAAAAGGGCAGCGCCGTCAGCTAAAGTGTGTTCCGAATCATGTTTCGGAACCGTCTTTGCCGCAAACGCAAATAAGGTTCTATGTATCCCGAATTATTCCGCATCGGCAATTTCCCGGTTACTTCCTATGGGCTCTGGCTTGCGGCCGGAATGCTGCTCGCATTGTTTGTCGCTTCCAGGCTTGCCGCCCGGGACGGTCTTCCGCGCGAAAGGATCTATGATCTTGGGCTTTGGACTCTGCTCGGCGGGCTGCTTGGTTCAAAGATTCTGATGATCTTTGTCGAGCCGAATGTCGAGATTTTCAGTCTGGATTTCCTGCGATCCGGCGGGGTTTATTATGGCGGATTGATCGGCGGATTTCTTGCGGTTGCGATTTTGATAAAAATTTACGGATTGCCATTTTGGAAAGTGGCCGATGCCTTTGCGCCGGCGGTTGCGCTCGGGCAGGCTTTTGGAAGGCAGGGCTGTTTTGCCGCCGGTTGCTGCTGGGGTAAGCCGACGGATTTATTTTTCGGGGTGCATTTTACCGAAGCAGGCCATGAATACACCGGCGTCCCGACGTTCGGGCCTGACGGAGCGGATCTCTATTTGATCCCGACGCAGCTGATAGAATCGTTTGTAATGTTAGGCGTTTTTGTTTTTCTCTATCGGCTGCATGCCCGTAAGAAATTCGACGGACAGATTCTGATCACCTACGGCTTTATTTATTCGATTTTCAGATTTCTGATTGAATTCGTAAGAGACGATCCGCGCGGCGATCTTTTCGGTCTGACGACAGTAACCGGTCTTTCGACTTCGCAACTGGTTAGTCTTTTGGTCGCCTCGGCATCTGCGATTTTCCTTTTCCGCCGGCTGCAGAGAGCGCGGGCCGCCGGCATACCCGAAACGCGTGGTTGATTCAGCAGAAGCTCTTCATTTTACGGTAACGGAAGAAGATTCGGGCAAGCGTCTCGATACGTTTCTGGCCGAGCGTATCGAAGGCTGGTCGCGGTCGCGTCTGCAATCTGCGATTGCAAATGAAGACGTTACGGTTGGCGGCCGGACGGCAAAAGCGTCCTATAAAATCCGGCCCGGCGACGAAATAGATGTCGAGCTGCCGACCCCAGCTGATGAGCGTTTCGAGCCGGAGAATATACCGCTCGATGTATGTTACGAAGACGAATATCTTGCCGTAATCAATAAACCTGCGGGTATGATCGTGCATCCCGGAGCAGGCGTCAGCGGCGGCACATTGGCAAATGCGATTGCCTACCACTTTGGTTTGAAGTCTGACGGCATGACGCCGGGCGGAAATCGCGTCGGCATCGTTCATCGTTTGGACAAAGACACATCCGGCCTGATAGTAGTGGCAAAAGATGAGGCAACGCATGAATGGCTTGCGGCACAATTTCGTATGCGGCGCGTTGTCAAGCGATATGTCGCTCTGGTTCACGGCTCGACGCGGGAAAATTCCGGCGAAATTGACCGTCCCATTGCACGCGACCGGCGAAACCGGACGCGGATGACAGTATCGGCTGATGGCCGGCGGGCAATCACAATTTGGCGCGTTCGCCGCCGCTTTGTTAAATTTACGCTGCTTGACGTAGATATCAGGACAGGCCGGACTCATCAGATACGCGTTCACCTTTCCTCGATACATCATCCGGTTGTAGGCGATGCGGTTTACAACGAAGGACGCGACAAGACCATCTCAAATCCCGAAATCAGGAAGGCGGTTGCACGGCTCGGGCGGTTTTTCCTGCATTCCGAATATCTGGCTTTCCGGCATCCGAAAACGCGTGAAACGGTTGAATTCTCCGCATCGCTGCCATCGGAACTTGTTGATTTGCTTGATGTTATCGAACAAAACGAGCTGGCCTGAAAACGGCTGCGAAAAAAAGCTTGCATTTGTTGCAGAAATGTGATAACGTTTCATTTGTGAGACGGATTGAAAACCCGCCAAACCCATACAATCGCTATTCGGCCGAGTTCATCGGTGCGCCGCCGCCGGTGAAACTGGAGATTTACGAAGAAACCGCAACGAAAAAAATTATTACAAGGGCGTTTGCTTCCGACAGGGAAGGCGGATGGCGTTATACGGTCAATTGCTATCGCGGCTGTATCCACGGCTGCACTTACTGTTTCGCACGCCAGTATCACGAATATCTTGGATATGGTGCGGGCACGGATTTCGAAACCAAAATCGTTGTCAAGCCTTACGCGCCGGAACTTTTGCGTGAACAATTGAAAAAACTCCCGGGCAAAATACCGCATCTGGATTTTTCATTTGCGACCGATCCGTATATTCCGCTCGAGGCGACTTATTGCCTGACGCGCCGCTGTCTCGAAGTCTGTGCGGATTTCCGCATATCGGTTGCGATAATTACCAAATCGCCATTGATAACGCGCGATCTGGACGTTTTGAAACGGCTTGCCGAGGTTTCGGTCTTTTTTTCGCTTCCGTTTCTGACCAAACAGAAGTCCAATCCTTTCGAGCCTTTCGCGCCGGTGCCGGAGGCAAGATTTCGGGCAATGAAGAAGCTTTCTGATGCGGGAATCGAGACAGGTATTGCGATAGCTCCGGTGATACCGGGATACAATGATTCGGATATACCCGGATTGCTGGAGCGTGCCCGTGAGTGTGGCGCAAAAAGAGCTTTTATGTCCCTGCTGCATATTGACACGGATTCGATCGAGGATTATTTCCTGATGCGTATGCGTGAGAAACTATCAGATTCTGCTATGCGAAAAATCATCAACGCAATTAAGCGCGAACGCGGCGGCTCATTACGGCATCGAACATTCAAAGAGCGTTCGACGGGGCGTACCGAACAGTGGGAGATGGCCCGTCAACTCTTCGATTTTCATTACCGAAGGCTCGGCTTTATCTCGTCGCAATCTACTTCAGGTTTATTGCCTGAGACTATTTCCCCCAAACCGCCGATTTCACAGCCGTCGCTTTTCGGTTAAACTTTCCTGGTGCCCGCCAAAGGACAAAAAAGGATGTCCCGGAGTTAAACATTTAGAGGGAGAACGCACAGATTATGAAATTTACCATAAAAAGATTTGCAATTTTGTTGGGATTGATGATTGCGGTTACTGCACCGGCACTTTCCGGCTTCGGGCAGACGCCGAGCGCAAAGCAGTTGAAGGAAGCAAAAAAACGGAGTGAAAAAGCGGCCGAAACGATTCACGAGATAATGCGGATTGCCGAAAAATCCATACCGCAGGATCTGCTTGCAAAGGCAAAGGCGGTGGTAGTATTTCCGGGTTCCTTAAAGTTGAGCTTCATCGTTGGCGGACAGGGCGGCAGCGGTGTCGCGATTTCGCGGCTGGCAAAGGGCTGGAGCGCACCGGCATTTCTGAATATGGGCGGCGGCAGCATCGGTCCGCAAATCGGCGGCCAATCAACCGATTATGTGCTGCTGATTATGAACGACGAAGGTTTGAAAAAACTTTTGCAGGACAAGTTCGAAATCGGAGGCGAAGGGAGCGTTGCTGCCGGTCCGGTCGGGAGGACCGCGGCGGCTTCAACCAATGCAAGGATGGACGCCGAGATACTGACCTATTCACGGAGCAAGGGACTTTTTGCCGGCGTTGCGCTCAAGGGCATCGTCATTACACAAGACGAAAGCCTGAACCGCGCTTTGTATGACAAGAGCGCAAAGCAGATACTTGTTGACAATCCGGTCTTGTGGTCAGACGCACCGGAAGCCGTAAGGGCATTTCCGATAATGGTAAACCGATACGCGCGTTAAATTTTGGTTTATTACGGTTTTTCACCGGTTTGGCCGACGTATTCAACAAAGCGGCCAGACCGGAATTTTTTCGATTAAATCGGACAGGCCGGTTAAACCGTTTCAACGGAAATACGTATAATGCACATATATGAAACGGCTTGAAAAAATTTTTCTGTTGACGGTTTTATTGCTGACGTCGCTTACCGCGGCGGCGCGTGCGCAGCGCGAACTCGGCGTGAGGCCGACGGAATCCGGCGGACCGCTGAAATTCGAGCAGGCCGTCTTCGATGTTCAGTCTTACGATATTACGCTCCGCGTTGATCCGAAGGCAAAGGCGATTTCAGGTGCGACGGTGATGCGTGCACGCATCGTTATTCCGACAAACGTGATCCTGCTCGATCTGGACACGCCGTTTACCGTTTCGACAGTAAAAGACTCAGACGGAAAAGATTTAAGATTTCAGCGGACGGAAACGGCAATCAGGATTTTCTTTCCGCTGACGAAACAGCCGGGCGAAGAAATAGAAACAGTGATTGCATACTCCGGCATTCCGCGTATTGCGCCGCGTCCGCCATGGGTCGGCGGTTTTATGTGGGAAAAAACGCAGGGTGGTGCGGATTGGGTTTCCGTAGCATTGCAAAATGACGGCGCGGATTTACTGTTTCCATGTAAAGATCATCCGTCGGACAAGCCGGCAGCCGTCGCAATGCACATTACCGTGCCGGATCCTCTTGTCGCAGTCGGGCCGGGACGCAGCGAAGGCTCGCAAACAAATTCCGACGGCACAAAGACTTATAACTGGCGGATGACAAATCCGATTTCCAATTATTCGATCGTCTTCAATGCCGCACCGTATAAACTCGTCAATGATAAATACCGCTCAATCGCCGGCGACGATATTCCGATTGCATTCTATGTCCTGCCGGAAGATGCGGACAAGGCACAGCGGCTCATAGAAGAAACCAAAAAATATATTAAATTTTATGAGCATTATCTCGGGCCGTATCCTTTTCGCTCGCAGAAGCTCGGTATAGTTGAGACACCACACCTCGGGATGGAACATTCGACGGCGATCGCCTACGGAAACAAATTCCGCTTTGATGCTGACGGCACCGATTCGCTGATGCTGCACGAATTCGGCCACGAATGGTGGGCTAATCTGGTAACCGCCGCAGATTGGAAAGATTTCTGGATACACGAAGGTTTCCAATCATATATGGACACGCTCTATCAGGAATATCTGCACGGCCGCGACGCCTACAATAAGGCAATGGCCGCACGTGCGAAGAACTTCAGAAATATGCAGCCCGTCGCTCCGCGCGAAGCCAAAATCGCTTACCAGGTCTATATGGCCGAGCCCGACTATCTCCGCAGCGATGGTGATATCTACGGAAAAGGCGCATACATATTGCATACACTGCGGTATCTGATAGGTGACGATGCATTCTTCCGCGCGCTGAGGCGAATGGCCTACCCGACACGCGACCTCGAAAAAGCAACCGACGGCAGACAGGTAAGGCTCGTAACAACCGACGACTTTCTAACCATAGCCGAAGAGGAATCAGGCCGCCGGCTCGACTGGTTTTTCGAACTCTACCTCAGACAACCAAAATTACCTAAACTAATCAGCGAAATCTCGGGCAATCAATTGTTGCTGCGATGGGAAACTCCAAATAATATGCCCTTCCCAATGCCGATAAATATAATCAATAATGGCAAAAACGAACGCATAGAAATGAAGGACGGCCGGGCCGTAATCACTTTCAACGGCACACCGCCCGTAATCGATCCCGACGCACTCGTGCTCAAATCAAAATAATCGTCAAAGCCGCCGGCAGCACGATATTCGTAAGTGCTAAAAACGTGCGAGAACGTTGAATCCCGTCAGGAGGCCCGCAGTTGCAACAAGTTGTTATCCGCTAAAATAATGAAATGAAAAAGGCCGGTACTTTGTATAAATAAAAATAGCGTTCAATGGGCCGGTGCCTAATTACCCATGGTCGGACCCCACGAACGCTACAAGAACAAACTAATAACTAAAAACGATTTTGTCAAATCGTAACTTGCAACGATTCTCTTATCTGCTAAAATTCAATCTCTGCGACCTTCCCGTTGATGTGTGAGACAAGGACGCGACGGAATCGGTGAGCGGAATTGAGATGAGACGCCCGTAACAATTACGAAGGAATTCCCGTCATATGAATACCACTCCAAATCCCTCTGCCATTTTACAGACTGCCTTCGGCTTTTGGGGCTCCAAGGTCCTGCTCACAGCCGTCGAAGTCGGTCTCTTCACAACACTTGCCGGTCGCCGTCTCAACGGGGCTGAGTTGGCCAACGAATTGCAATTCCATCCACGAGCCAATCCCGATTTTTTTGACGCCCTCGTGGCAATGAAATTTCTCGACCGCGAAGGCGACGGCCCGGCGGCGAAGTATTTCAACACGCCCGAAGGCGCCATGTTCCTCGATGAAGCGAGTCCGCGGTATATCGGAGGAATTCTAGTCATGCTAAACGCACGACTGTTCAAATTTTGGAATGATTTGCCCGAAGCATTGCGGACGGGACAGCCGCAGAACGAAGTCAAGCATGGGCAGAAAGGCATGTTTGAGGAACTCTATTCGGACCTGCCTCGGCTTGAACAGTTCATGGGTGCGATGGCCGGTCTCTCGCGCATCAACTTTGAGGCGTTTGCGGAGAAATTCGACTTCTCAAACTTCCGCACTCACTGCGACGTGGGCGGCGCGACTGGCCTGCTAAGCATTGAAGTTGCGAAGCGTCACCCACACCTCACCTGCATTAGCTTCGATCTACCGGTCGTCGAACCGATCGCGAAAAAACACATCGCCGCCGCCGGATTAGCTAGTCGAGTGCGTACGGCATCCGGCGACTTCTTTAAGGATCGTCTGCCGAAGGCCGACCTCATCACGATGGGCATGATCTTGCACGACTGGAATTTAGAGAAAAAGATGCATCTGATTCGTTCGGCATACGATGCGTTACCGCCAGGCGGAGCGCTCGTGGCGATCGAAGCATTGATTGATGACGCCCGGCGCGAGAATGTGCAAGGGCTGCTGATGTCGCTCAACATGCTTATCGAATTCGGCGATGCGTTCGATTATTCCGGGGCTGACTTCCACCGGTGGTGTGGCGAGGTGGGTTTCACACGATTCGACGTCATTCACTTAGCCGGGCCCTCGAGCGCGGCAGTAGCATACAAATAATCCGAGGATACCATAAAACCTCTCCAGCGTCTTTTTCGAGGGATACTGCAGTTCCGGCGGCGTTCACAGACCTGCAACGCCTCATTCGGTGAGGCGTTAACCCCAAGACCTCAACGTATTACCGTTGTGAGTTGCAACGATTCTCTTATCTGCTGAGATGACACGCTCCAAACCCCAGCCTCCAGAGATAATCACCGACTAAGTTCACAATAAAAATGAGGAGGTTTTAGGGCCTCCTCGATAAGGGAATTGAATTGGTTTTGAAGTGGGAAAAGTCCGGTAGTGGTTACCAGATGGCGCAGGCTTTAGGGCGTACCATCGGCTGGCCTGTTTTGCAGCCGAAAGCCTTGGCGAACTGCGGCATATTGGAGAGCGGCCCGTTTACGCGCCAGCGTGCTGCGGCGTGCGGGTCGGTTTTGACCTGTTGACGTTCAGCCTCCGGTGTTGATTTCGAAGCCCATATCTGAGCCCAACCGAGGAAGAAACGTTGTTCAGCGGTGAAGCCGTCGATCGGTGCCGGGTGCGGTTTGCCGGCGAGCGAACGCATATAAGCGTCGTAGGCAATTGTCAATCCAGCAAAATCGCCAATATTTTCGCCTAGAGTGAGTTTGCCGTTAATGAAGAGACCGGGCTGGACTTCATAGCCGTTGAACTGTTCGACGACGCAGGCGGCCCGCTCTTCAAATTTCTGTCTATCCTCAGCGGTCCACCACATTTTCAGATTACCTTCGGCATCAAAGCGGCTGCCGGAATCGTCAAAGCCGTGAGAGATTTCGTGTCCGATAACTCCGCCGATGGCGCCGTAATTAATAGCATCGTCAGCAGCGAAATTGAAGAACGGCGGCTGGAGAATTCCGGCCGGAAATGTAATGTCATTATTAACGCTGTTGTAGGAGGCGTTGACAGTCGTCGGCGAATAGGGCCAGCGTGTCTTGTCACGCGGTTTGCCGAGGTCCGCGACATTGCGTTTGACCTGAAAAACGTTTGAGCGGATGAGGTTTTTCGCGTAGGAATCGCGTTTGATTTCCAGCCCTTTGTAGCCGCGCAGCACGTCCGGATAGCCGATTTTTCGTTTAAAGGTTGAAAGTTTTGCCTGTGCCTGTGCTTTTGTCGCCGGGCTCATCCAATCGAGGTTGTCGATGCGGTCTTTAAGCGCAGCCATCAGATTGTCAATCAATTTGTTCATCCGCGCTTTGGCGGCAGGTTTAAATGCACGTTTTGCATACTCCATGCCGAGCGCTTCGCCAAGTACGGAGTCCGTGCTGCGGACGCATGTTTTCCAACGTGGCTGGCGTTCCTTCTGGCCGCTCAGATAGCGTCCGAAGAAATCAAAATTTTCATCGGCAAATGCTTTTGGAAGGCCCGGCGCAGCCGCATTCAGAACAGACCAGCGAAGAAAAATTTTCCAATCTTCGAGCGGGACATCGCCAAGCATTGCGTCCATTTCCTTGAAGAATTTTGGCGGAGCGATGTTTAATTCCTCAGTCGGCGGAATTTGCCGATATTGCAGAAATTCCGTCCAGGAGAAATGCGGTGTCAATTCTGCGGCGGCAGCAATGGAAATTTTGTTGTAATTATTGTCAGGATTGCGCCTTTCCACCGGCGTCAGAGATGCATTTGCAAGACGCGTCTGCATGGCAAGGATTTTTGCCGCATTTGCCGCGGCTGTCTCCTGATCTTCGCCGAGCAGTTTGAACATATTGCTTACATAAGCAACGAAGCGCTCGCGAACCTCAACGGATTTTGGATCAGTCTGTGTGTAATAGTCGCGGTTTGGAAGCGTCAAACCTCCCTGTCCCGCATTTAAAATTACAATATTCGAATTTTTCAGATCCGGACCGACGCCAAATGAAAAGACAGCGGGAAATCCATTGTTCTGAAGTTCAGCAATCTGTTTCTTCAGATCGCCGACCGTTTTGATCGAATCAATCGAATCGAGAAACGGTTTGATCGGTTCGAGACCGGCTTTTTCGATGCCGGCTTCGTCCATACACGCGGCATAGAAATCACCAATCAGACGTTGATTGCTGCCCGGCCGTGCCTTGGATGACGATGCTGTTTCAAGAACTTCTTTCAGCATCGCATTGTTTCGGTCAGCCAGAATATTGAACGTACCCCAGCGGGATTCCGTTGGCGGTATCTCCGTACGTTTGAGCCAACCGCCATTGGCGAATTGATAAAAATCAACACAGGCGTCGGCTGCCCGATCAAGATTGGCCGGGTCGAAGGCCTTGCTTTGCCCGAGCGAAGAAATAGAAAGCGATAACAGTCCGATGACTGCGGCTATTGAGTGGAGTTTGTTCTTTCGCATTGATTGCTCCTGAGAAATAAAAAATAAACTTTATCGCAATTGCTATTTACGCAAATGCCGGAAAAATGTTTAATACAGCCAGGCAAAAATAGAATCAGAGGACCGGAATAAAGCGTTCGGCAACTTTTTCGTGCAGAAGTGCCGCCAGTTCCTTGCGGTCAGATGCCGAAACCGTATCGGTACAAAAATTCAATATTGCCACCGAGCTCTTCAGCGATAGCAGCCGAAGCAAATGAGTGAGAAACGGCGTATCATCCCACCAGCAAATCGCTTCGCTCGGTTTGGGTTCGCCGTCGGGCGTTCGATAGCTGATGGCGACGCAGCAAACCTTTACGCCGGAACGTGCGGCAAATTCAAGAAAAGACGAATTGAAAGGTAAGACTTCTTCGCCGCGGGTGCTGGTTCCTTCCGGAAAAACTATGACGCCTTCGCCTTTTTCCAGACGCTCGAGAATTCGGGAACCTGCACGCGGGATATCACGCCGATTGCCGCGATTGATGAAAATCGTCCCCATATCACGAATCATTCTGCCGGCAAAAAACCAGTCCTTTATATCATGCTTTGCAACAAAAACGCCTTTGACGACCGAACGCAAAACAGGGATATCAATATAACCAAGATGATTGCTGACGAGAAAAAAGGGCGGTTTGGGAGACTCTCCGTTGATTTCAACCTGCATTGCCGCTATGCGCAGGAATGAGATAGCCCACAATTCGAAAATAAATTGCCGCCAGAAAATTTTATTCGGTATGAAAAAACGTAGCAAAAACCAAGTGGAATAAAGCGCAACAGTTACGCAAAGAAGAAGCAGAAATCTGAAAATTGCTCTAAGGTTCCTCATCTTTTGCCGGCTTTCTGAAATTGTATCGCAGTAAAATGCGGGTAGCCAAAGGTCTGCCGTCACGATAAGCGGGTCGCCAGTTCATCTTTCTGACTACATCTTCCACTGCTTCATCAAGGCCAAAACCTGCCCAACGGACGATTGACGTGGCGCCGACGCGGCCTTCGGCATCGATATCCGCCTCGATTTCGACGGTTGCCTGAATTGAATAAAGATAAGCCGTCAGCGGATAGTCGGGTTTTATGCGTTTGTAGGGAACCGGCGGCCGAAAATTTTTGTTTTCGGGTAAATCGGCGGCAGGGAGTTCCGGAAATTCCGGTAATGGTGAAATATCCGGTGAAGCGAAAATCTGCTTTGCTGCCGCCGCGATTTCTTTTGCGCGACCGCTTAGCAAAGACGAAGCCTGCTTTGATTCACCGGCTTCATTGCTGAGAAGAAGAAATTGTCTGAGGCGGCCGCTTCGGCCATCTACAAAAAAAGCTGCCGCAAATGATTCAACATAGGCAGGCCGCCCGACGCCCTGTCGCGGCTGGAGACCTGTACGCAATAAAACGAGGAAATTGCATCCAATCGCATCAGCAATTCGTCGTGCATCCGCGCCGGTGAGGTTGTATGGATTATCAGGGTGTGCAGCGTTAAAAGCGGTCAGTGCCGTGTCCGTATCAATAACACGAAATGATGGCCGGATTTCGGCTATGATTTTTTGCGAAAATTCCGGAATAGCCGGATCGGGATCTATAATAGCAATTCTGCCGCCGGTAACCTCCTGTGCTGCAAACGGTAATGCGGCAATTATTGACGCCAAAAACGAAATAGCCAATCTCAGAATAATGCTCTGCAATTTAATTGCGATAATAGCTGAGTATTTCATTTCTGGCCTCTTCCGGGAAACATACCCGATGAATCCGGCAGCCGCGTTGAAGACCGCGAACAGCCGGGCTGATTTCCGATATTTCCTTTAGCGACGGAGAAGAAAATCCTGTTTCAACAAAAATCAGATCCTTCGGAGCGGCCCCGCTTCCGGAGTAGAAAAAATACGGTTCATCGCCGGCGGTATCTTCGATAAAGTAATAATCGGCATCGAAGCCTTTTTTTATGACAGCATTACAGGCATTTTGAATAAATTCGCTCCGCCTGTCTTCAGGCATATCCAGATCAAGAATTTTAAATAAACGTCTGTCCAGAAAGCGTGATGACAAATCAGCCAAAATCGGATCCTGATTATTTCGCCACTGCTTTATATGAAACAGCACGTCGTTGTCGTCGAGAGAAAAATGTTCTTTGACAGAGAGGGCACGTCCGGTGAGAATCGCGTCAAAAGCGGTATTAGCAGCTCGAAAAATCGGCTCTCCGGCTGCTGAAAGTTCAATTGCCCGCCGCATCAGCGACCGCAGGACACATTCCGCAGCCCGTAAAGTTCGGTGAAAATAAACCTGCCGAAACATATAATAGCGTGCCTGCAGATAATCCTCTACGGCATAAAGGCCGCGTGAAGAAACATAGAGCCGGTCTTCGGATTGATCTATTTCGAGCGACCTGATTATCCATTCGAGATCGTAGATGCCGTATTTGACGCCGGTCATCATGGAATCTCGAAGCAAATAATCCATCCGGTCAGCATCAAGTTGTGACGAAATCAATTGTCCGAGTGATTTTTGCCTGAAATTGCCGCGAATTATAGCGGCAATCGAATCGGCAATCTCCGGAGAAAAATCCCCGAGCACCTGTCCTATTGCCGTCTTTGAATCTAAAACGGCGCCGATGGTGTATTCTTCATGGTGGAATGCAAGAATAGATTCCATGACGTGGGAAAACGGGCCATGACCTACGTCATGCAGCAAGGCCGCAATCCGAACCGCGATACGGTCATTTTCTTCGATTTGATATTTGCTGCCGAGCCTGTCGAGCAAACGCGTAGCAATGTGAAAAGCGCCCAGCGAATGTGTAAACCGCGAATGCTCGGCAGATTGGTAAGCGAAAAAAGCAAGGCCAAGCTGACGAATACGACGAAGCCGTTGAAATTCAGGCGTGTCTATCAAACGAGCAGCCAAAGCACCGTCCGGTGTCGAGGTGTCGATTCTGATGATGTTATGAACCGCGTCGCGGTAATTTCTTTCGGGCAAGCGAGGTTGTTCTCCCTGACATTTAACTGAAAAAACGGCTTAATTCAGATAATTTTATCAGATTTGGAGATAAATTTTCTTACTTAACGGATGCAGTTGGTGATATAATTCCCATCACCCGATAATTTCCTCATTTACATAACGGAGGTGTTTTATATGAATCCGCGAACGATGCGCCGCAAGCCGCAACTGCTTTTCTTCCTTGCGGGCCTGATTACTGTTTTTGTTTTTTCCGGCTATGCAAATGCGGCAAACACCGTTTCCGGAACGGTTTACGATCGAAACCGCAATCCTTTGCCGGATATTGATATTGAGCTGCTGGATGATTATTACCGCTTGCTGGCGCGGACAAAAACTAACAGCAGCGGAAGATATGAATTTACGGGATTACGCGACGGGCGTTTTTTTCTGCGCGTTTACGCCTTTCGCTATGATTTGACGGATGAAACACGGCCGGTCGAGTTCTTTAGCGTTGTGAGCGTGCCGGGGCAGGAGGGCAGTTCGTTCAACATCGAAGATTTTTATCTCGAGCCGCGGAAGGGTGGATTAAGGGATCTGGAATTGGCAGTAGTCTATGCACAGGAGGTCCCGAAAGAAGCGGAAAAAGTTTACAAGCAAGCTGTTGAATATTTTTCCAAAAAACGTGCCGATGAAGGATTTGCCGCGCTGCATCAGGCATTGTCGATTTTTCCGACGTATTATCAGGCATTGCAGCTATACGGACAGGAACTTCTTACCAGAGACAGGTATTTGGAAGCAGCAGAGGCTTTTATGAAGGCGGTTGAGGTCAATCCGCGGAGTGCCATGAATCTCTATTACCTCGGACTTTGTTTCTCAAGGCTAGGAAAGGAGTATCATAAAGCGGCGCTTACCGCTTTGACCGAAGCGGCCAGGCTGGCTCCCGAGTCGGTCTCTGTTTTATTGCAGATGGGAATTGTCGAACGGTCGCTTGGTAAATTCAAGGAGGCTGAAACTCATCTGCTTTTGGCAAAAAAGAAATCTCAGGTCAAGAATCCGGAAATTTTTAAGGAACTGGCTCAGCTTTACGCAAACGACCTCAAGCGATATGCCGAGGCTGCCGATGCATTGGAAGATTATCTGGCATCAACAAAGATGAGCAGCGAGGAAGCCGGCAATACAAAAAAGGTTATTGCAAATCTTCGACAAAAAGCACAGCAGCAAGTCGGCAACTAGGGCCCGGCATTTCTTTCCCTTAGGTTCGTAATTTGAAACAGGTTCGGCATAAATTGCCGGGCCTCTTTTTATTGTTTAATTGTCAGGAAAGAAAAAAGCCCGCCGTTGCCGGCGGGCGAATGGTAAACGGGTATTACTCCCTGATTAGAAGTAGAACCGGAAACCGAACCGGACATCACGCGGACCCTGGAACCCGTTGGCGAGTCCATAGGTATTGCGCTGTCTGTTGGAAAGTGAAGTTGAAGGATTGGCCAGGAAGTTGAGAACAAACTGGCGGATTCCTCCGTTGAAAATTGTTCTGAAGACGGCATCTTCCGAACCGCAGGTCGTACAGCCGTTTGCCGTAAGCGTTGTGGCTGTGATATTTGCCGTGCTGATTGTTGCGTCCTTAGTCAGAACATTCTTTTCATCGAAGAGATTGAGAATGTCGATATAAGGTTCAATCGTGAAGCGGTTGTCACGGCCAAATTTATACCTGTGGTTAACGGAGAAATCCGTCTGGCTGAACATTTCCGTACGGCCAAGGTCTCCACGTCCATTGAGGATGGTGGTGCCGAGGTTGTACAGGTTGTAAATGGTCGTGATCGGCGTTCCGGACTGGAACGTGGTAAAGGCTGAAACCGTGGTGCGGTTGGTGTTTTTACCAAACCAGTTGAAGGAATAGCCACCGTATGCCTTGAAGACATGCGGACGATCCGTAGCCAGTTTACCGTCATCCGGTTTTCCGTCGGCGGTGAAGCCCAGCGGCGGAAGATCGAAGAAGCGGTTTACGTTCGGGCTGGAACGACCTGCTTCGTCAGAGCTGGCCAGACCGGAGTAGTTTCCGAAGAGACGGCTCCAGGTATAGCTGGCGTTGAAGAAGTAGTTGGTTGCCCGTTTGTCAAGGCGAACCTCGACGGCATCGTAATCACGTTTGGCTTTGGCACATTTGTAACCAAGCGGTACCGCGATCTCGCAATGCATTCCGAAGCCGGGATTGCCGATGACATAGGCTTCGCTACCCGTCGGAGTATTGATACCGATATCTTCGATAGCACGGTCAACCTGTTTGTGGGTGAAACGTCCCGCAAGCAGGAAGTTGTTGCCGAGCTGATGTTCGAGACCGATTGTGTATTCGCTCTGGCGGGCTGCTTTCAGGTTCGGGTCAACGGCGCCGGTTTCAAAGACGTCTGCATTGGCGAGGTTAGTCGGAATGCGGAAGTCAAACTGGCAGATTGACCAGCCACCGGGCCAGATCGGAGCATTCGGTCCCGGGCAGCTTCCGCCAATCGGGTCCGTTGCGCTTCCGAGGATTGCCGGGCGGGTGTAGTTGCCATAGAAGGCACCACGCGACGGCAGGATCTCGAAGTAGTCACGACGGAAGAAATCGCCGCCGAATGAACCGCGGGGCAGTTCATATTTGAAACGGTCATAGAACCAACCGTAGCTGGCGAAGATCTTGGTTTTGCCATCGCCAAAGAGATCGAAGGCAGCTCCCAGACGCGGACTAATCTTGTCACCCCAGCCGAATTTTACGGCTGTGGTGCCGGCACCGCCAAACGATGGAACGTTTTCGTTCTCGATGCGGACGCCGAGATTGAGCGTCAGGCGGTTGCTGATTGTCCAGGAATCCTGAACAAACAGAGCGTGGTTCGTGCTGGAGGCAGCACCTTCAGTACCAAACCTTTGCAGGTAACCTGAACCCAGGTTGCCGCTGGTCGGAGTCTGTCCTGTAAGTGCTGAAATAGGAACCTGATAGAAGAGCACAACGACGCCCGTATCCTTGTAACCCTGGCGGGTAGTATTCGAGAGCCGGTTGAGCTGATAGCCGAACTTGAAGTTATGGCGTCCGAATGCATTTACACCGACGACGGCAGCGTCTGCGTCAAAGGTGTTACGTGTGGATACGTCATAGTCTATCTGGAAGTTGCTGGAAAAGTTTGTGAAACCTGCCGAACATCCTGATCCGGGAACACCTGCCGGGTTTCCGGAGGTAGAGCAAAGGTAACGGACCGCACGCGGCAGACCGTAGGATCCGAGTTTTTCGTTAAGGAATGTACGGCCGGCACGGACGTTGATGACCAATGAATTGGTCGGCGTCCAGGTAACCTGGCCATTGATATTATTGGAGTTCTGGCGGCCGCCCTGAGCACCGAGGAATGCGGCACCGCTGCGGACACCGATGGAACCGCCGAAATCCGCTTGCTGCGGAACGCCTGCAAGACCTTCGGTTGAACCGGGCAGTTGTCCTTCGACACGAACCGGGTTCCAGAGGAAAGTAGCGAATGCCCGGAGTTTCGAGGTCGGCTGGGCATCGAGGCGGATTTGGGCCGCTTCGTTTACCTGCTTGGCCTTGTAGTCGATTGATTGTGTAACAAAACGGCCATTCGGGTTATTGAAAATTCCCGGTGTAGCCGAGCTGTTGTAGTAGTCAATTGTCAGGTTACGGTCAAATACCTGCGGAGCGTAAACGGCTGAAAACCACAGTTTTTCCTTGACGATCGGACCGCTGACGCGGGCTGACGGGAAATAGTCCGTGCCGCCCTGTTTTGGCGGTTTGAAGTATTCATAGTTGCCCGGTTTGTTTACGCCGTCTGCGGCTGTAAAGCCTGAGGCAAAGCGGTTGAGAACCGGACGCGGGTTGCCCTGCCAGTTCTGCGGAGCAAAGGAAATACCAAAGTTTCCACGCCATTGGTCGTTACCGCCGGCGGTGATGACCTGGATAAGACCGCCCGTGGCACCGCCATATTCGGCTTCATAACCTGTGGATTTGATCTGGACTTCCTGGACCAGATCGAAGTTCAGATTGTTGGCGGTGTTCAACTGTCCGGTACGGAAGTTGGTAACTTCCTGACCGTCAATGTTGAAGACGTTCTCGGCACCCGAGGCTCCGTCAATCTGGAAGCCGGCTGCCAGCGGTTCAGGACGGACGTTCGGAGCGATTTTCAGCAAAGAGCCGAACGTAACGCCTGACGGCAGGTCTTCGATAAGCCGCTTGGTGATGCTGGTATCGATTTTGGTATCACCTGGGTCGATATTGACCGCGCTGTCCGAGATAACGTCAACGATGACTTCGCCGCCGCCGACTTCCAGCTTGAAGTTGGCAATAGCGGAGCGGTCAAGAATGACGACGACTTCCTGACGCGAGGTCTTGAAGCCATTGCCGGTTGCGGTTACCTGGTAAGTACCGACCGGAACCTGCGCGACCTGATAATAGCCATTGGAATCGGTCGTAACCGTACGCGTGAAGCCGGCCGTAGCACCAACGCTTTTTACCGTAACGGTTGCGTTGGGAACGACGGCACCGTTCGGGTCGGTTACCGTTCCCTCAATATTACCGGAGGTTCTCTGGCCGAATGCTACCGCCGCAAAGCAGAGCAACAGCGAGAGAGCCCCCGATATAAATTTGAATTTCTTACTCATATCTATCTCCTGATTTTAGGTCTAACGAGATTGATGAAAATGCAGTATTACTAAAACACTCAAACGTAAGTGCGCACTACTGCACTAACATAACAATGATATAAGCAAATTTGACGCCAATCTTGTTGTTAAACATTTGATGGCGATAACTGTATTGTTTGCAATAATTTGCAGGATTCGGACAGGCGGGGAAAGGAGAGGCCGTAGGTTGTAAAACTCCAGATTATCGTAGAAAATTCAATAATTTGGATATCCGAAAGCGGGATTTTATTCAAAAACTTAATAAATGACCCAATTTCTCTTTTTTTGTGCGTAGGTAATGAGCCGCCGGCTCTGTCGCGGGCACTTCGATAGGTATCCGCTCGACTACCTGTAAACCCGCTTCTTCCAATGCTTTAAGTTTATCGGGATTGTTCGAAATTACCCGAACTTTGCATAAACCAAGATCGAAAAGAATTTCGGCACATTGCTGATAGTCACGGGCATCAACCGCAAAGCCCAATCTTTCGTTTGCCTCGACTGTATCCGCACCTTCGTCTTGCAGGGCGTAAGCCCGTATTTTGTTTAGTATGCCGATGCCGCGGCCTTCCTGCTGCTGATATACGATTGCTCCAAGTCCTTCTGCTTCAATCATTTCCATCGCTTTGTGAAGCTGCGGGCCGCAGTCACATTTTACTGAGCCGAAGACGTCGCCGGTCAGGCACTGTGAATGGATTCTGACAAGCGTCGGGATTTCAGGCCTGAGTTCGCCTTTGTATAAAACCACGAATTCCTCATCGCTGGTAAGAGATTTATAACCTGCAATGAAAAACTCGCCGAAAACCGTCGGAAGTTTTGCTGTCGCTACGCGTTTAACCGAGATGGCCTTGCCATTCGGGCGGCATTCATTTTCTGTTGGTAATTTACTGCAATTTGCGGAACGATCGGGCATAAAAGGATTAGGTACCTGCCGGTTTAATTATAGCGCCTAAGTAACAATTGATAAATATAACTTCGATAGGGAGTGTGTTTTCGGATTCATGAGCAAATGCATTTGAAATTGTATTCAGAGATTAAAAACAGCCGGAAATTCAAATGGAAAAGGCCGCCGGTCTGAAACCGGACAGCCTTAGCCTTCTTTGGGGGAAAATACCTATTTCTCTTTTTTCTTATGCGGGTCAGTTGTATTTTGATCGGAATCCTCCGGTTTCGGGTCCTGATGGGCAAAAACGACATTTTCTGCCGGCCCGAAGATTTGCGAAAAAAGCCTGTTAAGCACATCAGAGATCCTGGTAGGTTCAGAAACGGGCTGTGAAATTTCGCGTTCCTGTATTTCGGCTAACTGGTAATCCAGGCGTATGAGTTCGGCCGTAGTATTGCGGCAAAATCCGCATTCGGAAAGATGACCGATGGCGGCTTCGCTTTCATAATCATTGAGGCTTCCTTCTATAAAAGCTGATAAAAAGTCATCCTCAAGATGCGGACCGCCGGTCTCGTTTTGCGGCACGGAGGCCAAAAAACGACTAAGTATCGACTGAATCTGTCGCGATTGTGGGGTAAATTCGTGATTCTTGTCCATTGTCAGCAATCGGCCTCCCGAAATGCAGACGTAACCAAACGGCTACATTTGCGTAATTATTTCAAAAGGCTTAATTTGATACATCCGTAGCCGAGCGCGTTGCCGAAAGATTGCGGAAGAGGCTTTCGCCCGTGAGGCCTTCCGACGCATGCTGCGTACAAAGCGCTATTTCGTCTTCATTCAACCCGAATTGCTCTCTGAGCCGAGATTGGAAAGATTCGAGTATCTTTGCATAACATTTTTCCAACCAGCGCATCACCGTAGACTCATGGATACGTCCGGAAGGATTCTGTTCGCGGGATTGCGACCGCCGTTGAAACCATGCACGCAGCGGAGAAGTTTCATTTTCTACAAGCCGGGCAATTTCCCGCAACTTTAAATTATCTACGTGATAATACAGTAAAATCAAACGCTCGTGGGGTTCGAGGGCGGCAAATGCTCCTTCGATCGCTTCGGAGGCGCATTTGGCATAGCGGCGGCGTGCAAGAGCGTCGATCATCGCATTTTCACCGGAATCGGTTCCTATTGTGAAATTTGCCTGTGCTGCTCCCTCACCGACGTTTTCCGTCATTTCGTCCAGCGATATTTCCGCGTGGCCGGCACGATGCCGGTCAACAAGTGAGTGCCAGATGACCGTACGCAGCCAACCCCGCAAACTGCCGCGCCCGCTATAACTGGAAAATTTGGAAATACGCTCACCGTCCACGATTCTTGTCCCGTACAATTGTTCGTAAACGGTGTCCACAATGTCCGTAGCATCCATGTCGGTATGGGCAAGGTGGCGGGCGACGCGCTCCATAAACGAGCGGTGTTCGCGGTCAAACTCCCACCATGCGCGTTCATTCCCGTTTGCGCAGGCTATGGCGAGAAACAAGTCTTCTACCTGAATCTGTCTGAGAAAGTGCTCAGCTTCTGAAGGCGTAACATCGCGATCCGCGCATTCGGCAAATCTTTGGAGCGCACTGTAAAGCGAAGCGGCAAAACACTCATGGTTTACACCATAATTTGGTGCATTTTGCCGGCAACGCTCGTAGAGCTCTTCGATTACTGCATTACAATGATTCAGGAGCTCGTCGTTCATAATCAGTGGAATTTGCCGTCCGTTCGCCGTCTGGTGGAAGGTTCGTGATATTATAATCCATTTTTATATAAAATTGTATAATCGGCGATTTTTTCCGGATTCAAATCCCGCGGCCTAGTCCGGCGCCGCAGAAATATGGAGTTTTTCTTCGGAATACTGCAACCGGTAAAGTCTCCAATATAAACCACGCATGGCAAGCAATTCCGAATGCGAGCCGGCTTCTCTCAGCTCGCCATGATGAAGGACGAGAATCCGGTCGCATTTTTGTATTGTCGAGAGCCTGTGGGCTACTACAATTGAAGAACGGCCTTCCATTACGCGTTCCACTGCTTTTTGAATCAATTGTTCGGTTTCGGTGTCAATCGAACTGGTGGCTTCGTCCAGAATCAGTATTTTAGGATCGAAGGCCAGGGCACGAGCAAAGGAGATCAACTGCTTTTGGCCTACAGAAAGCCCTGCGCCGCGTTCGCGGACATGTGCCTGAAAACCGCCTTCCAGCCGCTGGATAAAGCTGTCGGCGCAAACCTCGCCGGCAGCCCACCGGACGCGATCTCCGGTTATATTGTCATTGCCAAGCCGAATATTTTCCTCAATTGTGCCGCTGAACAGAAAAACATCCTGAAGAACAACCGCAAAGTTTTGCCTGAGGCTTTTCAGATCCCATTCGCGGATATCAACACCATCTATCAAAATTGAACCTTTTGAAACGTCGTAAAAACGCATTAAAAGATTTGTAACGGTAGTTTTGCCGGAGCCGGTATGCCCGACCAATGCAATACTTTCACCGGGGTGAATTTTGAAAGAGATATCCTTTAGCACCCAATCTTCATTCTTGTATGCAAACCATACATTTCTGAATTCGATTTCTCCGCGTGCCGTTCCTGTTCGTTTGGGGCAGGGCGGTGACTTTATGGCGATATCGGTGTCAAGAAGTATAAAAATCCGGTGGGATGCCACAATCGCTGCTTGCAGGACATTGAATTTGTCCGAAAGGTCGCGGATTGGCTGAAAGAGCTGGAGAGAATACTGGATAAAAGATGCAAGAATGCCTATGGTGAGTGCAGGACCGGATGCCGAAATTCCGCTTATGGCTTCGAAACCAAAGAAAAAGATTACAACGGCAATACCTACGGCGCCGATGAAATCAACAAGCGGATAAAAAACGGCATAATAAAAAATCGTCTCTATGTTGGCTTCACGGTAATCGAGATTTATGTTATGAAACCTGCGCAAAGCCTTATCTTCGGCGTTCATTAACTGAACAGTCTGTGCGCCTGAAAGATATTCCTGGAGAAAAGCATTCAGCCTTGCGTTTCGTGTCCTGACGCGATCGAAGCCCCTTCTTGCATGCTTGCGGAACCAGTTAGTAGCGGTAAACAGCAGCGGAATTGTAATCAGCGATACTATGGCCAGTTTCCAATCCAGCCAAAACATCATCGCGATAATCGCAAAAATTACGACCAGATCGCCTAGAACGTCTATGACTCCGGATGTGAAAAGTTCGTTGAGGGCATCGACGTCCGACGTCAAACGGGTGATGATTCTCCCTACAGGGTTTTTGTCGTAATAGGCAACCTCGATATGCTGCAGTTTTGAGAAAATCTGGCTGCGTAAATCGAGCATTACCCATTGCCCGACGCGGTTTAGAAGTATCTCCTGAAAATAAGAGAAAAGAAAGCGGAAAAGAAAAACGCCGAAAAAGGCTATGGCGAAGAGCCAGATTCCATCAGTCCGTTTAGGAGTAATGAAATCATCAACGGCAACCTTGGTGAAATATGGCTGCAGGCTGACAAGAACGTTAGTCAGCAATGTCAAAACAAGCGCACCGGCAGCAAGATGCCAATATGGACGCAAATACCGCAGCAAGCGGCCCGCGATGTGCAGGTCGTATGTTTTACCGATTGCTTCCTCTTCGTGATGTTTTTCCGCTTCAGTTGACACGCGACAGTACTTGATTCTAGATTGCGGTGAAGCCGATGGCAATTAGCGGACTGTAAGTTTTCGGGTCCCGGTTGCCATTTTTTTGTGCAAACATTTAGAATGACCTGTGCCGTGCAGAAACTCATAGAAAATGAAAAATCCGGCTGGTTAAGGTTAGAGCAAATGCTCGAACGCGCCGGCCGGGCTAACCGTTTCGGGCTGACCGCGATAGAAATACGCGAATTTGGAGAACTTTACAGAAAGGCTGTCTCTGATCTGGCGATAGCACGTGCCGAATCCCGCGATCCTCGGCTTGTAAATTACCTGAATTCGCTTGTTATTCGGGCACACAGCCAAATTTACAGAGCCGAGAACGATGGCGGGCGAATTTTAAAACGTTTTTTCGCAAAGGAATTTCCGCAGGCGTTTCGCCGAAACGCCAATTATATGCTTATCGCGGCCGCGGTATTTATTGCCTTTGTTTTGTTTGGCTTTGTGGCTGCTTTCCGCGATCCGGATTTTACCCGATTCGTTGGATTGTCAGGGGTTACGGAATCTATCGAAGCGAATTTCCAATGGTGGAAATCCCTTAATGAAGCAAACCAGATCGGCGCCAGCCTGATACTTTCAAACAACATCATCGTTTCAATACGCGCTTTTGCAATGGGTGCGTTTTTCGGCATCGGGTCGCTTTATGATATTGCTTTTTTCGGCGCCCACGTGGGGAGCATTTTCGGTGCGGCCGTTCGTATAAATCCGCCTTTTGCGGCTGCTCTGGCGGAATTTGTGGTCGGGCACGGCGTAATTGAGCTCTCGACGGTGGTTTTTTGCGGCGGTGCCGGGACAATGATCGGGTTTACCTTGATCTACCCCGGAGATAATTCGCGAAGCCGTGCCTTGCGAGCCAAAGGTCTGGACGCAGCGAAAATCGTTGCCGGCTCCGCATTTTTTTTGGTTGTTGCGGGCCTGATCGAAGGTTTTATCTCCCCGTCCTCATTGCCGGCTTTTGTTAAATACTCAGTGGGAATCGGCAGTGGCATTCTAATGTTTTCCTACCTTTTACTCGTCGGGCGTGAAGAAAAAACAGTGCCGCCGCAGATCTAGTCCGCAACGGCACCATTTGACTGGAAGTAAAGAGTTTAGAAGTGATAATTTACTCCGAATCTAAGCATATGATTCTTGGAGTAAATTGAATGAGTAAATACATTTGACGGATAAGCTGTAGGCGGAGTGTAGGCCGTAAGGTTGGTGCTTGTCGTTGTCGCACGGCGGAAGTCAGCAAAAAGATATTCGCCTTTTACGGACCATTTATTAGCTACCTTGTATTCAACACCGCCGCCGGCCGTCCATCCGGCACGGGTTTTGTTAATCGCGCCACTTTCGTTTGCAGTTGCGAAATTATCGGTAAAGCGGGCATTATAATCGATTTTTGTTACTGCCAGCCCACCCGTTCCATAAAACAATGCATTACCTGCGATTACCCCTACTCTCGGACGTGCGGTAAAAATCCAGTCAGTTTTTACAGACTGAGCTATGGTAAATGACGTCGGTGAACAGCAAGGATAAACCGTCGTGGTGGTAGCCGTTTTCTTGCCTGTAAGAGCGCCGAAATCCGTCTCGGCACCGATGAGAAAGCGGCCGGACTGATAGTTGTAGCCAAGCGTTGCCCCACCCGTAAAACCATTTGGATCAAGTTTTTGTGCACCGGATGAGTTTATGGCGGTAACGCTCGAAGCGGCGAAATAGCCGGAACTGTTAAAAACCGTGCTTGTATTGGCTGATGAACGGTTGAAATTTCCGCCCAGGTATCCGCCAATGTACACTCCCGTCCAGTCGGAAGACGACGAAGACGATTGTGCCGCTGCCGCTCCGGCAGATTCAGTTTCGGCATTTTTTACATTGGAAACGGTAACGTCAGACTGTTTTACGGTGTCCAAAACGGCTGCCGTTTGTGCAGATGTAATGTTTGCGGCGGCCGCTACCACAAAAAGCGCCGCAGCGAAGAAAAAACGATAATACTTATTTTTTGACTGCATATTTATTGACATAGCTACTAACTCCTTTTACAACTTTAATCCGATTTGTGATCCGATTTGAACGTCAAAATCCTGACGCCAAATTATTCAGATCGCAATTAATTTTGTATCCCCAAGCCACGAAATGGTTGCCGTGACCGGTGATTACAAAAATTAAAGCGAAACTGCCGAAAAAACTGCATCGGAATTTCGCCCGAATGGTGACGGATTTACTTTTATTTTTTGCTAAAGATATGCAAAAAAATTTCAGTAAAAGCGGATTCGCAAGTTTACATCTGGAAGTTTTCTGTGCTGCTCCAAATCACCGCAAAGCAAGCCTGTTTTTCCCAGTTCTCCTTTGCATTTTTTTCTTATACAAAAATTACCGCTGCCGACAAATCAAGACAGGCAGACATAGAATTTTTCAGTAATTTTATCGAGAGTTAAACTACTGAAAAAAAATAGTTTAGGATGTCTGACAGCTTCGAAGTTTCAACGGAAAATTCAATCTGTGATTTATTCATCACAGCATACCGCGTTCTTTTACTTTCAAATAGCTTTCAAGCATCCTTGGGGCAAGTGTTGCAGTAGTTACATCCAGTGCCAAACCGCCGCTAGATTCGATTTTTCGCAGTGCGGCTTCGCGCTTAAAGATAATTTCTTCAGCGGCAGATTGTCGAAAAACTTCGTTAATTGCAGACGGTTCTTTGGAGACCAGCGCCTTTAAATCTTTATCGCCAATAGTAACAACCATAGGCAAATGCTTTGGCCGGATGAGACTGAGTGACATTATAAGGTCACGGGAAGAATCCTGGTCAACCAGATCTGTCAATAAGACAACGAGAGAACGTCTTTTAACATTTGAGGCAATAAACTGCAAGGCGCGTGCATAAGATGGCTCGATCATTTCAGGTTCGACATTGCAGAGAGCCTCCAAAGTTGCCTCGAGACAACGGACGGCAGGCTTAGGCGGGATGAATTTTTTTATTTGACGCCCGAATACCAACACACCGCAATTATCGCCCGCCTTGGCACAGGCAGAAACCAGTGCAAGCACGGCATGAACAGCCGAATCAAACTTTGATTCACCATCAATACGGCCGGTCATGAGTCGTCCGCAGTCTATACCGATGATTACGGTCTGATCGCGTTCGATTTGATATTGACGAGTAGTTAATTTAAATCTGCGGGCTGTAGCAGGCCATGAAATATGCCTCATTTCGTCACCGCGGACGTAATCTCTCAGCGATTCAAAATCACGACCTTCCCCTCGCCGCTCCGCGCGCCTTTTGACGGCAAGAAAGGAATTTATGCCAAGTGATTCAATCTCCATATGCCGTGCACGCACCATGTCCGGAAACACCTTGACAAAATCGGCTCCGCCCAGCCCGGTTTGTATTTTGACCAGGCCAAAATGTGAAAGCATACGCGCGGCTATTTTGCCGAATTGATATTCACCGCGTTTCGGAGGCGTCAAATGGTAAATGAATTCAGCCTGAGCAAATGGAGCGAGTACGAATGCAGCCTGCCGCGTGCTGTCGATTCGCATTTCCGGCGGGCTTTCATCTTTGATGTCGATTGAAACCGGAGTTTCGTTTCGATTTTCAAGGACGATACGCACCGTGTTTGTAACGCCAATCGCAAACCTTTGATCGAAAATGCGAGTAGCCGATATTTTGTCCAGATTGGCAAGGCTTATTCGGTAATCATAAATAGCTGCCGCAAGGAGGCACAGGTCATAAAACAAAACCAAATAACCTATCCGGGGGAAATAGGACACAAAGACGAGAGGAACAAACCCTGCTATCAGAAAAATAAAAAACCTGTAGGAGAAGACAAAACGCATATTAGCCGCAGATTATAACACTACAAACAAATTGCTGCTTAAAGAGATTTTCAAGTTCTAAAAAGAAAACTCCGGTAAAAGTTTTGGCAAGCCAAATCAATATTTTGCCCATCATACAACCTTGTTAAAGGTTAAAATCTCTAATCTTCAATAATTATCAATTCGGGCCGGAGCTGATCGGATGAAATTTCTAATAATGATCGTTCTTTTAAGTGCATCGATTTTTGCACAAGGAATAAGGCAAGACCCGCCAAATTTTTCAGACCCGATTGACAATGTTTTTCTTGCACGTGCAAACGAAGATGGAAAACCCGGCGAAGAAGTCTCGACATTTCTGCCCAAGGACGTGCCAATTTTTTGTGTCGTCACACTCACAGAATTTAAAATTGCAGACGTAAAGATGAATCTGGTGGCCGTGAAGGTCAACGGCGTCAGACCGGAAACAAAAATCGTTACGTCCTCTTACCGCACAAAACAAGGACAAAACAGAGTAATTTTTACCGGAAGTCCGGATGGTTTTTGGAGCAGCGGAAATTATCGAATCGATATTTTTATTGACGGATTGAAATTGCGCAGCGTTTCATTCAATGTGGTCGAACCGCCGCGGCAACAGAAATTTGTACCGGTTCCTGCGAAATCAAAACCCCGAAAAGGATAGCAAAAAAGCGAACCGGGAAGGTTCGCTTTTTTAAGAATTCAGTAAATAGAAACGCCTGAAGGCGAGTTGAATTTACCAACGGTTGCGTCCGCCGCCATAGCCGCCGCGGTTTCCGCCGCCACGGTTTCCACCGCCGCGGTTTCCGCCGCCAAAACCGCGATCTTCGCGTGGCTTGGCTTCATTGACTTTGATTTGACGTCCGTCAAATTCTTTTCCGTCGAGTTCGGCAATTGCTTTGTTTCCATCTTCCGTCGATGCCATTTCGACAAAACCGAAACCGCGCGAGCGGCCGGTGTCACGGTCTTCAACTACGGTTGCTGAATCTACAGTACCGATACTGGAAAAAAGTTGCTCAAGTTCACCATTGCCCGTATTGAAGGACAAGTTACCAACATAAAGTTTCATTGACATAATAATAATTTACCTTGTTTCCTGAATTATCTTAAGGAAACGGAAAATGAAAGCGATCTTTGAGTAGTTTATAAGAGAGAAGAAACGGTCTGCTTCAATCAAAACGTACTAAAAGAAACCCGAAGGGAAATCTGAGCTGCTTTCAAAACCAAAAAACTGCCTGCCCTCGAACTTCCAAAACACGCCGTCGAATGAAACTTTTTTCGGCCGGGCGCATCACCGTTGATGCGCGAGAGAAGGATTAACACTTTTAATAATGCACTAATGTTGACTTAATAGCAAGCGCTAAAACACGATTTCCAAAACCGGACAACGACAAAATAAAGCAATGTCATTTTCAGAGAATAGATTGAACGAAAAAGCGTTTTAATTTTTTTTAATTATCGCCCGTTATCTTGCGCGGCAACGAGGAGCGTTTTTATGGTTTCGATTTTATCCAATGTCGTACGGTAACCGATCTCGACCATTTCGTCGCGTTTGTCTATTTCATCCGGGCGAATGTGTGAAAGCTGGGGTTCCAGTACTACATCCGCATGGAAATGCTGAAACTTAGAAGCCGCCCTAAGCAGCATCATTGCGGATTGGAAGAATGTGCCGAGAAGATTCGTCGGGCGTCCCCAGTAAGTCGAACCGCAGGAAATCAAATCTACGGCTATCACGAAATCGGCGCCGAGTTCGCGTGTTATTTTTCCGGGCATTGGAGTAATTACCCCACCATCAATCAATTGTTTCCCATCAAGATCAACGGGCACAAAAATGCCCGGAATGGCACAGCTTGCTCTTATTGCCGTAGGCAGGTCGCCACTGTCACGAAAAACAATTTCCTGTCCCGTTTCAAGATCGCAAGCACAGGCCGCAAATCGGATCCGCAGATCTTCTATACGATTGACTGGGAAATTAGACCTGACAAATTCTCCGAGTGGTATGTTTGAGAGAATACCCCGTCGGGAATATGAAAATCCGGCAATATCGCTCCAACGAATTTTATTCCCGACGGCAATGATTTCATCCGGTTCCAGACCGGCAGCAAAAGCTCCACCTGCAAATGAACCGGCGGAAGTCCCTGCGATTATGTCAATGGGAATATTGTTTTCCCGAAGTGCTTTCAGAACGCCAACGTGAGCAAAGCCACGGGCTCCGCCACCTGAGAGTGCAAGGCCGACACGAAGGTTCTTCATCGTCTAATCCAATCGATTGATTTTACAGTTCGGTTATGAAAAACTTAAACGCTCGAAATGCATTTTATCGATTCCGACCCGGACATTAAAGCAAATCAGAAAATTCGATATGATTTCAGAAAAAAAGCCGTGTCCTGTTTGTTCCCGAGAGACGGCAGACGAATTTGTGCCGCTCGAAGCTTTGGATGAAGAGCTGAGAAGGCTGATAGAGGCTAACGCACCTGATTCCCGGGATTTTCGCGCAGTCTGTGCGCGATGTGTCAGGCTTTTTGACCGCGCGAAAGACCAGATAGAAAAAGATGCCGCGCTGAGAAAAGACGGCTCGCACGTATTATCAATTCCTCTGCGGCTGGATGCAGACGAGCGTTACACCGGCCGCGGTGTAACGATAGCTTTTTTAGATTCGGGATTTTACCCGCATGTTGATCTTACGACGCCGCGAAACCGGATAGTTGCCTATCACAGTCTTGTAGATGAATCCGACGGATTGGAATCGCTTTTTCGGCCTGACGTAGCGAGCTGGCACGGAATGATGACATCGGTAGTTGCCGCGGGTAACGGGCACTTATCAAATGGTTTTTATCGTGGGCTTGCTCCGGAGGCGGATGTCGTGCTGGTAAAACTTGCAAGGACCGGACGCATTACCGACGATGACATTCGTCGTGGACTGGAATGGATTCTTGAGAATCGGACGCGTTATTCGATCAGGATAGTGAATATTTCCGCCGGCGGTGACGAAGAGGCAAGTTATCTGACAGATCCATTATCCCGGACGGTTGACGACTGTACGCGTGCCGGCATTCTGGTCGTCTGCGCTGTAGGCAATTCGGGTCATTTAGAGCATCATCCGGTTGTTCCGCCGGCCAGTGCACCGTCTTGCATTGCCGTTGGCGGCTTGGATGATGATAATTCCATCAATCGGGCAAGACGCGGGATGTATCGCTCGTCGTTTGGCCCGACAATAGACGGTCTTCAAAAGCCGGAAGTGATTGCACCTTCGATCTGGGTTCCGGCACCTATTTTACCGAATACTCCGACGGCGCAGCAGGCTGAGCTTCTCGAAAAACTGGACCGCGCGACGGATGATGATCTCCGGCGGATTATTTCAGAAAATCCGGGTATTGATCCTGAACTTGATGCCGCGGCCGATCGTCCGCCACACAGCATTCGCCAGCTTATTATCCTGAAAATACGTCGCGAGAATGTGATTACGCGGTATTATAAATACGTTGACGGGACATCTTTTTCTGCACCGATCGTATCCTCCCTGGCCGCACAGATGTTAGAGGCGAATCCTGATCTGACACCGCAAAAACTGAAACGAATTCTTATCCGGACGGCGGAAAGATTGCCCGCCTACGAAGTTGACAGACAGGGCTGGGGAGTAATTGACCCACGCCGCGCCGTCGAAGCAGCCGTGGCCGAAAGTTAAGGCCGGTTTGAATTTGAAGCTCCCGGAGCCGATTGCATAAGCCGCGGTGTCTGGATAGGGGTTGGCCGCGGTGTAGCAGGAGCGTTATTTACTGACGGGACCGGTGCCTGCTCGTCTTCGTCCGGTGAAGGTGTCGGGCTTGGCCGCGGAGTCGGCGTCGGAGTCGGCGTCGGAGTCTGACTTGGAGTAGGCGTTGGAGTTTTTATATTTGTGTTTGAAAGATTTGCCGAATTCAGATTTGTATTGAAATCCGTGGATGTGTTTATTCCGAGGTTGGTGTTTACGTTTGTATTATAGTTTGTATTTGCGTTGCCATTAATGTTTGCATTGATGTTAGAGTTTGCGGGACGGCTAAGCACCAGAAACCAGACAAGCAATGCGCCAATGGTAATTGTAAAAACCGTACCAAACATTGTAAAAGCCACAATTGCAAGTGTATTTGTTCTAGGCGGAGGCGGCTGATAAACAGGCTGCATCGGCACAGGAGGTATATTGCCCGAAACTATGGGTTGCTGCCCGCTGGTTGCCTGAGGAGTATAGGTAGGAATTACGATGCGCTCACCCGATACCGGATGCCCGATTACATCTTCGGGATCCGGTGGCGGCGTCGGTACATTACGGCGAATTACGGTAATTTCGCCGGGATCATCATTTTCCGGCGGCTCGGGCAGGTTTTCACTTGGCAATGTTGTAAAGGAAGGTCCGGCATCTTCCAATAGCGGAGTGCCGTCTTTCATACAAAAACGCAGAATATCTTCTTCGTATCTGGTATCGCAGGTCGGGCAATATTTCATAATGGGCGGTCGCGATTGATTTCGTAAAAAATGCTGAAAACCTTATCGGATTCTATCACGATTCCCCGGTTTTTTACGATGTGCGAACCAGCCGCATTT
Organism: Acidobacteriota bacterium; assembly: GCA_040756215.1. Classification (GTDB taxonomy): domain Bacteria; phylum Acidobacteriota; class Blastocatellia; order Pyrinomonadales; family Pyrinomonadaceae; genus OLB17. Next base: position 174,286 of record JBFLZQ010000003.1, read on the forward strand.
TCAGTTTAATTACTCGCAAGTCCGTATGAATTGAGAATCTGCCGAATTTCGGCCGAATCGGTAATATCCGCAGCCGTTTTCCCGTTGCGGTTTCTGCGCCGGGTGTCGGCGCCCGATTCGAGCAGTATATTCAGCATATTTTTATCGTTCATTTCCGCCGCGGCAATTAATGGTGTATTGCCTTCATTGTCCACTGCGTTGATATTAATGCCATAGGCGATCAACATTCTGATTATTCCGGCATCGACATTGGAGCCCGAAATGTGGTGCAGGACAGTTTTGCCTTCGGCATCGGCATTATTTAATTTACTGCCATAATTAATAAGCAGTTGGACGAGCTCGGGAGTTGCATCTGAATCAATCATCATCAGCGGGGTGCGTTTCAGTTTGTCTTTAAGATTAACCTTAGCCCCTCTTTCAAGCAGGAATTTAGCAATATCAATGTTTCCGTTTTGAACGGCAAAGTGCAGAGGCGACATTCCATCCCAACCTTTGTCACGAACGTTGATTTTCTCACCCATCGCTACGCGAGCCTTAACTTCTTCCAGATCATCGTTTATCACAGCCGAAACAAGCGGGTAATGAGTGAGGTTTACGGCAACTATCCCCATTACCACGGTGTTTTCGAGTTTAAGTTCGGAAACTACATCAATTGAAACGCTCACTTCCGCGACACCGAGCCTAAGATCACGCTTTACTTCGGAATCTTCGCTCAGTTCAAACTCATATGTAGATCCCGTCGCAAAGCCGGACGCAGTAACCTTTACCAAATATCTGCCGGCCGGCAAATCAGTAAATTCATACTGTCCGTCAGAGGAGGCATTGACAATTCGGATTTCACCTAATCCGACCTGAACCAAGGTAACAACTGCGAATGGAATGACGGCATCCTGTGCGTCTGTAATTGTTCCGAAAATCCGGCCGCCTGTGGCCGGGGTCCTTTCGGAGTTTTTCATTCGGTAGATCTTGACCGGCTCATTTACAGTCCCCGCTGCGGAAGCAACGCCTCCAAAAGCAGCTCCGATCGCTCCTGCGACCAGGCCGGCATTTGCAGCGGCTCTGGCAAATCGGCGAGTGAAAGGCGGTTTGTCGTTAAGAGTGTAATTCCGGTAGCGGACACAGATTTTACCTTCGGATGACAAAGCCAGTTTTCGCACTTCCTTCAAAGTGAGTTCATCGAGATTGTTTACGAATCTATTGCAATGGGAACAGTGTCGGATCTTTTCGTTACCCTTCATTTCATCCCATTTTTCATTGCATTCATACTCGAGACGGAGTAATTTGTTCGCTTTCATAGACAGACGCACCCCACCATATACGGTTTTATGTACCGTTTGATAAAAAACAGCAGTATTTTTGTTTGCGACCTTTCGGAAAGAAAGTTCAGCCTACTTGATGCTTGATATTTTGCGATTAGTTGCTTTTTGGGGAGAAATTTTACTAGCCGTTTCCATGGAAGGTAGCACGGATATAGTGCCGATAACGGGGATCAGCAAGTAAATTTGCCCGTAAATCAGCTATCATCGAGGAAGCATCCACACCGTTTGCAATTGTCTGGGCAATGAGAAAACCGACGCGGTAAGGTTCGCCGGGTTCCATTCTTGATTCGGGATAGCCCGAATTCCTGAGATAAAACCCTTGCGCAATGTAGGCTGCCGCTTCATTATCAACCCATGGGATACTGATACGGACTAAATCCATATAAGCATGTAATGCCTCATGCACAACGAGAGCATCAAAATCTCTTGAAGATCTGTTGTTGCGTCCTAAATAAAAGGTATTACTTTCATCTCCGGTACTTGGATCAGACCAGGCACTGTATGTTAAACGGTTATCAGGATATCTGTTTTCCACTACCCTGAAATGTCCGCTTTCGAGGCCGGAAGCGACACGGCGAAAGACGTCCTGGTTGATATTCACATCAACCGTTCCGTTTGAATACCTGAATCTGATACGCGCCGTACCCGAATTGCGGAGTATGGCAATCATTTGCTCCTTAACGCCCATTAGAAACCTCGCATTGGCTATAGGATAACCAAAAAAACATAAGGAAAAATCTGCCTGAATTCATTAACGAACCGCGAAAGAGATATTTACGACTGCGGTAACATCTTTTTCTATTGTGGAAGTATCATAAACGCCATAGTCTGAAACGTCGGTTGAATCCGCGGCCGTGATCTGCAGAACGCCCATTTTTGCGGATCGGACCGATCCAATGGAATTTCCGGTGCTTGAGGCAATACGTTCCGCGCGTTCTTTAGCATCGCGGGCAGCTTCTCCTAACATTTCAACTTTGAGATCACCGATTTTTGTGTAGTAATACTTTGGAGGCGTTGATTCAATAAGTATCCCCTGATTTATAAGTTCGGTTGCTTCCCGTGAAATCTGCGCTATTTTTGCAACATCAAAGGAACGAATCTCGATTGACTGCGAAAGTGAATAACCGGTTATTTCACCGGTTTCGTTGCCATCCTGATCACGCTTAGTCAGCTTGGTAGTTGAAATTGCACCGATTGTCAATTGATCTTCCGGAATGCCTTTCGTCAGCAGGTATTGTTTGATTTTTGGAATTGCGTCTGCCAACTGCCGGTAAGCATCGCCAAGCTGCGATGACTGAGCAGAGGTTTCAACGCTCCAGACAACGAGATCCGATGCGATTCTACGTTTAGCCGAACCGGTTACGGTAATTGCCTCATCTCCCCTTTTGGCGTTGGAGTAAAACCATCCGAAGATGACGGACGAAATTACAAGTGCGATGCCTAGCATCAAGCCCGAATAGGAGATAATCGACTGTTTCTGTTCGCTCATAAATGCCTCGGAGTTTTAATTATCGCAGCCCGCAAAAGACACCACGGTGTTACTGCAGGGAGTTCCTGCGATAATACTCCGAATCGCAAAATTTGAAAAGGCATTTCCTGCAATCAAACGCAAGGAGCGAAAACGGCCGTCAAAGCCAAATCACCAACAGCCGGCATACCAGTATTCCGTCATTTCCCATGTTTGGCCGCCGTCCCATGAGATATACATTACCCAATAATAGGGCGTACATCCGCAAGATACGGATCGCCGGGATTCCGGCAGGGAAAAGCATGGTCCCGGCGGCGGAGCGGGCGGCAATTCTCCTCCTCGGCGCGGCGTTCTCCGGATGAGGCCGTTACTGCCATTTGCTCCCTGTTGGCCATGTGTTCCCCAGTTACCGAAAGTTCCCGGCCGTCCCGGCATACTCGGAGTACCGGGAGTGCCGTAGGTATCGCCTACGGGTGTACCCGCATTTCCTCCGCGGGCGCCGGATCCGCCATTGCCCGGTGTCCCGGGCACGCCGCCAAGCCCGCCACTGCCTCCTACGCCGCCTTGAGACGTAGTTATTATGTTTTGCAGGGGGTAATTTGTCGGGTAGTCAACGATAATGCTGCCGCCATTGCCGCCGCCGGCACCGTTAGCCCCGGCGCCGCCTGCTCCGGCGTTTCCGCCGTCGCCTCCGGCTCCTGCATTGCCGCCATTTCCGACTATTCTACCGCAGGTTACTCCATCGCCCCCGCGCTTTCCATTGCCCCCATTGCCGCCGTTACCTCCATTTCCACCCGCTCCGCCTGGCCCGCCATTACCGCCCGAGGCGTCGAAAGTAAAAGTCTCGCCTGCTCCGTCCGGAATCGAGCAATAGATGGATCCTCCGTTTCCTCCGGCTGTCGGGCCATATCCGTTTTCACTTCCGGGTCCCGGTGCTGCCTGACCGCTTTGGCCGTCTTCACCACGCTGCGCTGCGGGAGTTGTAAGTCCGTGGGGACTACCTCCAAAAAGACAGCTCCCGTCAACCGGAGACGGAGAATCGGCACCGTTAGACCCGCTGTTTCCTGAAATTCCCGAAAGTCCCGGGCGGCCGGGTACTCCCGGGCTCGAATCGCAAGAGGACAATCCATTTGGACAAGGCGAGACATATGGAACACGTTCACCGGGATTTAGCTTTATACCTTTTGATTGGAGAAATTCTTCAAAACCCGGCCCGCGCGTTGAAATTTTGAATTTGGCATTCGATACAATTTCCCGGCTCCCGTAAAATGCGGCAAGAGACTGCGATTCCGGAGCCTTCAGCGCTTCTTCGGGAGCATATTCTGCCCGAGGCCGGCTTCCTTTCATGGCTTCCAGCGGGAAAATAAACAAAGAATTGCCTGGTGCGCTTATTTCTATATCCGTTCCCTCGAAAAAAATCTGTCGCGCCAATATAAGAGTGTCTTGTTCAAACTTGATTTTTGACGGCAATATTAATGAATCTGCAACAATAATCCCGTTGGATACGGTTTCCCCGAGTTGCTGAACGCCATATTTCGAAATAAATCCCGGGTAATTTTTAAGATGCATCCGCCAGTCAGATCGTAAAAGGACATTGGGTTCGAATGGTAAACCTGCAGCTAAAAGGGCTTTTCGAAATTTGCGGAAACTTAAAGCATGGTAAGCATCAATTGTTTTTCCCTCGCGGTAAGCGGTAATTTCCGCCGCGGTAGGTACGGAGAAACTTCCCGCCAATGCACCCGCATCGGGCAAAGGCCGCAATACTACAACGTATTCAGGATTCGAAACCGGGGATTGTTGTGATGCTTTTGATGATATTTGCGGGAATAAGTTAAATGGAAATTGAAGAAAAAGAAGAAGGATCAAAAAACAGGAAACTGACGGAATACCTATGGGAGCTTTACGGGACATTTCAACCTCCGGAATATTAAATATCAATATCCTGCTGCTTTGCGTCTCGGGAATTGTGCCATGACCAACAGGATTTTATTTTGTCTAAGTATTTTACCCGCCCCGGACGATGTCAAGCATTTTTTCATTCCGTTTTTATCCTTTCGGTCGATTTATTTGCAATATGAAGGACGGACGGTTACGATTTGATTGACAATAAAATTACTTGAGAGGAGAGTCTGAGAATGAAATTTCCCGGCGGTTTTGACCTGAATGCGATGATGAAGCAGGCCCAGCAGATGCAGGAGCAGATGGGCCGCGAAATGAAGCAGACAATTGTAGAAGCTTCTGCTGGCGGAGGTGCAGTTACGGTAAAAATGCGAGGCGATTTTGAAGTCGTTGAAGTGAAAATATCACCCGATTTGTTAAAAGACGGTGACGTCGAGATGATTCAGGATTTGACTGTGGCGGCGCTCAACGAGGCGCATAGAAAAGTCGAAGAAGCTCTCAAGGGTAAACTCGGCGGAATGTTGCCACCGGGAATGATTTAAGTGACATTCTGACAGGCTTTACCTAATCAAAAATGTTGGATTATTCCGAACCGGTTGCACGCCTCATCGACGAATTCAAACGCCTTCCCGGCATCGGGCAAAAGAGCGCTCAGCGGCTTGCATTTTTTATGCTGCGACGGCCGCAGGCCGAGGTAGATAGTTTTATCGAAGCCTTAAGGGAAATCAAAGAAAAAATCGTTTTTTGTTCTATTTGCAACAATCTGACGGATGTCGAGCCATGCCTTTATTGCAGAAATCCCAAACGCGACCGCTCGATGATTTGTATCCTTGAAGAACCATATAATTTGCTTGCAATTGAAAAAACGCGTTCATATCGTGGTTTGTACCACATTCTTCACGGCTCATTGTCTCCCATTCGCGGTATAGGCCCGGATGAGCTGATGATTGCCAATCTTTTGCCAAGACTGCTGCCTGAAAACAATGAGGCAGTAGAAGTGAAAGAAGTTATCATAGCGACTAACCCGACAACCGAAGGTGAAGCAACGGCAAATTACCTTGCCAGATTACTTAAACCGCTGGGAGTTCGGGTTACCAGGATCGCAATGGGAATGCCGGTCGGAAGCGACCTCGAATACGTTGACGAAGTAACCATGGATAAGGCTCTGGAAAACAGGCACGAGATTTAAGTTTAATCATAAACCTGCAGGTAAATGAAAAATGCCCCGCTGCTTTTGGCGAGGCAATTTTTTCAAAAATCGTTTTGCGGGCTCAAAAACGCACACGTTCTTCGGCTGCGTCGGAAGCATTTCTGGATCCGCGCCATTCCTCTTCGGTTTCGTAAAAATTAACATCGAAGGTAAGAAGAGTTTTGACCGGAATCCCATCGAATTCGTTGGGCGCGTCTTCGAATTTTACGATTGTTCCGATACCGATAACATCAGTGCCTATTTCTTTGCAAAGTTCGATCGTTTCGGAAATGGCACGGCCCGAGCGGAGAATATCATCAACGATGATCGCGGGATAAACTTCGCCCTCGCTCATATATTGTCTGAACTGTCGTTTGCCGTCCTCCATTTCCGCCCAATATATTTGCTCTGCGCTCAGGGCCTCGCGGACACCAAAAGCAACCATAATTCCACCCGGGCTTGGGCTGATTACGGAAACTTTCGGCAAACGGCTCGAAATGGAACGTTCCATACGAAACAGACGGCTTAAGCCGACGGATAGAATCCGGGCATTATCGTAATAGCGAAATGCAAGCGGCATCTGAAAATAGTGGGAAGCATGCTTACCATTTGGGTAGATAAAGTGGCCGCGGCGATATGCCCCGGTCTTTTTCAATATTTCCATCACAGACTCTGGCGAGGGTATAAGATCAACCATTGAAAACTCTCCTTTGGATGCAAAAACGCACTTTGTAACAAAGAAACATCTTAATCAGCGGCGGAGAAATTATCAAATCGCATTTTTTTCCGCGCCTTATGAATGATGGTTTCCTGTCCTCCCGGTAACCCGGACGGCAGCATTTCAGGCGAAAACCAGCCTAGTTGTGTAATTTCGCGGCTTAAAACCCTGCCTTCGCCATTGGCCGTAGCGGAAAAGAGTATTTCAATATGTTGGCCCATCGTACGGACAAGGAAAATTTCAAGATTTTCCAGTTCCAGGCCGGTCTCTTCGTGAATTTCCCGCCGAATTGCAGATTCCGGCTGCTCGCCTTTGTTTATGAAGCCGCCGGGCAATCCCCAGCCGGCAGTGGTTCTCAATACATGCTTTAATAGTAATACCTTGCCTTTGTAATCAAATACAATTGCAGCAACGGACACGGTAAAAGTCGGTTGCGACAAACGCACGAGACGAAGTCTGGATTTTTGGGGTAAAATTGTCCAAAGGAATTTAGCAAGGCGCTGCAACATAAAATTATTAAGATTAGTCTAGCAATTTATTACCCGGTTTTACGTCAGATTATTTTATAAACTTTTGATGCCGAACCGGAGAGTTTGCGGCATTGGACGAGGCAAATCGCAAAATCTTGGTTTTCTTATACACCGGTTTTGGCATCAAAGCAGTGGGGAAGAAATGAAAGCGGGACGGATAATTCAATACATAGGTTTTTTATTTTTGTTGCCTTTGCTAACTGCCTGCGGAACAAATGTGCAGCCTGTTAACACTGTCCATGCGCAAACAAAAAATGATTCTCTCCCCCAAGCTTCATCTTTGCCTGCGGAGATTGTGATAGTCGCCGTTGGCGATATAATGCTCGGCTCTCCTTATCCCGATGATAGCCGCATGCCTCCCAATGACGGCTCCGATTTGTTAAAAGAGTTTACGCCGGTATTGAGTGCCGCGGATATAACCTTTGGCAATATGGAAGGGCCTATTGTTGATGACGGCATTTCTCAGAAATGTCCACAACCAAAGCCTGGTCAGCCCGTTCGGTGCTTTGCCTTTCGAATGCCTACTCGTTACGCATCTTACCTCAAAGATGCTGGTTTTGATGTAATGAGCCTGGCTAATAATCATGCATCTGATTTCGGAGATCGCGGAAGGGCAAGCACGCGTGAAATCCTTGACCGTCTCGGAATCAAACATGCCGGAAGCGATAAAGTCAGATTCTCGACGGCGCTGCTTTCAGTTCAGGGGCTTCGGGTTGCTTTTGTCGGGTTTGCACATAACGATATAGTTCCCAATGTCAATGATTTGGCTGAAGCTAAAAGGCTGGTTGAAGAGGCCGATAAAGTTGCGGATATTGTCGTTGTATCGTTTCACGGTGGCGGTGAGGGAACCGGTGCACAAAACGTCCCGCAAAAGACTGAATTATATTTTGGAGAAAAACGCGGCAATTTACCGCTTTTTGCACGAACAGTCATTGACGCCGGAGCGGATCTTGTTTTAGGGCACGGCCCGCATGTTCTTCGCGGAATGGAAATCTACAAAGGCCGTTTGATTGCCTATTCTTTGGGCAATTTTGCAACATACGGATGGTTCAGACTGGAAGCAGAAACAGCTTTAACAATGGCGCTTGAGGTAAGACTCGGGCCAGACGGCCGTTTTCTCAGCGGCAAAATTCATCCCGGACGCCAGGATGGACGAGGCGGACCCAAAATTGATCCTACCGGCGAAGCAATAAAAAAAGTCCGATCTTTGTCGCAAGTTGATTTCGGCCGGAATGCTCCTGATATTGCGGATGACGGGACGATCTCCATTCGCTAATCACCATTGGTAATTATTGACAGCCGAAGAGCCTTTCAACGGATTCCGGGATCCGGTTTTGTGTGCAAAAAATTCTCACTCTGCTAAACTTTCGTTTATGCCATCGTCACCAAACGAAAAAAAGCCCTTATCCTACAACCGTTATCTTAAGGTTAGGGAACTTCTCGAATTACAGCACACATTGTCTGAACCGGAAAGCCACGATGAACTCCTGTTCATAATAATTCATCAAACCTACGAGCTTTGGTTCAAGCAGATACTCCATGAACTGGACGCAAGCATAGGATGGCTCAATGATGGCCGGCTTTTTCGAGCCAATCACAGTCTGAGAGCAGTTAACGCAATTTGCCGCATTCTCGTTTCGCAGATTCACATTCTCGAAACTATGGCGCCGATAGGATTTCTGGAGTTTCGTGAAAAGTTGTATCCGGCGAGCGGTTTTCAATCAATGCAGTTTCGCGAAATTGAATTTGTATCCGGTTTGAAAGATGAAAGACTGATTGAAAGCTTTCGAGATGATGAATATGCTTACCAGAGACTTCAGAAACGTCTGAATAATCCTTCGCTTGCTGACGCGTTTTGGATGGCTGTTGGCCGTGCGGGTCTTGACGTTTCCGACGAAAAAAGCCGCATCAATGCGATACTCGAAATACTTCGTAAAAATGAAAAGACGGGAGATCTCTTTGTAATGCAGGATCTTCTTATCGAATATGACGAAAACATCGCTCTTTGGCGTTCACACCATGTTTTAATGGTGGAGCGGATGCTTGGCAAAAAACCGGGAACCGGCGGGTCGGAAGGTGCGGCTTATCTAATGACGACTTTATCAAAGCGTTTTTTCCCTGAGATCTGGGAGGCAAGAACGCATCTTACAATTTGAGGACTTGCAATAATGAAAGGCAGTAAGAGCTCTTTTTTCTGGGCAGTTTTATTATCAATCGCGCTCTATGTTTGCGTACCGGCGCAATCCGGCGAAACCCGCATCACAATTTTGCACATAAATGACACCTATCAATTTACTCCCGTAGATGGCGGCAAATCCGGCGGAGTAGCCCGCCTGATGACAATAAGAAAACGGGTTTTGCAAGAAAATCCCAATACGATTTTTACTTTGGGCGGTGATACGGTTTCCCCTTCCGTCGAGACTCGTACTTACCGCGGCGCTCAAATGATAGATGCCTGGAATGCCGCCGGGCTCGATCTGGCAGTTTTTGGTAATCATGAATTCGACCTAAAATCGGATGAACTGATTAAACGAATGAAAGAATCACGTTTTACGTGGCTCGGGGCAAACGTTATTGACAGCCGGACAGGAAAAATTTTTGCAGATACGCCGCCTTTTGTTATCAAAGATATAGGCGGCGTAAAGATTGGTTTTATAGGGCTTTTATTACCGGAAACGAAGGAAACTTCCTCAATGGAGAGTTTCCTGACCATAGCGGATTATTGCGAAACGGCTGCCAGGCTCGTGCCGCAAATGCGTGCAGCCGGGGCAAATGTGGTAATCGGCTTGACGCATTTATTTATGTTTCAGGACAAACGACTGACAGGATGCGCAAAATTTGATTTGATTTTGGGAGGCCATGAACACACCCTTCTGCAATCTTCCGCAAATGGCACACCGATTTTCAAGATGACCGCCGATGCACGTGAAATCGGACGCTTCGATCTTTACGTAGATAAACAAACCGGTAGGCTCAATAGTATAGATTGGCAGATTATTCCGGTAAATGATTCTGTTCCTGATGATCCGGATTTTACGCCTGTTTTTGCCAAATACAAGGATCTGATAGAAAAATTATCAGTTCGCATCGGTACGACCGCAGTCCGGCTTGACGCTCTCTCGCTCAGCGTCAGGACAAAAGAAACCAATATAGGCAATTTCATAGCGGATGCTTATCGAAATGCCGTCGGTGCGGATGCGGCGATTGTAAATGGCGGATCTATCAGGGCAGACCTGACTTATAATCCCGGCCCGTTGACCAAACGCGACATACTCTCGATTCTTCCTTTCAATAATCCGATCGTAAAGATCCGTATCAGCGGAAAAACTCTTTTGGAAGCTTTGGAACACGGAGTCGCCCGCAGCCGTGAAGATAATGAGCCGGGCCGCTTTCCGCAGGTTTCAGGTATTAAATTTGTCTTTGATGTTTCGCGGCCGCCGGGCAGCCGAATTACGGAAGCATTTATAAATGGCAAGCCGATCGATCCTAAAGCCGCTTATACACTTGCAACCTCGGACTTCCTCGTTTCACGCGGGGGCGATGGCTATACAATGTTCAAAGATTGTGAGGTGCTTTTGACAGCTGACAAGGCGCCAAAGGATTCAGAAGTGCTGGAACAAGCAATTCGTCAAGCGCCAAACTCTACGATTGCGCCGATGATCGAAGGCCGAATAAAACGCATAAATTGAATAATTCAAACAAATAAGCTAAACACTTCATTGGAATAAAGCATTCCTTTTCTGGTCAGGCGGATGCGGCCGTCAAGCAATTCGAGCAGGCCGTCATTGTCCAAACGCTTGAGGTCATCGCCAAATTCCTTGTAGATGTCGATTCCGTATTTTTCATAGATTTCGTGAATATCTATTCCCTCTGTCAGGCGAAGCCCAAGAAACAACGCCTCGCGTGCCGGATTGCAAACTTCGGATTGACGGTCAATATTCCGGCCGGATTCAAATGCGGAGATATATTCATTCATGTTTCTTGGATTTGAATAACGGCGTCTGCCGTCGAAAGAATGTGCCGACACACCAAAACCATAAACAGGCTCCATTTTCCAGTATTTCAAATTGTGTCTGGATTCAAATCCCGGCAGTGAAAAATTGGAGATTTCATACTGCCTGTAGCCGTGCCGCACAAGAAAGTCACACATTATGTTATACATTTCGGCCGCAATCTCATCGTCCGGCGGCGGACGGCGCCCGCTCCGGATTTGTTCAGCCAGCGGCGTTCCTGAATGAACCTCAAGTAAATAAAGCGAGATATGTTCGGGATACATTCGGGCTGCACGTTCCAGATTGGCTATCCATTGTTCGGGCGTCTGGCCGGGAAGTCCTGCAATCAGATCGAAATTAATATTGTCGTATCCTGCCTGCCGAAGAAGCATAAATGTATTGACAGCATCATCGGCAGAATGTCCACGGGCAAGTAACCGAAGCTCCAAATCATCGAATGTTTGCACTCCGAAACTGGCTCGTGTAACGCCAAGATTACGGTATCCTGCCAGAGACTTCTCTGAAACTGTTCCCGGATTCATCTCGACGGTTATCTCACAGTCTGAAGAGATAACAAATTTTTCCTTAAGGCATTGCAAAATGCCTTTGAGTTCATCGGGAGAAAGTAATGAAGGAGTGCCGCCGCCAAAATAAATAGTATCAACCGCTGCGGAGGTCGGATTGAAAGTGAGGATTTCGTTTTCCAGAGCATGAAGGTAACGCGAAACCGTATCGGCATCGCGGTAAACATCGGTAGCGAAATCGCAATATGAACAGCGCGACTTGCAGAAAGGGATATGAATGTATATGCCGTCCGCCATTTTCAAATACCGAACGCATTTAATTCGCCAATATCACAAAGGATACATCGTATGTTTGGAATTTCTTAAACACCAAGAAGTTTTTCAAGCGCGGACTCCCAGCTGTTTTCAAGTTTAACGACAGATTCCGAAATAACTTTTCGACCGTCAATGTTGATATCCAGAGTATCATTCGCGACTTTACCGATAACTTCAAACGGGCAATCGCCGACTATTTGCCGGATTCGTTCAAGATTCTCCGGTGCGAAACTAATGACGATACGTGATGGCGATTCGCCGAAAAGCAATGCTTCGTCGGAAAGGTCTTTACCGGCAATCTCCAGCCTGGCACCGACTGCATCCCGATGCAGGGACGAAAAACAGCATTCTGCAATTGCAACCGCAAGGCCGCCGTCAGAGCAGTCATGGGCAGACTTCAACAGCATTTCGTCGGCAAGGTTCAGGACAGTATTCTGTACTTTTCTTTCAAGTGCGAGGTCAATTTCCGGCATCACACCATTTGCTATCAAATCCTCTGTTGTCCTGTTTTCTACGGCCTGTGCATATTCGCCGGCTGCAAGGTCATCACGCGTTACGCCAAGTATCGCGATCAGATCGCCTTCATCCTTAAAATTAAGCGTGATGATTTTCCTGACATCTTCGATCAGGCCAACCATACCGATGACAGGCGTCGGCAATATTCCGTGGCCATCGGTTTCGTTGTAAAAAGAGACGTTGCCGGAAACAATCGGCGTCTCAAAAGTACGGCAGGCTTCTGCCATTCCGTCAATTGCTTCCGAAAAACTCCACATCACTTCCGGCCGTTCCGGCGAGGCAAAATTAAGGCAGTTGGTTACCGCAAGCGGACGCGCGCCGACACAGACGACATTTCTTGCCGCTTCGGCAACGGCAAACATAGCGCCGCGTTTAGGGTCGATTCCCACGAATTTTCCGTTCCCATCAAGGCACATCGCAATCGCCCGACGCGTTTCCTTGATCCGAATGACAGCGGCGTCACCGCCGGGAAGTACGGCCGTATTTGTCCGGACCATCGAGTCATACTGCTCGTAAACCCAATGTTTTGAACAAATATTGGGTGAAGAAAGTAATTTATAAAGTGCCTCTTGCAGTGAAGGGCGGCTCGCCGGAGTGTTACTCTTGCTATAGTTTTCCGCGTTTGATTTCCGAACCGGAGGCGCCATTGGCCGATTGTATTTTGGTGCATCATCCGTCAAGGCGGAAACCGGCAAATCGGCTTGCAGAGCGCCATTATGAAATACACGCAAACGGTTGCCTTCAACTACTTTGCCAATTACAACCGCATCCAAATCCCATCGGTTGAAAATCTCGATAACCTCTTTTTCACGGCCGGTTCGCGCCACGATAAGCATTCTTTCCTGCGATTCGGAGAGCATCATTTCATAGGCCGACATTCCGGCTTCGCGTTGCGGGACAAGCGTGAGGTCGATTTCCAGGCCCGTGCCGGCGCGTGCGGCCATTTCAACGGATGAGGAAGTTAGCCCCGCGGCGCCCATATCCTGTATTCCGGCAATGGCGCCCGATCGCATGGCTTCCAGACAGGCTTCAAGCAGTAATTTTTCAAGAAACGGGTCGCCGACCTGTACAGTCGGGCGTTTTTCCAATGCGGCATCGTCAAATTCCGCTGATGCCATCGTGGCTCCGTGAATTCCGTCGCGGCCCGTTTTCGCACCGACGTAGAGGACGGGATTCCCGATACCTTCCGCTTTACCGAAAAAAATCTGATCACGACGAACAATGCCTAAGGCAAATGCATTTACCAGAGGATTGAGGCTGTATGATGGATCAAAGAAAACCTCCCCGCCGACGGTCGGCACACCAAAACAATTTCCATAATGTCCAATTCCGCGAACGCATCCCTTGAGAATGCTTCGGTTTCGATTCAGATTTTTTGTTTCATCGGCATTGGTATCATTCAAGCTTTCCGAGGTGAAATTTGTCCGGCTGACAGGTCCAAACCTCAAGCTGTTCATTGCCGCAACGGGACGGGCTCCCATTGTAAATACGTCTCTGAGAATCCCGCCGACGCCTGTTGCTGCTCCCTGAAATGGTTCGATGAAACTCGGGTGATTATGCGATTCGACCTTGAAGGCTATGCACCAATTATCACCAATATCGACGACACCTGCATTTTCTCCCGGCGGCACAATGACTCGTTCTCCCGTTGTAGGCAGTCGTTTCAAATGCACTCGTGAGGATTTGTAAGAGCAATGCTCTGACCACATTACACTGAAAATACCAAGCTCGGTCAGATTCGGTTCCCGGCCTAGTATTGACCTGATTCGTTCATATTCCTCGTCCGTAAGATTATGCTGTTTAATTATTTCGGGTGTTATTGTGGTCATCCGACGTTCTGTTATCTGAAATGAATGTCGCGGAACAAATAAAAAAGTCTATGGCCTCAGAGATTAATTTTCAAATTGTCTGCCCGTTTTTTCTTGCGCGGGGGTGAGGAAAAAACCCCTCGCAATTACCTCAAGGCTTGTCGTAATTACAAGTCGCATTTAGACTTATGTGTTATGAGGCCCACATTCGCCCTCTTTGCATTGATAATGGCGCTGTATCAAAATGTTGTTCCGCAAAGCCCGTCCGCGATGGCCGAATTATGGACGCGCGGCCACATTACAAATAAACTTCCCTCTGACGTCAGACACCGTGATCTTCTCGAGTATCTGGAAAAATTACGACTTGCCGGCCTGAAGGTGGAACAGGTCGGCTTGAGCCAGTTGCAAAGGGAAATTTATCAGATTGAGTGGGGAAACGGCCCGCTGAAGGTATTTCTCTGGTCGCAAATGCATGGGGACGAGCCGACGGCAACATCGGCACTGGTAGATCTTTTCGCTATTTTGCAAAGCAATCGCGAATCCGAATGGGCCGGTAAAATATCTTCGAGTTTGACGCTTCGGGCAGTGCCGATGTTGAATCCGGACGGAGCCGATCTGTATCAACGCAGAAACATCAGCGGAATTGATATAAACCGGGATGCCCGTTCACTGATAACGCCTGAAGCAAGATTGCTCAAAAAATTGCGTGACGACTGGCAGCCGGCGATTGGATTCAATCTGCATAATCAGAATTCACTGACTACCGTGGGAAACACCTCAAAACAG
Organism: Acidobacteriota bacterium; assembly: GCA_040756215.1. Taxonomy (GTDB): domain Bacteria; phylum Acidobacteriota; class Blastocatellia; order Pyrinomonadales; family Pyrinomonadaceae; genus OLB17. The sequence goes on from JBFLZQ010000003.1 coordinate 189,350, forward strand.
GCAGCAATCTCGTTTTTAGTTGTTTTCGGAGATGAGAAAAAGACCTTGACGCCGGGTCATGAAAGGAACAAGAAACTGGTTGCCGCCATGTATTCTGCTCTAAATGAATTCATTCCCGGTCATATTGGCAGATATTCGGATGAATGGACTCCGACGGCATTCGGGGACAATTTTTCCGCCTGGGGGACTCCGGTGATCCTGATAGAAACCGGCGAGCTCCACGGGAAAAGCGAGATGTTTCTGGTAAAAATGAATTTCATAGCCATTCTTACCGCACTAAAAGTGCTGGCCGATGGTATGGAAAACAATTTTGACCCGGCGGTTTATGACACTATTCCACCTAATTCCAGCGGCAGGCTGTTTAATTTCATTTTTAGAAATGCGGCCTTGATCGAGCGTTCAAAACCTCAAAATTTGATCTACGGCGATCTTGCACTCGTAACCGAAAGACGAAGGGCCGGCTTTGTGAGATCAACTGTAATCAGGCGTATCGGAGATCTGACGAATTTTTACGCCCTTGAGGATTACGATGCCAGCGGCTTTTTTATTACAACACGGTATCAGCCTCTTGCAACAGGATCCTTTGGTGAGCTTCTATTCTATCGCAGGGATCGCAAGATAAATTGGTCGAGCAGGGACCTGGAAGCCGAATTTCCGCCCGACGCCGTTTTTTCACTTGGGCGTTGGACTAAAGGCGAAGGTTTATTACGTAAAAATTAATAGCTTTAGGAGCTTTCGCTTCGCCGAGGCAATGTGCCTGTGATAACCTTTTCACCGGATCGCGCATTTACCTGAAAATGCTCAGCCTGCTGAAAATTCGCAATGTTGCGCTTATTGATTCGATCACGGTCGAGTTCGGGCCGGGGCTAAATCTTTTAACCGGTGAAACGGGCTCGGGAAAATCAATTATTGTTGATAGCCTCGGCGCTTTGATCGGCGGGCGCGCCTCCGCTGACATTATCAAAGGCGATTGTGATGCTGCAGAGATCGAAGGTATTTTCTCGATTGCGGATAATACAGGAATTCAAGGATTGCTGTCAGAATCCGGGATTGATGTTGATAGCGGCGAGGTGATTATTCGGCGTGAGATACTGCGTTCCGGCAGGAATAGGATTTTTATCAACGACCGTCTGGTGACTGCGGCATTTCTCAAGTCCGCCGGAACTTTTCTTGCTGAAATTTTCGGACAGGGAGAATATGCCTCGTTGTACGAATCTTCAGAACACCGCGAGCTTTTAGATGATTACGCGGGCCTGAGATTATTGAGAAATCGGGTGTCTGAGGCTTTTGCGGAATTCGCCGCCGCACGTGATCGCCTGGCCTCGCTGGATCGCGATGAATCCGAACGTCTTCAGATGCTTGATACGCTAAGGTTTCAAATAAATGAAATCTCCTCTGTGAATCTTGATCTCTCGGAGATCGACGACCTTGAAGAAGAAAAACGACGTCTGGCTAACACCGGAAAACTCACGGAGCTTAGCAGCGAGGCGCTGGCACTGTTATATGAAAATGATGATTCCACGCTTTCGACGTTGGATCGGGCAATGCGGCGGATAGATGAGCTTGCGACTTTTGACAGGCAATTTGCGGGTTATAAAGAAGGTTTGGATGCTGCCCGTGCAGTGCTCGAGGATCTGTCATTTGCCGTTCGTGAATTTGCGGCGGGGATCGAATTTTCTCCGTCACGACTGGATGAAATCGAAACACGGTTAGCCGAAATAAACCGCATCGCCAGGAAATACGGAGGTACGGTAGAATCAGCCCTTTCGCATCTGGAAGAAGCTAAAAAGAAACTTGCGGAGATTGAATCTGCCGAGGAGTCAAAAGAGGCTGCGGCTGAGGCAATGGCACAGGCACGCAAAAAATACCTAAGTCTCGCGGGCGAATTATCTGCCGAACGGAAACGTTACGCTTCCGAATATTCACGGGCCGTTACACGCGAATTGAAAACAGTTGCTTTGGACAAAGCAAAATTTGAAGTGCGGATACAATCACAGGCTGAAGAAGAGCAAAATGATGCCTCGTTCGGGCCGGCGGGAATCGACAAGGTAGAATTTTATTTTTCGGCAAATCCCGGAGAAGCACCAAAACCGCTTGCAAAAATAGCTTCGGGAGGCGAAGCCTCACGCCTGATGCTGATTCTCAAAACTGTAGCCCGTCACGATTCGGCAGGCCGGTCGATGATTTTTGACGAGGTAGATGCGGGCATTGGCGGCCGTGTTGCAGAAGCGGTCGGCGAGAGACTCAGATCGCTGGCCGCACGGGGACAGGTGCTTTGTGTTACTCATCAGGCACAGGTTGCATCCAAAGCGGACAGGCATTTCGTAGTTGAAAAAGCTTACTCGCGCGGCAAAACACAGATCGGCGTGCGGCTACTCGATACAGCCGGCCGGATCGAAGAAATTGCACGTATGCTTGCGGGGGAGAAGATAACCGCCGCAGCACGGGAAAACGCCAAAGAGCTGATTGCTTCGTCTCGTTGAGCCGTTTTATTACTGAAAGGCGGGGCAATCCTTAAATTTAATTCTATGCCGGCAAAAATACTTGCACGCGTTCTCCGCGGCGGGGCAATCGAATCTATCCACCGCGGACATTACATCGTAATCGACGGCCAGCGTAACATCATAGCAGCCGCAGGCGAGCCTAAAACCGTAACGTTTATGCGATCGGCAGCTAAGCCGATACAGGCATTACACCTGATTACCAATCATACGGCAGACAATTTCGGGTTTTCTGATGAAGAAATCGCTCTGGCCTGTGCCTCGCATTCCGGAGAGCAGAGGCATACCAGGATCGCTGCCCTGATGCTCGAACGCATTGGGCTGACAGAGGCTCATCTTCATTGCGGAACTCATTTGCCATTCAACGAAAAAGAGGCTGAGAGAATGCTGCGGGCGGGAGAATACCCGACGCAGCTTCACAATAATTGTTCGGGCAAGCATTCTGCCATGCTTGCAACGGCAAAGATACTCGGGAGCGATTTGAATACATACGAAAGAATAAGTCATCCCGTCCAGCAAATAATACTTGGTCATCTCGCCCGATTGGCGGAACTGGACCTGCAGCAAATTCGAATCGCTACGGATGGCTGCGCGGCGCCGAATTTTGCAATTCCGCTTTCGGCGATGGCTGTGTCTTTTCTGAATTTGGTCGCTCCGGCGGCTTCGATGCCTGAGAGTATTCAAGTTGCAGCCGGACGAATAATCCGCGCAATAACCGGCTTTCCTGAACTCGTTGGCGGAACGGAACGCCTCGACACGATGTTAATGCAGGCAGCAGCCGCGCGAATAGTTTCCAAAGTAGGAGCTGAAGGAATCTGGCTTTGCGGAATACTACCCGGACCCGGGTATCCCGGCGGCGCCGCCATTGCGCTTAAAATCGAGGATGGCGACGACAAGCGCGCGCGGCCGACCGTTGCGGTTCGGTTGCTCGAAAATCTCGGCATTCTTCCGGAAGGCGCTTTGCCAGAGTTATTGCCAATGCCGATAAAAAATCGTCGCGGTGAGGTGGTCGGCGCCGTAGAACCGGCTTTTTAGGCTTGTGTCTATACTCTGGCTGGTATCAATACCGGCCTACGGCAGATCGAATACTCCGACAACCGGAGCATGATCGCTCGGTCTTTCAAGGCCGCGCAGCGATTTGTCGATATAACAATCGCTGCATCTTTCAGCAAGAGGCGGAGATGCCCAGAGATGGTCAATCCTTAAGCCGTGATTTCGTTGCCAGGCTCCCTCGCGGTAATTCCACCACGAAAACTCCTGTTTGTTGCCATGAATTTTACGAAAAAGATCAATGAAACCCCACTGCTTTACGTAATGAATAGCCGCCCGCTCCGGCTTTGAGAAGTGCAGTTTTCCTTCCCATTGTGCAACGCTCCAGACATCGGCTTCATCCGGCGCGACATTGAAATCACCGCAAAGCAAAACGTAATCGTCCCGATTGTAATTCTCGTCAAGATATCGGCGAAGACGCTGAAGCCAATCGAGCTTGAAAGTAAATTTATCGCTCCAGAGTTCTGTACCGTTTGGTATATATGTGTTTATAATTCTTACACCGTTGATTGTTGCGGCAATCAGCCGGCGTGGAGCATCGGGAGGATCGTCAGGAAAATTTTTCTGCACGCCGGTGATCGGATATTTCGACAAAACAGCGACACCGTTATAGGATTTTTCGCCGAAAAATTCCGCTCTGTAGCCCGCCTCTTCAATAGCCGCAAGCGGGAAATTATCATCCGTGCATTTTGTTTCCTGCAGGCATACTACTTCGATTCCGGTCTTTTTCAACCAATCAATCAACTGCTCCAGGCGGATGTTGATTGAATTTACATTCCATGTAGCGATTCTCATCCTGATACTTGTAACACATTAAAATCCGTAAAACGAATCGAAAGATCATCGTGGCTGAGAGTTTCTCTCCCAAAAAACCCCGTCCGATAATCCCTGAATCTCTGTATGTTGTTCAGCCAGGCAAATTCTTTTAGCCGCAAGCAGGCAATATTGGCTATCGCGTTCAATTGCGATAAATCGACGGCCGAGTTTTGCTGCTACGACCGCCGTTGTTCCGCTTCCGGCAAATGGGTCGAGAACTACGTCAGAAGGATTGGTGCTTGCAAGGATTATTTTTGCAAGCAGTTTTTCCGGTTTCTGGGTCGGATGGTAAGTATTTTCGGGCATTGACCAAAAGGGAACCGTGATATCCGTCCAAAGATTAGACGGGTGTGTGTCTCGGAATTTCCCGCCGGCTGTCGGTTGCCAATCTTTCGGATGTCCGTTTTCGCGATATGGTGCGATAACCCGGCGCCTCTGCTTTACCGATTCAAGATTGAAAACGTACTCGTCAGAAAGTGTAAAAAACCAGATATCTTCCGATGTGTTTTTCCAATTGCGTTTAGCGCCCCGGCCTTTTTCACGCTCCCAGGTAATACGGTTTCGGGGGATAAAATAATTTGTACCGACTCTGTAAATAGCCGATGAACTACGCCAGTCGCCGCAAATATAAATGCTTGCCCGTGGCTTAAGAAGCGGCTTGCAGAGCCTGATCCATAAATCGAGCCACTGTTCGTAATCTGCCTCTGACTTTCGACGGAAAGATTCCTCGCCGAATTTTTTGGAAAGGTTGTAGGGCGGATCGGCAAAAAGTAAATCGACCGATTCCGGCTCGATGCAACGAAGAACCTCGAATGCGTCACCGCAGATGAGGCCGTCGGGCCGGATGGTCTTGTCCGGTTCGGCCTGTATAATCCTCTTGCCCAGCTCCTCGATTTCAGCGGCCTCGACTTTTAGCGTGCGATTTCGCGGCGCGGGCGGGCGTTTTGGTGCCTGATGTGTCTGATCCGGAACCGGGCCGGTTGATTTGGGCATAATGCTTCCTTGACCGTAATTTTTGACCGTGATAGTCTCTTATGTTTTGAGCAATTTTGAGATTTGCTCCAATGTTAATATAACGTTTTTATACTACGTTTAATGATAATTTTATGACAATGCTGGCTTTTGCCCAATCGATCCAGCTATTTCCCGACGGGACCCTGTTTTTACATATCATCCTTATCCTGGTGATGATCTGGGTGCTTAACCGGACTTTTTTCAGCCCGATTAACCGTGTAATCGAGGAACGCGAAAAACGAAAGGGCAAGGGCGGTAGCGAGGCCGAGGATTTGCTGCGCGAGGCTGAGCGGAAGGAAAGCGAGATCCGCGCCGCATTGCTTGCAGCCCGTGAAGAAGGTTATCAACTGATAGAAAAAATGCGTTCGGCCGCAGTCGAGGAACGGCAAAGAAAAATCGCGGAAGCGAAGGCACTTGCCGCTGCTGAAGCCGAGAAAGCGAAAAAACGGCTCCAGGAAGAAACGTCTTTTGCAAAAGCCAAGGCGGAAAATGATGCCGAAGAGCTGGCCGAAAAAATCGCCGCCACAATACTCAGGACATAAGTCACCCGGTAGGTTATGTTTGCGATCCTGTTCAGCACACTAATATTATTCGCCGGCCAAAAGGGCGGCTTTATGGAATTCTACGACAAATATTTGAATTATCCGGGTTTTGAATTCTGGAAATTCTTAAACCTTGCAATTTTCGTAGCAGTTCTTGTTCATTTATTACGAAAGCCTCTGAGTGAAAAATTCAAGCAAAAACGTGATGAAATCCGGGCCGAAATTATCCGGGCAGCCCGCGAAAAAGAAGAGGCAATGTCACGTTTGACCGCAGCTGAGGCCCGTTTGGCTGGTTTGGCCAACGAAAAAGAATCCATTATCCGCGAGGCAAAAGCCGAAGCCGAAGCCGAAGTGGCTCGTCTGATGGCATCCGCGGAAGAAGAAGCCGGACGGCTTAAATCGCAATCTGAAATCGAGCTGATGCGGCTTTATCAGCAAGCCAAAAGCGAATTGCGTCGCTTTACGGCCGAAGAAAGCATTCGCAGAGCCGAAACCAAACTCAAACAGAGAATCACGCCGGAAATTGACAATGAACTTGTCCAATCGGGCGTCAAGGCAATTGGAGGAATGAACTAAAATGAGCATCGAAACAATTGCCCGCCGTTACGGTTCCGCCCTTGCCGATGTCGTCCTCAAGAACAATGAAGCCGAGGCTGTTGCCGCCGAATTAAAGGCTTGGGAGGAATTGTTTTCGGCGAATCCGGAAATCTCGCTTGCCTTTGGCAATCCCGCGATCGGGCATATGGCGAAAGAAAGAGTGCTGGAGGAATTGATAAAAAGAGCAAAACCTCTTCGTACCACAGCTAATTTTCTGCGCGTTTTGCTAAAAAACAGCCGGCTAATCCATCTTTCCGCAATTAACGAAAAGTTTGCGGCTATTTTAGAGGAACGTTACGGAATTGTTCCGGCACGTATTATAGCGGCCCGCGAACTCACGGAGGCACAACGCAATGGGCTGCGTGACGCACTGGAGCAACTGACCGGCAAAAAGGTAAAACTCGATTTTCAAGTAGAACAGGAAATAATCGGCGGTGTTATAGCCCGTCTCGGTTCTACTGTTTTCGACGGCTCGGTTAAAACACGTCTGGAGGAACTGCGCACACAGCTTCTTGGCGCCCGTTAATGTGTTAACCGGAAGTCAATGCATGGTTTACTAAACGAAATTTTGATTATATTAGGCTTTTAAAACTAAAAATATGGAAGCGATCAAAGCTAACGAAATAAGCGAGATTATACGTGCCCAGATTGAAAATTTCGATGCGAGCATGCGCGTTGACGAAGTAGGCACGGTCATCAAGGTCGGCGACGGTATCGCCGAAATTTACGGTCTGGAAAAGGTCATGGCCGGCGAACTGCTGGAATTTCCGCATAACGTACGCGGGCTGGCTCTGAACCTTGAAGAAGATAAAGTCGGCTGCGTTTTGTTTGGCGATTTCCAGAAAATCAAAGAGGGCGACGAGGCCAAAAGAACAAAACGAATTATGAGCGTCCCGGTCGGCGATGCTTTGATCGGTCGTGTCGTTGATGCTCTCGGCAATCCGATTGACGGTAAAGGTGAAATCGTTACTGACAAGTTCAACCCCGTTGAACGTATCGCTCCCGGAATTATTGACCGGCAGCCCGTAAAAGAGCCGCTTCAGACCGGTTTGAAAGCCATAGACGCGATGGTACCCATCGGCCGCGGCCAACGTGAATTGATTATCGGCGATCGCCAGACAGGTAAGACCGCCGTTGCGATCGATACGATTATCAATCAAAAGGGTAAAGACGTAATCTGCGTTTATGTTGCTATCGGTCAGAAGGCTTCTACGGTTGCTCAGGTAGTTAAAAAACTCGAAGATTACGGCGCAATGGATTATACAATCGTCGTCTCGGCAACGGCATCCGATCCGGCGGCGATGCAGTTTCTGGCACCGTACGCCGGTTGTGCCATGGCCGAATATTTCCGTGACAACGGGCGCCACGCACTGACCGTTTATGACGATCTTTCAAAACAGGCAGCCGCATATCGTGAAATCTCGCTTCTGCTTCGTCGTCCTCCTGGCCGTGAAGCCTATCCGGGCGACGTATTCTACCTGCACTCACGCCTGCTCGAACGCGCGGCGAAAATGTCCGATGCAAGAGGCGGAGGAAGCCTGACCAGCCTCCCGATTATTGAAACTCAGGCGGGCGACATTTCGGCATACATCCCGACAAACGTAATCTCGATTACCGACGGACAAATCTTTCTCGAAAGCGATTTGTTCAACTCAGGCGTAAGACCGGCAATCAACGTAGGTAACTCAGTTTCCCGTGTCGGTGGTTCGGCACAAATCAAGGCCATGAAACAGGTCGCCGGTACGCTCAGAATCGACCTTGCCCAGTTCCGCGAACTGGCTGCATTTGCCCAGTTCGGCTCCGATCTCGATAAAGCTACTCAGGCACAGTTGGAACGCGGCCGACGGCTTACCGAATTGCTTAAACAGGGGCAGTATCAACCGATGGAGGTTGAAAAGCAGGTGCTTGCAATCTGGACTGTCACAAACGGATTTGCCGACGACGTAGCGGTTGACGACATACGGGCTTTCGAAGCCGGTCTGCTGTCCTTTGTCGAGCAATCGCATCCTGCGGTTTTGAATACGCTGCGAGAGAAAAAGAATCTCGATGATGACCTGAAAAATATGATGAAACAGGCCATCGAGGATTTCAAAAATACCCGTTGGCAAAAAGCAGGAGCAGCCGCAGCATAATTCAGTCTAACTAAAAAGTTATGGCCAGTTTGCTAGATATGCGCCGACGTATCAAGTCGGTCAAAAACACACAGCAGATTACCAAGGCGATGAAAATGGTCGCCGCAGCCAAGCTGAAACGATCACAGGATCGCGTAACGGCTGCGCGTCCGTTTGCGACCAAAATGTCCGAGGTGCTTGGAAATCTGAGCGCAAAGGTAGCGGAAGATTTTTCTCATCCGCTGCTTGATCAGCGCGGCGACCAAAATTACCTGATAGTCCTCATCAGCGGCGATAAAGGCCTTGCCGGTGCTTTCAATGCCAATGTCATTAAAGCGACGCAGGCTTTCATCAAAGAGAATGAAACCAAAAATATTTCGATGATAACAATCGGCCGCAAAGGCAGGGATTTTTTCAGGCGTAGAAATGTAGAAATCCGAAATGAGTACATCGGATTGATGGGCGGACAGGCGAATTTCAGCAATGTTTCGCAAATCGCCGGTAATCTCATTGAAATTTTTACTCAGGATACCTCGATAGATAAGGTTTTTCTTGTTTATACCGAGTTTAAGACTGTTTTGTCACAGCAGCCAGTAATCAAACAATTGCTTCCGATAGCTCGGGAGTCGGCCGCGTCATCCGATGGCATGACGGCTGAATATATTTACGAGCAGCCGCCCGCGGAGATTTTCGGCAAGTTGCTGCCAAAACAGGTGGAGACGCAAATCTATCGCTGTATGCTCGAATCCACGGCCTCTTTCTTCGGATCACAAATGACTGCAATGGATTCAGCCTCAAAGAATGCCGGAGAGTTGATTGACACTCTGACATTGAATATGAACCGCATCCGCCAGGCAGCAATTACCAAGGAAATTATCGAGGTGGTTTCGGGTGCCGCTGCTCTCTAGCAGCTAGACTTTTACAAGCATTTCAATTACGTTTAACAGGCAAAAGTATTGAAATCCATCAGGATTTCGATTATCCTTTGCCTGTTTTTTGTTTCACAATTTTCAAAATTGGGGAGGAAGTAAAATGTTTATCAGTATAGGTGCCCTTCTGATGTTGATCTGTGCAGTCTGGTTTATTGTTTTGAGTATCCAAATGGGCCAGAGTACTGCAGAAAAAGTTCTTTGGGCGATTGCAAATTTTTTGTTTCAACCGCTGGCCGGCATAATTTTCTTTTTTGTTAAAAAAGCCGGTCTTGTTCCGATGATTTTAGGCATTATCGGCGTTATAGTTTACGGGTATGGATTTATGACCTCTATGTCACAGGTTATGAATCAATTACCATAAAACTGCCGGTCTTTTACTCTTAGGCGGCGCCAGACTTCGGGGAGCTGGCGCCGCTTTGTATTGTAGAATAAAAACCGGCTTGAAGTTGCAAATGAAAATGGAAATTTCGAAATACGGAAAAATCACACGTTATGCAGCCCTGTTTATCTGGATCGCATTGATATTATTTTTGTCCACGGGAAATGGATCGTCTGAGGAAACATCCCGAATTATCGGACCGATATTAAAATACCTTTTCCCCGATGCTTCGGCTGATCTGCTGGAGTTTTATCACGCAATTATACGTAAACTTGCTCACCCGACAGCTTACGGCATTCTTGCTTATCTTGCTGCCCGGGCCTTTGCCTACGGTAGAGAACTTGAAGGCCGGTTGTATTGGTGTGTGCGTTCGTTGTTAGTGGTAATCATCGTTGCTTCAATAGATGAATTCAATCAAAGCTACCTGCCGTCGCGTACCGGTTCGCCGCGCGATGTTTTATTGGATCTTTGCGGTGCTTTGTTTGCTCTGGGACTATTTGCTTTGTGGAATCGCCGTTCGGATGTCGAATTAAGAGCCGGATACAATGAACCGTAGAAATAAATAATTCTTTCAATTAACCGAACTTTGTGGCATATTTGTCGTTAAATATATTTGGGAGAGACCGTCTATGGACATTATCGGCAAAGTAAAAGAAGCGGCATTGAATCAATTTATCGAAGTCATTGAATGGCTTGATGATACGGGAACCACATTGGTTTACCGTTTTCCAGTTTATCAACAGGAAATCAAAAACGGAGCGCAGTTGATTGTCCGTGAATCACAGGCCGCAGTATTTGTTTTTGAAGGTCAGGTTGCCGATGTTTTTTCGCCGGGTCGTTATACCGTAGATGGCGGCAATACGCCGATACTCTCAAAACTCGGTGCCTGGAAATTCGGCTTTAATTCTCCAATCAAGGCCGAAGTTTATTTTGTAAATACAAAACAATTTACTGATTTGAAATGGGGCACTTCTAATCCCTTGATGTTGCGCGACGCGGATTTCGGCATCGTGCGGCTCCGCGCTTTCGGTGCCTACAGCCTCAGAGTTGCAGATCCGGCGCAATTCATTCGGCAGATTGCCGGAACGGGGGCGAAGTTTCAAACCGATGACATAGACGCACAGCTAAAACGCGCAATCGTCAGCGAATTTTCAGATGCTCTCGGCGAATTGAAAATCCCCGCACTGGATCTGGCTTCGCAATACAAGGAACTCGGTGATGCCATCCGTGCGAAAATCAATGAAGACTTTGCTTCCTATGGTCTCGAGGTAACGAAGTTTTACGTAGAAAATATCAGTGTTCCGCCGGAGGTCGAGGCAGCGCTCGATAAACGTGCTTCGATGGGAGCGCTTGGTGACGCGCAAAGGTATATGCAGTTTCAGGCTGCCGACGCTCTTCGCGACGCAGCGCAAAATGAAGGCGGAGGTGCGGGTTTAGGAGCCGGGCTCGGCGCCGGATTCGCCGTCGGAAACCAGATGGCAAATGTATTCGGTTCACAGGCGAACCAGCCGGCAAGTTCTTCTGCGGCAGCTTCAGTTGCCTGTCCTCAATGCGGCAAACCAAATTCTCCGACAGCCAAATTCTGCGCCGAATGTGGCGGCAAAATGCAGGTTGCGCAAATACCTTGTATAAAATGCGGTGCGACGCTGCGCGAAGGGGCAAAGTTTTGTTCCGAATGCGGCGCATCACAGGAAAAACAAAAATGCGCCAACTGCGGATCTGAACTAAGCGCAGGCGCCAAGTTTTGTCCCGAATGCGGCACCGCTGCAACGCAATAGGCCGATTATTAATTCGGCGAATTTGTCTTCTCAGTGGGATTTTATGCCCCTCTGGCAGCAATCACATGCCGCGACCGAGCACATCTTTCAGTACATTTGAAAGGTCGTCCAACGCTGCGGAACAGTTTCCCGTAAATGCCGAACCGTGCATCGGCGCCAAAGTTTTTGGCTGGAGTGCCGCGAGACGCTTTATGGTTGGCCCCGTGTCAGGCGTGTAAGGCATATAATTAGCCAGCGGACTGTTCTGATATTCCGTCAATGTTTTGCGAAACCGGCCGACAATGTCTGATTCCGTATGCGGTTCAACTTCGCCGCCCTGGTGAAATAAATCTGAACAAAAAAGAGTGCCGTTAACTTCCTCAAAGAGGAGGCCCGCTTCCCAGCAATGTGGGACGTGAGGAGTTTGAAGAAAACGGAAACGATACTTTCCGGTCGAAAAAACTTCTCCATCCGCAAGTGCCCTGGCGGGGCGGACGGCTGCCATATCATCTACGCTTACGACTTTGCCGACAAAACTACATGCCGCCGTAGCATTCGGCGCAATCGTTTGCCATTCATTCAGCGAACCGCACTCGTCCGCCTCAAAATGGCTGAAACTAATCCAACGAACACTCTCCGCAGGAAGTATGGAATCAACGGCTTCACGTACCAAAGGAAACAAGCTGCGCATTCCTGTATGAAAAAGCAAAGGCTCTTCATCGCGCACAAGAAACTGGTGAAACTGCAGGTCAGCTTCTGGTACGAAGGTGGTCAACTGGAAAACGTCTGGGGCAATCTCCGTTATGCGGGCCATAATCAAATCCTCCGTTCCGGCAAATATACGCCTGTTTACACAATCGTGCAATTAAAACCTGTAGCTTGCGCATTATGTTACGGATACTGGATTTAGTTATTTTTCAATAGTATTGTTCGCTTTTATCGTGTATTTCGCGTTAGAATTTTCTTAAGCAAGACATCTTATTTTTCATTTCCAGGAGATTTACCGATGACTATCAGCCCCGAGTTACTTGAAATTCTACGTTGCCCGAAATGCAAGGCAGAGCTGGATCCAAAACCGGACGGCAGCGGACTGAAATGTAAAAATCCGGAATGTTCTTTGGTTTATCCGATTGTTGATGACATACCGGTTCTTTTGATTGACGAAGCCCACGTTGAAAAATAATGCTGCATTGCATCGATCGGAAACAGCGGTTTCAAACCCCGCAAAATGGCGATTGATTGGGACATCGTAAAACGCGTGCTGGTAGTTCGCCTGCGCTCGATAGGCGATGCCGTGCTTGCTACCGCCTGCCTTACCGCTTTACGCGAGCATCTGCCGGCAGCACGAATTGATGTCTTGCTCGAAGATTGGGTCGCACCGGTTTACGACGGCCTTGATATAGTTGATAACGTCATATCGGTCAAAAATGGCTTTTTGTCACGTTTGATGAAAGCTGCAGAGATTCATCGGGCGGGTTACGATCTGGTGATTGATTTGCACGGCGGTCCAACGGCGGCTTTTTTTGTTGCGGCTGCGGGTGCTGCCTTTCGAATCGGGTACAGGCACTATCGTTTCCCCCGGATTTACAACATCTGCCCCGATTCAGCCGCAGCCGTCTGGCCGGAATCAAGGTTGCATTCCGCCGAGCAGCAGCTCGCTTTGCTGGCAGCCGCCGGGATCCAAATCACAAAAAGGCCGCGCAGCAGACTTACCGTAACCGGCTCCGCTTTGGAATCACTGAAAGCAAAAATTCCGATTGCCGCCGAGCGGTTTGACAATCCGAAGAAAAATTTTGCCTTGATACATCCGGCGGCGGCTTTTGATACAAAGCGCTGGCCGGCTGAAAATTTCGCTATACTTGCGGAGCATTTACATCAGATTGGCCTCGAAACGATTGCAGTTGCCGCGGCAGGCGAGCGCGAGATTTTAAACCGGCTCGCACATGCAGCGCATTCACCGCTAATCCTGACAGATGCGCTTACACTGCCGGAAATTTCAGCTCTCGCTTCGCGTGCGGCTATATTCGTTGGCAATGATTCCGGCATAGCTCATATGGCCGCAGCAGTCGGTACGCCATGCGTTGTGATATTTGGATCTTCCAACAGGGATAACTGGCGTCCCTGGACGGATGCACCGAACGAAATTGTTTTTACGGAGTTTGATTGCCAGCCATGTCCCGGATATGTCTGTGAAAAATATCAATCGCCGCAATGTATCCTTTCCGTTTCGCCGGAATCAGTTATTGACGCCGTCGATCGGGTCTTGGCCGCTTGCGGTCAAGATAAACCTGTGCATAATGACAAAGCGATTGCTGAAGCCTGAACTTTTGCAGCAGTAACAGATACTTTCAACAACAAAAAATGTACGAAGAAATTTGTAATTACAATTCATCGCAGGCAGAATTCGACTGTATCATTTGTGATGTTTTGGCCAATGAAATCGAACGCCATTTACCGGAGGCGGAAGGTAAAATCTGGCATGGTCATCCCGTTTGGTTTCTTGACGGCAATCCTATAGTCGGATACAGCAAACAGAAAAAAGGCATTAGGTTGATGTTATGGAGCGGAGCCTCCTTTGATGAAAAAGGATTGAACGTCAAGGGCAGGAAATTCAAAGATGCTTCGATTTTTTACACAAATGCCGAAGATATTAAAAAACGAGATCTCAAAAGATGGCTGCTAAAATCGCGTGAAATTCAATGGGATTATAAAAATATCGTCAGACGTCGCGGAAAACTGGAAAGGTTGAAATGAAATAGCTGCCGCAGAATATATTCAAGCCGGCATAAATCTGCGCCTTAGGAGGAGAAAAATATATGACCAGCACGGCACATCACGATGAGCGCATCGCAAAAATGACATTTGCCTCGGTTTACCCGCACTATGTCACGAAGGTCGAAAGTAAAGGCCGTTCAAAAGAAGAATTGCATCAGGTGATTGAATGGCTCACCGGTTTTGACGAGGCCGGGCTGAAACAAATGATTAGCGACAAGGTTACTTTTGAAGAATTTTTCAGACGGGCAAAACTGAATCCGAATGCCAAATTGATTACCGGAGTTATTTGCGGTTATCGTGTGGAAGAAATAGAAAACCCTTTGACACGAAGCGTCCGTTATCTCGACAAACTTGTTGATGAACTGGCAAAAGGCAAAAAAATGGAGAAAATTCTCAGAGCCGCCTAAACAAAATCGGCAGATTACGGCTAATACTGAACAAAGAATTCCGGCATTAAAATATGGCAAATATGCAGATGACCAATGGACAGCCGAAGAAGTTTTGAAACTTGCCGCCCGCCATTCTATGACTGTCGGGAAAGCGGATGGGCCGGGTCAAATTGAGGCAACGCCGGCGGGGGTGTAATCTTTTTTTGAAATCATGAATGTAAAAACTACCATCGGGGGTTATGCCTGATCGGCACAGAGCGGCGCGATGTTATGGAATGGAAGCGATATCTTATTGACACATTTGAGTTTAACGACCGGACAAATCGTAAATTGTTGGATATGATCGGGTTGCTGCCTGAACAAGCTGAGGCCGTCCGGCTATTCAGCCATTTGATAAATTCACAGTACAAGTGGATGGCTAGAATTGTTGGCGATCCCAAATCTGCGGAAATGGACTGGTGGCAGCCTGTTTACAAATATAACGAACTTGAAGAAAAGTGGGAAGACAGCCTGAAGGTTTGGATGGATTATCTTGACTCCCGATCCGATGCTGATCTTATTGAAGATGTTGAGTTTACGGGTTACGATGGAGGCCGCTGGGCGGCAAAGCCGCTTGATATAGCCCTGCAGCTTAACTATCATTCGATTCATCACCGTGCACAGATACAGACCATAATCCGCGCCCAGGGGCTGACACCCGACTTCGTTGACTACATCGGCACTAAATATCGAAAACTGCAGTGATTCAGGGATTTTGCGGGTGCATTCCTGTGTGCGGCCCATCCTTGACTCTTTCCCATCAAAACAATAAAATTTATAGTTTCGACTCTTGTAGCCGAAGTGTGTCTGTATGTTCGAGTCGCTTTCCGATAAACTCAAGAAAACGCTGAAAAGCCTTCGCGGGCAGGGCAAACTGACCCCTGAACACGTGGATGCGGCTTTGCGCGAAATTCGTTTGGCGCTGCTCGAAGCAGACGTTAACTATAAGGTAGCAAAAGACTTTGTCGAATCTGTCAGAGCTAAGGCCGAGGGCCGGGCCGTCTGGGATGGGCTCAATCCGCACGAACAGGTAGTCAAAATCGTCTATGACGAATTGGTCGAACTGATGGGTGGAACCAGTTCCCGTCTGGTTTTTACCAAGCAAGTACCCAATACCGTTATGATTGTCGGGCTGCAAGGTTCCGGTAAAACCACCTCGACCGGGAAAATAGCCCGTTGGCTTCGTGATAATCAGCAACGCACGCCACTTCTTGTTTCGGTTGACGTCTATCGTCCGGCCGCACGGGAGCAGCTCCGCGTCGTTGGTGCAGCGGTCGGCGTGCAAGTCTATGAAAATAAAGAGACTTCCGATCCGTTAACGCTGGTCCGCGGCGCTTTGGCATATTCGCGGGATTTCGGCTTCGATACGCTTTTGATTGATACCGCAGGCCGGCTTCACATTGACGATGAGTTGATGGCCGAACTTGAGGAAATCAAGGCCGAAACCAAGCCGGTCGAAGTCCTTTTTGTCGCTGATGCGATGACCGGTCAGGATGCTGTCCGTTCCGCCGAAGAATTTCATCGCCGCGTCGGCATTACCGGCGTTGTACTTACTAAAATGGACGGTGACGCCCGCGGCGGCGCCGCTCTTTCGATACGTCAGGTAATCGGTCAGCCGGTCAAGTTTGTCGGGGTCGGTGAAAAATACGATGCAATAGAACCATTCTATCCGGACAGAATTTCGCAGCGAATTCTTGGAATGGGCGATGTCCTGACGCTGATAGAAGAGGTCCAGGGCAAGATAGACGAACAGCAGGCCCGTGAACAGCTTGCCAAAATGTCGCGGAATCAGTTCACTCTCGAGGATTTCCGCAATCAGCTTCGCCAGTTCAAGCAGCTTGGTTCAATGTCCAAATTGATGAAGATGCTGCCGGAACAGTTAACCGGCGGAATTTCGCTCTCGGAAGAGCAATCGGCCGAAGTGGACAAACAGCTCAAGCGGACCGAAGCCATTATTGATTCAATGACGCGGGCCGAACGCAGCGACCATAACATAATCAATGCAGGCCGGAAAACGCGTATTGCAAAAGGCTCTGGCACGAGCATTGCCGAGGTAAATCAATTGCTGCGCCAATATGAACAAATGCGGAAAATGATGGTTCAGATGAACCGCGGCGGACTTTTTGCCGGGCTCGGCAAGCGAATGCTTGGAGGCCTTGCAGGAGGTCTGGGCGGTATGCTCGGCGGGCCGATGCCGGGAATAGGCGGCTTGCCGGCAGCCAACGGCGGCGATGCGGAACCGTCCGGCCGATTGTCCAAAAGAAAAAAACGGCATAAAAAGAAACGTTAGAACTTCAAAATTTTTTGATTCGAATCAGGAAAAAGAAAAACTATGTTAGCAATCAGTTTGATGAGAATGGGCGCAAAGGGCAAACCCTTTTATCGTGTTGTGGTTAAGGAGAAACGCTCAAAGCGCGACGGAAAGTATATCGAAAATCTCGGGACATATAATCCGATGACCAATCCTGCCGAAGTCAAGCTTAACCATGAGCGGATTCAGTACTGGATCGGCGTCGGAGCCAAGCCGACAGATACGGTTGCAAGCCTGATTAAACATAATCCGGCGCAGACGGCCTGATACTGCGGCTTCTCAATCATTTGGCTTGGTAAAACCATTTGGCCTTGCGGAGCAGGTTTTTATGAAACAGGCGGTCGAAAAAATCATTAAGGGAATTGCCGGTTCGCCGGATCTTGCCGAGGTTTACGAGGCAGGCGACGGCCGCAATGTCCGATTCGAGGTGCGCCTTGCGCCGGAAGATTACGGGCGCGTGATCGGCCGCGAAGGCCGAACCATCAAGGCCATCAGAAGCCTTTTGTTTTTCGCCGGCCAGAAACATGGGCGACGATATCAGATCGATTTGATTGAAGATTGACTTGGACGATCTTGTTGCTGTAGCAAAAGTAGCACGGCCACGCGGAATCCGCGGCGAAATCGTCGCAGATATTTTGACTGACTTTCCGGATCGTTTTGACGGCCTGCGGTCTCTGATCGCCGTAACGGCAGACGGACGTCGGCGGGAATTGACAATTGAGGCGCTTCAAATCCGAAACGGCCGGTTGCATATAAGGTTTGCCGGGCTTGACAGCATCGGGGCGGCAGAGGAGATTCGCAATTGCGACCTCTGCGTTCCGGAATCTGAGGCCGTAAGCCTCAATGAAGATGAATTTTACGATTGGCAATTGACGGATTGCCGCGTAGAAACCGTAACGGGAGAAAAAATCGGCATTGTCAGTGAAATAATGCGTGCCGGCGGGCCGGAGATACTGGTTGTTTCCGGCGTTGAAAAAGAGTATATGATTCCATTCGTTACTGCTATTTGCGTAGAGGTGGATATCGGTAAGAAGTTGATCCGGATTGATCCGCCGGACGGGCTTCTGGAGTTTTGATAACCTGGTTTTTTAGTCCGGCTCTTTTTGTAAATGAAAAAAGCAGTTTCACATCCGCAAAAGCAGGGGCCGACGACGATAGATATTTTAACGATTTTCCCTGAATTTTTCGGGCAGGTCTTTGATTTTGGAATAATCCGCCGGGCGAAAAATGCCGGTATCGTAGAAATTAAAATTCACGACATCCGTCAATTTGCCGCCGATAAGCACAAGATGACGGACGACAGGCCGTTTGGCGGAGGCGATGGAATGGTGATGAAACCGGAGCCGATTTTTGCGGCCGTCGAACATCTGCTTGGCACAACGGTCAGGGAAGAATATCCGCAGGGCACCCGTGTCATACTTTTATCGCCGCAGGGAGTTCCCTTCAGACAGTCGGCCGCTCGCGAATTGGCAGATACGGCTAACCGCCTGATTTTGATTTGCGGACGCTACGAAGGCGTTGACGAACGCGTCAATGAAGTTTTGGTTACCGATGAGATTTCAATCGGCGATTATGTGCTCTCGGGTGGCGAGCCGGCGGCAATTGTACTGACGGATGCAATTGTCCGGTTGCTCCCGAATGCACTTGGCAGCGAAACCTCTGCCGTAAATGATTCGTTTTCTAACGGGCTGCTTGATTGCCCGCATTACACACGCCCTGCGGAATTTCGCGGGCTGCGCGTTCCGGAAGTTTTGCTGACCGGAAATCATAAGGAAATTGAAAACTGGAGGCGCGAAAAAGCGCTTGAAAAAACCAGAAAAAACAGACCCGATCTATTGAAAGGAGAAAATGGTGATATGTGAGCTGCGGACGTATTGTCCGCCGCTGACCTCTGGCCGAAACGATTATGAATAAACTTGATTCAGTTGAAAACACACAGTTAAAACAGAATATTCCGGCTTTTCAGGCGGGAGATACGGTTAAGGTACACGTACGTATAAAGGAAGGTAACAAAGAACGTCTTCAGGTGTTTGAAGGTGTCGTAATTGCCAGAAAACATGGCGGCATACGCGAAACGATCACTGTCCGTAAGGTCAGCTTCGGTATCGGCGTCGAGCGTATTTTCCCGCTCCATGCAACTATCGTGGATCATATCGACGTGGTTCGTCGCGGCCGCGTCCGAAGGGCAAAACTTTATTACCTGCGTAATCTTCGCGGAAAAGCTGCCCGCATTAAGGAAAAAGACACACGAAACAAAGCTCAGGCCGAAAAATAGACACTTTTTCAAGAAAGGCTATGAGTCGAATAAGCCGTCGTCAATTCGTGGCTGCCGCGGGAGCGGCAGTATCCTATGTATTTTTTTCTGATGGTGAAGTCGTACACGGCGGGGAAAAAAAGATGTATGGTTTGATCGGAAAGTTGAAGGTCGCGCAAGGGAAACGCGATGAACTTGCAAAGATTCTCCTTGACGGAATAGACAAAATGCCCGGATGCCTGAGCTACGTAGTCTCATATGATCCCGGCGACGCGAATGCCATCTGGATAACGGAGGTGTGGGACAGCAGGAAAAGCCACGAAGCCTCGCTGCAACTGCCCTCCGTACAGGCCGCAATCGCAAAGGCAAGGCCGATGATCACAGGCTTTGGCGAGCGGTTCGAGACCGAGCCCATCGGCGGGCACGGTTTGCCGAAATCGTAACAGGATTCCAGCGTGAATGCATTTCAACTCAAGGCAGAGCCTACGCAATGGAACATCGGCTTTGTATTCGAAGAGCAGGCAAGAGCCGATGGCTACAGGTTTATTGCCGGCGTTGACGAAGTTGGCCGCGGCTGCCTTGCAGGGCCGGTCGTCGCGGCTGCTTGCATTTTAGATCCTTCAAAACCTGTTCCTTCCGGACTTGATGATTCAAAAAAGCTCAGAGAACCACTCCGACGGCAGATAGCCGATCAACTCAGGGACACGGCCGCCGCATTTGCCATTGGCGAGGTCCAGCCCGATGAAATTGACCGTATAAATATCCTCGAAGCCACAAAACGCGCAATGCTGATTGCAATCGAAAGGCTGCAGCCGGCGGCGGATTTTCTCTTGATTGACGCAGTTACGCTTAAACAGTCTGAATTGCCGCAAAAAGCCTTGATCAAAGGAGATGCAATTTCCTATTCGATAGCCGCTGCTTCCGTTTTGGCAAAAGTTTACCGTGATGACCTGATGCGGGAATATGATTCTCTCTACCCTGAATATGGATTTGCTTCACACAAGGGTTATGGATCGGCTGCGCATCTGGATGCACTCCGGCGGTTTGGCCCGTGTCCGATTCATCGCAAATCGTTTCGCGGTGTACTTTGAAACGTCGGATTAAACCGTTTCAAAAACAGTACCATGGCGTCGGTTCCCTGTGAGACGAAAGCGAAATCCTCGTTTCGGCTTGAAATAGCGGCGACCGCATGCCGAGAGCCGTTTCGGCGGTAATTCTGGCCAAATGCGGGTCATTTGCTTTCTGTGAAAGGTGTGCAAGGACAATGTGGCGTGCCGTCCCGTCAAAGTCATTTGTCAGCCAATCGGCAAGATCTTCGTTCGAGAGATGCCCGTTTGGCGAGAATATCCGCTGTTTCAAATCCCAGGAATAGACACTGCAGGCACGGAGCATATCCCGCGAATGATTGGATTCGATTATGATTGCGTCGCATCCGGTCAGCTTTTGCTTAATCAGCGGCGTAATGTGGCCAAAGTCCATCAAAGTGGCAATTCTTACGCCTTCGCGGCGTGAAACAAAGCCAAAATTGTCAGCCGCATCGTGCGGGACTGAAAACGGCTCAAAATCGATATCGCCGATGCTAAATTCCCTGTCGGATTCGATTTTGACGGTTCGGCCGGAAAGAGATGCCCGTCGTTTGGCAGATTCGCTTTCTCCGTTTGTGCCGTTTTTACGGGTGGCATAAAAAGCGTCTTCAGTTTCTTCGGAAATATAAACCCTGCATTTCAAATGATTTAGAAGCACCCGAAGCCCGCCGCAATGGTCGGCATGTTCATGTGTGATCAAAATGCCGTCGAGAGATTCGGGATCGATGCCGACCAACAAGAGACGACGGAGAATTTCTTTTGCACTGAGACCCGCATCTACCAGAACTCTGGTTTTTTCCGAAGCGATCAGAACGGCGTTGCCCGTAGAACCGCTGCCTAAAACAGTGAATTTCATACAAAAAGTCTTTTCGATATTAACAGTAATGCCTGCCTGCGGCTAAAGGTTATTTGTCTTCCTGAAAGCGTCGGCGTAGTCCGCGCGCCACGCTTCGGGTAATAACTCTATTAGGTACAAAATTTACGGCGCGGGCGACAAGCCGGTTTGCCCAACCGCTGATGGCAACTACCTTGCGGCGGCGAATTGCACGGAGCGCGGTTTCGACAACCTCTTCCGGAGTTTGCTGGCCCTTGAATGAAAAACTCCGCTGCATCTTTGCATTTTCGAAAAAAGCAGTATCGGTAGAGCCGGGGCAAAGCGCCAAAATCTGAATGCCGAAGGGACGGTTCTCTTCCGCAATGGCTTCGCTAAATGCTGTCAGGAATGACTTTGTCGCTGCGTAGGTAGCCATAAACGGCACGGGTTGAAATCCCGCGGCCGAAGAAACGTTGATAATTGTCCCGCTCAACCGCGAACGCATTTGCGGTAAAAAACGGCGGCAGAGAGCGACTGCTGCCCGAACGTTGAGGTCAATCATCTCCAGTTCACGTTCCAAAGGAAGTTTCGCAAAATCTCCCATCGAGCCGACACCTGCGTTGTTTATGAGCAAAGTAACGTCTAATTGATTTTCGGCTGCATACTCAAAGACGGTTTTGTCAGCTTCGGGCCGGGTCAAATCTGCCGCAAGGTAAAATGCCCGGATTTTATGCAGTCCGGCCAGTTCATTCGACAAATCGGCTAACTTTTCGCCTGAGCGGGCAACAAGGAATAAATTGTACCCTTCGCTTGCGAGCCGGCGTGCAAATGCTTCGCCAATTCCGCTTGAAGCACCCGTAATCAAAGCAACATCCGTCATATTTCTTCAAAACGACGTACGTTTCCCTTAACGAAAGAGAAAGCGACGGCCAGAAAGCCGGCGCAAATAATTGTAATAGTACCCGAAAGGCGTATCATTCCGGCAATTGCCTTTGTATGCGGCAATAAACCCAATTCGGAAAGCATATAATTCCAATCGTGAAAGCCTCCTTCGCTGCCCGTCAGGCCGCCAAGAAGCACCAGCTGCATAACAACGGCATCGGCCGCATAGACGTAAATATTCAAAAGGCTCTGGCCGACCCAGAAAAGCACAATGGCAGCAGAATATTTCTTCCCGTTAAATGCAAAATAGGCGACAAAAGCAGCCGGTATAATCAATTGCAGGAGAGTGCCGCCCGCTACGCCCGGAAATTCGCCCAGCGGCCGAAATATCAGATGGCCTGCTTCGTGAATGGGCAAATCCACGAGATCAAGAAAGCTCCCGAGCATCGGGTCATATGCGATCCAAAGAAAATACACGGATGCCGCAACCGCAAAAGCCAATTTTGGATAATTTGCCCGCATAGGGAAGAAAATACCGCGATTTTGGAAGCAAGCCGGTCAAAAGTCCGATTCGCGCCTGCCAAAGCCTTTATAGGAATCTCTGAAAGCAAGAAATTCTCCACGTGTGATTGCATAGAGCACAACCTGTCTTTCATAGTGAAAGGCATTTCGCTCAAAGCGCATCCCGCATTTTTCCATCACACGCCGCGAAGCAATATTTTCCTCGTCTGCCACGGCGACGATGCGATCGAGTCCGGCATCGGTAAACCCGAAATCAAGCCACCCGTACGCAGCTTCAGTGCCGATGCCGCGTCCCCAGAAGTTTTTTATGATGCTGTAACCAACTTCGATTTCATCGGTTTCGGCCAGGGGCTGAATGCCCGCGGATCCGATCATTTCACCTGTTTGCTTCCAGAGCATGGCACAGGTCCCGAAGCCATATTTTTCATAACAACCAATATAAAATTCCAGACGCCTTGCCAATGCGTCGGGATTTTGTAGTTTTGTACCGCCGAGATAGCGGTTTACTTCCGGGTCAGACCGCTGTTCGATTAAAAGCGGCAGGTCCTCGGGCGTAAATTGGCGAAATTCGAGGCGTTCGGTTTTGAACATGGCTAAATCCTATGGTGAAAGGCGTGTTAAAAGCCATTCACTGCCCTTGAGGCTGTATTCCAGCCTGTCATGTAAGCGGTTCGGACGTCCCTGCCAGAATTCGAATCTGTCAGGCACGACACGAAAACCGCCCCAAAATGGAGGCCGCGGGACATCCGGGCCCGGATAAAGGCGTTTAAATTCCGCAAAGCGCTCTTCCAGTTCGCTTCGCGACGAAATCGCATCGCTTTGCTTTGAAGCCCAGGCACCGATGCGGCTTTCATATGGCCGCGAAGCAAAGTATTCGTCGGATTCCTCGGGGCTGACGCGTTCCGCACGGCCCGAAATTATCACCTGCCGCTCCAGTTCGCGCCAGAAAAAATGCAGAAAGCAGTATGGATTGGCGGATAGATCGCGGCCTTTTCTGCTTTCATAATTGGTAAAAAAAACAAAGCCGGCAGGGCTAAACCCTTTCAGCAGAACAATTCTCCCGGATGGTCTGCAATCCGGTCCCGATGTGCCGAGCAGCATTGCATTCGGCTCGCTGATTTCGGCAGCGACCGCCTCATCAAACCACGCGGAGAACTGTTCAAACGGGTCCGGAGAGACGTTGGAACGCGAAAGCCGGCGGGAAGAGTACTCCTGCCGCATTGCTGAGAGGTCTTTTGGATTCATAAAAACGGCCGTCAGACTATGAAAAAACGGTCAAATGCGATGAATAAAAAGCCCGTCCTTCAGTTTAGGTTCGAACCAGGTTGATTTGGGCGGCATAATCTCGTTCAGATCGGCGACGGCCAGGAGATCCTCGATTGACGTCGGAAACATTGAAAAAGCGGCCTTAAAATCGCCGGAATCCACTAATCTTTCCAGCTCGGCGGTTCCACGCCGTCCGCCAACGAAAGAAATCCGTTTGTCCGTCCGCGGATCCTCAATTCCAAGAATGGGGCCGAGCACGTTATTTTGCAGAATGCTGACATCGAGGCGTTCAATCGGACCCGGATCGCGGATATATTCCACGTTGTAAGTAAGCAGATACCAGCGACGGTTAAGATACATGGCAATCTGGCCCGGATTTTCAGGATTTTTAACCTCCGATTCGCTGACAATGAACTTTTCACCCAGCCGAATGATAAATTCCTGAGCCGACAGGCCATTCAGATCTTTAACGACGCGGTTATAGGGCAGTATTGCCAGATCTTCGGAGGGAAACATCCCTGCCATCACGAAGTTATACTCTTCATTTCCGGTATGATTGGGATTGTCGTTTTTCAAACGCCGCCGGCATTCGGCCGCGCTTTCCGCACGGTGATGACCATCGGCGATATACAGTGCCGGCAATGCCGCAAATCCTTTGATCAGACTTTGAGGGTTGCGGGCAAGCCAAACCTCCTGTTTTACGTTGTCGTCGCGGCTGATGAAGGAAAACATCGGCTGGTCAGCCGTTTCGGCGGCAATTGCGGAGCGGATCTCATCCGTATTTCTGAAAGCCAGAAAAATCAATCCGGTTTGTGCCCTGACCGCAATCATATGTTCGGTTCGTTCATGAACTTTGTCTGGGCGTGTCCGTTCGTGTTTTTTGATCAATCCGTTGTCATATTCGTCTATCGGGCAACAGGCGACGACACCTGTTTGCGAACGGCCGCCATCGGTCAACCGGTAAACAAAGATTGAAGGTCCGGATGCCTCTTGCAAAATTCCATTTGACAGCATCGCCTCTAAATTTTCACGCGATTTTTTGAAAAGTTCCTCTTCCGACGGGTCGGAATCAGGCGGAAATTCGGCCTCCGGCCTCGTAACTCTAAGAAATGACAACGGGTTACGCTCAATCTCCCGGCGTACCTCGCTTTCATACGGCACATCGTACGGGACACAGGCGGTTTTCGGCGCGGTTTCGGCCGTCGGAATTATTGCGTTAAATGGTTTGATGATTGACACAAAATCTCCTGCTGAATAAATTTTAAGGCTGCTTGCCCTGATTTATTATTTTGTCCAGTTCGTTTTGATTCTGTTCTTCAATATCGGAGGAAAAACGGTCCAGGTAACCTTTTTTGTCTATTTTCCATTGCCCGTCTTCGAAGGCAAAAGGAACGGTTTCCCACGTGCCGAATTGATTTTTTACCTCTATCGTGGCTTTCTGACCATCTATTTTTTCATTGCGGAATTCAATGGTTTTCTGGTTTTCCGTAAAAAGCGTTTCTTTTTTCACCACGTCGTCAACCGTTACGCCCTGCGCTTTGGCTTCGCGCTCGAGCATTTGCAAAGATTCTGCCGTGAGCAGCATCTTCATGGTTGTTATGTCTTTTTGTTTCAATGCTTTAACATAAGTCTTGAATGTTTCCAGAGGCGACGCGGGCTCGTTTTTTCCGCTACAGGAAAACTGCATGGCGGCCAGGCTGCAAATCACAATCAGGTAAATATAAATATTTTTAGGCATTATTTGAACGCTCAAGTATAATAAACTTAAAAAAACATTTTAACGAATTTCGCAAAAGGGTAAAACGGACGATGCAATCTACCAGAATCGCAAGCGAAGACTACAAAAACCGCCCCGATAGACCCGAAGGCTGGCAATTTCAGGATGAGGGAATCGAAAGGGAATGGAAGTTTGCGGATTTTGCCTCTGCACTGCAATTTGTAAATCAGGTCGGGCAATTGGCAGACGCCGCGGACCATCATCCGGATATTTCCTTCGGATGGGGCTACGCCCGCATCCGGCTTACTACACATGACAGCGGCGGAGTAACCGTCCGCGATCTCTCGCTTGCCGCACAAATAAACTCCCTCGCCCGATGAAATTAGGAGAAATCAGGAAACGAAAATCAAAGTGTTTTTGTAACAACGGGTAAAAAACGATAAACTCAAAGATTTGGACTACACAACCAAATTAAAAATGAGGATATAGTTTAATTATGGCAAATGTTCCTATTACGGTAGCTTACGGGGACGGCATCGGGCCGGAGATTATGGAAGCGACGCTTCATATCATCAAAGAGGCCGGAGCCCGTATTGATATTGAAACTATTGAAATCGGCGAAAAAGTTTATCTTTCGGGCAATTCCGCAGGCATTGCTCCCGAAGCATGGGAATCGCTCCGCAGAACAAAGGTATTTTTAAAAGCTCCTATCACGACGCCCCAGGGCGGCGGTTTCAAATCATTGAATGTAACCGTCCGCAAGACATTGGGGTTGTATGCCAATGTTCGCCCTTGCGTCTCGTATCATCCTTTCGTCAGCACAAAGCATCCGGTTATGGATGTTGTCATTGTCCGTGAAAATGAAGAGGATACATATGCCGGCATAGAACACCGGCAGACCGATATGGTCGAGCAGTGTCTGAAGCTGATTACAAGACCGGGTTGCGAAAAAATCGTCCGGTATGCCTTCGAATACGCCGTTCGGAATAACCGAAAAAAAATCACCTGCTTTATCAAAGACAACATTATGAAACAGACTGATGGTTTGTTTCATCGCGTTTTTGACGAAATTGCCAAAGAATACCCCGCCATCGAAGCAGATCACTGGATTGTAGATATCGGCGCGGCCAAACTTGCCGATACGCCTGAAAATTTCGATGTTATCGTGATGCCGAATCTTTACGGTGATATTCTCTCGGACGTAGCGGCGCAAATCGCCGGTTCGGTCGGGCTGGCCGGCTCGGCCAATATCGGCGAACACATCGCCATGTTTGAGGCAATTCATGGCTCGGCACCTCGTCGTGCAGGGCAGAATCTTGCAAATCCATCCGGACTTTTCCTCGGTGCCGTGATGATGCTCGTACATATAAATCAGCCTGACGTTGCCGAGCGGGCACACAATGCCTGGCTGAAAACAATCGAGGACGGTATTCATACCTACGACATTTTCAAAGAGGGCATCTCGAAACAAAAGGTAGGAACAAAGGAATTTGCCCAGGCTGTGGTCGAAAGGCTCGGGCAGAAACCGCAGACACTTAAACCGGTTGAATATAAGGCGGTTGAAGAGTCCGCCGAGGCCGACCGCAAACCGCTTTATACCATTCGCGAGCCGCAGAAAAAAGAGCTTGTCGGCGTTGATGTATTTCTGGACTGGTGGAACGGCAAGTTTTACGGAGCCGCTGACGAACTCGGCACGGCACTCGAAAAATTAAACGGCGACGGATTGAAACTTGTGATGATTTCCAATCGCGGAACGAAAGTTTATCCGAAAGGACAGCCTGACACGTTTTGCGTTGACCACTGGAGATGCCGTTTCATGTCGGAAAATGACGGCAATACAATAACGCATCAGCAGATCATAAATCTGCTGTCCCGCGTCAATGCCGCAGGTTTCGATTTCATCAAAACCGAACATCTCTATACTTTCGACGGTGAACCCGGCTTCCAATTGGGACAGGGACAGTAGAAATTCCGTACCCGCAAAGAGCGCGAAGCGGCCGGTGAATTTGCTTTCATCGGCCGTCTCTTTTATTTTTTACGTGATGGCCGTTAATACTCTTAAATTTCTGGTTTTGGCCTTGTTAGCCGTTTTTCACGGCACGGCGGCGGCCCAGACGCAGTCACGGCCTCCCGAAACGCAGGGACAAAAACTTATTTACAGGGATTCCGACGGCAAGATTATTTCCAACAATGAATTCGTGGATATCAGGATGGCTAACTTTCATTATCCCGATGCCACGATTGTCAGACAGCTTGAAGACGGGACGACGGAATTCCGTCTTCAGAAAATTCCACAGGAGGGAATGCGGGCACCGAATTTCAAGGTTACTCTCGAGGGCGGAGAGAGCGTCTCGCTCGCAGACCTCTCCGGCAAGGTTGTAGTCCTCAATTTCTGGTTTATCGGATGTCCCGTATGCAGGGCGATGAAGCCGCGGCTCAATGAATTTATGAAGCTTTTCAAAGGCCGCGATGATGTGGTTTTTCTTGCCTTGACGGCCGACAGCGCCGCCGAAGTCCGGCAGTATCTTAAAAAAGAACCTTTCGACTATTTGCAGGCTGCCGATGCCGGCGATGCAATCGGATTGTTCAATATCGGCGGCTATCCTAAAAATGTCGTGATTTCCGGAACAGGCGAAATTATTTATTGGCGAAGCACGATCAAGGCGTGGGATAAATTCGAATCCGTCGTACGCTCCGCCCTTGCACAATAATCGGTGCCGGCCGGAGCCACGCCGCACCGGACCGAATCAGCAGTAAGTCCTACGGATCATCAAATGGCGAAACGAAAAGAAATATCAACAAAAAAACCGAATCAGACAAGCAGCCAAAAAAATGCAAACCCTCTGGCAGCAATAATTATGGGCAGTAAAAGCGATTGGCCGACGATGCGTGCCGCAGCGAAAATGTTTGATGATTTCGGTATTGCATACGAGGCCCGGATCGTTTCAGCACACCGGACGCCCGATTTATTGTTCGAATTTTCCAAATCGGCCGAATCCAGAGGCATCGAGGTGATAATCGCAGGAGCCGGCGGAGCGGCACATTTGCCCGGTATGTGCGCTTCGCAGACGATCTTGCCTGTGCTTGGCGTGCCGGTTGAGAGCAAGGCTCTAAGCGGTCTGGATTCATTGCTTTCCATAGTCCAGATGCCCGCCGGCATTCCGGTTGGAACCTTGGCAATCGGTCAGGCCGGTGCGGCAAACGCTGCCCTGCTGGCTATTGCGATTCTTGCAACGTCGCGGCCTGATTTGCGCGAAAAACTACATTCTTTCCGTCGTAAACAGACAGATGAGGTTTTAAAATCATCGCTTACCTGACATAGCGGACATTTTCCCGTGAAAAAACAAATTCAGCCAAATTCAACCATCGGCGTTTTCGGGAGCGGCCAGCTCGGACGAATGTTTGCAATCGAGGCCAGGAAAATGGGCTATCGTGTGCATACTTTTTCACCCGATCAGGATACGCCGACGGGTCAGGTCGCCGACATTGAAACCTCAGCGGATTATACAGACCTTGACGCCGTCAGGAATTTTGCAAAATCGGTTGACGTGGTTACATTTGAATTCGAGAACGTGCCTTTTGAGACCGTAGCGGCCGCTTCCGAATATGTAGCCGTCTATCCGAAAGGCGATATACTTCATACGACGCAAAATCGTCTCCGCGAAAAGCGCTTTTTGTCAGAAAACGGTTTTCCGCTGGCCGGTTACCGGGCGATTCGCTTAGTCGATGACGTGTATCGGGCGGTCAACGATATCGGGCTTCCGGCCGTACTCAAGACTGCCGGATTCGGATATGACGGGAAAGGGCAGACGGTAATTCGCGAGCCGCATGATATCGAAACCGCATTTGATGCTCTAAATGGTGCAGAGGGCGTGCTGGAGGCTTTTATCGAGTTCGAAAAGGAGGTTTCGGTTGTCGCCGCACGTTCACAAAGCGGTGAATTTGTAGATTACGGCGTTATCGAAAATTCCCATCGCAATCATATTCTTGACGTTTCATTTGCTCCCGCCGCAGTTTCGCGGGAGATTTACCGGCGTGCCGTCGAGATTACAAAAGGCATCGCTGAAACTTTTGATTACGTCGGCACGCTCTGCGTGGAATTTTTCCTGACGGCGAACGGCAATCTGCTGGTAAATGAAATTGCACCGCGGCCGCATAATTCCGGCCATCTGACCTTCGATGCCTGCGTTACATCACAATTCGAGCAGCAATTGCGGGCTGTTTGCGGGCTTTCGCTTGGTGACACGGCATATTACACTCCGGCAGCCATGGCAAATCTCCTTGGCGATTTATGGTCGGAAGGCGAACCGAACTGGGCGGCGGCTCTTGAAGATCCGGCGGTAAAACTTCATCTTTACGGTAAATCGGAACCAAAACCGGGTCGTAAAATGGGACACATCACGGCGCTTGCGGAGTCTGCCTCAGCTGCGGTAGCCGCAGCCGGCAATGCCCGCATGAGGCTGAAAAATAACCTTGACCGCAAATGCGGCGCTGTGTAAAACTGCAATCAACGACCGGGAAATGGGGTCTTCCCGCCACAAACCGCTCAGTTGAGCTGATGGCTCCTACGCGAAAACCGATCCGTTTATGGAGAAGAACCTTATTCTTGTAGGCGTCGGCGGATTCGCCGGGAGCATTTGCCGTTATCTGATCTCAGTGTTTGCCGCCGCGCACATCTCGCCGGCATTTCCTTTCGGGACAATGATTGCAAACGTTGCCGGTTGTTTTCTGATTGGCGCGATAATGTCGTTTTCCGAACGCTCGGGAATTGTCTCGCCTGAAATCCGTATTCTTTTGACTACCGGATTCTGCGGCGGTTTTACCACATTTTCTACCTTTTCCTACGAAAGCATTGCTCTTTTGCGCGAAGGCGAAATTTTGCCTTCTGCGGCGAATGTTTTTATCAGTCTTGTGCTCGGGCTGATAGCAACTTATCTAGGAATGCAGGCAGCAAGAATGCTCTGAAAATTATGGAACTCGAACGCGATGCTAAATTATTGCGAATATTTATCGGCGAGCTGGATAAATACGATTCAAAGCCGCTTTACGAAGCCCTTGTTTTTGAAGCGAAAAAAATCGGCATCGCCGGTGCTACGGTTTTTCGCGGCATTCTTTCTTATGGAGCAAGCAGCCGTATCCATACGGCAAAACTGCTTGACGTTTCCTTTGATCTGCCGATTGTGGTCGAAATAGTGGATAGCGCCGGAAAAATCAACGAATTTCTCGAAGCGGCAAATAAAATGATCGAGGCAGCCGGCTGCGGTGCGATGATTACGGTCGAAAAAGCTGAGGTAATTCATTACAAACCTAAGAACTCCTGACTTTTCGTCGTCCGGCCTTTTGAGCAATAATCTTTATTTATGGCAGAGAATATTAGTTTTACACGCGACGCAAGCCGCGCAACCATTTATTCAGAAATAGCACCGCAGATTTCGGCAATCATCGATGGCGAACCGGATCTGATTGCCAATCTTGCCAATACCGCCGCTATTCTCAAGCAGGCGCTGAATTTCTATTGGGTCGGATTTTATCTTGCGCGCGACGGCGAGCTTGTGCTCGGTCCCTTTCAGGGTCCGCTTGCCTGTACGCGAATCGCTTTTGACCGCGGAGTATGCGGGCATTGCTATACCGGCAAAAAAACCGTCATTGTGCCGGACGTCAACGAGTTTCCGGGACACATTGCCTGCAGTACGGAAGCCAAATCGGAGATAGTCGTTCCGTTATTCGATCCCGATGGCAGAATCGTAGGCGTGTTGGATGTGGACAGCGACCGGCTTGACGATTTCAATGAAACGGATAAAACAGGTTTGGAGGAAATAGCGCGCCGGCTGGCGGTCGCATTTCTGCCGGAGCGGGTAGAAATTGCCGGCCGCGCGGGCTGAATCACGGTTCAGCCGGCCTTTGTCCTGCATTTTTTACAGGTGCCGCGCAGGACTATTTCAAAGCTTTCTATTGTCTGGGATTCGGGCAATGAGCAGATGCCGAGATCGGATATCAGTTCAAAGCCGATATCTTCTACCCGGCCACATTTGTTGCAGATGAAATGATGGTGGCGGTCGAAATTCGGATCAAGCCGGACGGCGCCGGCCTCATATATTTCCTGCAGCATACCTGCATCGCGAAGCCAATTGACAGTATTATAGACGGTTGCCCGCGACGTCATCGGAAAATCGCGGTTAACAGCCATAAAAACCTCTTCCGTGGTCGGATGCTCGCGGGCATTCTGCAGATATTCGATAATGGCGCGCCGCTGCGGAGTCATTTTCAATCCCCGCTCGCGTGCCATTTTCTCGACCGTTCCGATGTTTAATTGCTTAGCCATCTAATTTTAGACTAATTATAATATCCAATAATGTCAACAGAATAATCCCCGAATAGAGATGCCACGACTAATAGGTTAAAATCTACTTTTTGGCTCTGCTACGGCAGGGCATGTGCCTGTTATGCAATCTTTTGAATATCCGCTCTGGTCATGGATTCTGTTTTTCATTGTCGTCCTTACGGCATTGTTTGTTGACATCGGTATAGTCAACAGAAAATCTCATACACCCACGCGACGGGAGACTTTTGCCTGGAGCGCCGTCTGGGTAGGGCTCGCTCTTGCTTTCAATGCATTCATTCTGCTGCGGTTCGGGGCGGACAATGCAAAGCTGTTTTTGACCGGCTATTTGATCGAACTTTCGCTTTCGATAGACAATCTCTTTGTTTTCCTTCTTATCTTTGCCTATTTCAAGGTGCCGAAGGAGTATCAGCACCGCGTTCTTTTCTGGGGCATTTTTATGGCACTTGTGCTGCGAATGGTGATGATTTTCGCCGGCGCGCAGCTCGTCGAGAGTTTTCATTGGCTATTGTATGTTTTCGGCGCGTTTCTGATTTACACCGGCGTCAAAATGTTCGGCGAAGACGAAGGATTCGATCCCGAATCCAGCAAGGTAGTAAATTTCACGACAAGGTTCATACCCATTTCCAAGCATTACGAAGGCGATCGTTTCATTGTCCGTCGCGACGGGCGGGCTTTCGGGACGCTTTTGCTGCTTGTATTGATTGTTATAAATCTGGTTGACATCGTTTTTGCGGTTGATTCAATTCCGGCAATCTTCGGCGTTACGACGGACCGTTTTATTGTTTACACTTCGAATATCTTTGCAATACTGGGCTTGAGGACGTTTTATTTTCTACTGTCGGATCTGGCGGATAAGTTTCACCTTCTCAAATACGGCCTCGCTTTTGTGCTCTCGTTCATTGGTTTCAAAATGTTGCTGCCGCTTGTGGCCTCCGGTTTGCTATTATTATATTCGGGGCAGACGCCCGGGCCGGTAATTGGTTTTCTGCAAAGATTTCAAAATCACGAGTTTGACCGGGCCGCAATAAACGTTTCATTGGCGGTTGTTGTAACAGCTTTGCTGATCTCGATCATCTGCTCGCTGATCTTCCCGAACCCTGACGCCAAAAATCAGGCAGATGAAAATATTACTGCCGGCTGAGGCCGGCAGGATGAATAATGGAAAGCCGATACAAAAAATTCTACGTTGATTGGTGGCGGATAAGACGCAGCACCTTGTACGGCATTGCCGCATTTGCCATTGCGGTTTCATTGATGAGCCTCGGTCTCTGGTATGCGATGCGGACAAACTGGTTCGCTCCGGAAAGTATGGCCGAGGCGCCAAAGGATGCAGCCCGCATTCTTTCATTCGAGGGCGACGTAAGGATAACGCGGGCCGCCACGCGTGAAACGATCCTGGTAACAAAGGAGATCTGGGTAGCAGCCGGCGATACGATTCAGACACAGGCAGACGGCAAGGCGATTGTTCAGATGGTTGACGGTTCGGTTTATACCGTGCGGCCAAATACAACGGTTATCATCCGAAATAATTCATCTATTTTCGGCGGGCCGAATGTCCGCGTTTCGCTTGACGACGGCCAATTGAATGTCCGTACCGAAGACCAGCCCGAAAGCGCGAAAAACGTAGTCGAAATGCTGGATTCCGAAACCGCCCTGAAGTCACAGACCGACGCAAGTTTCCGTACGGATGCACAGACCAATGGCGGAGAAATCAGAATCAGCCGCGGCAGCGTCGAGACAACTATCGGCGGCACGAAGACAACACTTGCCGAAAATGAATACGCTGCCGTTAACGACGGCCGGATTGCAGCGCGCGAAAAACTCCTGAATCCGCCGCAGCCCATTGCACCGGCTGACGGAGCGCAATTGACGGATACGACCGGCGCAGGCGTCAGCGTGGTTTTCAGTTGGCAGGTTGACACCGGCCTCCCGATTGCAAGCTACTATATTCAGGTTTCCCGTTCTCCGATTTTTGCGGCGGACGCAATTCTGGTTGACCGCGCTTCGCTGACTTCACGCGAATTCCGCCTGGCAGGTCTCGCACCCGGTACTTATTATTGGCGCGTAAAGGCCACATCACGTTCCGGACAATCCAGCGATTGGAACCCGCACTGGAAATTCATCGTTACCCGCCGCGGCGCAAGCCCGATCATTGACGTTACGGCATGGAGCAGCGAACCTGTCGGCGGCAACGTATATTTGATCAGCGGCCGTACGCGTCCCGGCCTGCTTGTACGTTCACAGGGAAACCAGATTTTTGCCGGACCCGACGGGTCATTCCGTTTACAGGTCTCAACGCCGCTTTCGGAAGTCGCCGTTGAACTCAGCGATGATTCGGGCAATCGGGCGGGCTTCGTGCTGTCGCTGAAAAATTCACGCGTATTACGTAAATTTTAATCAGCCGGAGGAAAATCAGTGCACGGCTCTGGCAATGATGTAGAAAGATCAGGAAAGAAGATTTTCAGGCTGCGGATCGCGCTTGTCCTTACCTTCGGCTATATGATTGCCGAGGCGGTTGGCGGCTGGCTGACGAATTCGCTGGCTTTGATAGCCGATGCAGGACACATGCTGACGGACGTGGCAGCGCTTTCGCTGACGCTTGCCGCAATATGGTTTGGCGGACGGGCTCCGACATCACGTAAAACCTACGGTTATTATCGGCTGGAGATTTTGGCTGCTTTTATCAATGGCATTTCGCTTGTCGTTCTTTCAATCTGGGTCGGCATAGAGGCGATAGAGCGAATCAGACAGCCGGCCGCGATTGCCGGCGCCGAAATGGCTTTGATCGCTGCGGGAGGATTGGCCGTAAATCTGATTGCAGTCGGGCTGCTGCATTCGGATCATAAACATGACCTCAATCTGCGCGGTGCTTTTCTGCACATTGTAGGCGATTTGCTTGGTTCCGTGATGGCTATTTTGGCCGGCCTTGCGGTTGTATTCTTTGGCTGGAACTGGGCGGATCCGGTTGGCAGCATTCTTATCGGACTGATAATCATTTACGGAGCATGGCGCCTGATACTTGATAGCGTCAATGTCCTTCTCGAGGGAACTCCGGCTCATATTGACATTGCCGCCGTCGAAGAAGCAATTATGGATACGGAGGGCGTCGCCGGCGTGCATGACCTGCACGTCTGGACTATTTCTTCCGGAATTGATGCCCTTTCCGCACACATAAATCATTATCCGGTCGTCTCGCATTCTGAAGTTCTGGCATCTGTCCGTGCACGACTCAACCGCGATTTTGGCATCGATCATCTGACCATACAGATGGAATCAGTCAACAACGAAGCCGAGGCGGTTTATGTATGCGAAACCGGTATCCGCTGCTTTGAGCCGAAAAGCCGTGCGGCGGCAAACGGTTACCAGAACGAAATCAACAGGCGGGACAATTGATTCTTCGATGCAATCAATAGATTTAGCTTACGGCCGCACGACGATTCCCTTCGACTTCGATCCGGAGCGGTTCGATGTGCTATGCCTTGAGAGTAATGCGAAACCGCTCAGCGATGCCGAAATAGGAAACCTCATAGATTCTCCGATAGGATCGCCGCAGCTCGAGGATCTTGTGCGGTCGGGCGAGAGAGTTCTGATTGCGGTTCCGGATGCAACAAGACGTGCCGGAGCCGGACAATGCTGTAACCTTTTGATCCGCCGTCTGATCGCCGCCGGCATCAATCCTGCGGACATAAGAATCATTTTTGCTACGGGCATACATCGTCCCGTTACGGAATCCGAAAAAACCGCGATCTTGGGTGACTTCATCGCCCGCCGGATTGTTGCCGAGAGCCATGATTCCCGCAACATCGCAAATTTGATCCGCCTCGGCACGACCTCAAACGGAATTCCGATCGAGTTGAACCGCGCTTTGGTGGATTACGCGTTCGTAATTACGATTTCATCGGTCGGCTTTCATTATTTCGCGGGATTTACCGGCGGAAGAAAGATTATCTGTCCCGGTCTTGCCTCGACGAGAACGATTACTCAAACTCACCGCCTCGCTTTTGACTTCAGGAGAAAAAGACGAGCCGACGGCGTTGCACCCGGAAGACTGGAAGGAAATCCGGTACACGAAGCCTTTGTCGAGGTCGCCTCCGCAGCCGCGCCACATTTTTCGATCAATACGATAATCGGTCGCAATGACGAGATTACGGAAATGTTTTGCGGGGATTGGATGCAATCGCATCGGGCTGCCTGCGAGGCGTTTCGCCTCTCTCATACAATCCATATAAAAGAAAAAAGAAAGAATGTAGTCGTAAGCTGCGGCGGTTTTCCTTACGACATAAATATGATTCAGGCGCATAAGGCACTGCAGAATGCTGCTCTTGCCTGCGAGCCCGGAGGTAACATAATACTCATCGCGGAATGTCCCGACGGTGCCGGGCACACGGATTTCGCCGGATGGTTTTCGGCCGGAGATAGCGACGGGATTGCCGGACTGCTTGAAGAAAAGTATCAGGTTAATGGCCAGACGGCCTGGAGTATCAGGAAAATTGCAGAGCAATTCAACGTAAGAATTGTTTCGTCCCTGCCGGCCGGTCTAACGGAAAAGATGGGTTTTGCGGCGATGCAATCGCTTTCCCGTGCGGTGTCAAAACTGCCGCAGGGGAAGGGTTACATCCTGCCTCTCGGTGCCCGGTTTGCCATCGAGATGGAAAATAACTAAATCGTGATTACTTTGTAATTACTTTTTCAATTGAAAGGTACGGGCAATTATGTCCGTCTGTACACGCAGCGAGCGAAGACTGTCCGAATAGCCCGTAAAACGCAGGACGTAAACCGTATCGTCAGCCCGAAGGAAATAAAAACGTCCTGACATATTTCTGCCCGCCCGGACAAATTCGAAATTGAAAATCGCGCCGCGCAGTATGCCGGAGAAATTCTCTTCCTTACCGGCGACATAGCCGGGCATAAACTGTAATTTCTGCTCTTCGTCGCGGATGACTTCGCTGATGGGCTTGCTTGCGGGCGCCGTTATCTTTCTGATTTCCAACTCACCCTCGCGGGCGGTATTGAATACAAGATTGACGTAGGGCGATTTTCCGACGATTTTCCACCGGTCATCAGGAATTTCGAACGTAAATTCGACCTCCGGATCGCTGAAAGTGCGCGTCTGTGCAAAACCCGAAAGGGTGAAAATCAGGCCGAAGATCAATGCGAAACCAATTTTGAATTTACTTAAAAGCATCCCGATCTCCTAAATCCGCAAGTTCCGGTATATTTTAACCGAAATTGACGGCATTATCGAATATTCCGATGCCACATGAAGCGGAAATGTTGCAGAAAAAGCGGCTTTGCGCTCTGCGAGTCAATAATTTTTATCGCCAATTGCCGGTCCGGCTGCGTCTAAAATATCGCAATGCCCTTCAAAGGGAGCAAAAATGCATTTGTAAAACGGAGTCAGAAATTGCTTTATGAAGGCCCGAAATTTATTGATAAAACTTAATGCACTATTTTTACTGTATGCTTTCGTTTTGCCGCTTTTTGCAATACCGGCAAAACCTTTGCCGGCTGATAAGCTGACCGAAGACCAGAAGATTCTGCACGTGCTAAACAGGCTTGGATACGGCCCGCGGCCCGGCGATTTCGAAAAGGTCAAGGCAATCGGTATTCGCAAATACATAGAGCAGCAATTATCTCCCGAAACAATAGATGATTCCGTTGCGGAGCAAAAAGTAGAAAACCTGGAGGTTTTCAAACTCTCTACCGCGGAGCTCTTTGCCAAATATCCGAATCCCGGAGCGCTGCTGCAAATGCTCAACGGCGGCCAAAGACAGCAGCCGGCAGCCCGAGCACAATCAACAGCGGCAACCGATCCGAATAATGAACAAAAAAAGGCAGAAGACGAGCAGCGCCGGCGCCGTCAGCAAATACAGGAACTTTATCAAAAATACGACCTTAAACCTGCTCAGCAGATTTTGCCCCAGATTGTAACAAACCGTTTCGTCCGCGCCGTTTATTCCGAACGGCAATTGCAGGAAGTAATGGTTGATTTCTGGCAAAATCACTTTAATGTTTTTTCCGGCAAGGGAGCTGTCCGATGGTATATCCCTAGTTATGAACGCGATGTGCTGAGAAAATATGCCCTTGGAAATTTTCGCGACTTGCTGATTGCTACCGCACAGCACCCGGCGATGTTGTTCTATCTTGACAATTTCGAATCCGTTTCAGCCAATGCCGGAAACAATGAAGGCAACAACCGGCTTCGCCAACTTCTGGTCAATGGTCGTTTAACGCCGCAAATGCGCGAGCAGATAAAGGCACGGCAAGGAATCACGGACGCCGAACTTGACAGAAGGCTGGAACAACTCCGCAGAGGGGGACAGCAGCGTCGCGGTTTGAATGAAAATTACGCACGCGAATTGATGGAACTGCACACTCTGGGCGTTGACGGCGGCTATACACAGAAAGACATTGTCGAAGTAGCCAGAGCCTTCACCGGCTGGACAATAGCGGATCCGCGCGGATACAGAAGGGCGGCTGCCGCTATGATCCGCGGTGATGAAAACCGCCGTCTCGAAAGATTGCAGCGGCAGGCCGGAATTCCCGACGATATCGAAAGCGGGCAATTCTAT
Source organism: Acidobacteriota bacterium (assembly GCA_040756215.1). Lineage (GTDB taxonomy): Bacteria > Acidobacteriota > Blastocatellia > Pyrinomonadales > Pyrinomonadaceae > OLB17. The sequence goes on from JBFLZQ010000003.1 coordinate 228,018, forward strand.
TTCAATCCGCGATGGCATGACAATGGCCCGAAATATGTTCTGGGTCAAAAAATCGATGAAGGCGGAATCAAAGACGGCCTCAAAGTAATCGATATCCTGGTCAGGCATCCATCCACGGCAAAATTCATCTCCCGCAAATTGTGTGAAAAATTCGTCAGCGACAATCCGAGTGAAGCATTGGTCGGCCGCGTTGCCGAAGCATTTTCCAAATCCGGCGGTGATATCAGGGCAACTTTGCGTGCTTTATTCAATGACCCGGAATTTTTCGCTCCGGCGAATTACAGGGCAAAGATCAAAACTCCTTTCGAACTTGCCGTGAGCGCAGTACGTGTTCTCGGCGGAGATACTACAGGCGGTCCGGCAATTCTTGCTTTGCTTAATAAACTCGGCGAAGTGCCCTATGGATACCAGGCTCCGACGGGTTTTCCGGACAAGGCAGAGGATTGGGTAAATACCGGTGCGCTTCTTGAGAGATTAAATTATGCGATTGCGGTAGCGAGCAACCGCATTCCGGGAACGCGTGTTAACCTGACGGCTTTTGCGAGCAATAACCCGAAGCAGTTGCTGGATAAAGCAATCGGAATGATCCTTCACGGCGAGATTTCGCCTGCTAGCCGTGCCGCACTCGAGAAACAGATGGAAAAACCTCTTCCCGAGGTTTCTTCGTTAAACGAAACAGCGGACAACCTCGAGGAAATTCCCAACATGCGTGCAGGCGGACAAGGCGGCCGAATGAACCGGCAAATGCGCCTGCTGCAGCCTACAGGAGATCCGGAGGTTTTCAAAGCCGTCAGTCTGGTACTCGGAACGCCTGAATTCCAAAGGCAATGATAAAATTGTGGAACGTTCCACAATTGCAATTTTGTATAATCCGTGAAACGAACTGATTTTTAAGGCGGCTGTTTGTAAGCCGGCAGGCCGCCTTTCGTGTGCTGAAAGCAGTAACTAAGTATATGAAAATCAAACACTTGTACATATTTTTACTTATAACCGCCATTTTATCCGGATGCGGAGTAGCCGCACAGACCGGGCGTCAAGATGGTGATTTTGCAGCCGCAGCCGAATATTCAAGCCGTTCGAAGGGCCTCGCAATGATCGTCTGGAAAAACGGCCGCATTATCTTTGAGGAATACCAGAACGGCCACAAACCGGATGATCCCTGGATGTTGGCCAGCGGCACCAAATCTTTTTCCGGCGTTCTGCTTGCGGCTGCCATCGAAGACGGCATTATCAGCGGATTCGATGAAAAAGTTGCAGACACAATTACCGAGTGGAAAGGCGATCCGATGCTTTCGCGGATCACCTTGCGGCAATTGCTTTCGCTGACCGGCGGCCTCGAGCCGGGAAATATCGGCCGGCCGCCTTCCTATTCCGAAGCAATCCGGGCAAAAGCGGTTTATCCGACGGGTGAGAAATTTCAATATGGTCCGGTTCCGTTTCAGGTTTTTGGCGAAGTAATGCGGCGAAAACTGCGGCCACGCGGCGAAGGTGTCTATGATTACCTGCGGCGGCGTATTTTGGATCCCATCGGGCTCAAACCTTCGAGATGGCAGATGCAGGAAGGCCAGCCGAATCTGCCTTCCGGAGCATATATGACCGCACGCGAGTGGCTGAAATTCGGTGAATTTATGATTGCCGGCGGCCGTGCCGGAGGCCGTCAGATAGTAAAAAAAGAGCTGCTTGATGCACTATTGAAAGGTTCCGCGGCAAATACCAACTATGGCATTACCTTCTGGTTAAACCGCGGAAAGTCAGATCCTGCCGGACTCGCCCAAGCGGAACGCCCGCGGCTTGCCGAATTGATTTCCTCTGAAAACGCTGTCCGCAAGATAAGCCTGTATGGTCTTGGGGACGATTTGCCGAAGGATTTGTTTTGCGCGGCCGGTGCAGGAAATCAGCGTCTATATATCATCCCGTCGCAAAACGTGATAATAGTCCGTATGGGGCGTATGGCGGAATTTGACGATGCGGAGTTTTTACGCCTTCTGTTTTTGTCAAAGTCTTTAAAGGGTTAATCTGCGGCCAAAGTGTTGCCCCGGTGGTGATAACCATCGGGATTGTTTTGCCGCCATTCGTAGGCCGAAGCGATCATTTCATCCAAACTGTTTATACCGGGCCGCCAGCCAAGGAGTCTTTCCGCTTTGCGGGCATCGGCAATCAGGCGTGAAGGGTCGCCGGGCCGCCGCGGCATAAAATCAACGGCAATCGGCCGGCCGGTAACCCGCCGCGCCGATTCTATTACCTCCAAAACGGAGTAACCGGCACCGTTGCCGAGATTTACCGCTTCTGAAGTGCCGCCGCTTAGCAGGTAATCGAGCGCTGCGATATGCGCACGGGCAAGATCGGAGACGTGGATATAATCACGGATTGCGGTGCCGTCCGGCGTATCGTAATCATTTCCATAAACCGGAACGGCGGAGCGTTTGCCTTCGGCAGCTTCGAGCACGATCGGGATGAGATGCGTTTCCGGCAAGTGGAATTCGCCGTGCGAGCGCGTAGCGCCGCAGGCATTGAAATATCGCAGGGCAACGTATTTTAATAATCCCGCGGCGGAGAGGTCGCTCAAGACCTGTTCTATCATCAATTTAGACTGTCCGTAGGGATTTGTCGGCCGCTGCGGGTGTTTTTCGTCTATCGGTAAATACTCAGGTTCACCGTAGGTTGCACAGGTTGAGGAAAAGACGAAATGCCTGATTCCTGCTTCGAGGAGTTTCTCAAGCAGGTGGATTGTTTCGGCAACGTTATTGACATAGTATTTTGCCGGCTCTGCCACGGATTCGCCAACGTATGCAAACGCGGAAAAATGCATCACGGCGTCGAATCTGTAGCGATTGCAAAGCATTGCGATAAAGTTGCCGTCTCCGATATCGCCGCAGTAAAACCTTGCTCCGACCGGCACGGCAGTGCGATGACCGCGCGAAAGATTATCTACGATGACTATCTTTTCGTGACGTTCAAGCAGTGCCGCGGCGGTAACACTGCCGATATAGCCGGCACCGCCTGTAATCAAAATCGCCATAAAAAACCAGTTATTTAGAAAAATTCCCGGCCTGCCATGCAGGTCAGTTTTGCCTTTTGTTTATTTTTTCGTAGATTTCCAGATATTCGCCTGCTATTTGACCGGGCGAAAAAGCCGGTCCCATTGCAGCATTTGTTTGCGCCATGCTCTGTCTCAAATCGCGGTTACGGACTAATTTTTCGACCGCATCGGAAACGCTTTGCGGATTCGGCTCGCAGAATATTGCATTTTTGCCGTCTTCTAGATAATCGGCCATTGCGCGTATTCGGGTAGTTACTACGGGCAGTCCGGCAGCAATTGCCTTGAACAATGCAATCGGGAAGCCTTCCGGGTGACGGGTCGGAAACACGAAAATGTCCGATTTTGCAAGATATGCCTCGACGGTTGCTTCATCGACATAGCCTGTAAATGTAACGAAAGGCAAAAGCCCGAGTCTTTCCGCAGCCGCCTCTGCCTCAGCTCTCAACGGCCCGTCGCCGACGCAGGTCAGCCTGACACGCAGACGAGTTCTGCGCAAAAGCGCAAGCGCCTCGATCGTTTCCAACAAGCCTTTTGTCTCTATAAACCTTGAGACGAAAAGCAGTTCGAAGACATTATTTACCTCCTTCAGGGGACGCGGAGAATCGAAAATAGCCGGGTTTTCAAACGTAATTGCATTTTTAACAAGAAAAAAACGATTACGGTCGAAACCAAAGCGATCAAATGCGGCAAGTTCCTCGTTTGAAAGCACGCCAAATGCGTCCGCTTTTCGGTTCAAATACCACATCAGAATGCGATACCTGGGCAGCGAGCGAAAACTTTCTATATCCGAGCCGTGCAGCTTGATAAAAACCTTTGTTTTGCCGGGCCGCATTATAAAAAGGCTTACGGAATCGCGGAGTACCGTGCGGGCGTCAAAAGCCGAATTGAGATGAATGACATCGAAATCTTTTCGGCGAAGAAGGCGGCGGAAACGAAATGCAGTTTTCAGGACGCGGCGAATCCGTCCGCTCAGAGGCGTAGGTTTTTCCTTGTCGCCATAGACGTAGTCGGACGTTTCGACACTGAGGCCGAGTTTTTCCAATGCCGAAACAAAAGGCGGCTCACAACGGGCCGGGCCGCCCCAGGAATCTTTTGCCGGCATCCCGATTAAAATTTTCATTTTGATAAAACTTCCTCGTAAACCCTTCTCAGCGATTTCAAATGGGCGCCGATGCTGAAATTGTCGTAAGCGAAGGTTTTTGCCTTTGCTGCCATTCCGGCCCGCATTTCGGGATCCTTGAGCAGCACGACTGTTTTTTCTGCCAGATCATCCGGATCGGCCGTCCGAAAGATTTTAGCGTAAGTTCCTGCGGCTGTAGCTTCCCGATGCGGGCCGATGTCGGAAACAAGTGCGGGGACGCCGGCAAGCATCGCTTCTATCAAAGCGACAGGCAAACCTTCATGAAACGAAGACAGCACAAAGAGATCCAGTGCCGCAAGCACGTCAGGTATATCATTGCGCGGGCCCGTAAAATGTACGCGATCCTGCAGGCCCGCTTCATTGATGATATTTTTGCACACTTGCACTTTATTTTCTGCCCCGCTTTCCGTTTTCCCGACGAAAAGACAATGCAGATCAGGGATTCGTTCCGCAATTTTCCCTAAAGCCGCGGCGAGCGTGGTCTGGTCTTTTCGTTGATCGCGATAAAAATTACCTATCATGCCAATGACCAAAGCATCCGAAGGGATTCCAAGTTCTTTCCTGACATCATAACCGGTTGGCGAAAGTCTTTCAGGATCCGGGCCATTATGTATTACCTGCAACGTATTTGCTAAATCGAGCCCGGTAAACTTTTCCAGCCAGACGGAAAGTTCGCGGCTTACGACAAGATTTGCATCCAAACGCGAAATGAGGAAACGCGCGGCCCAGCGGTTTTTCCTGTCGGGCAGAAAACCGTGAAACGTCTGAACCCGGCCTATATTCAATGAATGCGAGGCCAGAAAAAGATGAAGTCCTTCTACAGGCTGCGATGAATGTACGATCTGAATTTTTTCGCGTTTGATAATATCCCTGAGCGTCGAAACCAGCGATGCATCTACAGGCATCCTGCGGCGGACTGTATAAAAGGGCACCCCTGAATCGCGAAAGTCTGCACAGAGGTCGCCTTCGCCGGCCGCAACGACGATATCGATGCCAAAACGCGATGCGTTACGGCAAACATCAAGCGTCTGAATTTCGGCGCCGCCGCGGTTAAGTGAGTCAAGATAATACAGGACGCGCATTTACAGGTTTACGGGATCGTGCGATGACAAATCAGCCCAAATATGATTCTATTTCATTTGAATGGAAATCGCAGTAGAAGATATGGGTCCCGGGCCGGAAGTTTTCGTTTTTGTTCCGTCATACAACCATGCTCCATTTATTGAAACCTGCCTGAGGTCTATTTTTTCGCAGACCAAAAAACCTCGTAAATTACTGGTAATAGATGACGGTTCGCGGGACGAATCGGTTGCCGTGATTGAAAGGGTTTTGAAAGACTGTCCGTTTGACTCGGAGCTGATAGCCCGCGAAAACCGCGGTCTGTGCCGGACATTGAATGAAGGTTTTGCCGCATCCGAAGGCGATTATTTTGCCTATATCGGTTCAGATGATTTATGGTTGCCGGATTTTCTCAAAGCGCGGGTTGAGCTTTTGGAGAAACGCCGTAAAGCAGTGCTTGCCTATGGCCACGCTTTCCTGATGGACGAAAACGGCACCATATTCGATTCAACGGCCGAATATACCGATTCGTGGGGCGATTATCCCGATGGCGACGTCCGCGAAATGTTGCTGCAGGGCATAGCACCGGTAAGTTCTACGGTAGTCTATCGGCGCTCTGCGGTTGAAGGCCTGATGTGGAACGAATCTGCGCGGCTCGAGGATTACGAAATGTATCTCAAACTAATGATGCGGGGCGAATTTGCTTTTGATCCGGCCGTACTTTCCGTCTGGCGGCATCATCGCTACAATACAAGCGGCGACCGTCTGCTGATGCTCCGGGAAGTGCTCGCGGCTCAGCAAAGAAACCGTGAGGCGATCGGCCTTTCGGATAATGAATTTGTCCGGCTTGCCGAAAGAGTCAAATTCAAATACGCGCGAATGGAACTTCAATACGGGCAAAAGTTATCTGCCATGCGACTGGCGAAAGAAAGCTGGCGGGGTGCCGAATCGGCTTTTCAGCTACTGAGGTTCGGATTGCGTCTTTTCGTCCCGATGGCGGCCGTCAATCTTTGGCGTAGCACAAGGAAAAAACATTTCACCGAAAAAGTATCTGAATAACCGTACAGAGACATCAATAACACACATCGGCCCGCGACGCCGATCAATCCGCAGCGAAATCGCGGAGATCATCGGCCGCCGGGAATTGCTGTATTTTCTTACATATCGTGACATAGCAGTCCGCTATAAGCAGACGATTATCGGCGCCGCCTGGGTTTTGCTGCAGCCGCTTGTTTCGACGCTGATCCTGACCGTCATCTTCAGCGCATTTTCGAGATTCGAAACTGCTCCGGCTCCGTATCCCGTATTTGTCCTTAGCGGTATTCTGGTCTGGCTTTTTGTTTACGGTGCGGTTACGACCGCCAGCAACAGCTTTACTGGCAACGTCAATCTCGTTACAAAGGTCTATTTTCCACGTTTGATCGTTCCGCTGGCGGCAACCTTTGCCGCCGCATTCGATTTTATTGTGGCGCTGCCCGTTCTGGCGGTTTTCTTCATTTATTTCGGCGTCAGTTTACCGTCAGCCGTATTGATTGCTCCGCTTTTTCTGTTTTTTATTCTGGTTCAAACGGCCGCTTTCGGCATAATGTTTTCTGCATTGAACGTCCGATATCGCGATGTTAAGTTTGCCCTGCCTTTTTTCCTTCAAATTTGGATGCTGGCTTCGCCTGTTTTCTATCCGGTTTCGCTCGTACCGGAAAAATGGCGGCCGTTATTTGCCCTGAATCCACTGACGGGATTGATTGAAGGCTGGCGGGCGGCGCTTTTCGGTTTTGATTTCGATTGGCTTTTGGTCGGCGTTTCAACTGCTTCGGCGATTTTTCTTTTCATTCTTTCGATTGCTGTTTTCCGCGGCATGGAAGACGATTTTGCCGATGATATCTAGAGATTTATGAAGGCGCTCGAATTGGAAAATATATCCAAACGTTATTTCCTCGGCGAAGGCCGCGCAACGTCGCTGCGTGATCTTATCGGGCGTTTCACCGGCGGAAATAAGCACGTTAAATCCCGCGAAATCTGGGCGCTTCGTCAAGTCAGTTTTTCAGTCGAACAGGGAGAAACGCTTGGCATTATAGGCCATAACGGAGCCGGAAAATCCACCTTGTTGAAAATCCTTTCGCGTATCACGCGTCCGACATCGGGGAAAGGGACAATTTACGGACGGGTTGGCAGCCTGCTCGAGGTCGGGACAGGTTTTCATAATGAGCTTACCGGTCGTGAAAACATTTATCTAAACGGCGCAATACTTGGAATGCGGCGATCCGAAATCGAAGCAAAATTTGATGAAATCGTAGCATTTTCAGAACTGGAAAAATTTCTCGACACACCGGTCAAGCATTACTCCAGCGGCATGTATATGCGGCTTGCATTTGCGATTGCCGCGCATCTGGAACCCGAGATTTTAATTGTTGATGAAGTGCTTGCGGTCGGGGATATAAATTTTCAGCGTAAATGTCTTGCAAAGATGCGCGACGTCGGAGATTCCGGGCGGACGGTGATTTTTGTATCGCATGATATGCAGGCCGTAACCAGATTATGCAAACGGGCAATCTGGCTGCGCGGCGGCGAGGTCGTACGCGATGCTGCGGCGGCGGAAACGGTCGCCGAATACCTGCACGAACAAAGCCAAACCGGAGCCGAACGCCATTGGCCGGATAATGAGTCCGCGCCGGGAAATGATATCGTCAGGCTTCTGGCCGTCCGTGTATGCGATGAATCCGGGAAAACAATTTCTGCTGCGGATATCCGCAGACCTGTTTTTATAGAGATGACTTATCGGGTACTTGCCGGCGGCAAAGTCCTTGTCCCTAATCTTCATTTTTTCAATGAACAGGGCATCTGTATTTTTATTTCACATGACTGGTTTTCCGGATGGCGCGATCGGCCACGCGAGACCGGCATTTACGTAAGCCGCGTTAAAATACCCGGCAACTTTCTATCCGAAGGATGGATTTACGTCGGCGCGGCGATTTCGACGTACAAACCGCTCAGCGTTCATTTTGCCGAATGGGATGCGGTAACATTCAACGTCATTGACACGATGGAGGGCGATACCGCGCGTGGTGATTATGCAGGAGTTTTACCGGGAATAGTCAGGCCTGTACTTGATTGGACAACAGAATCATCGGGGATTTAATACGCCGCCTGGAGTTGATTCGCCGTAAGATAAAAGCATGCCTGATCGCCCTGCCCCAGATCGTTGAGGCGTCTGGCTTCGCGCTCCCATTCTTCTATCTGCGATTTTGAAAAAATACTATTTTCGTATGTACCGCGGAAAGCATCGGGTTCATTTTGCGCAATGTCCATTCGATATTGTTCGCTTGCATAAAATTGGAAAGCGGTGGAATCAAACACGACGTTTTCAACGACAAAACCGGCATTTTCCACAAGACGCCGAAATCCCGCTTCGGAAAAAATGAAAAGATGGCGCGGCGGATCCAACTGTACCCAATCCGTGCGGTATTTAGTCCATGCCGGATTGAGCACGGGCATTCTTATCAGAGCTATTCCGTCCGGGTTCAAAAGCCTTTTGATTTCATTAAGCGCGGTGCGCGGATCGGGCAGATGTTCGAACGAGTGATGAAGCATAATCAAATCAAAACCTGCTTCGAGCCGTTCGAACCCGCATTTGTAAATGGCAAGCCCCTTGGTTTTAATTTCCTTGTCGATGAATTTATCGGCTCCGACGAGGTTACGAAAACCGAAAATCTGCAGTTCACGAAGCAATTTGCCGCGGCCGCAGCCATAATCCAGAATTCGCGAACTAAAATCTATGCGCCCGCGAAGAGGAAGCAGCCATTGCGGAAAATGCTCCGCAATCTGCGGCCTGATGCGGGCAAGCAAATTTCCCGGAAATCTGCGTTTACCAAAGAGAAATTCGCCTATCTGCCGTGCGGCAAGGCGCCGGATAAATTTTTCTTCCAGCACGGATACGGATTGACCCGAAAGCGAGTAATAGTCCGGCGGATAAAATTTGTCCGGCTCCGGAATATCGACTATCTGCAGCACCTCGCACTGCCGACATTCCGCATAGCGAAAGACTTCGCGGGTGCCAAACATCATTTCGCGGGCATCAAAAAAAGAAAGATAATCGGATTTTCCGCAGAGCCTGCAAGCAAAAGCCATAGGATTCGGATTAAGTTAATCAGAAAAAATGGTAATTTGTAAATTCGCGGCAAACGCAGCGGCAGTTAAATAAACAATGGGATTAGGGAGCAAAATTTTCAGAGCGCTCGGGATTTTAAGTTCGGAAGGTGCCGGCAGTATTCGTTCGCGACTGAAAATGCTGCTTGTAACCATAGCCGAGCGGCGGCGTTACCGGCAGTGGGCATATCTGCAGGCACAGGCCTCGGCAGAACACTCTGATGCAATCATACGTGCAGGCCGCGAGATGCCGCGCCGTCCGCTTATCTCCGTGATTCTGCCTGTTTACAACATAGAGGAAGAATTGCTGAGAAAATGTATTGATTCTGTCAGACGGCAGACTTATGAGAACTGGCAGCTTTGTATTGCGGACGATTTTTCGCCTTCGCCGCATGTCCGCCGCGTTATCGAAGAATACGCAAGCCGGGATTCGCGTATAACAGCCGTATTTCGAAAAGAAAACGGCCATATTTCAGCCGCTTCCAATTCCGCACTCGAGCCGGTAAAAGGTGAGTTTACGGCTCTTCTTGACCACGACGACGAGCTTTCGCCGGATGCTCTCTTTTGGGTAGCGCGTGAAATTGCAGCCTCTCCGGATGCGGATCTATTTTACTCGGACGAAGACAAGATCGGTCCCGACGGCGACAGGTTCGATCCGGCTTTCAAGCCGGATTGGAGCCGCGATCTTTTTTATTCGCTTAATTTACTGACGCATCTCAGCGTGTTTCGCACGGATATTTTGCGTCAAATCGGCGGATTCCGCCGCGGATTTGAGGGAAGTCAGGATTACGACCTTTCGCTTCGTTTTATCGAGCGGATAGATGAAAGAAAGATAAGACATATACCGCGTGTTTTGTATCATTGGCGTGTAATTCCGGGTTCGGTTGCCATGGCCGCAGGCGAAAAACCATACGCACACGAAAATGCCCGACGGGCTTTGCGTTCGCATTTTGACCGGCTCGGTATTGCCGCAGAGGTTACCGAAACGGTCAATTCACTGCATCGCGTAAGGTATCAAATTCCGGCATCGTCACGGATTCGCATAATAGTTTTCGGCGAAGGCAATTGGCCCGATTCGATTGCTTCCCAAAGCACCGGCGGTCTGCAGACGGAGTTTATACGTTGCAAGGGCTACTTTTGGGAGCCGGAAAACATCAATGACCTTCGCCGGCATGATATTTATTGTTTCGTGAATGCAGGGCTCAGACCGGCAAATGCTCAGTGGCTGGAGGAGCTGGCAGGTTTTGCCGCTGTCGAACAGATTGGATGCGTCGGCGGAAAGGTCTTGGGAGCGTCCGGTGAAACGCTTGCCGGCGGAATAGTCTTTGCGCAGGGCCGCGCTGCGACGGCGCATTACGGATTTCCATCAAATGCGAACGGAAATATTTTCAGGAATAAGGTAATTTCAAATTTTTCTGCCGTTGCGGCTGCCGTATTCGCCATTCGCGGAGATTTGTTGCGCGAAAGCGGACTACCGGATCTATCGGATATATTCGGAATAAGCGAAATGTGCCTGCGGCTCAGGGACAACGGCTTTCGGATTGTCCACACTCCGTATGCGGCTTTTATCGCCGGAAGATCTTTTCGCCGAAGGGTAAAAGCAATGATACCGTTCAGAAACGTTGATGATCCGTTTCTGAATCCGAATCTGGATATCGCCGGCGGCAGTCTCCTGCCTGATGCTTAAACCCTTCGGCCAATGGCAAAGACGCGGACAAGAGCGACACCTGCGATAAAACCGCCGATGTGTGCCGCATAGGCAACGCCGCCCGAACCCGCCGGCGTCAAAAGCCCCAAAATTATCTGATACAGGATCCAGATTCCGAGAGCAACTATGGCCGGGACTGTCGTCAGGAAATTGAAGATAATCGCACGCACCGCGCGTTGGGGAAACAAGACAACATAGCCGCCCAAAACGCCGGAAATCGCACCCGAGGCGCCAAGCATCGGTATCAACGAATTGGGATCGGTCGCAATTTGGGCAAAAGCGGCTGCTAATCCGCAGGCCAGGTAAAAAAACAAAAAGCGTATATGCCCGAGCAGATTTTCCAGATTGTCACCAAAAATCAATAAAAAAAGCATATTGCCGAAAATATGCATTACGCTGCCGTGCATAAACATGGAACTGAGAAAATTGAAATACACGGGCAGCGGTGACGGATAAAGCATCAATTCGCCGATGACCCTGCCGGTCGAAGAGGTAATCGGGACAACTCCCGAAATGTCGATGCCTTGCCAGATTTCTCTTGGAACCAGTGCAAAAGCATTGTCAAACGACTGATTGTAGCCAAATTGCTGCAACAGGACGAAAACAATGATGTTTACGCCTATAATCGCGTAATTGACTATTGGGACTATCGTTACGTCCGAATTATCATCTCCGATAGGGAACATATCAGCCTCAGTATCGAAAAGTTCAGGCTAGCGGCGAATGCTCGGGTTCTTTGAGCAGTTCGTACCCTTCGCTTCGTGCGACAAAGGTAGCTGCCGTGATGTCGCCGACGACGTTCAAAGTTGTCCGGCACATATCCAGAATACGGTCAACACCGATTATGATGGCGATCAAGGCCGGATCGATGCCGATCATAAACAAAATTCCGATAATGAAAGGAATCGAACCGGACGGGACGCCGGCCGTACCGATGCCGCCGAGAATTGCCAGATAAACTACCATCAATTGAAGCCCTAAAGTGAGTTCGACGCCGGCTAGTTGGGAAAGAAACAGCACGGTTACGCCCTCGTAGAGCGCCGTTCCGTTTTGATTGGCGGTTGCACCTACCGTCAGCACAAAACTATTGATTTCCTTCGGCACTCCGAGATTTTCGTGCGAAACGCGCAGCGCCGTCGGCAGTGTGGCATTTGACGATGAGGTCGAAAATGCGGTCAAAATAACCGTCTGAAGACGCCGGAAAAACTCAATCGGGTTGATACCCGAAAGAAAATAAACCGAAAGCGAATAAATACCGAAGAAATGAATCGCCAGGCCGAGCAAAACGGTTACGACAAACCAGCCGAGAGCATAGAGCAGTTCCAGCCCGAATTGCGCAATATTGTTGAAGAGCAGACACGCCACGGCATATGGCGCTAATTTCATCACAAGGTCTATTATTTTTGCCGTAATTGCGAACAAGGCTTCATTGAAAGCGACGAATGGAGAGGCAACGGTTCCGGGCAATAATGTAATCGCCACGCCGATAATCAGAGCGAAAAACATTATATGCAGCATATTCGGGCTTGCCGTCGAGACGGAATTGAAAATGTTGCTTGGGACAATGGTTTTCACTGCCTGCATCAGAGGCGTTTCTTCCTTTGCTGCTTCGGCGGCTTTTCGCTGGGCTTCTGTGGCGGCGGAGGCGCCGCTGGAAAATTTTGCTTTCAGTTCTATTTCCGTTTCCTTACTGATGCGTTCACCGGGCCGGATGGTATTGGCAAGCGTGAGCCCGATAACTACCGAAATGGCCGAAATCACCAAAGTATATGCAAACGATTTAAACCCTATCCGCCCGAGTTTCCGAACATCGCCTATGCCGGCAACGCCGACAACCAATGATGAGAAAACAAGCGGAACCACTATCATCAGCAGCAGATTCAGAAAAAGCGTACCGATCGGCCGGGTGATGTTTTCCACAACCCAGACAAGGTTGCCATCCTTGCCGCCCAGAGCCCAGTTGGCGGCAAGTCCGGCGCCGACGCCGACCGCAAGGCCGATAAAAATTTTCGTATGCAGCGGGATGCCTTTCGGTTTATCCGGTGTTTTGTCGTCCAGATCGGTCGTCAATTCTCGTTCGTATTCATCGGGCGGTATTGTGTGTTTTTCTGTCATCGTATGTAAGATTTAGCGAAATCAGGTGCAAAAAAGTGTTTGATTCCACGTGAGTGTATCAGAACTATTGAGATTTTTGAATTTTTGCCAGAATATAATTTGTGGAAATGTACGAATCAATTCACTTTCATTCCAGCGGCCGGCGGGTTACAACCGCTTCGGATCCGGCCGTAATTGCAAAACTCACGGAAATTGTCGGGGCAGAAAATCTGATTGTAGAGCCGGACCGCGTCGAACCCTACGGAGCAGACGCCGTCAAGGAAAAATTCCCGCCCGAGGCCGTTGTTTTTCCTGAAAATACCGGACAGGTTTCGGCGATTCTCCGTTTGGCCAATGAATGGCTTTTTCCAGTTACGGCACGCGGAGGCGGCGTAGGTTATACGGGCGGAGCAGTGCCGATCGAGGGCGGAATAGTAATCGGTACCGACCGGATGAACCGGATTATCGAAATCAACCGCGATGACCTCTATGCAATCTGCCAGCCCGGAATTACCACATATAACCTACAGCAGGCGGCCGCAAAAGAAGGACTTTTGTTTGCTCCGGATCCTGCAAGTTACAGGGATTCTTTCATAGGCGGAAACATTGCCGAAAATGCCGGCGGAATGCGGACGCCGAAATATGGTGTAACGAAACATCACGTACTCGGCCTGGAGGTCGTAACCGGAACGGGGGAAATAATCCGCACCGGCGGTAAAACGGTCAAAAATGTGGTCGGATTCGACCTGACGGGGCTGATGTGCGGCTCGGAAGGAATGCTCGGGATTATTACCGAAGCAACTCTGCGGCTGCTGCCGATGCCGGAGGCAACCCGTACCGTCAGGGCAAACTTTCATTCAATGGAAGCGGCCTGCCGTGTACTGACAAAATTTACACCCGAAGGTATCCTGCCAATGGCGATGGAGGTAATAGATAAATATTGCGTCCGCGCCGTCGAAGAAAATTTTGCTTTCGGATTATCGCCTGATGCTGAGGCAATACTGCTCGTTGCGGTTGACGGAAGCGCGGAAGAAACTGAAAAAAACGCAGCGATAATCGAACGAATAATTAAAGAAAACGGCGGATTTGACGTCATCCGCGCGCGTTCAAAAGAAGAGGAAGACAAAATCTGGGACGTCCGCCGCGCGATCAGCCCGAGCCTGATGAAATACGGGACATTGAAAATAAACGAGGACGTCGTCGTGCCGAGGTCACGCGTTCCCGAGCTGGTTGCCCGCATTGAAGAAATCGGAAAGCGAAACCGCACCTTTGTTGCCAATTTCGGCCATGCAGGTGACGGAAATATCCATGTAAACTTTGTCGTTGACCGCGAAGACCGCGAAGCCGTAGAGCGTGCAAGGAAATGCGTGGCCGAAACCTTTGAGCTTGCGGTCGCCCTCGGCGGCACAATTTCCGGCGAACACGGAATAGGCTACGTCAAGGCACCTTATCTCGGGTATGCTCTCGACCGGCATACCGTGGAAATAATGAAGGCAATCAAAAGGGTTTTTGACCCAAAAGGCATTTTGAATCCCGGCAAAATGTTTGTCTGAAGCCGTTGAAATAATCCGCAAATATCAAAATGATTAAAAATTTTTACAAATTGCCGGCCGCCGCGCTCTTTCTGATGGGCTTGCTTTGTGTCGTCCCGCCTGCGTACGGCCAGAAAAAACTTTTTATCCTTGTCCGACATGCCGAGAAAGCCGAAGATGCGGGCAACGACCCTGAACTAACCACTGCCGGAAGCGAAAGGGCACGGCGGCTTGCAAAGATAATCGGCAAATACCGTCCGGGTGCCGTTTATTCCACAGCCTTTCGCAGGACTCGTTCTACCGCAGCGCCAGCAGCCTCGCTGAGGCGTTTGCAGGTTCAGACCTATGACGCCAAAAAACCTGAGGATCTGATCAGGGATTTAATCGGTTCAAAAACCAAACGGTTTCTTATAGTAGGGCACAGCAATACGATACCGGGCCTGGCCAATCTTTTGACGGGAAAAGAGTTGTTCAAAAATCTGGAGGATGATGAATACGGTACGATTTTTCTTATCCGCTACAAAGACGGTAAATTTTCCAGGCTCGAGATTCTGAAATACTGAGCGTTTATTTTTTCAGGGCATTTTTCGCAAAATAACCCTGGCGATGAGTCAGGCGAATTTTCTGCCGGGACAATTCCGGATTTACTATTTGGACTTCAATTGTCCTGTAAGAGCCGTCAAGTTTTTGATTTTGCGGCTCATAGGCAATGAGGTATTGCGAGCGCATTTCTTCTTCTATTTGTTTGAAAGCCTGGCGAAGTTCGGATTCATCCCGAGGGAAAAAGGCACGTCCGCCGGTGCGTTCTGAAATGCGGCTGAGGGCACCTTTGTCAACTCCGTCATAGAAATTGTCGCCGATGCCGATTGAATAAATAACGGCTTCTGCTTTTTGTGCCGCAAGTACGGCATCATCCAGTTTCTTTTTTCCGAAGGTATTGTATCCGTCGGATATAAGAATTATCGCCCGACGTGTTTTTTCCGGTGCAGCCCCGAGGATTTCATCCGCTGTTACCCAGATTGCGTCCCAGATTGCGGTAGAGCCGGCAATTATTGAGGCACTACCGGAAATTGGAGGTGTTCCGGGCTGCATTACTCCACCGCCCATATAACCGGCCGGCGGAACAAATTGGACTCTTTCTATTGCCCGGCGGAGACGCTGCAAATTGTTCGTCATCCCTTGTTCGAGGGTTGCTTCGCCGGTAAATGAGATTATTGCCACCTCATCCTTTTCGGGGCGGATAAATGATTCCAGAAAAGCAATAGCCGCATTTTTCTCTTCGGGCAGGGTTCGCTGCTGCGAAACGCTGGTATCTATCAGAATTGCAAGGCTGAGCGGCAAATCTACCTGACGCGAAAAGGCAATAATCTGCTGCGGTTTCCCGTCCTCGAGTACTCTTATATCGTCCTTGGTCAAGCCGAGAACAAGACGCTTTCGGCTGTCCTGTGCCGTAAAAAGCACATTTACTACTTCTGTATCAACGCGGATTTCCTCATCTTCGGGATTGGTCGGCGGCGTCGGAGCAGGCCGCGGCGTATTTTGCGCAAGTGCAGTAACGCTCAGGATAGCCGCAAGCACGGAAAAGATGAAAAACCTGTTGGCTGATTGCAAAAGCATAAAGATTATAATCGCAGTTGAAATCATTGATGCGGCAAACCGGCTGCAGAGTTTGCCGATAAGTTCTCTACGGCCGGCCCGCCATTGTTATTTCAGGCTGTCACGGATGGCACGATAACTGGTCTTTGTCCGAATTTTGTATTTTTCGGCTTTTTCTTTATCCGTAAAGCGGACTTCGATTTTACGAAGCCTGCCGTCAAAGTTCAGGTTGCTGGGACGATAAGTAAGAATATACTGTGAACGCAGTTCCTCGCTTATTCTCTTGAAAGCGCGTTCCAGTTCGACGATATCACCGGTAAAAAATGCCTCGCCGCCGGTTTCTTCACAAAGCTGCGCAAGGAGTTTATCGCCTTTATCCTTGACGGTTCCTGCCTCGACACCCGGTACTGTGCCTAGAAATCCGCCTTTGGTAGAGATGCCGAAAATGGTCGTTTCGGTTCGTTGTGCAATATCTATTGCATCGCGGAGCTCCGCGCGGCTGAAAGTATCTTCACCATCGGTAATAATAACGATTACGCGGCGGCCGGGTACGTTTCGCAGTTTTTCATCGGTAAATTGCCAGATGGCATCGTAAAGTGCGGTTTGCGAACCGGTTCTTTTGATTTTATCCACGGCGCGGTCCAGCAAATCGAGTTTATCCGTAAAGTCCTGGTGGAGAGTTACTTCGTTGTCAAAGGTCATAAAAGCCGCCTTGTCCTTACGAAGCCGCGTTACCGTATAAATGAAATTTTTCGCTGCCTCTTTGGAAAACTGCAATTTCCCGGCTGTTGATGGAGATGTATCCATCAATACCCCGACGTAAACCGGCGGATTCGTTGATTCGTCCGTGAAAAATGTAATTTCCTGTTTTACGCCGTCTTCATAAACCTCGAAATCGCTGCGCCGAAGTCCGGAAACGAGATTTTTCTTTTTTTCCGTAACCGTGATAGGTAAGCGGACTTCGAAAGTTTTAATCGCTCCATCATCGGGCGTCGGGGTCGGAACCTGTCCGAAAATCCTCCCCGCGGAAATTGAAGTGCCGATTAAAAACAGCAGGAAAAATAACGTTTTGACAGCTCTGTAATACATAACCAATCAGCGAATGCAAGCAAATAGGATGTCCGGATAGTGAAAATTGTTGTATTTTCGTAACCGTTATTTGCTTAAAGTATAGCAAAAATATACCTGACCGGCATTTTCATTCCGGATTTGCCACTGAAACCATGTTTAAGGGAGAATCAATGCAACTGATCCTATGAAGTCCAATATTTTCAGGGAATACGACATTCGCGGAATCGTCGGCGAAGAATTGTCCGAGTCGACTGTTTCAATCGTGGCCCGCGCCATCGGTACTTTTTTCAGACAAAATGGCGCTCTCCGGATTGCCGTCGGAAGAGATATGCGCCTCAGTTCAGAGCCATTTTCCCGGCTGCTTACGCAAGGATTGAATGAAAGCGGGTGTGATGTCGTTGACATAGGAATGGTACCTACGCCGGTGCTTTATTACGCCGTACATACCAAACCCGTTGATGGCGGAGTAATGATTACGGGCTCTCACAACCCCGCAAATCACAACGGTTTCAAAATCTGCCTTCGGAAAGAGGCTATTTACGGGCCTCAGATTGCTGAAATCCTTGCAATAGCCGAATCGGGTGAATTCGCCTCGGGAAGCGGTAAATGCACCCGGACCGATATTTTGGACGATTACTGCAGCGATATTATCTCGCGTTTGAAGATGGGCGGGCGGCGGATCAGGGCAGTAATAGATGGCGGCAATGGTATGGGCTGCATAACGGCTTTGCCTGTTTATGACCGGCTTGGTGTAGAAACTATTCCGCTTTTTCCCGAACCGGATGGAAATTTTCCTAATCATCACCCTGATCCGACAGTGCCGGAGAATCTACAGGCATTGATCTCCGCCGTCGTAGAAAAAAGGGCAGACCTCGGAATTGCATTTGACGGAGACGGCGACCGCATAGGCGTCGTCGATGATCGCGGGAGAATAATCTGGGGAGACGAATTGATGATAGTCCTTTCGCGGGCTGTTTTGTCCGAAATACCCGGCGCGGCAATTATTGCCGAGGTCAAATGTTCACAGAAACTTTTCGACGATATCGAAAGGCAGGGAGGCAAGCCAATAATGTGGAAGGCAGGCCATTCTCTGATTAAAGCAAAAATGAAGGAAACCGGAGCAGCTCTTGCCGGTGAAATGAGCGGGCATATCTTTTTTGCTGACCGTTTTTTCGGATTTGATGATGCGAATTATGCAGGCGGACGAATTCTCGAACTGCTTTCACATACCGACAAGCCCTTTTCAAGCCTCTTTGCGGATATTCCGCACACGGTTTCGACGCCGGAAATACGTGTCCCGTGTCCGGATGACAAAAAGTTTGAAGTTGTAAGCCGCATAGCGGATTATTTCTCGGGTAATTACAAAGTAATTACAATTGATGGAGCGCGGGTGATTTTCGATGACGGCTGGGGGCTGGTACGTGCTTCCAACACTCAGGCGATTCTAGTGCTGCGGTTCGAGGCCGTGGACGAAAGCTCTCTCGGGCGGATTCGCGGGGAAATAGAAGGGAAACTGGCTGAATTGCTGGCCAATTGAGCAAACCCGGTCGTGAAAAACGTTTCTAAGAACCTTCGTTGACTTTCAGGACGGCGAGAAATGCCTCTTGGGGAATTTCTACGCGGCCAACCTTTTTCATTCGTTTCTTGCCTTCTTTTTGTTTTTCCAGAAGTTTGCGTTTACGGGTAATGTCGCCTCCGTAGCATTTGGCAAGTACGTTTTTGCCCATCGCCTTGACTGTTTCACGTGCGATGATTTTGTTGCCGATGGCGGCCTGAATAGGCACTTCGAATAGCTGCCGCGGAATCAGTTCCTTCATTTTTGCGGCAAGAAGACGTCCCTTTGCGGCGGCCGTGTCGCGATGCAGAATAAGCGACAGCGCATCAACAGGCTCACCGGAGACCAGTATATCAAGCTTGACCAGGTTGCTTTCGCGATAGCCGGAAAGGTGATAATCCAGTGAAGCGTAACCGCGCGAAGCGCTTTTCAAACGATCATAGAAATCCAGGACGATTTCATTTAGCGGCAGTTCATAAACCAGCATCACACGGTCTTTCGCAACATATTCGAATTTTTTCTGGATACCGCGTTTTTCGTCCAGCAGCGGAAGGATGCCGCCGAGATAGGCATCGTGGGTAAGGATTGTCGCCTCGATAAACGGCTCTTCGATTTTTGCAATCCGTCCGGGATCGGGCATCTGCGCGGGCGAATCTATTTCATGAACGACGCCGTCGGTCGTGGTTACACGATAACGGACGCCCGGAGCTGTCGTAATCAGGTCAAGGTTGAATTCGCGTTCGAGCCTTTCCTGTACGATTTCCATATGCAGCAGGCCGAGGAAGCCGCAGCGAAAGCCGAAGCCAAGAGCCGTAGAACTTTCCGGCTCGTAGAAAAACGAAGCGTCATTGAGCCGCAGCTTATCCATTGCGTCCCTCAGGTCTTCATATTGTGCGGAATCCGTCGGATAGAGGCCCGCAAAGACCATCGGTTTGACTTCCTGAAAACCCGGAAAAGGCTCTTTTGTAGGATTGGCGGCTTCGGTTATGGTATCGCCAATCTGGACGTCGGCTACGGTTTTGATCGAAGCGGT
Source organism: Acidobacteriota bacterium (assembly GCA_040756215.1). Lineage (GTDB taxonomy): Bacteria > Acidobacteriota > Blastocatellia > Pyrinomonadales > Pyrinomonadaceae > OLB17. The sequence continues at coordinate 247,990 of JBFLZQ010000003.1, forward strand.
AAGAAACCCGACTTCGCCTGGCCCAAGTTCATCTATTGGTGTAGGACGCGGGCGGTTGACTCCGACGGTTTCAACGAGATATTCGCGGCCGGTATTGAAGAATTTGATTTTCGTTCCCTTGCGGATTCGTCCGTCAATCACGCGAAAAAGCACGATAACGCCGCGATAACTGTCATACCAGCTGTCGAAAATAAGCGCTTTGAGCGGTGCTTCCGGATCGCCTTTCGGCGGCGGGATTCGGTTAATTATTGCTTCGAGCACCTCGTCAACGCCCTGGCCTGTTTTTGCGCTTGTCAGCACGGCATCGCTTGCATCTAGCCCGATAATGCTTTCGATCTGTTCCTTTATCCTATCCGGTTCGGCCGAGGGAAGGTCGATTTTGTTCAAGACCGGAATCAGTTCAAGATCGTTTTCGATTGCCAGATAGGTATTTGCCAGCGTCTGGGCTTCAACGCCCTGTGAAGCATCAACTACCAGCAGTGCTCCTTCGCAGGCGGAAAGCGAGCGGGAAACCTCATAGGAGAAATCTACGTGCCCCGGTGTGTCAATCAGATTCAGGACGTAGTTATTTCCATCCTTTGCTTTGTAATCCAGACGGACGGCATGCGCCTTGATCGTAATGCCGCGTTCGCGTTCGAGATCCATATCGTCGAGAAGCTGGTCTTCCATTTCCCGTTCGGAGACGGCGCCCGTCAATTGCAGAATTCTATCGGCAAGCGTGGATTTGCCGTGATCTATATGTGCGATGATGGAAAAATTTCTGATAAAACGCGAATCCATAGTCCGAAAAACAAACAGCGGAGCAATCTATTACAATAGCAGAAATAAAGAATCTCCGCACTTCTGCCTTTATCTACAAGGGCAACGGACATGCGTTGCGCCGCCCGCCGCTAATCAATAAAAGCCATAAATGCGATTGTCCGCAAATTTATATTGCCGATGAGCGCAAATTATTGATATAATTCCAATTACCCCAAGGGATTTTAATTATCAGAGGCCGCAGGGACGGCCGGGAGTGGATTATTATGGGAAATGAATACAGACGCGAAGATTCAAGCGTAAGCACGAAACTGACCTATTTATTGATTGGCGGCGGTATCGGTGCCATCATCGCATTACTTTTTGCGCCGAAATCAGGCCAGGAACTTCGCGAAGATATTGCCGATGCCACCCGCAAGGGACTTGAAAAAGGACGTGAGACGGCGGCGCATCTGCAGGAAAAAGCCGGCGAATACTACGAAGTCAGCCGTGAAAAAGCCGGAGAATTGATTCAGACGGCACAGGAAAAAGCGGCTGAATTGGCTGAAAAGGCGAAAACTGCAGCTGCCAGCACGACGCATCCGTTTACGGCAGCCGTCGAAGCCGGCAAAGAAGCCTATATTGCAGAAAAGCGGCGAACCGAGGCAAAATCAATTGCCGAAGGACGTCCAAACTATCCGGTTAAGGATGATTCGAACTAATTTTTTCCGAAATGAACGTAAATGATCCGCAGTTTTGGATGATGATCGCTTCGATCGTCATTGCCATTTGTTTTATCGTAATGGCGGCTACGCTGGCCGTGGTCGCCATTACTGTTCGAAGGGTTACAAATACGGTCAAACGCGTCGAGGAGCGCGTCAATCCGCTCATTACTCAGGTCAATGCAATCAGTGAACAGGCACGCGAAATGAGCGTCCAGTTTACAGATGCGGCGGCCAACCTTTCGCTGGCCACCAAATACCTGGCCGAATCTACGGAATTGATAAAGGAAGAAGTCGCCGAATTACGGCAATTGGTGAGCGAAACCGCAATAGTTGCCCGCGAAAAGGTGCAGATGGTCAGCGCGACAATCGACAAAACCCACGATCAGGTTACCGATACGACCGAGTTTATACAGCGAAAAATCGTAGAACCGGCAAGGGAGATTGCCGCCATTATGGCCGGCGTCAGAAAAGGCCTCGAGGTGCTGTTTGCACCTGCTCCGAAACCGCTTGACAGAGTTTATATCGAGGAAGAGATGTTTATCGGCTGATTTATTCAGCAATTTGAATTTTGCAAAGCGAAAAATAAAAAGAGGCGTCCCGTAAACAGGGCGCCTCTTTTGGTTACTACTTACCGGTCATCAATTGTTGACTACAGGCTTATCAGGCTTTTCCATGCGCTTTCCCCGGAACGGTCCGTTCTGTCGGTTTTTCATTCTTTCGCGCATTTCCTGTTTGCGGCGTTCGATCTCGGCACGCTGTTCTTCGGTCAGAATAGCCCTGATCTGTGTATGAATCGATTGGGCACGCTCCCTTGCGGATTCGCGAATACGCCGCAGCTCTTCCTGCTGTTCGGGCGTGATAGTACCGTTTCTTTTGGCTGCTATTAAACCGCGCAGGAGTTCCATTTGTTCCGGCGAAGGCCGATTAGCCTGCAAAATTGCCCGAATCTGCTGCTTCTGTTCATCGCTGAGATTTATGCCGTGCAAATAGCGCATGCGTGCCATTTTACGTCCGTGCATTTTCCCCCGACGAAAACCCTCAGCTCCGCCAAAACCTTTTCGCAGCGGTTTTTCAGCCTTTTTTTCCGGAGCAGGAGGAACGGGAGCGTCCTGTTTTACGTCCTGTGCGTTTGCCGCCAGACCGAGAGCGGCTGTCATAATAGCCATCGAAAATAATGAAATAAACCTTTTTTTCATAATCTGTCCTTACACCTCAAAAAAAATTCGTAAAGCGATTCGCTTTCTGAATATATGACGCATGGACGGTTTATTTAGCCGAAGATGAAATGTAAAATTGTGTAAAACAGGCATTTCTGGTTTAGAATATGCTTTATGTGCGGCTAAATACCAAAAATTGCCGTGATTGGTTTAATCAGGTTAGACAGGAAATCGGATGAGGTTTTTATCGGAGATAAATTCGCCGGCTGATCTTCGGCGTCTTCGCGTTGATGATTTGCAGGAAGTTGCGGACGAGGTGCGACAGTTTATTATTGACACCTGTTCGCGTGTTGGCGGGCACACCGGCGCATCGCTCGGCGCCGTAGAGCTGGCCATAGCAATGCATTATGTCTTCGATACGCCGCGCGATCGTCTGGTTTGGGACGTCGGGCATCAGGCATATGCTCACAAGATTTTGACCGGTCGTCGTGACCTGCTTCATACAATCAAGCAGGACGGCGGTCTTTCCGGTTTTCTGCGGCGCGATGAATCCGAATACGATACTTTTGGCGCCGGCCATGCCTCGACGTCAATTTCCGCAGCTCTCGGGATGGCGATTGCCCGCGACCGCAAGGGAGAGGATTTTCACGTCTGCGCACTGATTGGCGATTCCTCGCTTGCGGGCGGGATGGCGATGGAAGCGATAAATCAGGCAGGCCATCTGAAATCAAGGCTGATCGTGCTTTTGAACGACAATGAAATGTCGATTGCGCCGGCCGTCGGCGCATTAAGCCGTTACCTGAACAGAATCAAGGAAGCCCAAAGCTATCAGCATCTGAAAGAGGAAATCGGCGATGCACTCGAAAGTGTTCCGGGCATCGGCGGGACGCTTCGCTGGGCCGCAAAATCATTCAAGGACGCAATTGCCGCTGCTGTTTTGCCCGGCGCACTGGTTAACGAACTCGGCTTCAAATACATCGGTTATGTTGACGGGCACAATGTCCGGATGCTGGTCGAAGCGCTTGAAGAGGCCAAAAAGATAGATGACGGCCCTGTTATCGTCCATGCCCTGACCACAAAGGGCAAGGGCTTTCCCAATCCTGAAAAAAACTATTACGCCTATCACGCAACTGGGCCATTCGACCCGAAAACCGGCAAACCATACAAATCCGCAAAGCCCTCGGCACCGACATACACTGCCGTTTTCGGTGACACGATGTGCCAGTTGATGTCACGCGATCAGAGAATAGTTGCCGTCACTGCGGCCATGCCGGACGGCACCGGCGTGGACAAAGTGCTTGAAAAATTTCCCGAGCGTGCCTTTGATGTGGGAATTGCGGAACAGCATGCCGTAACCTTTTGCGCCGGAATGGCCTGCGAAGGGCTGAAACCGGTTGCCGCGATTTATTCCACGTTTTTACAGCGCGGTTTCGATCAGGTAATACACGATGTATGCCTGCAGAATCTTGACGTTACATTCGCAATGGACCGTGCCGGCATCGTCGGCGCGGACGGGCCGACGCATCACGGGCTGCTGGATATTACATACCTGCGCGGATATCCAAATATCGTCCTGATGGCGCCAAAAGATGAAGCCGAGCTGCGCGATATGATACGCACGGCAATCGAACATCCCGGTCCGGCAGCCATCCGCTATCCCCGCGGCAGCGGTTACGGGGCAGACATTACCGCAGAGCCGAAACTGCTTGAAATCGGCAAAGGAGAAACGTTAAAAGAAGGTCGGGACGCGGCCATAATCGCTTACGGTTCAATGGTTATGCCGGCTCTCGATGCAGCCGAAATCCTTGCCGCATCGGGTATCTCGGCAGGTGTAATCAACGCACGCTTTGCAAAGCCACTCGATGAGGAATTGATACTCGAAGCTGCCGGTAAATACCGCGCCCTCGTAACTGTTGAAGAGGCGTATCTGGCCGGCGGATTTGGATCTGCAATCCTTGAACTGCTGGAATCAAAAGGCTTGTCGGATTCAGTTTCGATCGTTCGGCTCGGTGTCCCCGATGAGATAGTGCCTCACGGTGATCCGAAACGTCTGCTTGCCCGTTACGGTCTCGATGCGGAAGGTATAGCACGCGGAGCGGTTGAGGCACTGAACCGCGCAGATGAAAACCGCGGCGCAAACAAGCTGAGAATAGTCGGTTAGCAAACTCATAAACAGGAAAATTATCAAATCACACTTCAATCTCCGATGAATAACGAAAAAAAGAAAAGCAATGCAGCACCGCTCGCAATTATTGCAATTGTTCTGGTTGTCGCCGTCATAGGCGTAGCCTGGTTATACAATTCTTCGAAACAAGCATCAAATACAAATCAAGCCGCCGCCAATACACGGCGTGCCAATACTGTCGTGCCGGCCAATGCTCCGTCGGGAGCACCGCTTTCGGTAAACGTAATCGGACCTTCGACGGCTGCGGTTACGATCGAAGAATTTGCCGACTTTCAATGTCCTGCCTGCGCCTCCGCGCATCCGGTCATGAAGGATTTGCAAAAAATGTATGCCGGAAACCGCAACGTCCGTTTTATTTTCAGGAATTTTCCATTGCCGATACACAATAAGGCATGGGAGGCGGCCGTCGCGGTAGAAGCGGCAGGAATGCAGGGCAGCCAGAAATTCTGGGCCATGATGGACCTGATGTTTACCAATCAGCAGCAATGGGCAAATTCCGACAATTATCGTGAAATCTGGAAACAATACGCCGAAAAAATCGGTCTGGATATGCAAAAATTCATTGACGATATGTCCGGCAGCGTTGCCCGTTTACGCGTTGATGAGGACGTCAAACGCGGCCGCGCCATCGGCGTGCCCTCGACGCCGTCCGTTTATCTGAATGGACGGCTGGTTCCGCCCACGGACGTAAACGTGCCGACACTCAAACGTTTGATTGATGCCGAAATCGAGACGGCTCTGAAATCTGCCGCGAATACGGACGGCGGAAACTCACAGCCGGGAACCAACACAACCGGCAACAACGCAAAATGATTGGCAATAAGGAAAATGGAAGCGGGCAGCCCTCTGTCGGGGCGGCTTTTTTCGCCGCCGTAATTGCCTTGATCGGGATAGCAGATGCGCTTTATCTTACCGTTCATCATTACACGGCCGAGCCGGTTCCTTGTTCCGTAACGGGCGGATGCGAAACGGTACTTACCAGTTCGTATTCGGAGTTTTTCGGCATTCCGATAGCCGCTTTCGGCGCTGCGGCCTATTTTGCGGCATTTTCATTGGCTGTTCTTACTGCTTTCGGTAATAGCCGTGCCTGGATGTTTTTCAAATTGCTGACGTTTTTGATGGCCGCCTTCAGCCTTTGGCTGGTGTATCTGCAGGCGTTTGTCATCGGAGCATTTTGCCAGTTTTGCCTGATTTCGGCCGGGACGTCGGTTCTTTTGTTTATTTCCTGGTTATTTCCGATTATTTTTTTTCGTAAGGGAGTTTCGAAATCCGCCGGTTAGATTGAAACCGTTTAGTCCTGCCCGTCGAAATCAACCAATGGAGGTTGGCTTATGCCGGGTTACGAGACCGCGTGCTACAGTCCGCATTCGGCGGCCGGATGTATCGGGTTACCGACGCGCGGTTGGAAATCAAAACGGTTTTGGGTTAGTTTAGAAGTTGCGGAAGGCAATTCTATTGTGTCTCAAACCATTCTGGAAAGAATAGCGGCCGGTGATCAAACAGCCGTTCCGGATTGTCTCAAAGCCTATGGCGGGCTTGTCTGGTCATTGGCGTTGAGAATGCTGCGTGTTCGCGAGGATGCGGAGGACGCCGTACAGGAAATTTTTCTCGATATATGGAAAAATGCCTCGAGATTCAACCCCGTTCAGGCATCAGAAACAACCTTTATAGCAATGATTGCCCGCCGTCGTCTAATTGACAGGCTTCGCCATTCGAACAGGCGTATCGCCGCCGATTCGCTGGATGATATTGTTACCGAACCTTCGTCGCGGTCTGACATTACGATGCAAACCGGCGTCGAAGCCGGCGAGGCCGCCAAGGCATTGAATCAGCTTCGTCCCGAACAGCGGCAGGTGCTTCAATTATCCATTGTTCACGGAATGTCGCATCAGGAAATAGCAGACGCAACCGGAATGCCGCTCGGAACCGTTAAAACACATGCACGCCGCGGTCTTTTGCAGGTAAGGGAAATTCTGGGGATTAAAGATTCGACCGGAAAGGAGGTGTCCGTATGAAAAAGGAAATAAATCAGGACATTCTCGACCTGCTTTGTGATCGTGCTCTCGGCACGCTTACGCCCGAAGAGGACGCGAAGCTGCGCCGCGCCGCTGCCGACACGGACATATCAGAGGAAGCAGAATCACTTGAACTTGCGGCGGCCGCCTTCGCGGTGGAATTTACCGTGCCCGAACAGATGCCGGCCGGTCTCTATGAAAAGATTATTGCAGGTTCTCGGGAACATTTTGCCAATGTTGAGGCGGCAAAACTCAAGGACGGCGAATCCGACGTACAGAAGGTTTTCGTACCTGATATCCGTCCGCGCCGTTCGATTTTCGATTGGCTTGGCTGGGCAATAGCAGCGGCGGCCTGCGTAGCGCTGGCCGTAAACATTTACCTGACCGGTAATCCCGCAACTAAGCAGATGGGAGAAGTGGCCGTCCAGGCACCCGAAACCGACAATCCGGCACGCGAAAGAGAACGTTTGCTGGCAACCGCACCGGACGTAACAATCGCCGAATGGACCAAAGGCAACGTCAAGGGGCTTGAAAATATTTCCGGAGACGTCGTCTGGAGTGACAGCCTGCAGCGCGGTTACATGCGTTTCCGCGGCTTGCCGAAAAATGACCCGAACCGCGAATCCTATCAACTTTGGATCTTCGATGAAACCCAAAGCGAAAAAACCCCGATTGACGGCGGTGTTTTCGACGTAAATGCCGACGGCGAAGTGATTATCCCGATAAATGCGAAGCTTAAGGCAAAAAATCCCAAAGCCTTTGCCGTAACGATAGAAAAACCCGGCGGCGTCGTCGTCTCATCCAGGGAAAAAATTGCCGCCCTCGCACCGGTCCGGCAGTCAGTGAAACAAAACCAAACCTAGCTGCGTATAATACTCCGCAGACAAAATCAACCGCACCGGTTTTGCTTTTTCGATTGAAAAGCATTCCCGGTGTAGTACTGTATTTAACCCATAAGAATCAGAAAAAAACTGGAGAAGGCAATGCGAATCAAATCAATCCTCGCCGTCGCGTTTATATTGTCAGGTATTCTGGCAAATTCCGTATCCGGGCAGAGCGCGGCAAAATTACCGGATATAAATGTAAAGACCTATAAACTCAAAAACGGCCTGACGGTGATTTTTCATCAGGACCGTTCAACTCCGATAGTTGCGGTCGGCGTCTGGTATCACGTCGGGTCCAAAAACGAACAGCCCGGCCGCACCGGTTTTGCGCATCTCTTCGAACATATGATGTTCCAGGGATCGGCAAATTACGATAACGACTATTTCACGCCGCTGCAGGAAGCCGGAGCAATCATCAACGGCACAACCAATCAGGACCGGACATGGTATTTCGAGACTGTCCCTTCCAATTTCCTCGAGCTGGCTCTGTTTATGGAAGCCGACCGAATGGGAAATCTTCTGCCGGCAATGACGCAGGAAAAACTGGACAATCAACGTGACGTCGTCAAAAACGAGCGCCGACAGCGCGTTGACAATCAGCCTTACGGCACGGCTTTCGAAAAGATCGGGGCTATCATGTATCCGCAGGGCCATCCGTATCATTGGACGACCATCGGTTCGCTGGAAGATCTGCAGGCCGCATCTCTTGACGACGTCAAATCCTTCTTCCGGCAATATTACATTCCCAACAATGCATATCTGGTGCTTTCGGGTGATTTCGATGAGAAGCAGGCACGGCAATGGATAGAAAAATACTTCGGGCCGATTGCCAAAGGCGGCAATGTTACACGCCCGAATCCACCGATGCCCAAGCTCGACAAGGAAATCCGTGAAACCGTAGAAGACGCGGTGCCGCTGCCGCGCAGGTATTTTGTCTGGCATGGCGTGCCTGCTTATGCCAAGGACGAGCCCGCGCTCGACATGCTGAGTTTCATACTTTCTTCGGGCCGGACTTCGCGGCTACAGAAAAACCTGGTTTATGATAAGGAACTTGTTCTGCAGGTCAATTCATTCAACGGCACCAACGAAATCGGCGGACTATTTCAGATTCAGGCCACTGCAAGGCCCGGAAAATCTCTCGATGACGCCGAAAAAGAAATCCTCGCCGAAATCGAGCGGATCAAAAATGAGCCTCCAACGGCCGAAGAGATGTCCAGAGCACTCAATACCTACGAATCACAGGCAATCTATGGCCTGCAGACCGTTTTAGGAAAGGCCGGCCAGGTAACAACTTATGCCGGATTTCTCGGAAAGCCGAACTGGTTTCAGAACGATATAGACCGCTACAGGAAAGTAACGCCGGCGGACATCCAGCGGGTAGCACGCGAATACCTCGGGCCGAACCGCCTTGTAATGACCTATGTACCGCGTTCCGGCGGACCGGCGGCGACTAACCGCGCGGCCGACCGTCCGACATCGGTAAAATCCGAAAAAAAGGACGAGGCTAAAATCGCAGAGCAAACAGCCAAATTGCCCAAGCCCGGACCGCAGCCGAAATTCACACTGCCGCCGATTGAAAAGACCAAATTGTCCAACGGACTGGAAGTCTGGATGGTTGAGCAGAATGAACTGCCCATTGTCGCAATGAATATGGTTTTCAAGACCGGTTCGACTAATGAACCGGCGGACCGCGTCGGGCTGGCAAACATGACTTCACAAATGCTTGACGAAGGCACGGCAAAACGATCCGCCGAGGAAATTTCAAATGCGCTGCAATCCATAGGCGCGTCGCTTAATACGGGTTCGAACTTTGATTCGATGACGGTTTCGCTGCAGACTCTGAGCCGAAACCTCGACACCGCGCTCGATATTTTCTCCGATGTGATCGTCAATCCGGCATTTCCCCAAAAGGAACTCGACAGCCTTAGAGCCCGCGCAATTGCCGGACTCCGGCAACAGCGTGCCAATCCGAACGCTATCTCCAATGTTGCCTTCAATAAGGTGCTCTACGGCGATCATCCGTATGGCCGGGAGACATCCGAAGCGACGCTTCGGGCACTTACCCGCGACGATATCCTCAAATTCTATTCGGCAAATTACCGCCCGAATAACGCAGTTTTAATCGTTGTCGGCAGCTACGACAAGGGTACGCTCAAAAATGCCCTGGAAAAGGCTTTTTCGGGCTGGAAACCGGGCGAAGTAGAAAAAGGTTCGGTACCCGAAGTCAGAAAATTCGACAAGCCGGGTATTTATCTGGTTGACCGTCCGGGCTCGGCGCAATCCGTTGTTGCCATCGGGCAAATCGGCGTCAGCCGCAATAATCCGGACTTTGTCCCGATTCAGGTAATGAATGCAATACTCGGCGGCGGAATTACTTCGAGGATTAGCATGAATCTACGCGAGGACAAAGGCTATACATACGGAGCCAACAGCGGATGGTCATTCCGCCGTGGCCCGGGGCCTTTCCGTGCGGGCGGCGATATTCAGACGGCGGTTACCAAGGAAGCCGTCATCGAGTTTATGAAGGAACTCAATGGCATCCGCGGTTCGCGTCCGGTTACCAGGGAAGAGCTCGAATACAACAAACAGAGCATTATCCGCCGTTTCCCGGCCGGTTTTGAAACCATCGGAGCTATTGCCTCGCAGCTGGCGACGCTTGTCGTCTATGATCTGCCGGACAATTATTTCAATGAATTTATCTCCAAAGTGAATGCCGTCACGTTGGAAGATGTCGATCGTGTTGCAAAGCAGTACCTGGATCCCGATAACATGGCGATAGTCATTGTCGGCGATCGAAAAGTGATCGAACCGGGACTCAGCCAAATAGATAAATGGGGCACGGCAATCCATTATCTGGATGCGGACGGAAATCCAATCCGTTAGCACCGCTTGTTTAATGTAATACGTTAGCTCTTGTGGGACGTTCCACAAACATTTCGGGCGGCAGAGCGTTTTGCACTGCCGCCCGCATTTCATTCCGGCTAAACTCTCTATTTTTTGACCAGTACGACCGGCGACTGTTCGGTATCCATAATCTTTGTAAAGAAATTGCGGACCTCGGAGTAGCGTGCCGGTTCAATGATGGAGCGCCGCAAAGTAATTTTGCGATTTATCAGGAGTTTACCATCTTTCACCTCAAAGTTAGCTGAGTAGCTTCCGAATTGGGAATCAATTTTTACGGCTTCCGGTATTTCGTCTATGACGAATCCTGCGGGAAGGGAATATGCAATTGTTTCCCGCATTGAATTGGATTCCAGCTCGATCGGGTTTGACCTTTGCGGTTCGGTCAAATAGATGCCGTTGCGGCGGCCAACGATAATGGGTTTGAAGACCAGCAGACGATTTTGCATCAGCTGGCCGTAACGTGCGGCCGCAAATTCCACTTCGATATCAAAGCCCCAATCTGAGGGGCGGTCGCGCGTGTCGAGCTTTACAAGCTGGGCGCCGGTTGCTCCGCGTGTCAGCCAGCCTTCGATTACCTTCCGGTATTCTGCCGGTGAAAGGCTTCGGTGCTCACGTCTAAAGTATGCCGACGTCTGCCCGTAGGCTTTTTCCCTGATAGTACCCGCAATCATTCCAGAATCAAGCAGCTGTACCTCGATATGACGTTCGAGCGTGTCAAATTCGGGCGAAGTTACGGGCATCTGTATGAGCCCGCCGTGATCTGCGGAAATCAGCATTGCCTTGCTGCCCTGCAGATAGTCGGGCAGATCTCCCACGGGGGTGTATGGATCGGTCGCGTCGAAGATGAGCAATCGGCCGAGAGTCGGATGTTCGATAATGGTTTCCGCTTTTGTCTCCGGCGAGACCTTGACGGCGATTATGCAATGGTTGAATTGACTAGGCGATGCCCATTCGGCGCGGACAAATGTCGGGTCGCCGGAATAGATGGCGAGGGGATATGCGTCTATTTTCAATACTTTAAGCAGGGCGCGCATCAGATTTGCCTTGTCCTTGCAATCGCCGTAACCGCGATTTAGCACCAGGTTGGAAGGACGCGGCTTGTAACCGTTTCCATGTGCAACGCCGATATCTATCGAAATATATTGCAGATTCTGGACAAAAGTTGCGATGGCCCGGATTTTTTCGAATTCCGTCGCCTTTCCTTCGGTCAATTCGCGGGCTTTTGCGGCAATGCTGTCATCGATAATCACCTGCGGTTCATAAAGCGTTGCGGCCCAGCGGGAAACATCGAGCCAGTTGGAAAAAGCCTTATTCACCGATTGCGTTGCAGAGTCCGGCGAATAGTTGATGGCGATTCTGGGTGCAAGGTTTCTGAACGAAGGACTTAAAGGCTCCGGCGGGATGGGCTTCAAATCGCGCAGTTCCCAGGTGTAAGTTGTGCCATTTACCGAAGGTTTAACCTCCGGTCCGTTCAATGTTATACTGGCGGCCTTCCAACCGGCCGGCAGCGAAAGCGTGTAACGCGAAACAAGTGTCGGCAGTCTTCCCTGAAAAAGCCATGTGTCCTGGTAGAACAATGGAAGGTCTTCGGAAACGACCGTATAACCGAAAACGTAACCCGTATCAACGTCGCCGGATGCGTCAATAACTTTCAGGCGGCCTTCATTATAAACATCGTCAGGATCGGAAATTATATCCAGAACAGTGTTTTTATCATATCTTTTGACAGAGCCGTCGGTTCTGATAACCCAGGCATCGATCGAGCGGATTTTGCCGGCGCTGACAAGATAGAAGGCGCGTGCAACTGCGGTAGATTTGCCTTCTTTTGTCAGCAACTTGACGGCATAATTCGCGACCGTTACCAGTCGTCCGTCCGTTCCGAGCGTAACGGTCTGTTCGTCGAGCAATACAACCGCAGGGACATTTTTCTGATAACCCGGCACCGAAGCCGAGGCTGCCTGTCGCAGCCAGGCAGGCGCATCGTCGCCGGCGGCCACTGAAAGGCCGGACGATACCGATATCAGAAAAATAAAGAAAATAGCCTTGGCAATTTTTTTCACAAGCATCTGTCTGGTCTCCTGAATATCACAAATACGACGCAAATACGCCGGCAGAATCCTATTTCTGTGTTAACAGAAGCGAATGCGTGTCGGTTTTCTGAAAAAGATCGAACGCTTTCTTGAGATTTTCGTAACTGTCGGGTTCGAAAATCAGTTTACGGTCATTGGCAAAAGAGAAATCCCGAGTGTAACGAATCGTATTTGCTGATTTATCGAAAACGACCGACACGGAATCAAGAAATGCTCTGCCGGGGTGGCGTACGTCCGGCGGCGAATCTATGGCATCTATGGAAAGCCCGTCGCCAAGCTTGATTGCTATTGTATCGGCTTCGCTCCACGGATACCTGAAAACAATCGGATATTTTCTTTGTCCTGCCGAAAATGGCGATTCGGAACCGTATTCGAAGACATTTGGCTGAAGAAGTATCCGTCTGCCGGATTTCTGCGCATAGGAGGGAATCCGGATTTTCATGGTCAACAAAAGCGGTTCGCCTGAGTTTTCGAGTCCCGAAATAGATAGCATCGAGATTTCCGCAGTGGATAATTTGGATTGAATTTCAGATTTAACGATTTCCTCGCGTTCTGTGGGCGATTTGCCGAAAAGACGGGATTTGCGTATAACGGCCTCCTGTCCCGAAAATTCCATCCGGATATCGCCTTCGAGAGTGCCGTCAGCGTTAATCGTAAAATTACCGCTGCGCTGGCTTTTATTGGCAGCGGCGGAATTCATGGTAGTTTTCAACCAAGTAAATTGCGTACCGCCGACGGCCATCGCCTCCACTCCTTCGCGATACCAGGGCAAAACACCGAATGGAACCGTCTTGTCACATGGATCGATGAACTTCCACATACTGCCTTCGGTATTGACCGCAAGGCCGATCATCGAGACAAAGTCGGAGAATGGATATTTGGTTCGTGAAAAGAAATTCTCGCGTCTGTCGCCGCCGATGACTACCTTGACATCGACACCCGCAGCTTTTGTCAGAGCGGCGAAAAGGAAATCCGCCTGAATTGCAGAGCCCATTTGTTTTTTGAGGACGTCTGTCGGGGTTTCGACATCGTTTTCGTCCAGAGACTCTGCCGTGATGAGGTCATCCGATTGGGGAGTGCGTATTCGTGTCTGAATAAAACGATGGATTGCCCGTGCTTTTTCTTCATTTGAAGAAAGTCCGGCTGTAAGCTCAGCGGCTTTTTCCCTGATCGCACCGGTTGGCTTGGTCCTGCCGTCGAAGTAACGTTGCCAGATGAAAGCCAGCATTCCAAAAGGATCCGAAAAGCCGCTGTAGCTGACGGCGGCCCAGCGCTTGACCTCGTCCTCAGGCGGCATGAACGGTTCCTCGGCAAGCGCCGGCACGTTTGACATGGAAAACCTCATGAACCCGTCTTCGCCGGCTACAAACGAAATCGAATCCATATTGAATGACGTTGTCCACAGGGAACGCTTGTTGAAAGGCCTGATCTGATACTCCAGCTTTTGAATAGGCAACTCTTTCTGAAAATCAAGATGAGCACCCTGAATCCCTGCATTTTTTATAATTTCCGAATAGCGGTATTCAATGATGCTGCCGACCTCGGCATTCGGAATCGCAACGGAAAAAGCCTGTACTTTGATACCGCTTGCCTTGAGGATTTCGCGGGTAAAAATTTCGGATGACGGAACGTTAACAATCGTTCCATCCGGTTTGATTACTCTGACGGCAAGATTTTCGACCTTGATTCGTTTTGTAAAGGGAATATCAAGTTTCGAGTATTTTTCCCGGCCGCGTTCGGAGAAAATCTTGATGCGAATATGATGATCGAATGAAACTGAGGAAGCCTTCTTGTCATCAATACGGATTTTCCAAAAAATCGCCTCGGCATCCGCATTCGGATCAACCAGCGGAGATTTCATGGCAATCTCGGCAGGAGTAATATTTGGCCAGTCAGTTTCTTTGAGCGATTGGGCCGCAGCCGCCGCAGCGATTACCGCAATTGTGATAATCGCTGCGGACAATCGGAAAAAGAATGGTCCCGGAACATTCGGTTTCATAGGAATCCTGTTGCCTTACTTTTGCCGCAAGGTCAGCGTATGATTGTCGGAAGAATGAAACAGGTCAAACAGTCTTTTCAGCGGCGGATAGCTGTTTTTCGGAAAAAGTGTAATACCTTTGTTTCCAAACTCGAAATTACGCCGGTAAATCAAGGTGTTTGTCGCCTGATCCAGCAAAATCCGGATATCAAGTTTCGAAATACCGCTCGGGTCGCCGATAGGTGTCGGGCTGTTCGGGCTTTCAAGCTCAAAATTTGGCGGAAGAGTGATAATGATTTCGTCTATTTCTGACCAGGGAAAGTGGAAAAAGACCGGATAAGTGCGGTCTTCGGTCTGGAAAACAGGCTGCTTTCCATATTCAAAAAATCCGGGTTGAATAAACATTCGCCGGCCGGTTTTCTGGGCATAGTTCGGGACAGAAATATTGAATACATAGGCAAATGGTTTCTCCGGATCCATGAGATTCTCAATCGATATGGATGAGATTTCCGCCGTGCTCAAGCGCTGTTTGATTTCTTCCTTGAGATTATCTTCCTGTTGGTTTTGCGAAAGTTTATAATTGTCTTTCTTCCGTTCATTGGCTAAATTTCCGGTAAATTCTATTCTGACGGTTCCGGTCAGTGTCCCGTCTTCGGACAGTTTGAAATTTCCCTTACGGCGTTCTACGGAATTATTTGGAACGGAGTAGGGAGTTTCGGAAATCAGATAATCCTTTGTACCAAGCAAAAGCACTCCGGTGCTTTCCTCGCGCCAATCCAGCATTCCAAAGGGAAGGAAAAAATCTCCGGGTGAGAAAAAGCGCCATTCATTGCCGAATTTGACGGCAACGGCAGAAAAATGGATAAAAGACTCATGTGCCTGCTCTACGGTGAAAAATTTCTCGCTTCGGTCACCTCCGAAGGCAAGACGTGTTTCGAAACCGAGGGCTGACGAAAGAGCTGCAAACAATTCGTTTATGTCACTTGCGCGACCCTGAAGTTTTTTATACGTATCCGAAGCCGATTTGCTCGGTTTGATTTCGTCTTTCTGGTCATCGGTCAGATTCGGGTCATAGGAGATATTTTTTACTTTTTGTTTGCAGAAATCGAATATTTTACGGATTTTTTCTTCCTGCGTAGCGGCGCCGGCGGTAATCTGTTCGGCTGCCGATTTTATGTCCTTATCGGGTTTGAGAGTATCCTTAACTCCATAATTCTGAACTATTTGCCCGCCAAGACGGCTCCAGAAATCCGTTGCGCTTGATGGTTTCGACTTTGTGTAATAAACCAAAAGCCATTTCCGGATCTCATCAACCGGAGGCATGTAGGGTTCTTCTTTGATCGCAGGTACGTTATTGAGTGTTGCCCTGTAGAAACCATTCTTATCCTTTTCAAACTTGTTCTCATCCATGTTGAAGGTAAGGTATCTGACGGATGTGTATGGCTTGAAATAGTAGGATATGGTTCTGATCGGCACATCATGCTGGAAATACATCCGCATATCTTCGGCGATGCCGCCGCCGATGGATTCCTGATATTGATATTCGAAGATGACGCCCGGCTCAATACCGCTGACGGCAAAGGACTTGGCTCTTACCTTCACCTTATCCTGCCGGACGATTTCCCGATCGAAGATGTCATTTTTCGTAATTTCAACAATAGAGCCGTCCGGCTTGATGACGCGGGCAATGACTTTGCCGATCTTGACGCCTTTGGTATAGGGTATGTCAACCTTGCTGTATTTCTCGCGGCCGCGTTCCGTAAAAATCTTAATCCGAATGTAGTGTTTGAGGATCAAACTATCCGTATTTGCATCATCGACGCGTACTTCCCAGAAAAGCGCTTCAGCATCCGCATTCGGTTCAACGCTCGGTGTTTTAATTTGCAGATCGGCAGGAGTTACCGGCTTCCAGTCATCGCCGCCAAATGCGGTTTGAAACAAAATCACTGAAAAAAGGGCACACTTCGCCAGAAGGGAAGCAGGCAAATAAGAAAAACGGGACATAGACGTCAACCTCTTAGTTTAAAATGTAGTTTGTTTGGGTGCGGATATTTACAGTCATCTGGGCCGCGGGAGAACCGTCGGTCCTCTAACTTTTTCCGATTTTTACGATGTTATGACAAAAGTAATCCGAAAATCAATATTTTTTTGAGTTTTTCTGGTTAGCGCTGCATTTCGAGCAATGGTATAATTCCGAATTTCGCCAATCGATTATTAAACAAAATTATTTTGGAGGCGCCGAAATGGCTCTGGATACAGCAAAAATTCAGGAACTTTTGGGTGAAGAAGCCCATACATTACTCGATCATACTTGTAAAACAATTCCAAAGGAAAATCTGCAATTGCCGGGAGGCGACTTTGTCGATCGCGTCTGGGCGGCTTCGGACCGGAACCCGAAGGCTTTGAGAAGCCTGCAAACGCTTTATAACACCGGAAGACTTGCCGGCACGGGCTATCTCTCAATTTTGCCGGTAGATCAGGGCGTCGAACACTCGGCCGGCGCAAGTTTTGCACCGAATCCGGAATATTTTGACCCTGAAAATATTGTTAAACTGGCGATCGAAGGCGGCTGCAACGGCGTCGCATCTACATTTGGCGTACTCGGAGCCGTTGCCCGTAAATATGCCCATAAAATTCCCTTTATTGTCAAAATAAACCACAACGAACTTCTAACCTATCCGAATCAATTTGACCAGGTAATGTTTGGTACGGTCGATCAGGCCTGGAATATGGGTGCGGTCGCAGTCGGTGCAACGATTTACTTCGGATCAGAAAATGCCACGCGGCAGATAGTCGAGGTTTCGGAAGCCTTTGCCTATGCTCACGAACTTGGAATGGCTACGATTCTCTGGTGCTATCTCCGAAACCCGAAATTCAAGACTTCGGCCGGAGATATGCATACCGCAGCCGACCTTACCGGACAGGCAAACCATCTCGGGGTTACTATCCAGGCCGACATCATCAAACAAAAGCTGCCCGAGCGAAACGGCGGATACAATATCCTGAATACGGAAAGCAGCTACGGCAAGACCAATCCAAAAATCTATTCCGAATTGACAACCGATAATCCGATTGATCTGGTGCGATACCAGGTAGCGAATTGCTATATGGGTCGCTGCGGGCTGATCAATTCCGGCGGAGAATCCAAAGGTGCCGGCGATCTGGCCGATGCCGTGCGCACAGCCGTCGTCAATAAACGCGGCGGCGGGAGCGGATTGATTTCCGGCCGGAAAGCCTTCCAGAGGCCAATGAAAGACGGCGTCGAACTGCTAAATGCGATACAGGATGTTTATCTCAATCCCGATGTAACAATCGCTTGACGTATTCGGTTCGGTAATTTCTGAATATGAAAAAAATTTTACACGTCGGGCTGCGGCCCGGCGTTTTTTCTTTTCCTTTTTGTTTTCAATCGCTTAGCTAAACCTCCGGTCGGCAGACAGGATCGGGAAAACTCAAAAAGAATGAAAAAGCGCGGATGTTAATTAATGTTTTACATTTAGCAACGCGCGTTAATTGATGTAAATACTTGAGTTAAGGGCACAATCCAAAACCACTAGATTTAGTGTTGACAAATCCTTTCGGACACAATATAGTCTATATCCACTGCAGGAGATAGCCCTTGAATTTGCGCTTGAGGACCCGCCTGCAATCCACAAATTCAGATCTGGGAAGTCTTTGTCGCCGGAAGGCTCATAACGGGCGACATCGGGGGACTTTCTCTCGATTTTGAGACAAATCAGGCCCGCAAACGGGTGGAATTGAGATCTTTTGAAGGATTTGAAAGGAGAAATGATGGACACCGGACATACTGCCACCGCAAAGCAATCGGAAGAAACCACACAGACCACAATGCGTGTTCGAAAGCGAAACGGTAATTTTGAACCGGTAGATATCAATAAGATCGTCCGGGCAATATCGCGCTGCACGCCGAACCTGCCGAATGTGGACGTAATGCGGATCGCCACCAAGACGATCAGCGGGCTTTACGACGGCGCGACTACAAAAGAGCTCGACAAACTTTCAATTCAAACGGCAGCAAGCCTTATATTCGAAGAGCCGGAATATTCAAAACTGGCCGCACGGCTTCTCAATCAATATATTGAAAAAGAAGTCAGAAACCAGGAAATTCATTCTTTTTCGCAATCAATTGCCTTTGGCTTCAGGGAGGGCCTGATCAATGAAAGGGTCGCTTCCTTCGTTTCGGAAAACAGCCGCAAGCTCAACGACGCGATTGACCAGACCCGCAACGATCTTTTTGAATTCTTCGGAATCCGCACAATTTATGATCGTTACCTGCTCAAAAATCCCGTAACACGCGATGTTATCGAGACCCCGCAGTTCTTCTGGATGCGCGTGGCTTGCGGTCTTTCCGAAACGCCGGCCGAAGCCGTAGAACTTTACAGATTGTTTTCATCATTGGAGTACGTGCCCTCGACGCCTACATTGTTTAATTCGGGTACGCGGCATGAACAGCTTTCGAGCTGCTTTCTGCTTGATTCTCCGGAAGACAGCCTCGAGAGCATTTACAGGAAATATTCGGACGTTGCAATGCTGTCCAAATTTTCCGGCGGTATCGGCATCGCATATCATCGCGTACGCTCGCGCGGTTCGCTGATTCGCGGAACAAACGGACATTCGAACGGAATCATTCCATGGCTGAAAACCTTGGATTCTTCTGTGGCAGCGGTTAATCAGGGCGGTAAAAGGAAAGGCGCCGCCTGCGTTTATCTTGAAACCTGGCATGCAGATATCGAAGATTTCCTCGAACTGCGGGACAATACCGGCGATGAGGCTCGCCGAACGCACAACCTGAATATCGCCAACTGGATTCCGGACCTGTTTATGAAACGCGTCCGGGAAGACGGAGACTGGTCACTGTTTGACCCGAAAGTCGTTCCCCACTTTCCGGATATTTATGGCGAAGAATTCGAAAAAGCATACCTCGAAGCCGAGCAAGCCGGACTTTATACAAAACAGGTAAAGGCACGCGATCTCTACGGGCGAATGATGCGTACGCTTGCACAGACGGGAAACGGCTGGATGACATTCAAGGATGCATGCAACCTTAAATCAAACCAGACTGAAAAAGCAGAAAACGTCATTCATCTTTCAAATCTCTGCACTGAGATCGTTGAAGTTACGTCAAAAGATGAAACCGCCGTCTGCAATCTTGGTTCAATCAATGTCGCCCGCTATGTCAAAGACGGAGCAGTTGACTACGACAAACTCCGACGTAATGTCCGCATTGCCGTCCGTCAGTTAGATCGCGTCATCGATCTGAATTATTACGCAATTCCGAGCACGGCAGATTCCAACAGGCGTTGGCGGAATATCGGACTCGGTCTCATGGGTTTGCAGGATGTTTTCTTCCAGCTTCGGCTTCCATTTGATTCGCCCGAGGCAAGGAAAATCTCCACCAGAATCCAGGAAGAGATTTATTATGCCGCATTGGATGCCAGTTGCGAACTTGCCATCAAAAAAGGCGCGCACCCGGCCTTTCCGGAAACGAAGGCTGCAAAGGGAATTCTGCAATTTGACCTCTGGGGCGTTGTTCCGGAAGACACCGAACGTTGGAACGCTCTCAGGGAAAAAATCAGAAAACACGGCTTGCGAAATAGCCTCATGATAGCAATTGCACCGACCGCGACAATTGCTGCGATTGCCGGCAGCTATGAATGCATCGAGCCGCAGGTCTCTAACCTCTTCAAACGCGAAACGCTTTCCGGCGATTTCATCCAGGTAAACAAGTATTTGGTTAACGAACTGAAAGCCGCCGGCCTCTGGACGGAAGAGATCAGACAGAAAATTAAAATAGCCGAAGGTTCCGTGCAGGAGATTGCCGAAATTCCGGATGAATTGAAGGCCGTTTACCGAACGGCGTGGGAAATCCCGATGCGTTCATTGATAGATATGGCCGCCGACCGAGGAGCCTTTATCGATCAGAGCCAATCGCTAAATCTTTTTATGGAAAGCCCGACAATCGGTAAGCTTTCGTCTATGTACATGTACGCATGGCAAAAGGGATTGAAGACAACCTATTACCTGCGCTCACGGCCCGCGACCCGCATCGCCCAGGTGGCCGCCGGGGAAGCCGCTGCGGTATCCGAGCCGAAAAAAGAATATTCAGAAGACCAGGCCATCGCCTGTTCACTGGAAAATCCGGAAGCATGTGAGGCCTGTCAATAAATCAAATATTTAACCGGGAGGGAATAACTTATGTTTAATCAAATAAGACTAATCCTGACAGGCTTTGTCGTGGCAATTCTGTTTATTACGGCCGGGACATTGGTTTCTTCACAGATCAGATCAACCGGCGGTACGGATAAAACGCAGGAAGATTTATTGAAGAGGATAGCCACGCTTGAAAACGAAGTTGCTCTACTCAAAAAGGAGATGGCCGGCGCAAAACTGATAGTTACGGGCCTTGATAAGGGATTGACGTCACTTAAGGAAAAGCATGAATCACACACGCACCGGATCTCAGCCGGAGTGGTAAATTTTGAAGCGGTTTCGATGTCTCAGAAGGCGGGACAGAACCCGCATATTCCGGTAATTTATCCGAACCAGTTAAAGGCAGATCAAGCGAAGTATGGCGCGGCAGGCTTTTTCACTACGGCGCCAATCAAAAATTAGATATTGACACGATAAGGAGAAAAAATGCTTTTAGACCACGGTTTCAATCTTACACTTCGCCCGATGAAGTATCCGGATTTTTACGAGATGTACCGGAACGCGATCAAGAACACCTGGACCGTAGAAGAGGTGGATTTTTCTATGGACGTCAACGATTTGCGCTCAAAGATGACGCCCGCCGAACGCCACCTCATCAATCGTCTTGTGGCCTTTTTTGCAACGGGCGATTCCATTGTGTCAAATAACCTGGTCCTGAATCTCTACAAGCATATCAATTCGCCCGAAGCTCGGATGTATCTTTCGCGTCAGCTGTTTGAAGAAGCGCTCCATGTACAGTTTTATTTGACGCTGCTCGATACCTATATTCCTGATCAAAATGAGAGAGCGGCCGCCTTTGCAGCTGTCGAGAATATTCCGTCCATAAAGAAAAAGGCTGATTTTTGCCTGAAATGGATTGATTCAATCCACGAGCTCAACCGCCTTGACACTATCGAGGAAAGAAGGAGCTTTCTGCTTAATCTGATTTGTTTCGCATCCTGTATAGAGGGCCTGTTTTTCTTTGCCGCTTTTGCATATGTCTATTTCCTGCGGTCAAAGGGATTGCTGCACGGGCTTGCATCAGGCACTAACTGGGTCTTCAGAGATGAATCGTGCCATATGAATTTTGCCTTCGAGGTTGTCAAAACTGTAAGAAAAGAAGAGCCGGAACTTTTCAATGCCGATCTCGAACGCAGGATTGTTGCAATGCTCGGGGAAGCAGTCGAATGCGAAATACAGTTTGCCGAAGACCTTCTCAGCGGCGGCGTTGCGGGCCTCTCGGTCGCCGACATGCGCCAATATCTGGAATTTATCGCCGACCAAAGATTAGTCATGCTCGGCATGAACAAAATCTTCAAGGCAAAAAACCCATTCGCATTCATGGACCTGCAAGACGTCCAGGAACTGACCAACTTCTTCGAACGCCGCGTCGCCGCCTATCAGGTCGCAGTCGCCGGCGAAGTCAGCTTCAGCGAGGCGTTTT
>JBFLZQ010000004.1:0-263125 GCA_040756215.1 Acidobacteriota bacterium
TTCGCGCGCTTCGGCAAGTGCGGCAACGACGTCATTTAGCCAGAGATCCAGCAGCGGCTCCGAATTATTGTGCATCAGGGCTTGCACAACGCCGACGGTAAAAAACGCGAGCAGTCGCCCGCGCCGCGCCAGCCAAACCGCTGACGATGGAAACCGGAGTGGAAATCACGAGCGCGCACGGGCAGGCAATTACCAGCATTGCTAAAGCGCGGTAAAACCATTCACCCCAAGTCCCCAAACCGAGCAGCGGCGGAAAGACGATGACAAGGATCGCCAGCGCGACGACCGCGGGCGTGTAGATGCGCGAGAACCTGTCAACGAACGTTTGCGAAGGAGCGCGCGAGCTTTGCGCTTCCTCGACGGCGTGAATGATGCGGGCGAGCGTCGTGTCTTCGACGAGCTTAGTCACTCGAACTTCCAAAACGCCTTGTTCGTTGATCGAACCGGCGAAAACTTCCGCGCCCGGCTCTTTATCAACCGGAATTGACTCGCCCGTGATCGGGGCTTGATTGACCGCCGAACGTCCGGTCAAAACAACTCCGTCGAGCGGTATTTTCTGACCCGGACGGATGACGATAATTTCGTCAACCCGGACTTCGGCGACCGGCACGGTTTCTTCGCGCCCGTTTCTTTTCACGGTCGCTTCGGTCGGCGACAAATCCATTAAGGCTTTAATGGCGTTTCGCGCCCGGTCCATCGAAAAGCTTTCGAGGAGCTGCGCGACGGCGAACAAAAACATCGCCGACGCGCCCTCGCCCCATTCACCGATTGCCGCCGCCCCGATTGCCGCAATCGTCATCAGAAAATTCATATCGAGCGCCAGATTTCGCGCCGCCCTGAAGCCGCGCGGAGCGATGAACCATCCGCCCGCGACGGTAGAAATTGCCAGCAGCGGGACGGTCGCGTATTCGCTCGCTCCCGTCCAATCAAGCGCGACTCCGAGCGCGAGAAAAATCCCCGAAACGACCGTCACGACGAGCCGCCCGCGCTTCTCCCAGAACGAAAGTCGTTTTTGTTCTTCGCCTTCCGCCAGCGCAGTCATCCCGATTTCTTTAATGGCGCGTTGGACTTCCGGCGAAGTAATCGTTCCTTCGACCTTGAGACGACGGTTTATCAAATCAAAGCCGAGATTTGTTACGCCCGGAAGCCGTCCGAGCTTGTCTTCGATTTGACGCACCTCGTCGGCGCAGTCCATTCCCTCGACGATAAAACTAGCCTGTTTCACGTCGCCGTCTTCGACTTTGTAGCCGACTCGACGGATCGCGCCCGCCAAATCGCCGCGCGAAAGTTTTCCGTCCGCGTAAGCGACACGAACTTTGCCGCCGACGACATCAACGCGAACGTCCTGGATGCCTTCCAGTTTACCGAGCGCGCGCGTGATGTCGTCGGCGCAGCTCGGACAATCCATCCCGCCAACGCTGAGATCGCACACCGCGCCTTCGGCTGTTCCGGTTTTCGGGACGTTTGAGGTTTTCAATGATGATTCGGTTGGCGGGGCGATGTCGTCGCCGCAACAGGAATCATTCACGGGCTGCCCGCTCAGTGAAATTGGTTTGGATTCAGGCTTTTCTCTCATCTCTTTTCTTCCTTTTAAGGAAACTCCGGCACAAGTCTCCTTAAATTTTTATCCTTCAAAACATCAAGCCGACTTCGCCCGCTGTTTATTTCGTCGCCGTTTGGCAGATTTAGTCTCGAACGGAAAGTTTATTATCACGGGTTTTTTTATCGGCGCGGGTTTGATTGCGTTTTTTAGATTTGTGCAAATACGTCAGCAAAGCGATAAGCCCGAGCATTCCGCCGTAGATTAAAACGACCGGAAGAAGGTGATAAACCAGAAAATGACCGAGTTGCCCGTGCTGCATCAAAAGCATTTATCCGCCAGCCTTATCTTTTCAATTCTTCGTTAATCAAAGCTCTCAAATCCGACTCGCTAAAGCGCGCCAGCCGCCTGCCGTTGACGAAAAACGTCGGCGTTTGCCGCACGCCTAAAGTTTGCCCGTCCTTCAAATCGCGCTGGATTTTCGAGTTGTAGCGGTTTTCGGCGAACGCCGCGTCCATCTTGCTCATATCGAGTCCGAGTTCCGCCGCGTATTTTTTGAACAGCGCGTTGATGTCGGCGGGCGGACCCGCGTTAGGTCCGTGTTTCGTTCCCCATTCGGGCTGTTTTTGAAAAAGCATATCCTGCGCTTGCCAGTATTTTCCCTGCTCGCCCGCCGCCTCGGTGAACGTCGCCGCCGAAAGCGAATTCGGGTGCAGCGGCATATAGCGGACGACCAGGCGAATCTTGCCGTCGTAATCCTTCATAATCTTTTTGACTGCGGGAGCGAAAGCCGCGCAGGATTCGCATTCCGGGTCTAAAAACTCGACCAGAGTAACGGGAGCGTCCGCCGGTCCCATAGTCGGGCTGTCCGGGCGCACGAGCGTTTCGGCATTGACATTTCCTTTATTTGAATTGCTGTTCGAGGTTATTCGCTCGTTTTGAACCGAGCTTCGGTAGAAATTCGCGCCGATGACCGCGCCGATGATAACGACGAGCGCGACGGCGCCTAAAATTTTGACTTCTTTTCTCATAAAATTATTTCTCTTCTTTTTTTGATTTATAAAACAACAAACACAAGCTCACGGCGACGAAGGCGGTCAACGCCAGCAGCGGTATCGTGATGAATCCGAGCCATTCGATTTGCCGCGACGTGCAGGAAATGCCTTGCGTGCAGGGCGTGATGCTTTCGGGAATAACGCCGTAGTAAAGCAAATTGTGGTAAATCGAGATTGCCAGCCCGATTAAAACGAGCGGCAAAGCATAACTTTTCATTCGATAATCACGCGAAATGATTCCGGTTCCAATAACAAAAACGAGCGGATACATCGCAGTGCGCTGATACCAGCACAGAACGCACGGCGGCAAATTCATCACCTCGCTGAAGAACAGGCTGCCGACTGTGGCGACGAGGGCGATTAGCCAAGCCAGATACGGCAAAATGTCGTTCGGTTTGGCGGCTGGCAAGTTTTCGATTCGTTCGGAATTTTCCATCTTTTTTTCTCGAATTTTTTATAAATGCGTTTCGTGTTCGGCGTAACCTTCGCACTCGGTCTGCACGGTCACGTGCGAAATTTTGAAATTCTTTGTGACAAAATCGTGAACACGCTTCATCACCGCATCGTGTTGGTCGTCGCTCATTAAAACCGCGTGGACGCTCATCGCGTTCACGCCGGAAGTCAAACTCCAGACGTGAAGGTCGTGAATACCGGCGACGCCTTCAATTTTCGTCAAACTTTCGCGCAAGTTTTCCAGATTGACATCCGTCGGCGTGCCTTCGAGCAAAACGCCGACGGATTCTTTTAATAACGTCCAGGTGCGCGGCAAAATGAAAAGTCCAATGCCGGCTGAAATTAGCGGATCGGCGTAATACCAGCCGGTCGTCAGCATAATGATTCCCGCAATGATTACGCCGATTGACGTGAGCATATCGGACAGAACTTCAAAATACGCGCCCTTCATATTCAGGCTTTCTTTAGAGCCGAAGCGAAGGATATACATTCCAAAGATGTTGATGACCAAACCGACGGCGGCAATGATGAGCATTCCGGCGCTCTGCACTTCGGGCGGATTTTTGAAGCGCTCGTAGGCTTCGTAAAGAATGTAGAGCGAAATGCCGATCAGCACGACCGCGTTCGTTAAAGCCGCGAGAATTTCAAAGCGGTAATAGCCGTAGGTGCGTTCCGGCGTAGCGGGTTTTTCGGCAAACCAAATCGCCAGTAGCGCCAGAGCCAGACCAGCGACATCGGTGAGCATATGTCCCGCGTCGGCGAGCAGCGCGAGGCTTCCCGTCCACAGTCCGCCGACTACTTCGGCGGCGAGATAGAGGCTCGTCAGTCCTAAAACTATCGCCAAATTTTTCTTGTTTTTCCCGGCGGCTGATTGCCCGCCGTGCGCGTGTCCTTGTCCCATAATTTTTTCTCTTATTGACGGTCGCGGTCGCCCTCGGGCACCGTTTCCGAATCTTTTTCACTCGGCTTTTTGCGCTCGTATCGGTTGTCTAGAAGTTTCATAATTTTCGACGCGGCGAATAATAGCGCCGCCATTAAAACCACCGCCAGAATCAGAAAATAGTAAATTTGATTCGGGTCCGGGTGCATGTGATGCGGATCGTTGTCCTGTAAAATCATCATCGTTTTATTGTGCTACGGCTCATTCAAATGACAAAAGATTGTTCGATTGGCGTAACCAGAATAATCCCGTCGCCCTTTTTGCCCGTGTGCGCCTGCTCTCGAATGACCGCGATAATTTGCTCGACCAATTCATCCGAAGCGGCGATCTCGATTCGTTTATTCGGCTTGAACGGGTTGAGCGCGTCAACCGACAATTTCAGTCTTTGTCCGAAGCCTTCGGAATCCACAATCGTCAAACCGGGGAAGTTTTCGATGTCTTCGAGCGCTACTACAAGACGGTCAATGACAAACGGGCGCACGACGGCAGTAATAAGTTTCATTTTTTTTGTTTAGTTTTCCTCCTTAAATTCTCCTTCGATGTCCCTTTCAAACCAGGCGTAAAGTGTCGGTAAGATAAGTAAAGTCAACAGCGTTGACGTAATCAAACCGCCGATGACGACGGTTGCCAAAGGTCTTTGGACTTCCGCGCCCGACGATGTGGCAATCGCCATCGGGATAAAGCCCAAACTTGCCACGAGCGCGGTCATCAAAACCGGTCTAAGCCGGGTTTCCGCGCCTTCACGCACGGCATCCAAAACGCTCATTCCTTCTTCGCGCAGATGGTTGATAAAGCTGACCATCACTACGCCGTTAAGAACCGCCACGCCGAACAGCGCGATAAACCCGACTCCGGCGGAAATCGAAAACGGCATTCCGCGAACGGCGAGCGCGACGATGCCGCCGACAATCGCAAACGGGATTCCCGTATAAATCAGCAGCGCCTGTTTAATTGAATTAAAGGTCGTGTAAAGCAACACGAAAATCAGAAACAGCGCGATGGGAACGACGATTAAAAGTCTTTCGGAAGCCCTTTGCAAATTCTCGAAAGTTCCGCCCCATTTTAAGTAATATCCGGGCGGCAGTTGAACTTCTTTTTCTATTTTCGCCTGCGCTTCCTCGACGAACGAGCCGATGTCGCGCCCGCGCACGTTGAGTTCAACGCCGATTCTGCGGCGCGTGTCCTCGCGCGAAATTTGCGCCGCGCCTTCGACGAGTTTAATCTCGGCGACCTGCGACAAAGGAACTCGTGAGCCGTTCGGCGCAGTCAGCAAAAGATTTTTGATCGTGTCAACATTTTTTCCCGAATCTTCATTTAAGCGCACGACGAGATTAAATCGCTGCTCGCCTTCGTAAACCTGCCCGGCTTCCTTTCCGGCGACGACCGATTCGACCATATCATTGACATCCTCAACGTTCAGACCGTAACGCGCAATCGCGGCGCGGTCGGGTTTGATCTGAAGCTGCGGCAAACCGGAAGTCGCTTCCGCCTTGACATCTTCCGCGCCCTGCACGGTTTGGACGGCGCGAACGATTTCATCGCCTTTTTGCTTCAGCACGTCCAAATCATCGCCGTAAAGTTTGATCGCCACATCCGAACGCACGCCGGAGATGAGTTCCGCCACGCGCAGTTGAATCGGCTGCGAGAAACTGAAAACGCCCTGCGGCACTTCCGTTTCGAGCCGTTTCGACATCTTCTCGATCAATTCTTCGCGCGTTTTCACGCTCGTCCACTGGTCGGGCGGCTTTAAGGCGACATAGACATCGCTGATTTCGACGCCCATCGGGTCGGTGGCGACTTCGGCGCGTCCCGTTTTTGAGACGACCGTGCGGACTTCGGGAAATTCCATCAGAACTTTTTCGGCTTTGGTGGCGATGTTGATTGATTCTTCAAGTGAAACGCTCGGCAAACGTCCGATTTGAATAGCCAAATCGCCCTCGTCCAGACGCGGGATGAATTCGGAGCCGAGATACGGGAAAATTGCGCCCGAAATAAAGACGAGCGCAACGGCGACGGCGAGAGCCTGTGCCCGCCACCGCCCGACGAACGCCAACGCCGGCGCGTAGGCTTTCTTCGCCCAGCGAATCAGGAAACTTTCTTTCTCGGAAACTTTTCCGCGCAAAATCAAAGTCATCATCGCCGGAACGTAAGTCAAGCTGAGAAGCAAAGAACCCAAAAGCGCGAAGATGACCGTCAGAGCCATCGGCACGAACATTTTGCCCTCGATGCCGCGCAAAGAGAGAATCGGCAGATAAACGATGGCGATGATGGCGACGGCGAAGACGACCGGTCGCGCGACTTCGAGACACGCTTCGAGAATCGTGCGTTCGGGCGGCTCGTGCGATTTATGCTTCTGCGCTTCGGCGCGGCGACGAATCGTATTTTCGACCATTACGACGGCACCGTCCACAATCAAACCGAAATCGAGCGCGCCTAAGCTCATCAAGTTTCCCGAAACGTTAAAGACGCGCATTAAAATCGCGGCGAAAAGCATCGAAAGCGGAATGATCGTGGCGACAAGAAGCGCGCCGCGCCAGTTGCCCAAAAGCAGCATCAGCACGATGATGACTAAAATCGCTCCTTCGACCAAGTTCTTTTCAACTGTGGCAATCGCCCGGTCAATCAGTTCCGTGCGGTCGTAGAACGGCACGAGTTCAACGCCCGCGGGCAAAGATTTTTTGACCTGTTCGACGCGCTCTTTGACCGAATTTACCACTGTGCGCGAATTTGCTCCCTTGAGCATCATCACGATTCCGGCGACGATTTCGCCTTTGCCGTCGGCTGTCACAGCGCCCTGCCGGACGGTCGAGCCTTCGACAACTTCGCCGACATCTTTCACATAAACCGGAACGCCCTCGGTGCCGGTTTTAACCACGATGTTGCCGATGTCTTCCGGATTTTCAACAAGTCCCAGCCCGCGCAAAAGATACTGCTCCGCGCCTTTTTGAATGTATGCGCCGCCGACGTTGGCGTTGTTGCGCGCCACGGCTTCGTAAACGTCGCGCAAGGTCAGCCCGTAAGATTGGAGCTTTTCGGGCGAAAGGCGTACCTGATATTGTTTTTCATAACCGCCGAAGCTGTTGATTTCCGTCGCGCCCGGCACGCCTAGAAGCTGTCGGCGCACGTTCCAATCCTGCACGGTTCTAAGGGCTTTCGCGTCGTAACTGCCGTCCGTGGACGTTAGTTCGTATTGATAAATCTCACCCAAGCCCGTCGAGATCGGTCCCATTTCGGGCGAGCCGATTGATTCTGGAATTTGTTCACGAGCCTGCGCCAGCCGCTCCAGAACAAGCTGCCGGGCGAAATACGTGTTCACCGAATCGTCGAAAACAATCGTCACGGCGGAGAGCCCGAATTTCGAGACCGAGCGGATTTCCTCGACATCCGGCAAACCCGACATCGCCGTTTCGACCGGGAAAGTTACCTGTCTTTCGATTTCGAGCGGCGCCAAGCTAGGTGCGGCGGTTAAAACCTGCACCTGCACGTTGGTTACGTCCGGCACGGCGTCAATCGGCAAGTTAATTAAGCTGTATGCGCCGCCCGCCGCCATAATCGCGACGAGCAGCAGAACGATCAGGCGATTCGCCACCGAAAATCGGATGAGTCCGTTAATCATAAAATTCCTTTTAATCAAAGATTCAAAATCGGAAATCAAAAATCCGAAATTGAATTAATGGTCGTCATCCCCCAACTCGCTTTTCTCCATCTGCGTTTTTAAGGTGAAACTGCCTTTTGTAACAACCGATTTGCCGAGTTTCAGACCGCTTTTGACAGCCGTGTATCCTTCAAACTCGCCGCCGATTTCGATTTCGCGCACTTCAAACGCGCCCGGCTCGTCCTCTTTCGGAATGAAGACAATCGTTTTGTCTCCTTCGCGCTGGATCGCTTCCGATGGAATAACCAGTTCTTCGCCGGTCGCTTCGGTCGTTCCGGTGTAAAAACCGACTTCGGTGAACATTCCGGCGCGTAGCCGCCCGTTCTGATTCGGCACTTCCAGACGGACGCGAGCCGTGCGCGTCGTTTCGTCGAGTCGCGGGTCAATGTAGCTGATGCGCCCGTTGATCGTGCCGACCGCGGCGGACTTGATTTCGGCAACCGAGCCGACGGAAAGGCGGCTCACGTTCGCTTCCGGCACGTTAGCGATGACGTAAACGGTTGAAAGATTCGAGATGGCGAAAATGGGCGTGCCGGCTTCAATGCCCGCGCCGGAATTGAATTTCCTCTCGGTAATTGCTCCCGAAAGCGGTGCACGGACGGCGACCAGCGACGTGTCTTTGGTGTGGTCGTCCGGCTCGTTGATGCTGACGTTGACGCCGAGCGAGCGCATTTCGTCTTGAATATGCCGCAGATCAACCAGCGAGGTCTCAACTTCGGCTTTGGCTTCTTGAATCTCTTTGTTTAAGGAGATGTTCGATTGAAAATCGTAATCGGCTTTCGCGGTTTTATAATTCGTCTCCGCCGCGATTAAATCTTTGCCCGCGCCGGCGCCGAGTTCAATTAATCGGCGCGTGCGTTTCAGAGTCGCTTCCGCCTCGTCGAGTCTGGCTTTTGCCTGAAGGATGGCGACGCGGTTTTCCGACTTTTGCACGCGCTGCAAATTTCGCTGCGCCAGCTCGTAACGCGTTCTGGCTTCGTGCATTTTGCCGTGCAGCTGGGCGAGCTGCGGGCTGGAGATGACGGCGAGCGTCGCGCCTTGATTGACGTAATCGCCGACACCGTAATAAACCTGCTCGATGCGCCCGCCGACGAGCGGCGTTGCCATCTCGGTTTTTTCCGGGTTTAGTTCAACCGCGCCCGTAACGTAAAGTTTGGAAACGGCAGGACGCTGCGTAACGCCCTCGGTTTCGATTCCGGCTGAAGTGAGCGATTCTGAATCGAGTTTGACTTCCCTGTCTTCTTCATTTTCCGAATGCCCAGGTTCTTCTTCTTTTTTCTCCGAAGTTTCGACGTTGACGGACGTGGTAGATTTTCTGGTCGCCATCCAAGCCACGCCGACGATGGCGATAAGCCCGACAATCACGGCGGTGATGATCCAGGCGAACATCTTTTTCGGTTTTGATTCCGCCTTTTCGGTCTTGACCGTCTCAGTGTCGCCGTTTTCGAGATTCGCTTCGAGCCGGGCGAGTTCCGCTTCATCTTTTTCGTGATGATTTTTTTCATGGTTAATAATCTCTTCTTTCATTTCTGTTTCTTTTTTCTCGTTCATTTTCAAACCCCTCTTATTTCGGCTCCGGCAGAAGCGCGCCTGCGCCGAGCGCGATCTGCAAATCGGCTTGGGCGCGATATTTTTCGGTCAAGGCTTCGGTTAGATCGCGGTTTGCATCCAACAGGCGGCGTTGTTCGGCGATTAAATCCGTGATTTTGATTTCGCCGATTTCATAAACGCGGCGAAAGGTTTCGACATTTTGCATTGAGCGAGGAATCGCCGACGTCTCCAGTGTCAAAACCGCCCGGCTTGCTGCTTCAAAGCGTTGATAAGCCGATAAAATCTCGCTTCTGACAATTCTTTCGGTAAATTCGCGCCGCGCTTGCGCTTGCTTGATAGAGATTTCAGCCTGTGTCTTTTCCCCCTGATTTTTGTTGAAGAGCGGAATGCCGATAGCAACTCCGAAAGTCAAACTTCGGTCGCGCTGCGGAAAATTTCCGATTGACGTTTCAATTACCGAACGCCCTTTCGAATAGCGCGTGTAGGCAGTTACATCCGGCTTGCTGTTGGCTCTGATAAGTCTGAGTCCGGCAGTCGCCACCTGCTCATCAATCTGCGTCAAAAGCACGTCGGGACGAGTCCGCAGGGCAATGTCAATCGCCGCTTCCGCCGTTTTTGGCAATGTAGGCAGAATTGCCGTGTTGATTTGTTCCTTTAGAAGCAGAGATTCCTCAAACGGTATTCCGGCGAGCAGTTTAATTTGTGTCAGCGATGATTGAAGCCGTCCTTCAGCGAGTTGGCGGCGCGAACGCAGGCGTTCAACCTCTGCCTGTAAAAGATTAAGTTCAAGCGGCGCGGTTTCGCCTTCGTTGACCCGAATTTGCACGAACCTGGTCGTCTGCATATCGAGTTCGAGAACTTTTTCCAAAGTGTCGAGTTCGCGCAACGCGCCGAGAGCTTCGGCGTAATAGGTCAGAATATTGGAAACCAAAATTCGTTCGCGGTTGCGGACTTCCGCCTCGCTCGCCTGTATCTCGATTTGGGCAAAATTTATCCGCGCTTCGCGCCGTCCGTAAATTTCAATCGGAAGCGATGCGCCAACGGTAAAATTACCATCGCCGCCGTTTCCAACTAATCTTCCCGATTCCTGTTCAAATTCGAGCGTCGGATTCGGGCGCAGTTTGGCTTGCGCGAGCCGCGCCTTTGCCTTATCAATTTCAAGCCGCGCTGCCGCTAATTCCTGGTTCGAGTCAAGAGCGCGTTTAATCAGTTCGTTAAGCGATGTTCCGTCTTGCCGGTTGTAATATTTGGGCAAAACCGATTCGACAATCGGCTTTGGCGCATTGGTTTCAGCCTCTTCGGTGACGGTCTCGTTTTTGGCTACAAGCGTTTTCCCCTCCTGCGCCCGAAAATTTGTCGTGCACAGGGCGAGCAGACAAACGGCGGCGAGGAGAAAACGCGCCTTAAGTTTTAAAAACATTTCTATAATTCCTAATCAAAATATGGTTCAAAGACATTTTTTCCTCATTTAACGGGCAAAAAATGAAATGTGAAAATTGCAAATTCCAAAGACAGTTCGGCACTAAAAGCCGAAAAGCGGATTCGCGCTTGATTTTTATTTGATTAGGAATTTTTTGGCGGGTGGTATGGCGGCGGAAGCGAATTAAAAACCGGTTCACCGTAGCTGAAATCAATTTGTTCGCCGGTGGTAAACGAGTCTTTCAAAGTAACAATGTTGAGGCTCATCGCCGCCATTGCGTGGCAGAGGCACTCATCATTGCAAACTGTTCCTTCTTCATTTGAATTTTGATGATCGCAACCCGAGAGGAATGTTCGAGAATTATCTTCCGTTTCTTCAATCGAACGGTTAACGGTTGTTTGCGGAGTATTTAAGGTGGCGGCAAATGTCGGCTCGTCGCAGAATACCGGGCAGAAAAGTTCGATTAACACCAACGAGAGCCAGACCGCGCTCAAACGGCGCATGTTTCTTCTCTTTTTAATGAATCGAAAGACTTTTTGCATTTTCTGGACGGTAATTGTGAACAATTTCCCTAGTTATAAAATCTAGCGTCAAAAGAGAAAATTGTCAAGCCTTTTCACTCGAATCTACTTTGGCAGCAGTTGAGTTTCATTTTGATTTTCTCCGCTGATTTGAGCTGTGGGCGTTTTTTTCTCATGATAGTTTTATTTTCGCCCTGGGGATTTTCAAATCCGTAATAGTGATGATTGATTGTCCCATAATTGATATTTGTCGGCTTTGAGTTTTGTAGCGACTCACGAATCGCGGTTTTAATTACAGCGAGGAGAAAGCTTAATCCCAATATCAGTAAAATATAAGTTTCCGTTGCCATCTAAAAATACCTGTTCATTTTTTAATCTGTTCGTTCCAAACTTTTGAAACGCTTCTCCTGCAAAGTGATTTGCGGGATTGAATACATTTTCACTATTCTAAACACGCTAGTAGAAGCTATGCACTTTCAGTGCAAGACTTTAGTTGTCCTTCCGCCCGGTCTATGCAAAACTAGCGAACGGTGAAAGAGAATCGGAAATCATCGCACACGAGCAGTCGCTTAACGGCACATCTGGTTTGGACAACGAAATATCGTTATCACGTGCTGGAAGGCGAGATCAAAGTTCGATGTCGAGACTTGATCGTGCAAATCTGCGATTCGGAAGACATTCGGATACTCAAAGGCGTGGTCTCGAAAGATCACGTGCATATGCACATCGAATATGCGCCAAAATTATCGATTGCCGAGATTGTCAAACGTTTGAAGGGACGAACCAGCAGAATTCTGCAAGCCGAATATCCGCATTTGAAAAAGCGCTATTGGGGCAGACACTTTTGGGCAATCGGTTACGGCGTCTGGTCAACCGGCAATATTACGGACGAGATGGTGCAAGCATATCTTGAACATCATCGTCGAGAGTCAAACAGCGAGAATGACAATTTCATTCTCGATTAGGACTTTCAGTCCAATTCAAACCTCTGCACTTCCAGTGCAGAGTGGTTTAGTTATTTTTATTAGTGGCGAAATGGAATTAACTAATAGACATCTTTCCAAAATAAATTAAGGGGAAGCCTCTTTGAGATGACGAGTCGAAAGTTTCAAATTGACAATTGCCGAAACCAGTTTCCAAGTCTTCTCATAGTTTTTATGTTTCCCGCGATAGCGATCTTTGCAAATCCGAAATATTTTGCATTCGCGATTGCGATGTTCAATCAAGGTTCTTTGACTGGCTAATTGCCGGTTATATTGCTTTTGTTCACTGCTCAAAGGATGATGTTTCGAGGCTTTATGCGGAACTTCCGCCTTCGGAAAAAGTCGTTTGATGCCGAGAAAGCCTTTGTCGGTTTTGATCTGAGCATCAGGGTTGATTTCCAGATCACTGTTTTTCAAGATTTGGAAATCGTGGGTCGTCCCGCGGGCGCAACGAACTGAAAGAATCAAGCCGGTCAGGAAACAGACCAGCAACAGCGTTTTTATGGTATGTTTCTTTTTTTTCCCGAATAATAGGATTTTTGCCCGCTCAAGGGGCGCTCGATTTCCTGTTCGGTGACATCAGCGACGAGCTTCAGATTTTCGGCTGTCAGAGCTTTATCATCCGGTAAATCAAGCGCTTTCATCAGGCGTTTGGAGATAAAAGTATAGCGTTTTTGGGCATAACTTTCAGAAATCGAAAACATTTCTCCAAGCTGCAGAAACGTGTGATACTGCCGCAGATAAATCAACGTCAGCAATAATTGATCGGCAATTGTCAAAGAACTCTTTAAGCCTCTTGTTCGCATCGGCTTTTGCTGCTTGAAGCGAATAATTTCCGCTTCGAGTTTTTCTAAAATGATTTGAAAAGTCCCGAAATTTACTCCGACCAGTCGAGTAAATTCCGAAGGGCGTTTCAATTTGTATTTTTCAAACACGCTCATTCTGTTAAGCTTATCAGAATCAGCACTTATTTAGGAAAGTTGTCTAATAATCGTTATGGCTACACAATTCGTTACATGTCCCCGATGCTCTGCACAGAATTCGAGCTTAAATACCCATTGTCTTACCTGTGGGGCTGTTTTGCCTGTTCAGCCAATGCCAATGCAGCATTCACCCGCGCCGGGCGCGCAGAAACATCCCGGAGCAGATAAAAAACTTGCCGCCGGAATTTGCGGCATCGTCCTGGGAGGCTTTGGAGTTCACAAGTTCATTCTCGGCTATAATCAGGAAGGCGTCATCCTGCTCGCTGTCTGGCTTGTTTCGTTCATAATTGCAATGATAACCTGCGGCATTGGAACCCCTCTGGTTTTCATCCCTTCGGTAATCGGAATTATCGAGGGAATTATGTATTTGACAAAGACGGATGAAGAGTTTTACCAGACTTACATAGTCAACAAGAAACCTTGGTTCTGATTGCGGAGGCTGACGTCAGTTCATTGTTTGAGTTAAGATATTTCCGTGTTTACCGGAATAATCGAAGAACTCGGGCTGATAGAATCTTTTCATAATGTTGGCGATGGAGCACGTATCCGCGTAAGTGCTCAAAAAGTCGTTAACAATACCGAAGAGGGCGATTCGATTGCGGTCAATGGCGTCTGTCTGACGGCTCTCGACGTCAAGGCTGATGGATTTTCAGCAGATCTGTCATCGGAAACACTTGCACGCACTACTTTGGGTCGTATCCGTCCGGGTACCCGCGTCAATCTGGAACGTGCTCTGACTGCAGTTTCACGCCTGGGCGGGCATATAGTCCAGGGCCACGTAGATTGCCGTGGAAAATTTCTAAAAGCAGAAGGCGGCGGCGATTTCTATGCCGTAAGGATAGGTTTCCCGCCTCAAATTTCCCGTTATATCGTCCCGAAAGGCTCGATCGCCGTCGAGGGCATTTCGCTGACCGTAGCCGCTCTCGCAAATGATTATTTCGAGGTGGCGATTATCCCGAAAACCTGGCAAATGACCAACCTTTCCAGCCTTGTCCCGGGCGATGATGTAAATCTGGAGGCCGACATCATAGCCAAATACGTGGAGCGGCTTGCGGCAGGGTATCTCGCTTAATTCTTGGACTTTTTCATTCCCGAAATTTAAACTTTCCCTTGGATGGAGAATTCATCAGAAAAGCATTCCCTTGCGGGATTGGCGGCGCGGCTTTCCAGATTGCCGTCAGATAAACGCCGGGCAGCCGTCGAGGCAAGCGCGGCTCTTGCCGGCGTCAGTTTTCGCGTCGGACTTGATTTCGTTGAGGCGATACCTGCCGCCGCCGAGATCCTCACGGCAGATCAAATACGCCTTTGGGCCGAGATCGGTCGTAAATTGGCAATGGGAAACAGTGAGTCCGGATCGGCTTTTTTTGCTTCCGGAGCTGATGCCTTGCGTCCATTGACCGAGCCCGCGCGCACTCTGCTGCTTCAAATTGCACTGCGGCAACTGGTGCTTTCCAGTTCCGCAGCTATCAACACGCTGAATTCCGGCGCCGCAATCGCAGCCGAAATCGGCGATGACTTTCTTGTAGAAGAGGTTCTTCGGATCGCATCCGGAATCGCAGAGCGTTCCGCAAAGCACAGCTCGGATTTTCTGTCCAAATCTCCGGCAGCCATCGCCGCACTTAAGACTTTTGGCAAGGAAACCAACGCTGTTGCGGGAGCGGCCTTTGCCCTTGCGATGGATTTTGCAAACCGGACCGGCGGAATGACTGCGGATATGTGGTCAGATTTGCCAAAGGCGATTTCCGGTCTCGACGCCGGTTCGGCTATCAACCTTTTGCGGGCGGCACAGGTTTTTTTGAAATACGGAGGCAGCGTAACCCTGCATTTCCTGACTACCGGCGGCGACGTAATGCGGGCCGATCCGGACGCTTTCAGTCAATGGTGCAATTTGCTGGAAAAAATCGCTCCGCAGGGAAATGCCACAGTCATTGCATTTTTGCGGTCTGCTCCGGCCTTTTTCCGTAATTTTGCCAGACGCGATGACACACGACAAAACCGGACGCGTGTTTCCGCAGTTATCAGCAAGGTACTCGAACTGGCCGGAACGGTTGCGGACAATGACCCTGAAAGCGCTCTTGCATTGTTTCGTTCCGGTATTGAGGCATTACGAAAAGTCCCGCTTGATCAATTCGAGGAATGGGTCAAAACCGGTTTGAAAGAATCGGAAAAGGAAACGCCGAAATCGCGGCGAAGTTACTTCGCACTTGAAACCAGACGTTCCCGACGGCAGCTCAGCGAAACAGGCAGCGGCATACATCTGGAGTCGGTAATAGGAGTTCTTCGGGTGTATGTTGAGGGGCTGACCGGCAGGGAGGTTGAAATCGAACCGCTTTCGGGCCCGGTTCGCGATTCACGGCTCGGCGACGGTAAAACCATTTATCTGCCTGCATCGATCTCGGAGTTTGGCGATCCGGAAAAGGATTTCCGGCTGTATAAAGTCCTGGCTGCACATTCCGCCGGACAGATCGAATTCGGCACTTTCGAGCGTGATACCGGGCAGCTCGCCGCCGCTTACAGGGAAATTGCAGATCTTTATTCCGCTTCGGCAGAGGATTTAGACGCTTTTTCTCTGGCCGGTTACCTGGAAGACATAAGACAGGCAAAAAAAGCACTGACTGATGACGAAATTCGTGCAGAAATAGCCCGCCGACGTGCGGCAATGCCGACCGGCTCGGATTATCGCACCGTCCTTAAACTCTTTCCAGATCCGCGCCTTGCCCGCCGTATTTTCGGTATGATGGAAAATGCCAGAATCGGACGCATTCTTCGTTTCCACTATCGCGGCCTCAGGAAAGATCTGGATCTGACCGAGCAGCATCTGGCCGAAGGAAGGCCATATATTTTCGACCTTCCGGCTGATCAGGTACCGTTCGAATTGCTTTTCCAGATCGCGCTTTGCGGCGGCGTTCGTGAAGATGCACGGCAATTCTACGGCCAGGCCGCCTCCGAAATCGAGGAAATAGTCAGCCGATATCTTCAGCCGCGAATACGTGATAAATCGAAGTTTCCGACCGTTGCTGATTCACTGTTTGCAACCTCTCGCGTTTACTCGCTTTTTCAGAGCATTGCGATGGCAGAAAATGCCGAAAAGGCGAATTCGGAAACGGACGACGATGAAGAAAAACCTGATTTTGCAAACGAATCAGCCGACATTGCCGAAAATGACGAGGCTCCGGTTCAAAAAGAAAGACGCGTGAAACAATCCGAAGACATCCGCGATCTTTTCAATGCCTGGAATGAACCGGACGACGAAGATTTCGAACCTGACAACCTGCAGGGCTCGGAATCCTGGATTCACCGCGATGTACCGGAACAGCCGCTTGAAGCCGGCGATTTGGCATTCGCCTACGACGAATGGGATCGTGAACTAAACGATTATCGCGTCGGCTGGAGCCGCGTCATCGAGAAAAAGGTAAAAACCGGCGACCGCACATTTGTGGAATTGACGCGATCGCGATATCGCGGTGTTATTTCTTCCATACGCCGTCAGTTTCAACTGATGAAACCCGAAAATCTGATGCGAATTCATCGCGAGCCGGATGGCGAGGATTACGATCTTGGTGCGGTTGTAGATTACGTAATTGACCGAAAGGCAGACGGCCGGCAATCCGAAAATATCTATACAAAACGGCTTCGTCGCGAGCGCGACGTTGCGGTTTCTATCTTACTTGACCAATCATCATCGACGGCGCGGACAATTACACGAAATCCGCTCCAACCCTACACTTATCCCGGACGACGCATTATAGAAATCGAAAAAGAAGGTCTTGTGCTGATGAGCGAAGCGCTGGAAGCCGTCGGTGACCCGTATTCAATTTACGGCTTTACAAGCGAAGGCCGCCGAAACGTCAAGTTCTATGTCGTTAAAGATTTCCACGAACGTTACAGCGAAGAAACCGAACGACGCATCGGCGGCATCACTTTTCAAAACAATACGCGGCTCGGTGCCGCAATCCGCCACGCCGCAGACAAACTGCTTCGTCAGGAATCGCGGACGCGCCTTCTGATAATCCTTACCGATGGCCGCCCGTATGATCACGATTACGGCGATGCGCGATATGCCCGCGAAGACGTCCGCGAGGCCTTGACAGAGGCAAAAATAAAAGGAATCACGCCATTTTGTATAACCATAGACCGCGAATCCGAAGCCGAACTTCGCGACCTTTACGGTGATGTTGGCTATACGATCATTGATGACGTCCTGAGCCTGCCGGAAAGAATGCCGAATATTTACCGGCGGCTGACAACATGAGAAAATCCGTCTTCCCTTAAGGTTGTGCACCTGCGGGCTGTTCGTGTTACGATGTTCGCCATCTCCCGCTTGATTATTTGATTTGCGACAGCTGCTTAAACAATTCAGGTATTCGCGTTTGCTTACTCTGACGGCAATCTTTGCCGCAGCAGTAATTTCGTATCAAATTTCCAACCGGGTTGCCGCCGGAGACAAATCGCGGAATTTAAACAGGCAACTGACGCCGGTTTTTCTTGCCGAATATCATAATACGGCACAAAGAAGCCAACTGCAGCAACGTTTTCGAATCATCGCAGATTACGGGCGGTTCGCTGCTGTCGCGCCGACAACTGCACAGCTTGCGGCAGAAGACCGGTCCGGCCTCAGTCCTGTCGAGACGCGTATAAATCTCGGCGGAAATTCTTTTGACCCGACCCGACAGCCGTACAAGGCCGGCCTGATTGATTCATCGAATTCGGATACGGGCTATTTTGTAATCCAACTTGCCGCTCCGGCAAATGACAGCATTATTGCTTCATTGGCTGCAGACGGGCTCGAGGTATTGCAATACATACCGCATAACGGTTTTATTGTTTATTCGACCGCCGCTGCGGCGGCAAGTTCCGCACGGACGAATCCGCTGGTGCGCTGGGCCGGTCCTTATTTGCCCGAATACAAAATCCCGGGCCAGTTACAAAATCAGATATCCGCCGCGCTTGGACGCCGTTTGAAACAGGACGAAATGCCGCCACTGGTTTTGTCCGGTAAAAACAGGGCTGTCTTTGACGTAGCGGTTTTCAAACGCGAGCCGCCGGCTGCAATTGCGGAAAAGATTGCTGAATCCACCGGAGGAAAAATACTCGCCGTCATTGAAATTCCTGCAAATTTTTTCAACGTCGTAAGACTGGAAATTCCGCTCGATTTTGTAGAAAAAGCGGCCGCAATCTCCGGAGTATTTTCCATTGCTGCCTGGTCTCCGCCTTCAAAAGAGGATGAGCGGGCCGCGATGATAATATCGGGAAACTACTCAGGTACGGCGACAATCGCTCCGCCGGGTTACAATCCTTTAGCCCAATTCGGAGTGGACGGAACGGGTGTAACCGTTGCCGTCGAAGATGACGGCGTCGGGATACCGGGCGACGGAGGTTTTTACATTACCACGGCCAATGCGGTAAACGGGCCTTTGAGAGGGGCTTCAACCGGTGCAAGCGGTCACGGACATCTGAATGCAACAATCATTGCGGGCGATGCGCCGTTTTCGATTCCGGACGCCGACGGCTACAACTACGCACTGGGAATCGCGCCAAAGGCGAATATCCTTAACATACCGCTGCTGCGGGCCGGTTATGGCGGCACCGAAGCCCAATCGTATGCTGACACGGTCGCATCCATGGGACCGAATGGCGTCAAAGCCTCGATAAGCAACAACAGCTGGGGAAACGGGACAAACGCTAATGTTTATGATTCCTATACCGCTTCGTTCGATGGATTTGTCCGCGATGCATCCTCAGGCGGCGGCATCGATCCGCTGACCATTATTTTCTCTGCGGGAAATTCCGGCACCTCGGGACTCACACGACCGAAAGTAGCAAAAAACGTGATTTCGGTTGCGGCATCCGAAAACCTCAGGCCGACC
The DNA here is from genome assembly GCA_040756215.1 of Acidobacteriota bacterium. Classification (GTDB taxonomy): domain Bacteria; phylum Acidobacteriota; class Blastocatellia; order Pyrinomonadales; family Pyrinomonadaceae; genus OLB17. Next base: position 18,969 of record JBFLZQ010000004.1, read on the forward strand.
CTTCCTAATTCGGGCGGTTCAACGGGAGCGGCCGACAATTTAGAACAAATACCGGATTTTTCAAGCCGCGGCCTTGCTGCTGACGGGCGTATCAAACCGGACGTAACCGCGCCGGGCGATGCGGTAACGGGCGGCCGCTCGGGAAGCGATCCGCTTTTCGGAAACATTGACATTTACCATCGCGTCAGCAGCGGCACTTCACATGCCGCTCCGCAGGTAGCCGGTGCGGCTGCCCTGTTTACGCAGTTCTGGAAAAACAGCCATTCGGGACAGAATCCTTCGCCATCTTTGGTCAAGGCAGCAATCATCAATTCCGCAGTGGAAATGACAGGCGCCGGCGCTACGCAAGCCATGCCAAACGGCAGCGAGGGCTGGGGCAGAGTAAACCTCAGGTTTTTGCTGGATCCGGCAGCTGCAAGGTATTTTGTAGATGATACGGACACAAGGTCTATCCTCTCTGATACCGGCGACCGCGTCGTATTTACCGGCAGAATTGCAGATGAAACCAAGCCGCTTAAAATAACCATTGCCTGGAGCGATCCGCCCGGAGCGGCTCAACCGGCGCTTGTAAATGACCTGGATCTGGTTGTTTACGTCGGCGGTACTCCATATCGCGGCAATGTTTTTTCCTCCGGTATGTCAGTTACCGGCGGCAGCGCCGACACACTGAACAACGTGGAAGCCATACGACTCCCTCCGGGTATTCCGGGCGGGACTCCCGTTGTGATAACCGTAACAGGCTCTTCAATTAACGGCGACGGCATACTAGGCAATTCTGATCTCTTCGACCAGTCTTTTTCGCTTGCGGCCTATAATTTGTCAGATTCCGCGGAACCATTCATAGAAGATTCCGGCGTAGCGATAACTGCCGAATCTGCCGTGCCGGCAAACGGCGTCCCGGATCCGGGCGAAACTTTAACCGTCAATCTAAGCCTGGACAATAACGGGACGGCTGCAACGGGCAACCTCGTCGCTACTTTAACATCGACACCGCACGTAACGCCTGTCAGCGGCCCGCAAAACTTCGGCGCACTTGCCGCCGGCGGCTCGCCCCAGGTTCGTCCCTTCTCTTTCCGCGTAAGTTCACTTGCTTCCTGCGGAAACAGCATTACACTGGTCTGGAATCTGACGGATAACGGCTATCAGATCGGGACGATTTCGAAAACATATCAGCTCGGCACGCCATCTACCGGCTCGCCGCAGATTTTTTCGAATTCTGCTCCGGTTGTCATACCGGCTTCGGGCAGCGGAACTTCCGCCGGAGCACCCGCAAACCCTTACCCTTCAACAATCGTCGTATCCGGACTTGCCCAAAAAGCCGGCGAGGTCAAAGTTCGGCTCAACGGCGTCAGACACTTATTTCCGGCGGATATTGACGTTCTTCTGGTCAATCCGGGCGGTCGCGCGATGATTTTGATGTCCGACGTTGTCGGCGGTAGGGATTTCACCGGTCAGACTTATACCTTTTCCGATTCAGCCGCCAGCCTTCTACCTTCCGACGGCAGCCCGCCGGCAAGCGGTACATACCGGCCAACCAACTATGGTTCGATGGATAATTTTCCCGCGCCGGCGCCCGCACCACCCTACGATTCGCCCGCCACGGCAGGCACCGTAACGCTGACGCAGGCCTTTACGGGTTCGGACGGCGGCAATCCAAACGGCACCTGGAGTTTATTTGTCGCCGACGATTCGAGTTCGGACATCGGAGCTTTCGATGGCGGCTGGGATCTGGTTATTACTCCGCTGAATTATCTTTGCAGCCTGTCGCCGACAGCGGCCGGTGCCACACTCTCCGGCCGGGTTGTGGATGAATCGGGCCGCGGCGTGTCGCGGGCAAGCGTTTCAATCTCCGATGGCGGAGAATTTGCAGGTTTTGCTTCGACGAATTCCTTCGGCTATTTCCGGATTGAAAATGTCCCGGTCGGCCGGCTTTATATCGTTACGGCAAAAAGTCGCGGCCTGTTTTTCGACACTTTTGCCTTCGAGTTCAATGATTCCGCTACCCAAATACTGCTTACCGGCCGGAAGCAGTAACCCGTAAACCGATAATTTTCAATTTTATAGCCTGGAATATTCGGAATTTCCGGAATTTCACGCATTTCTGGAATTCCGGTGTGGATAAACTAAAGCAAATCGTTGTATGCTTGTAGATTAGGTGTTTTTCGTCCGACAGGCACCATTTTGTCTTGCGGGCGGGCGCATCCTGAAACGGATTTTTACCGGAAACGGGTTATTTTGATCGGGAATTTTTTACAATGGCATTGAAATCACTTTTCAGTTTATTTTCCAGCGATTTGGCCATCGATCTCGGCACGGCGAATACCCTGGTTTATGCAAAGGGACGCGGAATTGTCGTAAGTGAGCCATCAATTGTTGCAATCAATAAGGTTACGAATCAGGTTGAGGCCGTTGGCCGCGACGCCAAAGAAATGCTGGGGCGAACGCCGGGCAATATTGTTGCGATAAGGCCGATGAAAGACGGTGTAATCGCGAATTTCGAGGTAACGGAGAAAATGCTGCAGCATTTTATCCGTAAGGCACACAATGGCAAAACGTGGGTTCGGCCGCGTGTAGTCATCGGCATACCGTCTGAAATCACACAGGTCGAACGTCGCGCCGTTGAAGATTCAGCCTATCGTGCAAAAGCATCTGAGGTTTATCTTGTCGAAGAAGCGATGGCGGCAGCCATCGGCGCAGGGCTTCCGATTACCGAGCCGCATGGAAATATGGTCGTTGACATCGGCGGCGGCACGACGGATATCGCCGTCATTTCACTTTCCGGCATTGTCTATTCGCGGGCGGTGCGCGTAGCGGGAAACGAGATGGACGACGCCATTACGCAATACATCAAACGAAAGTACAACCTGCTCATTGGCGAAAGGACTGCGGAGGCGATCAAGATTGCACTCGGCAGCGCATTCCCGCTCGATGAGCCGCTTTCTATGGAAGTCCGCGGCCGAAATCTTATCGAGGGCATTCCGAAAACGATCACGATGACGGATGAAGAGGTCCGCGAGGCACTCTCGGATTCGATCTCTACAATCATCAACGCAGTCCGCGTTGCGCTGGAACGCACTCCGCCGGAACTTTCCGCCGATATCGTCGAGCGCGGTATCGTTCTGACCGGCGGCGGCGCACTGCTGAAAAATCTGGATAAGCGGCTCACGATAGAAACCGGTCTTCCGGTCGTCGTGGCTGATGATCCGCTTTCTTCGGTTGTTCTCGGTACGGGCAAGATGCTCTCGGACATAGAGCTTCTCAAACGTGTTAAATGGGACAATTCATTAATGACCGGCAATTAACTACTGCCGGTTCCGGATTGAAGTTTCCCCGGGGCCGCATTGCGATAAAATGGTCGAGCGAAGTCAAAAGGAAGTTTGGAGATTGACGCCTTGGCTGGCGATCGCACTTTGTCTCGCCAATTTCATCCTGATGGCATTTGATGCCCGTGTTGACGGCAATCAAAGAATTATCCGTGTCTGGGCACAGACTGTTGCCGATTTCGTCCAATCCCCCGTTACCACGCTTACGGCATCCGTCAGCGAATATTTTTCATCTATCGCCTCTTTACGCTCGGCACAGGATGAAAATGCGCAATTGAAACAGCGCGTCCAGGAACTCGAGGTCGAACTAAAGGCAAAAGATGACCTTGCCGCCGAAAATGCCCGGCTTTCACGCCTGCTTGAATTGAAGGAGCGAAGCAGGTACCGCGTCTTGACCGCCCGAATCATCGGCCGCGACCCTTCAGTCTGGTTTGATTCGATAATCATCAACCGCGGCAGCCTCGACGGCGTAAAACTCAATATGCCCGTAATTACGGACGGCGGAGTGGTCGGGCGGATTTCGGCCGTCGGGCCGCTGACGGCACAGGCCGATCTGCTTACACGCTCACGCTCGGGCATTGGCGGCGTAGTCGGCGAAATCGGCGCTTCGGGTGCGCTGGGAGTCCTGGTCGGTTCGGGAAACCGTGATTTGCTGGAAATGCGATATGTTTCCGGCTCGGTTACTGTCGAACCCGGGCAGGCGGTCTATACTTCCGGACAGGATGGCATCTATCCGCCGGGACTGAAAATAGGCGAAATTGTAGAGGTCGAACGCGGATCCGCAACTACACCGCACCGGATTCTGGTCCGCCCGACCGCAGGAATCGAGGCAATGCAGGAAGTAGGCGTGATGCTCTATGAGCCGCCGCAAAAACCCGAATTCGAACAGCATATAACAAAGCCGCCTAAAAAGAATTAGCAAACGATGAATCAGGTAAAGATAAGCTTCGCATTGATAATCGCCGTACTCCTGCAATGGACTTTGCGGAATGTAGCGGAGCCCTTTGCCTATGTGGATTTTCCGCTGATCATAGTGGTTTACGCGGCGCTGCAGCGTGATGCGGTCAAGGCAATTTTGTTCGGTGCCGTTTCCGGGCTGGCTGTTGATGCCCTCAGCGGAGGCTTGCTCGGCGCCAACGGGTTTTCAAAAACGCTTGTCGCTTACCTTGTTTCCGAAGTTGCCCGCCGGATTTATCTGGACAACCTTTTGCTCAGAATTCCCGTCATAGCAAGTGCTTGCCTGATTGATGACTTGGTGTACTACGCGCTTCATCGCCTGCTTGGTCAGGAACCATCCGGACAACTGATTGTTACCATTGCTTACTCCCTGGTCGGGACGATGATTGCCGGCACGCTAATCTTTGCTTTTCTCGATTATTTGCTGGCAGAGCGATTGCGGCCCAGGCGCCGTGAACTTTTCCCCCAGCGCAGGTCATCGAGACGGCGAAACCCTATTCGGCTTGGAAAATAGAGGCCGGATTTGCCGAATATGAAGTTGAACGAATTCAGCCAAAACACGGCGCTCAGGATAACGGTAATCCAGATCGTCGCCTTTGCACTGCTCGTCATACTCGGCGTCCGCCTTTATTATCTGCAAATTGTACAAGGCGACTACTGGGCAGGACGCGCGGAAAATCAACGTATCAGGCTGATTCCCATACCGGCTCCGCGCGGAGCAATCTTTGACCGTAACGGGAAATTGCTCGTTGATTCGCGGCCTACTTACAACGTCGTTATGTCGGCCGAACCAATGAAAAAAATCGACAAGACGGAGCGAATTCCCGAATACTCAAAGGGACTCGGGCTGGATCCCAACATCGTCCGCGAACGCCTTGACCTGATCAGCAAACAGAACGATTTCGAGACGCTGGTGCTCAAGGAAAATGCGACGATCGAAGACATCGCCTGGGTAGAATCGCATAGTCTCGAATTCCCCGAACTGCGCGTTGAGCTTCAGCCGCAGCGTTATTATCCGCACGGGCCGATACTTGCTCACGTCCTTGGCTACGTAGGCGAAATAAGCCCAAAGCAGCTGGAAAACGAGGAATATAAGGCACGCGGGCTGCGGCCCGGAGACATTATAGGCAAAGCCGGACTTGAGCAGTATTATGACGAATACCTGCGCGGGCGGCCGGGTTACCGAAAGGTCATTGTTGACAGCCGGGGCCGCGTGCAGAGCGAGATAGAGGTAGTCCAACCGCAGTCCGGACAGGATCTGATTACGACGATTGACCTCGATCTTCAAATGGCCGCTGAGGAGCAGCTTGCCAATTCGGCATCGAAACGCGGGACAATAATTGCAATGGATCCCAATAATGGCGAGATGCTTGCCCTTGCATCGTTGCCATCCTACGATCCCAATGTTTTCGTCCGCGGCAGCAAAACACCGGAAGGCCGGCGGCAGATAGCCGCCTACTGGCAGGATGAAAAACGCCCGCTGTACAACCGTGCCATACAGGGACGTTACCCGCCCGGCTCGACATGGAAAATACCGGAATCGCTGGCCGCTTTGCAGCAGGGCGTCATCACCGTCAGGAATTCAAACATTCCCTGCGGCGGCGGAATTCTCATAGGTACAAAATTTACACGCTGCATGGGCAATCACGGCTCGCCCGACCTCAGCTATGCAATAACAAAATCCTGTGACGGTTATTATTACCGCCTGGCTTTGAAAATGAAGATAGACGGGCTTGTCAAAATGGTAGAGACCTTTGACTTCGACAAACGCAGCGGAATTGACCTGCCGCACGAAAATATCAGCCAGACACCTAAAAGCTGGCGGCCCGCAATTGAAAAACGCGAAGGCCGCTGGCCGGATATCAGAACCGTCTATGCAGGAATAGGACAGGACACTGTCGTCGTAACGCCAATCTCCATGCTGCGTGCCGTTGCCGCCATCGGCGTCAAGGGCAATATGTACGTTCCTCATTTTCTCAAGGAATTCAAACCGATTGCCGCCGTCGGCGAGCCGGGAACGCCGGGCTATTTTCCGCCGCGGGCCGGGTTCTCTTTTACCCATCCGGAACCGAAAGTAATTCCAATGACCGAAGAGCAGGAACAGGTTGTAGTCAAGGGAATGTGGGGTGTGGTCAATGCCGGCGGTACTGCCGCCGCGATACGCATTCCCGGTTTCGACATTGCGGGCAAGACAGGAACGGCACAGGTTGCTCAATTAGGCAAAGACGTCGGGGCGAAAAAGGACCACGCCTGGTTTATCAGTTTTGCACCTGCTTACAAACCGGAAATCGCCGTCCTTGCATTGATTGAAAACGTAGGTTTTGGCGGCAGCCATGCGGCTCCGGCCGTTAAAGGTGTTTACGAAGCATATCTGGCCAAGCGGCCCGGCGAATTGCCTTCAGCGGAGGAAGCAGCGGCAAGATAGTTCAATATGGTTGCGATTATCGAAAGACGTGTATTGCGGGATTTTGACTGGCTGACGGCATTGCTGGCAGTTATGATTGCCGCTTTCGGCGTATGGCAAATCCACAATGCGCTGCCGACGGAAAGCTATTGGACAAAGCAGATTTTCGGTATTGGCGTCGCAATCATTGCTTTTTTGGTTGTTGCTTTCAGCGATTACCGCAGAATTATAGATGCGGCGCCGTTTTTTTATGTATTTGCCTTGATTTTGCTCGCTCTTGTACTGACGCCGCTCGGCGTTGAAATCAATGGTCAGCGGGCTTGGGTCCGGCTCCCGATAATAGGGCAATTTCAACCCTCGGAATTTGCCAAAATTCCGACGGTACTGATGCTGGCGCGCTATTTCGGGAAAAAACGCGGCGGTCCGCTGACGCTTAAGGAAACACTCGTCGGGATTGCGATTCTCGCCGGGCCGGTCGGGCTTATTATGCTGGAGCCCGATGCCGGGCAGGCAATCACCTATTTCCCGATCCTTGCGGCCGTATTGTTTCTTTCGGGAATAAAAATCCGTTATGTAGCAGGCGGTTTGATTCTGGCCGCCGTTATGATCCCGACCGCTTATTACGTCGGCGTTAAAAGCGGCGCAATAAAACGTTATCAGCAGGAGCGGATCAATGCCATCATTGACCCGGAAAGCGTAGATCCGCGCGGCTACGGATATCATACCGTCCAGTCCATCATCACCGTAGGCAAAGGCGGATTGTCCGGCATAAAAGGCGATACTGAAACTTCGCAAAGCGTCCTCAAGTTCCTTCCGGAGCCGCAAACGGATTTCATTTTTGCCGTAACTGCTGAAAATACCGGATTTATCGGCTGCGTCTCGCTGCTGCTTGCCTACGCTCTGCTAATTTCCCGGCTGATAGCAGGAGCAAGGGAGACTAATGACCGCGCCGGAATGCTTGTTATAATGTCATTTGCGACGGCGATGGTCTTTCAGATCTTTATCAATATCGGAATGGCCCAGGGATTTCTTCCCGTAATAGGCGTTCCGCTGCCGTTGATGAGCGCCGGACTGTCGGCGATTCTGACTACGTTCATTGCCATAGGTTTCGTGGTCAGCATCCGTATGCGGCGATTTGTCAATTAAGAGGTTTTTATGGCACGTGAACGAAAGATTGTTGAGCGGGAAGTAAGCTCACTTGAACCGAAAAGAAGTTTTGCGGTAAAGGCGGCCTGGTTCGCTTCCGCGCTGTTGCTGGCAACGGCCGCCGGAGCATTGACCGGCGTCCTGGCCTCTTATTACCTTAATAACTCGCGCTATGCGGTCGAGGTCTCGGCGCTTGCGACCTATCGCCCGCCGCAGGTCACCACAATCTATGCGGACGACGGCGAAACCGTTCTTGCCGAATTCGCAATCGAAAAAAGAATCCCGATAAAGGAAAAAGATATTCCGAAAACTGTCGAAAATGCTTTGCTCGCGATTGAGGATTACCGCTTTTACAATCACATCGGCATCGATCCATATCGAATAGCGGGAGCCGTTTTCAAAAACATCACCACGGGTTCATCCGAAGGCGCTTCGACAATAACACAGCAGCTGGCCAAAAACCTTTTTCTCTATAAAGACCAGACCTACACACGGAAAGTAAATGAATGGCTGGTTGCTCTTCAGATCGAGCGTTTTTACACAAAACGCCAGATACTGGAGATGTACATGAATTACGTCTTTCTCGGGGCCGGCGCCTACGGTTTTGAAGCCGGAGCACGTACTTATTTCGGCAAGTCTCTGAAAGACCTTAACCTGGAAGAAGCGGCACTGCTTGCGGCAATTCCCAAATCGCCGGAATATTCGCCCACGCGCAATCTGCAGAAAGCCGAAATGCGGCGAAATATCGTGCTAGACCAGATGGCAAAATACGGCTACATCACCCAGGCCGAAGCCGACGCAGCAAAGGCAAAGCCGATAAAACTTGCCGATACGGCCTATTACCAGGCATTGCCGAAATCAACCGCCTGGGATTATCCGGTCGAGGAAATCCGTCGCTACCTGGAAGAAAAATACACCACGCGCGTCGCACAGGGCGGCCTCAAGGTTTATTCGACAATCAATGTCGAGGGGCAAAAACTGGCAACCAAAGCCGTCCGCGAAAGGCTGCGCGCCTATGACCGCGGGCGGAAATGGCGCTCGGATTATCAGAACATCCTTGTCGATCCGGACGGCAATCCAATTACCGACCCCAAAGAAATAGAAAAAACACTCCGTACCTTCAAACATGCGGATTGGTACGGCGACGAATACGAAGAAGGCGAATATATCAAAGGGCTTGTTATGTCAGCCGGACCCGGCGACGAGGTTAACGTTCGTTTCGGCCGCTACAAAGCCATAGTCCGGGCTCAGAATATGGGACGCAGCGGAAAGAAACCGCGCGAGGAACTCAAGCCCGGCTTTCTGGCGGAATTTCTGGTCAAAAAGATTGACAATAAAACGCAGACTCTCGAAGTCGAACTTTCTCAGGTGCCGGATGTACAGGCTGCAATCGTTTGTATAAATGCCAAAAATGGCGAGATCGTAACAATGGTGGGCGGTTACGATTTTCATACAAATAAATTCAACAATGCTACGCAGGGATTGCGGCAAACCGGTTCGGCCTATAAGCCTTTTATTTACACTGCAGCGGTCGAAGACGGTATGACACCCGACATGCTCGTCAGCGGTGCGCCGATTAAACGCGGAGGCTGGCAGCCGCATAACTATGACGGCTCGACAAGTCATCCGAACGTGCCTATGCGCGTAGCATTGGCAAAATCATATAACATCGCGGCTGTCCATTTGCTGGAACAGGTCGGGATACAGGCAGCGGCGCAAATGGTCAGGCGGTTCGGCATTACAAACCCGATGGCTCCGAGCCTTGCATCGGCACTTGGTGCGAGCGAGGCATCGCTGCTGGAAATGGTAGCGGCATATTCCGCATTTCCAAATAAGGGTGTCCGCGTCCAGCCGCATTTGATACGAAAGGTTTACAGCCGTGACGGCACTCTGCTGGAAGAATTCGATGGTTCAAGTTCGCGTGTTACCAGTGAATATGTAGCCGCAACAATGGTGGATATGATGCGCGGCGTCGTCTCCGGCGGCGGAACTGCAGCCGGAGCAAGCGCCGGAGGCCATCCGCTGGCCGGCAAAACGGGCACGGTCAATGACCACACGGACGTCTGGTTTATCGGTTATACTCCGACATACGTTACCGGAGTCTGGATGGGAAATCCCGTGCGTAAAGAAAATCTCGGGGCGGGCATGACCGGCGGCCACGGCGCCGTTCCGTATTTCAATGCTTTTATGATCCCATTCATGAAGGACAAGCCACGCGAAAGCTTTCCGCCGATTCCGCCAATCCCGCCGGATATTCGTATAGCCATCGAGCGAAACAAACGCGAGGAGCTCGAAAAGCTGGAAAAGGCCGAACAAGCAGCAATTAAATCCGGCGCCGTAGATCAGCCGGCCGGAACCGATACCGGAAACACGGGAACTCCGAGCGGTGAACCTGCTGCCGATTCAAATCAGGATACAGAGCGTAACAGGCCGCAAACCGAAGAAACGCCGCCGCCAATCACGCGGCCGCAGATAACGCGCCCGCAGACGCGCGAACCCGAACAGCCGGAAAATGATAAACCCGAAGGAACCCGCCGCAAAGGCAAAAAAGGCGACGGGTGAAATCTATCGAGATAGCAGTATTATTGGGTAGATTTACTGCAGAACATTCGGGAGCAGGCCTTATCTCTTGTGGAGAGATCGCTTCGCAATCGAAAAAGGTTTTTTCAGAGATCGACCTCCGCTGCTGCCGAATCTCCGCGAGCCCTTAGGATCCGGAAATTGCTCAATTGAACGAAACAACAATTATTAATCACTGCTTATAGAGGACGCTGGTTCTTGACGTTACGACCATTCCGTCCTTCAAGACTTTTATCCTGATAGATCTCTGTTCACCACGTTTTGGCTCGCGGTCAGGATAGTAGTAAAGGTAATATTTCGCCGACAGGTCTTGCAGAATTTTATTAAATGCTTCCTGAAAATCTTCAATCTCTGCAGACCTAAAATAGCGACCGCCCGTTCTTTCGGCTAATTGCGTCATGAATTCGTTGATCTTTTTTTGACGTGTATCGGGACCGAGTATGCGTAAATCTCGTCTGCTAATTATATTGTCGGAGGAGGTTAATGTATCCCCGGACGGATAGGCATTTTCCCCCGGATCGTAGTAAGGATTCTTTGAAATAGTCGCATCGCCGAACTGAAGAACATAAAATGCCGCATCAGATTCGGAGACTTTACGAAGGACGTCCTTTGAACTCACTCCGCCGAAGGTATCCTTGCCATCGGAAAACAGGATTACTGCTTTGCGCTGCTTAATTGTGTTCACGCGGTCAATCACACTCTTTATTGACTTGTATAGAGCCGTACGGGCTCCTTTCCCATAAATTTTTACAGGGACCGTAATTCTGCTTCGCTTGACAATGGGCAATAGCTCCTGAAGCTCATCATAAAAACCATATATTCCGATGCAGTCCTCTTCTTGAAGCCCGTCAATGAATGTATTTGCGTAATCAGCCATTTTATTCAAATAAGGAATCATTGACGGGCTTAAGTCGAGTACAAAAACGATAGTTATTGGTTCGCGGGCCGATTCAAATTTTACGATTTCCTGTAACTCGCCATTCTCATAGATCTCAAAGTCCTTTTCGGAAAGACTACCAATTAGCCGGCCTTGTCTGTCGAAAACCGTAACCGGGACGGCCACCAAATCGTTTCTGATGCTAAGTTCTGAATCCTGCGAATAGGACACGCAGAATAGAGAAATACCGAGAACTAAAACCACACAGAGATTCAATGATTTCTCAGACAACTTCATGATGGCCACTTCCTGAGTCGTAAACGTCAGGACGGTCCTATTCTACCCCCCCCCTTTCTATGTCAATACTTTTTTATAAACTTAGACCAAGATTCGAGAAAATATCAATTTGGAAAAACATAGCCAAAGATTAGCGTCACTTCATCGCTACGTCCTCCAAAAATTTTCTGACCTCTAACGTAGAAATGAGGGAAAAGAATGTAGTGAGAGTTGCAAACTTCAATTTCCGGTGAATTTCCCGAGATAGTATGGCAACATTTTTCGCCACCAGGGCCAATCGTGGCTGACATCGTGTCCCCAGAGTTCGAGCAGATGCGGAATGCCTTTTGAGTGAAGCAGAGCGGAGAATTCGCGGCTGCGGTCCGGTGCCTCGTAGGCGCCTTGTCCGCTGACGATAACAATAGAATCGGCCTGTCGCAGTCGCGGCAGAAAGTAGTCATCGTCGAGGTTTTTCAGATACATTGCCGGGTTGTTGAAATATACATTGTCGTCGAAATAATTTTCGAGGTAATTGTAAATATCATAACTTCCGCTCATTGCGATCGTACCGCGGAAAAGATCGGGATGCTTGAAATAAGTATTTGCAGCCAGAAAGGCGCCGAGACTGGCTCCGGTCGTCAGCGGACGCGCCTGCGGACCACATTCATTGCGTATCAGCGGCAAAACCTCTTCAGTAATGTAGCGGTCATATCGTGCGAGCATTTCGGCCTTTTGGGCCGGATGCATTTCGCGATTCAAGAGGCTGTATTTATTGACGGAATTAACAGAAAAGGCGCGAATCTGCCCGCTTTCGATAAATGGTTTTATCGCATCTACCAGATAAAACCGCTCATATTCGAGAAAATCAGCTGCAGCCGTCGGGAACATCAATAGCGGATAGCCCGCATCGCCATAGGCAACGAGCGGCATATCCATCATCAAATTCGAACTAAACCAGGAGGTAATATCGCGACGCATATTTTAATAATTAGGGATTTATCTTTCCATTCAACTTATTCACCGGTCAAAACTACCTGATTACCCGGAAGATGTAAACTTTAGCCCTGCAATTCCCGCAATTATCAATGCGATGCAGAGAATCCGGACAGCATTTTTCGGTTCGCCGAAGGCAAGAATGCCGATGATTGCCGCGCCGACGGTTCCGATGCCGGTCCAGACGGCGTAAGCAGTCCCGATCGGCAGCGACTTTACCGCCAAAGAAAGAAAATAGAAGCTCAAAATCATCAGGCCGCCGGTAATAATGCTCGGAATGGGACGAGTCCAGCCATTGGTATATTTCAACCCGACGGCCCAGGCGATTTCCAAAAGTCCGGCAATTGTCAGATAAATCCAATTCATCCGTTAATACTTGCAAACAAGGTCAATTTACTATTGCGCCTGCAAGAAAATCAGAAATGCCGATGATTACTGACTGACGGTTATTTCACGCGTCGTGGTGTTATAGCCGCCGTTTTCGACCGGTTTGCCGTCTTTATCTACTAATTGAAGCGTGATCGAATGTTTGCCGGGCGTAAAACCTTTTAACCAGATCGGCTCCCATTTTTCGATAAAACGCGGCTCGCCGCCATCAACTGACCATTTGACCTTATATTCCCCGCCGTCTCCGACTAATTTAGCATTTGCCAGCCAGAAATCTATCATTATTGCTTGCGCATCAGCGCCTTTGTATTCACCCTTTGGCCGGCTATAGGTCAGCAGAGGCTTTTTAGGATCAACCGGTCCGGCCGTTGTCGGGAGCATTTGTTTGCCTTCGGGTGTCGGGGCTGCCATTGTGTTGCCTTCGGCCGTAGTGGTTGGCTTCGTATTATCGGCGCCGCCATTTTTGACAGTAAATTTTATAATCTGAAACGCCCCTTCGTTTTTATAACTTTCGTGCCATGGCCGGGACGGGAAAACGCGCAGCGTGTGTTCACCATCGGCGACATTACGAAGCTCGAATTCGCGATCCAGGTTGTAATATGCTTCGTAGGGTTGATTATCAAGAATCACGTGGATGTGGTTGCCGGTATGAGTTTCCGGATCCATTCCCGGCTTGTAGCCTTTCAGGTCGCCGCCAAGCTCCAGTTTTACCTTCACGGTCGAACTGTTAATTACTGAATCCGCTTTGGGTTCAATGATTTTGATTGTTGGCATTGCCGCGTCCTGTTCGCCGCGTTGTGCCATCAGGTCTTTTATATTTTGCGGACGTTCGACAACGGCCAGCTCCATTTTTGCCGTTCCAGCGTTATTATTTGCTTTGGAAGCGTTGTTGCCGGCGGGCGATGTTCCGCACGATGCGGCAAAGGCCAAACATAACGAAATTGTCATTAATCTAAGTTTCATCCCTCGTTACCTCCTTAATTCTTCGGCTGGAAGGCCGGGCAGACCATCAGCGATATCCGTATCTTCGTAACCGAAGACCTCGGCAAAATGCTCAATGATTCGATTTTCAACCTCCGGGAGCGCAACCTCGCCCCCGAGGATTTTTTCCATAGACGTTACCGGTTCGCCTTCGCAGGCAATAATCCAGTTGAAATAGGTTAAATCAGTATTGACGTTAAGGGCAAAGCCATGCGTTGTTACCCATCGTTTGATATGAATACCGATGGCGGCTACTTTGCCTTCGGCGGTATGTACGCCGGTCAGTCCCTTGATTCTGAAAGCTTCGATGCCATAGTCAGCCAGAGCCCGAATCAACACCTCCTCCAGATCCCGCACATAGCGATGGACATCTTCGCGGTCCGGCGACAGATTGATTATCGGATAACCAACAATCTGGCCGGGTCCGTGGTATGTAATCTTACCGCCACGATCGGTTTCAAAAACTTCGGCTCCGATACGGCGTAAGATTTCGGCCCCGGCAAGCACGCCGGTCTCTTTTGCCCGACGGCCAACCGTATAAGTATTCGGATGCTCGAGAAGCAAAAGATGATCGGGCAAATTGCGGGCAATTACGCTGCTCTCAATGCCTTTCTGCAGGCGAAGAGCGTCTTCGTAGCCGAGACGTCCAAGCCGACGAACTAATAAACTTCTTTCCCGCATCTTACAATATGATAGAATTTTTGAATGCTTTTGAACAGAAAGGCAATTTTTATGAAAATTATACGCTTTTTATTACCGCTTGCCGTAATTGCCGCTTTCACCGCGACAGCCCCGGCACAGAAGCCGCGCAAAACGCCTCCGACGCCGAAAGTAGTTACATCAACAAACCTGCCTGCCGACGGCGAATTAAAAGCCGGAGCCGAAAAAGTCTCGATTCAAATCAAAAATGTTACTAAATTCATTTTTGTGCTCGGCGGTGTAGCCAGCGGAATAGAATCCATTGACAAAGACCCGAAAGCCGCAAAAGCCGCTTTAGATGCAAATTCGGCTAACAAACAAGCCGTAATGCAGGCAATCAGAAATCTGCGGGCCGGTATAGCGGCTCTGGAAGTGGATTTTCGTGTAAAACCGGCATTGAAAAAATACCTGCCGCAAATTCAGGGAATCACGGACCTCGTGGCTCAAAGTGAAGAGCTTGCGGCGGCCGGCAGATTTTCAGATTCAGGAAAACCTTTGTTGACGGTGGTCGAAAAACTTGCAGATACGCTGGCGGCGATTCCTTAAGGCTTAATTTTTGTAACCATCGGCGAAACAGTCTCTTTGCAGGGTTCGACGACATCGTTGGTTTTCGCCCGCGCAGCCGCCGAACCATCGGCAGCAAGCCCGAGTTTTTCCCGGATGAATTTCTCGGCTTCTTCCCGGATCAATTCTCCGTTAACCACAAAAACAGGTTGAGATAGAATTTCTCCGGATTTGGTCATTTTCCCGGGTTCAAGAAAGACGTACCACGGCGAGCCCCATTTTCGCATATCGCCGGCCTCACGGCGTTGGCTAAAATGTACGGTTTTTTCACGGTCGGCGCTATTATCGCTTTCGTAAACAAATGGAAAAGTCAGCTTGAATGATTTGACGTGATCACGCATTTTCGAAACCGAATCGTATTCGCCGACGCCTATGACGGCAAAACCGTTGTTTTTGTATTTTTCAAAAAGACTCTGGACAAAATCGCGGTCATGCTCCCAATTGTGGCACCAGGGAGCCCAGTATACGACCATAACCAGTTTTTTACCTTGAGCAAAGGTGCGTAAATTTGTCCGGCCGGATCCATCGAGATTTGGCAGCGTCCAATCGAGATAGGCAAAGTTACGCTCAACTATCGGAGACTGCTCATTTTGCGCCGTCGCAACAGCGGCAGCAACAAACATTAATACAAAAACAGCTATTGTTCGCATTTTCATCACTCCGGCTGATTCGATTTCAAACATATTGGAAACGTTGCTCAGGTTTACTTTGAACAGACACTTCCGAAAAGCTGCTTCAAGCCTTCGCGGCAGACGCAGAATTCCGCAGCACAGTCTCGTAAAACGAAATATACTGTGGGATGATTTTCTCCGTCGAATAGCGTTCTACGGCCAATGCGCGGCCGCGGCGGCCAAATTCCGCACGCAGTTCGTCGTCTCGCAAAAGACGTATTGTATCTACTGCCATTTTTTCCACGTCGCCGACTTCACTCAGAAATCCGGTCTCGCCATCAATGACCACCTCCGGAATTCCGCCAATCCGCGTAGCAATTACAGGCAGTTCGCAGGCAGCCGCTTCAAGAGCCGCAAGTCCGAATGACTCTAACTCCGAGGGAAGCAAAAAAACATCCGAAACGCCGAGAAACTCAGCAATATTCGAACGTTTCCCAACAAAAGTAACTTCATCAAAAATGCCCTTTTGCCTTGCTAAATGTTTGATAGCCGCCAGCTCAGGGCCGTCACCGACCATTACCAGACGCGTCGCGGGAAACTCATCTCTGACGCGTGCAAAAATTTCAATACAATCAGCAGCCCTCTTGACCGGTCGGAAATTGGAAACGTGGACAAGGATTTTTTCGTCTTTTTTGGCCAGGGCATCCCGAAGAGGCGAATCCTGTATTCGCCGGTAGTGCTTTGGACAAATGAAATTTGGTATTACCTGTACATTGTCAAAATCAAAAGTCTCGATTGTAGCCTGTTTCAAAAAACGTGAGACCGCCGTTACGCCGTCCGATTGCTGCAATGCATAACGTGTAATCGGAAGATATGAGCGGTCAGCGCCGACGAGCGTGATATCGGTCCCGTGCAATGTCGTAATGACAGGGACGTATCTTTTGTCTTTAATTGATTCGCGGGCGAGAATTCCGCTTATGGAATGGGGAATTGCATAATGCACATGAAAAAGATCCAGCTTTTCCGCACGTGCAACGGTCGCCATCTTTGTTGCCAGGGCAAGGTCATACGGCTGATGTTCAAAAAGCGGATAAGTCATCATTTCCACTTCGTGAAAATGAACGCGATCATTAAGCTCGGTCACGCGTGTAGGGAGCACGGATGAAATGAAATGTACGGTATGTCCCCGCTCTGCCAATTCACGTCCCAGCTCGGAGCCGACAATGCCGCTGCCGCCGTAGGTCGGGTAAACCGTAATCCCGATATTCATAAGATTTCCGGGCGGATTATCATAAATTTACTTCTCCGTATGCTTTTCGTTTCCTCACCAGATAAATAATACCTGAATAATCATCGGTAAAGAGAAACGAATCCGCCGTCAGCTTCATTATATCGCATGGACGTCCGAAAACTTTTGAACGGACAAGGAAACCGGTAATAAAATCTTCGGGCCGTTTTCCGGGACGAAATCGCACTATTTTATAGCCGTGGCCAATCGATTTATCCGTCGAGCCATGAAGTGAAACAAGAAAAAAATCACCCAGCGGTTCCGGACTGTCCGTGCCGAAGAAATCGAATCCGAGTGCTGAACTATGTGCGGGAAAAAAGGCATCGGGCCGCACAACGCCGACACATTGTCGCGGACGCCGTAATTTGGGGTCTGCAATAATCCGACCTGATGCAGAGTGGCAAAATGGCCAGCCGTAATCGGCTCCGTCCCGCAAAAGGTAAAAAGTTTCGTCGGGGCTGTTTTTACCGAGGTGGTCTGACCCTTGATTGGTCACATACAGTTGATTGTCGATAAACCGAAGCCCTACCGCATTTCGCAATCCTCGAGCAAAAATGCGCTGACCGCTGCCGTCCGGATTCATTTCTAAAATACCGGCACGCACCTCTTCTTTTTCAATGCAGGAATTACAACTCGAGCCAACCGATACATATAGTTTGCCATTTGGCCCGAATGCTATGGTTCGCGTCAGATGCCAGCCGCCGTATTTGTAGCTCAATCCGTAATCGGGAAAGGTTGCTATGACCTGCGGCTCGGAATCAGAGGGCTTTGTCTCACCGGATTGAAAACGACGGCGGGTCAAGTGCTGGGTTTCGGCGATGTAGATCCAATCCCCGCCGGCAGAGTCACGGTAAAATTGTACGCTGTTTGGATTTCGTAACCCGGTGAGATACGGGACTATCTTTTTGAATTTACCAAGTCCGGGATCGAAATCATCGAGTATGTAAATCGTACCGCGCCGATTGTCCGTCAGATTGAACATATCGGTAACAAAGATGCGGCCGTCCGGTGATTTTGCCATAAAACGCACCCTTTTTAAGCCCTCAGCCGCGGGTAGAATCTCAAAACCCTGCGGTACGTTAATAGAAAAAGAAAGTCCGGACGAAAGTTTAATTTTTACGGGTTCAAGTTTTATCTGTCCGAATGTCGAGGTTGCGGCAGCAAAGATGATTGAAAGCCGCAAATACTCAAATACCGTCGGAAAGATATTCCGCAACCTAACCGCTGCGGGTATTGACACAGTATGAGATAATCTCCTAAACATACATTCCTTTATGAACATCAACAGGTATTTAGTCAAAGAGGGTTCGCGTCCTGATTTATCGAAATTGCCGACCGACGATACGGGAGATTATACCGACAAGAAAGCCGCAGAGAAAGATCTGGAGCGTAATATTGAGCGAATGCGCGAATTGCAGGAAATGCTATATGCGCAGGACATATATTCGCTTTTGATCATATTTCAGGCGATGGATGCCGCCGGAAAGGACAGCGCAATAGAACACGTGATGACCGGCATCAATCCTCAGGGCTGTCAGGTGGTTTCATTCAAACAGCCGTCTGCCGAAGAAAAGGATCACGATTTCCTTTGGCGGCATCAAAAGGCATTACCGGAACGTGGACGAATTGGCATATACAACCGTTCACATTACGAAGAGGTTTTGGTCGTCCGTGTACATAAAGAAATTCTCGCCGCTCAGCAACTTCCGCCCGAGGTGAAAAACGATCCGAAAATATGGGAAAAAAGATTCCAATGCATTCGGAATTGGGAAGAACATCTGGCAGAAAACGGTACGGTAATCTTAAAGTTTTTTCTCAATGTATCAAAAAAAGAACAGCGGCGAAGGTTTCTGTCACGAATCGAGGAACCGTCAAAAAATTGGAAATTTTCGATGGCGGACGTGCGTGAACGTGCCTATTGGGATGATTATATGTTTGCATACGAAGAGGCGATAACCGCTACTTCAACGCAAATGGCCCCGTGGTTCATTATTCCCGCGGATAAAAAATGGTTTGCAAGGCTTTTGATTTCGAGCATTATCGTAGATCGTCTTGAAAAAATGCATATTCATTACCCGCAATTGGACGAAAAGAAATTAGCTGAATTGGCCGAAGCAAAAAGCATTCTTGAATCGGAAATGGATTGAGAGCGGCAGTATCCGTCCCGAAACAAACTGACTTTTTAAGAAGTCATCCGTGATTATCAAAATAGCATTGGCTGGCTATTGCTGAACGCTGCGGCGTATTGCCTCACGAGCCAGTTCGTTTGCCTGGCTGCTGTAATCACGGGCTTTTTCCATCAATGCACGATAGTTGTCGCTTCGCTGTTCGAATTCTTCTTTTACCTTTGCACGAAGTTTGTCGTTTTTCGGATCGTAATTATCGCGAAGCGAGCGCGCGGCCTGACGATATTGTTCGAAGGCTTCGACCTGTTTACTAAGCGCCAGTTCCTTTAGCCTGAGATATTCCTTGTAGTCCTGATTTATATTCAGATCCTGGGCTTTTTGCAATTTTTCGATTGCTGCCCGTGCATAATCCATTCCGTCATTGATGAGATATACTACGTCATCCGAGATTTTTTTGACTTGCTCGGCATCATTTGCTTCGAGAGCTTTTTTCAATTGCTGGCGTTTGCCTGGTTTTTCCTCATCGCCTTCATTTTCGTTATAAAGCTTCTTGATTTTGGTTAATTCCTGATTGGCTTCTGCAACAAGCTTTGCGGCCTCTTGTGTTTCATCTTTAGGTCCGAATAATCCGCCAGAACCGTCCCGGCCGGACGATTTACAAGCAGATGATAAAATGCCGGCTGCTATTGCGGTAAGCAAAAGAATTGAAATCGTAGAACGCATAGATATCGGCATCCAAATCAGATTACAGCATTGCTGCCTGCTTTGAATCAAGGCTCCGGCTAGGGCAGTCTCAGATCCGGATTTCCGCGACGGCGCCAAATAAACCCGTCCAAAACATAATGCGTCAATTGTGGAACCGCGAGAAGCGGAACAAAAAATACCTTGACCGCATCCCAGTCCCAGTCTCCGCCAAAAAACCATTGTCTCTCATGCCAGACGCCCCGATGCCAAAGAAGCTCCTCGATGTAGGCAAATGCCCACAAAGATGCAAGAAACACCAGCCAGTTAGACGTTGCTAAGCGATAAATTCTGCCGGCAGTCTCGCGTCGGGCCTTTGCATAAACATAAATCAAAGCAAAATAGGGAACGCCGTGAATAATCACATTCGTTACCGTAAAAGCATAGTCTGAATTGAAAGCTACAATGCCCAGATACCAGCAAATGGCCGTCGTTGCAACTACTATATCCTTACCGATTGCCGAAAAATCTCCGCGAAAATATCTTTGTGCCGCAACAAAGGCATACGCTGACATTGCAGCCACATAAACCGGGAAAATAATTGTCTCCACCAGTTCAGGCAATGAAATAAAATCATTCGGAACGAACCATTCGAAATTGCGCGGCAAACGTGTCAACCAAAACGCCAATGGATAAACCGTCGCAAGATAGACTGCGGCGATATCGATATATTTCGTCAAGCGGGACACATCGCCTGTTTTTCGTCTGTAAAGCGCTACCCATCCATATTGCTGCCGCACAAAATGAAAAACCGCTAATGCTGCAAGCGAACGCCAGAAAATTAATTCGCCCTCCGAATACAAGGCAACGCCGAGCATATAGCCGAAGATCGGCACCAATAAATAAAGCCAAAAACGGCGGCGCAATTCGGCAATATCAAAATAAATACGAAACGATGTTGACCAGACATGGGCAACGTCAATAAGCAACACGACGGAGATCCACGTCCAGTCCGGCGTTTCGGCTTCAAGCAAACCAAGCGGCCACCCGACAGCAAGCAGAAAAAGAGATGCTACGGCGCTGCCGAGAAAAACCGTGAGATCAAGCCGCGATGAAAATAACCACACCGGCGCATAACTTTGCTTTTCAGCCGTAACATTTAATTCCAGAGTGTGTTGCATATTTTTCGCAACATTTATTGCATTCTACTTTCTTTTTACCGCTCCAGGATTTTCACAACATTCCCGGGCTGCGCGAATCCCGTGAAAGAAAGCCTCTTCAAAAAGTGCCAGACCGCTTAAATCTGTATGTGCGAAACGGATACCCCGAAACGGCTTCATAGCTTTCTCACGTTCACCGCCGTAAATAAATCCGGGACGCGGACTGATCATAGCGTGTCCCCAACGCATAATATCTATACGCTCGCAAATATTGCGAATGTCCGGATGGGCACGTTCCAGATCAGATAGACAAACTTCAGCAAGTTCTTCCCGTGAATAATTGAAAAGCTGCCAACGTTGGTTGCCGTCTCCACCCATCGGATAATAATACGTAAAGATGGCGGGACCATAATCAATGCCTTTTTGATGTGTTGCGTTTACATAACCGAGTGACGGGCTTTCGTATAACACATTGTCCCAAGCAAGCGGAAAATCTTTTGCAAATCTTTGCCGCGGGCGATCGCTTAAAAATAAATTTGCCACGAACCAGGCATTATGCTGAAACTCTTCGGCGGCAAAAGGTCTCTGTTCGCGAAAGCCGCGAATGACAAAAGGTGCCGTAAAAACAGGCGCTGAATAAATTACTTCACGGCAGCGATATGCCCTGAGGTTATCACCTGAAAGACAAAGCACTTCGACACCCGATTCTGTTGGATTTATCGAAACAGCCGTTTCACCTGTTGCCATATTATCGCCTGCATAAGCCGCCATATGTTTTACAAAACGCCCGTTGCCTTCCGGAAAAGTTATAAACGGCTGCGATTCCATGCCGCTTTGCCGGACACGCGAACAAAAATAAAACAACCCGGCCCAAGCGGAGGTATTCTCCAGCCTCAGCCCGTAATCATCCCGGCAGGCATAATCGCAATACCATAACAACCGACTGGATGTTAAATTATGCTGACGAAGCCACTCATCGAAACTGATTTGGTCAAGTGAGCGGACTTGCTCGTCCGTAGAGCAAAAAGCAGATGGGACGACAAAGGCACGACGCCCGCGATTATCACGCCAATTGACCCATTGATCGATAATTCTCTGAAATTCAGAAAGTTGCCGTTTGTCTTCTTCGCCGGCGCCTGCGTGAAGGTATAGTCCCTCATACCAACGCCCCTTGTAGAAAACGCGCTCTTCCGGCTCACGGCATAAAAACTCTTCACGGACGATTATCTCACCTGAATCATCCCGCCCTTCGGTAAGATTCATTTCCTCGAGCAAATCAATCAGATCGGCATTTTCCTTGAAAGGCACGGGAAGATAATGCGCGCCCCATGGATAACCTGCCAGCTTTGATGAACCGCTTCGCGCCGTCCCGCCCGGTTCGCGTTCTAGCTCTACGATGATGAAATCGTGAATATTTTGGCGCTTCAAATAGCGCGCCGCACTCAGGCCGGCTACGCCGGCCCCGACAATTACAATCGATTTTTCTTCATATTTTTCCGGTTGGGGCAAATGTGACGAAAATTCGCGAATACGATGACCGACGGCGACAGACTGACCTACAATTTCACCATCGGGAACAAAGTTGCGCCGTGGTGAGCTGCCGCATGCGGCTGCAGCCAGCGGCGCACCTAAAAACATGGTCAACAATTCCCTTCGCGTTAGTTTCATCGTAGGCGCTATGGTTCAAACCGCCGCCACTCGGTTTCGTAATAACGTACCAATGCCTGATTGTCCAGCCGGTTAATTTCGATAGCTTCTTCCGGCATTGAAGTATCGGATGAAAAATCAAACATGTTTGAAAACGTGCTTTGATTCAGATAGTTCAAAGCGATGCCGGCGGGTGGATTTTCGGGTATATCGAACGGCTTTGTTTTGGCCAAAGCGTAACCCCAAATGCCGAAACTTGGAACTGTCGTCTGATAAGGCCGGACATAAAAACCTGCGGCCTCCAGCGTTTTTATGATGCACCAGAAAGACTTCCGCGCAACCAAAGGAGAAGTGCATTGGATAACGACTGCGGCATCTTCGTTAAGGCGTTGGCGGAGCATACGGTAGAAACGGGTTGTGTAAAGCTTTCCGAGTGCAAAATTATTTGGATCCGGAAAATCTACAATCGCTATATCAAATTTTTCATCTCTTGCATTGTCCAGCCAGACAAAAGCATCGGCGTTGGTTACCTCTACACGCGGATCTTTGAATGAATGATGATTTAGCTCTGCAATCGGCGGGAAAGCATCTGACAATCCGGTCATCATTGGATCAAGATCAACTAGATGAACCTTTTCAACCGATGGATATTTTAAAATCTCGCGAAGCGCCAGCCCGTCACCGCCGCCAAGAACCAAAACCTTGCGTGGAATGGCAGTGGCAGCCGCAAAGGCAGGATGAACCAGTGCCTCGTGATATCTGTATTCGTCGAAGGAGCTGAATTGCAGATTTCCGTTCAGGAAAAGTGCGTAGCCCGTTTTTCCTTTTGTAACTACAATTCGCTGATACGGCGAGCTGCGGGCATAGACTATATTGTCCATAAAGAGGCCGTCCTCGGCCAGCGTAGTAAATGACTCCGCTTTTATAAATCCGAGAACAAGTAGCAAAATCACTACCGAACCTTTGATTCTGAGAATCAGAAGTTTACGGCCGGAAATCAACGGTTCGAGCAGCCACGTTGCCCAAACGCCAACGACGGCATTCAGAATCCCGAACAACAATGAAGTCCGGTTCAATCCGAGTTTTGGTACAAGGAAAATCGGGAACAGAATTGAAGCTACCAGAGCGCCGACGTAATCAAGTGCGAGAACGCGCGATACGAGTTCCTTGAAATCCAGCCGATCCTTGAGAATTCGCATCAGCAAAGGAATCTCAAGCCCAACGAGCACGCCGATGACAAAAACCAGCGAATATAGGATTACACTGAAATATGAAACATAAGCAAAAGTAAGAAATAAGAGAGGGGCCGAGAAACCGCCGGCAATTGCCACCGCCAGCTCGATATCCACGAAACGCCCGGCAATATCCCGCACGACAAACCGCGACAAATACGAGCCGACACCCATCGCAAAAAGATAAATGCCGATAATGAAAGAAAATTGGCTTACCGAATCGCCGAGGACATAACTGGAAAGCGTACCTGCCAGCAATTCATAAATCAGACCGCAGGTAGCGATAATAATTACATTTAGAAAAAGTAACGGTGTGCTTTTCATAAAACGGAAAATGGTTCAATGCTGCCTGAAGATTCGGAAAAAACCGCCCCGTCTGTTCCCTTTGGCTCCACTTTCCGTCACAGCTTTTTTAATTCCCCTGAATCGCGGAGGAAATTATCAATGCGATACCGATAATCATAGAGCCGATCAGTATCGCCAAAGCGATGTTTTGATCTTCTTCGATTTCCTTGCGAATAGAAAACGGCGTGATTTTCTCGATTACAAAAAAAGATACTGCAAAGACTATCAAACCAATCAGGACGAAAATCAATGTAGTTGCCAAAACAGGCAGCAGATCATCAATTTTTACAATAAAAGCCAAGGCCGGAAGTTTTGCAAACAGATTTGTCATTATTTTCCTCCTCTGAATCCAGTGTAAATAAACGGAATGCCGAGCCGCGAGCGTGATCCGGAATTGGCAATCTCCCAACCGAACCAGGCAGCCGAAGCATATGCAAGCAATACTGCCGCAGCAAAAAACATATAAAGTGCCTTGAACATACCCTTTCTCCGGGAATTTTTATCAAAGTCAATCGTCTGAATCAGATGTGGCCGCTGTACTGAACATACTATCTTTCCATCTTGCGCTTTCGAAGCTAAATTTGCGTATCAGTCCGAAAAACGGAACAATTGCGAGAGCAAGAAAAGCGCAAAGGAAATTTACACCACGGTTGACATTCTGGACAACTTTTACCGAAACGGGCATTGGTTTTTGCCAATCCTGCCAGGTGCCTTCAACGCGAAGAGTATATTTGCCGCCCGGCAAAGCTGAAAGAGGCGCATCGCTCGACCTGCTGCCTTCGGTCCATTGTCCGTCGCTATCCGATCCGTAATAATACTCTATCGGAATATTAACAGATTCAATTTCCTGGCTTTGATCATTTATCAGGTCAATATCCAGATCTGCCCATGAATTGCTTACAGGTGCCGAAGCTGTAATCTGAACGTTGCGATTTGCCTTGAGATCAAACGGCTGGCTGAATGCTGTCTGTGGTTGAGACTGGCTTGCCATTGGCGGCAAAACAATATCTTGCGACAAAACAGTATTTGTTATGCCTGTGAACGGAAGCATAAAAATCGCTAAAACGATAAGCAGCAGAAGCGGCAATGCTCCCCAGGTATAATAAAATGATCCGGTAAATGGTTGATTCGGCGCGATTCCCCAAGGCTTTGGAAGATCCGTAACACCAAAAGCTTTCTCTATTTCCTTTACCGGAATGTATCTTCCGATTGACCAATTTATCTCATCGCTCGTTTGCTCCATTGAAAGCATCTCGGGCGGCGAAATGAAATCTACGGCACGAACTCTTTCGCCCTGTTCTACCCTCCAGTAAAATTCACCCGTAACGTATCGCACCTTAGCAACGGCATCCTGAAAAATCTTGTATTTGCGTCCGCCATAGAGAACCGTTGCGCCGGATCCGTAAAAGCCGCCGTCCGTTACGTCAGCCGGATTCACCGGCTCTGCAAAACTCCAATGATTGTCGGAATGAATCAGCCAGCGGTAGCCGATAGAAGGATTGTAGAGAAGATACTCATGCCAATAATAGGTCTCGCCATCGATTTTAACACTTCGGACCATCGCGCCGCATATTTTGAATTTGACTCCTTCGATCGTACCTTCGCTTGCGACGGAAAGAACAAAGCCGGGCGGGTTTGGCAGCGGCGTCAAAGCCTTGAAATAAATCAGATTACCTTGATTTATATCTAACAACGAGTCACAGTTTGGGCAAGTTACCCGCTCTGCTTTATCCGGAGCTATCAGTTCCAAGGGTCCGCCACAGTTCGGACACGACAAGGCAGCGGCTTCGATTCGCCTGGCTTCACGCTCAGCAGGCCGGGCATCTGCCATACCGATGTCTGCGAGAGTTACCTGCTTGCCCAGAAACATCCAAGGCGGAGACGCTCCGTAATCAATTGTTGCAAAAACGCCGTCTTTACCGGCCAGATCTGCATATGGCGACTGCTCGTTTGGCACCAGGCGATAAGGGATTTCGCCATCGGCAGCGACGGCGGTAGCTATGCCTTTTTCCTGGACAACCAGCGGAACGCCGGCGCTTAGATTTTCAAGAATCTGACCGGGAGCGATTTCACCAAACGAAGGCAAAACGCTTCCCTCAGGCAAAGGCTTGAAAAAAGTCATGTAAAATCGTCCCTGCGCTTCGGCAAGCCATCCAACCCAGCCATTGGAAAAGGTCGCATACCATTCATCCCAGTAACCGCCAAGCTGATGCTGTAACCGCGCTCGTCCGGTCAATTCGAAACGCTGTCCGAGATAGGTGCCACTAAGACCTAATCGAAGCGGAGATTCGGATTCGGCAATTTCCGCAACCTTACCTAAATCCGTAATCCCGCGATCGGTTCGCGCAAGAGCAGAGCGGCAATACTGACAAACAAGGACGATAGTCGAGCCGGATTTGAACTCGACAGGGCCGCCGCAGGATGGACAATTTGACGCGAGTACGCTCATTCATTGCCTCCATAAGCCGCCGAACAGACCGTTGATTCAGATCCGCGTTCGATTTTTATTATCCGTACACTTTGGGCGCCAAGAGAATGAGTTAGTTTTTCTTTCCAGTTCCATTGCGGCCGTTCACGACAGCAATATAAGTTAAAAGTCGCGGTACCATGTTCAGGATAGGTATGGCAGGCAAGATGTGATTCCGAAAGAGCGGCAAAGCCTGTTATTCCGGCCGGAAAAGGAAAACAATGCCAGAAACTGTGCAGCACGTGTAAATCCAGATCGGCAATAACGCCGGCAAATATCTGTTTAAGCACCCTTTCGTCTGACAGGTACCGCGGTTCACAGCCTTCTGCTTCGATCAACCATTCTACGCCTACTGCCATCGGTTTTTGTAAAGTATCTGACAAATTTGTTTCGCTAAATATAAACGAAACGCGAGCGTTTGTCATCAGCGGCTTAATTACATCCGGGGCGGTATTCCGTCATCATAAATAAAAATATGAAAACAGGCATTGACTCCGTATTCAATCAGTGCGTCCAGTTTTCCCGCGCGTTCCATTTCGGCCAGTTTGGCCATCAGGAAATTCTGCTCTTCCGCTGTCATATGCTTGCGGGCAAGGTCAAAAGCACACCCGGATGTATGCGGGGGCAGCGAACCTTCTCCGCGAACTTTGAAAGAGTTGGCATTGTTCGAATTCAGGAGTATCTGATAGTCCATCGAACGCGTCAACGAAGTTACACGCAGAGGCCGGCCAAAACGCTGAAAGTATGCATCTGCAATTTCCTTGAGAATTCCTTTTGCCCGCGGTTGAAACATTCTCAATAACCGCATTCGCATCTGCTTTCGGTCGGCAGGATTATTAAGATCATATTTCCGACCGGAAAAATTTTCCGCAAGTCGGGCAAGAGCGTCGAACTTCGGATGCCCGGATACAATTTCCTGGCGTTGATCGGGAAACGCGAATGAAGTAAAAGGGCCATCTGAAGCCGAACCCCCAACGTCCAGATAAAAACTGTTGGTAGCCATCGGCATTTCAATCAGCTCACGCGATAGCCGCTTTGCTGCCAGATCGGCAAAATCCATCGGCTGACGATATCCGCGCATATTCATTTCCTTCAGTTTTGCCTTTTGCTTTATGACTCCGTCACCAAAAAGTTCTTTTGGGACATTGAGTCCTGCGGGGCGGATACCCGTTTCGCCATTGCGCTGTTCCATGGCTTTTTTTATTCGGTCGGCCAGAAATGCTGCCGTTACATTCAGATCGGCTTCCTCCTTATCTGTCGGGTCAACCGTTACGTCTGCAACATTTTCCGCCTTTATTTCTTCTTCTGCGGTCTCCCAGGAAGCGATCAGGTCGTCCAGATCTTCTTCATCTTCGCCGCCGAGCGGATCAATGACCCTTACGGGAATAACAGATAGTGTCGTTACAGGAACCGTACGGGACGCAGTCGGTGAGGAAGATATCCTGCCCGGTCGCAGCAAAATATAGATAGCCAATCCACCCAATAGAAGAATCAACAATGTCAGTGATGCCGATGCGGCATAAACCCATTTCGGAATACCTCCTGCAGGAAGCGTATCTGACGACGGCAAGATATTCGCAGGCTTAGGTTTGTCTATTTTAGATGTTACATCCTTAGAGGTTCTGACAGATGAAACCGGAGGGGAAAGCGATTGCTCGCTGATCTGTTCGATTCGGATAAGGGTATTGCTCCCTATTCGGATCTCATCGCCTTGCTTTACTATACGCGGCCTCCCGATAAGCCGCTCGCCATTTACGTAGGTTCCGTTTGTTGAGTTTTCATCGGCGACGAGCAGTTCGCCTTCATCCAGAAAAAAGGTGGTATTTACACGGGAAAGTCCGGGGTCATCGATCTGGATCGTAGCCAGATTTGTCCGCCCGACGGAAACTTCGCCATCTACCGTGACGGAACGTGTTTCGTATGGCCCGCTTATGTGAAGTTTGTAACGCACTAATCAACTTTCAGTGATGATGGTCGCTATCCGTCGCGTTGATTTTTTCCGGGTCCAGATAAGCCGAAAACTGATCAAAATGAAACATCGAATCATCCTTACAATGTTCACAATAAAACGTAACATCTTCGCCGAGATACATATCCTTCATTCGGTAGGCAACAAAACAACCATAGCATCTCTGCACCCGCATCCCGAATTCGGTGATTTTATCCTTAATATTGCTTATATTGCTGTCAGTCATTATCGTAAATATGTTAGCACAAGCTGCGTGGCTTGCAATTTTGCCAAAAATCGGTTTCAATAATTTCAATGGCGATATTTTTCACCATTACCATCCATCTTCATCATCATGCGCATCATTTTCACCGCGCGTGATGGGAATCTGCTTTCTTAATTAATCCATAACAAATTTTGATTCTCTGACCGACGCGAACCTGTAACGGATTCGGTATGCGTCGGTTTGTTTACTTTTGGGCATTTTTATGAAATTAAAACTCGCAATTCAAAAACAGGGGAAATTAGCCGCCGGTTCCGTCGAAATGCTTCGAAAATGTGGAATCGCTTTTTCGGAGGGCAATGGAAAACTACGTGTAGAGGCAGAAAATTTCCCTTTAGAGATATTTTTTCTCCGTGATGACGACATACCGGAATATGTCGCTGATACGGTCGCCGATATAGGAATAGTAGGTGAAAATATACTGGCCGAACAACCGGCCGAAGTCGAGATAATCGAAAGGTTGAATTTCGGCCGGTGCCGCCTCTCTCTTGCCGTACCAAGAAATTCCGACATCGTAACCATCAGCGATTTGAACGGCAAAAGGATTGCAACTACTTATCCGCTAATCCTGAAAAAATTTCTTCAGTCTCAAAACGTCAGGGCTGAAATTCATACCATCAGCGGTTCGGCCGAAATTGCACCATCAATCGGCCTTGCGGACGCGATTTGCGATTTGGTCAGCTCGGGGAGCACGCTTTTTTCCAATGGACTCCGCGAAGCATTTACAATCCTCGAATCCGAAGCCGTCTTGATAACCCGGCCTTCGCTGCCCGAAAATGCCGCCGAAATTTTAGACAAACTGCGTTTCAGAATTCGAAGCGTACTCGCCGCCGCCGGAAATAAATATATTTTGCTTAATGCACCAACGGAAAAGGTTGCCGCAATTTCACGCCTGCTGCCGGGTATGCGCAGCCCTACAGTCGTGCCACTTGCCGAACCGGGCTGGGTTTCGATTCATTCCGTCATCGGAGCAAACGATTTCTGGGCCGTAATAGATGATCTTAAAGCTGCGGGAGCAGAAGGAATTCTTGTCCTCGCAATTGACCAAATGATTGCCTGAACCATATGCGAATAATCGAATTTCCAAAACGTGAGAATTGGGACAGTCTGATTGAAAGACCATCGGCGCTTTCTGAATCAACGGCACGCGACGTCGCAGAAATTTTATCTGCCGTCAGGCAACACGGTGATGAGGCGATACGCCGGATTTCACAAAAGTTTGATAAATGTGTTCCCGATACATTCGCTGTTTCGGACTCCGAGCTGCTTGCTGTCCGTCAATGCATTTCTCCCGATCTAAAGACGGCAATCGCAACCGCTTACGATAATATCCGGCGTTTTCATCAGTTGTCAGACACGGCTGAATATGAAATAGAAACGTTTCCGGGTGTTTTTTGCGGGCGCAAACGCATTCCGATCGAACGGGTCGGATTATACATTCCGGCAGGTAGCGCGCCGCTGTTTTCAACGGTTTTAATGCTGGCAATTCCGGCAAAACTGGCCGGCTGTGAAGAGATAATTATGTGTTCGCCGCCGTCCGGAGACGGTACAATCGACGCCGCAACGCTCTATGCCGCCTCACTTTGCGGCGTATCCCGAATCTACAAAATCGGTGGTGCACAGGCCATTGCCGCCATGACTTTTGGAACTGAAACCGTTCCGAAGGTTGATAAAATTTTCGGACCCGGCAACCGTTATGTTACCGAAGCGAAATTGCAGATCCTGAGGTATGGCGTCGCGATAGATATGCCGGCCGGACCTTCGGAATTGCTGGTAATCGCTGACGATACCTGCAGACCCGACTTCGTAGCGGCAGATTTGCTTTCACAGGCCGAACACGGACCGGACAGCCAGGTCATTCTCGTGACTGAATCAAAAGAACTTGCCGGCAAAATAATTGAACAAATTGAGCAACAGATTGCCGATCTGCAACGTCGTGATATTGCCTATGCTTCTCTGGCAAATTCTGCAGCCATCATTTTGCGTTCTATCGAAGAATGTCTGGATTTTTCCAATCTGTATGCTCCGGAGCATTTGATTTTGGCTGTAGAAAATGCCGGTCAGGCAGCATTTCGTATAAAAAACGCGGGTTCCGTGTTTATCGGAAATTACGCCTGCGAGAGCGCCGGAGATTATGCTTCGGGCACTAATCACACGCTTCCGACCGGAGGTGCTGCCCGTGGCTTTAGCGGAGTTACGACAGAGAGCTTTATGAAAACAATCACATTCCAGCGAATTACGTCCGAAGGCATATCGCGACTGGCGCCGACAATTGAGACTATGGCCGCGGCCGAAGGTCTCGAAGCTCACCGACGCGCGGCTGCAATAAGACGAAAGGAGGTGGAAAAATAATGTTTCAACCGGAACGTTTGATTCGTCCGAATATTGCGGCGCTCGTACCATATTCTTCCGCACGAAGTGAATATTGCGGAACGGCGGAAATCTATCTTGATGCAAACGAAAACAGCCATGGGTCAGCCGCCGGAAATGGCTTTAACCGTTATCCCGATCCGGTGCAAAAGCAATTGCGCAAACGGGTTGCAACACTATTCAACGTTCCCGAAGAGTCTGTTTTCTTAGGTAACGGAAGCGATGAAGCAATCGATCTTCTCTTTCGCATCTTTTGCAGGCCCGGCATCGATGAGGTAATTATCTGCCCGCCGACTTATGGAATGTATGAAACGGCCGCAGCCATCAACGATGCTGTTCTACGACGTGTCCCGCTAACTGCGGAATTCCAACTCGACGTTGGAGGAATGCTTAATACAATAAATGAATCGACACGGCTCATTTTTCTTTGCTCACCAAACAATCCGACGGGGAATTTACTGCGGCGTTCAGACATCATGGCAATTTGCAATGCAGCAGATTGTATTGTCGTCGTTGATGAAGCATATATAGAATTTGCAGACTGTCCATCTCTTCTATCGGAAATCCCCAAAACACCGAATTTAGTCGTCCTGCGGACGCTTTCCAAAGCATTTGGCTGCGCCGGTGTGCGCATCGGCATGGCTTTTGCCAATCACAAAATCATTTCGGTAATGAATACCGTTAAGCCGCCCTACAATATCGGAACGCCGGCCGCTCAATTGGCAAATGCGGCATTGTCGCGACTGGAAAATGTTGAAAGCTGGATAAAAGAAATCATCAGTGAACGAAGCCGGCTCGCCTTTGCTCTGGGCACGCGTCGTTCGGTCGAATGTGTTTTCCCGTCGGATGCCAATTTTCTTTTAACACGTTTTCGCGAAGCGGGAAGAATGTATGACTTTCTGATTTCGCGTGGCATAGTCGTCCGTGACCGCAGCAGATTACCGCTTTGCCAACAATGCCTGCGCATAACGGTAGGCACGGCGGCAGAAAACCAAACTTTACTTGATGCAATTGATGAGTTCGAACGCTTATGAAAAAAGTACTTTTCATTGACCGTGACGGAACGTTGATCTGCGAACCTGAAGACTATCAGGTAGATTCAGCGGAAAAGCTTCGTTTTATGCCCGGAATGATTACCAGCCTGTCCGCGCTTGCACGGGAAACTGATTTTATCTTTGTAATGGTAACTAATCAGGATGGGCTCGGGACCGAAGATTTTCCTGAGTCTGATTTTATCCTGCCGCAAAGGATTTTGCTGGAAACGCTGGAGGGCGAAGGCGTTTACTTTGAAGATATTTTTATTGACCGCACCAGGCCGGAGGAAAATTCGCCGACGCGAAAACCCGGCACTGCGATGTTGAATAAATATCTGACCGGTGATTTCGACCTTGCAAATTCATATGTAATCGGCGACCGCCCGAGCGATGTGGAACTTGCACTTAATCTTGGGGCCAGGGCTATCTATCTCTCGAATTCGGAATTCCGTTTACCGGATGAACTTTCTCAAACAACCATTATCGTGTCCGGCTGGCGGGAAATATATGAGTATCTGCGTTATCCGCCGCGATTCTCTGAAGTTCATCGAATAACAAATGAAACCGATATCCGTGCAAGCATCTGCCTCGACGGCTCAGGGAAAAGCGATATTTCTACCGGACTTCGTTTTCTGGATCATATGATTGAACAAATTCCGCGTCATTCCGGAATTGATCTTGCGATGGAAGCGCGCGGTGACCTTGACGTTGACGAGCATCATACCGTTGAAGATGTCGCAATAGTTCTTGGTGAGGTTTTCGCCAAAGCTTTGGGAGATAAACGCGGCATTGAACGATTCGGTTATTGTCTGCCAATGGATGATTGCCTTGCTCAAACTGCCATTGATTTTGGCGGCCGGAGCTGGCTTGTCTGGGATGCGGAGTTTCGACGGGAAAAAATCGGAGATGTGGCGACGGAGTTGTTTTCGCATTTTTTCAAATCATTTGCTGATTCGGCGCGATGCAATCTGCACATCCGTGCAGAGGGCGGGATCGAACATCACAAAATCGAAGCTATTTTCAAATCATTTGCGAAAGCACTGAAGATGGCGATCCGGCGTGACGGTAATCAAATGCCCAGCACCAAAGGAGTTATCTGAATATGCGAGTCGCTATTCTCAAATATAATGCGGGAAATACCGCTTCCGTTGCCGATGCCATTGCCAGACTTGGCGGCGAACCTTTAGTTACCGATTCTGCTGATGAAATTTCAACGGCTGATCGTGTAATCATTCCCGGCGTGGGCGAAGCAACTTCGGCAATGCGGTTTATTCTTACTTTGAATCTTGACCGCGTTATTAAATCATTGCGACAGCCGGTATTGGGAATTTGTCTTGGAATGCAGATTTTGTGCAAATCATCGGCTGAAGGCAATGCGGAATGTCTTGGCATTTTTCCTTATTCGGTAAATCGTCTCCACCCGCGGACAAATGAAAAAATACCGCATATCGGCTGGAATAAAATTTACGTCAGAAAATCGGGAATTCTCGATGGAATCGGCCATGATGCTTTTGTCTATTTCGCTCACAGTTTTGCGGTAGATGATTACTCCAAAGCCGCTGCTTTTTGTGACTATTCGGGTGGCTTTGCCGCTGCGTTGGAACAAGATAATTTTTTCGGGGTACAGTTTCATCCGGAAAAATCCGCCGAAACGGGCAGGCGAATTCTGGAAAACTTTATGAATTTATGATCGAAATAATTCCGGCGATAGATTTAATCGGAGGCCGCTGCGTTCGGCTTTTGCAAGGCGATTTCAACCGGCAGACGATTTATGATGTTTCGCCCGTTGAAATGGCTGAACGCTTTGCCGAAGCAGGTTATCGGCGGCTACATATTGTTGACCTTGATGGTGCGCGATCGGGCTGTCCGCAAAATCTCCCCATTCTCGAGGCAATCACAGCCGTAACGGATTTGGTAATAGATTACGGCGGCGGCATTCGTTCAACCAAGGATTTGATCAACGTTTTCAATGCAGGAGCTGCGATGGCAAATATTGGCAGCATTGCCGTTCGCCGTCCTGATACTGTCTGCGGTTGGATAGATGACTTCGGCGAAGACAGAATTTTGATCGGTGCCGATGTTCTGGATGGACATCTGGCAATTGACGGCTGGCAAACGGCAACCGGACAAAACTTAGAGGACTTCCTCGGTTTTTATGTGCGCCGCGGTCTACGAAAAGTTTTTGTTACTGACGTCGGGCGTGACGGCTCTTTCACAGGACCCGCTACAGAGTTATACAAAAAAATACTCGCTTCTTTTCCGGGTCTGAATCTGATAGCCAGCGGCGGTATAAGGAATCTTGCCGATATTCGGACACTGGAAGACGCAGGTTGTTCGGGCGCAATCGTAGGAAAAGCGTTTTACGAAGACCGTATCAAACCGGAAGAGATTAAAAATTATGTTAGCCAAAAGAATAATTCCCTGTCTTGATGTAAAAGACGGCAGGACCGTAAAAGGAAAGCAGTTTATCAATTTGCGCGACGCGGGCGATCCTGTTGAATTGGCCGCGCGTTATGCGGCAGAAGGTGCTGACGAACTCGTTTTCCTTGATATATCTGCAACTAATGAGGGTAGAAAAACATTTACCGAATTGGTGCGCAGGATTTCCCGTGAGATAAATATTCCGTTTACCGTCGGCGGTGGTGTTTCCTCGGTTTCCGATATTGGGCGGCTGCTTGATGCCGGTGCCGATAAAATCTCCGTCAATACTGCCGCGGTGCGGAATCCGTCCTTAATCGCTGAAGCAGCCGGACTGTTCGGCTCACAATGTGTTGTCATAGCGATAGATGCACGACGTACAAACAATGGTTTTCGTGTTTTTATAAATGGCGGACAGGTACCAACTGAGATTGAGCCTGTTCAATGGGCAATGCGATGTGCCCGGCAAGGTGCAGGCGAAATACTTCTTACTTCAATCGATACCGACGGAACAAAGCAAGGTTTTGATATAGAGATGACGCGTGCAGTCGCGAGTGCCGTTGACATACCCGTAATCGCTTCCGGTGGAGGAGGAAGTCCGGATGACTTTGCTGAAGTATTCGCACTGGGCGGTGCGGACGCATCTCTTGCCGCCGGCATCTTTCACTATGGAGAACTTGAGATAGGCGCATTGAAACGCTTTCTGAAAATGCGCGGATTTACCATAAGATTATGAACCTTGATTTCGAAAAATATGCGGATGGCCTTATGCCTGCTGTCGTGCAGGATGCAAGTACAGGCACGGTACTTATGCACGCCTATGTCAACCGTGAGGCTTTTGAGAAAATGCTCGAAACCGGCCTTGCAACTTTTTACTCGCGATCGCGGCAGAGGCTTTGGACTAAAGGTGAAACAAGCGGCAATACGCTGCGTATCAGGGATTTGCACACGGATTGCGATAATGATGCGCTTCTGATTGTCGCCGAACCGGCAGGCCCAACCTGTCATCTCGGCACTCAGAGCTGCTTTGGGACGGCTGGAGTTTCCATTTATGCCGGCCTTGCAGAATTGGAAAAGGTTGTTGCTGAAAGGCTTGCAAATCCGCAGCCTGATTCATACGTTGCGCAGCTTATGGCCGAAGGGGCAAGCCGCATTGCTCAAAAACTGGGAGAAGAAGCCGTCGAGACAGTCATTGCTTCGCTGGAAACGGATGATGAAAAATTTATTTCAGAAGCAGCCGATTTACTTTTTCATCTGATTGTTTTGATTCAATCGAAAGGTCACGGTCTGCGGGATGTAACCGCGGAATTGAACCGCCGTCGCCGTTAGCGCAATATGTCTATTTGACTACGCCGCGTTTCGAGCTTTCAATGAATTCAACCAGAATATCCACTTCTTTGCAATCGGTTATTTCGGCGCGGATTCTTTCCAGTGCCTGTGTGGTATTGAGTTTAGCGGCAAGGAGCAGATGAAATGCGTGATTGAGTTTGTCGATGGTCTCACGCGGATATCCGCGGCGGCGCATCCCGACACGGTTCAGGCCAAAGCAACGTGCGTGATTGCCCTGAATGATAGCAAAAGGCATCGCATCTTTAACGACTACGGAATAACCGCCGATGAATGCTTCACGCCCGACGCGGCAAAACTGGTGAACTCCCGAATAAGCCCCGACGTTGGCACGGTCGCCTATTACTACGTGTCCCGCAAGCGTCGCAGCATTTGCCATAATCACATTGTTTCCGATCGTGCAATCGTGCGCAACATGTGCCTGTGCCATTAGCAGATTGTCGTCCCCGATGACCGTCCGGCCGCCTCCGC
Source organism: Acidobacteriota bacterium (assembly GCA_040756215.1). Lineage (GTDB taxonomy): Bacteria > Acidobacteriota > Blastocatellia > Pyrinomonadales > Pyrinomonadaceae > OLB17. The sequence goes on from JBFLZQ010000004.1 coordinate 55,584, forward strand.
CTTCGGTTCCGCGATGGATTGTAACGAATTCGCGTATCTGGTTGCGGCTGCCGATCACAGTTTCGGTGTCTTCACCGCCGTATTTCAAATCCTGCGGCGCCAGACCTATGGAAACAAACGGAAACAGATGTGAATCATCTCCGATCGTCGTCCTGCCGTCAATTACCGCGTGTGAATCAACGCGAACCCGGTTGCCCAATTTAACATTTTGCCCGATCACGGAAAACGGGCCAATGTAACAGTCTTCGCCGATAGATGCGTCCGGAGAAACTAGTGCGGTTTTGTGGATGAATGTTGACATAAAAGCGCGGGGTCGGTCATTTGTCGCGTTCGGCGATGACGCTCATAATTTCCGCCTCAGCGGTAATCTGGCCATCTACCCTGGCGATCCCGAGCATTTTCTGGACACGGGAGCCGATCCGCAGCGCAGTAACTTCAAGTTCCAGCGTGTCGCCGGGAATTACCGGTTTGCGAAACCTCGCTTTTTCAATTCCGCTGAAAAATGGGATTCGTGATTCGCGATCTTCGAATTCACGAAGAGCAAGTATCGCACCCACTTGAGCCAGTGCCTCAATTTGCAGAACGCCGGGCATAACCGGCGCGCTCGGAAAATGTCCTGCAAAGAAAGGTTCATTGATGGTTACCTGTTTAATGCCTACTATTCGCGAACGCGGTTCGAGCTCTATGATTTTATCCACGAGCAGAAAAGGAAACCTGTGCGGAAGAATCTGCTGAATTGCAACCGAATCGTATATTACCATTGGGCAGATGCAATAAAATCAGCAGCCGAACTCGGTCTGGAAAAGCCGGCTGCCGATTTCAAATCTTAGGATACAAAGCAGCTAGGGCTTTGTTGCCGGCGTTGTCGCCGTAGCGGCAGTTGCAGGCCGCGAATTGAAGTAAGCGATAAAATCCTTTGTAACGTCGATTTTTACCGGATTGTAGGCAAGGATCAAGCCGGCATTGTCGAGTTTGGATGCATCGAGAATAAGATCGTATCCTTTTTGATTGGCATAATCCTGCATGGCTTTGCCGATTTCCTGAAGAAGCGGACCCATCACCTGTTGCTGGCGACGTTCGAATTTCTCTTTCGCATCTTCCTGTTCGCGTTTGATGCTTTTTTCCAGTGTCTGATACTCCAGAAGCTTTGCATCGGCCGATTTTTGGTCAATAGGAACGCCGCCGGGTGTATTAAGCTGATCCTGCAGCTTTTTCAATTCGGCTCCGAGCTGGTTATATCGTGTTACCATTTGCTGGATTTTAGCCTCGATAGGCTTGAACTCGGCCTCGAGGCTGTCCATCGCATTAATATAACGAGTAATGCCCTCTTTTGAATCAAACATCGCGGGGTTGATAACCACGATTTTAAATGAGGTTGCCTGGTTCGCACCGCTTGTTGTACCTTGTGCTTTTGCCGAGCCGGTGAGGACGGCTGCAAAAATGAGGGCAACCGCAAATAAACTAAATCTTTTCATTTGTAAAAACTCCTTTAACACTTTAGCTGCATTTATTCGGGGAAACTTTAAATCTCTTTGAGACTGTCGGTGGCCGAAATGTTGCCTGCCGAAGTATGCCTTCGGGCAAAATAGATAATCTATTGTATCGGTGCAATAAAGTCAATTTTTTTATCCGTACCGTAAAATTGCCTTTAGAATGTCCGGCCGACCGTAAATCGAAAGCCGTTTCGTTTACCCGGAAAGAAAATTCCGGGTGCTTCCTGGGAGACGCCGATTCGGGCATTCGGGTTATAATAGTATATCAAACGGAAAGGCACATTAACGACCGGCACCTGAACCCTCAGTTCAAGCCCGACGCTTGAGCGAAAATCACCCAGTTTACCGAAAGCAGAATCATCAATTCTAACCAGAGAATTCTGCTGCACTTCACCACGCAGGAAAAACTGATCAATGCCGGGCGGCAGGCTTGTCGGGCATCCGAAGCGGTTGCCGCCGCAGAAAAGATTTCTGAATTCCGATTTTGTCAAAACACGGTTGTTGTAATAGAGAATCGAACCGTAGAGGCTCTCCAGCACCGGAGTATTTATCAGGCCAAGAGCCGTAAGCCTGCCGGCGCCAAGAAGCTGGTCATCCGGAAGGAATTCACTATTGATAACCTGATTCCCGGCTTTTCTAAGATTAAATGCGCTGCCGATATCCGCAAAAACTGCCAGCGTGGCGGGGCCGAAGATCGGAATACGGTATTCAAAATTACCCAGAAGCTGAGTATCACCGCCGATAAAGCGATAATTTCGCGAAAATAATGCGGGATTGGAACCGCTGAAACCTGTAACCTGACCGATGGTCGCGATTTCATCAAGTATCGGAGAGCCCGGTGGAAATCCTCCGGGAGCAACCGGCGTCCCGGTAATGTTCGTTGCTACGGTCACATTACGGCTTGTAACGTAGGTATCGAACGGAGCAACGGGACCTATTGCACGAGAAGTATAGCCGCGGACGTCATTTTCGCTTCCCAGATAGAAACGTTCAAAAATCGGAATACCGCCAATGTAAGCCAGCGAATTGGCATTTTTTACTTTATCCGTAATAGCCCAGGTTCCGATTGTAGCCGCGACGATGCGATAGGCAAAAATTTCAGGATTTTTGGATCTTCGGCGGCGAACGGGGATAAATTGTGACCAGCTTGCGCTCGGCGAATATGTTCTTACATCGCCGCCGAGGCCGGCAAATCCAACACTTGCCGACAGTTGCGAGCCGCGGAGTGTATCAATACCGTTTGCGGCCGGCTGACGTGTATCGTAAACGAAAGAACCTGTTATCCGGCTGGTCAGGATATTCGGCAAAGAGTAAATTACCGGAATTCTTGCTGCGGGATCAGCGCTTTGATTTACCGGCGGATCTTTGATTGTGGTGGCGGTTATCTGGTAAGTCAGCCCGACACGTGAAAATTGTGTAAACCGGCGTTTTTTGAAAAGCAATTCCGAAAGCGGAGCCGTAGCAAATACCGTTGCACCGTAAGTGCTCTGTGTAAAGAGGTTGCTCGAATCAACGCGAATCGAGGCAAATGGATCAAAGAGCTGATTCAGCAAATCCTGGTTCTGAGTCAGGAACGTGCCTTCACCGAAAAACTTATATCGCGAAGCGAAGAGTGAAAATCCGACCGAAATCGGTCTGTCGCGAAAATACGGTTCCTGATAGGTAAACTGAAAACTTTGCTGGCGGTTTCCTATGCCAAATTGAAATGACAGGATTTCGCCACGCCCGGCCAGATTGTTGGTTGAATACTCAAGTCCGAAGGAATTGCCGGCCAGCCCGCCCGCAGCTCCGTTGAAGGAAATTTGCTGTCTTCCTTTTTCGCGGACCTTGACGTTTACATCTACTTCGCCTTCTTCCTCGTCGGTTCGTTTCTCTACGTCCTGATCCTTATCTATCGGGTCAAAATATTGTGTCTGGTTGAGTCTTGCAACTGAAATTTCCAGCAGGCGCTGATTGTAGATATCGCCTTCATTGAGCAGAAACTCACGTCTGAGTACGCGATCGCGCGTAAAGGTATTTCCCGTAAATTCAAGCCGCCGGAGTGTAAACTGTTTGCCTTCCTGAATTAATATTTTTATATCTACGATGCCTTCTTTCGGGTCGGCCGGATTGTCGCGAAATTCCGGCTCGTATTCGGCACTGAATTCAACAAATCCCTGTGAGCCGTAAAGTTTGGCCATTTCTTCGTAAACGGCATCCTGCAGACGTTTACCGTCAGCGATTTCGCCCTTTTTGAGCCCGACAAAGCTAAGAATCTGCTCTTCGGAAAAGATGGAATTCCCCTCGACCTTGACATCGCCGACGCGGTAAAGCTTGCCCTCCGTAACAGGGATAATAATTTTCAATGTATCGTCTTTTGATGAAATCAGCGGCAGGGGCAGCGTAATAAGCGGAATGAAGTCCGTCCGTTTAACCCCTAGCCCGACAACCTCCGGTTCGCCGATTCTGGCCTGAAAATATCCCTTTGACCACATATAGGAACGGACATTTTTTTGCAGGTCATACTGCAATTTCCGCATATCGAGAATATCCTGTCCCTTGACGCGGGCTATAAGGCCGGTTTCCTTGACCAAAGTCAGGGCGTTTTTCAGTTCGCCGTTCTTGAAGTGCTCCAGACCGGTAAATTCTATATCAATGATTCGCGAGCGATTACCCTGATCGACATCAAAAGTAAGCGCTATCGATGTTGCGGAGATTTCTTCTTCACGTACGGTAACTTTGGCGTTTGGGTAACCCTTTGCCGCCAAAAGTTCGCGCAATATCCTGGTTGCGTTTTTAGCCTTGACTGGGTCGTAGATGGCTTCCTTTGATATTCCTACACGCTTTTCGCGAAATTCCTTGAGGATATCGGATTCCTGAACCGCCTTGATGCCGTTGAATTGCAGGTCGCGAATAATAGGCCATTCGCGAACTTCGAAGATGACGTTGACGCCGCCTCTGACGCCTTCGGTAGTTAAAACCCTGGTCGCCGTTTTATCGAAAAAATTGAGCGAAAGGAGCTCTTTAAGATCACGCTCCAGTGCGGCAGGATCGTAAACGTCACCCGGACGCGTTTTAATGTAGTAGAGAAGGTCTTCGTCCCGCAGGCGCCTGTTTCCCTGGATATCAACACTTTCCACTATTTGTTGTTGATTTGATGCCGCATCGGCTTCAGGCAGGTTTGAGGATCGGGTCCTGGCCGGAGTCGTTGATACTGCCAGACTCAACAAAATAAGTCCGATCGCGCAAAAATTTCGCATAAAAAGACGTTAAAAATCCTAAATTGCAATCTCGGTTGGTCCGGTTGGACTAAACTCTGATTGCTTAACAGCCCGCAAAGGGAAACGTAAGAATACCCAAAACCGCCGTTGAATTCAATCGGGATTTCGGATACGGTGTTTAAGATTCTGCCCGATACGGACAGGTTGCCTTTCGCCGCAGGCCTGTAAACCTTGAAATTATACAGTGATTCGGCATTAAGTAAAAAGCAAACGGCCGGAATTACCGGCCGTGACAGTTCGGTATAGCCGATGGCAGAAGGCTTCTTTGTCGTCTAATTTTTGCCCGTAACTGCCAGATCCGGCAATTCTTCGGTGACGGTAACAAATGTAAGGCGGTCGCCCAGTCGTCTGACCTCTACTTCGCTGCCTTCGGTAACAAGGCCCTGGATCAGAGCCTCGCTCAGTTCGTCTTCGACATAACGCTGCAGCGCGCGTTTTAGCGGCCGTGCTCCGAAGTTCCTTTCCTGCAATGCTTTATCAAGCAGCCAGCGGCGTGCCTCAGCCGAAAGGCGCAGGCGGATGCCTCGCCCGGAAATGACCCCATTCAGCACGCCTACCTGCAGATCTATTATCCTGGAAAGATCGTCGTCCGTAAGTTCGTCGAAAATTATTATTTCGTCCAGCCGATTGATAAATTCCGGTGCAAAGGTCTGCCGCACCTGTGACATAACCTGTTCTTCGAGTTTTTCGCGTGAGGATTCGCCGCCGGCCTGAAAGCCGAGATTTCCACGTTTCTGGATAAAGCGGGCTCCAATATTCGATGTCATTATGAAAATCGCATTTCGGCAATCTACATTCGTACCCTGAGCGTCGGTCAGCCGGCCGTCTTCGAATACTTGCAGCAGGACATTAAAGATATCCGGATGGGCTTTTTCTATTTCATCGAATAAAACTATTGAATATGGGGAGCGCCGCAATTTTTCGGTAAGCTGGCCGCCTTCATCGTGGCCAATGTAACCGGGAGGCGAGCCAATGAATTTCGATACCGAATGCTTTTCCATGTATTCGCTCATGTCAAAGCGAATAAGCGAACGCTCCGAGCCGAAAAGGTATTCCGCAAGGCTGCGGGCTACTTCGGTTTTACCGACGCCCGTCGGACCCAGAAACAGGAAAGAGCCTACCGGACGCTGTGGATTTTTGAGCCCCGCCCGTGAACGCCTTATCGCCCTTGCGAGAGCCGATATTGCCGGCCGCTGCGATACGATGCGACGGTGTAATTCAGATTCTATCGAAAGAAGTTTTTTCGCTTCTTCCTGTCGGACGGAACTTACGGGGATTCCTGTCCATTTGGCTATTACTTCGTCTATTTCTACCTTTGTTACCTCGACACCGAAAAAGGTATCTTCCATTGTCCGCAGTTCAAAGGAAATCAGTTGATCCTCATTAGCCGCAGCGCGCTTCCAGTTTTCTACTGCTTCTTTCCAGGACGGTTCGCCGGTATTTTCCTGTTGGTGTCGTAGTTTTGCGCGTGCGCCGGCCTCGTCCAGAACGTCTATGGCTTTATCCGGCAGAAATCTGTCCGGAATATAGCGGTTAGATTGGCGGACGGCTGCTTCTATTGCCTCGCGTGTATAGCGGATACGGTGAAACGCTTCGTAACGGTGCACGATGCCGCGGAGAATTTCGATAGCCTCGTCCTCATTCGGCGGTTCGACTTTTACGGCCTGAAAGCGCCGTTCGAGTGCGCGGTCTTTTTCTATCGTCCTGCGGTATTCAGCGGGCGTGGTGGCGCCAATGCATTGTATTTCGCCGCGTGAAAGTGCCGGCTTGAGGATATTTGCGGCATCTAGCGTCCCTTCGGCCGAACCTGCCCCGACCAGAGTATGTAGTTCATCAATGAAAACTATGCAATCGGGGTTTTCCTTTAATTCGGCCATTATCTTTTTGAGACGTTCCTCAAATTGGCCGCGGTATTTTGTTCCGGCTACAACCAGCGATAAATCAAGAGAGAGAATCCGCTTGTTGTCCAGAAACGAGGGAACTCGCCGCTCTACAATTCTTTGGGCCAGCCCTTCGACAATGGCCGTTTTCCCGACGCCGGCTTCGCCTATCAATACAGGGTTGTTTTTTGTTCTGCGACAGAGTATTTCAATAAGCCTTTCCGTCTCGGCTTCGCGTCCGATCAAAGGGTCAAGTTTTCCTTCGGCGGCAATCGCAGTCAGGTCGCGTGTAAACTCATCGAGTCCGGGCATTCGCGAATTGCCTTCTTTAACAGGTGTAAAGATTCCCTCCGAGGCGCTGCGGCGAATCAATTCATCGCGGACGTCTTGCGCCTGCAGCCCATGCTGAAAGAGCACATCGGCAGCGATCGAATTTTCTTCGCGGAGAATGCCGAGCAGAATATGCTCCGGGCCGATATGCCGGCTTTTCAGAGCACGGCTCTCTTCATTGGCGTAGAAAAGCGCCTTTTTGGCTTCTGCCGAAAGATACAGTTCTGCCGATTGCGGAATACGGTCGCGGACTGCTATCCGCTCTTCTATCTGCCGTCGGAGCATTTCCGATGAAAGATTATGCCGCGAAGGGAAAAATCTCGATGGAAGCGTTTTGTCTTCGCGGAGCAGACCGAGCAGAATGTGCTCGGGTGCGATTTGAGGCGAGCCGTATTGCAACGCCTCGTAACGGGCGAAAAAGATGACGCGCCGCGATCTTTCTGTGTAGCGTTCGAACATAAAAACGAACGGGGTCTTCGCGTGTGTGAGACAAGTATAACGAAGAAACCACCGGGGAATCCAAGTCAAAAATGCCCAAAATTGCCGAGCTTGCCTCTATATAGTTGCAAACAAAGGAGAAATCCAGAGATTTTTTTAATTGGGAAGCGACGTCGGGGAATCGATTTCCGTTGGCTTAACAGCCGTTTCCGGATTCTGAACGGGAATCTCGCGAAGAAGCGGCGTACGTTTTTTACCGATTCCCCTGATTACTTCTCCGGCCGGCGCAAGCTCGACGCGGGAGGTAATTATTCTGACAACACGGCGCGGTAAGATAACCGGGGCAAGTGCCGCAATGGATTCAGCCAGTGAAACAATGTCGCCGCCGCCACGCCAATGCGAACGCACTACCTCGGCATCTGTCCGATTCAAAAGCCGCAGAATCGTAAGAGCAACGATATACAGGTCGTCAACCTGTCCGATAAAAGGAAAAACATCAGGGATAAAATCCAGCGGAGATATAACGTAAACTATTGCGGCGGCAAAAAGGGCTTTTTCCGCGGCCGGCACGCGCGCATCCTTTAGCAGACGGCCGAGCAAAACAACCAGATTCGGCAGAAACATCAGGAAATTCTTTAGCCGCGAACGTATTTCGCCGCGTGACTCACGCACTTTTCGCTCTTTATGCCTGCTCATAATAATCTCCGCATAGATTCTATGATAATTAGTTTAAAACCAGCCGTGCCTTAGAGCAAGTTTTGCATTCTTTTGTTGTATGCTAAATTTAGCGTAATCGAAAACGGCCGGCCATTTAACGCCAAACGCCTCAAGACACTTTATCAGGCTCAAAATCGCTTGGCCGTCCGAAAATCCGGTTTCGATTCCGCAAGATCTTCAATATGATTCTCGAACAAATACGCCGTCGGGCAGCTTCTATCCCGCAGCATATAATTCTCCCCGAGGGCGAAGACCCGCGAACCGTTTCGGCAGCCGCAGCTATCGTCCGCGACAGAATTGCAAAAATTACGCTCATCGGCGACGAAGAAAAGATACATGCAGCCGCCCGGACAGCCGGCGAAAGCCTCAACGGATTGGAAATTCTCAATCACCGGAAATCCAAAGATATAGGAAAACTCGCAGCACTTTATCATCAACTGCGCCGCGCCAAAGGCGTAACGCTGGAAGAGGCCGAGCAGGCTGTCCGGGATCCGCTTTATTTTGCCAATCTGCTCGTCCGCGAAGGCCGCGCCGACGGCTCGGTCGCCGGCGCTACGAACACGACGGCGCACACCGTCGCCGCAGCTCTGCGTTGTATCGGTGTCCGGTCTGGTTTTCGGACCGTTTCCAGTTTTTTCCTGATGAGTCTTCCAAACAGGAAGTTCGGCGAAAACGGAACAATGATCTATGCCGATTGCGGTGTCGTTATCGAGCCGGATGCCGCAGAACTTGCCGAAATAGCAATTGCGTCTGCGGAATCTTTTCGTGCCTTAGTCGGAAGTGAGCCGCGCGTTGCCTTGCTCTCCTTTTCGACAAAAGGCAGCGCCAGCCACAAATCTCTGGACAAAATAATCGAGGCGGTCAAAACGGTCAGAGCACGCGTCCCGGACCTTGCAATAGACGGAGAACTGCAAGCCGATGCGGCACTTATTCAATCCGTAGCACAATCAAAGGCTCCCGGTTCGCCGGTTGCCGGCCGGGCAAATGTCCTTATTTACCCGGACCTCAACTCCGGCAACATCGCCTATAAATTAACCGAGAGGCTCTCGGGCGCAACGGCAATCGGCCCGATTTTGCAAGGGCTTGACAAACCCTGCAACGATCTTTCGCGCGGATGCAAAGCCGAAGACATTGTTGATGCCGTTGCGATTACGGCCGTTCAATCGCAGGCGCTTAAATCCGGAAAATAACCGCAATTTTGTTACACCGGTTATCAGCCGTTTGATGAGAAAACCCGCAAATCCATTTTCACGTTTTCTGAAGCGGCTCGGTCCGGGGCTTATTACAGGCGCTTCGGATGATGACCCCTCAGGAATTGCCACTTATTCCCAGGCAGGCGCCCAATTCGGATTCGGCACGCTTTGGACTGTGATTGCAATGCTGCCTTTGATGATTGCCGTTCAGCACATTGCAGCCAAGATTGGGATGGTGTCGGGTCGCGGGCTTGCCGGTGTTTTAAGGGATTTTTATTCCAGAAAACTGCTTTATCCGGCCGTCTTCGGATTACTGATAGCCAACACAATAAACATCGGGACAGATATCGCTGCCATTGCCGCAGCCATCAATATGTTCGTTCCGATTCCGATTTCAATACTTACTCTGCCAACAGCACTGCTGATACTGGGTTTGCAAATCTGGGGCTCCTATCGCCTGATAGTAAAAATCTTCAAATGGCTGACGCTTTCGCTTTTCGCATACGTATTCGCCGCCGTACTCGCAAAACCCGATTGGGCAGACGTAATACGGGCAACACTTCTGCCTGAATTTCAGTTTAACAGCGATTTTCTGACAATGATCGTTGCCTTGCTCGGCACAACCATTTCGCCTTATCTCCTGTTTTGGGAAGCAAGTGAAGAGGTGGAAGAGGAAATTGCCGAAGGCAGAACAAGCCTGGAACAGCGAATCGGAGCAACGACGCAGGAAATAACAAACGAAACCTTTGACAATGCCGTCGGGATGATTTTCTCCAATGTCGTCGCCTATTTCGTCATTCTGGCGGCGGGGGCAACGCTTTTCAAAGCCGGAGTCAATGATATTCAGACCGCTTCCCAGGCCGCCGAAGCACTCAGACCTTTGGCGGGCAACCTTGCCTCCGTATTGTTCACTCTGGGGATAATCGGGACAGGATTGCTTGCTGTCCCGGTCCTCGCCGGATCATCCGCTTTTGCCGTCTCGGAAACCTTTGGATGGAATGCGGGGCTGAATGAAAAACCCGGACGGGCAATAAAATTCTACGGCGTTATCGTTGCTTCTGTCCTTGCCGGCCTGCTTATCGATTTTACCGGTATTAATCCGATTTCAGCTCTTTTTTGGACAGCGGTCATCAATGGCGTAGTTGCTCCGCCGCTTCTGATTCTTCTGATGATGGCCTCCAACAATCGGAAAGTTATGGGAAAATGGACAAATTCGCCGCTGACCAACATTCTCGGTTGGTTGACTGCGGCACTGATGTTTGCGGCTGCAATAGCGATGTTTGTTACCTGGGGAAATTGAATTTTTTCCGCTGCGGCAATCAGTACCAGGCGAATGAATCCAGCGAAGCGGAATGCTCCTCCGGCGGTTTTACATTACGTGCCAGCTTTCGCAGACGCTTCTCTTCATACATACGTGCATCAGCCTCCGCGATTATTTCCTCAAATGTCCGTCCGCCTTTCAAATCAACCTGTGCAAACCCCAGACTGCACCCCACGTGGTAAGGCTTTCCGCTATAAAGGTTATATTCTTCAATTTTTTCGCGAATCCGTTCGATCATCATTTCCGTACTGGCTTCATCGGAACCAATTGAAAGAATAACGAATTCGTCCCCGCCCCAGCGCGCGGCGATATCCGCCTCGCGGATAACCGATTTAAGCAGCGTAGAAAGCGTTTTGATAGCCTCGGAGCCCGCCTCATGGCCAAAAGTATCATTTATTGCCTTGAGGCCGTCCATATCGGCAAATATCAATGCCAGACCGCGGGCGGTGCCGGAATGCCGCTCCAGACGCAGTTGCTGCTCGGCAAGCGTAAGAAATCCGCGGCGATTGTAAAGTCCTGTAAGTTCGTCTGTAAGTGACAGGTTACGAAGCTTCTCTTTTGCCTCGAACAGTTCGGTAACGTCCTGTGCATAGCAAATCACGTAAGAGCCGGTTTCGGGCTCCGAGACCATAATATTGCTGTATCTGAGCACTAATTCGGCTCCGTAGGCAGTCCGCATTTTGACGATACCCTCTTCAAGTCCGTCATTATTTACCTTTCGCAGATATGCCCTGTATTCATTGTGGAATTCAGGCGGGATCAAAAGCGCAAGCGGACGCCCGATCATGGCCTCTTCCGGATAGCCAAGCATCAGCTGAGCGGTTTTATTCACTGCGGTAATTATTCCTTCAGCGTCGTGTGTGCAAATGAAAGCCTGGCTATAGTCGAAAAGTTCGCGGTAGCGCCGCTCGCTGGCGGCGATATTTTCGGAAAGACGCTTTTGCGACTCGTCCGCCAGATTCAGTTTACGTGTGTAGAAAAAAATAATTGCAAACATCAGCGTGACGACGGAAAATGTCGCCGCCGCCTGGCCTGTCGCGCTGTGATAAAGACGATATTCATGCCCGAGCACTTCAAGCCAGCCGACAAGTGAAGGTATCAGAATAACTGCCGGCAAAAGTCTTCGGGCAGCCTGTCCGCCGAGCAGCGGGCTGAAGATCAATTCGGTTATTTTGCAATTGTAGTTAAGAATCAAAACTGCCGCAGAGGCAGATAACAGAAGAATGGTTGTTACCGGATTCAGGCCATAAAATGACTGGCCGTCAATCCGTATCGAATGAAAAGCATTCAAAAGCAAAGCGGCATAATTGGCGACCAGAACACCTAGAGCAAGCGCCGCGGCTGCCATGCCGGACCGGCCAGCCGAAGGCAGAAGAAAAACGGCAATTCCCAGACAAAAAACCGACAAAGCGGTGCGCGGCGTCATCAGCATCTCGCCCGCTGCCGCCGTATATGAATTAAAAAACCCTTCTAAACCGGCTTCTGCGGCAAGTTGGAACAGCGTAAATAAGGACAGCAGCACGGCGATCAGCCCGCCCGCACGCAATATAGCTTTGCCGCCGTAAAAAGCGGGACTTGCCACAGCTATACCTAATGCAAAAAGTGCCGCAGCGGTAAAAGGCTTCAGGCTAACATCCAAAGGCAGAAATCGCCCGAGCAATGCAAGCCCGATCGAGGCGATTGCCAACAATAAGCCAAGAAATGAAGCGACTTTATGACGAGAACTGATTGGGAGGTCTGAGGCGGACATTTGCGGGAGAGGAGCCCTGACTGTGGCCGGGTTACTTTTATCTTTTGCCGAAGATAATTCATTTCGGCGACAAAACAAGTTTAACACATATATACGATGATAAACAAGTAATAAAGTTTGCCTCCCGGTCCGGCAGTTTTGCCATTAATTTAGCAATGTTTTGCGAGATTATCGTTTGCGCCTGAATTTGCTTAGGTAAACGGATTCACCCGGGCCAAGAAACATTACATTGAAAAAACGGCTTTTGTTTTTTGAAAAGGCAATCATGACAAAAGTTTTGCCGACTACGGTCAGACGGCGGTTGTCTTCGATCAGGACAGCCGTATCCTCGTCTATTCCTATACCCAAGGCATCGGGAAAACGTATCAGCAGGCCGAAAAGGCGATTGTGCCGCTGGCGGACAAGAAAATGCTGATCAAAAATGACGTCTTCGATTAAACCCAAACCCTTTCTGATACCTACCTTTTCGCCATCCAGCAGCCGCAGATCGGCATCTCCGGTCAACATCGGGTCAGACATAACCGCGGCACCGGCACTGGTGCCTGCAAAAGGAGTTCCGGAAGCATATTTTTCTTTAAGCAATTGAAGCAGCCTTTCATCCGCAAGTACGTCCATGATTCGGTTTTGATCCCCGCCGGAAAAGAAGACACCGGTAGATTCATTCAACATGGTGACAAATTGTTCTCGTGAACCGGAAGTAAGCGGAGCCTTTGGCGATTGCATTGCAGCTCCGGCACGTAAAGACATTAATTCGCTTTTTATGGCTTCGAAACTTTCGTCCGGTACGCCGCTCGCCCAGGTAATTACCAGAATCTTAGCCTTTTCGCCGCCGGCACGGGCAACGAATGCCTCCATTGCAGGCCGCGGCCGCTCGCCGCCGCCGATTACGACCAAAAACTGACCTTTGCGGCAGAGAACCGGAGAAAAAACTGCCAAAAGTACAACAATGACGAAAAGAAGACAAAAATGTTTAATGCGATACATGAGGTTTTTGCATTCAATATAAAGATTTTTCACCCGGCGGTCTTGTTTTCCAGCGTTTGTGAATCCAGAGCCATTGTTCGGGATACCGGCGGACAATCTTTTCGATTTCAGCTGTGTAAAGGGCAGTCAGCCGCCGGACATCCTCCTCCCGATCGCCGGTCGGACGATACTCGATTATTTGCCCGTGTACGAGCCTGTAAAGCCCATTTAAGCCGTCGTAGATGCAAAAGGCAGGGTACACTATGGCTCCGGTGCGCAAAGCCATCATGGCAGGCCCTGCTGAGGTGCAGGCAGGAATGCCGAAATAATCAACAAAGACACCTTCCTTTGGATGTGCGTTGATATCTGCCAGAACGCCCAGGATTTCTCCTGAACGCAGAAGCTTTACGGCTGTCATGGCAGAGCCGGATTTGTTCAACGGGCGATTACCGAAACGGGAGCGAAGACGGGCAGTGAAATCCTCGAGCAAAGGATTATCAAGCGGTCTGGCAAGATAAGAAATCGGCTCGTGAAGTGCGGCAAAGGCAAAAACAAGCATTTCCCAGTTGCCCAGATGGCCCGTAACGATCAAAACACCTTTTTTCTCCTGTTTTACGCGGTGATACAGTCTCCGGGATTCTTCGTCCAAGGTAAAATCCACCAGTTTTTCGAGTTTTGCGGGCGTTGCCGATGGAAAGGCGCTGACTTCGCCAAGGATTCGGCCAAGATTTTCAAATGACGCTTTTAGGATCCGCTCGCGCTCGTCCTCCGTCTTTTCAGGAAAAGCCAGCCGCAGGTTGATAAGCCCGGTTTTGCGCAAATCTTTAAGGAAACGGTAAGCAATACGACCGGCAGCTTTGCCGGCGGCGACCGCCGTCCGCCGCGGGAGCGAGCCCAAAAGCCCGACAAGGAGCCTTGCGGCAATGTATTCCGACCAGATTTGCAGTTTTCCTTTTTTCGCCGCCATCAATCAGGGTTTTACTCGAATCGCCGAAAGGCCAAAACGGCGTTCAATCCGCCAAATGCGAAAGAATTTGAAAGAGCGGCCTTCGGCCTTGCCTCGACGGCACGGTTTTCAACTATTTTCAACGGACAATCGGGATCAATTTCGTCGAAGTTGGCATTCGGCGGGAGAAAGCCTTCATACAGCCCCAGAACGGTTGCCGCTCCCTCTATCGCTCCGGCTGCGCCGAGCGTATGTCCATGCAGAGATTTGGTCGAGCTGACCCAGATATTATCACTATGTGAGCCGAAAACATCGCGGATCGCCGCCGATTCCATCGGATCATTTGCCTGCGTAGCGGTGCCGTGCGCGTTGATATAGCCGATTTCGGACGGATTCAGGCGTCCGTCGGAAAGCGCCATGCGCATGGCCTTTGCCGCGCCGGCTGCAAACGGCATTGTCAGGTGATATGCGTCGGCCGACATACCGAACCCGACGATTTCACCATAAATCCTTGCTCCGCGGCGACGTGCCGTCTCCAGTTCTTCGAGGACAAACATTGCCGCTCCCTCGCCGAGAATCATACCGCTGCGATTGCGTGAAAACGGACGGCAGGTATCGGGCGAGACTACACGCATTGCCTCCCAGGCCTTCAAATTCCCATAGGTAAGAGGTGCTTCGCTGCCGCCGGCTATCGCTGCGTCGAGCGTTCCCTGCCGGAGGAGCCAGAAAGCCTGTCCGATTGCGTGATTTGCGGAAGAGCAGGCAGTTGAGGTTGTAAAAGTCGCTCCCGTCAGGCCGAATTCGATGGAAACGTGGCTTGCGACGGCATTTGCCATTGAGCGTGGTATTGCGATTGGCGGGACGCGCGGTTTGCCGGCGGCATACAGATCACGAAAAAGGTTGTCTTCTGTTTCTTTTCCGCCAAGGCAGCTGCCGGTAATTACTCCGGCCGAAGCCCGCAGTTCGTCTGTAAATTCCAAGCCTGAATCTGCTACGGCTTCGCGTGCCGCAACAATTCCGAATCTTGCAAACGTGTCCAGATTGACAAGCGATTTTTCATCAAAATACTTGCCGGGATCGAAATCTTTGACTTCACCCGCATTTTTGAAGCGAATTTCAGCCGTATCAATCTTTGTAATCGGGCCGATGCCGGCGGCAGATTCCCGCAATGCACGGCAGAAAGCCGCGCGATCATTACCAATGGCTGAAACTACGCCGACACCCGTAATTACAACTCTTCTCATCCGTTATTCTTTATGACCTTTTTCGGCAAGCAGTTGAATGACGCCATCAATCACTTCACCGACCGAACGCATCTCCTGCGCCTTGTCGTCGGGGACCGAAATATCGAATTCTTCTTCAATTTCGAATATCAAATTCAATCCGTCCAAAGAATCGAACCCGAGATCTTCGAATGTTGTCCCGCGTGTGATGGTCGAGGCATCGGCATTTTTGAATTTTGCAAATATTTCGATGATTTTATCCGCAATCGGGCTGTTGTCCATTGTTGTTTCTTATTTTGTCATCGGGATTTTGTTACCTGCTGCGAAACAATATATCAGCAAGGGCTTCCGATTGCTAAACAAGCCGGGCCGGTGAAAAGCATCTGCCGTCTGCAGCCACGGCAAAATGCTATTACAAAACTATGACAATCGGCCGCCCGGAAATCTGTTAGTCTTTCATTATCGCAGCGATTCGGATCGCAATGCGATGAAAAATCTAACTTACGGGAACTTTATAAAGTGACACAAGATCATTACTACAAATCAGAACCTTTGAACAAAAACACGTTTGTCGCCGTCGTGATTTTCCATGTTTTGGCGATTGCGGCGTTATTTACTTTCAGCTGGGCGAATCTGGCAGCCGCAGTGATTATCTGGTGGATCGCCGGCAGCCTTGGCATCGGGCTCGGTTATCATCGTCTTTTGACTCATCGTGGCTTCAAGGTTCCCAAATGGCTTGAATACACTCTCAGCTTCTTCGGTACGCTTGCCGTTCAGTCCGGCCCGATCAGTTGGGTTACTACACATCGCATCCATCACGCCTTTACCGAAACGGAAAAAGATCCGCACAGCCCGCGCTTCGGTGCATATTGGGCACATATCGGCTGGATCTTTCGCGGCACGGCGCAGAATCAGTCCGAGGTAACCAAAAAACGCTATTGTCCCGATTTTGCCGATGACAAAGTCCATCGTTTTCTTGACAGGCATTATTATTTGTCTTCCGTCCTTGTCGGGCTGTTGTTATTTGCAATCGGCGGCCTGCCGATGGTTCTCTGGGGTATTTTTCTAAGAACGGTTGTCGGCTGGCATTTTACCTGGCTTGTCAATTCCGCAACGCATCTTTGGGGCACACGTCGTTTTGTTACCCGTGATGATTCAAGAAACAATGCACTGATAGCGGCCATCACATTCGGCGAAGGCTGGCATAATAATCATCATGCATTCCCGCGTTCGGCCCGTCACGGCCTCGCCTGGTATGAATTTGATTTCAACTGGGTTCAAATTCGGTTATTGGAAATTCTCGGACTTGCGAAAAACGTTTACGCCTATGACGCAGTAACGGAATCGCGCAAGGCAAGGCTCGATACTATCCACGATACAGTCTGATTTTTTACCGTTAATTCGGAAAATCAATGCGGGCAAGGGTATATTTACTTTTGCCCGTTTTATTTTTATCTTTTGCTTAAAGATATGCGCCGGCAGAAAACAGCCATCTTTTTTATTGTTCTGGGCATTTCGTTGATTGCGATTGCATTTGCCCTCAATATCGGCTGGATAATTCTCAATCTTCGTGAGGTCCTGATGTTGACAGTCGGCGTTCTGTTCTTCACGTTGATTATCACCGGCTTGATTCTCAATACCATTTTTCTGGTCAGGGAAATACGCCGCGGCGAACAGCAGGACGCATTTCTGAATGCGGTTACACATGAGCTGAAAACACCGATTGCGGCAATCAAACTTTATCTCGATACGCTTCGCTCGCGGGAAGTCACGGAAGAAAAACGGCGCGAATTTTACGACATCATAGATGCGGAAGCGGGTCGTCTTCTGAACACCGTCGAACAGGTTTTGATTGCCGGCCGGGCCAAAACATCAGGCAAGCAGGAAAATCTTGCCGAACTTGATCTGGGTGCGATTTTGAAAAATGCGATCGGAGTCATAGAGTCCAGATACAACCTGCCTGCCGGAGTTATCAGAATTCTCGAGGCGGCAGATGATCCGAAGGTTTTCGGTAATGCCGATGAGCTGGAAACTGCGTTTACTAATCTATTGGACAATGCCGTGAAATACTCCGGGGATGACCGTAAAATATCCGTAAGAATCCGCTCCGGATTACGCGGCGGACGAGTTGAGGTAATTATTCGCGATAACGGTATCGGGATTGCCCCGTCAGAATTGAAAAGGATTTTCAAACGTTTTTACCGTTCTTCGGGACAGGCGGCAAAACGCGTTAAAGGCACCGGTCTGGGGCTATTTATCGTCAAATCCGTTATTGAAAAACACGGGGGCCGAATCTTTGCGGAAAGTCGCGGCGAAGGCCGCGGAACGACATTTTTCGTACGTTTGCCACAAGCCTGAGGAGAGTTTCATTCAGGAAATGCGAATTCTGATTGTCGAAGATGAAGAACACCTTGCCGAAGGACTCAGATTCAACCTTGAAGCTGAGGGTTATACGGCAATGGTCTGCAACAGCGGTGAATCTGCTTTGGAAAAACTTTCCGGCGAAGCATTTGACCTTGTCATTCTGGATGTAATGCTGCCGGGAATTGACGGGTTCGAGGTTGCCCGTAAGCTTCGCGAAGCCGGTAATTATGTGCCGGTTCTGATGCTTACGGCACTAGGTCGTCCGGAGGAAGTAATTCGCGGATTCGAGGCCGGAGCCGATGATTATTTACCGAAGCCTTTCGATTTACAGATCTTCCTTGCGCGTATCAAAGGATTGATCCGCCGTCGCGACTGGTCGCAGACAATCGTCAACCGCCTGCCGGAAGGCTCAATCACGGTTAATGGAAGGCTGATAGACCTTGCCAATCTGCGGCTGACAAATGGCGGACAGGTTCTGGAACTTACGCAAATGGAAGCAAAACTGATTGAATATTTTATCGAAAATCCCGGCCGGGCAATCTCCAGAAAAGAAATTCTGCTTGACGTCTGGGGGCTGGTAGAAGATACCGATACACGGGCAATAGACAATTTTATCGTTCGCCTGCGCAAATATCTGGAAGACGAACCGAATAATCCTAAAGTGCTGAAAACCGTGCGCGGAGTGGGCTACAGATTGGACCTTGCGTCCGATTACAATCAATCGGAATCCTGAAATCGTTAAATTCGTCCGCTAACCCTTTCAATAACCTTTACGGCCGAACGCCATTCACGGTGCAGCTCGAAACGCCAGAGTTCGATTTCGGGAGCAAGCATTTTGGCGAAACGGTCAAAATCCTTGTGAAAATCAAGTGCGGGAGCGACGATGTAAACAAGAGCAGGCCGATCGGCGATTTCAAGGTCATCAAACAGGCGATGGCGCGCCAGCTCGCCGCGGCGGCGTTGCAATTCGATTCGCCTCCAATAATCCGCCGCCTGAAATACTGTTTCGCGATCGGGTGATGTTTTAAGCTCGATAATAACCAGCCGTCCGTCGCGCCGTAATGCAAGCAGATCAATTTTTGCCGAAGCGGTCCGAAATTGGTTGTAAATCGGCGAGAGAATCAGATTTGCATCTATCAGGCCGATATTTCGCCGCAAAATAGATTCAAGCCAGGCCTCAGGCAAAGCGGAATAGAGCCTGTGTTTTTTGTTTTCAGAGCCTGCCTGTCGAATAACTCCCAGTTCATACAGTAAATTGTCAAACCTTGAAACAGTCGTTTCATCGAGCAGCGTCCGCGGTTTCCCGGCACCGAACCAGATCAACGTCCGGCCGGCCGATGCCCTGACGCGTGCAAACGGAAGACCGTGAAAACGAAGCGTGTCGCCATTTTGCGAGCTTATGCAGTCAATCGCTGCCGGGTTTATATTGATAATCCTGCGTGACGCTTCCGAAACAGTTACATGCCCGGGCAGCTTAAGCGATGTGGCACGGGCAGAAAGCACTGCGGTCAGGCTTTTCTGCGGAACCGGCTTAAGCCGTGCGGGTGAAGTTGTTTCATCCACTTCCAGAATCTCGAATACGGATGCCGCACGCGAATCGAGCAATGAACGAAGATTGGAAAGCTTGCCGGCAACACGCTTATCGGCAATTATCAGAGATCTCCCGACCGGCCGTCTCCTCCTTTGCCGAAGGCGTTCGAGAAGCGATAGCGTTGCGGTCAGGATGCTCTCGGCCCGAAGTGTTCCGGTTACGTCTGCAATGGCGACCAGTCTTTCATCTTTACCCGATGAAATGAAGATATTCGCCATCCGGCC
This sequence comes from Acidobacteriota bacterium, assembly GCA_040756215.1. Classification (GTDB taxonomy): domain Bacteria; phylum Acidobacteriota; class Blastocatellia; order Pyrinomonadales; family Pyrinomonadaceae; genus OLB17. Next base: position 75,277 of record JBFLZQ010000004.1, read on the forward strand.
GTTTTTCTCATTTAATGAAACGCTCTCGATGCGTAAACCTTTTAGCCAGTCCCTAAGCGTTTCGGCAAAATAATTTGCGCGTCGCAGCCTGCCGAGTTCGATGTTTAGCTGCATTTCGGCCGCGGGCGTTCGTTTTATAAGCCTGATGGTTTCCCGCCGCCGGCCGGCAGCGCTTTCCGTTTTTAAGGTTATTTCCGTTTCTGATTTATCGGCGGTTGTAATTCGCCAGCATCGCAGACCATTGTCGGTCGGGATTTCAAGCAGTATTTTTGTACCGCGGCGGCGCAGTTCGATCTCGCTCGTTACCAGCGGAAATGTTCGCCCGTTCCCGAAAGCGACCAGCCACTCACGTTCCTGCGAAAGCGCTTCATTTAACACCTCGGCGGTATCGGTCATCTGTTTAGCGTCGGAGACATTCGGCGAAATAATCAACCATTGCACGAGCCCAATCGTCATAACCCTTTTCGGAAGGGTGGATGCCATCGGCAAAAAAACCATCCGTTTCGAAACCGGCAGGCTGCGGATAGTAATATATCCGATCAAGCTGCGAGACAAGATCGCGCATATTCGCATCGTGCATTTTTGACAACTGCCACAGAATGCCTTTGACAGGCTGAGGCAGCACCGGAGAGTATTTAATCATCGGGCAATTGGAAATAAAAATTACTGCCTGCGGAAATCTCCGGCGAAGTACGGACAGAAGTTCGCCGATGTCACGACGGAATCGCTTCGGGCTTGTTAACTTCAGTACATCATTACCTCCGAGCCCAACGAGAATATAATCGAAATCCGCCCGCGGTTCTATTAAAGGCACCAGCTCTTTAAGTGTTTCGCGGGCAGTAACGCCGTTTTTCCCGATTGCGCGCCAACGCACGCTTTTACCTAAATGTTTGCCGAGCCAATATCCAAAACGTCCGGCAAGCGCCTGCTTATGGGTTCGTGCGCCAAGCCCTGCAACGGTCGATTCACCAATCACAAGCAGCGACACAGTGCCATCGCCGTCACCCGAAACGCCTTCAGGATCTTTAGCATAGGGAAGCACGCCGACTTTCCATCTGGTTATCCTGCCCTGCAGATAAAGCAATGGTGCGGCGGGAAGCAATGCAATTCCCGCCGCCACGTATATCGCTTGCCATTTTCTGAGACTCATTCGACGGAGACTTTTCAGTTGCGCAATTGGCTTTGTGATAAACTTCATTCTACCTGAAGTTTTAATCAAATCATCAGGGAGAAGGGCGGCTGCCGTCAAGCAAATCGCCAATACCGAAATGAGCAATTTTACCGATGAGCAAAAACGCCGCGCAGCCGAGAGGCTAAGCTCGGTCCCGCTTGCACGCCTGATGGGAATGCGGCTGATTGATATTCAACCTGATGAAGCAGTCGTCGCTGTTGATTTCCGCGAAGATCTGCTTCAGCCGAACGGTATTTTACACGGCGGCGTAACCGCCTCATTGATTGACACGGCTATGGCCTTTGCCGTCAGGACCCGCGTTCCCGACAATGTGCCGACGGCTACAATAGACCTTACGGTTCATTACATACGCCCGCTGTCATCAGGAACCGCAACCTGCCATGCAAAGGTTTTGCGTGCAGGCCGCAGGATTTTTACCGTTTCCGCAGACGTCCGTAACGATGAGGGTAAGCTGATAGCCGGCGGACTCTCTACTTACACACGACTTTGAAATTAAAATAAAAATGGAAAGACTACGGGATTTTGCCCGATATTTTCGACCATATCGATTCAACATTGCGGCCGGCATCGTCTGCATTCTTTTTTCAATGTCATTTTCACTCGCGGTGCCGTATTTGGTCGGCCGCGCGGTTGACGACCTGGCTGCGGGTATTACTTACGAAAAATTTATTTATTATCCTTTGATTATTTTAGGAGCCAACCTTGCCGGCGGTATTTTTCTTTTTCTTCAACGGCGATTGCTCATAAATGCTTCGCGATATATCGAATTCGATATGCGCGAGGAATTTTTTCGCCGGCTGATTGTCCAGCCGGCCGAATTCTTTCATCGAAACCGGATTGGCGATTTGATGGCGCGTGCGACAAATGACCTGGCGGCTGTCCGGCAAATTGTCGGCCCTATGATTCTTTATACTTTTCAGGCCATCTTTGCCCTCGCGATAACGCTGCCGGTATTACTGAATATTTCGACGCGTTTGACGCTTCTGATGTTGATTCCGCTTCCGCTTGTTTCGCTTACCGTTAAATTCCTTGGGGAACAGATACACAAACGGTTCGAACGCATTCAGGAATTTTTCTCTGATATTACCGCACGGGCACAGGAAAATCTGACAGGCGTCCGCGTCGTCCGCGCATATGCACAGGAAGAAGCGGAAATACGACGGTTCGAGAGCCTCAACCGTGAATACGCAGGGCAAAATCTGCGATTGGTAAAATTTGCCGCCGCAATGCGGCCGATGCTTTTTTTCTTTATCGGTTTGGGTTTCGTGATTATTGTTGCCGTCGGTGTTCCGATGGCAATCCGCGGCGAAATCTCGGCCGGCAATTTCACTTCTTTTATTCTTTATCTGCAGCGTATGATCTGGTATCTGATCGCGCTCGGATACGTTGTCAATCTTTATCAACGCGGCACCGCAAGCCTCAAACGATTCAATGCCATTCTGGATATCGAACCGACGATCAAGGATGCTCCGGGCGTCACCGTCAAACCGCCAATCAAGGGCGAAATCGAATTTCGCGGCCTTAACTTCTCTTATGAACCTGACGGAAGACCTGTTTTGAAAAACATCAATCTGCGAATCGAGCCCGGCATGACAGTCGCTTTTGTCGGCAAAACGGGCAGCGGCAAATCAACCCTTGTCAACCTCATTCCAAGGCTCTACGATGCGGAGCCCGGCAGGCTTTTGATTGACAACCGAAAGATAACCGAATATCCGCTTCGCCAGCTCAGAGAGGCTATCGGCTTCGTCCCGCAGGAAACATATCTTTTCAGCGATACTTTGCGGGCAAATATCGCATTTGGAATCACGGAAGATGCGGCGGCCGCGGATGGCCGGATCAGCGTCGAAGAAGCCGCACGCCTGGCCGGCCTCAGCGAAGACATAGCCGGTTTCCCTAATGGATTCGATCAACTCGTCGGCGAACGCGGAATCACACTCTCGGGCGGTCAAAAACAACGGGTTGCCATTGCAAGGGCGATTATCAGAGACCCGCGAATTCTGATTCTCGACGATTCGCTTTCCGCTGTAGATACCTACACGGAAGAGAGTATCTTGCAGAATCTTCGAAATGTTCGCCGCGGACGGACGACCATAATTGTTTCGCACCGCATTTCTACAATACGGGATGCCGACCTGATTTGTGTTATGCACGATGGCGAAATAATCGAACGCGGCACGCATAATGAATTGCTTGCCCTGGACGGCGACTATGCCGATCTCTACGAACGACAGAGATTGGAAGAAGAGCTCGAGGCAGCGGCGTAATTTTACAAACGAAAAGACCGTCCGAAACCGGACGGCCCTTCTGCTGAAATTATTCTGTTTTACTATAGCGGATTGATGGTAACTTTTCTTCTGCCGAAACGTCTTGCCTCGGAGCAGCTTGGCATCCAGATATCAATCTCTCTGCCTTTCACACCGCCGCCGGTATCCGAGACGAGATATTCGCCACTGTAAGCACCGGCGGAGATGAAAACGCGGCTTCCGAGTTTAAGCACTCGCGGATCGGCTGCTATCAGTCCACGCTTTACGCCGTGTCCCATAGCGGTTCTGCCTTTCAAACAATATGCCGTTGCGGTAAAAGCACCGGCGGCTGAAGATGTTACTTTTCGCGAAGAAACGGTCTTCTTCACATTTGTATTGGATTTTTTATTATTTTCCTGATCTTGATTGTTTTCCTGGTTATAATTTGCTTCTTTAATTTCGCTAAATTCGTTTTCCGTAAAAACCTGCGAAATTTTCGCTGAACTGAGGGTCGCTTCGGACCTGGTTTGTGCATAAATAAAGATTACAAACAAACCGAGAATCGCAAAGGCAGTCCCTCCTCTGACGAAATTTCTCATTTACACTCTCCTTTCAAAATCGTCCCGAGACGCATTTTGCATTCGCCCTTCTGCCTTTCATTCGGCAGTATGCGAAACCGCAAAAGCAGGAGCAGCATCTCAACAGGACAGCCACAGGCGGATCTTCTATCCGCCCACTTCCTGACAAAACCGTTGACGGAGACAAAGCCCCGACAACAGTAAAATAGGCTACCATCCAAAAAAGACCGTGTCCAACGCAAAAAAGGCCGCTTTAGCCGCAGATTTTGCTTAATCTCTTAGTTTCCAATCGTTTAGACATGGTAATTTTTTTCGTTTTTGATAGACTTTTTTCCGGTCGCAAACAATTTCGGCTGCCATATTTCCCTATTTCGCAAAAATTAGTTATTTTGAAGCCAATCGCCGGGAGGTCATTTCAATGCAAGATCGCCGACAGAGTCTCCGATATGCCGTTTCATTTCCAATTCGTGTACGCTGGAAGGACGAAAACGGAAATGAAATCTTCGAAGAAGGATTGACAGAAAACATCGGTCTTGGCGGCACACTTGTATATTTGCCGCGCAAACTCCCAAACGTCGGGACCAAAGTGGATTTGACAGTAACGGAAAATCCCGACGACGAGGTAACTGTTACTGCTGAGGTAATTCGCCTGGAAAGAAACGCCTCACATCCACAGGCGGCGCTGAATCTGCTGGAAGGCATGCGCGCATGGAAGAAAAAGGTTTGGGCACTTGCCGCCGAAACGTGCGCAGCCGATTCCGATGATGACGGCGAAGATTGGTAAAATACCCGCACTGCTATCGATATGAAAATTCTGGTACTCGGAGCCGGCCGAATGGGTTTCGGCGCGGCATTTGACCTTGCACACAACGATGAACCGGTTGAAAAAATTACGATTGCTGATCGCAATCCGGATTTGGCCCGTGCAGCAGCCGAAAAAATCGGCACTCCGGCGGTTGCCGCGCAAATAGATACGGCAGACCATGAAGCGGTCGTGAATTTGATGCGCGGCCACGACGCAGCAATATCCTGCGTAAACTATTGGTTCAATGAATCATTGACCAAAGCTGCGATTGAAACAAAAGTCCACTTTTGCGACCTTGGCGGAAATAATTACGTCGTTGACGCCCAGTTGCGGCTGGATGCCGATGCCGGAGAAGCAGGCATCAGCGTTATCCCGGATTGTGGATTAGCTCCCGGAATGGTCTCCATCCTTGCCATGCACGGAGCCGGGCGGTTTGACCGTACCGACAGTATCCGGATCCGTGTCGGCGGACTGCCGCAGAATCCGCAGCCACCGCTCGATTATCAGCTCGTCTTTTCGGTCGAGGGACTCATCAATGAATACATAGAGCGTGCAAGAATTATCCGGGATTCTAAAATCACCGAAGTCGAATCAATGACCGAACTTGAATCTCTGGAATTTGAAGGCTTTCCGCCGCTCGAGGCTTTTCAGACTTCAGGCGGCACTTCCACACTGCCGGATACGTTTCTCGGAAAGGTGCGTGATCTGGATTACAAAACTATCCGCTACCGGGGCCATTGCGAAAAATTCAAAACAATGATTGATCTCGGATTATGCTCGGAAGAAGAAATAATCGTTGACTACCGGAAAATCCGGCCCCGAAAAGTCTTTGCCTCGTTGCTTGAAAGGCATCTGCCGGCAGACGGACCGGATTACGTCCTTGTAAGGCTTGAATTTGAAGGAATCCAAAACGGGGAGCATAAAAAGCTTCGTTACGACATTGTTGATAAATTCGATGAAAAAACAGGCCTTTCTGCCATGATGCGTACTACTGCTTTTCCGGCAGCGATTATTGCAAGAATGATGGTGCGGGGCGAGGTGAAAAGACGTGGTGCAACCCCTCAGGAAATCGCCATCGCGCCTGAAAGTTTTTTAGAGCAACTGTCCCGACGAGGTATCAGTGTACGGGAACAATACATTTGAATCATAGATTAAGTATTTTTTTACCGGGAACGTAAAACAAACAGCCGGCGGAGGTTATCCGGCCGGCCGTAATTTTGGGGAAGCTGCCCTGAAAAGAAAAGATAAGGTTACTGTCGGGACGGCACAATTCTCGGATTTGCCTTTTTCTTCAATAACTTACGCAATTTTAGCCGCGCCTTGTGCAATTGCGATTTCGAGGTACCGACCGAGCAGCCAAGTATCTTTGCAACCTCTTCATGCTCGAAGCCTTCGACGTCGTGAAGAACAAAGACATTTTTGTAGCCATCCGGCAACTGGTCAATTGCAATTTCAAGTGCAATTTTGTCAACAACCGGCATACGATCAGGATTCGATGTACCGGCGACGACCTGCTCCGGCGTTTCGCCTTCTTCGGTAACTTTTTCGAATTTTACATTTCGCTTACGGAAATGCATCAGGACCTGATTTACCGTCATTCGGTGAAGCCATGTCGTAAAGGCCGAATCACCGCGAAAACTGCCTATTTTCCTATATAACTGAATAAAGACGTCCTGGGTAAGATCTTCTGCCTCATGTGCGTTCTGCAACATTCGCAGGCAAATTGAATAAACCCGGCGATGATGCCTTCTGTAAATTTCCTCGAATGCGGCCATATCGCCTCTGGAAGCCAGCCGCGTCAATTCCAGATCCTTTGCCTCGGTAAATTTTGATTCTGCCTCGGCCTTTTCGTCTGTTACCGTGTTAAGTATCGGGAATTCTAAAGTTTCGATTGTCATGTCCGTTTCCCCCTTGCCTATAAATCAACAAATAGCGTGCCAAAATTTCACGAAAAGCCGGAATTTTGATTATTTGACGGCGCGCACGCATTTTTGTTCCATTTTTCTGGCATACTTACCATTTCGTAAAACATCATATGATGGTTTCAAAAGGTTTTTTGCCGCAATGCGGCGCGATTTTACACGATTTGGTGTAATAATCTGTCTGTGAAACATTTCCTGACAGAATGTGTCCAATGTTATTATAGCATTTCGGCCTTTGGCCGTTTTGGAAATTATCAGGGTAAATTTGATGTTCAGCCAGCTTAAACGCCTGACCTTGGTTTTGGCCGTATTTACTGCGTCCGGTGTATCTTTGCATGCACAAATGCCTGTAAAAAGTCAGGAATTATCTGAAAACGACGGTATCCCCGTCATTATCAAGCATTTACCCGAATGGGAAAAAGTCCGGCAAAATGCACGGCTCGCAGCTACAGTCCCGGATTTAAGAAAATTACTCGGCAACCGCAATGTATTTTCGGTCATTGAAATGATTGCCGGCAGCGAAGCGGCGACCGCAGATTATGCCGCCGGAAGGCTGCTTTTAATCGAATTTCCGACGCCGCAGGCTTCATCTGCCGCCGACGCGGCAATTTTGCGGAACCTGTCCGAATCTCCTTCACCGGGGACTTTCTACCGTCGAATCGGCAACTACAATGCTTTTGTATTTGACGCGGACAATGAGGAAGCGGCCAATGCACTGCTCAATCAGATCAAATATGAAAAAACGGTTCAATGGCTTGGAGACGATCCTTTCCTGGCCGGCAAAATCGAACGTTATCTGGTTGGCACCTCTGCGGATGTTTTGATTTCCACAGTACTTTTTATTCTTATGGGCCTTGGCGGATCAATCGCGGCCGGTATAATCGGCGGTTACATTTTTTTCCGTGTCCGCGATCATGAAAGGGCAAGGCGGGTCGCTTTCTCCGACGCCGGCGGCCTGACACGGTTAAATCTTGATGACCTTTCGGAGCCGATCAGACACAAAAATCAGTAAACCGTCCGTTTGCATTTATTTGGGCAAAGCGGCCAATAACCGGTCCAGATCGCTTTCATCGTTGAAAAAGTGCGGAGCGATACGCAGCCGGCCGTTTCGCGCGCTGACAATTATTTTCCTTTCCGCCAGTTCGGCTGCGATTGAGTTCGCATCTCGTCCTCCGCGATGCCGAATGCAGACGATTTGTGATTTCTCACCCGCACGCCGCGAGCTTATAATTTCGTAATTTGTTCCCGCAAGCATCTCGCAAAGCTGATCCGACAGCCTCTCCAGATATGCCGCAATATTGTCCATTCCGACGTCGGTTAATAATTTAAGGCTTGCTTCAAGACCGTAAAACAATGCGGAGCAGCCGGTGCCGGTTTCCCATGCAAGAGCGTTCGGCTTGAGCGGCTGTTCCCGGTCGAGAAAATCCCAGGGTTCGGTTACGCTCATCCAGCCGGTATAAACAGGCTCTATAAGTTCCCGGGCTGCTTTTGATACATACAGAAAACCGCAGCCCTCCGGTGCACAAAGCCATTTATGGCTTGCGCCGGCTACGGCATCGACTCCCAGACGGGGAATATCGAATGCCCTTGCGCCGAAAGCCTGTATTACGTCAACAACCAAAAGGCTCGCATCGCCGGCACGTTTTTTCAATTCCGCAGAAATCAAGGACAGATCCGACTGAAAACCGCTGTCAAATTGTACCGCGCTTATCGCTACAATCGCCGTCCGGGTATCTATCAACGAAATAAGCTCGTCCGGATCAACGCGGCCATCGCTTTCGCGACACAAACGAAGTTCGACACCCAGGCGATCCCTGATCGCACGCCATGGATAATAATTTGCGGGAAATTCACCTGCAAAACTAACGATATTCGCTCCCTCGGTTATTTCAGGGCGTGCGGCAAAATAACCGTTTGCAACCGCAGCCAGAGCGTCAGAAGTATTGCGCATAAATGCGATTTCTGCCGGCCCGACGCCAAGATTATCGGCAATCAATTGCCGCGCACGCTTTTTAGTATCTATCCATTCGGCATAATGCTCCGCTCCGTTTTCCGAAACGTCCAGTAATTGCCGTCGGACCGCTTCCACCGCAGTAACCGGCAGCGGTGCGACCGATGCACTGTTAAGGTAAACGTAATTTTGAGTGGCGGGAAAGAGTTTTCTGATATCCGAGTTCATTAAAAACCGTCCGTCGGGAAAATGTTATTTTAGGATTGCTGAGCGCTTGCGCCGCATTGCATCGCTGCGGACTTTGACAAAACGTTTTATCGGCAGTTAACGTCTAAATTGTACATCCTGCGTGAGCAGGCAGGCATCAGAGCGCCGCAGACAAAGAAAATTATGTTCGATTTCAGGCGTAAACGCCAATTCGATCTATCACGTGCCGCCGTGATCGATGACAATTTGATAGATGTAAGGGACTTTCGCAGAGAGGCTCGCCGCGGATTGCTTTTGGAATCGTTTCGCCTGATTCGCGATGTCTTTTTGATTCTCGTCGTTCTGGTGCTCATCGGCGTATTCATCGTTCAGCCGGTGATTGTCGAGGGCACTTCGATGCTGCCGATGCTTCACGATGGCGAGCGTCTGCTGGTCAACAAGTTAGTCAATTACGACATCGAGAGCGTGAGTTGGGGTCATCTGGAACGCGGCGATATCGTGGTTTTCTGGTTCCCCCGCGACCCAAACAAAAGTTATGTAAAGCGAATAATCGGATTGCCGGGAGAAATCGTCGAGATACGCGAAGGACGCGTTTACATCAATGGACGCGAACTCCCGGAACCGTATTTGTCGCCTGATTTGAATCGTTCATTGGCAACATTTCCGCCAAGACGAGTAGAGGAACATCATTTTTTTGTGATGGGAGACAATCGGGACAATTCTTCCGATTCACGATATTGGGGAACCGTTCCGGAAAAATATATTTTTGGCCGGGCATTTTTTCGTTACTGGAAGCCGGACAATATAGGCGTCTTAACCCATGCGGAATACCCCGGGCAATTTGCCAAAACCGCAGATGAATCCGATCCGAATAATAATTTGCAATATTAGGCATCGGCAGTAAACACTTCAATTGATGAGACAATCTATTAAAACGCTTTTGGTATTGGAAGACGGAAGAACATTTGAGGGCCATTCATTCGGCGCCGAGGGAGAAACCTTCGGCGAAATGGTTTTCAATACCTCGATGACGGGATATCAGGAAATTTTGACCGATCCGAGCTATGCCGGCCAGATAGTCTGTATGACCTATCCGCTGATAGGAAATTACGGTGTAAATGACAACGATGTCGAATCACGGCGGCCTTGGGTAGAAGGTTTCGTAGTCCGTGAATCCAGCCGTATTTATTCAAACTGGCGTGCGACGCGCTCGCTCGATGATTATCTGAAGGAAAACAACATTGTCGGGATCGAACACATTGACACACGCGCTCTGGTCCGCCATATCAGAGATAAAGGCGCTATGCGGGCAGGCATTTCGACAATTGAAAGCAATCCGCATGCATTGCTTGAGAAAGTGCTGGCAACACCTCCGATGCAGAATCGGGAACTGGCCGGTGCGGTTTCGGTCTCTGAAACTTACGTTTATCCGGCCGAGGGCGTGGAAAAATACCACGTGGTCGCCTATGATTTCGGCGTCAAGACCAACAGCCTTCGCGAATTGGCACGGCGCGGCTGTCGTATTACCGTAGTTCCGGCCAACACATCCGCAGAAGAAGTTCTGGCAATGAATCCGGACGGCATTTTTCTATCCAATGGTCCGGGAGATCCGGCGGCAATGCATTCCGCAGCCCGCGAAGTCCGCCTCATTGCAGAAACGGACAAACCGGTTTTCGGCATTTGTCTGGGCCATCAACTACTCGGCGAGGCATTCGGCGGCAAAACCTTCAAACTGAAATTCGGACATCGCGGCGGAAATCAGCCAATCAGAAACCTTGCAACCGGCCGGGTAGAAATCACGGCTCATAATCACGGCTTTGCCGTCCGGCCGGATTCGCTTCCCGATGAAATAGAAATAACGCATATCAATCTCAACGACAATACGGTTGCAGGGCTGCGCCACCGGCGGCTTCCGGTTTTCTCCGTTCAATATCACCCGGAATCGGCTCCGGGTCCGCACGATTCGGGCTATCTTTTCGATAAATTCGTTGAATTGATGAGCGGCAGAGCCGGTAAAAAGGCCGCCTGAAACTGGCGCGATTCGCCATTTTCAACAAATCCCGGTTATTGGCGTTTTGGCTTTTCGATGCGTTTTATCAGCCGGCTGATATGATTGCGGGAAATTAAAGGCAATCTTTCGTCGATTTCATATTTGCGCAAAACGGGCAGTATCTGTGATGGATCGGCGATTTCGTTTCGGTCAAGCAGCGATTCCAGCTTATCCAGTAAACTGGGTGTTTCAAGCGGCTGATTTTCCCTTGCGCCCGCAAAATCGAAAAGCCAGAGTTCGCGCTGCGAGATCCGGCGGTACTCATCCATCAATATTTTTGCCCATTGGTTCGTCGTCCAGTTGAAAGTTGCCGTTCGCTGCCGGCCGCTTTGGCGGAGTGTTATCGACACGGTTCCCAGATGCGGATAGTCTTTTTCATACTGGTAATTTTCCGTTGAATTAAGAAAATCCAAAGCAGTAAAAGCGGCGCGAAGCCGCTCCATAATCGCATCAGAAAGCACGAGCGGTTCTGCGATCTCTCCACTCATTCCGGTTTCAAAAAAATAAATAAACCCTTTTCCGTCGGAATCATGGATAATCCGCACGGATTGGACTTTTCGTCCCGGCTGTTCAAAACGGTATTCGAAGCATGGCTCGCAAATGCTCTTTGCGGGCTGGTCGTTGCCTTTATCGGATGTAACAGGTGCGGTATTTGCGGGCGGACGTGTATTTTTTCGCTTTGGTTCCGGCGGGGTCGGTGCAACTCTGACCGGATCTTTGATCTTTATTATTTGGTATGTTTCGGCGTAATCCTTTGCGGCGATACCGATCGGAAGCCCGCGAAAGACAAATAACGCAAGGAAAAGTAATACGGCAAAGCACAAAGCGGCAAATAGCCTCATAATTTAAACAATAGAAAGCAAGGGCGTGAAAAATGTCAATGCCCGAAGCAGGAAACTGAATTATTGAATCATTCGAACCGGACCGAAACGATTTTTGAAACACCCGGCTCCTGCATTGTAACGCCATAGAGCGCCTTGGCGGCTTCCATTGTCCGTTTATTGTGCGTAATCACTATAAACTGGGTTTTTTCTGACATTTCGGCTATTTTGCCGACAAATCGGCCTACGTTGGCATCGTCCAGCGGTGCATCAACCTCATCCAGCAAGCAAAACGGCGACGGTCTGTATTTGAAAATCGCCATCACGAGGGCAATTGCCGTCATCGCTTTTTCGCCGCCGGAGAGCAGCATAATATTCTGCAGCCTTTTCCCGGGCGGCTGGGCGACCACCTCAATGCCGGCTTCGAGAACATCATCGGCTTCCAGCAAAGACATCTCGCCGCGCCCGCCACCGAAGAGTTCGCTGAAAAACTCTGCGAAGTTCGCATTTATTGACTCAAATGCCTTAAGAAAACGTTCGCGCGACCGCTCTTTAATTTCCCGCAGGGCTTCTTCTGCCGATTTGATGCTGTCAATGATGTCCTGCCTTTGAGCGGTAAGGAACAGCAAACGCTCTTCGGCCTCTTCCAGTTCCTGTACCGCAAGCATATTGATGGCACCGAAACTATCGAGCCGCTGCCGCATTTCCTCTACGGATTCACGCGCCGTATCGAGATCAAAATCATCTGCGATGACAACTTCCTCGCGGAGAGTCAAGGGCGAAATACCGAGCTCCTGCTGACATTTTTCTTCGAGGGTTTTTAGCAGCGTAACGGCCTCCGTCCGCCGAACTTCGACGGCGGCCCTGGCATTCATTGCCTCGGCTGATTTCATATTTGCTTCGGCAAGAAGTGCGCTTGCGCGATCTGCCGCAGATCGGGTTTCGGCAAGTTTTTCGACAGCTTCGGCTAGTTGGCGGCTTTCTTTTTCACGTGCGGCCGGGGCAGATTCGAGCACCGCGGCAACAGATGCCAGAGATTCGCGCAGTTGTTCGATACGTTTTTCCGTTTCACCGAGCTCCAGCCGCTGAAGAGCCAGCCGCGATTCGATTTCTTTTTGCTCGGTCTCCAGCCGACGGAGCGCGTTATGGACCGACCGCCGCCGCTCGGCTGACGTGGCCGCCTGCATACGCTTGTGATTCAGCGATTCTGCCTCGATTTCGGATGCCTCGCGCGCCTTTTGCAAACGGCCGGCGATTTCCTCGAGTTCAGATTCGGCTGCCAGCTGCAGATTGACTGCCTTTTCGGCGTTTTGCTTTGCTTCGGCTATTTTCCTTTCTATCTCCTGTGTCTCGGCCTGCAGCTGCGCGATTTCACCTGCAACGATTTTGGAATGCCGCAAAGCACGCTCGATGTCCTGTGCGGCAACTGCTGCCTGGCTTTCGAGCCCTACGATTCCGCGTTCTACCTTAATTATCAAAGATTGGACGTCAACGGCTTTTTCTTCCGCGGCGGCCAGTTTTCCGCGTGCGTCTATGGTTTCCGCTTCGATAAGAGCGGCCTTGTCGGCAAGTCTTGTTTCCTCTTCGGAAAGCTCGGAAAGCTCGCGCTTAAAGGCTAATAAAGAGGCATTTTTCTCGTCCGTATTAACGCGGCCATAGACGGAAAGTCGCGATCCGAACCGAATATCTCCCTTACGGTTTACAAAAATTTGACCGCTGTTTTCAATGCCTGAAAAATCTTCTACGATTCTGGCCGCCATTTCACGCGGGAAAGCTTCTTCCAGCAACCGGCGAAGTGCCGGATTTACACCGAGCAGATCACCGGCTACCGCTTCGCTGTTTATTGCCGAAACCGGAGCCGGCCCGATTTCCTCCGCACCAGCCACAAGACATGCAAGCCGTCCGGCATTTTCGGTTTCGAGCCAGCGTGCAATCAGCATTGCGTCGCCGCTGGTCTCAACGACAACAGACTGCAGATATGACCCGAACAAACTTTCAATCGCCTTTTCGGCGGAAGGATCAACATTCAGGAAATCCGCCAAAACGCCGCGGAGATTTACGCCTAAATTCTCTTTACCGGCAAAAAGTTTCTGAACCGAAGGTGCATAAACGGCGCGTTTTTCATCCAGTTCCTGAAGAGTTTCAAGACGATGGCGGACGCGCGAATGTGCCTGCTGAGCAGCCCGTAAAGCTTCTTCTGCTTGCCGGACATGGGCGCGTGCGCTCTCGGCTTCGCTCATAAACTCTGCTTTTTCAGCATTTAGCTTTTCAAGCTTGCTTCGCTCCGCGATCAATTCGTCGGCAAGTCTTTCGGCGTCTGCTTCGTGTTGGCGGCGGCTTTCTTCGGCACGTAAGGCTTCGCGTCGGAGACCTTCAATTCTTTCGGCAAGGCGCTCGAGATTGTATTCGAGCTGGCGTGCGGTTTCCGAAAAAGCGGCTGCTGCTGCCGTATGTTTTATGACCTCTGCCCGCCTTGCTTCCATCTCTGCCTCGATGGCTTTCAGATCGGCGGTTTTTGCGGCAAAAAGCCCTTCGGCCTCCATCAGAATTGCTTCCGCGGCGGCGGCTTCGGCGCTTTCCCGCTGCTCTTCGGCTTCCAGACGGCGGCGTTCCGCTTCGGCAAGAGCTGTTTTTTCCTCCAAAGCGGCAATTTCGTTTCTCAAAGCTTCGGCGCGGTTCGTGAGCTCGACTATTTGTTCGGATTGATATTTATGCTCGCGTTCGGCCCGGTCACGTGCCAGCTCAGCTTCGCTGAGTCTTTGGCGTAGTTCAGCCAGCGCTTCTTCTTCGCGGCGTGCCGTTTGCGTCGCTTCGCGTGCCGCTTCTTCGGCGGCCTCTACGTTAATACGCGCCTGTTTTTCGGCTTCCGTTGCAGCGGCAAAATCGTTGTTGATCTGATTGATTTTGTGCTCGAGGTAGCGCGATTCGGCAGCGAAATATTTTCTTTGCAGCGAGCGAAATTCTTCCTGCAATGCGATAAAACGCCGTGTTTTGCCTGCCTGTCGCCGGAGCGAATTGGCTTGTTTTTCCACCTCGGAGACTATATCCGAGATGCGGTGAAGGTTAGTTTTTGCCGCTTCAAGCCGCGTTTCGGCCGCACGCTGCCGCGTACGGAATTTTGAAATTCCGGCCGCTTCTTCAATAAGACTTCGCTTATCTGCCGGTTTTCCCGAAAGAATCTGATTTATACGCCCCTGTTCGATGATTGCGTAATGTGCACCCGAAAGGCCGGTTCCGGCAAAAAGATCCTGAATATCGCGAAGCCTGCAAGCCTTTCCGTTCAGCAAATACTCGCTCTCGCCCGAAAGGTAAAGCCGGCGTGTGATTGTAACCGCTTCACCCGGAGCAAAATCCAGTGCAAATGAACGCGGACGCCAGCGGCGTTTGGTTTTAACCGGCCGCTCAAAAGTCTGAACCGAGCCGACCGCTGCAGCCTGGACTACTTCTGCAGTTATATTTTCCGATGCTGCGTGTTCGGCACCGTTTCCGTTAACGGCCGCCGCTTCCATTTCGGCAGGCTTTGACTCCAGGGCATCTACATCAACCGCAAGGTCGTCGATTTCGCCTAAAACTTCATCGATTTCTTCCAGCTCGGGCTCGTCTATATCCGCAAAATTCTCATCGCGGACAAGATGCAGCACTACTTCGGCCATTCCCGAAGGTTTGCGGCTTTTTGTCCCCTGAAAGACAAAATCTTTCATCTCGTTGCCGCGCAGGGATTTAGCCCGCTGTTCCCCGAGTACCCAGGAAATCGCGTCCGAAACATTCGATTTTCCGCAGCCGTTCGGACCGACGACGGCAGTTATACCGTTGCCTGTAAAGACGATTTCAGTATGATCGGCAAATGATTTGAAGCCCGTAATTTCAAGGCGTTGAAGTCTAAACATCCTATGGTGTGCCCGCGTTTGCGACAGCACTATATTTTGGGGGCAAGGCTGCGCCGATGTCAAACAAAAAACGGCAACAAATCATCCGAGGCAACCCCCAATGTGAAATAGAGAAAAATCCCGGAGTGTTCTACAATTGCTGTTTTATGACAATTGACGAGCAAATCGGCTTTCTGAAAAAAGGAACTGTTGACCTGATCCGCGAAGAAGACCTGCGGGCAAAACTCGTCCGCTCGCAAAAAACCGGCAAACCGCTTCGTGTCAAACTGGGATTGGACCCGACGGCGCCGGACATTCATCTCGGCCATACTGTCGTAATCCGCAAATTGCGGGCATTTCAGCAGCTCGGGCATACGGTCATCTTCCTGATTGGCGATTTTACGGGAATGATTGGTGACCCCTCGGGCAAAAATGTAACGCGGCCGCCGCTCTCACGCGAGGAAATACTGGCAAATGCGAAAACCTATCAACGGCAGATGTCAAAATTGCTGGATGCCTCGCGCACCGAGCTTAGATTCAATGGCGAATGGATGGATAAATTCACCGCCGCTGACTTCATCAAACTGGCTGCAAAGGTTACCGTCCGGCAAATCCTCGAACGCGACGATTTTGAAAAACGCATGCGTGAGGAGAAGCCCATCTCGCTGCACGAACTGCTCTATCCGCTGGTTCAGGGTTACGACTCGGTTGCGCTGGAGGCCGACATAGAAATCGGCGGTACCGACCAGAAATTCAATCTTCTCATGGGTCGCGAACTGCAAAGGGAATTTGGTCAGGAGCCGCAGGTGATAATTACAACACCGCTGCTGGAAGGGCTCGACGGCGTCCAGAAAATGTCAAAATCTCTCGGTAATTACATCGGCATCGAGGAGCCGCCGAACGAAATGTTCGGAAAAATAATGTCAATCTCCGATGATTTGATGTGGCGGTACTACGAGCTGCTGACCGATCTGTCACAGACGGAAATCGAAGGACTTAAAGCCCGTTGCGAGCGCGGAGAAGAAAATCCGCGAAACGCCAAAGCAAGGCTTGCGAAATTGATAATTACGGATTTTCATTCCGCCGCCGACGCCGAAGCCGCCGAGGAAGAATTCAATCGCCGTTTTGTCAAGAAACAGGCTCCTGCCGATGTGCCGGTCGTGCGCATTGCCGCAGGCGGGCACCGTTTGCCCGATTTGCTTATTTCAGCGGGATTGGCAGCAAGCAAAGGAGAAGCAAAACGCCTTATCGAACAAGGCGGCGTAAAAATCAATGGCGAAAAGGTAACCGCGACCGCTTACATAGTTGATATCAAAAGCGGCGAACCGATACTTCTACAGGCAGGTAAACTCCGTTTTGCACGTCTGGAAGCTTTAGGGTAAGAAAATCAACGTTTAAGGCGATCGTTGCCTTTCCGCCGAAAAAAACGATATACTTGACGTCCTATGTGGGTCTCCCGCAAGCGTTCCGGCCTTTTCGGTCAAAGGCCGGGCTCAATCAACGGTAGTGAAAAACCGCTGCGATCCCTGGCGGCGGGGCTCTCGCGGTTTGCTAAAAATGCTATTGAAGAAGCCTCGAGCCTTTCTTTGGAAAACATCGGGATAAACCTTGAGCGGCTTCCCAAAAAGTTGGACGGGCTTCGGGTCATTCATCTTTCTGACCTGCACCATAGTCCGCTTACCGGACTTGACCATATCGCTCGGGCCGTAGCGGCCGCTTCCGCTTTGGAACCTGATCTGGCCGTATTTACCGGAGATTACGTTTCACATGACCCCGATTACATCAAACCTGTCGCCGAAATGCTCGGCCGGCTGCGGGCGCGTTACGGCGCATTTGCCTGTCTGGGAAACCACGATCATTGGACCGATCCTGAAGCCGTTACCGAAAATCTTGAAAAAAATGGTATCCGCGTCCTGATAAATGAAGGCTTTAGGTTTCAGGCCGCAGGTGCATCATTTTGGCTAGCCGGAGTGGACGACCATCTGGTGGGCCGAACCGATCTGGAAGCAGCGCTGCGCGGTTCCTTTCCCGATGAGATGAAGCTTCTCCTCGCTCACAATCCCGTTATTTTCCGAAAAGCAATCCGTTACGGAGTTGACCTGACACTCAGCGGCCACACTCATGGCGGCCAGATTCGCCTTAGTGAAAATCAGGGGCGTATCCTTCCGCGGCGCCGTTTCGCCGCCGGCCTGCATAGCCGCGGCAAATCACATATCTACGTAACACGCGGCATCGGTACGGTCGTCGTTCCGGTCAGGTTCCAATGTCCTCCCGAAATAAGCCTTCTGACTCTCAGACGAACCGAATGAGCAGCATTCTGACCATCCCTAATCTCCTCTCGTTTTTGCGGATGGCGCTGATTCCTGTTTTTATCAGCCTGGTCTATTACGGCCACGGAGCCTGGGCGCTTGCGGTTTTCCTTGTCGCAGGTATTTCGGACGGCATTGACGGCTTTCTGGCACGTAAATTCAAGCAGGAAACCGATTTAGGTACGGTGATTGACCCGATAGCCGATAAATTGCTAATGACGGCGGCTTTTATTGTCATGTCTCTGCCGGGTATAGTCCCGCCCGGTCGTCATCTGCCGGTTCCTTTCTGGGTTACTGCTGCGGTCGTTGGCCGCGACGTTCTGATAATCGTCGTTGCCGCAGCAATCAACATTATCACAGGTTTTCGTGGTTTCCGGCCATCACTTCTCGGCAAGGCAAGCACGCTTGTCCAGGTCATCGGAATCACGCTTGTGCTGATTGCGGCAAATTTCCCATCGCTCAACGGATTCTATCTGCCAACCGTTTACGTCGTT
This sequence comes from Acidobacteriota bacterium, assembly GCA_040756215.1. Classification (GTDB taxonomy): domain Bacteria; phylum Acidobacteriota; class Blastocatellia; order Pyrinomonadales; family Pyrinomonadaceae; genus OLB17. The sequence continues at coordinate 93,715 of JBFLZQ010000004.1, forward strand.
ATAACAGCTTTCGCCGTAATTTCCGGCTTTCATTACATTTTCCATGTTGCGGCACTTATGCGGGAAGCCGAAGCCGAAAAACAGACTGAACGGTCATAAAACTTTCCTCTTTTTATCTCATTTAACGTATTAACTCATTCTCCTGCAATGAGTTGGGCAGATTTCTGCCGATTGTAGGAGTGTGTTTTCCTTTTTTCCGATTTGATCAAAAATCCTTTGGATTTGCGTAAAAAATACTTGACAATGATATACTCAAGTATTATCATTGCATCAGGCTCAAATAGGATTGATACATTTACTGAAAGAGCAATGCAATAATAAAGTCTGGAGAGGAAAAAGATGAGCAAAATTATAGGAATTGACCTCGGAACGACAAACTCGGTCGTTGCCGTTATGGAAGGCGGCGAACCGGTCGTAATCCCTAATTCGGAAGGCGGCCGCACGACTCCTTCCGTTGTCGCATTTACAAAGGACGGTAACCGTCTGGTTGGACAGGTTGCCAAGCGGCAGGCGGTAACAAATCCCGAAAATACAATTTATTCGATCAAGCGGTTTATGGGCCGCAAATATGATGAGGTACAGGACGAAATCAAGCAGGTTCCCTACAAGGTGGAAAAGGCTGATAACGGGGATGTCCGCATCAACGTCAATGGCAAACTTTACAGCCCGCCGGAAATCTCGGCAATGATTCTGCAAAAGTTGAAGCAGGCGGCCGAGGAATATCTCGGAAGCAAGGTTGAAAAGGCAGTTATCACTGTTCCGGCCTATTTCAACGATGCCCAGCGTCAGGCAACCAAAGATGCAGGCAAAATTGCCGGTTTGCAGGTAGAGCGCATCGTCAATGAACCGACGGCTGCCGCTTTGGCTTACGGGCTGGACAAAAAGAAAGACGAAACCATTGCCGTTTTCGATTTTGGCGGCGGCACTTTCGATATTTCGATTCTTGAGGTTGGCGAAGGCGTTGTCGAGGTTAAATCCACGAACGGCGATACGCACCTTGGCGGCGATGATATCGACGAACTGATTGTCGCCTGGATCATTGATGAATTCAAGAAAGATCAGGGCATTGATCTGCACAGCGACAAGATGGCCCTGCAGCGGCTGAAAGAAGCTGCGGAAAAGGCAAAGGTCGAGCTTTCCTCGACAATGGAAACGGAGATCAACCTTCCGTTCATTACTGCCGACGCTTCCGGACCAAAGCATCTTTTGATGAAGCTGACGCGGGCAAAATTCGAGGCCCTGGCCGAACCGGTTCTGAAGCGTTTGATACCGCCGGTAGAACAGGCGCTGAAGGACGCAGGTCTGACCGCCAAGGACATTGACGAAGTAGTTCTTGTCGGTGGTTCGACTCGTATCCCGAAGGTACAGCAGTTGGTCAAGGATTTCTTTGGCAAAGAGCCTAACAAATCCGTCAACCCGGATGAGGTTGTTGCTCTCGGTGCAGCCGTTCAGGCAGGTGTCCTCGGCGGCGAAAAGACCGACATTCTGCTGCTCGACGTTACGCCTCTGACGCTCGGTATCGAAACGCTCGGTGGCGTCATGACGCCGATGATTCCGCGAAACACGACTATACCAACGCGAAAGAGCGAAATCTTTTCGACAGCAGCCGATAATCAGACATCGGTCGAGGTGCACGTGCTTCAGGGCGAACGCCCGATGGCTGCGGACAATAAAACGCTCGGCAAGTTTCATCTGATCGGCATTCCGCCGGCACCGCGCGGCGTTCCGCAAATCGAAGTTACTTTTGACATCGATGCCAACGGAATCGTCAACGTTTCGGCCAAGGACCTTGGAACCGGCCGCGAACAGAAAATCACAATCACGGCCTCTTCCGGTCTGACCAAAGAAGAGATCGACAAGATGATGAAGGACGCCGAAGCTCACGCCAGCGAAGACGAAAAGCGCAAAGCTGCCATAGAGGCACGCAACAAACTGGACGGCCTGGTTTACAGCGTGGAAAAATCCTTGAGCGAAAACAAGGAAAAACTGGATGCGGCCGCCGTAGCCGAAATCGAATCGGCGATTTCCGATGCAAAATCGGCATTGGGCGGCGAAGATGTAGATGCGATGAACAAAGCACACGACAGGCTTATGCAGTCATCGCACAAGCTGGCCGAAGTGCTCTACACAAGCACGGCCGGCTCCGCCGGACAGGCTTCGTCAGCCGCCGCCGGCAGCGACGGAGCTTCGGCCGCATCGTCTGATGAAAATGTCATCGATGCCGAATACGTTGACGTAGAAGATGACAAAAAGTAAACCTTCGGACAGGCAAGTAAAGGGTTAATAATCCGGGGACGCTCCGGTAATACATTCCGACGGTGTCCCCGAAACCTTCTATTTGCTTAAAATTACAATGGCGAAGAAAGATTATTATCAGATTCTGGGTATCAAGAAAGACGCAAAGGCCGATGAAATCAAAAAGGCCTATCGCCGGCTTGCGCGCAAATTTCACCCGGACGTAAATCCAAACGACAAGGCGGCCGAGGAGCGCTTTCGCGAAGTGCAGGAAGCCTACGATATTCTGTCCGACGAAAAGAAACGGAAAGTTTACGACCGCTTTGGTTATTACAGCGACAATCTCGATGCCGACGCTCCTTTTTCAGCCGGCGCCGGCGCAGGTACAGGCTTTGATTTCACCGGCTTTGATTTTACCGGATCGGGCGGTTCGGCGGGTTCCAGTTTCCGCGATATATTTTCCGATCTATTTGGCGGCGCGACGCGCACCGCACCGGAACCGCCGCGTCCGATGCCAAAACGCGGAGCCGATATTGAAATCCCTCTTGCATTGAGTTTCCAGGAAGCCTTCAAGGGCCTGACCACAACCATCACGGTTGAACGCAGCGAGCAATGTCCGCGATGTCAGGGTGCCGGCGATACCGGCGGCCCCGTCGTTGCATGCCCGACCTGCAAAGGCTCAGGCCAGGTTTTGAGAAGCAGCGGTCGTCTGCAGTTCTCTCAGGACTGTCCGGACTGTGCCGGTACCGGACGGCGGAGGACGCCTTGCTCGCTCTGCAACGGCAAAGGCACGATACCAAAAACTGAACAGGTCAAGGTACGCATCCCGGCCGGAGTTGATACCGGCTCGCGCGTGCGTGTCCCGAAAAAAGGTCACGGAGGCCGGCTCGGTGCCGAACCCGGCGATTTATATATCGTTACCAACGTCGGAAAGCATCCTTTTTTTACGCGAAAGGGCGACAATATCTATGTAACTATCCCGATAACGGTTCCCGAAGCGGCTCTCGGGGCAAAAATAGAAGTACCGACCGTCGAGGGCAAGGCGCAGCTTCGGATACCGCCGGGAACTGAATCCGGACAAAAATTTCGCCTTCGCGAGCGTGGTTTCCCGAGCCTCAGAAATCCCGAACTTCGCGGCGACCAATTCGTCGAGGTTAAAATTACTCTGCCGAAAATAATCTCCGAGGAAACTAAGGAGCTGCTCAGGCAATTTGAAAAATTGAACCCTGAAAATCCTCGTAAAGCGATGGGTTTGGATTAGTTTCAGTTTAATGCTGATCGAAAACAGATGAATCAGGCAAAGGCCTGAGGATTGGAAAACTAAGGCGATGGTTAAGAAACGCGTTAAAACATATACAATCAGTTCTGTCGCGGAAATGTACGATATTCACCCGCAGACACTCCGACTGTATGAACGCGAGGGCCTTCTCAAGCCATCACGTTCCGAGGGCAATACAAGGCTCTATTCCGACAGCGACCTGGAACGGCTCGAAGTTATCCTTTCGCTGACGCGTGACCTCGGCGTAAATCTTGCAGGCGTTGAGATTATTCTTAATATGCGTGAAAAGATGGCAGCCATGCAGCAGGAATTCGAGCGTTTTCTGCAATATTTGCAAACGCATGCTGCGGAAATTACGCGGCGCGGCTCTGCCGAAACCGCTACGGACGCGCTGATTCCAATATCACGCATCAGGCGGCCGGCATCGCTTGACCAAAACGGTGAATCATAAAGGCCCCGCCAAATCCTTGGACGGCCGCTTGCCAATTCCGGCAATTCCCTGCAAAATAGACCGACAACCAAATCCACCATAAATCCAATTAATAAGGGAGCCGGATAATGAAATACTCTTTCCCGGGAGTTTATTCACTATTTCTTTTTGTGTTTTTCATCGCCCTGCCTGTTTTGTCTTTTGGCCAGGACCTCGACAAAGTTACTATCTCAGGCAAAATAACGGATTCCAACGGTTTGCCTGTTGCCGGAGCAAGCATCACGGCCATTGACCGTGACACAGGCCAATCGCGCACTGTCACATCCAATGACGAGGGCCGCTACAGAATCATAGATTTATTGCCCGGACGTATTTCCGTCAAAGCAGAGGCTCCCGGATTCGGCGTGCGCGAGCGAACGGGAATAGAAACCCTTGCGGCGCAAAACCTACAGCTTGATTTTATTCTTTCGCCGGCTGACGTCCGCGCCGAAGCAACCGTTACCGTCAGCGATGACGACGGACCGGCCATTGATACCTCAAGGACAATAGTCGGGAGCACGCTCTCAGCCCGCGAGATAGAAGACATACCGAATAATTCGCGTAATCCTCTTGATCTTGTCCTGACGCTCGGAGGAACTGCGGAAGAGGCTCTCTCGACCAGTGATCTGGCGGAAGACAGGAACTCTAATCCTCGTTCCACACCGCTCGAACAGGGCAATTTTACGATCAGCGGCGGTGCCTCATATTCGAACAACATCACGATTGACGGCTTTGACAATAACGACGACCGGTCAGCACGCGATCGTTTCCAACCCTCGCTCGAAGCAGTCTCAGAAGTGCAGGTAATCCGCAATCAGTTTTCTGCCGAATATGGCCGTGCCTCCGGCGGCCGCGTAAATTTGTCATTGCGTCGCGGAACAAATAAATTTCGCGGCCGGGCATATATGTTTTTTCGTGATGATAACCTGAACGCAAACAGCTGGTACAACAATAGCCGGGGAATTTCGCGATTGCCGCTGACGAATTACAATCCCGGCATAGTGCTTTCCGGCCCGGTTCTCTTGCCGTTTTATAATGGACGAAAGCGGACATTTTTCACCGTATCCTATGAATATCAACGTTTTGAGGATACGACGCTGATAGACACTTTTATCCCCGTAGCGGCAAATCCCCGCTTTACACTTCCGCAGCCTACCGGAACCGCCCAATTCTGTGACAATGCAAATCCGGCTCAATGTCCTACAAATGCCGGATTCATTTCGCCTTATCAAAAGCAGTACCCAACGCCCAATCTAGGCAATATCATTACGCTCCGGCTGGATCATAAACTTACAAAAAACAATGATCTGCGTTTCGGCTGGCAATTCGGGCGAAGAAAAAACCGGCGCACGACTTCGGCCTTTGTTACACGGATAGAAGATGCTCTGCAGGCGAAAAATATCGATTCCGATGCTTTCAATATAACAGACAATCACGTTTTCGGTTCGCGGACGGTAAATGAGATCGGTTTTCAATGGTCAAGATATACGCCAAGTTTCCAAACAGACAATCCCTTTGCGCCGGTAATCCTGATTGGTTACAGAAACCCGATAACAAATTCGACACAGACATTGATAGCCGGTAATTCAACTTCGAGCTCGCTGCAAAATTTTGCCGATAACCGAAATGAACAAAGATATCAGTTAAAGGATTCGCTGACACACGTTATAGGCCGGCATACTGTCAAAGTCGGTTTCGACATTCAGTATGTAAATTCTAAAACACTGGTACTCGGCGATGCGACCGGCACATTCAATTTCAGCTCCGTCCTGAACTATTCCAATAATACCGTAACACGCTACCGCCAGAATTTCGGCACCGCAACGGATGTAACCAATACTTACTGGGGCGTATTTTTCAATGATGAAATGCGCTTGCGGTCAAATCTGACTTTGAGTTACGGACTTCGTTACGAAAGGGAAACGGCCGTTTCTGACAACAACAATTTCGGGCCGCGTTTTGCCGTCGCCTGGGATCCATTCAAAAAAGGCAGATTTGTCATCAGATACGGCGCGGCTGTAGTGTATAACCGCGTTCTGCTCAGGACAATAGGTGATTTTATCCAGAACAGGCTCGGCAGCGTCGCTTCTTTCGATTCCAATACCATTCCTACTTCTACCGGTACGGGAACACTCAATCCGCGTTCGCAGATACTTGCCGTTATCGCTCAACGTTTTCCAAACGGTTTCTCGTCGGCAGATGAACTTCGCGGCGCGATTTCGTCCGCTCTTTGCGGTCCGGTATCCAACCCCGTACCTTGTCCCGCTTCCTATGGATTTCTAAGAAATACAGGCAGCAGCGGCAATCCGCTCCGCAGCGTCTCGCCAGATCTGAAAATTCCGGAAAGCTATCAGATGAATCTCGGATTTGAAAAAGAGATTGGAAACGGCTGGGTGCTGGAGGCAAATTACACCTGGAACAAAACTGCTCATTTATGGCGTGAATACAATATCAATCTGCCGATATTGCCGGCGGGTTTTCAGGATTATACATCCTATTTGCTTGCAACGCCTTTCGTCTTTACAAACGTCAACGGCACAACGCGAACCTATCGTTTCTATCTGGGGCCTGTGACCGATGCAAGCGGAGTTTCGACAAATCCGAGCACGCAGACAGGAACCTGCGGAACAACCGTCAATGTAATCTGCTGGGTTAATTTGAATACTACCAATACCTCTACGATTTCACCCAATTCAAATGCCGGCGACGGCGTTTCGTCAAACTCGATTGGCGGCCCGATCGGCATAGCACGTGCGGCCTTGCAAAACCTGCGTCCCGACCCAAGCGTCGATGAGATGGAACAGGTTGGCTCGATCGGCAATGCTCTTTATCACGGATTGGTTGTCGAATTCCGCCGCCGTTACCGTAAATTTGGCGCGGGTTTCGGCGGCTCTTTGCGACTTGCTTACACGCTTAGCCTTTTGAAAGATGACGGCTTGAATAATACAACCAATGCCGAAATCAACGGCGACTTTTCACGCGAATGGGCTCGTGCGTTGCAGGACCGGCGTCACCGTTTTGTGTTTTCTTCAACGCTTGATACACCGGCATGGGTTGGTAAACTTAAATTCTCGCCGCTTATCAGAATCGCCAGCTCTGCTCCCTTCAATCTTGGCTACGGCGTGGACCGCAACCTGAACGACACCAGCACGGACAGGGTGATTTTCAATGGAAATCTGAAAGATTTGAAATGGAGACGTCCCGGTTCGCCCGTTCCCGACGCTTTGCTCTCACAATTCCAATTGCAACCGATCGGTTCGGCCAGCGGCAATTTACCGCGTAATGCCGGCACCGGCCCGGGCCAGTTCTTTTTTGACCTGAACATCGCCCGCGAATGGCGTTTCGGCGAGCGTTTTCGTCTAAGACCTAATATCGAGATCGGAAACGTGCTCAATGCGGCAATCTTTAGTTTTGGCTCCGAATTTGTTGATTTTATCGGCCCGAATGCTTCGCAAACCGCTCGGGAAAACTTCCTCGTGCCGACGCGAACATACAGGCAGAGAGATATCAGGCTCGGGGTTCGCTTTGATTTCTGAAAACAGGCTTAAAATAGATCTCAGATACTCAAAAGGTCGCGGTCATTATCCGTCGGCCTTTCATTTTGACCGATTTTGCTCAAAATTGATGACTTGAAATGTTGTGTTGTGATATGTTTGAAAGCGTTGAACATTGTTGTTTCAACTCCGCTTAGAGCAGTATGAATCAAGTCATTGAAAAGCCAACGGTTCCGGTTTCGGAGGTATCAATAGAATCGGTCCTGCTCGATGCAGATCTGTTCGTCAAATACAGTTCGCCGGAAAAGGCATTTCTGCTGCTGCGTGAATCCATTGAACGCAGCCCGCGTTCTATCCCGCTGAGAGAAAAAATGCGGGAAATATGTATAAAGCAGAAAAATCTTAACGAAGCGGCGCGGCAATGCCTTGCATTGGTTACACTCTATATCGGACGGGAGGATTTCGATCTTGCATATGACAGATTGCAGGAAGCCAAACTCCTTGATCCGCGAATTTCAGTTGCTCCCGGCCTCGAGGCAATACGGCGTGCCCGGCGGCCCGATTTTGCGGTTACCCGCGACCGTTCGCCTCAAAAAGTACGTACGGACGTTACTTTTGCGGGTAATCTCGGCTTTGTCAGCGTTTTTGATGCAGTCCAGGTAATTGAAAACGCCAGGATGACCGGTCTGATGGTCATAAAATCAGACTTGTTTTTGGCTAATGTTTGCTTTAACGATGGCAAAATCGTCGATGCAGAATGCAATGGACGAAACGGTACGGCGGCCTTCAAGGAAATTGTAGAAATCGGAAGCGGTACTTTCGAATTTCAGATTTCCGAAACTGAATTTCCGGTAGTCATCAACGTAAACAGCAATACTAATTTCATACTCGATGTATTGACAGAGCTGGACAATGAACGCGCCGAAAAAGAAGGACTTCGCAACGTCGGGTCAGAACTCTCCTGATAACACTCCGCGATTATCGGTTACTTTGATTCCTGATTTGTAAAAACACGTCTGCAGGGGTTGAAAATTGTAAAAGCTCGTGCAACTCTGTTTGTATGAGCGCCACATCAGATCTTTCTCTACAGGAACAATATTCGCCCGCAGGTATTTGTTTCGGCTGCGGTCCGGCAAATGAAAAAGGACTGCATATTCGCAGCTTTCCCGAAGGCGATGAGGTTGTTGCGACCTGGCGGGCAGAGCCGCATCATATGGCCTTTCCGGGCGTGCTGAATGGCGGAATAATCGGTGCGCTTCTGGACTGCCACTCGAATTGGACCGCCGCCTATCATTTGATGAAACGCAACGGTTTGGACAAACCGCCTTGCACGGTTACCGCGGACTTTCACGTAAAACTTCTGCGGCCGACGCCGGCAGACGCCGCAATCCGGCTGCGTGCCAAAGTTACGGAATCAACCGACGACCGCGCCGTCGTTGACGCCGAGTTATTGGCCGACGGGAAGGTAACCGCAACATGCCGCGGGACATTCGTCGCGGTCAAGGAAGGGCATCCGGCTTATCATCGTTGGTAAATCAGCCCGACCCGTCATTCTGTTTGGAGTCGATCATGGCAAACAGCCGCCGCATCTCGGCGGCACACTGCTCCGCAAGACCGAGACGTTCGAGCCATGCTGACTGTTCATTGCATAAGCGCGGAAGATAAACCACATCGCTTAGAGCATAATTTACAAGCTCGTCCGTCCAAATACCGTCCCATTTACGGTTGAATTTTTTGCGCGGCGATTTGTCCAGATCAACGGCGAAATAGCGATACAGCGTCTCCGAAAGCCCGACGCCCTGACGTGCGCCGCGCGTTATGAATTTTTCCGCAATCATTGTATCGAAGACATTGCGGACTTCGATGCCGTTTGCTGTGAGAAATGCAAGGTCAAAACGCGCATTATGAAAGATCTTGACTATCGAATCATTGCGAAGGATTTCAGTAAATGGACCCGGCTCAATCCCTTCGCTGACCGGAATCAAAACACTGAAATCGCCATCGGAAAACTGTATCGAGAAAAGACGGCCGTTTGACGCATCGAGCCCAGAAGTCTCCGTATCGCACCCAAGCATCTCCGCAAGGCTGAGCCGCTCAAAAGCAGCTTCAAAATCGCCTCTCTCACGCAATATTAGCGTCTCCATCCCGCTAACAGAATAGCAAATGCCGGACAAAGACCGAACAGCCTGTGAACTATGGAATTGAATAGCAACGCTTCACGGTCAACCCGCCCTCTACAATACAACCCACCAGAACAATCTATTACTAACACGGTAACCAGTGCCCGAACCGGCAACAACCCGCGAAGGTTACTTTAAGTTCGCTTGTTAAGATTTTCAGCTCCGAACGGTAGGGAATTTTTAGAACAAAAATACTATCGGATAACAAACTGTCATAATAAGCACTATGCCGCTATCTGGCAAAGCCTGATAGCGGTTCGAGTCTCTTTCCGGTTGCCGTGAATGCGGCAGTAAAGCGGTGTTGGTTGCCGGCGGCGGCAGTGTCGCAGGTGCAATTATCCGAGATTCCAGGAAATCCGGCTTTTCAGGCGCATAACCGTACGTTCCAGGCCGAGGATTTCAAATACGCTCAACATGGAAGGGCCGACGGCGACGCCTGTCAGCAGCGTGCGTGCGCCGTTCATGATTACGCCGGGTTTTGTGCCTTTTTCTTCCGCAAAGGCCCTGACTACTTTTTCTATATTTTCCTCGACATAAGGCACTTCGGTGAATGCGGCTTCGAATCTATCGGCCAGCTCCGGCAGCCATTTTTCCAATTCTGGAAACTTTTTCAGATTTTTTTCGATCGCGGCGGGATCAAAGTCATAATCTTCGCTGAAATAGGCGCGGCCCTGCGATGAAAAATCCTTGAGTGTAAAAAAGCGCGCGCGGATTATGTCAATCGTATGTTCAAACCATTCACGTTCTGATTCCGCGTATTCTTCGCGCCAAAGTTTTGCGGATTTCAACTCTGCTTTTACATATGGCAAGAGGTCGGCAATCGGCATTGTGCGGATATATTCGGCGTTCATCCATATTGCTTTATCGTCCGTCCAATGTTTCGGGTCGCCCTCGCGAAAATTGAAGATGGCATTAGATCTGTGAATTCCTTCGAGCGTGAATTTTTCTATCAATTCCTCCATGGAATAAATCTCGCGTTCTTCGCCGGCGGACCAGCCCAGCAAAGCAAGGAAATTACGAAATGCCTCGGGTAAAAATCCGGCGTCGCGATATGTCGTCAGCGAGACGATCTCGCCGTGTTTGCGTTTTGAGAGTTTGCCTTTGTTTGGTGCAAGGATCAGCGGCAGATGGGCAAATTCCGGCACTTTTGCCCCTAGTGCCTGATAGATCAGAATCTGTTTATGCGTATTGGTCAGGTGATCCTGGCCGCGGATTACGTGTGTAATGCCCATCTCGATATCATCGCAAACGACTGCCAGATTATAGAGCGGGTGACCATCTGAACGAAGCAGGACCAGATCCTCAATGTCTTTGTAATCACGCTCCTGAAGGCCGTAAACTTTATCTTCGAATGAAGTCTTGCCCGTTTCCGGCACTTTTAGCCTGATGGCAAATGGTTCGCCGGCTGCGGCCCGGCGGTCGGATTCTTCGCGCGTAAGATTTCGATATGGATTATCGCGCATTCCTTTATCTGCCATTTCGCGTGCGCGCACGGCAATGGATTGTTTGACGTCGCCGGTTTTTTCTTCACGCGGCGTAAAATCGCGATAGGCTTTTCCTTCTTCAAGAAGCCTGTAGGCCGCCTGCCGATGTTTTTCTGCATTGTCAGACTGAAAAACGATTTCCTCGTCCGGCCGCAAGCCTATCCATTCAAGGCCTTCAAGAATCGAGCGTGTAGATTCCTCGGTAGAGCGGGCGATGTCCGTATCTTCGATCCGAAGAAGAAACTTTCCGCCGGTGTGGCGGGCAAAAAGATAATTGAAAAGTGCCGTTCGTGCAGATCCGATATGCAGATAACCGGTCGGCGATGGTGCAAACCTGACGCGTGTAGTCATAATTAATCAACTCTTGTCCGGCGATGCCGTAAGTGTTTCAAGGCGTTTTTCGATTGCTGCGAGTTTCCTTAAAACTTCGTGTTTGAAGCGTGCATCGCGAATTTCATTTTTTCCGTAAACTAAAAAAGTGCCGTTTGTGTCGAGCACGAGCTTGTCAATCTCCGAAGCGTTTTCCAATCCGTGTTCATGGGCAATAATTTCAAGATCGGCATCGGAGATCAGCTCCCGCCGGAGAGCCTCGTCGTTTTTCCTGCCATCTTCGATCAGTACGAGCGGGCCGCCTTCGGCAAATTTTTCTATCGGCTTTGAACTGAACTTGAGCCGCGAAAAAATATAGTTTACCAAAAGAAGTGCCGTTGCACCGATTACGCCGCCGATCAATGAATTATCGGCGCCGATTATTGCATTTTGAACGGTGTTTGAAATCGAAAGTATAACAACCAGATCGAGCGGATTCAGCTGCGCCAATTCCCTGCGGCCAAAGACCCGCAGCATAATAACCAGTGCAAGGTAAACAATTACCGGGCGGAGAATCTTTTCCAGCAGGGAAACGCCCTCGTCAAGCGTAAACATTCTTGCAATGGTCGAATCAGCGGCAAAAAGAAGCAGGCGGACTGCATAATCCATAATTTTTTATCCCCGGTTTATATTCCGGCCTTTTGGAATTTGCGACAAAGACCGGTTTAGGAGATTTTGCACCCGGCGGTCCGCCTTAGACAAGCAAATTATTGTGGTTGGTGAATCTGAATGTAGTTGCCGCAACTGTCATCGAAAACCGCAGAGGTCCCCCAATCTGATTTTTCAGGAGCGCGCAGGAATTCAACCCCTAGGGCCCTCAATCGCTCATATTCACGGTAAACATCATCCGTGCCGAAGATTATCACCGGCAACTTCGCCCGGTAAATGCCGTTGTAAAAATTGTCCGAACCAAAACCGCCGCGCGGCTCGAGAAGAAGCGAGGTGCCGTCCGGCTCTTCCGGCGATACAACAATGGCAAGCCGCATTTCGGGTTTGAAGAAATGAAAACAAATAAGTTCTCCTGGTTAAGATGAAGAATGTTTGCAATTTGCCCGACACTAATCCGCCCCTGTGTCTCTTTATTTATACTACTTACTTGTATGCTATCCGGCAGACTGTGGCAAAATCCTTATGCTTTGTTGCCACTATCCATAGCTTTTGGTTCCCAGAGTTCAATTTTGTTGCCATCGGGATCCATGATCCATGCAAATTTTCCATTTTCATGCGATTCCGGACCTGAGACAATCTCCACGCCTGATTCCTTCAATTGCAGAAGCATTTCGTCCAAATCGTCAACACGATAATTGATCATAAAATTCGAGTCGCTGGGAGCGAACCATTTACTGTCAGGTGCGGCTACACTCCAGACGGTGAGGCCACCGTCATCAGCAGCATCGTTCGGCCACCGAAGTATCGCCCCGCCCCAAACTTCCAGATTCAGACCTAAGTGATCTCGATACCAGGCTGCAAGAGCCTTATGATCTTTTTGACTTTTAAAGAAAATGCCTCCAATCCCTGTTACTTTTGCCATATATATTCCTTAAACCGGTTCTGCCGGCAGCACCTCGCGTTTCCTGAGCAACCCCGCGCTCACCAAAGTCACAATAACCCCTACAGGCAGGATTTCCATCATAGTTATTCCAAAACGTATGAAGAAATTCTGGTAGTTTTCCATAAATTGAGCCATATCCGCACGTGATTTCTCAATTTCAGCCTCTGATGCACCGTCTTTTTTCAATTGCTCGAGATAATGGGCGGTATATTTTTGCAGAAACTCCTGTCCACTGCCTCGATAGTAAATCTCCCAGCTTGCCGCATAGCACACCGCAGAGATCAGGCTGATTAGAATACCCACCTGCAAGCCTTTGAAAAAAGATATGTGACCGCCGTTGTTGTCGCGATAGGACTTTATCCCAAAAAAGATGAGCGACAAGGCTATGATCATTGTCGCATAGCCCCATAACATTCCGTTATCAAGGTTTACAGACCCGCTATTTACCGAAGCGATAAGAAGCCACATAAGACCCGCTGCGATCGCCCCTGAGATCAAGCCGAAAATTACAACAATTTTTGTCATAGATTACCTCCTAAAGATTCTCGGGAATTATCGAGAACTATACAGAAAGCAGATCCTTAATACATCAGTCAAAAGTATGAATTTCAATAAAAGCCGGAAAAATCAATAAAAAGTATGATTTATTCGGCTGAAGCAAAGTTTTGCTTTCGGGAGATTACGGAATGATTCTCAACTCTTTTGCGCGTTGTATTGCCTGTGTACGGCGACGCGCGTCGAGCTTGGAAAGCACATTGGAAACGTGTGTCTTTACTGTACTTGTTGAGACGAAAAGTTTTTCTGCAATTTCCTGATTGGAGTGACCCGCGGCGATCAACTCAAGAACTTCGTACTCCCGTCGGCTGAGTCCGGTTTTCTGAAGGTTATCATTATCGATGTCAAATTGAGGTTTTATCTCGACAATCTCGCGGACGACCCTCGAACGTGTCAGTCTTAAGCCTGCCCAGATGCCAATTGCAGTGAAAAAAACAGCAACGACGCCGATATAGAATTCGAGCGGTATATCCCGAACGAAATATTGATACTCGATGAATTTAAGCAGCCCGAAAAGCGCCGCCATCGAAAAACCGTAAATCAATACCGTGCGATTCACTATTTACGTGCAAGTTTCATTCCGATCCAGGCCATCGGAATATATGCAAAAACCAGGTCAAGTGCGATGAACCACTTGGGGCCAGGAATCATGGCAGCCGCCGCGATGCCGCCAATCAGAAAGAAAACGCCGACAATACCGGCAACGATTTTATAATGGCTTGCCGCAATCCAAACCCCGGTCAGTGCTCCGGCCATAGTCCCGATTGCATGTCCCAGAAACGGCGTCAGAAAATGTATCGGCTGCAGCAAATGTGCGGTTTGGCGTAAGTTTTCCACATTCGTAAAATCGACGCCTTCCGGCGGCGGAATCAATGCGGTGCCGGCCATGATTATCCCCATATTTACAAATCCGCCAATCATAAGGCCAAATATAACGCCGAGTATGTTTCTGAGGATTTTCATTTTTCACCTTCGCCTGATCAGTAAGTTTGAAAGCTTTCTGCCTGATTCCGATGTGCAAGGCTATGAAAAAATAAAAACTGCCAAACCCGACGATTTGGCAGCTCCGACCTTCAAAATATGGCGGAGACGACAGGATTCGAACCTGTGGTACCCTTTTGGAGTACAACGGTTTAGCAAACCGCCGCTTTCAGCCACTCAGCCACGTCTCCGAAATAAAACACTGTCAAAAAACCCAGCGGTTTTTATACGGGTCAATGCAACATTCTAACCCGAGGGCAACTTTTGTCAAGCCCTACAACATCCAAAGGGCTAAGCGTAATTGTCCCTAAACTGCTTGACACGCTTGAAGATTGAAAGGAAAATACGTGAGTTGTCGTAAATAGGGCGGCGGCGGCATAAGTCAGTGCCGTTTTGGCCGCAATGATCTGTTTTAAATAGAGGCGTTTCCAAAATGCCGTGATGCTCTCACGATAGCAGTTGCTATGATTGCAAATGAAAAAAATGCCAGGAGCAGAGATTTCCGGATATACGCCGTCTTTACCGCACTGTTTATTGCATTGTCAACAGTAACGGCGGCCGCATCTGCGGCAGGCAATCCGGGCGGCGGATTTGCTGAAATAAAAGGAGTTGTCCGAAATGAGGCGGGAAATCCGATTGCCGATGCGACTGTGGCGATATTCCGCGCGGGCACTTCCATTCTGGTTAAACAGGTCCAGTCCTCTTACGACGGCAGTTATCTGGCACGCGTTGCGCCCGGCATTTACACGGTATTGGCGGTTGCCGAGGGTTATAATCCAGCGTCTGTTTCGGATGTCGAGGTCCTGCGTGCCGCAAAGCTTGTTTACGGTTTCAAACTCGAGCGCGCCGGCAGCGGCAATACCATACCCGAACGGCGCATTGACCGTAACAATCCTAAATGGGTAAGGCGTTCGGCATCGCTTAGCCGCTCGATTTACCAGAATACCGAAGGTGAAACCCCAGCCGTAGAAGCTGAGGAAACAACAGAAACCGGTTCCGCCCGCAGCAGCTCCAAGAAAATGAGCGGTGCCGTGATGAGCTACTTTGCAACCGGCGCCGAAGGCAATTATTTAGCCGTCAATTTTGCAGGTTTTGTCCCGGCAGGTAATAACCTGAGCCTGGTCATAAGCGGCCAGACAGGCAACGAAACCGCGCCGAAAGCTCTCAGTCTGTCGGCAAAATATCGGGCATCGGAAAAACACACATTTCGTTTTGCGGGCAGCACAGCAAAAATCGGCGCTTTTATACGAGATTCCCAACCGGTTGATTTAGGAGAACTTACGCTTTCGGCCAGCGACGAATGGAAAGTGCGTGAAGGCGTTATTCTGGTTTATGGTCTGGATATTGCCAAACTTTTCGGTGCCGGAAACAGTTTTTCGCTAAATCCAAGATTAGGTTTTCAGTACGATGTAAATCCTAAAACGCGTTTCAGCTCCTCATTCTCGACCGTTTCGGAAAATCGCGATTGGTCCCGGGCAATTGCACTTGAAGATGCTGAAATCGCTTTCCGTGAGCCCGTTGCGGTTGACGACATTGTAACTAAAAATTCCGCTCCGGTAGTAAATCGGGCTTCCCGTCTGGAATTCGGCGTCGAACGTGTTTTGGACAACCGTTCGTCATTGAACGCAAGCGTTTTCGTCGATACGGTCTTCGCCTCAGGCAATTCCATTGCAAGTTTTGCCGACAGAAGCCGCCAACTCATTGCCGAAGATACATTTACGGCCAACAATGACGGTCCCGCACGTGGTTTTACGGTGTTTTACAACCGTCGGATAAACGGCCGCCTCAGCGCCTCCGCGGGCTACAGCGTCGGCCGTGGGCAACGGCTCTCAGGCGGATTCTTTTCCGGCGGCAATGTCTTCGAAACTGATTATTTTCAATCATTTGTCGGACAGATAGATGCAGATTTCAGGACCGGCACAAACGTCAAAACAATTTTCAGGCTTTCGCCAAATGCGACCGTTTTCGCTGTTGACCCGTTTCATAATCGCATCGCCATTTACGATCCGGGTCTGAGTGTTTTGATTACGCAGAATTTGCCGAACCTTGGGCTGCCATTTCATGCTGAAGCCATCGTTGACGCACGCAACATTTTCGATTTCGCCAATGGAATTGCAACGGACGAGGGCGTGATTCGCCTGAATGGCCAAAAAAGATCATTGCGCGGCGGTATTCTGGTGCGATTCTGACAGCCCGATTTAAACTTTTGCTGTCCCGCGAACTCCGTAAAATGCGATTTCGCGGGATTTTGTTCACCCGTAATTATACAAATTATTGGATTTAGTCCGTAAAAATCCGATTTTTTGCATTTCTTTTGCCGGCATGGCCTCGTGCCATGAGCGAATTTTATTGATTATAAAAGGTTTACGTGATTCTTTTGGGACAGCGGAATTGGAACGTCTGTTGCTTATAAATTTACCGGAAAAGTCTGCCCTGAAATGAAGGCAAAAGTGATGACAAGTTGGAGCCTGATCTGGTTGGCGGTTGCTGCGCTGCTTGTCGCCGGCGCTGCTCTGAATTTGTCACAAAGGGCCTATCACGAACTTCCGCCTACGGACGGCGTTCTTTGGGTTAAAAAAGATGATGGAATTTACGCGCAAAAGGTAGTCAGCGGACTTGCCGGAGCCCGCGCGGGAATTGTCAAGGGCGATCGCCTTCTGGCAATCAGTCTGGACGGTAAGAATTTCGAAGAGATTGACTCGCCTGCCGACGTTCCTATGTATCTCGATGCGGCAGGTATCGGCGGCAGCCTTACCTATTTCTATCAACGCCCGACTTATACTTTCAGCAATAACTACTACTATGCGGACTTGAAGAATATTGATTCGGTTCCGCGCTGGACGCCATCTATTATATTTCTTACGCTTGTCGGCTTTGTTTGGCTGGGTGTCGGGCTTTTTGTATTGTTTAAGCAGGGCAGCCGTTCGCCCTTTGTCCTTCATTTTGCTTCCGTTTGCCTTGCGGCCTTTGTTTTTCATTCGTACCACCCGATTGGACTGGAACAGGACTTTGATCTGGCGGTCAGTCTTCTCGATGACATTGCTTTCGCCTTTTTCGTTCCTCTTTTTGTTCACTTTTGTTTGCGATATCCGGTTCGCAGCGAGGTTTTCGACCGCAGACGCTGGCAAACTTACCTGATTTACGCACCGGCGGCAATTTTGTCCCTCGCATCAATTGCTTTTACTCTCGGTCTGCTTATCCCTTCGGAATCTTTTGCCGGCGGGTTGCGTGCATTTCTGGTCGAGTACAAGGTCTTTCAAAGCCTGAACCTCGCACTTTTGGCTCATTTCGTGGGCGGAATATCGCTCGGCGCCACGGTGCTCATTTGGCGCTTCCTGACCAACAGGCAGGTAATGGTACGCCAGAGGCTGAAATGGGCAATGTGGGGCACGATTCTTTCCGTCATTCCGATTATCGGCGTACAGACGGCCAAACAATTCGTCTATCTGCCCGATGATATGCTGACCGACGGGCTCTCGACGCTGCCTCTGGCTCTTATTCCGCTTAGTTTCGGTCATTCGGTTGTCCGGTATCGCCTGATGGACGTTGATGTCGTCGTACGCCGTGCAATCGTCTATGCAATGACAACCCTTGCTATTGCAATGATGATCGGCGCCGTCGCAATCGGGCTTGTATTCCTGGCCATCGGCAGTAACCTGTCCACGACGGAAATTACTCTCCGGGCATTGATAGCCATAATCGCTATGGCCGCAATTGTCATGCTCAGCGAGCCAATCAAGAATTTTTTGCAGGAAAGGGCCGACCGGTACTTTTACGGCACAAAATATGACCTTAGACAAGGTCTGATAGATTTCGGCAGGACGCTCTCCGGCGCAATCGAACTGGAACCTCTCCTGGATTCGCTTACGGACAGGCTGCAACAGGTTCTGGACGTGGAAAAACTTGCGGTTTTTATCGAAGATACGACACAAGCCGAACATTACAGGATTGCAAAGCGGGTAGGGCTCAGCGACAACTTCCATATCCCGAAGGATTTCCGTACGATGATCCGGCAAAAATCGGCCGAAAAAGGCATCGTCCGTGCCGACGAGTTCGAGCTGGCAGAACCGGAATTACGTCATAACGGCAGTAACGGTACTTTCCCGGCGGCTCTTACACCGCGTCAGGAACTGCATTATTACGTTCCCTGTCTTGCCCGCGGCAAAATGGTAGCCGTTATCGGCCTCGGGCGTGCCAAAGACGGCTCTCTTCTCTCGTCCGAGGATCTCGATATACTCAAAACAATTTCGGGCTACATAGCGGTCGCGATTGAAAACAGCCTCCTTTATCAGCAGCAGCAGCGACACGCCGAAGAACTTTCGCTTCTCAAGGAATTCAACGAATCGATCGTCGAATCCATCAATGTCGGGCTACTGGCAGTTGATGAAAACGGGCGGATAACACGCTGCAATACCACTTTTGAGGAAATGATGCGGCTGCCGCGGGAAAGTGTGGTCGGACGTCTGGTCGAAGAAGTCTTTGACGAAGCTTTTGCCTACGATCTCAACAACATACTCGGCAAATCCCGCTGGCATCTGACCGAGACAAGAAACGCTTACAAGATGCATACCAAAGACGCCGAGGGCGAGCCGCTGATACTAAATGTCGCAGTCGCGCCGCTGCGCTCGATTTCAAGCACACAATCGGGCGCAATCGTCGTGCTCGAAAACGTAACCGCACGCGTCAAATTCGAAGAAACTCTGCAGCAAAGCGAGAAACTCTCAAGCATCGGGTTGCTTGCCGCCGGCGTAGCACACGAAGTAAATACACCGCTTACGGGCGTCTCGAGCTACACACAGATGCTGCTCGGCATGATTCCGGAAACCGACCCCAAACATGCCCTGTTGCAGAAAATGCACAAACAAACCGAACGGGCAAGCAATATCGTCAGCAACCTGTTGAATTTTTCGCGTATCGGAAATATCAGCGAATCTCACGAACTGGACGTCAACCGATTGCTTGACGACACGCTGCAGCTGCTCGAACCCCAGATTCGTAAATCAAATATCGAAATCGTCAAGGATTATGCGGCTGACCTGCCGCAGATTCTGGGCAATGGCGGAAAACTTCAACAAGTTTTTACCAATCTGATACTTAATGCACGCGATGCGATGGAAGACGGCGGCAGGATTATCCTCAGGACAATGTTCGTCGAACCGGACGAAATCAAAATCGAAGTAACCGATACGGGTATCGGAATTGCTCCCGAAAATCTTGGCCGCATTTTCGATCCTTTCTTTACAACAAAAGGCGTCGGTAATGGAACGGGTCTCGGGCTTGCGGTTTCCTACGGTATCGTCCAGGAACACGGTGGCTCCATTCAGGCATTCAGCGAAACCGGCCGCGGTACAACATTTGTCCTCTCTTTTCCGACCGCAGCGAAAAACCTCCGCCGTGCCGTCAGTTAACAGATTATCGGCGCCGCTATTCGACAGCCGTACCCTTTTGCTCCGTTAACAATGAGTAAACAGATGCCGCAAAGGCCGCAAGCATTATTATTGCCGCAGTAGAGAAAGTACGTAGCAGCGTAGAGCCATCTACCTTGTTGTAACGATTATTCAACAGAAAGCCGCAAATCAATGGACCGACGACGCGTGCAAGACTGGCGCCCGACTGCATCAGGCCCAGCGCCTGGCCTTGTGCGGCATCTCCGGCAGATTTTGATGCAAGGCTCATCAAAGATGGCGACGCAATCGAATTGCCGATAGCAAAAATCCCTGTCCCGATAAGTAATCCGATAACGCCGCCAAAATCTTTTCCGATAAAAGGCACCGCAAAGAGACTCAGGGCCAGAACGAGAGTGCCGCCGGCGGCAAGTTTTTTCTCACCGTAACGTTTTGCCAATATGCCGAATATTCCGCCCTGCGTAATTGCAGCCAGGAAACCGATGTACGACAGCAGATAGCCCGTATGCTCGGCGTCATAGCCGAACTTTACGGCCGTATAGAAGGCAAATGCCGTGGTCATAATCGAAAATGCGGTTATCAGCAGAAAGTATTGGCCTATAATCAAACCAAATCCGCTGCTGCGAAACGACGAAGCCAAAGCTGCGAGGCGTCCCGGGCGGCGAATGTTAGCCGTATCGCCTTTTTTCAACGATTCGGGCAGGATAGTCAATACCAGAAATGCGTTCAGGAAACTCAACCCCGCGGCAAAAAGAAAAGGAACCTGATTGCCGAATTTACTCAAAACGCCGGCAAGTGCCGGCCCGAGAATAAAGCCGAGCCCGAATGCCATCCCGAAAAGACCCATTCCGCGGGCACGATTTTCACGTGATGTAACATCTGCGACATAAGCCTGTGCGGTCGAAAGATTGCCGCCCATGATTCCCGAAAGAATACGGCCCGCATAAATCATTACAAGCGAACCCGCAAAGCCGAGAATCAGATAGCCGATACCGGAGCCAAGAATCGTAAAAAACAAAATCGGCTTTCGGCCAAAACGGTCAGAAATCCCTCCCCAGACGGGAGCAAAAACAAATTGCATCAAAGAATACGAAGACATCAGAAGCCCGACGTCAACCGGAGAAGCGGCAAATTCTTCGGCAAAAAACGGCAGCAGCGGTATAACAATTCCAAACCCGATCAGATCAATAAAAACCGTTAGGAAAATAATCATCAATGGCCGCGTGAGAAACTTTTCGCTGCTGTTATCTATCTGATTCATAGTCCGGTTTGTCCCCTCCGCTTGCCTTATTTCACAGTCCGATGCGGCTTGCGATTTCGGCAGGGGGAAAGTTCATAGTAAAATATCGTGCATCATCCGCAAAACCTATGAAAAAAACAATTAACAGCCGTCCGCTCTTTTGTCGTGTTTTTACAATCATTTCCGCAATTGTTTTTCTCCTTAATATGGACATTCAATCATCTGCGCAGAGACCTTCGGCTCCGAGCGCTCAAAAAACGCCCGCTGCGATCCGGCAAATGCCGGAAATCGCCTATACCGTCTCGATGTCAAAACCGGCTACGCATTTGCTCGAAGTGGAAATGCGCCTCAAATACTCTTCGCCGGCAGACACTGTGGAGCTGAAAATGCCTGTCTGGACTCCGGGAAGTTATCTTATTCGCGAATACGCCAGGCACGTACAGGATTTTGCGGTCAGCAGCGGTGCCGGACAGCCGCTGAAATGGGAAAAAATAAATAAAAACACCTGGAAGATTGAGGCCAAATCAAACAAAGAGATCGTCATCTCTTACCGCGTTTACGCCAATGAGCTTACCGTCCGCACAAATGAACTCAACGACGAGCACGCTTTTTGGAACAATGCCGCGCTGCTGATGTATCCGAAGGACGGTCTTGCCGCTCCGTCAACCGTAAAGGTAATTCCATACGGAAACTGGAAAGTCGCAACCGGTTTGCCCCGCCTCCCCGGAGAGGAAAACGTTTTCCGGGCTGAAAATTTCGACATCCTCTACGATTCGCCCTTTGAGGTCAGCGATTTCAATGAAATCACCTTTCAGGTGCACGGCAAGGAGCATCGCTTTGTAGTAACCGGAGAAGGGAATTACGATCTGAAGGCAATCGCACGCGACACGGCGAAAATAATTGAAGAATGCTACAAAATTTTTGGCGAACTGCCCTATGACAACTATGTTTTTATACTTAACCTGCGGGGCGGCGGCGGTCTCGAGCATTTGAATTCGACTGCGTTGCAATGGAACCGTTTCGGCTTCAAACCGGCGGCGCGGTATCGTGCTTTTCTTAATCTGGTAGCACACGAATATTTTCATCTTTGGAATGTAAAGCGAATTCGTCCCGATGCTCTGGGTCCATTCGATTACGAAAACGAAAATTACACTAAACTGCTTTGGGTCGCCGAAGGCGCAACGGCCTATTACGAAGGACTTTTGCTGCGGCGTGCCGGCCTTGTCTCTGACCGCGAATTTCTTGCGGACAAAGCACGTCTGATTACGGATCTGCAATCGCGTCCGGGACGCTTTCAGACCAGCCTGGAAGAAGCAAGCCTCGATGCCTGGATAAAATATTACCGCCAGGACGAAAATTCCATCAATAACCAGATTTCGTATTATGACAAGGGCGAGATCGTAAACATGCTGCTCGATATTACGATTCGCACCTCGTCGCGAGGCGCAAAATCTCTTGATGATGTAATGCGCTATCTCTACGACAATTACTTCAAAAAAGGCAGAAACTATACTCCCGCCGATTATCAGAAAGCCGCCGAGATGATGGCCGGCCGAAGTCTCGAGGACTTTTTCGCCAAATATGTACGCGGCCGGGATGAGATTGATTATGATTCGATTTTATCGGGCATCGGGCTCAAACTCGAAGCCTCGATTGCAGGAAAAGGCCGCGGCTACCTCGGCGCGGATACAAACGAAGACGGCGGCCGCCTGATCGTGCGTGCCGTACCGGCGGGAACTCCTGCCTATGAACAAGGTCTGAATACCGGCGACCAGATCGTTGCCGTTGACGGTTATCGTGCAAGCGCACAATTTCTGCAGTCTTACCTTGCGGAAAAAAAGCCCGGCGATTCGATACGCCTTACCGTATTCAGATTTGATAAATTAAAGGAAATTCCTATTGTTCTCGGCCAACCGACACGTGCGGAATATTCCTTTGCGGCCGTTGACAATCCGACCGAAAAACAAAAAGAACTTTACCGGAGCTATCTGAACGCTGAATTGAAATGAATGCCCGTAGAATAAAAGCATTCCTTTGGCCGGCAACGGCAATCATTTCGCTTTACGCAATACTGCTTGCAGGCTGCGGGCCGCGGCAGAGCGGTCCCGGCACTGCCGCCATTACGCTTTCCGGCATTCCGGCATCGCGATTGTATTTTCGCTATGAGGCTGACGTTCCGGCACCACAGTTGCCGGGCGAAACTTTGCCGGCCGATCGGGACGCGGGAATTCTTGCGGATTTTCAGACAAACCGGCCGGCAGATGAATTGGTACGAACCCTGGCCTCACCGGACAACCGCCGGATCCTCGCCGTTTACCGGCGGGAAGGCGACGCAGCCGAAGAATTCCGCCTTGATATGTACACAAAGGAAGGCAAATTGCTACGGCCTGTAACGCCCGACAATCTGGCGGTTCATTTCCAGGAGATCATCCGCTGGGCTCCGGATTCTTCGGCGGTTGCTTTCGTCGCAACTCTGCGTGAAGTTGCCGTATCGCCAACGCCTGTTCCGCTGCCTTCCCCCGCCGAAGAACCGTCGCCAAATGAAACGCCGGCAGAGGAAACTTCACCAACGCCGCAATCTTCGCCTACGCCAAACCTTCCGCCGGTAATGGCATTCCGGACGGAGCAGATTTATCTCTGCGATTCGGAAGCCGCCGATTTGCGGCCGCTCACGCGCAATGAAGGCTTCATTTATTACTATTTCGTCTGGTCTCCGGATTCGACTATGTTGGCGGCCATGGCAACCCACAGCCGTGAATGGCAGGAATTGGAACGCAAAGCCGATGAGGCCGGAATGCTTATGACTCCGCTTGGGCGTCCCAGAATCATTGAACGAACAGGCCGCGAAAGACGGCTCGATGACGGACTTACATCGGTTCGCCCTGTCTGGTCTCCGGATTCAACAAAAGTCGCAACTGCATTCGATACACAGATACGCATCTACGACGCTGCCGGCGATAACCCGACACAGGCCGCTATCCCGCTGCGCAATGAGCTCCTCATCTCTTCCAAAGCATTTGACGATGCCCAGGCAGCCAACCTCAATGCGGCAAATACCGGCGCAGCTCCCGATGCAACTCCGCAGCCGACAACGCTCCCGGATCCAAACACGCTTGTTTCCTTTAATCCGATCGTCCAGGTTGCATGGACGGCACCGGATGTCATATATTTCGAAACTGCTTACATCAAGCAAATGAAAAACGCCGCCGACAGCGTCGTAAGCTTTGCCCGATGGCATCGTTTATTGCTCTCTCCGCCGCCGGCTTCATAAATTTATGTCACAAAAATCAATAGACGATATATTTGCGGCAAATGACGCAATCCGTGCGGAATACAGGGAAGAAATTGAGGCTATCAGCCCGGAGGATGCGGCGGTTCGGCTATCGGATGACCAATGGTCAATCAATGAAATTGTAGAACACACCGCTATTGTTTTTTCTGCGGTCGTAAAAATTTGCCGCCGTCTGCTTGCGGCTGCCGAAGCGGAAGCCGCCGCAGGAGACGGGTTTGCCAAATTTTCGGAAGGTTTTGTTACTTCTTCGGCTGCGGCAGCCCGGACGCCTCTCAAAGCGCCGGACTCCGTACGTCCGTCCGGCACGCTTTCAATCGGGCAGTCGCTGGCCAAAATGGAATCGGACCGTCTTGAACTGGAAACACTTCGCGGGAATTTCAAGCGGTTTGACGCTTCCCGACATACTTTTCCGCATCCGGCATTCGGCGATATGAATGCTTATGACTGGCTCGCCCTCGCCGGCGGCCACGAAAAGCGTCATTTGGCACAAATCCGCCGTATTCTGAGCCAAATAAAGAATCAGCACACGGCAGGTTAATAACCGGGCATTTACTGTGATAAAATTTTCTGCTTGGTGTCATAAGCGGCGCTGATGCGTTAGGACACCGGCTATTTTTATGGACAAGTTTTTGATTCGCGGCGGCCGGCCGCTTTCCGGCAGGGTTGAAATCAGCGGCGCGAAAAACTCCGCGCTCCCGTGTCTGGCAGCAGCATTGCTTACGCCGGAAACTGTTGTTTTACATAACGTCCCTTATGTCAAGGATTTAATTACCCAGCGCCGTTTGCTCGAAGATCTGGGAGCAACCGTCTTGACTCCCGAACTCCGGACACATAAAGTAAATGCCCGCGATATCCAACGCTTCGAAGCTCCATATGAACTGGTGAAAACGATGAGAGCCAGCGTGCTCGCTCTCGGGCCGCTTCTGGCCAGATTCGGGCAAGCCAAAGTCAGCCTGCCCGGCGGCTGCGCCATCGGGACGCGGCCGATAGATCTTCATCTGAAAGCTTTCGAGAAACTCGGCGCAACCGTTTCTCTTGATTCGGGCGACGTGGTTGCAACAGCACCTAAAGGCCGTCTCGAGGGAGCGGAGCTGACGTTCGAAAAAGTTACCGTTACCGGAACGGAAAACGTTATGATGGCGGCCGCGCTTGCAAGCGGAACAACTGTCATTAATAACGCCGCTTGCGAGCCTGAGATTGTTGATCTTGCGGATCTTTTGAATAAAATGGGAGCCCGAATCCGCGGCGCCGGGACTCCGACCATTGTTATTGAAGGTGTAGAACAATTGGGCGGAGCCGAGCATACGATAATACCGGATCGCATCGAGACAGGTACGTTTATCATTGCCGCGGCAATTACCGGCGGCGAAGTCGAAGTCCGCAATTGCATGCCGCAACATCTCCGCGCAGTCATAGAAAAATTAACCGAAGCAGGCGTTGAGATTACGGAAATCAATCCCTCGACCCTGCTTGCACGACAAAGCAGCGGCGGTCTGAAAGCCCGTGATGTCATTACCGAACCGCATCCGAAATTTCCAACCGATATGCAGGCTCAATATATGGCTCTGATGACCCGGGCAGAAGGCGAATCCGTAATTACGGAAACAATTTTCGAAAATCGTTTTATGCATGCTGCCGAGCTTATGCGAATGGGCGCCGATATCCATATCAGCGGACACACGGCAACGGTTCGCGGCCCGCGCCGGCTGACCGGCGCTCCGGTGATTGCATCGGATCTGCGTGCTTCTGCTTCGCTCGTCCTGGCAGGGCTTTGCGCCGATGGCGAAACAATCATTGACCGTGTTTATCACATAGACCGCGGATACGAGACTATAGTCCGCAAACTCCGCGCTCTCGGGGCCGACATAGAACGAATTACCGAAGATACGGCAGAAGCGGCGAATTAAACTTTCGCCCTTTCTGCCCGTGCAATAATATTTTGCTATCATAAAAGGATCATGGAAACGCAAGCCCGACACTTTGAAACAGGCCGGCCTTCTGCAGACGAATACGATCCGTATTTCGACACTTACCTGAATGCTGTGGAAGGCGATAATCCGGTCGAAATACTTTCCTCACAGATCGGACGGGTTACTGAGGCATTCGCGCCATTTGCGGGAGCGGCAGGCAATCTGCCCTATTCGGAAGGGAAATGGTCAGCCAAACAGGTTTTGAGCCATTTGATAGACGGTGAGCGTGTTTTTATGTACAGAATGCTGCGGATCTCCCGCGGCGATTCGACACCGCTGGCCGGTTTCGACCAGGACCTTTTTGTCGCCGCATCCAATGCAAATGAACGCCAGATGGCCAAAATGTTGACGGAATTTGCCTTCCTGCGTAAGGCCAATCTACTTATGCTCGCAGACTTTACCGAAAAACATTGGCTTGCCAGGGGCACGGCAAATGATAAAAACACATCGGTTCGCGCCATTGCCTTCGTTATGGCAGGCCACGTAAATCACCATCTAAAGATAATCGAGGACCGATACCGTCCGCTTTTGAATGGTGAATTTTGACGCTGTAGTTATCGGGGGCGGCGCGGCGGGCCTGTTTGCGGCAGCACTTGCCGGCAAACGCGGTAAACGCATTCTGGTAATCGAGCGCAGCGCCGAACCGGGAAGAAAAATCCTGATTTCCGGCGGCGGCCGCTGTAATTTTACCAACCGCAATGTATCGGCCGAAAATTTCGTTTCCGGCAACCCGCATTTTGCACGTTCGGCGCTTGCACGTTATACTCCGCAGGATTTCATCGCACTTGTTGAGCAACACGGTATTCCATATTACGAAAAAAAGGCCGGGCAATTATTCTGCCGCCGCCGCTCGCGAGACATAGTTGATCTGTTGTTAAAAGAATGCGATCGCGCCGCCGCGGGAGTGAAACTTCTGACCGCTTGCAATGTGCTGGCAGTCGAACACGACGGCAAATATCGTATTGAAACCGGACACGGCTGTTTTGAGGCTGAAGCGCTTATCATAGCTTCCGGCGGGCTGTCTTTTCCTAAAGTCGGCGCAACAGGCATCGGCTACGACATTGCACGTCATTTCGGAATCGAAGTTATCCGGACCAGGCCGTCGCTGGTGCCGATGCGAATCGCTGGCGGCGGCTTTCCTCTTTTGGCAGGTATCAGCGTGGAAGCCGTAGCAATGTCCGGAAAGGCTGCTTTTCGCGAAAATGTTTTGTTCACGCATCGTGGACTTTCCGGGCCGGCGATTTTGCAGATTTCCAATTACTGGAAAGCTTCCGAACCGGTAATTATCAATTTTCGGCCGGAAATAAACTGGCTGGAATTACTTCGTCAAAAGCAGAATCTTTCACGTCTTCCGGATAATCTTCTTTCCGATTATCTGCCGGCAAAATTTGCTGACTTTATTGTGCGGGACGTATCGCGGCGATTGCCGCTCAATCAACTGCGAAAAGAAGAACTGGACGCAATTGCCGGCCGTCTTACCCGTTGGGAAGTGATGTTTTCCGACACCGAAGGCTACGACCGGGCTGAGGTTACGCTCGGCGGCATCTCGACCAATGAACTGAACTCAAAAACAATGGAATGCCGGAAACAGTCCGGGCTGTTCTTCATCGGTGAAGTCGTCGATGTAACAGGCTGGCTCGGCGGCTATAATTTTCAATGGGCCTGGTCATCCGCTAATGCCGCGGCGATGGCGTTATGACGGTGTAAAAAAGGCTTTACCGGCGAAAATCCCTGATGTCCATCCCAAAACGCTCGCGGACGTACTCTTCCTGTGCGGCATTGACGCTTTTGAGGTTTTCAAGGCGTCTTGCGGCTTTGCGAATGTGAGATTTTGCCCGCTCACCCATCTGTCGGAGCAGGTCCCGGCCTTCGAGTTTTTCTGCTTCCGCCTTTTTGCGAAGCTCGTAAAGTTCAGAGCCTAGAGCCTTGCGCTCTTCTTCATCAAGCTCCAGAAGACGGCGGCGAACCTGATAAATCTTTCGGATTGTCCGGACAAGTTCATCGCCGGCCGTATCTCCCGTTACTGTCTCGGGGCTGATTTTCAATTCGCTTATCATCTTGTCGAGCTTGGCCTGATCGCCGGAAGAATATGCGAGATTGAGTTCCGCCATGAGATTGTGCCTGCGGGCTTTTTCTTCCGGCTCGACAGCCAGGTCGGGGTGAATCGAACGCGCGAGATTGTGATAGGCCTTTTTCGCCTCCGGCGTTGGCGTCCATTCGCCTTTGTCTTCTTCGGCTGCGGCACGCGCGGCGGATTCGGCTGCCCTTCTGCGTAATTCTTCGACCTTTTTCTTGATTTCCTCGTCGTCGGGTACCAGTTTCAATTCTTCTTCGGCGATTTGGGCCTCAATCTCGTCAAATTCGGCGTAATAGCGTGCTACTTCGATCGTGTAACGCGTCTCGAAACGTTCAAGTTCTCCCCGAAGATCGGCCATCTTCTCCTCGCGGTCGGCCAGACGTTCAGCCAGACGCGAGAGCAACCGCCTCTTTTTCTCCAATTCGATCTCTTCAGGTGTTTGATCCGTATATTGCATCGCGTAATGTAATTACAATGTAATAACTATTCCGCCGTCTTGCGCATGATCATCAGACCGTCGCGGATCGGAAGCAGAAGATTCTCTACCCGCGGATCGGCGTTTATCTTTTCATTGAAATCGGCAAGTGCCAAAGCGTTTTTATCATCGCCGGGTGAGAGCACCTTGCCGCTCCACAGAACGTTATCCGCAATAATGAAGCCGCCGGGCCGGAGTTTTGGCAAAATCAGTTCGAAGTAATTGAAATAATTGGGTTTATCGGCGTCGATAAAGGCAAGGTCGATTTCATCCTCTATTTCGGGTATTATTTCCGCCGCATATCCGAGTCTGAATTCTATGGCAGAAGCGTATTGAGTTCGTGCGGCATATTCACGGGCGATCTTATTGGTTTCCTCCTGTATGTCTATTGTAATTACTTTGCCGCCTTCCGCCAGGCCTTCAGCAAGGCAAATCGCTGAATATCCAAGATAGGTGCCTACTTCGAGGACTAACCTTGGCCGAATCATATGCGAAAACATGGAAAGCAAACGTCCCTGATAAAATCCCGAGAGCATCGAGGAATCTTTGAACCCGGCATAGCAGAATTCCCGTAATTCCCGCAAAACCGGACTCTCGGGAGAAGTGTGCGCTTCGGAGTAATTCATCCATTCATGATTCATAAATCCACTCTTACAAGGCCGCGGCGGATCGCTGTCGTCACCGCCGTTACGCGATCGGAAACGCCGAGCTTATTGAAAATATTTTTTAGATGCGATTTTACGGTGTTTTCGGAAATATCCAGGGCAAAGGCAATTTCCTTATTGGACATTCCGCCGACAATCATCCCGAGAATGTTTGTTTCCGTCCGGGTTAACTGTTCTTTCCCGATACTTTCGCCCAGCGTTTGCGCGACGCGGTCGGTGATAAAATGCCGCCCTGCCGCAACGCTGCGCAAGGCAGCGGTCAGTTCATCGGCAGACGTGTCATAGCAGATAAATCCGGCGGCGCCGAGTTTGAGAGCTTTGGATATTTCGGCATCGCCTGAATGTCCGGCAAGTACTATAATGCGGGAATTTCCGCTGCCGTTAACGAATTCGGGAATCAAATCCAGTGCGCAAGCCTGCCCGAAGCGGAGAGCGACGATTGCGACATCCGGTTGCAACTTTCTGAAAAGCCGGAGGCCGGCAGATTCATTTTCAGCTTCGCCAATAATCTGCAAACCTTCGGCCGATTCTATGATGGCTCGAATGCCGGCACGCAGGATTTCCTCCGGAACGACTGTCAAAATACGTATCGGCAAAGGCATAGCGCTCACACCCGCTTTGCCAGCGAAGCGGTAAAATCTACTATCGGCTTTAGCAGATCGGTTTCATAATTCGTTTTTACGCCCTGTATTACCGCGGCGATGCGTTCCAGACCCATTCCGGTATCAACGGACGGAGCAGGCAGCGGCGTCAGACGGAAACTGCCGTCCTCTTCAAGCGTTCGATTATACTGCATGAAAACGAGGTTCCAGATTTCGATGGTCGTATCGCCGGGGCCATTGACGAATTCCGCGCGATTTTCGTCAGGATCTGCGGGATCTTCGCCCATATAATAGTGAATCTCCGAACACGGGCCGCACGGTCCCGTATCGCCCATTTGCCAGAAATTATCCTTACGGCCAAAACCCAGAATCCGCCCCGGCGGTGCACCGGCTGCTTCCCAGTATTGCCGCGCCTCGTCGTCCGGCCCGACCTCTTCATCGCCTTCGAAAACTGTGAACCAGAGCCTTTCGCGATCCAGTTTGAGTTCATTAACGAGAAAATCCCAGGCGTATTCGATTGCCTCTTTCTTGAAATAGTCGCCAAAGGAAAAATTGCCTAGCATTTCAAAAAAAGTATGGTGGCGTGCCGTCCGGCCGACTTCGTCAAGGTCATTATGTTTACCGCCGGCGCGGATACATTTCTGTGCCGTGGCTGCACGTGTATATTCGCGTTTTTCCAGTCCCAGAAAGACATCCTTAAACTGGTTCATTCCGGCATTGGTAAAAAGCAGCGTCGGGTCATTGGCCGGCAAAAGCGGCGAGGAGTGCAGGATTGTATGGCCGTTTCGTTCAAAATATTCGAGGAATCGGCGGCGAATTTCATTTCCGGTCATCGGCTTTGATTTTATCATATCGCGCTTCGTGGCCGGTAAACGCACGGGCAAAAGGTAAAGATAAAAAAGGCCCTTCAGGTAAAGGGCCGGAGCGAAAAAATTGGTAACCTTTTACTTCGCCGGGCGGAAACGCAAGGCAATCGAATTGATGCAGTAGCGCAGGCCGGTCGGCTGCGGCCCGTCATCGAATACATGCCCGAGATGGCTGCCACATCTTGCACAGCGAACCTCAGTCCGCACTTCTTCAGGAAGGCTCCTGTCTTCGACCTCCGCTATGCGGCTTTTATCTAAAGGCTCGTAAAAACTCGGCCAGCCGGTTTGGGAATCATACTTGGCCGATGAACGGAAAAGCGCAAGGCCGCAGGCAGCGCAATAATAAGTGCCTTCGCGTTTATTATGCAGCAGTTTCCCTGTATAGGAACGCTCCGTACCGGCACGACGCAAAATGTAGTATTCAGACGGTGTCAGAAGCCGCCGCCATTCTGCATTTGACCTTGTCAACGGCTCGCCGTTCCATTCATCTATATATTCAAACTTGCGTTTCGCTGCCGGTTTATTCATTTTTACGGACGGCGTCGGCAATGGCTTTGTGGTTAATGGCTCTGTGATTGATAAGGGCGAGGCCGCCGCCGGGTGATTTCCGAATAAAAACCCTGCGGAAGTTGCGGCGGCAATCAATGCCAAAGCAAGAGCGGTATAAATTTTTGCGTACATATCATTTTCTCCGTAAATAAAACTGCGGCCGCAGTCTGCACCCGTAAAAGCCAACGGGATGCATTTACTCAACTACGGCCGCATGAAACGGCTCTCACAAAGACTGATTTAGTTTGGGAGCAGCACGGAATCGATTACGTGAATAACGCCGTTGGACTGTTTGACATCGGCGATGGTTACAGTGGCCTTACCGCCTTTTTCGTCCATCAGCACAACATTTTTTCCATCCAGCATGGCATAAAGCTTTCCGCCGGAGACGGTCGTAAATTCTGCCTTTCCTTTGCCCTTTTTAATGGCATTTACTATGTCCTTCGAGCTGAAATTGCCGGCAACAACGTGGTAGGTCAGGATTTTGGTCAATGTTTCCTTGTTTTCGGGCTTGAGAAGCGTTTCTACGGTGCCCGCCGGAAGCTTTTCAAATGCGGAATTTACCGGTGCAAAAACTGTAAAAGGACCCGCGCTTTGCAGTGTTTCAACGAGGCCGGCGGCTTTAACGGCTGCGACCAGCGTCGTGTGATCTTTGGAATTTACGGCA
Organism: Acidobacteriota bacterium; assembly: GCA_040756215.1. Taxonomy (GTDB): domain Bacteria; phylum Acidobacteriota; class Blastocatellia; order Pyrinomonadales; family Pyrinomonadaceae; genus OLB17. Next base: position 126,121 of record JBFLZQ010000004.1, read on the forward strand.
TTTTCTACAATGTTTTTTGTCTTGTACATCGGCGCTCCGCCGACCATCGGGTTGCCATCGCTCATTTGAGCTGAAACGGATACAGAAGCGAAACCTAGCGACATCACGAGCGCAAAAATACCGAATACAATGTTTTTCATAATCTTCCCCTTTTCTAAATTAATTTTTCAGGTTTATGTTCCCTGTGTCAGAGGTTTCGCTTTGTGCGAAAAAACGGATTCACTTTTTTCAGAAAAAGTCGGGAATTAATCCTCGGGAAAATCAGATGCAGGGGAATCAATTTCCCTCAACGAAGCACGAATCAGCTCATAATCAAAGCCAAGCCTCGCGAGGTAATCGAATATTTTTTTCATTTCATCGCGGTTTTTAGGCAGACCGCTGCGGCGTATTTTTCTTTCCAGTGCTGTTTTGACCAGGTCGGCCTCGGGCCGGATTTGATACGCCGCCTCGAGTGCGTTATCAATATCCGTGCGGGAAAGCTTTTTGTTTTCGAGCGTATGTCTGAGCCGCCTTTTGCCAAACGGTTTTTCGCGGAGTTTTAAGGCGGCAAAGTCTTTTGCAAACTGTGCGTCGTTCAAATATCCGTAACCTGTCAGACGGGCGATTACGTCGTCAACGATTTCGGCATCTGTCCATTTTTTTTCCAGCAAACGCTCGCGCAATTCGCCAACGGAACGGGGCTTGGCGGCCAGCAGTTTTACGGCGCGCCGGAGCGTTCTGAGATTTGCGGTTTCGCGGTCTGTTATCTTTCGTTCCTCTTCGGTAATATCTTTCCTGCGCCGTCTCATCACAATTTGAATGCTACGACATTGGCGGCAAAGATGTCGAAGCGCCGACAGTGTCTTTAATGGCTTGATGACTTAGAATCTGTTATATGGACGGAGTTTTAGTCATTGATAAACCGGCGGGCCCGACATCACACGACGTTGTTGCCGTTGTCCGGAAACTGCTTGGAACGAAACGTATCGGCCATACCGGCACTCTGGATCCATTTGCAACCGGAGTTCTGGTATTGTTAACCGGTCAGGCTACCCGTTTGCTTCAGTTTCTGGAAAATGACGAAAAGGAATACGAAGCGCGCATCCGCTTTGGCTTTGAAACGGATACGGCCGATTCCACCGGCAAAATAACGGGCAATGCCGTCGGTATGGACAAAGTCGTCAAAATTTTGGAAGAAACGGACTGGGAATCCGTAGCCGGCGGTTTTCGCGGCGAATCATGGCAAATACCGCCAATGTATTCGGCAAAAAAAGTTGCCGGAAAAAAGCTCTACGAATTGGCGCGGCGCGGTGTCGAGATTGAACGCCGCCCCGTCAAAATCAACGTTTCATATCTTGAAATTATTCGCAATGACAGCAGCCTTGCGCCGGATGAAGCGGTTCTCCGTCTTCGTTGTTCTGCCGGCACTTATGTACGCACGCTTGCGGAAGATATCGGCCGCGCCGTCGGTACGGGCGCGCATCTTACGGCATTGCGGCGGACGCGGGCGGGAAAATTTACGCTGCAGGAATCGGTTACGCTCGAGGATTTGAAATCGGACGCAACTCCGTCCGCGTATTTACGTCCCGTAACGGATGCTGTCGCGCATTATCCCGTTTTCATACTTCCGGAAAGCCGGATTGGCCCTACCGGAAACGGAATGCCGACGCGTATCGGATCAGGCCAGTTCGGGGACGGGGAATGGGTTCGTCTGGCGGATATCAATGGGAAGCTGATTGCAATGGCAAAATTCGACGAAAAGGAAAAAATGCTGCGTCCGAAGTTGGTTTTCGTTTAGAATGGCATCGAATACGCTTTGTAAAAATTTATGAAAAAACGAAACGTTGCGATTGGGATTGCGGGTGGAGCGGCTGCCGTGATAGCCGTAAAAATGTTGACGCGGCCGGCGACGGTTCATTGGGAAGACGCAGCCGAATCGCTGCCGCATTCGGACAAATCAAAATTCGTTTCGGTTGACGGCATCCGGCTGCATTATCAGGAATTCGGCCATGCAAGTCCGCTTGCGGACGTTATTTTGATTCATGGCTACACGGCATCGGTTTATGTCTGGAAGACAGTTGCGCCGATGCTGGCAGATGCGGGTTTACGGGTTTTTGCCATCGATCTGCCCGGTTTCGGCTATTCGGACAAGCCAAAGGATTTCGATTACTCGATTGCGTCACAGGCACGCATCGTCGAACGCTTCATGGATCGTTTGAGTATCGGGCGGCCGGTGGTCGTCGGCAGTTCGTATGGCGGAGCCGTTGCTGCTACTCTTGCACTGGATTATCCCGAGCGTGTAGCAAAGCTCGTCCTGGTAGATCCGGTATCGAATGATGATCCTAAACGCCATCCCGTCTTGCGGCTTGCTTCCGTTCCGGGCGTTGGCGAAGTCATTACTCCATTTCTGGCAGATGCCCGCACCTTTCACCGGCACAGGATGAAAAAGACTATTGCACGCCCCAATCATTCATTGATTACAAAAGAACGGATAGAAGCTGTCCGCCGGCCGCTTGCCGCAGCAGATGCGCATAATTCGCTGCTTGCCACATCACGCAATTGGGACGCCGGCCGGATTGAACGCGATGCGTCATTGATTTCGCAGCCTGCATTGATCATCTGGGGCGAAGACGACCGTGTGATACCGCTCGAAAACGGATATAAACTGCTGGATTCCATTCTGCATTCCCGTCTGGTCGTTTTAAAAGACTGCGGTCATTTGCCGATGGAGGAAAAGCCGGAACTGTTTACCGATCTTGTGGTCGAATTTTGCCGCGACAGCAAAGGCAGGATCGGCCCGAAAAGCAGCCCGCAGATGCGGCTGATTTCGTGATGCATAAATTCTGCTCTCTCGATTACGCGATTACAGAGACGCGCCGTGCTTCAATTGCTGCGGCTTCTTCTGCGGCATTGTATGGAAAAGGCGTTTTTACCACTATCAGGATTCGCGGCAAAGAGCCTTTCCTTTGGGAAAAACATTGGCGGCGGCTGCTCCGTGATGCCGCACGCCTCGGGATGGAATTATCTTCATTTTCTGCCGAACAGGTTAAAGCAGCTCTCGATGAAGTCCTTGCAGTAAACGGATTGGAAAACGGGCGGGTACGCATTACTTTTCTGGCACGCTCGGGCGGCCTCTGGAGCGAAGGGGAAAATCCGAACCCGTCACTTCTGATTACCGCCGCAGAGCTGAAGCCGCTGCCGCCTTCATTTCGGCTTACGGTCTCACCGTATCGGGTTAATTCACTTTCGCCGCTCGCCGGCATCAAGTCCTGCAATTATCTGGAAAATCTTATCGCGCTGGAAGAAGCGAAAAATCGCGGATTTGACGAAGCTCTTCGGCTAAACGAAAAAGGAGAGATAGTCTCGGCTGCGATGGCGAATGTGATTTGGGTAAGCGGCGGGACACTTTACACGCCGCCGCCGGATTCCGGATGTCTTGAAGGCACCTTACGCGAACTGCTTATAGAAAGATTCGGCCTCCGCGAACAGAAAGCGGTTTTGACGGATCTGCACTCAGCCGAAAAGTTGTATTTGATTTCATCGGGCATTGCTATTGCGGAAGTTACGGAAATAGACGGTTTTCACTTTCCTCAGCGGAAACATTCATTGCATGACGTTATCGCCGCGATCCGTTCCGAAATAGAATAATCTGTAAGGGTTGTTTTTAGTTTTTAAAGTTTTTAGCCTGCTTTGAAACGCTTTGTGATGCCGAGCCAGACCTCGTGATAATCCTTTTGTAACTGCTGACACTCCATAGCGAAACGTGTCGGCCGGATTATATAACGTGATTCAAACATAAAGGCCAGCGTACCGGAAAGTTTCTGCGGCTCCGGTGGGGCATTTGTCGCTTTTTCGAGTGCTTCAAGGTCGGGTCCGTGGGCTGACATCTGATTGTGCAGGGAACCGCCGCCCGGAACAAAACCGGTTTCCTTGGCATCATAGACGCCATAGATAAGGCCCATGTATTCGCTCATTACATTTCTGTGATACCAGGGCGGCCGAAAAGTATCTTCCATCACGAGCCAGCGATCCGGGAAAATCACAAAATCGCAGTTGGCCACGCCCGGCTCACCGCTTGGACTTGTCAATACGGTAAAAATGCTCGGGTCCGGATGATCAAATGAAATAGATCCGATAGTGTTAAAGCGCCTCAGGTCATAGCGATAGGGTACATAATTGCCATGCCATGCAACGACGTCCAGCGGAGAATGGTCTATATGGCAAGCCCATAGCCGGCCACCGAATTTGGCTGCGATTTCAAATTCGCCTTCAATGTCTTCGTACCAGGCAAAGGGCGTTTCAAAGTCGCGCGGATTTGCAAGTCCGTTGGCGCCGATCGGTCCCAGGTCCGGGAGGCGGAATTGCTGTCCGTAATTTTCACATATGTAGCCGCGGGCGGACTTTGCGGCAGAAGATTCCGTCCCGGATTCGCCGATTTCTACACGAAATTTCAGTCCGCGCGGGAGGCAGCAGACGTCGCCGGGTTTTACTTCCAATACGCCGAGTTCCGTATAAATTATCAGATTGCCGGTCTCGGGCAGGATGAGCATCTCGCCGTCGGCATTGTAAAAATAACGCCGCTGCATGTCTCTGTTGCACCGATAGATATGAATGGCGAGGCCTGCCTGTGCAAAGCTGTCGCCATTGCCGGCAATCGTCGTTATACCTTGAATAAAATCAGTCGGCTCTTCAGGAATCGGCAGCGGGTCCCACCGCAATTGATTTGGCGTCACAGGCACTTCGTCGAAAGGCGACGATCTGAAAAAACCAGACTCCATGGGTTGAAACGGCTCGTGCGTTACGCTTGGGCGGATTCTGTATGTCCAGGTCCGCCGGTTATTTGACCGCGGCACCGTAAATGCCGTTCCGGAAAACTGCTCGGCGTAAAGTCCGAGAGGCGGCCGCTGGGGAGAATTTCTCCCTACGGGCAACGCGCCGGCAACTGCCTCTGTAGCAAATTCATTTCCGAAACCTGTCTGGTATTGTCGTGCCATAGGTCAAATATTCGATGCGGTTATTTTCCACACCCCGCGGTGTGAAGATCATGGTCAGATGTAATTTTAAGCAAGTGTGCCGCTTCGGCCTGTATGTGCAAAAGCAGTTGGCTAGAGATTGCCTCGTCTTCGCTGTTCTTCCTCGATCGAGACGAAGAGCGCCTTGAAATTTCCTTTTCCAAATCCTTTACAGCCTTTACGCTGAAGGATTTCAAAGAAAACTGTTGGCCGGTCCTCGACCGGTTTGGTAAAGATTTGCAATAGATAGCCTTCCTCGTCGCGGTCAACCAGGATGCCGAGCCTTTTCAGATCTTCGATGTCTTCGTCTATCTTGCCGATGCGTGATGGAATCTCTTCGTAATACGTATCCGGCACGCGCAGGAATTCGACGCCGTTTTCCTGCAGCTTTCCGACCGTATGAATGATATCTTTGCACAAAAGGGCAATGTGCTGTGCGCCGGCGGAGCGATAGTAATCAATGTATTCCTGAATTTGCGATTTACCTTTGCGGCTTTCGGCCGGCTCATTGATAGGAAATTTGATATTGTGGCCGCCGTCGCTCATTACGATTGACATCAGCGCCGAATACTCGGTGGAAATATCCTTATCGTCAAATGTGATGTAACGCTCAAAACCCATTACGTCACGATAAAAATCGCACCAGTAATTCATCCGCCCGAGTTCTACATTTCCGACAATGTGGTCAATTAATTGGATGCCGGCATCTTCGCCCGGGACAATCTGCTCCACAAAACCCGGCAAAAAAGGCCCGGAATACAGCGGTGTGTCTTCATCGCCGCCGGCTGTGGCGTCACCGATGCCATTTGCGGCATTGCCATTGCTATCGGCGGATTTTTGCGTGTTTTTATATGAATAAAATGAATGAATCGTGTCGCCGTAGGTTGCAATCGCGGCGTGACGGACTTTTCCGTGTTCATCGGAAATATCATGCGGCGGGACGACCGGCCTGGCTCCGCGATTGACCGCTTCGCGAAAAGCGAAGTCGGCATCTTCTACCTGAAAAGCAATGTCGCGGACGCCATCACCATGAAGTTTAATATGTTCGGCAGCCGGATGTTCGGGACCGAGCGGCGTTGTCAAAATAAAGTTTACGCGGTTTTGTCTGATTACGTAGCTTGTCGTTTCGCGATTGCCCGTCTCCAGTCCGGAATATGCAATGCGCGAAAACCCGAACGCCTTGCGGTAATAGAACTCCGCCTGTTTGGCATTGCCTACATAAAACTCTACGTGATGAATTTTTTTCAATCCCAGCGGGTTGCGTACCGCTGTTGTGTTCAATGTATCTGTTTCTCTGATCATCGTTTTTATTTTGCTGAGATTATGATATCCCGTTTACTTCTCTTTTTTATTTTACATCGAAAGATTCGATATATTTTCGCGTAACTTCCTTTAATTTCGCATATGACGGTATAACGTATAGAACCGGCTGCATATCGCTGTAAGTATATTCGTGGTTGATCACCTCTTCCAGATCGAAGGGACGGCGTTCTACCTTGTCTGAAAAAGCATGTTCGAGCTCTCCGTAGCTTGAGAGCAGCCCGGCCCCGTATGCCTTTATCCCGCCTTCGTGTTCTACAAGACCGAACTCTACGGTAAACCAGTAAAGCCGTCCGAGTTCTTCGATTTGCCTGTCGTTGGCAATTCGTGCACCGTGCCCGATAAACTGTGAGAAATCCGCGAAATCAGGATTAGTAAACATTGGGATATGCCCGATTGCTTCGTGAATGATATCCGGCTCCGGCGTATAATCCGGCCGCGAATGATGACGAATGTATTGCGTCGAGAGCATCGTCCGCCATGACAACCAGCTCAAAAATGCTCTTGTATCTACGAGCCCTTCTATCGGTGCAAGCCTGAATCCGGTCAGTTCTTTAAGCCGGCGATTCATTTCCGTAAGCTGCGGAATTTTTTCCTTTGAAATCCCCAGATCTTTTTTTGCCCGTAAATAGAAAGGAGAGGCGTGCTTTTGATGAAGATCTTCCAGCCTTTCGGCAACGTGCTGCCAGATTGCCTGTTCCTGCGGAGTGTATTCAACATCCGTAATTTCACCGGTTTCCCGAAAACGTTTTGCGAGGCTTGCAATGTAGTCGCGGCGGGCTCTGTACTGCGGGTCATTAGCGCCGGGATGATCGAGGTGCAGTTCCTCTATGTCCTCAAAAGGCATATCGGTAAACGGCGGCAGGTCTTCATCCGCAACGGCGAAATTCTCTATCTTGAAATCTGTTTGCCCGATTGATGTGGCGGTTTCGGTAAGCATAACAGGCAGCTCCTTTAAGTAAACACGATGCGGGACGGAAAGTCAGAGTTATCCGGAAATAATTTATTCTAATCCTTTCGATAACTTTGGTGAATAGGAAAAGTTAATTTCTTTTCGACGGGAACCTTAGATTTTTAGTTTATTTTGCCGGAATAGTTTATATTGTTAAATATGCTTTTATGCAGCTTGACGAAATAGACAAAAACATCCTCGCCAATTTGCAAAAAGATGCCCGCCTGAGCTACGCAGAACTAGGCCGGCGGGTAGGCCTGACAACGCCGGCCGTCATCGAACGCGTAAGAAAGCTGGAAGACGCCGGCGTAATTACGGCTTACAGGGCTGAAATAGATCTCGCACGCATCGGTTATCCCATCACGGCTTTTATCCGTATGAGCATTACAGGCATTGACTACAGTCATATTATCGAGGTCGCACGCGATTCGCCCGAGGTGCTCGAATGCCATCGCGGCACCGGCGGAGACAGTTTTATTATGAAAGTTGCCGTTCGCAGCGTAGAGCATCTACAGGAAGTAATCGACCGCCTGACTCCGTATGGCATAACTACCACGACAATCGTTCTGTCATCGCCGGTCAGCCTTCGCAACATTGATTTCTCTTGATATTGCCTGTTTCGCCCGATAATTCAGCACCAAAAAAACAAAAGCCGCCCGTTCCAAAAATGAAGAACAGACGGCCGAAGATTTGAATGTCCTAAAAAAAAGTGGTGGCGGGGGCGAGGATCGAACTCGCGACCTTGGGGTTATGAATCCCACGCTCTAACCATCTGAGCTACCCAGCCTGAACTTTTGATTATAAATCGGCAGTTGCAAAAATCAAGTCTGTTTATCGGCGCAAAGTCGTTGTTTCGAAGTGTTTTACGGTGATAAACTGTTAAAGATCGACTTTTTTCATATCTAATCGAGGTTTTAGCGAAAATTATGCCCGTATTTTTTGCCGCTGCGGTAGAACATGCCGCTGTTTTGCTGACGCTTTTCATTATCATTGCCGCGGCCAAGGTTATGGCCGAGATATTCGAACGTCTCAGGCAGCCGGCGGTAGTCGGTGAAATCCTTGCCGGCGTTCTGATCGGGCCGAGTGTGCTCGGTTGGGTAGAACTGAGCGATCTGATCAGCATCGTTGCTGAGGTCGGGGTGATTTTCCTGCTGTTTATGGTCGGGCTCGAAACCAAGCCGCAGGACATTTTTCGCGTTGGCAAAAAAGCCGTGATGGTCGGCACGCTCGGTGTAATACTGCCGTTTGTTGCAGGCTATGTAATTGCCGCGCTTTGGGGCGGCTCTTTTATCGAATCCATGTTTATCGGCGCTGCCCTGGTCGCTACATCGGTCGGTATCACCGCGCGCGTTCTGGGCTCGATGGGACTTTTGGAAAAGGAGACTTCGCGCATCATTCTCGGGGCTGCCGTAATTGACGATATTCTCGGTCTGATAATTCTATCTATTGTTTCAGGACTCGGTAACGGCGGCGTAAACTTTACCGCATTGGCAAAAACGGCCGGTCTGGCAATTTTATTTACTGTCATCGTAGGACTTTTCGGTTCGCGGATTATGACGCGTCTTGCCCCGAAAATCCAGAATCTGCATCTCAACAAGCCTTTTTTCAACATCGGATTGATTCTTTGCTTCGGCCTTTCGGTTGTATCGCTTTATTTTGGCGTCGCCGCGATTATCGGTGCTTTCCTGGCCGGTATGGCACTTGCCGAAGCGACCGAATCCAATCACAAAATGCATCAACTAACCTCCGGGGTTACGGAATTCCTCGTCCCTTTTTTCCTCGTTCATATCGGAATGCAGTTGAATTTGCAGGTTTTCCGTGATTCAAACGTAATAATTCTGGCAATTGTAGTAACAATTTTTGCGGTTTTGACAAAGTTTATCGGAGGCGGGCTCGGTGTCTGGGGAATGACACGGCGTCAGATGGCACAGGTAGGCATCGGGATGGTACCGCGTGGTGAGGTAGGTATAGTCGTTGCTCAGATCGGACTCGGGATGGCGGCCATAAGCGAACAGTTCTTTGCTGCCGTGCTTTTCATGGCGATTGCCACTACTCTCATAGCTCCGCCGCTGATTAAGCATTTCTATTCGGAAGATACCGATATGGATGGCATTCAGGACGTCGTAGTAGAAACGGACGTCTCCGAGGATTTTACGCGTTTGGGGTAGAAAGGTAATCTTTCCGGTTATGGACAAATGGCTCCGATTACTGCGTTATGTTACTTCAATCCGCGGCGGTACGGACATTGAAGGCACAATTGCCGAAATAAGCGAAAACGCACGGCTTCGCGGAGCGAATGTCTGGATGTTGATTTGCTCTGCCATCCTGGCATCGATCGGGCTTGACCTCAATTCAACTGCAGTAATCATCGGCGCGATGCTGATTTCTCCGTTGATGTCCCCGATTTTGGGCGTCGGGCTCGGAATTGCCATTTACGATCGCCGTCTGTTGCGCGATTCGCTTGCAAACCTTGGAATTGCAACGCTTATTTCTATCCTGACAAGTGCTGTTTACTTTCGCCTGTCGCCGCTCGGTGAATTGACGGCGGAACTTTCCGCCCGGACAACGCCGACGATTCTCGATGTTGGCGTTGCTTTTTTTGGCGGTGTCGCAGGTATTGTCGCCGGCTCGCGGCGGAATAAAACAAGTGCGATTCCCGGCGTTGCAATCGCTACGGCATTGATGCCGCCTGTCTGTACGGTCGGTTTCGGGCTTGCACATCTGGAATCGTCTATTTTTTTCGGGGCTTTTTACCTTTTTTTCATCAATGCTTTTTTTATCAGCCTTGCGACCTATCTGATTTGCCTGTTTCTTAAATTTCCCCAAAAAGCAGATATTGATGCGGAGACTTCGGCACGGATACGCAGACTGATTGTTGCATTTGCACTGCTTGCAACGCTGCCGAGCGCAATAATTTTTTACGGAGTGCTTCAAAAAGCAAGATTCGATCGCGGGCTTCGGAATTTTATTGAAAAGGAAATTCGCAATGATCGCCGCCAGCCGGTCCGTTGGGACGTCCGGCGGGATGTACAACCGCCGGAGCTCCGCGTCTATACCGTCGGAGACGCCGCCAAACCGGAAGAAATCCTTTTACTGAATACAAAATTGCCAAATTACGGTCTCGCGGGACTGAATTTGAAACTAACGGCACTTAATCTTTCACCCGATGATCTGAAAAAAGCATCTACCGAGGCCGTAAACGAATTTTCCGAGCGGATGCGGATAATTTCGCTGGTGGATGAGCAGCAGGAAAATGAGATTACGCGCCTTCGCGCGGAACTTGAAGAGCTGAAGCGGAAAACGGATCCGGATATCCTTCTGCTGGAAGAAATAAAACGGCGTTTTCCGCAAATAGTAGATGCCAAATGGATTACAAATGCAACCGAAACGACTCCGGAGACGCAAAAGCCTATTCTACAGGTTGCCTTTGAACCGGATGAGGCTGAATCCGCCGTCTTCAGCACAGTTTCCGGAATTGAAAAATTGCTGCGCGAGCGGCGCCCTGACCAACATTTCACCGTAAGTTCAATCCGGATAGAAACTCCGCCGTTATCTCCGCCAACCGATTCAAACAAGTGATGTTACCCGCTTCCAATTTGCCATTATCACGGCTTTCCCGGGACTTCGAAGCCGGCGGGTGGCAAATATTGTTTCCAACTTGGAGCCGCTTTTCAGGCATCATTAGCTTATGGCGGTCTATACCGCCTGTTTTTTTGCAATATTTGTAAAAACCTGACTTTTTTTGTTTTTTGGAAATTATTTCCGTGCTTTGAGGAGGAAAATATGTTTAAACGTGTTTTATTTGCTGCCGCATTTGCCTTGATGGCAACAGGCATTACTTTTGGACAGACTTCGTGGCTCGATCGTCCGTTGAGGAACTGGAATACCGGAAATGGAATTGTTCCGGCCGCTCCGAGGAGGGCCGCGCCGATTCCTGCAAACTGCCTTGAACAGATTCGCCAACCCGAGAGTCTGGCTGACCGTGCCGTTACCCGTGCGGGTTGGACGCTTTTTGGTCCGTCTCAGTCCTTTGCGGCCGTCACGGTAATAACGGCAATGGCATCGGTTGACGGAATGTGCCGCCCGGATCAATACAATGCATTTGTCTTTGTTTCAAACCGTTTTGCCGGCACGATATCTCCCGAACCGGTTGGTGCACGCGCGGATGGATCAATCGCTGCTGTTCGGCTCATCTCGCCTTCTGCGGTTTCTGCCGAATTTAACCGTTACACTTCAAATGATCCGCTTTGCTGTCCGTCACAGAAAAGTACGGTTTCCTACAGCGTTTCCGGCGGCGTCCGGCCTGTTTTGACTCCGATGGATGTAAGTACGGGAGAAATCTGCCAGTCAGATGTTTCGACAATGGACAATGTCGTCGCGGGGACTATTACCTATCGGCAGAGGATCGCCCTGCCGCCCGGTTCGGTTGTGATAGTCAGGATCATCGAGACTTCGCGTTCGGATTCACCCGTAATTGCCGAGCAGAGAATAGAAACGGACGGAAAACAGGTACCGTTTGAATTCGGCGTTGCCTACGATCGCAGTAAAATCCGCGAAAACAGTCGTTATGAGGTAAATGTTGAAATTCGCGATTCGTCCGGCAGGCTTTTATTCATAACGGATTCGCCATATCCGGTAATTACACAGGGAAATCCGCGAAATGCCGATATTGTCGTAGTACCCGTCGGCGGCACCGGCCAGCAGCGAACCGGTCGAATTCGCGGGACCGTAACCTATCTGCAACGGTCTGCACTTCCCCGTAATGCGGAGATCGTAGTTCGCTTGCGCGATTCATCCGATACGTCAGCCGGACCCGTTGCCGAAGAGAGATTTTCTTCCGCAGGCCGACAGGTGCCCATTCCTTTCGAGCTTTCTTTCGATCCGCGAGACATCAACCGCCAGCGCAGCTATGAATTAACGGCTGAAATCATAATAGATGGCCGCACGGCATTTCGCTCGGATGCCGGCAAGGTTGTCCAGTTAAGAAACAATCTGGCAGACGGCATTGAACTTACACTGCAAACGGTCGTTCCCGAAATACCGGTCGTTACGGGCCGTACGATTTCGCTTTCTAAATTCGGTACCGGAACATTGCGGATTGAAGGTGGAAACTCGATGTTTTTGATCCGCGCTTCTGTTTCGGTTGCAAACGACGGCATGGCAAAAGTGTCGCTCTACAGGCTGGACGGAGCGGTCGAATTTACCGGAAAGTTGATCTATTTCGATGAGACGACGCTGCGGATTGCCGTTACCTCCTCGGGAGACGCCGATGCTTCCGGCGAGATCGAGATTGCCTACAGCGGGCGGAGCCTGCGCTCGCTTTCCGGCAAAAATCTAATCCTGGATGGACAGAAAGCAGAATTGCGGTTCTGACAATAAGCCTTTTAACTCCGGGACAAGGCTTTTATCCTTATTAGTTGAAATGCAGCCATACGGAAAAATCCGTGCGGCTGCTTTTTTCTTTTTAACGGCCTTGTTCAAAGCCCTGTCAAAACTCTCTTGCTTTATCGCAACATCTCACGGAAAATATACTTATGGCCGAATCGAATGCGTCCGAAAAGGCAGGCAAACTTTGCCGCGATATCATGTCAGTGGATTTGACCACTGCTTCGCCGGATACGCCTCTGAAGCGGATTGCGGAAATAATGCGTGATTCCGACATCGGGGTTGTACCGCTGGTCCGCGATGGATCTCTCGCCGGTATTATTACGGATCGTGATATTGTCATTCGCGGAATTGCCACATCCGCCGGTCCGGAAACTCCGGCCGAAGCGGTGATGACGCGGGAGGTTTTTACCGTAGAGCCGGAGACGCCTGTTTTTGAAGCATTGCGCCTTATGCGCGAACGTCAAATACGCCGCCTGCCGGTTGTGAATTCGGGCGGGTTGCTTGTCGGAATAATTGCACTGGCCGATATTGCGCTCGGGATGGAAGACGAACGCGATATCGCCGAAACACTCGAAGACATTTCAAGCGGAATCGGATTTTGGAGCAAAAAACGTTAAATGGCAAAATCAATCAACCGCCACTTTCAATTTCTCGGTTCATCGAAAGATGTTCGTTCCGGCGGGCTCTGGTATCCGGCTGCCGACGTCTGCAAAACGCCGGATGGTTGGCTCGTCAAGGTCGAACTTGCCGGCGTGTCAGCGGAAGACATCGAGCTCGACATACAGGGAAATACGCTGTACATCGCCGGCTGCCGGAAGGACAGGTCCTGCTCGGCCGGCCTTACCTATCAGCAGATGGAAATTACCTACAGCCGGTTTGAAAAGACTCTGACTTTCCCCGGTTCCATAGAGGGTGCAAAGATCGAGCATAATTTCGAAAACGGACTCTTGCTTATTTATTTGAAAATGGCATAGCAATCACCTTCCTCCCATTGCGGGAAGGTATTCGGGAAATTCTTATGGCAGAAGTAAACGAAAACAATCAGCCCGGCGGCGGGGATGCAACGCCTGAGTTACCGCAGGAATTCGAGATACCCGTTCTGCCGCTGCAGAATACTACACTCTTTCCGCAAACGGTGGTTCCGCTTGCGGTCGGGCGGGAACGCTCCACCCGAGCCGTCGAAGCATCTCTGAACACGGAAGAAAAACTGCTCGGATGTATTACGACAAAAACCGAAAACGTTACCGGCGACGACGCCAGGTATGACGATCTTTATCGCATCGGGACCATCGTAAATATAAAGCGCATGATGCGCAACGAGGACGTCATGCAGTTGATCGTCCAGGGAATGGAACGGTTTGAGGTGGTCGAATGGCTGCAGGAAGAGCCCTTTTTGCGGGCTAAAGTGCGGATACTTCCTGAGTTGAAAAGGCTCGATGAAGAAGAGATTGAAGCTCTCCGCCGTAATATCCAGGCTCTGATTCAACAGGCGCTTGCTCTGCTGCCAAACGTGCCGCCTGAGGTCAGGATGGCCGTCATGTCGCAGACAAATCCCGTGCAGCTGGCTTATTTCCTTGCTTCGGTTCTTGATCTCGGCGTCGAAACAGAACAGAAGATGCTCGAATCCGACACTGTTGACGGGCTTCTCTCGCTTACACATGCCGCGCTTGCCCGCGAACTCGAGATAATGCAGATACGCTCGAAGATAGCAAGCGAAGCACAGATGGAAATGGACAAATCGCAGCGCGATTACGTCCTCCGCCAGCAGCTCAAAGCGATTCAAAAGGAGCTTGGCGAAGACGAAAGCGAACGGGCCGAGGTAATGCAGCTTCGCGAGCGATTGGAGAAAGCCGACCTGCCGGATTACGTCCGCAAGGAAGCCGAGCGTGAGCTGAAGCGAATGGAAGCCCTGCCGCAGACGGCGCCGGATTATCACGTAATCCGGACTTACCTCGAATACATACTGGAATTGCCATGGCGTAAATCAAGCGAGGAAAAACTGGATCTCGATGAAGCGAAGCGTATTCTGGACGAAGACCATTACGGACTGGAAGACGTCAAAGAGCGCATCCTTGAATCTCTTGCCGTCGTCAAACTTCGTCCCGATTCGAAAAGCCCGATCCTTTTATTCGTCGGGCCGCCGGGTGTCGGCAAAACATCGCTGGGGCGTTCGATTGCCCGTGCTCTTGGCCGCGAATTTGAGCGGATGAGCCTTGGCGGCATGCGCGACGAAGCCGAGCTTCGCGGCCACCGTCGCACATATATCGGAGCGATGCCGGGCCGTATTATTCAGGCTCTGCGGCGTGTCGGTGTCAATAATCCGGTCCTGATGCTCGACGAAATCGATAAACTGGGGAATGATTTTCGCGGCGATCCGGCGGCCGCGCTTCTCGAAATTCTGGATCCGGCACAGAACAATACATTTCGCGACAATTACATCGATCTGCCGTTTGACCTCTCGAAAGTATTTTTTATAGCAACGGCAAATCAACTGGGCCCGATTCCGATGCCGCTCCGCGACCGCATGGAGATAATCTACATTGCCGGCTACAGCGACCGCGAAAAACTGAATATAGCCAGGCAGTATCTCGTCCCGCGGCAAATCACGGAAAACGGTCTGACCGCGGACAATCTGGAGATTACAAATGATGCATTGCAATTGATTATTTCCAGATACACACGCGAAGCCGGTGTCAGGCAGCTTGAACGCGCAATTGGCAATATCGCGAGAAAAGTGGCACTAAAGGTTGCCCAAGGACAAACCGAAAAGGTTACGATCACGGCGTCCGATGTAAAGGAATACCTCGGCCCGCCAAAGTTTTTCCCCGAACAGGCGAGAACGGAACTGCCGCCGGGAGTCGCAACCGGAATGGCCTGGACCGAAATGGGCGGCGAAGTTTTGTTTATCGAAGCTACTTTGCTGCCGGGCGGTTCGGGCCTTACGCTGACAGGACAGCTGGGCGAAGTAATGAAGGAATCCGCAATGGCTGCCCGCAGCTATCTCTGGTCGCATACTTCCGAACTGGGCATTGATCCGGAAATCATCAAATCGAACGGCGTTCATCTGCACGTCCCGGCCGGAGCAATTCCCAAAGACGGCCCAAGCGCGGGTGTAACCATGGCGGCTGCACTCGCTTCGCTTTTTACGGGCCGCCGCGTCCGCAGCGACACTGCGATGACCGGAGAAATTACACTTTCAGGTCTGGTATTTCCGGTTGGCGGCATCAAGGAAAAAGTTCTTGCCGCACATCGCGCCGGCATTAAGCGGATCATTCTGCCATATCAAAACGAAAGCGACATCGAGGAAATACCCGAAGACGTCCGGAAGGAACTACATTTTATACTTGCCCGGACGGTTATGGACGTTCTGAATGAAGCTCTGGAACCCGCATCGGCGAAGCCCTCGGATACTGCAGCAGAAAGCCGGCACGAAGCGCCTTTGCCGCAAATCGACGGTCACGCTGCCGAGGAAACGGGCGATCGCCTGATAGCAAAGAAAAAGTAGCATTTCGGGCAAAATTTCAACCGCCCGTAATCCAAGGCATGGAAATACCGGACGCCGTTGCATTTTTCTTCAATAGGCAAGATCGGCGTCCGGTTTTTATCTGCAACTTATCTCAGGTCAAACAACAAAAATTCCGTATTATCCCCGGCGGCCGTGATGCTTAATTGCGTCTCTTCGCTTATGGCGGCGCCGTCGCCCTGGTGTAATTTGGCATCGTTTACTTCGAGTTCGCCGCTGATTAACTGGATCCAGCAACCTCGGCCCGGCGCTATGGGGTAAACAACGTTTTGTCCTGATTCCAGAATGGATGCATATAATGTGAGATCCTGATTGATTTTGACAGGGCCATCCGTGCCTTTTGGGTCGGCAATCGGGCAAAGCCGTCCAAGTTTTACCTCCCGTGGGAATCTTTTTTGTTCGTAAGAAGGCTCCAGACCACGTTTTTCCGGAAGAATCCAGATTTGAAGTAAATGCGTCATCTCATTCGGGTCGCTGAATTCGCTGTGCAGCACGCCTTTTCCTGCGGTCATCCGCTGCACCTCACCGGCATGTATCGCCACGGAATTCCCCATTGAATCCTTGTGGGAGATCCGGCCGGAGATTACATAGGTGATAATTTCCATGTCGCGATGGCTATGCGTCGGAAAGCCTTGTCCCGGCTGTATCCGGTCTTCATTTATCACACGCAAATCACGAAAACCCATAAATGACGGGTCATAATAATCCGCAAATGAAAAGGTGTGAAATGTATCGAGCCAGCCAAAGTTGAAATGGCCGCGTTCATTCGATTTTCTGACAAAAATCATTTCTGCCTCCGGTAAATCTTCATTTAATTAATAGTTTACGCCTTTCGCTGCGGTTGACAATCGCCTTTTCCGGTGAAAAATTTCTGCTGCTTTCGGGTGAGCGGCGGCAAAAAATCCGCATGCTCGGGAGGCTTTCGGCTTCGGTTTAATAACAAAAAATGTCGTTTTCCAAAGGAAATATTGTTGAAAAGAATACCGGGAAATAAAAAAATCGCTTGACACGCTGATAAAATGTGAGTAAATTCTGTTTCGTCAATCGCTTAACATTCACAATCTACCCACAAATCTTGCAGTTTAAGATTTTAGTTTGTTTGGAAATCCCGGATTCGAAGATTCAGGATATGTTGTTTTTATCCGGCTAAAGGAAACGGGCTTTTTGCAAGCGATTTTGACGAAACTAAATTTTATTTTCAAAAAGCAGTTTGCTGGAGGATTCACGAAAGATGTCTAAGACAGTAGGTTTGGTCAAGTGGTTCAATAATGCCAAGGGCTATGGATTTATAGAACAGCCCGGCCAACAGGACATATTTGTTCACTACAGCGCGATCACCGGGGAAGGATATAAAACATTAATGCAGGGACAGGAGGTAGAATTCGAGGTAACCAACGGGCCAAAGGGTCCGCAGGCCGAAAATGTTCGGAAAGTCTCGGCTAATTCCTGATCGCCGGACCAAATCGGTTAAGTTCAGATAATCAAAAGATTTTGAGCGGACTGCATCCTTTAGCTATGCGTCCGCTTTTTTGCTTAGGTAAAATCTTCTCCGCGTGAACGGAATGTCCGCCGCCAGAGCTCGCGGTAAGCCGTATAACGTGAAACCAGCGTATTGAATTGATAACGCTGGGCAAAGGTAAGCTTACGGTTATCGGCAAGCCGCTTTATTTGCGATTCGAGCCGGGCACGGGCTTCGAGCGGCGGCCGCTTGACGCCGCCGTTGAAATAGATATCAAATTCTATTTTGAGACGCCGGATATCTTCTTCCAATTTTGCGATTGTTTGCTCGATCGATAATTCGGATTCGCGACGGGAAGGCAATTTTTTATATAAATCCGATGAGGCCATAAGAAAGGTTGAGGGGCGGGAATTTTCTGCTGCCGAAAGCAGCCGTTGATTCAAGATAACACTTTTATTCGCCGGATGCCATATTTTTTTCAAATGCTTTTCGGATAAAATCCAGGCAATGCAAAACAGTTCAGCCAATAACACGCACGCTCCGCGTATTGCATCAATAGACGAATTGCTCCGCAGCAATACCGGCCGGCAAATCGAAATCGAAGAAGGACGCGACGTAGCGCTCGCCATCGCACGCCAGGCAGCAGAACGTTTACGCAAAGCGATTCGCGAAGGCAAAACCCATCTCTTTGACCAGACTGCCGACCCCGCAGAGGCTGAAATGCTGCGGATACAGGCGGAGCGTCGTCTTGTTTCGCTGCATCGCGTCATAAATGCCACCGGCGTTATCATTCATACAAATCTGGGACGCTCCAGACTTTCAAAGACCGCAGCAACACGTGCTGCCGAAGCGGCGGCCAATTACTGTAATCTTGAATTTGATCTGCGTACGGGCAAACGCGGTCAGCGCGGCCTCGGCGCGGAGGCAGCCATTGCCGAATTAACAAAAGCCGGTGACGCGCTTATTGTCAATAATTGTGCTGCCGCTGCTTTAATCGTCTTGACCGAATTTGCTTCCGGCCGCGAAGTAATCATTTCACGCGGCGAACTTGTCGAGATTGGCGGAGATTTTCGGATTCCGGATGTTTTACGGCAATCGGGTGCCTTGCTTCGCGAAGTAGGGACGACAAACCGCACAAAAATCTCTGATTACAGGCTCGCGATCAATGAAAGGACTGCAATGATTTTGCGTGTTCATCCTTCTAATTTCCGAATTGTCGGCTTTACGCAGACGCCGGATCTGAGCGAGCTTGCACAACTGGCGGATTCTGCCGGACTGATTTTGGCAGAAGATGCCGGTTCGGGAGCTCTTGTCGATCTGTCGGCTTATGGTTTGGCCGGTGAGCCGGTAATTCCGGAATCCGTCGCCGACGGTGCGGGGCTGGTTTTGTTTAGCGGCGATAAACTTCTCGGCGGGCCGCAATCCGGCATTATCGCGGGCAGGAGCGATCTCGTTGCACGGCTCAGGCGTAATCCGCTTTACAGGGCTTTGCGCGTTGACAAGGTAACCTGCGCCGCTTTGGAAGCAACGCTTGCAGCCTATCAAAAAGGGACACATTTAAGTGAAATCCCTACTTTAAGAATGCTTTCCGCCACAAAAGAGGAATTGCACAGCCGGGCCGTGTCCATAGCAGATAAAATCAGACAACAGACAAATGCATCCGTCGAAGTCATCGAAGGAAATTCGGCCGTCGGCGGCGGAGCAGCCCCAAATGCCGTATTGCCGACATTTCTGGCAGCAATTTTACCTCAAGAGAACGATGCTCTTCTCCTTTCGGAAAGGTTGCGGAGCGGTTCTCCGCCCGTAATCGCACGGATTTCGGAAGGCCGCATCCTGATTGACCCGCGAACGGTCGCAGAAGACGAGGAACCTGAATTGATTCGGGTTGTAACCGAGGCGCTTGCCTGATAGGGAAATCTTTATCAGCGATTGCTGAATATCCGGTTGGTTAATCAGCCGCGGCGGCGTAGAAAATCACGCATGAAATCAGCAAGTTTTGCCGCACCTTCGACCGGAAATGCATTGTACATGGATGCGCGGATACCGCCTACGCTTCGGTGGCCGGCAAGTCCGTACATTTGATTCTCTTCCGCTTCAGCGAGAAACAGCCGCTCGAGTTCCGCATCCGGCAAACGAAAAGTTATGTTCATCCGCGAACGAGAAGATTTTTCTACCGCTCCTTGATAAAATCCCTCGCTTTCATCTATTGCCGCATAGACAATTTCAGCTTTGCGTTGATTTCGTCCGGCGATTTCCGCTACTCCGCCTTCCGTCTCGAGCCATTCACAGACCAGAGCCATGATGTAAATCGCCCAGGTATTTGGCGTATTTGGCATCGAGTCGTTTTCGGCGATGTTTAGATAATCGAGCAAAGCGGGCTGAACTCTCCGTGTGCGTTCGAGCAGGCTTCGGCGAATCAAGACAACCGTCAGCCCGCTCGGGCCAAGATTTTTCTGCGCTCCTGCATAGATCAGGCTGTATTTCGTTGTGTCAAAAGGACGTGAAAGAATGTTCGAACTGGCATCGCAAACAACGGGAATATTGCCCGCATCCAGATCGTATTGAAACTCTACGCCGTGGATGGTCTCATTTGTCGTGTAATGAAGATACGCTGCGTCAGACGAAGGCACAACCTCTCCGCTGCCCGGAACGCGTGCAAACCCAAACTGCTCAGAGGTATAAGCTATGCGGACAGTGCCGTATTTTTCCGCTGCGGCGACGGCTTTTTTACTCCAGGCACCTGTTACGATGTAATCTGCGGATTTACCTTCGGCAAGAAGATTCATCGGAACTGCCGAAAATTGCATCGTTGCGCCTCCATGCATAAAGAGGACTTCGAATTCTTCCCCAAGCCCGAGCAGGCGCCTCAAACCACTTTCCGCCCGCTGCTTTATTTGGGCAAAAGCATCGCTCCGATGGCTGATTTCCATTACGCTCATGCCGGAACCTTTGTAGGAGAGCATCTCGTCACGTGCCTGCTCCAGAACGGCAGCGGGAAGCATCGCAGGGCCGGAACTGAAATTGAGCGCCCGCATATTGCTGTTACCTGAACGGGTTGCTTTCGCCTCATTTGCCATGCTTCGAGAATATCATAAACCTGCGGGGATTTGCGGCTTAACAAATGTGGCTGTTTTGCAGTATCATAACCTTTTAATTCAAACCATTTTCCCCGAATCGGCATCCGAAAAAGAAGCCGTTTTCCCGGCCGGAAGATTCATCGGAGGTTCATAATGTTTAGGAAATCCATTTTAGCTGCGGCAATGCCGCTGATTTTCATAATCGCTGCGGGTGTCGCGGCGGCGCAGACCGCGCCTGTGTCCGGACGCGTCGAGTTGAAAAAAGCCGACGGTACGGTAGTTCCTGTCCAGGGAGCATTGGTCGAGATTTTCCGGACGGACATCAAATCGTCCGGACCGGCAGATAAAACCGATAAAAAGGGAGTTTTCAATTTCGCCGGACTCCCGCTCGGCGCTACTTACGTAATTTCGGTAAGCGCTCCCGGCGCTGCTCCCCAGTATCTGCCTAACGTAAAAGCCGGAAATACCGATATCAAAATCACACTGTCCGAGGGCGATGGCCGCCGCCTGACGCCGGACGAAGTACGTGAAGCTCTGGCACGGTCAGGAACGGCAGGTGAAGCACCGCCGGAATTAACCGCGGAAGAGAAAAAAGCAAAAGAAGAATACGAGAAAAAAGTAAAGGAAATACAGGAAAAAAACGCAAAGATTCAACAAAAAACGGCAATTATCGAAGCCGCACTTAAAGACGGTAACGCAGCTTTTCAGGCAAAAAACTGGGATGCCGCAATCGCCAAATATGACGAAGGCATTGCCGCCGATCCCGATTTTGCCGGCAGCGCTCCGGTTTTGATGAATAACAAGGGTGCGGCGCTTCGTGAGCGCGCCGTTCTGATTTATAACCAGAATGTCAAAAATCCGGACACCACCGCCAAACTGGAGGCTTTTCGCCGCGTCAGGGAAGACCTGGGCACAGCCGCAGCCACATATGCCCGTTCACTTGAAATACTTAAAAATGCCCAGCCGGGCGATATCAATGATCCGAAATTGCGCGAATCTCAAATGGCTGTTGCGCTTCGCGGTGCAAGCGATACCTTCCGGCTGATGACGCTGACGGAACAGATAGACGAAACCAAACTCGATTTGGCGAAAACATTGATTCCGGAATACATTTCCATTGAAACCGACCCGACGCGTAAAAATCAGGCCAAACTGATTCTCGCCGATCTTTATCGCATTCTTGGCGATGCGGACAATGCAATCACAGAATACCGCAAAATCGTCGAAGAAATGCCCGATAATCTCGATGCTCTTGCCGGACTCGGATTAAGCCTTGTAAACGCAGGTTATATCAATAACAACAAGGAACAACTCCAGGAAGGAGCGAATTATCTGCAAAAATATGCAGCCGCTGCTCCGGACGGGCATAAATATAAATCGGACGCGCTCGGCCTGATCGAATCGCTCAAGGCCGAACAGAAAATCACGCCACAGAAAGTTACTACTCCGACAAGGCGTAGAAACAATTAATCACTTCCGGAGGAATAATCTTCCGTCCGGCAGGACAATCCGGCCGCGTCACCGTTTCGGCGCGGCCGCAATTCATTTATGGAAACAATTATTCGTCCGGCAATTGATAAAGATATTTCCGACATTTACAAAATGATGCGTGATTTCGCCGAATTTGAACGTCTCGGCCAATACTTCCGCATTACTGAGGAACGGCTTCGCGACGAGCTCTTCGGCAAAGATGCCTTTACCGAGTCGATTGTGGCTCTCCGCGGACAATCCGTGATCGGATATGCACTGTTTTTTCCAGTATTTGCAAGCTTTTCCGGCGAGCGGCGCTATTTCCTCGAAGACCTCTATGTTACATCCCATGCACGCGGAACCGGCGCCGGCAGATTGCTGCTTCGCGAGATTGCCCGCCGCGCATTGGCCAAAGGTTTTTCCGGAATAGAGTTTCACGTTCTGGACTGGAACCGTCCCGCAATTGATTTCTATGAAAAACTCGGGGCCGAATGCTCCACGACAGACCTGAATTATAAATTTACCGGCAAAGCATTTCATTCACTGGCCGAATAGTCCGATGCCGGACGCTTTGCGTTTACGGCCTGTTTGCGGGAAAATTGTGGTTTTGCTGGCGCCTGTCCCGACACCAGGGTAATAACGACGCAGCGATTTTTTACATACTGAAAATCCAAATCAATGGACAAAAAGATCAATAAAGTAGTTTTGGCATATTCGGGCGGGCTCGATACCTCGGCAATGCTGCTCTGGATAAAGGAAACGTTCGGATGCGAAGTGATTTGCTACACGGCAGATGTCGGGCAAGGCGAAGAACTCTCCGGTCTGGAGGAAAAAGCAAAATCAACAGGCGCTTCCAAACTTTACGTTGAGGATTTACGCGAAGAATTTGTCCGTGACTTTGTCTGGACGGCTGTAAAAGCCAATGCAGTCTATGAAGGCGTTTATCTTCTCGGGACGAGCCTTGCGCGGCCGGTCATTGCCAAACGTCAAATCGAAATAGCCGAACGCGAAGGCGCCGACGCCGTTGCTCATGGAGCAACCGGCAAAGGCAATGACCAGGTGCGATTCGAACTGACCTATTATGCATTGCGTCCGGATATTAAAGTAATCGCTCCCTGGCGTCATTGGGAATTCAAGGGACGCTCTGACCTGATTGCCTATTGCGGCAGGCATGGCATTCCCGTTACGGCAACAGCCGAAAAACCCTATTCCACCGATCGCAACCTGATGCATATTTCATACGAAGGCGGTATTCTGGAAGACCCATGGGCCGCGCCGCCGGAAGATATCTTTTTAATGACCCGATCGCCGGAAGAAGCTCCCGCCAAACCGCTTGAAATTGTCATCAGTTTTGACAAAGGCGAACCCGTTGCCATAGACGGACAGCCGTACGGAGCCGTTGACCTGCTGTCAAAACTTAACCATATCGGCGGCGAACACGGCATCGGCCGCGTTGATCTGGTAGAAAATCGCTTTGTCGGGATGAAATCCCGCGGAGTTTACGAAACGCCCGGCGTTACCATATTGCAGACGGCTCACCGCGCACTGGAATCAATCACAATGGATCGCGAAGTGATGCGGCTCCGCGACGGATTGGGTGTAAAATTTGCCGAATCGGTTTACTATGGCTTCTGGTTTGCTCCTGAATCCGAAATCCTTCGCTCAATGATTAATCAGACACAGGAAAATGTAACCGGTGACGTCCGTTTGAAACTCTATAAAGGCAGCGTAACCGTAACCGGACGGCGCTCCCCACATTCGCTTTACCGCGAACGAATAGTTACCTTCGAAGACGATGCCGGCGCTTACGACCAGCACGATGCTGAGGGTTTTATCAAGCTTCAGGCACTGAGGCTGCGGCTGCGGCGGATGGAATAAACAGGCCGCTCTCCGTCGCCCGACGGATAGCTCATTTTGAAACGCCCGGCTATTTTTTCGGCCGCTCGTACTTCCAATTAAGGGATTTGCCTTCGGTTATCCATTCGAGGGTTGTGGCAATACGTTTTAACCGCGTCGGCTCGGTTTTTGCGCCTTCTATCCACTCGATATATTCCTTGCGGTGGCTGTAGGATAATTTGTCGAATACAGCCCGGGCTTTCTTATTTTTCGCCAGCGCGGCCGCAAGGGCTTCCGGAACTTTCAATTCCTTAGGCGGCTGCGGTTTTTTCTTTTCCGCTTTGATTCCGGCTTCGTTGAGTGCGACGGCTTTTTTAATAAGCGAAATCATCTCGCTGTCTGCCGGTAGATCCTTAAGCGATGTAATTCGGCCAAAACTTCCCATGGCAGTTTTTTCCTTTGGAAACGCATCGGATTCAAGAAGCGATTGTTTCCGGAATCCAAAAGCGCAGTGCCGCTTAAAGGCCGCCATACTGCAAACAATGCCCTTGTAATCGAAATGCGGAAAGCTCCATTTCATCGTTTCCGTAATTTCGGGGCAGGCCTGATGGACAAGGCCGCGGATATGCAGCAATATCGGCTTTGCAAAATCTGCCGCTTGTTCTATATAAGCATCTATCCGCGGATCTGTTTTTGGCATTTGATTTTCTCCTTTCTCTGATTTCCGATCTCTACCGTGCGTTTTATTCGCTGCTGACAATCGTTAAGAGTATCCGACGTTCCCTTGGTCCGTCGAATTCGCATAGATAAACCCCCTGCCAGCGGCCGAGACAAAGCCTTCCTCCGGAAAAGGGCACGATTACGCCCGGCCCGACAATCGAAGATTTTATATGTGCATCCGAATTGTGTTCAAAATGGCGAAAGTGAGGGTCGTCCCGCGGTATGAGCCGGCGAAGAAAACCCAGAAAATCGGATTGAACATCGGGATCGGCATTTTCGTTTACGGTCAAACCGCAGGTCGTATGCTGAACAAACAAATGTACGAGCCCTTCGCCTTCGGTGTCAGCGATAATGCGGGCAACTTCCTTTGTAATATCTACCATTTCCTCGCGTTTTGAGGTCTTGATATCAAGTCGTTTCATAATTACCGGCCGTCTTTCAGCAAATTCAGGTCAGATTCAAAAAGTCCGTAAAAAAGAGAAGGGCACGAAAGCATCTTGCCCCCGTGCCCGAAATAGATTAGCAGACAAAGGTCTGTCAGATAAAAAACGGAGCCAGCACCAGCGTGATCGTTGCCAGCAATTTGATCAAAACGTGCAGAGACGGGCCGGCCGTATCCTTGAAAGGATCGCCAACCGTATCGCCGACGACCGCTGCCTTGTGTGCATCGCTGCCTTTTCCGCCGTGAAAACCGGTTTCGATGTATTTTTTGGCATTGTCCCAGGCACCGCCCGCATTATTGAGAAACAGAGCCATCAGGATTCCGACAATGGTTGCAACCATAAGGAAACCGGCCACAACCTCGGCTCCCGTTGCTGATGTGCCGGAATGTGCCGAGCCTATTGTCCTGTAAATAAACTTGAAGACCAGACCGGTTACAATCGGAAGCCCGACGGCGAGAATGCCCGGCAGAACCATTTCACGCAGAGCGGATTTGGTAACGATATCAACCGTCCGGCCGTAATTCGGCTTTGAAGTACCGGCCAGGATGCCCGCATCGTCACGGAACTGTGCACGGACGTCTTCTATAACTACCTGTGCGGCCTTGCCGACGGCTCTGATGGCAAGCGAAGCAAACAGAAGAACCAGCATTGCGCCGAGCATCGCGCCGATGAAAACGGACGGATTGGCAAGGTTGATCTTGTCCAGCGTAAGGCCGTAATGCCGCAATTCGTCCAGATAAGCGGAAAAAAGCAGAAATGCCGCAAGCGCCGCGGAACCTACCGCATAGCCTTTTGTCAGCGCTTTGGTGGTGTTTCCGACGGCGTCGAGTTTATCGGTCTTTTCCCGGATTTCGTCCGGCTGTCCTGACATTTCTACGATTCCGCCGGCATTATCCGTAATCGGGCCGAATGTATCCATTGCCAGAACATAACCGGCAGTGCCGAGCATTCCCATTGTTGCGACGGCCGTCCCGAAAAGTCCTGCGTGCTGCAAGCCGGACATCTCACCAAGATAAAATGATCCAATCAGGGCAATGGCGATCGCCACCACGGGAAGCGCTACGCATTCGAGCCCGACGGCGATGCCGCTGATGATATTTGTCGCCGGTCCTGTCAGCGAAGCATCGGCGATGGATTTGACAGGCCTGTAATTGCTTTCGGTGTAATAAACCGTAATAAAGAGAAAAGCCACCGACATTAGCAGGCCGATTATTCCGCATGCCCAGAAGTAGATCCAGGCGTTTGGCGCCTTTGGCGTATAGAGCAGCAGATAGCAAACGCCGCCGAAAATCAAGGCCGCAAGACCCGCCGTTACGTAATAACCGGTGTTCAGAGCCTTCATCGGGTTATCGGTATTCTCCGGCGTTTTGACGATCATCACACCGATTATCGAAGCAATGATGCAGAGCGCCGCAACGACGAGCGGAAAAAGAATTACGCCAAGCTGCTGTCCCGGCAAAAAGAGAGAAGAATTTGCCGCAAACAGCGAAGCTCCGAGAATAAGCGCGCCGATGTTTTCCGCCGCCGTGGATTCGAAAAGGTCAGCTCCGCGGCCCGCGCAATCGCCTACATTGTCTCCGACAAGATCGGCAATGACAGCGGGATTACGCGGATCATCTTCCGGAATGCCTGCCTCGACCTTACCGACGAGGTCGGCTCCGACGTCCGCCGCCTTTGTATAAATACCTCCGCCGAGCTGTGCAAAAAGTGCGACGAAAGAAGCGCCGAAGCCGAAACCGGCGATCATCAGCGGAATCTTTTCAACCGGCACGCCGCTGAATTGTTTAACAAGTACAAACAAAACGCTGATACCGAGCAGGCACATCGCGACGACGAAAAGCCCTGCGACCGCTCCGCCGCGAAGCGCCGTCTGCAGAGCGCCGTTAAGACTCGACATCGCTGCCGATGCCGTTCTGATGTTGGTCCTGATGGCTACCCACATCCCGACGTAGCCCGCGATTACCGAGCAGGCCGCACCCAACGCGAAGGAAATAACCGTCCAGACGGCCAGCCAGACCGGCTCGACGGGATCGGCCGAGCTTCGCTCGCGCAGGACTGCATATAAAAAGAAAATCAATGCAGCGACTGCAACCGCCAGCATTCCGATAGTCTTGTTCTGTCGGGCAAGAAAAGCTTCCGCGCCTTCTTTGATGGCGTTGGAGATTTTTTGCATTGCTTCGCTGCCCGTATCTTTTTTCAATACGCTCTTTGCCAGCCATACTGCAAAAAGAATGGCAAGCACACTTATGATAAGAACCAGCCAAAGTTCCACTTTTAATTTCCTCTCTGATTGTTTTTTGCGATTAAAATGCCGTGGCCGCCCTTTGTGTTACTCGTGCGCTTCAGGCAAAAGGCTAATTATTAACGATTTTGGTTGTAATTATCAAATCAGGCAAAGGGAGCGTTATCTTTTACCGGGGGAATTTTTCTTCATTTCGGCGTGAATGACAAAAAAACGGGACGTCACACGGGACGCCCCGATCAGGACCGTTATGGAGATTTGCTATTTTTCGATTACGAATTTGGCTTTATTTTCTACTATCTGTCCGCTGACGCGGTCTTTGGCGATTACTTTCAATTCGTATTCGCCGGGCGGAACGCGTTCGGTCGGCAGCAGCCTTGCAAGCGTCAATCTTTGTCCCGAATCGCTCAGGCCGCTCCAGTCTTCCGGTTGTCTGAGGACCTCTTTGCCATCACGCATCAGCACGTAATCGACATCGACCGAGGGCCGCAGCGTCGTTTGGTCAATGCCGGCGTTGTAAACCTGCATGTAGATACCGACTTCCTGTCCCTGTTTGAAGCGGCCGGAGACATTCGGTATTACCTTCGCATTGCCGATAACAAATGCGGCTCCGATATCGTTTTCCGTAGTCGAGCGCAATTTAGAAGCAATTATCAGCGTGGAAGTAGAAAGTTTTTTGTCATCGTAACGCGGTACGGTAAAGCCCTGGCTGACGATGCCGCGGTTGCCGGTTCCGACGTCGCGGACAACGACATCTACTTTGTATGTACCCGGCGTAAGTGCGATGGCTTTCTGATAAACGGATTTTTTCTCCCTGAGCTCGATAAGTTCTTCGGCGGTAGCATTCGTGGTTACGGAATCTTCGAAAATTCCGGAACGCTTGCCGGAGACTGCCGTAATTCTTCCGAAAATGTTCAGTTTTGCCTGTTTGAGCGGCCCGACGTCTTCGAATTGCAGCGAGCGGTTATCGGCCTGAACCGTAAAGGTTGCGATAACGCGGTCTTCGGATTGCCGGAAAAAGTCCACCCGCAAATCAAACGGCAGCGGATTATTATCCAGAACGCCGGAATCGCCGCCGGCAATGCCCGCCAGATCGCTGAATTTAACCTGCGGCGGACGTTGCAATGCCGTTATGATCTCCAGCCGGCGAAAGGGCATATCCTGCTCGCGCATAAAGTTTGCCTGATTGTTGATGCCCGTAATCCGGTCGCCTTTATCCGCCAGCCCCAAACTTTCGGCAAGCGTCAATCCCGCTCCCGGAACCATCAAAAGTGCGTCCTTTTCGTTGGCATTCCGGGCGATGCGGTATTCGCCGGTTCCTGTCGGGTCAACGAATTCGATTTCAATCCCGTCGCCGACGCCTTCCAGATGACGATAAAACCATACTTCAAAAGGATACGTCGTTGTCGAACCGCCGCCCTCGTAACTTGGGCGGTCATAGGCGCCGCCGCTCGGATGTGATTCTATTGAATCGGGTTTGCCCCAGGCGATATAGATGCGTCCGCGATCTGTTTTCCAGCCGGGTATGCCGGACGTGAAATGCTCATTGGCGTAGGCGATGCGCTCGTAATACTCTTCGCGGAATTCGTTTTCTTCCGTATCTGGATTAGGATCGCGGCGGCGCCAGAAATTTTCGATAAAATTCTCCCGCTCTTCATCCGTCTGGAGAGCCATAAAGGCACGGCGTTCTTCTTTCGTGATGATATATGCGACGTCCTGATCAAGCCAGCGTTTATACGCCTGCTTTAATTCCGGCTTGACATTGCGCGGCTTGGTGCTGATATCCTCGGTCGGCGTGCCTTTGTCTTTATCTTTGTCCTTATCTTTTCCCGGCGGTTGGGCAATCAGCGGCAGTGCCGCAAGGCCGAAAATAAATACGCCAGTCAGTAATCCGGCAGGGAATCTCTTTTTCTTCATATCTGGTACCTCGCCTTTATGGGCAAAAAAAAACGGCATTCTCATGAAATGGCAAAATCCGTTTAATTAATGGCATTTAAGCCAAAACTATCCGAACTTCCTATTTTAGTATGTTAAAACAGACATATTCAAGATGCTTTTTCTGCCCGCGCCGGTTGCATGACTGATATTTTAGCTTTGAAGGCCGAAATCAAGGAGAGTATCTATGCGGCCGCTTCGCCCTCGGGCGTTCGCTTTTTACCGAAAATCCAGGCTATAAAGATTGAAACTACATAGAGCGCCATCATCGGCAAGGCAAAAAGCATCATATTCGGGATATCGCCCGTCGGTGAAACAAAAGCCGCAACTACCAGAATGATTATCAGCGAGATTTTCCAGCTCCGGACAAGAAATCCGGCGGAAACCAGCCCTATCCGTGCCAGTACGTATGTAATTGCAGGCATTTGAAAAATAATTCCCATAGCCAGCATGATCAGGGTTATAAAGTCCAGAAAATCGCTTGCACCTAAAAGCAGACGGAAATCTTCCCCGAGCCCGAGCAAATAACGCGCTGCCGGCGGAAACAAAATATAATAAGCAAATGCCGCTCCGCCAACGAAGGAAACGCTCGAGAGCAGGACAAAAGGCGTTACGTATGCTTTTTCGTGCGGATAAAGAGCGGGCGATATAAAACCCCAGATCTGCAGTAAAATAAAGGGAACAGACAGCGCTATTGCCGCATAGAGCGAGACTGTTACATAGAGCGTAAATGGCTCGACCGCGGTCGTTACTATCATTCTCTCGTCCGGATTCGGCTCCGGGACAGCTTCCGGCGCAAGATCTGCCGGCAGACGTACGCCGGCGGGAATCAAAGCATCTCCGGCGGCAAGCGGTTCTGCCGTAAAAAGACCTTTAACGCCATTTTGATCAGTAAAAACCTTTGCCGCAACGGAAGTTCCCGGCTGGACGACGGCAACACCGAGCCGCGACGGGCGGTCAAAAACATATCGGACAGTATCGCCGGGCTGCAATTGCGCCACGGGGACGATTTTCTCTTCTCCCGTCAGCCCGACAACCGGAATCTCGCGCCGCTCCGCTTCGGAAAGTGCACGGCGTATAGGCACGCTCAGAAAATCGTAGATTTTATCGGAAACAAACCAGCAGAGAATAAATGCCAGGACTACGAAAATAATCGAATTGACCAGCCGCCGGCGGAGTTCATCCAGATGTTCGAGAAATGACATCTGCCCGCCGCGCTGATCATCCAATCGTGTCTCCAGAGACTTCACAACCAATTTCTTTTGTCTTCCAATGGATTTTGCGCCGGTTCCGAAACGGCTTCGTCGCTCTTTTCGTTAAAGTCATCTTCCGGGCCGTCTTCGCTCTGTGCGGCTTCACGGCCGTGCACGGCGGCATTCACCGTCCGAAACTTTTCCGGATCGGCCGGACGGACGGCGGGCGATATGGCCGGCCGCGCAATTGTATTTTGCGGACGAAGTGCGGAAATTGCATCGGCATTTTCCGTTGCGGAATCATTTTTTGCGGCGGTCGAAAATCCTGACTCGAGATTCTCGGGACGCAGCGACTCCAGCTCATCGCGCAGCAATTTCGTTTCTTCCTCGAAATTTACTTCGCGCTCCCAAGTCTCGCGAAATTCATTTGCCGCCTGACGAAATTCTGCCATGATCTTGCCGGCCTTTCGCGCTATATCGGGTAATCGCCGCGGCCCGAGAAAGATCAAGGCCACGATGCCAATCAGCAGCAGCTCCGATGTACCGAGAGATTCGAAGATAAATAGAAACACGATTTTATTCGACGAAAATAAGTTTATCCGTCAATGCTTCAACCGTACCGATTTCGCGGGCTCCGGGCAAGGCCGCAAGGAAACTTGCCGCTCCCGGCGGCGCGACGCTGATCAAAAGTCCGCCCGCCGTCTGCGGATCGAACAAAGCGCTCTGCATTACGGAAGAGACGCCGGCCGCAAACCGGACTTCATCGCCGACGTAAAGCCGGTTATTTTTATCGCCGCGGGTCAGCATACCCATTTCTATAAGTTCCAGAGTGTCCGGCAGCAGCGGAACCTTCGACGAATCAATCCGCAGCGTTACTCCGCTTGCCTTTGCCATTTCATACGCATGCCCGAGCAATCCGAAACCGGTAATGTCCGTGCAGCCGCCGGCGCCGACCTCCAGCATCAGCTTAGATGCAGCGGCGGCCGAAGTCGTCATACATTCTATAACCGCCGCGATGGTTTCGGGGCCGGCTTTGCCGAATTTTACGGCGGTATTGATGGCTCCCGTGCCGATCGGCTTTGTCAAAATCAATCTGTCGCCCGGCTTTGCTCCGGAATTCCTGATAATTCTGCCGGGATTTATAACGCCCGTAACCGCATAGCCGATTTTGATTTCCGCATCGTCAACCGAATGTCCGCCGACAACTGCTACGCCTGCTTCCGTCATTGCTGCCTGTCCGCCGGCGAGGATTTCCGCCAGAACGTCAAAATCTCCCTTTTGCGGATAACAGACTATTGAAAGCGCCGAAACCGGCTGCCCGCCCATCGCATAAACATCGTTTAACGCATTGATCGCCGCCACACGCCCGTAAATCGTCGGGTCATCGGCAACCGGTGTGAAGAAATCCACCGTCTGCACAATCGCCAGATCGTCCGAAAGGCGCACCACACCCGCATCATCGGCGGTTTCAAAACCGACGATTACGTTATCATTAGATTGTCGCGGTAAGCGGCTCAGAACCTGAGCCAGATCGGCTGGCGACAATTTCGCCACTCAGCCGGCGCATCCGACCATTTCCGTTAAACGCTTATGGCTCAATGATTTACACCTCCTTTGAATTTATCAGACGTTCATATAGCCGATCGAGATCATCCGAATTGTAATATTCGATCTCGATCTTTCCGGACCTTCCGTCCGGATTTGCCACGATCCGGACATTGGTGCCCAGCACACGCATCAATTTCGTTTCTGCCAGACGGACATTCGGATCTTTCGCACGCCTGGATACGGGCGTGGCTTCATCGGCTGTCTTTCGCCTGTTGCCTGTCCGCATCTGCCGTAAAATTTTCTCGGATTCGCGGACGGAAAGTTGTTTTTCTATGATAAGCCGTGCCGCCCGGCGCTGATCCGCAGGATCTTCGGCAAGCAGGAGTGCGCGTCCGTGGCCGGCTGAAAGCTTGCCCTCCTCGATCAGTTCCAGAATGTCTTCAGGCAATTTCAGAAGCCGCAGCGTGGTAGCCACCAGCGAACGCTCTTTCCCGACACGCTCGGAAACCTGCTCTTGCGTAAGTCCAATGTTTTCAATGAGTTTGCGGTAGGCTCGGGCTTCTTCGACGGGATTCAGTTCCTGCCTTTGAATGTTTTCGATAAGTGCCGTCTCCAGTAACCGGTCGTCCGAAATATCACGTACCGTAACCGGAATACGTCGCAGCCCTGCACGCTGCGCCGCACGCCAACGCCGCTCGCCTGCTATGATTTGATAGCGTTTGCCAAATTTGCGGACGACAATCGGCTGTACAATGCCGTTTGAAACAATCGATCGGGCCAATTCATCTAGTCCCGATTCCGTGAAACGTGTCCTGGGCTGCTCCGGATTTGGATCAATCAGGTCAATGTCAACCTCTGTCGGAGCCGCAAAAGGCTCCTGCGCGTCGCCCAGGAGAGCACTAAGTCCCCGCCCCAGCGGCTGTCTGGCCATTTGTCAGTACCTCCTTTGCCAATTCTATGTAACTCTCGGCTCCGCGGGATTTAATGTCATAAAGAATGATCGGCTTCCCAAAGCTTGGAGCCTCCGCCAAGCGGACGTTGCGCGGAATCACCGTCCGAAAAACCTGCGGTCCGTAGAAATCCCTGAGTTCTTTTGCGACTGCCGCCGCCAGATTTGTCCGCTCGTCATACATCGTAAGCAAAAGACCCTCGATCGTAAGATTCGGGTTTAATTCGCGTTTCAGCCTGGCAAGCGTCTCGAACAGCTCCGTAACGCCTTCCAGAGCAAAATATTCACATTGTATCGGCACCAGCAGCGAATCGGCGGCCGTCAAGCCGTTTACCGTTAAAATACCGAGGCTCGGCGGGCAATCTATGATTATGTAATGAAAATAATCGCGGATGTCTTCCAGCAGCTTCTTCAGGACGAATGCCCGGCTATCCGAATCGGCAAGCTCGATTTCGATACCGGCAAGATTTTTGTCCGCCGGGACTACCCACATCAGCGGCAATTCAGTCGGCAGGACGATTTCGCGTATCCCGACGGATGCAGTCATCGCATCATAAAGAGACTTTCGTTCGCCGCCGCGCGTAATGCCTGCACCGGAGGTGCTGTTGCCCTGCGGATCAGCGTCAAGCAGCAAAACCTTCTTTTCCTGAATGGCCAGCGCGGCAGCAAGATTGATTGCCGTCGTCGTCTTTCCGACGCCGCCTTTTTGATTCGCAACTGCAATGATTTTTCCCATTTTTTATACGAATAGAGTAGGTGAAATCTAAATTATCATATCGGGCAGCGTAATGGTAAACGCAAAATTGTGGAACGTTCCACAATTTTCAAGTTCCCGGGGGTCTTTTTTTCGATTTTTTGCGGATTTTTGGCTTTAAATTGTGGAACGTTCCACAATTTAAAACCCTTCCGGGTCAATTTTGCGAGGTTTTAGAGGGCTTTTGGGCTGTCAGATGTATCAGTACGGCAGAAATGGCGGCCGGCGTCAATCCGTTAATGGTACGCACCTGAGCAAAGGTCTGCGGCCGCGCACGCTCCAACCGTTCAATCATTTCGTTCGAAAGTCCCATAATCCGCCGAAAATCGAAATTTTCCGGCACTTTCAGGCTGTCATGATGATTTATCCTTTCCGTGGCGGCTTTTTGTTTCTCGACATAGCCGGCATAAAGGGAATCCGCCAGAGCGGTTTCAATATCCGTTTCGGTTGCATCCGCTGCGATTTCGGAAGGCAGCAGGCGGGAGATCAGTTCGGCCGTTACGCCCTGCCGCAATGAAAGCTGGGAAAGTGTAAATGCATCACCGAGGTCCATACCGAGAAGTGATGCGACGGCAGCATATTCTCTGTCCGACCTCTTGAAACGCGTCGTGTCCAGAGCGTTTCTGAGACGTGCCAGCCGGTCGCGGCGGCGATTGAACCGTTCCCAGTCCGAATCGCCAACAAGTCCGATTTCGCGGCCGATAGGACTCAGGCGTTCGTCCGCATTATCGTGCCGCAGCGTCAATCTTGCCTCCGCACGCGAAGTAAATAGTCTGTATGGCTCATCTACGCCGTGCCGGATCAGGTCATCCACCAGCACGCCGATATAAGCCTGGTCCCGGCGGAGTACCAGCGGCTGCCTTCCCCCGACGGCGAAAGCGGCGTTAATGCCGGCCATAAGCCCTTGGCAGGCGGCTTCCTCATAGCCGGTCGTACCGTTTATCTGTCCGGCGAGAAAGAGCCCCGAAATCATCGTTGATTCCATCGTCGGCTTTATCTTTCGGGGATCTACGAAATCATATTCGATTGCATAACCCGGTCTGATCATCCGGACGGATTCGAAACCGGGAATCATCCGCAGTAATTCCTGCTGCAGATTGGCCGGCAATGAAGTTGAGAAGCCATTCAGATAAACCTCATTGGTATTGTGGCCTTCAGGTTCCAGAAAGAGTTGATGGCGGTCTTTATCCGCAAATTTTACGACCTTGTCCTCGATGGATGGACAGTATCGCGGGCCAATGCCTTTGATTTTTCCCGAATAGAGCGGCGATTCGCTTAAATTCCGGCGTATTGCTTCGTGAACAGCCGGTGTTGTATAGCCAATAAAGCATTGTATCTGCGGCTGCTCGATTTTTTCCGTGGCGAAAGAGAAAGGAACGGGCCGCTCATCGGGCGGCTGCGGCTCGAAAGCGTCCCAATCTATCGTCCTGCCGTCAAGGCGAGGCGGAGTTCCCGTCTTCAGACGGCCGACCGGAAACCCGAGACGTTTTAAGGATTCGGCTAATTCTATCGAGGCAGGTTCGCCGGCTCTGCCGGCGGAAAATGTCTGCCGTCCCGTGTGAATCGTGCCATTGAGGAATGTACCGGTTGCGATTACCACCGCCTTGGCTCCGAGCCTTCGGGAATCCTGCAGTTCGATGCCGCTAACTCTATTGTTTACAACAATTAAGTCGGTTACGGTGCCTTGTCTCAGATGCAGGTTGGGTGTCGCCTCCAGGACGCGGCGCATTTCCGTTCGATAAAGTCCGCGGTCAGCCTGCGCCCGCGGCGACCTGACGGCAGGCCCGCGCGAACGGTTCAGAAGCCTGAATTGAATGCCCGTACGGTCAATGACGCGTCCCATTATACCGCCAAGAGCATCTATTTCGCGGACTACGTGCCCTTTCGCAATTCCTCCGACCGCGGGATTGCAAGACATTTGGCCGATAAGATCCAGGTTTATCGTAACCAAGGCGGTCGAAGCGCCGAGCCGCGCCGCCGCCGAAGCAGCCTCGCAGCCGGAATGTCCCGCGCCGATCACGATAACATCGAAACTTTCGTCAAACATAAAGAATCCGACGGCCAAAAACGAAACCTGAGCAAAACCATAATTTTACCGCTTTCATCGGCAAAGGACAATAGATTTCCGCAGCGAAGGAAACGGACTTTTTCATGCGCCGGGCATTTTCAGCTTCTGCGTGATTTCAGTTTCTGCGGGAAATGAGCGGCGTCGGCGGATTTGCAATGGTCTGGTAGTGGCCAAGCCGGACCCGATCGGTTGATTTGTATGAAATCAGAGGCATAAAGCCATTATCTGTCAACGTCCGGACGCTCAGGTCTGTCATCAGAATTTCCGCGCATGGTTTATGGAAAGCTTCGCCGTTTTGCTTATAGAAATGTACCGGCAGGCCGTCAATGTCCTGCGGCAGTGCACGGAGCATTTCCCAGCCGTAAGCGGCAAAACCGGCCGCAAGGAGCGTAGCCGCAGCATAGCAGCCATTCAGCCAGAGATAGTCATCGTGTGCCGGCAGGCCGTCAAATTCCTCAAATGCGAATCTCTCTGTCGGGTCAGTTTCCGCACCGTAAGGAAGCCGGCCGATCATCCGCGGAGCTGTCATACCAATGGAATTTGCCTCCGGAGTCAGCCGTAGAGCGTTCCAGAGTTTGGCGGCGGACGATGCCGCATCCGGCTGCCAGGTTTTCGGGTCGGGATTTTCGCCGAATGATGTAATGCCGAGCATTTCCGGCCGGATATGTGAAACGAACGGAGCTCCAGCGGCCTGAGCAATTTTCCCGATGCGCATCAGGGTTGCAATGTCATCGATGTCCGGGGAAAATGCGTAATCGCCGATTATCAGGGAATACGGCACGCCGCCTATCACCTCGGCGGCTTCGCTTAGAAGAACCTTGTAAAGCCGTGTATCCGAGAGGCTTTCTGCTGACCTCAGCTCCGCAGACAATTCATTTTTTGAAACATCGAGCAGGAAGATTTTAAGGTCTGAAGAGGTAGCTGCGCGGCGGCATAGGAAAAAGAGTCCGCGCCAGGCAGCCTCGAGCCGGCGAAAATCTTTGAGATGAAGCAGGCCGCGCATTATGCCGCTGATTGAAGCATCCGTTGCGGAAAGAAGCGATTGCTGTTCGTTTTCGTCAATCGCTACAAGGTGCGGCTGGACCAAATCGCTGACCAGGCGGCCTAGTTCACTGCTGATACCTGACGGCGGCTTTTCGCCGCGATTTCCGCTCAGGATCGCATCCAGCAGCCCGCCTTCGGCCGTCGGCTGCTGACTTTGCGTGTTGACGGATATTTCCTCTCCGGCAAGGCCAAAGAGCCGGCGTGCTTCGCGGGCGGCTGAATTATATGAATCCGAATCCTTCAATCTGCGCCGCAGATCGCGAAGATGTGTAAAGACAGGCAGTTTTTCAAACAATCCGTCCGGGTGAAAGTCATCCATTGACCTGAAGGAAATCTCGCCCATTTCGGGAATTGAAATTACCGGGCAGAGTCGATTCATTACTTCATCGAAATTATCGCGGTCAATTTCGATCGGGGCACGCTCAGCGACCGGAAGGGGATTTCCGCCATTTCCGTAATCGCCCAGAGCAAGAATGTAAAAAGGAACTTCCCGGATTTGCCGCGCGGGCGCGCCTTCGAGCGAGACGGACGTTTCCAATCCTGATTCGGTGAGATCGATAGCCATAAATCCTCCGTTTCAGTGAGGTTTTGGGAAAACTATCGTCTTAACCGTGATTAATGTCAATAGGAAAGTTACCAGACCTCCAGAAGATTATTACCGGAATCGTCTTTTTTTCCCTCCGGCGGTCCAATAATTTTATTTAGAAATGCTATATGCGGCGGCGTGAGTGAGGTAAATTTCATCCCGAAACCGAAACCTTCGAGCACGTAGGTTATTTCGCCCGTAAAGGTCAGGGTTTCGCCCGTTTGCGTTTCTACTTCGAAAGAAACAATTTCGCCTTTTCGAAAGTTGTTGATGGATTCAACATAGCAACCGCCAAGACTTATATCGCTGATGCGGGAGGGTCGGCGACCAATGGATGATTCCAGAATTATCTCGATTGCAACTGATTTTCGATCAAGTAATCTTTTCATGACGTGAGGAAGGCATCAGGCAGGGGAAGAGACACCTTAAACAATATTAAACAACAAAATCGTAAAAGTTTCCAAGCAGTTTTTTGCTGAGACGTTGTTTTTTGATTCGGCAATATCCGTCCCGGAACACGGTTTGATTTCTTTATTGCTTTGCCTGCAATGAAAAACGGACGTAACGTAGTACGATTATTATTGGCGGATGATTATCGGATATTGAGAGAATCGGGCTATGAAAAATGCCATCGGCAAATTACGCGGAGGGAATTCATTTACGGCACGTGCCGGAGCTGACGCGGTCCGCCTTTGGTCTATTACAGTACTGTCGGTAAGCAATCTTGCGGTTAATAAACTCCGCACGTTTCTTACATTGCTTGGGGTTATCGTCGGCGTCGCTTCGATAATTGCCGTCGTTACGATAATAAAGGGCCTGGATTCGACGGTAGCAAATACATTTTCGGCAAATGGAGCTACGGTATTTTCGTTGTCCAAGGGGCCGAGCGTAATCACCAGCAGGGAAGATTTTCTTAAAATCGGCCGGCGGCGTGACATCACGGAAGAAGATGCCGGGGCGGCATTTCGCGGCTGTCCGCTTTGCATTCGGATGGGATACGCTGCATTTGGCCGCGAAACCGTGAAATATGCCGATATCAAACTGGAAAACGTATCGGTTCGCGGAATTACCGACGACGTGCCGGAAATCGAAGCGTTGACCGTAGATGCAGGCCGTTTTTGGTCCCGGACTGAAAGCGAGACGGCGCAAAACGTTGCCGTCATCGGAGCCGATATCGTCAAAAATGCTTTTGGCGACGCGGATCCGGAAAGCGTCATCGGCAAGGAGATTCGCGTTCGCGGCGCTCTTTTGCGTGTTGTCGGCGTTGCGACGCCGCTGGGTTCGTTTCTCGGCGTATCACGGGACAATTTTGTTTTGATGCCCTATCGGACAGCAATGAAGATTCTTCCCAGACGCGAATCCCTGATTGTCAGTTTTCAGGTAGCGGATGCAGCCGATCTGGAAACAGCCAAAGATCAGGTGGCAACGGTGATGCGAGGCCGGCGGCAGAAAATCGTTACATATAACAACGGTATTGCAGAGGAGGACGATGGCTTTACGATAGAATCCGCAGACGTTTTTCTGGGACTCTATTCAGCAGCAACGGACAATATCTATTTTGTTACTATCGGCGTTTCGGCGATTTCGCTTGTAGTAGGCGGTATCGTTGTGATGAATATTATGCTTGTTTCCGTGGCGGAACGAAGAAAGGAAATAGGTTTGCGAATGGCTGTCGGGGCAAGGCGTATTGACATACTGCGTCAATTTCTGATTGAAACCGTCGTCCTTACGCTCGGCGGCGGTCTCGTCGGGATTGTCGTCGGTTTTCTTCTTGCAAAGCTTATTTCGATAGCTATCGGTTTCCCGATGTTGATTAATCCCGCTTCGGTCATACTCGGCATCGGAGTATCTTCGGCTGTCGGAATCATCAGCGGCATCTATCCCGCATGGCGGGCAGCTTCGCTTAGCCCTGTCGAGGCAATGAGGTACGAATGAACAGGGATCAATTAAGAGAAGCCGCGATAATGGCACTGGATACAATCCGGGAAAACAAACTCCGCTCGGGGCTGACTATTCTGGGTGTTTCGGTAGGCGTAATTACGGTTATGCTGATGGTTTCGATAATTCAGGGCCTCAACCGCTCTTTTGCGCAGCAGCTCGAATCCATCGGTTCAAACATTATTTACGTTACTAAATTCGATGCTTCATTTGGCCGGCAGCCGACGCAGGAAGAGAGAACACGTCCTGACCTGACGCTGGATGACGTCGCGGCTCTCAGGCGTGAGCTTCGCGACGTCATCGGTGTTTCACCGATTCAGAGAACGCTTGCCGAGACCGTCCGCTACCGCGATAAGCAAAGCGATACACCGATTCTGATCGGGGCGACGCCGGCCTATGAAGACGTCCATTCACAATACGTTGAACGCGGACGCTTTATTATCGAAAGCGATATTGCGGAAAGGACTAACGTTGCGGTACTGGGCAAAGATCTTGTAAAAGCTTTGTTTCCCGCAGAAGATCCGATCGGAAAAGATATAAAAATAGGCGGCCGTTCGTTTCGTGTAGTCGGCGTTATGGGCGAACTCGGTTCGATATTCGGCCAATCGCGCGACAACAGCGTGTTTATTCCACTGACTACTTTTCAGAAATACTGGCGTGATATTCCATTTCCGCAGATGGTCTTCGTTATAGTAGCCAGACCGGTTGACCGCAGCAAGGTGCCCGCCGTAATTGAACAAATGCGCGACATTTTACGGCGAAATCGAGGTGTGCCGGCCGATGCTCCCGATAATTTCTTTATTTCATCACAGGACGCCTTGCTGGATATCTATAATCAATTGACCGGCGCGACCTATCTGGTACTGACGGCAATTTCTGCCGTTGCATTGATGATAGGCGGTATCGGCGTGATGAATATAATGCTTGTTTCGGTAACGGAGCGGACAAAGGAAATCGGCATCCGCAAAGCGGTAGGCGCGCGACGGACCGATATTCTCATGCAGTTTCTGATAGAAGCGGTCGCGGTGACGTCAGCAGGCGGAATTTTAGGACTCGCCTTTGGTGAGGTCGCCGGTTTTCTGATAAATAAATATTCGCCGCTTCCGGCTTATGTGCCG
This sequence comes from Acidobacteriota bacterium, assembly GCA_040756215.1. Lineage (GTDB taxonomy): Bacteria > Acidobacteriota > Blastocatellia > Pyrinomonadales > Pyrinomonadaceae > OLB17. The sequence continues at coordinate 166,675 of JBFLZQ010000004.1, forward strand.
TTTTGGGCAATTCTGGTAGGTTTAATAGTTTCGGCAGGCGTAGGCGTTATCTTTGGCCTTTATCCTGCCTGGAAAGCAGCCCGGTTGAATCCAATCGAAGCGCTGAGTTTTGAATAGGCCGTCGGCGCCTCAGTCAACTAATTCCCATATAACATCCCCCCCAATCTCCGTGATTCCCGGCGTCGCCCGGCCTTGCGCCGTTTCCGTGCAGGCCATTGCCTCCCAAATCACCGTCCCCGCCATCGTTAGCTTCACATTGTCGGCTGCCGTTTGGCGGATTGTATTACGGCGTGTTATTTGAGTAAATGGTGTATTGATTGCCGGAGGAGACTGAAACAATGGAAAATGAAAAAACGGAAATTACGCAATGCGGTAAATGCGGGACGAAGAACCGCGTCCGGCCGGCGAGCGGATCGCTCAAGCCCGTTTGCGGTAAATGCGGAGCGCCGCTCGAGCCGGCGTCTGCAAGTCCTCTAATCGTAACCGACGGAAATTTCGATACTGTTGTCGGCAAAGCTTCTATGCCGGTTTTGCTCGATATGTGGGCCGCCTGGTGCGGACCCTGCCGGATGATTGCGCCGACGATCGAAGCTCTGGCCGCTGAACTTGCGGGGAAAGCAATTGTCGGCAAAATGGACGTTGACGCAAACCCAAATACGGCGGCACGCTATCACGTCCAGAGCATCCCGACGCTTCTTATCTTCAAAGACGGCAGGGAAGTTGATCGCCTGATTGGCCTGCAATCGCGCGAGGCGATTCTCCGCAGGCTGAGTAATTTTATTAATTGAGAGCCGCTTCGTCTGAAGAAAAGGCCGTGCGTAATAAAATATGCACGGCCTTTTGTCTTTTGGCGGGTTTATCAAAGAAGGCTTTGGAATAAAAAAATCAATGTCGAATCAATGAATCGTGGACCGATGACGGCAAGACCGAAATCAATCCCATAAACAACATTCCGAAAAATATAAACCCGAGAACGACAACGGCAATGTCAGTCAACAGATTCAGAAGATACATCACCGCAAATACAGCCAAAATTATTGCCCAGAGTACAAAATAGATCTTTGCATACATGACAATTTCCTCCCTTGTGCCGTATCCGGCACGCCTTGATGCAACCGCAAAACGCGTGCCGTCCGCAAACTGCCGTTTTTCGCAGATTAATGTCGCAAGGCAATGCGTCGTAACGCGAAATATTTCGCATTTCGATATCCTGCAGCGCTTAAATTTTCGCAGCCCCGACACAGGGAAAAACAACCTCCGCGGTTAATAATTCATCGATTTATCGAAAGGAACATTTTTTGCTGTTGATTGCTGATTGAAAATCGAAAAAAACGATCTTCATATGAGGTAAAGCAATATGACGGTAGAAATAGAAAAATCGAAATGGAAATCCTTTTGCGATGACATTTCCCGTAAACGGATGGATTGGGACGTATCAATTCAGGTGCTCGATCCCGAAATGGGAGCACAGAAACTGACCGACGAACTGCCGTTTGCGGGCATTACGTTTGAGGACAAGCATGGTAAGGCGGTGATCGAAATCGCCACTGACAACGGAGCCGAAAGCCATCAACTCCATATAATCGAAAACCCGACGCGCTTACTTGTTTCGGATAACGAAAACCGCATGAACGACACGCTCGACATAGAAGACGAACGCGGTGTCAAAACCTTGATAACATTTCACAGGCCGGCATCCGTGCTGGCGGCATATGTCCGCGGCGAACTTATTGCCGTCGGTTAATCCGGCGGGATTGTTTGTTTCATCAGGGCGTCTGATACTCAGTAGATCTGCGTACGGCGCCCTTTTGCAAGAATATTATCCCTGCCGGTATCACGCTTTAGTGTTCGGCGGCCTGTGATCAATCTAGGCTCTATCCGATAGATAACCTCTACGTTTTCACGTACCCAGCTGTCCATCCATCGAATGCTTACGGCAGGTGTCAGCCTTGGGTTGCTCTGCAAAATCAGGTTCAACGCTGTGGAGCGTTCCTTTTCGTCCGAAAGCCGCACGGCATCGCCAATTATCATTACACTTACCCAGTTCTCGTTATCCGTAACCTCTTCGGCCTGTAGGCAAACTTCCGGGTTAACGCGGATAATCTCGGTTTTTTTACCTTCCGTTGTGTAGATAAATGCATTGTTGCCGTCAAAGTGAAAATGTATGGGCACGACGTATGGATGATTGTTCCTTGCGCATGCCAGATGTCCGAAATGCATTTTGGACATTGCCTCACGCGATTCTCCGTCGGTCAATTCAATAATTTCGATCATTTCCGCCTCCCGTGCAGGATATACTGCTTTGCTATAATAAAAGCATTAACCACCATTTGCACAACTTACAATTTAACGCAACGCAACCGGCGTGCCTTTTAGCGGCACGGTATTTGCCCGCGTTTTATACATCCGGCAAAGTGATCTGGAGGATAAATAGATATGAAAATGATAATAGCAACCGATGGGTCGGAATACAGCATGGAGGCTGTGCGCGAAGCCTGTAACCTCTTTCGTGAAAAACGCGGCATGGAAATCAAGGTCGTGTCCGCATTCGAAGACGAGTATGCGATTGCCGCCGAGCCGTTTGCAATTTCCGCCGATCTTTATCGCGAAATTGCGGAAGCCGCCGAGCGGCAGGCCGTAAAAAATTGCGAAGATGCAGTGGCTGTTCTGAAAACCGAATTAGCCGATGCGTCAGCGACAATTACTACAGAAGTTCTCAAAGGAAGCCCCGAACAGGAAATTGTCGAATTGGCAAAAACATGGCAAGCCGATCTGATAGTTGTCGGTTCACATGGACGCGGATTTTGGGGACGTCTGCTTGGATCCGTTTCGGATGGCGTTGTCCATCATTCGCCCTGCTCGGTTCTGGTTGTCAGAAAGACTTCGAAAACCGACTAGATGGCGGCCCGTCATTTTGCCAACGATTTTTTCACCGAGGCGAGCAAACGAGGTATATCGAATGGTTTTTCGAGCACATCGATGTTCATCGATCGGAGCAGACGGCGCTGCTCATCGCTTAAAATTCCGCTGATTGCGATAATGCGCAGCTCCGGTAAATGATTTCTCAGCGATTTTATCATTGCAATGCCATCCATGCCGGGCATTGCAATATCTGTTATCACCAGCGAGATCTCGTTTCGGTAATTGGAAAATTTAGCAATTGCGTCAACGCCGTCGGTTGCCGTTATTGCTCGAAATCCGGCAGAGATTAGTGCGGCAGAGGTTGTCTCGCGGATTGCCGGTTCGTCATCAACAATCAGAATCAGTTCCTCCGCGCCGGCTTCGATATTTTCCGCACCGGCGGCGTTATTGTCAGAGCCTTCGGCGGAGGGTTTTGACAGTGCCGGAAGATATATCGTAAAACGGCTTCCTTTTCCGGGTTCGGTCTCGACATCTATAAAACCATTGTGGCTTTCAATTATCCGCAAAGTTGTCGAGAGCCCGAGCCCCGTGCCTTTACCCACTTCTTTGGTAGTAAAAAATGGATCGAAGATACGTGTACGAATTTCAGGAGCTATTCCCGTTCCGGTATCTTCGACTTCTATTGCAACATAATTTGCGCCGGCTTTCTCGCCGTTTTCGGCAAGCGCAGAGACGCGTTTTGCTTCGTTTCCCGAAACTTCGCGGAGAGTAACAGTCATAACTCCGCCGTCCGGCATTGCGTCGCGGGCGTTTACACAGAGGTTCATCAGCACCTGCTGAATTTGAGTCGGGTCCGCCAAAACAAGCGGCAGATCGCGGCCGATTTGCTGCCGGATTTCGATTGAACGCGGGAATGTCTCTTCGATAACGCGGAGAACGTCTCTGACGATATGCCGCAATTGAACGGCGACGCGTTCACCGCCAAGTCCACGGGCAAAAAGCAGCACCTGACTGATAAGTTCGGCTCCACGCCTTGCGCTCTCGCTGATAATATCGAGCCATTTCCTTGCACCGGCTGCATTTATTTCTGGCCGCAGCATCTGAGCCGCCATCATTATCGGCGAAAGTATGTTGTTCAGATCATGTGCGATTCCGCCGGCAAGCGTTCCGACGGATTCCAGACGCTGGGCACGCAGCAGCATCTCGCCGGCACGTTTTTTCTCCGTGATGTCGGTTACGACAAGCAGAAAATAATCCGTTTCTCCTTCGCTGTTACGGACGCGTGTCCAACGCGTTTCTACGTCAATTCTTTGACCTGCAGCCGTCCGGTGAACTTCCTCACTACTCCATTCATCCGATTCGTCACGCAGGCGAAAGCCGCCGTCATCCGGCGCCGCAACAAGTGACGGCAGATTCTTTCCTACGGCTTCCTCAACGCCGTAACCGTAAATTTCCACGGCAGCGCGATTCCAGAAAACGACCCGCAAGGCAGGATCGCAGACGATGATCGCATCCTGCGTTTTTTCCAACAGCGATGCCTGCTGCCGGATTCTTTCTTCGGCATTTTTTCGGGCGGTTATTTCATAACGTATCGCAACATATTGATAGGGCTTGCCGCGTTCATTCAGGAATGGCACGATCGTAGTATCTACCCAATAAAGCGTGCCGTCCTTTGCCCTGTTTCTTATTTCACCGCGCCAAACTTCGCCGCGTGCAATCGTTGTCCAGAGATTGCGAAAAAACTCTTTCGGGTGATAGCCGGAATTTATTATCCTGTGATCCGAGCCAATCAGCTCCTGATAGGAATATTTGGAAATTTCGCAAAACTTTCGGTTTACATATGTTATCCGGCCCGTTTGATCCGTAATCGCGACAATGGCCGATTCGTCAAGAGCGAATTTCAGATCGGCTAATTCCTTAGCCAAACCGCTTTCCCCGGAAGCGTTGATCTGCTTTGCCGCAAGAGGCTCCTGCATAGTTTTTACCAATTAATGATTATCCGGCCGATGATTTTCCTTCAGCGCGGCTTTCCGGAGGATTCTTCAAGCGATATCGCAATTGGTCGCGTGAAATATTCAAAAGCCGCGCGGCGCGGGTCAGATTGCCGCCCTCTCGTTCCAGTGCCTGTCTGGCAAGGTCATATTCAAGCACTTCCAGCGAAATGCCGGCTTCAGGGAGCCGGATCGCAGAGGCAGATTCGGCAATCGTCTTTTCCTTGCCTGAATCAGACAAATCTGCCGGCAAATGCGCCGTTGTAATATACTCTCCGTCCTCCAAAATTGCGCAGCGCTCGACCACGTTGCGTAATTCCCTGACGTTTCCGGGCCACGAATAGCTGAGGAAAATGCTTTCGACCTCGCCGGTCAATCCGCGAAGCGGCTTTCCGCGGCGTTTCTCATTTGCCTTTGCAATCAATTGCTTTGCTATCAGGAGAACGTCCTTTTCTCTTTCGCGCAGCGGCGGAATGTCTATTTCGATAATAGACAGGCGGAAATACAGGTCTAGCCGAAACAATCCCTCTTCACCGGCCTTTTTCAAATTGCGGTTTGATGCGGCGATTATGCGCGCGTCGAGCGGCAAATCCCTAAGTCCGCCGACACGGCGAAACAGTCCGTTTTCCAAAACGCGTAAAAGCTTTGCCTGGAGCGGCAGTTCCAATTCTCCGATTTCATCAAGAAAAATTGTCCCGCCGCGCGCTTGTTCGAACAAGCCTTCTTTCCGCTGTTTTGCATCAGTAAAAGCACCTTTTTCATAACCGAAGAGTTCGGATTCTATCAGCGTTGCCGGTAAGGCCGCGCAGTTAATAGCCATAAAAGGCTTTTCCGCACGGGAAGAAGCCGTGTGGATCGCTCTTGCAAAAAGGTCTTTACCAGTACCTGTCTCACCCTGCAGCAAAACTCCCGCAACGTCCGAAGCAGCAACGCGTTTTGCTAAATCTATGGCTTTCTTTATTGCGAAAGATTCCCCGATAATTGCGGAAAAATCCCCGATGGCAGAATTACCCCGCCTTGCTGCGGCGACCTCGCGGCGAAGCGATCGCAGTTCAAGCACGTTGTTAAGTGTAATACGCAGCTCCTCGAGCCGAATTGGTTTGCCGATGAAATCAACCGCGCCGCCGCGAAGCGCCGCCAGAGTATTTTCAACATCCACGTTGCCCGTGATCATTACTGCCGCAGTCCCGAGCCCGCGGGAACGAATCTCTTCCAGCACTTTATGGCCGGAGCCGTCCGGAAGCTGTATATCGAGCAGGGCCGCCTCCGGCTCAATCGTTTCAAGTATTTTCAGGGCTTCCGCGACTGTACCGGCCTCGACGGCAGAATAATTCCACGATGCAAGCGCCTGTGACAATGCCATTCGGATAAAAGCATCGTCATCAAGCACCAGAATTTTTGGCATCGGATTTGCTGTTTGATCGGGCATTGAAATTCGCCTAAGCTCTATTATGATTGTAAATAATAATTTTGCCTGTGGACATATCTGAAACCATAATAAACCGGACTATTGAGATTTCAGCGGGCGTCTCCTTTAGCGAATTATACTTTTTGGCGTGTCAGGCAACAAACAATTTACGAATTAAATCCGGAAACGGTCATTTTGAGGTTTTGAATTATGAAAATTCTGCTTGCTTATGATGGTTCTGCCTGTTCGGAGGCTGCAATAGATGATATGGTACGGGCAGGTTTGCCGTCCGATACCGAATGTCTTGTTTTTTCAGTCGCCGAGGTCTGGCTGCCGCCGCACGATGCAACGGCGGAACATGGCGATCCCTATCTTGAAAAAATACTGCGTCACTCAAGGGCAAAAGGCGAGCAGAAAGTAAATGAAGCACGCAGCCTTAGCGAGAAAGCCGCGGCGCGGATATCTGCCGTATTCCCAACCTTAAAGGTATCTGCTGATGCAACTTACGGTTCGCCCGCTTGGGAGATAATAGCCAAGTCCGACGAATTCGGAGCGGATCTTATTATCATCGGCTCACAGGGCAAAGGCGCTTTGGAACGTGTAGTTCTCGGCAGCGTTTCGCAGAAGGTTCTAACATCTGCCGCGTGTTCTGTCCGGATTGCCCGCGGAAAGGTGGATACCGATCCGGCACCGATTCGTCTCCTGGTCGGATTTGACGGGTCAAAGGGAGCCGCCGCTGCGGTTGACAGTATTTTACGGCGCTCATGGCCGGAAAATACACAGGCGCTCCTTTTGGCCGCAACCGAACCGCTGAAACCGAGCCTTATCGGAGCTCTCGTACCACCAATCGGCGAAACGGTTGAAGAAATAAACCAGGCCGAAAAAGAATGGCTGCGACAGCAGGCCGGGCCGGCGATTGAAAAATTGAAAAATGCAGGTATAGATGCAGCCTTTGAAATCGTTTACGGCAACCCGAAATCAGTCCTGACCGAACGCGCGGATCAATGGGACGCTGACTGTATTTTTGTCGGCGCAAACGCTTTCGGAAGCCGGTTTGAGCGATTCCTTCTCGGCAGCACTTCGGCCGCCGTCGCAAATCGGGCGCATTGCTCCGTAGAAGCCGTCCGTGTCCGCGGGGCTGCTCCGTCTGACTAACAAAAAAGGAAAATTCAGCCTGCGGATGCCTGATGCAGTTTTGCCCATTCCGCACGAAGCAGGAAAGCTCCTTTTGTTACAACACGGTCGCCTGTGTTTGCGCCTTCGATTATCGGAACACGTCCGCCTTTTTCATTACCGACACGGACATAGCGGATTTCAAATTTAGCGGGATCTGATGTAGCAAGAAAAATAACGCTTCTGCCATTGATTTCCTGAACCGCAGAGGACGAAACCGTCGGCACCGTCCTCTCGCTTTTTTGCAATCCGGCAAATCCTATATTTACATACATCCCGAGCCGGAGCGTTTGTCCGGGATTCGCAATTTCGATTCTTACCTTTGCGGTACGCGTTTTTTCGTCTATTGCCGGATCGATATAAGTAATCCGGCCGCGAAAAACCCTGTCGGGAAATGTTTCAGTGTAAATATTAGCGCCGCCGCCGATACGAAGTGCGGCAAGATCGCGTTCGACAACTTCCGCAATTACCCAAACCGTTGAAAGATCCGTAACTCTTAATATTTCGCGGTTTGCTTCGATGACTTCGCCGGGATTTACCTGCCGCCCGGTGATTGTGCCCGAAATGGGAGCGAATAGCGGCATATCGCCGGAGATCCGGCCCGGATCGTTGAGGGCATCAATCCTGCGGGTATCGAGGCCGAAAAGAAACAGACGTTGGCGTGCGGCCGCTAACTCGCCCTGCAGAGTTCGGAGACGATTCATTGCCTCTTCATTCTGTGATTTTGTTTCCGGGTTTATCTCCAGCAGCTTCAAGGCGCGTTCGTAACGGCTGCGCGCTTCCGCAAGTTCTGCTTCTGCTGTTCTAAGCCGCGTGGTGTCCTGGTCCAGCTCTTCGCGGCTTGCCGCGCCGATTGCAATCAGACGATTGGTCCGCGCAAACCGGTTTTGCATTTCCGTTAAGGCAGCCTCTGCGGATTTCAATTGCCTGGCAGCGGCATCGAGTTCGGACTTTCCGGGCTGATTGATTGCCACGAGCCGTCCGGTTCTTTCAAAGTTTGCACGCGCATTTTCTACTTCGGTTTTTAAGGATATGTAGCGTGATTGCGCCTCGGCGAATTCATTGCTGAAAATAATTGCGAGGATTTCTCCTTTTTTTGCATAATCGCCCAGCACGGCTCTGACTTCCTTGACGATTCCGCCAACAAGAGCCGTTGCCGGAACGCTTCGGTATGCATTTGCCTCGATGCGGCCGGCGGCAGCGGTTAAACCGATTTCCGCAGCGAGCTGCTCGCCGATTGGCTCTATCTCGATTCCCGCCGCTTTCAATTGTTCGGGCGAAAGCGTGATGGTTTCGGCAGGAGACACAGATGTTTCGCCGGGCTCATTGACCGAAATCATTCGCGGTGCCGAAACCGGCCGGCCCGCCGTACCGTCATTGCGTCCCAGAAAAAACCAGGCGGCGATTATGACTGCCGTTATGGCAATGGCGCCGGCTGCAATAAATGGCAGCTTCGTGTATTTATTGTTTCCGGATTCCATTTCAATTTGCGTGTTTGAATCGTTCTCTTTCATTTTTGTAAAAGTTCAGGTGCGTTAGTCGCACGGATAAGTTCCGCGCGTGCCCTGTAAGCATCGAGCTGCGCGTCGATAAAATTAATTTCCGTTTCGATGTAACGTCTCAGTTCCGCAATATAATCCAGTAAATTCGCCGTACCTATTTCATAAGTTTGACGGATTACATTCAGATTGGAAGCCGATTGTTCGCGGACCCCGACACGAAAGATTTCTGCGGCGCGCCTGGCCGCTTCATAACGCACGGCCGCAGCCGATACTTCGCCGCGAACCGACAATTCGCCAAATTCACGGCGATTTGCCGCAGCTTCTTCTTCCAAAATTGCAGCCGCAATCATTCCCTGATTCGCATTACGAACCGGCAAAGTTAGTCTTACGCCGAAAGTAAATGTATTTGCCCGCATCTCAATAGGCATCAACATTCCGGCCGCATCTATGCCGGATAGCGGAAACCTCGTCAACATTTTTTGGTATCCGAGCATAACATCGGCATCTATTCGCCCTTCGACACGCGCCTGATTGACTCGCGCCGCCGCAAGCTTTTCCAATGCACGGGCTCCTTTCAGATCGGGACGTCTTTCAAGAGCGATTCGGATCAGCGTTTCACGATCCGGCAATGCCGAAACCGAAACGCCCAGGTCTCCTGACAAGCGAAGAGCATTTTCGGGCGGCATCCCAATCAGATTTTTCAATTCCAGCAATTTTATTTCCGCTTCGGATTCCGCCGTTTCGCGCGATGCACGTATGCGGTTAAGTTCGACGGCTTCGATGTTTTTTTCGAGCGGAGGCCTCCGCCCTTCATCTACTCTTGCAGAGACAAGATTGTAATTTTCCTCCGCAGCCGAAAGCATTTCTTCGGTAAATTTCAATTTCAGTATCGCGGCAATCGCTTCGCCGAATTTTATCCTTACTTCGGCGGCAAGCTGACGCTCACGTTCGGCTACGGCCAGTTTGCGAATATCTGATTCTGCTTCGGCAATCCTGATTCTTGCACCGCGTCGGCCGGCCAGTTCAAGCGGGATTCCGCCTTCGATCATAAAACTATTGTCGTCGCCATTCATTTGCTTTGTGCCGCTAAGCTGCAAGGTTGGATTAGCCCTTAGCTTTGCCTGGCGTATTAATTCTTCGCCCGCTTCGGCTTCTTTGCGCAGCGCTGAAAGTTCTGCGTTGTTCCCAAGCGCAAATGCAACCGCCTGCTCAGCCGTCATTCCAACGGCATAATCCAAAAAGCGCAGATACGATTCTTTTTTCGGCGTTTGCGATTGGATGTTTACAAAAGCAAAACTCAAAGCAGCCGCCAACAAAAAAATTTGTTTTGTTAATGGTCGCAGCATTGTCTTAATGATCGTGTTGCTCAAGGAAGCGTCCCTGCGGCCCTACTCCTTCTTTATGCACAAGTTCCGCCCCATGATGTCCTGCAACTGCAACTGCCGTAGCAGCGGCAAATAATAAAACCGTCGCCAGCCATTGAGTAAAAGTCCGGTGTTTGGCGAGCCGAAGGCTAATCAATTTTGCGGCGATTGCCGCCAGTCCAAACCAAAAAGTCAGGTCCGCATAAAATTCATGCCGTGCCAGCAAATACTCTGCCGATGGACTAAGGCCCGAAGTATGCGGATGAAATACATTCGAAGCCAAATATGCGCCCAAAGTTCCGGTTATTGCCAAAACCAATGCGGCAATCCCGAATTCGTCCTTGAATATAAAAAACGAAGTCAGTTGGAAAATGGCAGCGAAAATCAAAAGCACAATAGGGAAATGAACTACAAGCGGATGCAGCGTGGCAAATTCTTCGATTCGGTGATTGGCACTGACCTTATCCGCGGACGCCGCCGCTTGTGATGGCGTTGCCGCCGGCTCTGCTTTCGATGGCTCTACCGCCGATGCCGCATTTGCGTTGGCATTTGATTCAGACTTGTTGTGATTGCCGTGTGCAAAGGAAAAGCTGAACGCAAATACCAAAACGGCAGCAGCGGCAATGATGCCGAAACATAATCGTGCTGATTTAATCATTTTTTACCTCGACCTGATTTTTGCCGATTTCACGTAGTCTCAGCCAATAAAAAATTACCGGTGTTACGATCAATACATGGAGCAGACTGGAGACCATTCCCCCCAGCACAGGTGTTGCAAGCGGTTTCATTACCTCCGAGCCGGCGCTTGTGCTCCACATAATCGGCAAAAGCCCTGCAACAACGGTAGAAACCGTCATGACTTTTGGCCGCAAACGGAGTAAAGCTCCTTCCATAACCGCATCTTTCAGTTCGTCGGGAGTAATGACTCCGCCTTTTTCCGATTTTTTCTTCTCAACCGCTTCGTTGAGATAAATCACCATCACTACGCCCGTTTGTACGGCGGTACCAAACAGTGCGATGAAACCTACCCAGACGGCAACGGAAAAATTGTAACCAAGAGCCCAGAGCAGGAATACGCCGCCGGTTAATGCAAACGGGACTGCCAGTAAAACATGCGCTGCTTCGACGGCAGAATGATAAGTAAAATACAGCAAACCGAATATTACGATGACGACGATCGGAACAACGATCATCAGCCGCCCGGCTGCACGCTGCTGATTTTCGAATTGTCCGCTCCATGAAATGTAGTAGCCTGCCGGCAACTGCACTTTTTCCTGCACGGCCTGTTTTGCTTCATTTACAAAACCAACCACATCGCGACCGCGCACATTCAATAAAACCGTTCCGCGAAGCAATCCGTTCTCGCTCGATATCATTGCCGGGCCGGTTACCTTTGCGATACTTGCAACCGAAGACAGCGGTATGTAACTTCCTTCGTTTGTAATAATCGGCAACCGTCCGATTGCATCGGCGTCTTTACGCGCATCTTGAGCAAAACGTACCCGCACGGGAAATCTGCGGCGACCTTCGATAGTAACCGATAGATTTGTTTCGCCGATTCCTTTTTCAATCACGTCTTCGATTGTCTTGACGTCAATTCCATATCTCGCGGCCGCCGCACGATCTATCCTGATGTCAATGTAAGGAGCTCCTCCGATTTGTTCGGGATAAACGTCGCGTCCGCCGGGAATATCGCGGACAACATCCGCAACCTGTCGCGATAATTGCTCGAGCGTGGCAAGGTCGCTTCCGAAAATTTTTATCCCAACTTCAGACCTGATGCCGGTCGCAAGCATTTCGATCCGATTGATTATCGGCTGTGTCCAGATATTGGTTACGCCCGGAATTCGTAATGCCGCGTCGAATTCGGCGATCAATTTTTCGCGTGTCATTCCCGCACGCCATTCGCTTTCCGGTTTCAGATGAATAATCGTTTCGTTCATATTTACCGGAGACGGATCGGTTGAGGTTTCTGCCCGGCCTGCCTTGCCGACAACCCACGCAACCTCCGGAAAACTCTTTAAAATCTCGTCCTGCTTGCTTAGAATTCGCGTTGCTTCGTCAAGGGAAATTGCCGGATCGGTTACCGGCATATACATTATGTCGCCTTCATTCAATGGCGGCATAAATTCGTTGCCTATACGCATTGACAAAAAAACTGCCGTAAGGAAAAGCATTGCCGCAACGCCAACCGTCAGCTTTCTGTTTTTCAATGCAAAAGCCAGAGCCGGACGATAGAGCGAGCCCAGAAATCGCATTACCGGATTTGCATTCTCCGAATGCATTTTTCCGCCTAATAGAAAAGTGCATAAAACAGGTACGAGCGAAACGGCGATTATCGTTGCCCCGACCATTGAAAACGTTTTCGTGTAAGCCAGCGGGTGAAAAAGTTTTCCTTCCTGACCTTCAAGGGCAAAAACAGGAATAAAGGCAAGAATAATTATTGCCATGGAAAAGAAAACCGGCCGCCCGACAAGCTTTGTCGAATCAAGTACCGTCCGCAGGACAGCTTGCCTGTCTTTCGGATCGATCCCGCGTTTTTCCATGTAACGAAAAGCGTTTTCCGTAACTACTATTCCGGCATCTACCAAAACCCCGATTGCGATTGCGATGCCCGAAAGCGACATCAGATTAGAACTGATGCCCATGAAATGCATAAACAAAAATGCCAGCAGCACTGACAGCGGCAGCGGAATGGTTACGATCAGGATCGAACGAAAATGTGCTAGGAAAATAATATGCGCCAGCGTAACAAGCAAAAGCTCTTCTATAAGCGCACGTTCCAGCGTTGCGGTCGCACGTTTTATCAATCCCGTCCGGTCATAGAATGCTTCGATTCTGACGCCGTCGGGCAAGCCCGGTTTCAATTCCTCGATTTTTTTCTTTACCGCATCTATTACTTCGAGCGTATTGACGCCATAGCGTGCGATAACTACGCCGCCGACTGCTTCTTTGCCGTTTTTGTCGAGCGAACCGGTTCGAAAGGCATTGCCTGTTTTTACTTCGGCTACATCACGGATAAAAACAGGCGTGCCGTTCGATGCTTTGATGACAATGTTTTCCAAATCTTCGGTTGATTCGATCAAACCGATTCCGCGAACGACGGTCCATTGTCCCGCTTGCTCGATAACGTTACCGCCGACGTTATTATTTGACCGCTCTACAGCCTCGAGCAGCGTAGAAAAAGGCACTCCGTAAGAACGAAGTTTTGTCGGGTCCACATCTATCTGGTACTGACGGACAAAACCTCCGACCGATGCAACTTCGGCAACTCCCGGAACGGAATTCAGTTGGTATCGAATAAACCAATCCTGTATGGTCCTGAGATCGCTCAGGCTCATCGAATCACTTTCAACCGTGTACCAGAAAATCTGCCCGACGCCCGTCGCGTCCGGACCGAGCGTCGGTGTTACGCCTTCCGGCAGTTGCCTGGAAACAAGATTCAGCCGCTCGAGTACGCGTGTCCTTGCCCAGTAAAGATCAACGTTGTCCTCAAAAATTACGTTGATCATCGAAAAACTGAAGGCAGAACTTGCACGCACAACCCGGACGCCCGGAAGACCCTGCAGATTTGTAACGAGCGGATAGGTGATTTGGTCCTCGACCTCCTGCGGAGACCTGCCGGGCCAATCCGTAAAAACAATTACCTGATTGTCGGAAAGATCCGGAATTGCATCTATCGGAGTCCGAAGCAGAGCCCAATAACCCCAGACGCCGAGCCCGATAAAAATCGCCACGACGAGGACGCGATTATTGAGTGACCATTCGATGAGCCTGTTGATCATTTGCTTTTATCTTTACTGTGCAGAAACTGTCAGCGTAGCCTTACCGTTTCCCGCAGGCCCGCTGTAGGCTATCTGTGCCTGCCATTCGCCGCCCATTTCCAGATCTACGTCGCCGTTGTAAATTCCGGGCGTTGAAGTGGTTGTCAGTGTTGCGGGATTATTCATTGCGGCCATGGAACCCATCGCCGGCATAAAGAAATTAAGCGATACCTGGCCGACATCAACCGGCTTTCCCGAGCTGTCGGTAAAGGATAACCTGACCTGCTGCCTGCCTTTCCGAAGTATGCCGTCCGGGCTCGAGAGCGTAACCGTTAAATTATTCCCGGCAGGCCCGCTTTTAATTACTTTGCCCGTACCGGAATCCGAGCTCCCGCCGCATGCAGCAAGAAATAAAGAAACTGAAATCAACGCAAAAATTGAAACAAACTTTTTCATCTGAAATTTTCTCCTTAACGTTTTATATGAGACCTGATTTGGTGTATGAAATTCCCGCAAATGCAGTTCGTCCGTGATAAAACTGCAAAATGCGCGCGCAAAAAAACGCAAACTCCCGGCTCTTCGCCTCTTGTAAACAGAAGTTGCGCCTGCTATTTAGTCTATAACGGCTAAATCAGAAATGACTTGTTTTTAATGTAAAGGTCGGGTGGACGCGGAAGATTCGGCCCGCGATATTTTGTAATCTCAGGCAAGCGGTCATTTGCTGCTGCCCTAAAGATTACTTCGGCGTGTATTACTGCCTCGTTAATGGCGGCGTGCGGCGTTGGGATGCGTGTCGCAAATTCGGCTTTTATACCAAAATTCTGACTATTGCCGCGAATTATGCAATTGCTCTCACAGCAAGGCTTGGCAGACATAGCGGTCCGGCCGGCCTTTTCGCGTTTGCAGCAAGATGGCATCTTCATGACGCCGCCGCCGCCAAGACAGCCGCAAACGGCTCCCCAGGCATTGGCCGCGATAAGAAGAATGAAAAAAATGGCTGCAATCCGCCTAAGCATAACCCAAATTGAACTATGGCTTTTTGTTCGGGAGTTTGTCAAGTAGAAATTTCCGGCCAAAACTATTGTTTTTCATTAAAAGCGGCTCATTTCCCGATGCAAAATGTTGAAAATATACGTGTCAGCATATCTTCCGTTGTTGTTTCGCCCGTGATGCTGCCCAGATACCTGAGTGCGTTGTGAAGTCCGACGAGAACTATCTCCTCGCTCATCTTTTGACTCAAAGCTTCATTGGCGTGGGCTATTTCTTCTGCGGCACGTATCAGTAAATCGTAATGCCGCGCATCGGTAACCAAAAAACCGTCATTATCTGTTTCGGCAGGCCGAAATCTGCCTATGATAGATGCCTTCAATGTATCCAGGCCCGCGCCGGTCAGGGCTGATACTTTTATGACTTCAGATGCGGCCATATCTCCCAGCTCGGAAATTCGCTCATCAAAATCCGAAGATTTATCAATTTTATTGATTACTATCAGACTGGGAATCGCTTCGATGCTTTTGAGAATCGCCCTGTCCTCTTCGGTTACCGGCTCGGTCGCATCAATTACGGCCAGGCATAAATCAGAATCGGCAATTGCCCGACGCGAACGCTCTACGCCGATTTTTTCAACCACATCGCCCGTCTCGCGAAGCCCTGCGGTATCCGTCAGATAAACCGCTATATCATCAATCACAAAACGCTCGCGAATTTCGTCGCGGGTAGTGCCTGCTATTTCGGTTACTATTGCCCGTTCGTCCCCGATTAAAGCATTGAAAAGGCTGGATTTTCCGACGTTTGGCCGTCCCGCAAGGGCGACGCGGATCCCATCGCGCACCAGCCGTCCCGAATCAAACGTTGCGGCAAATTTACGCAATTCCGCTTCGATATCAGCCAGACGCGATTTTATTTGCTCTGTAGCCGTCGTTGGTAAATCATCTTCGACAAATTCCAGCGAGGATTCAAGGATAACGATTACATCCAGGAGCCGTTCCTTTATCGGGCTCAGACGGTGCGAAAATTCGCCGCGTATTTGCCTTATGGCCTGCCTTGCGGCGGCGGCCGTTCCTGCTTCTATCAGGTCGCGGATTGCCTCCGCTTCCGAAAGGTCAAGTTTACCGTTAGCCAAAGCTCTTAATGTGAATTCGCCTGCGGAAGCCGGACGCGCTCCCAACCTCAAAACCAGATCCAGTACCTGCCGAAGCACGACGGGCGAGCCATGACAACTGATTTCCACGACGTCTTCGCCGGTAAAAGAATGCGGCGATTGAAAATATGTAATTACCGCAGTATCAATAGTCTGGCCTGTTTGCGGATCTACAATCTCTGCCAGCTTTGCGCGGCGCGGCAAAAGTGAAGAACCCGCTTTCGGAGCAATTCGCTCTGCGATTTCGCGTGCATTTTCTCCGCTCAGGCGAATTACGCCTATACCGCTTCGCCCTGAAGGTGTCGCCAATGCTGCTATTGTCCCGCTCATCGCAATTTAATGGGATTCCGTTTTTGAAAAATAAAAAAGAACACGTTTTCAATCAAGCGATTCAACGTGTCCTTCGGCATAAAATCAGCAACGGATATTTTTTACCGGATCTTCAAACGTACCTGCAGCCGTCTCTCGCGTCCGGCTCCGACAGATTCCGTAGCAAGATCTTCCTCTTGCTGCAGCGTCAGGTGAATTACGCGTCTTTCCGTTGAATTCAAAACGCCAAAAGTAAATGGACGGCCGCTTTTTCTTACCTGTTCGGCGGCAAATCTGGCCATAGCCTGAAGTTCGGCTTTACGCGTTTTGCGGTAGCCTTCCGCATCGGCTATGAAGCGTTTGCTGCGGTCAAGGTCGCGTCCGAAGATCTGAAACAAAATCACCTCTATTGCGTCCAGCATTTCACCGTTTTCTGCGCGGGCAATATGAGAATCAGGTCCGGAAAGCTCGATTACGCAGCCGTCGTCCGTCCATTCCGCCTCGACGGTCAGGTCAAAATTCATTTCCTTCAGAACTTCTGAAAGAAATTCTTTGGCATTTTCACAAATCTGGTTCATCACTTTATCTTGCCGAAGGCTAAAATCGCCTTGAAACTAAGCGTCGCTTAATTTGGCTTTTACCTTTTTTGCTGTCGGCGGCACCTTTGCTACTACTTCAACGTCCGGCGGCTCCTGTGTCTTGTTCATTCGATTGATAAGCATTTGCTGGCCAAAGCTGACGATATTTCCAAATAACCAGTAAATCAAGAGACCGGACGGCGCCGTCCACATCACCCATAGCATCATTACCGGCATTAGATATGTCATCATCTTTTGCTGCATCTGCTGTTCAGGCGATACGGCTGGAGCGGTCGGCGTAAACTTCATAGCCAAAACCATCGAAACGGCAAAAGCAAATTCAAGCACGTGCCATGGATCAGCAGCCGACAGATCCGGTAACCAGAGAAAGGACGCCTGCCGCGCATCGAGCGAAATTGTAATCGCCGTATAAAAGGCAATAAGCAAAGGAAACTGCAAAAGCATCGGAAGACATCCGCCGATTGGAAGAGCATCTTTGGTCAATTTGAGTTGCTCCATCTGTAATGCCCGCATGCGCGGATCGTCAATCGGAACTCCTTTTTTCTGCAGCTCTTTTATTTTGTCCTGAATCTCTTTCATCTTCGGCGCATTGCCGGCAGCTTTCTTAAAAGAACGGCTTTGCGACCAACGAAGAGGAAAAAGCAATGAATAAAAAAGGAAAGTAAAAATTATAATCGCCAGTCCGTAATTATTAGCCAGCGTGTTCAGATAATGCAATGAATAAAGAATCGGGATCGAAAGAAAAGTGGTTATCGGCCTGATAATCGAATAATTACTGAAATTGATGAAATGGACAATGTCAATGTTACGTCCCGCGGCATCCGAAAGCAGCTGATTGTAATAATTCAGGACGAAATAGTCTTTTGTACCGGTGTAAATTTTAGTAATTTCTCCCGTCGCCGTGATCGGCATGTAAGCCGTTACCAGATGTCTGGTTTCGCTTGTTTTCGGGCTGCGGATAATCCATTTGAAAATACTGTCATAAAACGGCTCTGTTTCGACGTCGTATTTATATGCCGAGTATTCTACATCGCGGGGCCGGTCAGTAACCGGAATTGCCGCCATCGCAAAATATGCATCACCTACGCCGACCCATTCCACTTCTCCGGTATCTTTGAGCGATGCGTGGTCCGAATTTTCAAACTTGAATGAATAATTGCCCTGATGCCGCTTGATGTCTCCGCCTATGTTTGCTACGGCTTCGGATTCGATATGGTAAAAATTGTGGTGTTTTATTGCGTGATCGCCTATGCTTGCACCGATTGCAAGTTTTGTATCCGGCACGGGCTTTCCGTCCCGCAGCAATTCAATAGCAAGATCCGCTACATAACTATCGCCGCGAAAAGTGAGCGTTTTCCTCGCCGTCAATCCATTTCCGGCGTCAAGTAAAAATTCGATTTTACGCTCTTCGCCGTTATTTAGCGTGATTGTTTCCTCAGGTACGGATATACGATAGTTACGCCCGTTTAATACTGAATTAAGGCTCTGGTCCGGCGTTAAAAGCCTGAATGGAACTTCAGGTGGATTCTGAGCCAATGCCTTTTGAGAAATCAGTTGCAGTGGCTTTTTATCGTTGGCATTGGAGCCATCGGCATAAACCGGATAATCGCTCATGGGCGATTTGTTCCTCAGGATAATCCAGCTGACGGGCAATGCCCCGCGGGAATCGAAGGTAACTTCATAAAGCGGCGATTTAATGACAATTTTTCTGTTGGGCTCATTATCAGGAAGCGAGGCAATTTCCTGCGCAGCCTGATCCTTTGCGGATTCCGTTAATGCCGTCTGTCCCGGCGTCGTCTGCGTGTTTGCCGGATTTTCGGCCGCAATCGGCTGATTGGTGTTATCTACAGGTTTTTTCGGCGCAAAAAAATACGACCAGGCAAACAGCACCACCATCGAAAGTGCTGCTGCAATCAAAAACCTTGCTTGGCTGCCCGAATTATTGTTGTTTTCCATTTATCCTAATCCCGCCGTTTTATGCTCCGCCGTCCGTTACTCGACCGGGTCGTAACCGCCCTTGCAAAAAGGATGACATCGCAAAATACGCTTTATCGCCATAATCGTTCCGCGATATGCTCCGTATCTGTCAACGGCCTGACGCGCATATTCCGAACATGTCGGTTCAAATCTGCAGGCAGGCGGTAAAAAAGGCGAGACCATCACCTTATAAAGATAAAGAAGGTCAATCACCAGATACTTCATCGCTTCTGCCATTTTGCCATATCAGCCGCCCGATTAACACAAGCTGCAACCTGATGTCCGGTTATCTCGCCGATTGATTGGCATCTCATCCGCCGGAATCTTTGATTTTATCTATTATTTCCTTGAATTCCGCCAGCGGTTCTGCCAGACGGGTCGAAAGCAGCCGTCTCCGCGCATTGAGAACAAAATCGTATTTCCGCCCAAGTAATGCCAGTTCCCGCTTGGAACATCGGTATGCCTCGCGAAGCAGCCTCTTTGCACGGTTTCTATCGTGGGCTTTTCCTATACCCTTTCTTGTCGCCGTAACGCCGAGGCGGTGTGTATCCATTTCATTGGGCAAAATAAAGACCGTCATAAAACGGCCTTCGAAGCGCACACTATTGTTGTAAACACGAAGAAAATCGCCTCGTTTCCGAAGCCGCTCTTTCTTCGGGAGCGTCAGTTTCAGTAATGTTGGACTGTCAGGCGTTTGCGTCCCTTTGCACGACGGCGCTTGAGCACCGCGCGGCCGTTCTTGGTCGCCATCCTTGCCCTGAAACCGTGTTTTTTGGCGCGTCTCCGGTTGTTCGGTTGAAATGTTCTCTTCGGCATAATTGCTCTCCATTAAAATTCACCCGAAAGTGAAAACCTTGATTTTACCCAACTGATGGCCAAAATGTCAAAAACAAATTGTTATATAACAAATAGTTATATGGTTAATTTTATTGCTTATTTAAGTTGCGTCTGTGGATAATCTTTAACGCTTCTATGTACGCCTGATGTTCTATGGCCAAAACTCTTTCGGACAGAGTTTCAGGTGTATCGTCTATATTTACCTCCACTTTTCGTTGCAGGATTACCGGTCCGGCATCCAGCTCTTCATTGACGAAATGTACCGTACAACCGGTGATTTTTTCTCCCGCCTCCAGTACTCTTTCATGGACATTCAGCCCCGGATAAGAAGGAAGAAGGCTTGGGTGGATATTGATGATTTTTTCAGGAAAACTGGAAATAAAAAGCGGTGAGAGCAGCCGCATATATCCCGCCAGACAGACGAGATCAACCTCCCGATCCTTTAGTACTGAAATTATCTCTTTGTCATGGTCTTCGCGGCTGCGTCCAAGGCGTTCGATGACCTTTGTTTCGACGCCCCGCTCCGCAGCTTTTATTAATCCGGCCGCGTTTGGTTTGTCGCTTATGACGATTGCGACGCGGCTATCCGGAATTTCTCCTCTGTTTACCGCGTCAATTATCGCAGCCATATTTGAACCGCGGCCGGAGATAAGAATACCGATGTTCATAAACAAATCTATTCTTTTATCCTAATTGTTTATATTACTTTCGAGTAGGTTTATACGAAAAAATTGCTAACTTGCTAATTTATCAATACTTTACGGCTGCCTTTCGTGACGCGTCCGATTTCATAACATTTTCCGATAAGTCCTTTTGTTTGTTCAGCTTTTTCTTCCGAAACGATTACAACCATTCCGATACCCATATTAAACGTACGGAACATTTCTTTTTCGCTGACGTTTCCAAGTTTCTGCATTAAGGAAAAAATCACCGGTTCGGGCCATGTTCCCCGATTAATCTCTACGGAAACATTCTCCGGAAGGATGCGCGGTATATTTTCCAGCAGTCCGCCGCCCGTTATATGTGCAAGTCCTTTAATTAAACCGCTTTCAAGTATCGGACCGATCTGCGGAAGAAAAGATTGGTGTACGGCAAGCAGTGCCTGGCCGAGCGTAGTGCCGAGATCTTCCATGTATGAATCTACGCTATAGCCGCCAATTTCAAAAAATAATTTTCTTGCCAGCGAATAACCGTTTGTTTGTAAACCGTTTGACTCAAGTGCGAGCACGACATCGCCCGGGACTATTTGCTTCCCGTCTATGACAAACCGCCGGTCAACAACCCCGACAATAAATCCTGCCAGATCGTATTCTCCGGGAGAGTAGAAATCAGGCATTTCGGCGGTCTCACCGCCCAGCAATACACAGTTGTTTTCCTTGCAGGCCGTCGCCATTCCCTCTACTACCAATGCCGTAATTTCCGGATCCAGCTTTCCCGTAGCAAAATAATCTAAAAAAAACAGCGGCCTCGCTCCCTGGACTAAAATGTCGTTTACGCAATGATTTACAAGGTCAGCTCCGACGGTATCGTGTTTTCCCGTCTCGAAAGCAATTTTCAACTTTGTACCTACGCCGTCGGCCGAGGCTACCAGAATCGGCTCTTTCATGTCCGGAAAGGCGGCAGAAAACATACCTCCAAAGCTGCCGATTTCCGTCAATGTACGTTCATTAAATGTCCTTCTGGCAAATTCCCTGATTTTCGCGACCGCCTTATCAGCGTTGTCTATCGAAACTCCGGCGTCGGAATACGAGATTGTTCGGTTCATATCTAATTCTAGTTATCTATTCTCATTTTATCCAAATTTGAATCAACCGAATGACGTTTTTGTTTTGCCGGCCATCCATACCGTTAAAGTTTTTCTCCGCATTATTGACTATCACTCAGAACAAAAAGTAGCATTTTACTTGCCTGAATATGAGATTACTATGAGTTTCAAACTTATCGATACCGAATCGGAATACAACGAATTCGATGTGAATATCTGGAAATGGACCGCTGCTCTGGAACTGATAAAAAGGCTTGATATTATCGGCGATTCCAGGGTTCGCGAAATGAGCCGAAACGCAGCCGGAGTAAAGGTGGATGCTGAAGAAGCTCACCTGATCGGACGTACAATCATAGAAACCGTGTTACCAAGCCTCGGTCCGGGACGACGTATCTTCGCCGATGGTACCGTAACGGATAAACCCGACGATGGTACTTTTTACGGTGATCCTTCCGAACAATGGAAAAATTACAGCGTAAGTACGGAATGGCTCCGCGATTTTGCGGATTTTTGCCTGCGTTCGAATGGTTTCAGGATTTTCTGATCTTCTTTCCGCTAATAATTCCTGATGGAAAACCTGCATAATTTTACCGATTCCATCGCTCCTTTATTTAAGAGTGTCTGGATGCAAATGGCTCTGCTGATCGTTTTCGCGACGGTTCACGGATATGCCGGAGCATGGCTTGCTGTCCGCATGCTCTTTCGTCCTCGCCGTGCCTTCCGCCTGTTTGGAATTACTCTCTTTCCGCAGGGAATGATTCCGCGTCATCGCGAAAGACTTGCAAACGCAATCGGTAAAGCCGTCGGGGAAGAGCTTGTCTCTCAGGAAACAATAATGCAGGAGCTGATAGAAAAGGATTTTCTTAAAACAAAAATTCTCGGAATTGTAGATTCCTATACGCGGCAAATACTCTCAAATACTTATCCTTCATTGATTGAATCACTTCCGGCGACGCTTCGGGCTCCCGTTCTTGATGCCATAACCGCACTCCAGTTCTCGATCGCCGAACACATTGAAATAACCCTAAAGGCACAATCAACGCATGATGCCATTTCACAATTCGTCAGCAGACGAGTTGATGACTTCCTCTCGAAGAGACTTTCGTCTGTAGTTGACGACGGCGCTTTTGAACAATTCGCGAATATATTAACCGATAGAATAGAAGCCGCTTTGAACTCACGCGAATTTGAGCAGAATGTCCGTAGTTTTATCAACAGGCGAATAGATGATCTGGTTACACTGCAGACTCCTCTGAGCGAACTCTTTACACAGGAAGCCGTCGCCTTGATAAAGGAAAAATCTTTCGAACAGATATCACCGATTACTCATCGGCTGACGGAAATAGCAGCGGAAGAAAAAACCCGCGGCCAAATCGGAGCATTGATAAAACGCGAGGTTCACGAGTATTACGAAAATCTTCCTTTTTTCAAAAAAATATTTGTTTCGCGTGAAAATCTTCTTAGAGAAGTTGACGATCTTGTAAACGAAAGCCTGCCGCGAAGAATAGAGGAAATGCTTAAAGGCGACGTCTTCGCTGAACAGGCACGCGATTTCGTTGCGGCGGCAATAGATAATGCAATGCAGCGGCCGATAACTGAACTGATTGGTAAAATCGCTCCTGAAAAACTGGAAAATGTAAAAAGGCAGATCGGAAATGCGGTAATCAAAATCCTGCGAAGTCCCGAAATAAAATCTTCCATCCGTACGTACATTACCGAAACCATCGGCCGCCTGAAACCGCATAGTTTGGATTCAATACTCAGGACAATTACACCCGGAACGGAATCGCAAATAAAGGAAATACTCTCACGCACGATTATCAATATCGTCTCGGGTGATAATACCGTCCGGCTTATCAATGATCTGATTTCAAAGCAGATAGAAAACCTGCTTTCAAGACCGATCGGCCGCCTCTCGGATAAAATAGAAGAAGAAAAAATCATTACGGCCGGCGAAACGCTTGCCTCTGCCGTTATCGCCGCCATTCGTGAGAAATTACCGGAAGCCATAAAGGAATTCGATCTTGGCAGCGTAGTGAGAACAAAAATAATGAATTATCCGGTTGAAAAATTAGAGGAATTGGTGCTTTCGGTAGCAAAAGAGCACCTCAGAAAAATCGAATTCTTCGGTGCTCTTTTCGGTTTTCTTATCGGGCTGGTTCAGGCGGTTCAGTTCTACTTTTACTCAAGATAGAACCGGCCGTGAAGCGGTTTTCGTTATCATATACGTAGCGGCATCACTACATAGCGATAATCATAGCCGGTATCGGCGTCAATACGCATTTGAGTTGGTGTATTCGGCTGGCTGAATTCAAGTAAAATTCTTGTAGAAGTCCCGCCGATTTTTGCGGGTACGGCGGCTGAACCTCCGCTGTCTGTCGCTTTTACTGCTTCGTTTTCAGCCGCATCGGCAGATTCAAAAGAAACAACACTGTTGAAATATTCCAGCAGATAACGGGAATTGAAACCGATGACCGTTTCCTCGCCGCTATAGTCAGCCGGTACGATTTCTACACCTTCTCCGACGTCTGTTCCATGTGATTTTACTTCTATTTCGCCTTCCCGGATTGTCATCCTGACGGGTCGGTTTATCTCCGTCGGAATCAATGAAACGCGATGGACGGCTTTACGCATTTCCTGCAGATCGAAAGATACTTTTTTCTCAACGTCTTTGGGCAAAACCATTTCGTAATTTGGAAAAGCTCCGGTTAATTTGCGGGCAATCATTAATTTGTTTGATGCCTGAAAATAAAGATGATTATGATCTTCGCCAAATGTGAATGGAGATGTAGAGTATCTTGATGCCTTGTATAGTTCATTCAATGCTTTTCGCGGTATCAAAGCTTCGAATGTTTCGCATTCCTTTTCATCGAGATTTTTTTCTATCAAGGCAAGGCGGTGCCCGTCAGTTGAAACCATTGTTACTTTTTCGCCGTTATAGATCATCTTTGCTCCCGATAGTGCAAAACGGCTTACTTCCGTCGTAACCGCAAATGACGTGCTTTGAATTAAATATGCAAATACCGAAGCGGGCAGGGAATGCGGAGCAGACTTGAAAACAGGTATTTCCGGAAAATCACCGGAGGGATAGCCTGCAAGGCGGAAACGACCGCGTCCGGCTGTTACCTCTACCCAATCACCGCTGCTTTCTTTTCTGATTTTTATTTCTCCTTCGTTTAATGACCGAACGATATCAAAAAGTTTTCTTCCCGGAAGACATACTTTTCCGGGCTGTTCAATTATCGCTTCTACGTCGCAGCGGATGGTTACGTCCAGATCTGTCCCGGTCATCCGAACCGTATTTTCACCGATTGATTCGCAAAGTATGTTTGAAAGGATTGGGATGGTTTCCTTTCTTTCCAGTACGCCTTGTAAAAATCCCAATTCTTCCTTTAGGACGGACTGTTCGATCTTAAATTCCATTTGTTCGAGATGCTCCTTTCGCCTTTTACGATTTCTACTATTCTAAATCTTTTTAAATAAAACCAGTAGTAATAGTAGGGCCTGTGAATTTGTGAAAAAAGCGGAAAAACCCGCATAAAAACTAGTGATTATCTTCCACATCCCTCTGTGGAAAGTTTGTGGAAAACTCTTTCAAGGTGAGGAAAACCTTTTCCCGCGGATCTTTTCCACTGCTTTCCACAGGCGGATTTTCCGTCTCTCTGCGGAAATGTGGAATTTCTTTTTCAAGTGCTGCAAATAAAAGGTTTACGGACACAACATCTCTAAACCGTATGTGGATATCTCTTTTTTTCATTTGCCTTGTTTTTACCTCACTATAGTTCGCAAAGACTTTCAATCAAAGAGTTTATGGTCTTGTGGAAATTTCTGTCTTCCTTTGTCATTGCATCAATTTTTTCGACTGAGTGCATTACCGTCGTATGATGCTTTCCGCCGAATTCCCGGCCGATCTCAGGAAAGCTGTGCCGTGTCAGTCTTTTACAGAGATACATGGCAACCTGTCGCGGAAATGCAACGCTACGGCTGTTATTTTTTGACTTCATTTCTTCGACGGTTAGTTTGAAATGTGCCGCTACGACCCGTGCGATGCGTTCCATAGAGAGGCCTTCGGGACGCTCCGCGTCAATTATGTTTTTCATCGCCTCCTGGGCTAATAGTTTCGTAATCGGGACGCCGCGAAGCGATGAAATGGCAACAAGCCGGACAAGCGAACCTTCCAGTTCCCGAACATTGCTTTTTATCTTACTAGCAATAAAAATCGCGATTTCGTCCGGAAGATCTATTCCGTCCAGGTCGGCTTTTCTTTTAAGTATTGCTACTTTTGTTTCCAGATCGGGAGGCTCAATATCTGCTATCAAACCCCATTCAAAACGCGAGTGAAGCCTTTCTTCAAGCGTTGGGATTTCACGCGGCGGACAATCGCTGGAAATGACGATTTGCTTCTGTTCGTTATGAAGGGAATTGAATGTATGAAAGAATTCTTCCTGTGTACGTTCTTTTCCTACCATAAACTGCACGTCGTCCATCAATAGAACGTCTATAGACCGGTATTTATCGCGAAACGACTTTGTTTTGTCGTAACGGATAGCGTCTATCAATTCGTTCATGAATTTTTCAGTAGTAATGTAAGAAACACGCAAATGTTTGTTTTTTTGCTTTATTGCGTGTCCGACGGCGTGCATCAGATGCGTCTTTCCCAGCCCGACTCCGCCATAGAGAAAAAGCGGATTATATGCCTTACCGGGAGTTTCGGCTACGGCAAGAGCAGCCGCGTGTGCGAATTCATTGCTTGAACCGACAACGAATTTCTCGAAAGTATATTTTGGATTAAGGGAATTTTCTATAGGTTCCAGGTCAACAAAATTTGTTGCGGGATTAAATCCTACCGTCGTCAGCGGTTCCGGTTTTTTAACATTTAGAACCAATTCAGGTTCATCTTCCGTTGCGGGTGCAGACATGGCAGTTGAATCAATCACCCATTCGAAACGGTAATCTTTGAGATTGAATTCCCTTAATGTTTGCGACAGAAGTTCTGCGTAGTAACTCGTTACCCAGTCTATGGTTGGTTTTCCGGCGCGTAATTTTATAATTTTTTGATCATTGTCAATGGATTCGAAGTGAATAGGCCGAAACCACGAATCGAAAATGTGCTGGTTCAGTCGCCGGCTAAGGAAATCAAGTATATCGCTCCAGATATCAATCTTTGCGGTTGATGGGTTCACGGGGAATAAAGACTCCAAAAAAAAAACGGTCTATACTAAAAATAAATGCTTTAATTTTTATAAAGCCAATCGGCAACAACGGGGCGGTTACAAATCCGTTTTTTTAAACCGCCGAAGGTTGCCGGATACGCATTTCCATAAAACGGAAAAACGTAAATAAAATTTACCTTTAGAACGTTTTCCACAAAAATTTCCACAAGGCTGTGGAAAGAATTACAGAACTTAAAGTGAAACTTTAAGTTATTTATTTTCAATGTTTTACAGGGACGCTCGTTCTAAAAGCGGGAGTCAGATTAACACACGGAAAGGGCGTTTGCAAGGAGAAATCCACAAAGAAAAGCCGCAATTAAATTTTTGTTAACAAGCCTTTTCAATGCAATAATTTGGAGAGAAATTGACGAAAAAAAATCATAATTTACGGGCGGCAAAAAGCCTGAAAAGTACATAAAAAAGAAAAAAAATTTATGAAGCACGGGAAAGAAGACAGCCTGGAAAACGAGATCGCCAATTTATGCAAAGAGCTTTACTACATCAGCGAAACGGATTCTCCCGTAGAGGCTGTAAGCTTTAATGTTCCCGCAGGAAACTCTTCAGCTGATTATGTCGCCGCAATTGGAAAATCGAAAAATGAATTTTTTGAGGAAATACCGGCAGATATTTTTTTTTCAAGACTTACACGCGAAGAGAGTTGGCACACTGAAACTGAACGAAAGCGCGCACGACAGTTTGCGGATCTTTGGCGATTGATGAAAGAAAAACTAAAGGATATAAAGGTTTTCCGATTCGGAAAAATAAGAATAGAAATTTTCGTCATCGGCCGGGAAAAAAATTCAGGGCGTTTGGTCGGCATCCGGACAATGTCGGTGGAAACCTGACCGGTATTTTATTACTCCACTGAAATATCCAGTGAAGAAAGATTTACGGTAGCATCTCCGTTTCGGTTATCCAGCACTACGTAATACCTTCCGGGCTCGAGCAAACGTCGAATGTTTCCGCGAGAGACCGGATTTGTTTGAATGAAAGGCTCTCCGTCTCCATCTTCCGTAAATCTTTTGAATGCATCATCAGTAAAAACCTTTGCTGCGATTTTGAAATTTCTCGAATCGGTACGGAAGAAAACCGCAAGATTACGACGTTGATTGAGGTTAAGCGGAAAGTAAATATACTTTCCCTTTTCTACGCGTGCGTATCCGGATTGGACAACGCCCACTGACCAAAACGGGTTTGGCTCAGAAGCAAAGCCGTCGGATTCCGGCGGATTTACACGGAATAACCAGAACGTAAACAAAAGAAAAACAGAAACAATTAATACTGCAATCCACAGGAAAATTCTGTCATGAAATTTCATATGTCGTCTTCTTCGGCGAATGCCTCCGGATTGCAGCGACGGCATAAAGGCATAACAGATTCCAAACGGTCGCTGTCATCTCGAACAAGATCACCACAGTTTGGACAAAGCGCGTTACGATGGCGACACGCAAGGTCAAAAGATTTTCCTCCGATACGGTCAACTATAAACAGGATAGTCGTTTCCCGGCCACATATTCCGCATTTTACCGCAGCACCGTCTGTCAGGCTGTCTTGCATTCAGTAAAGGCCTCCTTTTTCCCGAAATTGCAACTTTTATCCGCGATTATACGCCTATTCAGGAAACTATTGGAATAAACATAACGTTTCAATTGTAAATGATGCTTTCGGAGAGTATGATCAGAGCTGCGGCTAAAGACTAAAAAAAGAGGTTAACCGGCATTTATAGTCCCGGCAAGGGATTAGAGTATTCTTAAGGCATCGACCGGAAGTCTTTACGTTGCGGCTGACGAGGAGAAACGAAATGAGCGATATAAACATCAAACGCAGAAACCTGAACGGAGTCGAGATACTCGATCTGGAAGGAAAGATTGCCTTGGGCGAAACCAATCGTGAACTGCATAACGCAATTCGCGAGACATTGGAAGAAGGGCGGAAGAATATACTTTTGAATTTGGAAAAAGTAACGATGATTGATTCCAGCGGACTCGGCGAGATGGTGGCTGCCTTTGCAACTGCAGAAAGAAACGGCGGAGCACTCAAACTCTGTAATCTTTCGGACCGCTTTATCGAATTGATGACTATGACAAAGCTTTATACGGTTTTCGAAGTTTTTGATAAAGAAGCCGATGCACTGAAAAGTTTTCCAATGTCCAATGAGGCAGGAGCCGCCTAAATCGCGGCCCGGCAAATCCGCCGGAGTAAAAACCTTTTTCTTTCTGCCTTGTTATGTTTTGCGGAGTCTCTAAGCCGCGGCGCGTTGTTATAACCGGTTTCGGGTGCGTTACGCCGATCGGTATCGGTCGTGTCCGATTTTGGAATTCGCTTGAGGAAGGAAAAAGCGGAATACGGAAAATCTCCTCATTCGATACTTCCGGTTTTCAGGTCAAAATTGCAGCCGAAATCCCGGATTTTGATTGGGAATCCGAAATCGCATACCAGGATCGCCGTCACGTTCCGCGAACGGTACCGCTGCTGCTGGCGGCAACAAGAGAGGCAATAGCAGACGCTAAACTGATTCCCGGCGATTTAACGGATACTGAACGCGGCAGGTTTGGCGTTGTTATCGGAACTGGAGGCGGCGGGCTCGCCTTTACTGAAAAACAATTCGGTTACTGGTTTTCCGGAAACGAGAAAAAAGGCAGTATCTACACAATACCTTCATCTACCCACGGAAGCCTTTCCTCAGAGGTTTCTATGGCTCTCAACCTTCACGGTCTGTCTCACGTTATCTCGACCGGCTGCACTTCATCTACTGATGCCGTCTTTTACGCCGCTCAACATATAGCTCTCGGCAGGCAGGATTTAATCCTGGCCGGCGGAGTAGATTCACCGATCGCACCGGGTATTTTGCGCGGTTTCGAGGTATTGACCGTTGTTACTAAAGATTGGAATGAACAGCCGGAGCGGGCCTCGCGGCCTTTTTCGGCAGACCGCAGCGGCATGGTCATCGGCGAGGGGTCATGGGTCTTTGTTCTTGAAGAACGTGAACGAGCTTTACAACGCAATACAACTGTTCATGCGGAAATACTCGGATACGGCTCTACATGCGATGCATATCATCGCGTACGGCTGGAGGAAAACGGCCTTGAGCCCGCACGGGCAATGACGCTTGCCATTGCCGACGCAGGTATCGGGCCGGAAGATATAGATTACGTTAACCTCCACGGAACTTCGACCGTGTTAAACGACAGGATAGAGACACGGGCTGTGAAAATATCGCTCGGTAAACAGGCCTTTCGGATTCCCATGTCTGCAACAAAATCACAAATCGGCCATCCGCAGGGTGCGGCCGGGGCGGCAGGAATAGGAGCCGCATTGCTGGCTATCAATGAAGGAATTATCGCTCCGACGATAAATCTGGAAATTTCCGATCCGGAATGCGATCTTGACTATACACCTCTTCGCGCGCGTCGGGCTCGGGTAGAAACCGCCTTGTGCAACTGTATCGGTTTTGGCTCAAAGAATTCTGCTTTGATTATCGGGAAACGTGACGATTAACAGTCCGCCGCAGAAATATTTACGGTAAAATCCGGGCATTTATTCACCTTAAAAAATGAAAACGGCCTGTTGTGTGCAGGCCGTTTTCGGTAGGTGTATGTATGGAATGGTAACAATGACAGGATATGGCGACAAGGTTTTAGTAGTTCCCGATCCTTGCCGCCGGAGGATAATAAAAACGTCCGAAACTCCTAAAAGTTCCATAATCGAATCTTCTACGGGCACCGCACTCAAGACACGTCTGATAAGTTTCATTATCTGTCGTGATTGGTCTGCTCAATCGCCGGTGCCAGCAGCCGAAAATAGTCCCGAGCAATCCGATATTTCTTCCGGCAGATATTTTGTTTTTACTTCCCTTATCGGCGATCAAACCGCGTTGTTTCAATATTGCCTGCATAACTCATCTACCCCCGAAACTTTAAGAGTTTCAATTTTGACCCGTTGACCTCTACGATTAGAACGGGCAGCGGGGAAAGTTTTGCATCCTTTCAGATGTAATTTTGCGATGTCAGGGTTGCCGATTTTCATAATCTGACCGCAAACACTTTTTATTGGCCATTAAATTCGCTAGAATTGCAGATATGGTTTCGCCGGCCCGTAAGTATCTGCAAATTACGTTTTTAGTTTTGTTTTTTCCGTTATTTTTTGCCTCGTCTGCCTTGGCATGGGACGACGTCGGTCATAAAATCTCGGCATTTATCGCCTGGCAGCGAATGTCGCCGGAGGCAAGAAATGAAGTAATACGGATTCTCAGAAAAGCGCCCGAAGATTCCCAGTTATCAACGTTATACATGGTTTACGGGCCGGAACCGGAGGAATTACGCCGGCTGGAATTCTTTATGATTGCGGCTACCTGGCCCGATATTATCCGGGACCGCGAATTTCCCGTTCGTTATCGTAAATATCACCATGGAAATTGGCATTATGCGGACACTTTCTGGCGACAGGTTGACGGCAGAGCGGAGATATTGCCAAATGCCGATGAAGGCGGCGAGGCGGTAAAAAAGCTCAATGAGTTCGACAAAACCATAAGAAATTCCTCCTTATCGGATGGAGAAAAGGCAATAGCAATTGCGTGGATAATGCACATAATCGGCGACCTTCATCAGCCTCTTCATACCTCGGCAAGGGTTACCGATCTGGAGCCGAAAGGTGATCAGGGCGGAAATCTTTTTTTGCTCTCGCCGAAGGAAACGCCGCGTGATAAACAATTGAATCTGCATTGGTTTTGGGATTCCATAGTTAATCGAGTAAGCCCTTTGAGAGGAGATACATGCGACCGCATTTATATCCAAAACCTTGCCCGTAGATTTATGGCGAGGTATCCGTATTCGCCGCAGTTTTCAAGGCTTGGCAGCTTCGAAGATTTGCAAAAGGAATCCTTTCAGCTCAATCCGAAATCGGTTTATACTCCTGATTTGGAGCGGTTCCGGCCGCCTTCCGCCAAATATACGAAAAATGCTTATTCGCTTGCGGAGCGTCAAATCACCCTTGCGGGATATCGCCTCGGAGATTTGCTGAATGAAGTCTTCGGGAAAAAGTGAATCTCACGGATCCAAGTAACCGAAAGTGAACGATACTACCGTAAATCTACCTGTAAGCCGGGTTGAACGGCATTTTGCGGAATCTATTCCGGCTATTACAAAAGCGATCCATGAAATCGTAGAGATTGAATCACCCTCCGGCAATCAGGAGTCAAGCCGTGCAGTTGCGGAATTGATAGAGAGTTGGGTTTCGGATCTTGCCGAATGCGTCAAAATAGAACGAATACCTGCCCCGGGAATCGGCGAACACGTAATCCTCCGGGCATTTCATTCCAATGCGAAGCCGGTTCTGGTACTCGGCCATACTGATACCGTTCATCCCATCGGCAGCAAGCAAAAAAATCCGACACGAATTGAATCAGATAAATTTTTCGGCTGCGGCATCTTCGATATGAAGGCGAACATCGCTCTTATTATCGAAGTTATCAGATTCATGGCCCTGCACGGTGCAATTCCTTTACGACCGATTACCTGCATATTTTCCTGCGATGAAGAAATTGGAAGCGGGACGGGACGTGAACTAATAGAAAACGAAGCGAAATCTGCCGCTTTTTGCCTTGTTTTCGAGCCATCCGCTGCAGGAAAGGTAAAAACCGGACGAAAGGGCACGGCACTTTACACAATCCGAACACACGGAATTCCCGCACACGCAGGCCTCGAACCCGAACGCGGCGCAAATGCTGTTCTGGAAATAGCAAAACAAATAGAATACGTCTCGAAATTGAATGATTCCGCTGCCGGAACCTCTGTCAACGTCTGCACCGTCCGCGGCGGAACCGCAACTAACGTAATTCCGGAATTTGCCGAATGCACGGTAGATGTGCGGTTTACATCTTTGGAAAAAGCGGAAATGGCAGATAAGGCCATTCGAAGCCTCTGTGCTTCAGACCAGAGAGTTACAATCAGTATCGAAGGCGGTATCAACCGTCCACCGCTGGAACGCAATGCCGCGGTGATAGAACTTTACGAATACGCACGAAGATGCGCCGGCAGTTTCGGATATTTATTGGAGGAAACACAGGTAGGCGGAGCATCCGACGGTAATTTTGTTGCGGCTTTGGGCGTTCCGGTTCTTGACGGACTCGGCGTCACCGGCGACGGCGCACACACTCTTGAAGAGCATATCCTGATCAGCGATATAAGCAAACGGGCAACACTCGCCGCACTTCTGCTCGGCGGCGACGGGCTCTAAGTATTTAAAAACGATAAGGCCGAATCTCTAATAAATCCCTTCCACCTGTTAGCAAATCTACCTGTATTTAAGGCGTAACCTAAGACCGGCACCTATCTGAGGGTTATAGAATTCGAGGGCTAAAACGGCGAATGACGCATTCGTCCGTACGGTTGAACTGCTTTGTTTGGAATCCGGCAGAGCAAGCGCATTTTGGAGTTTGTAGTGTTTTTATTCCTCCCTTATGGCGCGGATCTCATTGATCACATTTTCCATAGGGATGATTCAATTAAAATTAAGGCATTTAACGCGATGGTTTTTTGGTGAATGATTCGTTGATTTAATGAGACTTTAATTGAAGCCTACCGAACATAATCTTTCTAATATGTCGCAACAACAAACGACGGTATCCGTCCGGAATGTGCGGTAAGGGCAGAGCGGGTGTTATCAATAATATGATCAAAACAAAACACCTGAACGGCCAGTGACTTGTCGATTAAAACGCTTGATTTTCATTCTACATGGGAATGTATTGATTATCAGCCCCTGAGCTTTTCCAGGGTTGCTCTGGCTAAATCTGCCTGTTTAAGATCGAATCCGGGATTCAACTTTAAAGCTTTTTCCAGCAACGTGCGGGCGCGAGCACGATTCCCGAGAGCATTCTCGATCATTCCGGCATGATAAAATAGCCTGGCGTCATTGGTTTTCAAACTCATTGCCTTTTCGCTCATTTTACTTGCTTCGGCAAAACGGCCTGTCTTGAACAGGCACCAGGCCAGTAAGTCTGCGGTGTAGATGTCTTTTTGCCGGCTGTATTCTTCTTCCGCTATTTGAAGAGCCTGAGGTAGATTTATGTCATAATTGGCCCATAACAATGCAACGTGTTGCTGTTCGCTGGCGACGCCCAGGTTTTTACTCTCAAGTTCCAATCCTTTTCGAAAGAACTCGTCCACCTTTTGAAGA
Organism: Acidobacteriota bacterium; assembly: GCA_040756215.1. Classification (GTDB taxonomy): domain Bacteria; phylum Acidobacteriota; class Blastocatellia; order Pyrinomonadales; family Pyrinomonadaceae; genus OLB17. The sequence continues at coordinate 200,755 of JBFLZQ010000004.1, forward strand.
TCACCTTTGCGTTCATAAATTTGGGCAAGCAGGATATGCACATCCGGATCCGATTGATAGCCGTCAAAACCGGTTAGTACCCGCTCCGCTTCATCAAAATTGCCAAGTGCGGCAAGATTGCGAGCCTTTGCAATCAAGGCCAGCCTGTAATCCGGTATCAGGCCAAGAGCCTCGTCGAATACTTTTCCAGCTTCTTTGTATTTGCCGTTATTCCAATACTCTTTACCGAGCTGGACCAAACACCAGCTTTGAGCCTCACGGTCGGCAGGATCAGCTGTTTTGGCGGCAATTTTGTACATTTCAGCCGCTCCGGGGTGGTCGCCGTGTAATGACCGGAGATGCGCGACGCGGGCGTATGAGCTGCTGTTAGGCCTGAGATCTACCATTTTTTGGGCTGCGGCAACAGCCTCCGGATAGTTTCCCAGTTCCGTATTGGCGTCCGCTAACACCCCATACACAAAAGGATCATCGGGAAACTCCTTAAGCAACCGGTTGGCAAGTTCAAGGCCATTGGCAAAACGGTGAAACGTGAGGCTAAGCGATGCCTGTAGTTTTTTCGCCCAAGGATCGTTTGGTTCCAGTTCGAGGGCTTTTTTATTGGCCGCTTCGGCCTCCTTATTTAACTCAAAATTACTGGTATGCCGGGCCTTTTTTATGTAAATGACTGTGAGCTGGTTGTAGCCTATTGCCGAATCAGGTGCTTTTTTAATGAGATTCATTGCCGTTTCAATTTCGGGATCAGGGTCTGCAGTCTTGCTTCCGACATCCTTGTTTGAAACTTCCGTAAGTTTTCCCGAACAAGAGGTGAGAACTAACGATATCAATACGAGACTGAGCAGCAATAGATTCTTCACGTCATTTCCTCCCTGCATTGTGTGTGCAACGCGGCCAGATTTGTTATTCCAAACCTGACCGCGAAGCTTTTGTTTGACCTACTTTAAGAAGCCGTTTTCATCAACCGTAGGAATCTTGGAAGAATCCCTTACCTTAGCCGCCACGGCTGTAGTCGGCGTACTCGAAGGTCGCGGCTGATTTCCCTGATTGGGTGGAAGCAGATACGGAAACCTTCTTAAAAGCGGTCCTTCAGGATTGAAACTAACTCCGTCGCCAAGTTGATTATTTGGCGGGACGTTCGTCGCCGGCGTGAAAGGAGTTCCGCCTGCAACCGCCCGAAGGGCAATGTCCGTCACGTCGTCGAAAACCCTGCGTCCATTCGGGAAGCCGGCTACATCGCCACCCAGGAGCCCTAGACGATTTTGGTTATCTATCGGCGTTGGCGGAATAGCAACATTCAGCCGAAGGTATTCATGCGGCACACCGTCAGACAGAAAAGTCGTATAGTTTGGGCCTGTTACAGGATTAACCGGGATGCCGGTTGCAAATATCTGTACAAGGTCGTTTCTCGGAGGCGGAGGAATTGCGATTCCGTAAACGGCCGCAAGCAATCTGGCAATTTCGGGATCCTGTATTGCCTGTACAACTCGCGGAATATTTCCGTCAACTGAAGGCGGAATGCTGTTAAATGCGTCCTTCAATCCAAGAGGAATAACAACTTCGTTGACCAGCGGATTACCCAATCTCGAAACCTGCCTTAGATTACCTCTGGACTCTTGTGTTGTATTTTGCAGCAAAACACGGGTTGAGGCCCGGCTGGCGGTCGCCCAGACACCGATTACAGCGTCGGGAGCAGTCGGACTTGCCGGCACCGAACCAGTACGCGTGAGTTCCTGAATAGGCACTTCAATCGCAATGGTGCTGACGTTGTAGGATTTTGTAGTGTCAATACCGCCGCTAACGCCTATTGAGCGGAGATTTAGAGCGTCAAACACTCCTAAATCGATATAGAAATACTCGTCTCTCGTACCGGCAAAGACCTTGCCACCGTTCGGTAGGTTGTAAACTGCCGGTTGTCCGAGATTTTCTTCATAGTTTGGTGTAACACGTGGACCGATGTTGGCCGGCGGAGTTATTAGATCTGAAGCCAGCAGTGTTGCACGGCCGTCCCGTCGCCTTCTGTCAATGCGGGTCACCGTGTAGGTCTGCGGCATGTTGTAATCAGGATCTCTAAGATTAGAAATAACGGCATCCTGGTTAACAGCGGACTGACCAAGAATTGTGTCATCATTCACAATACGAGTCGTGAATCGAAATTGGTAGGTTACGTCTTCAATCCCGTCGCCTGTATTGTCGATTTTGATTTCATACAACACCGTGTCATCGAATCTGAACCACTGAGGCCCGGCTGAGGGGTCCTGCAACGGTATATAGTTAGCAATCAGCGTTACAAATCCTTCCCGCCCCGGTTCCACGCTTCGAAAAGCATAAGTATCGGTATTATCAGCAAAACGGTCCATGCTGATTAAGGGCGCCTCTGCATGACTTGAGCCAAGGGTTGGCAGTGATACGATAGAAAAAAGCAGCGAGAACAGCACAATTTGTACTGCGGCCGCCTTAACAGTCTGTTTCATAATATTCCTCCATTTTTCTCAATCTCTGGACTTTCATTCCACAACTTTTTTACAGTTCGCAGAATTTTCAGGCCCCGGCCCACTAATCAGATAAGAGCTAAAACCGACAGCGATTATTTAGCTCAGTCGGGAACAACGCGGGCGGCCACAGCGAACGGTTCTACGCTTCAAGCATGAACAGCCGGCAATACAAAGGGGTTGTCAGTATAGTTCCGTTTACGATTTCGACCCGCGCCGAAAATTGGATTCAGTTTCTTTAAATTTTTTCTATCCATCGCTTAAAAGATCTGTTTAGCAATGCCAAATGCCTTTCCGGAGCGCAGAAAAAGTCAATCCTCCGAGTATTTTGACTTCGGGTCGTAGGAATACTTGAAGGAATCAGATCTGAGACGGCCGGTATTTAAACTTTGCCGATAATTGATTTACGGGTGGGTCAGGGCTTGAGGTTTGAATAAGTGAATTAATGCGTCTCGTAATACTATTGAGCCGGGTCGTTAGCCTAGACCATCACATTCAGAACTAAAAACTAAACGCATACGAAATTCATCTTCCACCGTATAGGATTAATAATCTTTATCGAATTCGAAGCCATTGTATTTTTGGCGGATAGATTCGGCGGTATAGCCGAAAGCTGCAATGTGCGGCTGCCGTTCCGCAGACTACGCAGGCAGAAAGTCGGGCTATTCTCCGGAAATATTAGAAGCACGTCGTACTGCCACATGACCGTTGCACAATTAGTCCGGAGCGGCCCGGCATGATCCCGCTGCCCGGTTGCGACGCGATATGCTAAAATGCTTCGAATGCTTAGGCTCGCATTGATGGCGGCAAGTTTCCTTGTTTCGGTTTTTGCCGTTTCAGCACAATTTTCGGGCTTCAGGTACGAGAGCGTAACGCCGGGCACGAAATTGCCGGGCGGAATTATATATCTCGGCGGCGCGCTGTTAACCTATCCGGAAAAAGATCCCGTTTACGGCGTTTCTCAGGTACGTCGTGGTAAAACAATGTCATTTTGGCTCGAGATTTCAGTAAAACGAGACGAAAATGGAATTTCGATGTGGCGTGTGTTGGACTCTGTTTCCTTTCCGGTGCCGGCGCAGGGCCGTTTCGCTGTTCTTCCGTCGGATCCGGCCGTCGAATGTCGTCTCAAAGGCAAATCGGTAGAGAATCTTGTTGCCGTCGGTCGTGCGGATCAGCGCAAAGGCCGTTTTCTACCGGAGCGTGCCTGGCTGGCAGATTCCGCAAAAGGCCGATTCGAATCACTAAGGCCGGCAGATATGCGATGCATTTTTTCTGAGCCTTAAAATGGCATTAAAACGGAGGCGCATCTCGTCCGGTGACGGGCGCGGTCTTCAAAACCGTTTGCGGGTACGTGAGAGCGTGCCCGGGTGGGTTCGACTCCCACACGCCTCCGCCAAGACCGCTCACAGGGCGAACCGTTTATTTATGCAAAGCTGGATTGCACTAAATATGACGCCGGAAATCGGCCCACGGATGGCAGCCGTTTTGCTGGAACGATTCGGCTCGCCGGAGGCTGTATTTGGAGCCCGCCGCACCGAACTCGAAGCGCTGAAGCTGAAACCCGCAGCTATCGAAAGCATCCTGAAACGTGAATTTTTTGACAAGGCTGAAGCAGAAGTAAAGGCAGTAAAGGAGTTAGGAGGAGAAATCCTGACGCTTGATGACGGCGGATATCCGGCACTTTTACGAGAGATTCCGGATGCCCCGATCGTCCTCTATGCACTCGGAAACTGGCAGCAATGCCTTGAAAGTCCTTGCGTTGCCGTCATCGGCTCGCGGAATTGTTCCACATATGGGCGAAACGCTGCCGAAATGCTCGCACGCGAACTTGCACGGCGCGGCATTACGATAGTTTCAGGGCTTGCGCGAGGGATCGATACTGCGGCTCACCGCGGCGCTCTCGATGGAAATGGAAAAACCGCAGGTGTTTTGGGCACCGGCCTTGACATAATTTATCCGAAAGAAAACCGCCGTCTCATTGACGAAATCATTGCCGGAGGCGGCGCGGTCGTTACGCAATTTCCGCTTGGAACACCGCCGGTTGGCGAAAATTTTCCATACCGAAACCGTATAATCAGCGGTCTCAGCCTCGGCGTTCTTCTGGTAGAAGCCTCCGAACGCAGCGGCTCATTGATTACGGCGAGATTGGCAATGGAGCAGAATCGCGACGTATTGGCGGTACCGGGCAATATCACGTCCGCCAATTCCTACGGAACAAATTATCTGATAAAAGCAGGAGCAAAACTTGTTCAACAATGGCAGGACGTCGTCTCTGAACTGCCGGCGGAAATTTCAGCCGCGATATTACCTCCCGGAACGGAAGTGAGCGTAAAACCTAAAGCAAACGGATTTCAGCCAACGCTGACACCCGCCGGGCTGGACGAAAAGGAAATCAAGGTATGGCAACTCCTTCGGCCCGACGATTCGCTTCATATCGATGAGTTGCTGGAGGCAAGCGGCATGTCATTCAGCGAACTTAACAACGCGCTGGTCTCATTGGACATCAAAGATCTTATACGTGTATTGCCGGGCCGCTATTATGCAAGAAAAATCTAGTTTTTGAGAGCACTGTAAAGGACGCTCCATTTCCGCTTTTGTCCCTCGATGGCGTTTTCCGCATTGACATTGCTCCCGTCAAGGTGTTACTAGTCTAATCTTGTCAGAGCAGCCGCTGCTGGCGGCACCTCTGACAATTTTTTTCACGATGGGTAAGAAATTAGTAATAGTAGAATCGCCGGCTAAGGCGAAAACAATAAACAAATACCTTGGGCCGGACTATACGGTCCTTGCGTCGTTAGGCCATATCAAAGATCTGCCTGCAAAGGATCTTGGCGTAGATATTGAAAACAATTTTGAGCCGACTTACGAAATTATTCCGGATTCAAAAAAACGTAATAACAAAAAAATCGTTACCGAACTTAAAAAAGCCGCCAAAAGCAGTGAGGCAATCTTCCTTGCGGCCGACCCCGATCGCGAGGGCGAAGCAATCTGCCAGCATCTGGCGGAGGAAATTGTCCCGAAAAAGCCTAAAAAACCGGTCTATCGCGTAATGTTTAACGAAATTACCAAAAACGCGATTGCCGAGGCTTTCAAGCAGCCGAAACAGGTTGACAGGAATCTGGTCGAAGCGCAGCAGGCGCGCCGCGTCCTTGACCGCCTGGTCGGTTACAAGGTTTCGCCGATACTCTGGAAAACTATCGGCGGCAGACTTTCCGCCGGCCGTGTCCAGACGGTTGCGGTCCGGCTCGTCGTAGAGCGCGAACGCGAAATAGAAGCATTTGTCCGCAAAGAGTATTGGACGATAACGGCAAATCTTTCGGCCGCGCTTCCGCCCGCATTTGATGCCCGATTGCTGCGAATAGGCGAAAAGACGTTAAAAACGGGTAAATTCGACGAGAAGCCGAAAAAGGACGAGGTCCATCTCAAATCTGCGGATGAAGCAGCGGAAATAGTAGCCGAAGCGGAAAAGCAGGATTTCATTGTCCGCTCGGTTTTAACCAAAGAGCGAAAACGCAATCCGATGCCTCCGTTCATTACCTCGAAACTGCAGCAGGAAGCATCACGCAAATTCGGTTTTCCCGTCAAAAAGACGATGACCATCGCTCAGCGGCTTTATGAAGGCGTGGAACTGGGAGAGGAAGGTTCTGTCGGGCTCATCACATACATGCGGACGGATTCCACCCGTGTTTCCGATGCGGCGCTGACCGATGCCCGCGATTTTATCGGCAGCCGCTTCGGAGATGCCTACCTGCCTAAAAAGCCGAATATCTATAAATCCAAAAAGGACGCACAGGACGCGCACGAAGCAATAAGACCGACAGATGTCAACCGAACGCCGGAAAGCCTTGCGGATAAGCTTTCACCGGACGAACTCAAACTCTATCGCCTTATCTGGCAGAGATTTGTCGCCTCGCAAATGATGCCGGCCGTTTTTGACCAGACAACCATTGACATTGAAGCCGGCCGTTTCCTTTTCCGTACGACCGGTTCGGTACTGAAATTTGACGGCTATCTGAAAGTTTATCAGGAGGCAAAAGAGGAAAAATCGACAGAAACCGCCGAAGCCGAAGAAGATGACGATGAACGAACGCTGCCGGCAGTAAAGGAAGGCGAAAAACTTGTGCTCAACTCGCTGACGCCGGAACAGCATTTCACGGAACCGCCGCCGCGATATTCCGAGGCGACATTGGTCAAAGCGCTGGAGGAAAAGGGAATCGGCCGGCCATCAACCTACGCCGCGATCATGACGACGATTCAAGAACGGGAATACGTTGAAAAAATTGACGGCCGGTTTCACCCGACTCCGCTCGGCACAACGGTTAACGACCTTCTGATAGAAAGTTTCGACGATATTTTCAACGAGCAATACACTGCCCGGATGGAAGAAGAACTCGATGAGATAGAAGAAGGCAAACTTGATTGGCGCGAGGCACTGCGTGAATTTTATGAAAAATTTGAACGGGACCTGGTCGCCGCGGCCGAAAACATAAAAAATAAAAAAACAACCTCGATCCCGACCGATGAAATATGCGAGAATTGCGGCGCTGGAATGGTTATAAAATTTGGCAGGTTCGGGCAATTCCTGGCCTGTTCAAACTATCCCGAATGCAAAAATACACGCGAAATCGTCAAACGGAAAGACGAATCGGAATCTGACGAAGCCGAATCGGGAGAAACGGAAGAAATTCCGCCATGCGAACTTTGCGGACGCGAAATGGCATTGAAAAAAGGCCGTTTCGGCACATTTTATGGCTGTACGGGATATCCCGAATGCCGCAACATCCGCAAAATTCCGAAAGGAAGCCGGAAGCCGGCCGCTCCGCCGGTACCGCTGGACGAAACCTGTCCGAAAGACGGAGCCAATCTTGTCCGTCGCGAAGGCCGTTTCGGCGAATTTACAGCCTGTTCCAATTATCCGAAATGCGATTACGTAAAACGCGAAACGCTCGATATCAAATGTCCAAAGGATGGCGGCGATATAGTAGTTAAAAAATCCCGTCGGGGCAAGTCCTTTTACGGCTGTGCCAATTATCCCAAATGTGACGAAGTATATTGGGATAAGCCGGTTGCGGAGGCCTGTCCGAAATGCGGCTCCACGATTCTGTTGGAAAAAACAACCAAACGGGACGGCACCGTCCGATATTGCAAAAACGAAGGCTGCGATTATAAAATTTCGGTCGAAACGCAATCCGAATCCTGATAATTTTTACCGGGCTTCATCTGATTCGCAATGAAAGAGAATCTTAGTTTTCTGCAGGCATTTCTCAAAAATCCGACCAAAGTCGGAGCTATTGCACCAAGTTCGCCGGATCTTGCGCGTGAAATGGTTTGCGATCTTAAGCCGGACCGTAACAATATAGTTTTAGAACTTGGCGTCGGCACGGGAGCGATTACGCGGTTTATTGAACCAATTCTTCCTGATCCTCAGTCATATCTTGGCATCGAGCTGGATTCAAGTCTTTTTGAAGAATTGCGGATCAAGTTTCCCAATCTTAAAATCGTCGAGGCAAGCGCGGCCGACGCATATGAAATTCATCGCCGTTCGGGGCTCGGGCCGGTGCGATATCTGCTTTGCTGCCTTCCTTTTGTATCGCTTCCATCGGCGGTTGCCGAACGGATCTATGATGAAATAGACAAATTTATGGAAGAAGGCTGCGTACTAAAGGTTTTCCAGTACGCGCACGGCTATTACCTTCCGCCCGCACTGAAGCTCCGCGAAAGAATGCGCCGTCGTTACGGGCGTTCGCGCCGAAGTCATTTGGTTTTAAAAAATGTTCCTCCCGCATACACGCTGACGTGGTCAACGCTTTGAAATCCCGTCCCGGCAATCCATCGGCACTTAGTTGAAACTTTTTTGTTTTCCAAACAGTATTACTTATTTCTGCTACCTTAAATCCGCAATTTTCAGGAGATGAACTGATGCTACGAAGAAGATTTTTGACGGCCATGCTGGCCTATGCTCTGCTTTTGCCGGCGATTGCAACCGCACAGACACCGGCATCCGTAAAGGTTTACACCGCACCTGCCGATGTAATCGGGAAAATCAAGGACGAAGGTCTTAATCGCTCGCAGGTTATGAAACACCTCAGCTATTTGACGGATGTAATCGGCGGCCGGCTTACAAATTCGCCAAATATGAAGCGGGCAAACGAATGGACCCGTGACACAATGGCATCCTGGGGAATGAAAGCAAGTCTGGAACCCTGGGGACCATTCGGCCGCGGATGGGCACTACGTGAATTCTCCGCCGAAGTTATTGAGCCAACAACGTTTACCGTTATTGCATATCCTAAAGCCTGGTCGCCGGGGACAAAAGGCAAAGTTACCGGCGAGGTTATCAGGCTGGCAATAAATTCCGACGAAGATTTCGATAAATACAAGGGACAACTTCGCGGCAAGATAGTTTTGGTCTCTCAGCCGCGCGAACTGAAGGCAGATTGGACGGGGATGGCTACGCGGCTGACGGATGAGGAACTGGCAAAACTTGCAGCCGCACCGGATCCAAACGCGCAGCGTCCGGCAGCTCCTGCCGGTCCCGGAGCCCCGGGGCAGCAGAATCCGCAAATGTCGGAGAGAATGAGGCGATTTATTTTGCAGGCAAAAATCGCCAATTTCATTATCAACGAAGGAGCCGCCGTTATGATTGACAACAGCTTCAATGGCAGCGGCGGCACCGTCTTCGTCTCCGGAGCAACAGTTGCACAGGAAGTGCCGACATCTCTGAATCAAATCTTCGGCCGTAACCGGCTCCAGCCTTACCACAAGGATGCTGAAGCGAAAATGATTCCGCAGATGACAATGGCTACCGAAGATTACAACCGGCTTGTCAGAATGATTGATCTCGGCATCAAGCCCAAAATGAGCATCAATATACAAACTCAGTATTATGATGACGATCTGATGGGTTACAACACGGTGGCCGAAATACCGGGAACAGATCCCAAACTGAAAGACGAGATCGTAATGCTCGGCGGACATCTGGATTCCTGGCACTCCGGAACCGGAGCCACCGATAATGCCGCCGGCTGTGCCGTAGCGATGGAAGCCGTGCGCATTTTGCTTGCTTCGGGGCTGAAACCCAGACGGACAATCCGCGTCGCACTCTGGAGCGGAGAAGAACAGGGATTGCTCGGTTCTACCGAATACGTCAAAAAGCACTTTGGCGAAATGAAGGGAGCTCCGCTTTTCGGCCCGCCGGAACCAAATGCCCCAAAGCCGCAATTGGTTAAAACCGCTGATTACGACAAATTATCCGTATATTTCAATCTTGACAACGGAACCGGAAGGATTCGCGGCGTTTATATGCAGGGAAACGCCGCCGTGCGTCCTATTTTCGAAGAATGGCTGAAACCATTTGCCGATCTCGGCGCCAAAACGCTGACGATGTCAAATACTGGCGGTACAGACCATCTTTCCTTTGATCGTATTGGCCTTCCGGGATTTCAGTTTATTCAGGATGAAATCGAATACGATACGCGTACACACCATTCGAATCAGGATGTTTTCGACCGGATACAGGCCGATGACATGAAACAGGCGGCAACCATTATGGCAGCTTTCGTCTATCAGGCAGCCATGATGGATGACAAATTCCCGCGTAAACCGATGCAGTAAATCACTGTAAATGAAAAAACGGAAAACCCGCGGCTTCACTCAGAACCCGCGGGTTTTATTATGCGCAAATCGCCGGACTTTAGATTGACTTCAATTTCGGAGTTACTTCGCCGTTATGGTGTTAACTATCAGCGATTTTTCCATATAAATCACATCCGGTAGCGGGTTTTCGTAGTAGGGCGGTATTTCATAAAATCCAAAATCGCGATAAATTGCAACGGCGGCCTGCATTTTCGATGCTATGGTATCCAGCCTAATTTTTTTATAGCCGCTTTTTTTCGCCTCTTCGATTATTTCTGTAATCAGAGAGCGGCCAATCCCTGATCTGCGAAAATTTTCCCTGACAAAAAGCCTTTTCATTTCGCAAATCTCGTCCTGCAATGGCCGCAAAGCCACGCAGCCGGCCGCCGAGCCGTGGTATTCCGCAATGAGCAAACGACCGCCGGGCCTTGCATATTTGCCCGGCAGCGTTGCCAGCTCCTCTTCAAAACCTTGAAAACAGAGGTCCGTTTTGGTCCAGGCTTCGTATTCGCGAAATAATCGGCGGATGATTTCCATATCTTCCGCTGCTTCGGCATGTCGGATTGTAATCATCCCAACGGATTCTATCATATGCGGCACGCCGCGGCGGATGGTTAGCCGGCAGGCTTTTGTTATAAGATAATGTTTTTATGGAACTTGCGGTTGAAAAGTACAAGGTAGCAAACGAGCCGTTTTATTTACCCGTCCGCAACGAAGTCGAACTCTTCGAAGCGGCCTATGCCGCACGTCTTCCCGCCATGCTCAAGGGTCCGACGGGTTGCGGCAAAACAAGGTTCGTTGAATACATGGCCTGGCGGCTCGGCCGGCCTCTGATAACGGTTGCATGTCATGAAGACCTGTCAGCGACGGATCTGGTTGGTCGTTTTTTGCTCGAAGGCGAAGAGACCGTATGGCACGACGGACCGCTGACCGCTGCCGTTCGTGCCGGCGCCATCTGCTATCTGGACGAGGTAGTCGAGGCGCGAAAGGATACTGTAGTTATCATCCATCCGCTCACGGATGACCGCCGCCGGCTGCCTATTGAAAAACGCGGCACCATTGTCGAAGCTCCGCCGGAATTTATGCTGGTTGTTTCTTACAATCCGGGCTATCAGTCAATTTTAAAAGACCTTAAACAATCCACGCGGCAGAGATTCGTCGCCATGGAATTCGATTATCCGGAGCCGGAAGCGGAAACCGAAATCGTCGCACGTGAAGGCGGAATAGATCGCGAAATGGCTGCGGATCTGGTCCGTATCGGGCAAAAGGTGAGAAATCTGCGTGGACACGGACTGGAAGAAGGCGTCTCCACCCGATTGTTGATTTACGCCGCCCAATTGATTGCTAAAGGAATTCCGCCGGTTCAGGCTGCTGAGGTTGCAATCTGTTCGCCGATAACCGACGACCGCGAATTGCAGCGCAGCATTCGCGAATTGGTAACTACGATTATCTGATGCAGGGATAAATCCGCTCCAGCGGATTTCAATCAGCGGCGGCCAAGCTTTTCCGTAATCTGATGGCATCGGCAATTAAAACGGCTTCGACGCTTTCGCGGACATCGTGAACGCGGACAATATCGGCACCGTTGAAAACCGCAATCGCCGCCGAAGCAAGGCTTCCGTAAAGCCTTTGACGCGGTTCTTCCCGGTCCAGCACCTTGCCGATAAAAGATTTCCGTGAGGCTCCGACAAGGATTGGAAAACCGGAAAATGCCCGGCTGACTTCGTCCAGGCGTGCTAACAATTCCAGATTTTGCTCTGCGGTCTTGCCGAAACCTATTCCCACATCCAGCACAATCTGCCTGTCGCCGACTGCGGCCGCACGGGCTTTTTCCAGACTGTGGCTTAAATTTTCAACCACCTCAGACAAAACGTCATAAACCGGCGGTTGAGAATGCATCGTGGAAAATTCGCCGCGCGAATGCATCAGGACAAGCCCAGCACCCGAGCGGGCCGCAAGAGCCGCCATCTCGCTATCGAACCGGAGCCCTGAAATATCGTTGATTATTTCCGCTCCGGCGTCAATGGCCGCTCCGGCAACCGCGGATTTCCAGGTATCAATGGAAACCGGAATATCCCACCGCTGACAGACAGCTTTTATCACAGGCAATACACGGCGTATTTCCTCCTCCGCCGTTACCTGTTTGCTGCCGGGCCGCGATGATTCGCCGCCGATATCAATGATGTCCGCTCCGTCGGAAATTAATTTTTCAGCCTGTTTGACCGCTTCGGATTCATTTGTAAAAAGCCCGCCGTCTGAAAAGCTGTCAGGCGTCAAATTAAGAACGCCCATTACCAGCGGCCGTGAAATCCCGATTGTTCTGCGGGCAGTTTTCCAGCTTTTCATCACAAAGAAAGCCTATAAAAAGAAAAAGGCAAAAGTAAAGCGTGAGCTTCACCTCTGCCGTTTCTCATGTGATAGGGATAAAGATCAGGCCGTTGCCGGATTATTTGGAGTAATCGGAGGCAGAATCGGCTTTTTGAATGGCGATTTGGCCTCTTCCTGTTCTGGCTCGGCGCCGCCGTCGTCGGCTGAGGACGTAACGGCATCATTACCGTTAACAGGCAATCCGGCGATTACGCGTTTCATCTGTTCCAGGTCGAGCGATTCATATTCGAGCAATGCTTCAACGAGACGCTCCATTGCCTCGCGGTTTTCTTCAAGAATCCGCTTGGCTCGCTCGTACTGTTCGGAAATGATCCGTTTTACTTCCTGGTCAATCTTGATCGCGGTATCCTCCGAAAAGTCGCGATGCTGTGCAATTTCGCGGCCGAGAAAGATCTGCTCTTCCTTTTTGCCGAAAGCAAGAGGTCCGAGATCCGACATACCGTACTGGCAAACCATAGCACGTGCGAGTTCCGTTGCCTTTTCGATATCGTTTGCCGCGCCGGTGGTGATGCGGCCGATAAAGAGTTCTTCGGCGATGCGGCCGCCCATGGAGCTGGCAATCATTGCAAGCAATTCTTCTTTTGTACGCCCGAGGACGTCCTGTTCGGGCAAAAAGAAGGTTACACCGAGTGCCCGGCCGCGCGGAACGATCGTCACCTTGTGAACCGGATCGCATTCGGGAATATTCATCCCGACAAGTGCGTGACCTGCTTCGTGAACGGCTGTCAGGCGGCGTTCTTTCTCGCTCATCACCATACTGCGGCGTTCCGGTCCCATCAGGACTTTGTCTTTTGCGAATTCAAGATCCTGAAGCGTTACGACCTTTTTGTTCTGACGGGCTGCGATGAGAGCAGCTTCATTAACCAGATTGGCAAGATCCGCACCGGTAAAGCCGGGAGTCCCGCGGGCGATGATGTTGATATCCACGTTTTCCGCGAGTGGAATCTTGCGTGTATGAACTTTCAGGATGCCTTCACGGCCGCGAACGTCAGGATATGAAACAACAACCTGGCGGTCGAAACGTCCCGGCCGCAACAATGCCGGATCCAGCACGTCCGGACGATTTGTGGAGGCCATCAGTATGACGCCATCATTGGATTCGAAGCCGTCCATTTCGACAAGCAGCTGATTCAGCGTCTGTTCGCGTTCATCGTGCCCGCCGCCGAGCCCAGCACCGCGATGACGGCCGACCGCATCGATTTCGTCTATGAAAATAATGCACGGAGCATTTTTCTTTCCCTGTTCGAACAGGTCACGGACGCGGCTTGCGCCGACACCGACAAACATTTCCACGAAATCCGAACCTGAAATGGAGAAAAACGGGACGTTTGCTTCGCCGGCGACGGCTTTGGCCAAAAGTGTTTTACCGGTTCCCGGCGGGCCCATCATCAGAACGCCTTTTGGAATCTTACCGCCGAGTTTCTGAAATTTCTGAGGGTCTTTGAGGAATTCGATAATTTCCTGAAGTTCCTCTTTCGCCTCGTCAACGCCCGCAACGTCCTTGAAAGTAACACGCTTTTGCTGGTTGCTGAGCAGTTTTGCCTTTGATTTGCCAAAGCTGAGCGCTTTATTGCCGCCTGCCTGCATTTGCCGCAGCGTAAAAATAAGAAAACCGACCAGCAAAAGAAACGGCAAAGCCTGTATCAAAAGCAGCCAGCCCCAACCGCTCGAGGCCGGCTCATCTTTGATTTCTATTACGGCGCTTGTGCCTTCGTTGGCTTTGTTGAATTCATCAACTTTTTTGAGCAGCATTTCCCTCGTCGTGTCGCTGCCGATCGTAGTGATGTATGTATTACCGTTTGCATCGGTAAATTCAACGCTGGACTGCTTGAAATAAGCCTTCTTAAAATCCTTGTTATTTATGCGGGCAACCGCATTATCTATAGAAAGTTCCTGCGGAGCTTTCACCTGCTTGCTCTGGACAAACCAGACCAGTGAAAGAACCGCCGAGATAATTACTACCCAAAGAAAAAATTGTTTTGCCTTAGAATTCAATTTATAGCCTCCAAACCCACCTTCATCTTCTTTCTGTTCTTCAATTCTTCAAAGCGGTTAGATGAAGGCAACAAAAACCGCGTTGTTCAATCTTTCGCCATTCCGGCGACATGACGGCCAATGCCGAAAGGCCCGGGATCATGAATCCACGGCCTAACCTTCGATTGTAGATGCCGCAGGGCTATTTTTCAACCTTTTTCCGACGGCGTTTTGGGATGCCAGCGAATGCGGCCGCCGGATTTTATGACCTCGCCGCCCGGTAATTCGACCTTGCGGCCGCTCCCGCCGCCTTTTATCAGGCGTTCGACGGCGGCAATATGGCGGAATCCTATACGGCGGAGCCCGCCGCGGCGGTTGCGAAGCCATTGCCTGATTACGTTTCTGAGTCTGGCGGAATCCAGCTCCCGCAGATCTGCAATCCGAATCGTTTCCGCCCCGGTAAGTTCAGGATGGTCAATCAAAACATCTGCTTCCCTTGTGTCATGCGAGCGGAGCGTCTCGGCTGTCCGGCAAAGCGTTTCGACGATTTTCGGGTTTGCTTCCGAAAGCATAGGCAGCAAAACCTTTCGTATCCAGACACGGCGAAAATTCAGGTCTTCATTCATCGGGTCGGTGCAAAAACCCGATTCCGAAACGGCGCAGAAATCTTCCGTCATTCGCCGCGTTGCCCAGCAAAGGAGCGGTCTGGCAAGGATTATCGAGCGGGTTTCAAACGGAAGAAGCGGATCTTCTTCTCCGCTGCCGGGTAAAGCTATCTGGCTTCGGGGCGAAATACCGCCCAGACCGTCGGGACCGCTTCCGCGAATCAGGTTGAGCAGGAAAGTCTCGGCCTGATCATTCATCGTATGTCCCGTAACTATCAGCTTTGCGCCGATTTGCGCGGCGGTCTGTGTCAGAAAATCATATCTTGCGCGGCGGGCCTCTTGCTCCAGGTTTCCTGCCGTTTTATGCTTCCAATGCCCGACGGCAAGCTCTATGCCGCGGCCCGTAGTCAATTTACGGACAAATTCCAGGTCAGCGCGGCCGGATTCGCCGCGAAGCCCGTGTTCGAAATGTGCGGCAACTATACGGATTTCTAACTTTCCGGCTTTTTTAAGTTCATCTGCGGCAAGCAGCAAAGCGGTGGAATCCGCGCCGCCCGAAACGGCAAAAACAACCGCTGCTTCAGATAAAGGCAAATCGAGCCGTCGCCATTCTGTAATCAGATTTCGCAGAAATTGCTGCATCGGAAATTGCCTTTAACAATCATTTACCAACCATTTACCAATTTGGTCGACGACAATTTTACGGCCGGCGAAAAGCCGGCTGCGGCCGCAGCAGAATAGTGCAGCGCGATATACAAACCGGTTTGCCGCGGTCATTGGTGATTTCAATCTGCCAAACGCTCAAGGTCCGGCCGGGGAAAAGCGGAGTTGCCGTAACGGTCAGAAGTCCACGGCTAACCGCACGCAGATGGTTGGCGTTTATTTCAATACCGACAGGCGTCGTCCGCGATAAATCGGCAGCGGCAACAACGCCGATCGAGGCCGCAGTCTCAGCAAGATAGAGCGAAACACCGCCATTCATTATCCCGACGTACTGATGCACCTTTGGCGTTACCTCCATCGTCAGCACCACGCGCTCCGGCGATCCCTCGACTATATTTACGCCGAGAAACCGCATTAATTCATTTTCGGCAGTTTTTTTGATCAATTCGGATTTGTCCATATCCGGATCAATTGTAACGTAAACTCTGCCTTATGACATTGCCGGACGCCGCCGGCAAAGAGCATCGGAACGACGAATGGTTTTACTTTCGCTGTGTCCCGATTACGTATTTATTTACATATTCGCGAAGCCTTGCGCGGTTAACACGCAGATAATCAGGATAATCTTCGGCAATTCCCTTGTCTGCAAGAGCCAATAGAATAAACGGCTCAAGCAAGTTTTCGGAATCGAGCCGGCGAATCATTTCATTCTGCGGGTCGAGCTGTTTCGGATTGAGCGAAAGTGCCATTTTTACGACTGCACGCAGTGCCTCTGCCTCCTCGGCAAGCGAATGACGATATTCTTTTGATTGTGGAAACTTTTTTCTGAATAGTTCGGTACGCCAGACTTCACGCGTCGATACATAGGCCATCCAGGCCAGCGAGCCATCCATTGCAAGCGGATTCACGTTGATTGTCGATTTTGATTTGCCGTCAGGTCCGAATTCGACATTCGGCGGCTCAATTTTCGGATGCCCGAGATTGGTGTTGGTAATCGCTCCCCATTGTAGCAAACCATTGAGAGCAAAGCGGTTATACGGTTCGGTAATCCAGGCCTCGATATATCGCTCCTTTGCCTGGTCGTATTTTTTCTGTTTCATCAAAGGTGTTGCCGAATATCTGTAGGCCGTTTCGATATTGGGATCAATCGCAATCGCCTTTTGATACCAGACCTCGGCATTGGCAAAATCCTCCAATTGCAGATAAGAGTCACCGACGAAAAGTGCGGCATAGTAATTTTTCGGATCCGCATCCAGAGCCTTGAGATAAAGCTCGATCGCCTTGTTGTAATTATTTTTGGCAAATTCGTTTTCACCGGCTGCCAGATATGCATTCGAAATGGGATTTTTTGAAGTCTCGCTGCCGGAGCTGCCATCTTCGGGAATAGAGGAAATAAAAGCCCTGACAAGCTCCGTATTGTTGCCGAGCGATTGTGACTTGATAAATGCCGCCCTCGCCCGCAAACGGTAAGAACGTTTTTCATCTGGCGTAACTGCGGTTATGGATTTGACCAGCAGGGCGCTTCCGAGATCAAACTGCAGGGAGGCATTGTCCGGCTCTGCGGCAACCAGTTTTTCAAGAATCGGCAGCGCTTCCAGAAACTTCTTTTGGGCTACCAGTTCCGCTGCCTTTCGCTTCAGTTGTTCGTTGTCATCGGCTTGTGCAAATGCGGCCGACGCGGCGATGATCACAAAAAAAGCAGCCAAAGCCGTGAGCAATGGCCGGCGGGGAATTCCGAAAGAAACGGGCGTATGAAACATTTTTCTTCTCCTGAAAGGTTTTTTTGATTATGGCTTTAGTGGTTGGATGCCGTTAGTTAGTCTGTTGTTCCGGACGGAGTATAAAAATTAATCTGATTATTGCTGACTATTGCATGATAAAAACTACTCCGGCAAGCAAATAAAAAGAAACCTGCGTTCGCTTAGAGGTAGCAGCCGGGCCTCAACTTGTCGGCCAAGCCGCCGGAGAGAGTCTCCCGTTTCCGGCCCGCCGAAAAACAAAATACCGCGCGGCCCGGCCCACTTAACCAACTGCGGAAGCCGACGTAGGAAGCCGTCCAAAGCTCGACATGCAATGAAATCTACTTCCGGCGGCCGCGTCTCGGCAAACTGTTTGTTGATGATACGGACACGCTCAGCAATTCCAAGCTGTCCGGCGGCCGATTCGAGAAACGCTGCTTTTTTGGGCTTGGATTCTATCAGAACGGCAGATAAATCCGGCCGTGCGATAAGACAAGGGATGGACGGCAAACCGGCTCCGGCGCCGACATCGGCAAAACTTCCGCCGGTAGGAATAAATCCCGTCATTACAATACTTTCAAGAATATGGCGGACTGCAAAATCCTCCGGACTGCACGGCCCTACAAGATGAAGCAATGCATTGTGCCGCATTACAAGATCAAAGTAATCCGCAAGAAGAGCAAGCGTCTCCGTCTCCGGCGCGATGCCGAAATGTGATTGATTTTCTTTCAGGGCGGTTAACAATCTGTCGCGCATCGGACGGAAGCAAAATAGTGGTACGTTCCACAAGAGTTAAAGCAATATAACAACCTGACCGCAGTAAATAAAAAGGAGAAACGACTTATCCGCCATTTCCCCAGATAAAACTGCTGATTTGTGGTGCGGACGAGAAGAATCGAACTTCCACTCCCTTGCGGGAACAGGCTTCTGAGACCTGCGCGTCTACCAGTTCCGCCACGTCCGCACGCGTCGAATTTATGAGAATACTAATTGCAGGCCGAAATTTCAAGAGCCTATGCGAATTGCCGCACGGGCTGACCGCTTCCGGCCGGTGTATTTGATATATTAGAACATAATGTCGGATCTCAAAGCCAGGCTCGAACACGTCCGGTCCAGAATTGCAGAGGCGGCGCTTCGCTCGCGACGCGATCCGGCCTCGATCACGCTGGTCGCCGTCAGCAAAACCCATCCGGCAGAAGCTTTACTTGAGGCCATAGACGCAGGAATTACAACATTTGGGGAAAACAAGGTGCAGGAGGCCGCCGAAAAAATCAAAACTGTCGACCGTCGTGCCCGCTGGCATCTGATCGGGCATCTTCAATCAAACAAGGCACGCAGAGCGGCTGCAATTTTCGACTGCATCCAGACGGTTGATTCGGCGGAACTGGCCGCAAGGCTTGACCGTATTTGTACCGAAATCGGCCGGCAGCGGCTGGATGTCCAGATTCAGGTTGACCTTGCCGGAGAGGCATCCAAATCGGGCATCGAACCGTCACGGGTAACTGACCTGGCAGAGTTCATGACGCGGCTGGAGAGAATCAGACTGACCGGGCTGATGACGATACCGCCTTTTTTCGAAGATCCGCAGAGCGTCCGGCCGTTTTTTCGGCGACTGCGTGAAATTCGTGATAAACTTGCGGAAAAGTCGCTTTTTGCCGATGGCCTGACCGGCGAACTTTCTATGGGTATGAGCCACGATTTCGAAGTTGCCATTGAAGAAGGGGCGACCATTGTCCGCATCGGTACGGCCATATTCGGAGAGCGTGCCTATCCGGTCAAAAATCTTCCGCCTGACGGTAGTTTATAGATTTTTCCTATGCTCAGCATTACCATCTATCCGATTATCAGCCTCATAATCTGGATACTCTTCGCCTTTTTCTCCTGTTTGCTCATTTTGCGGCTTATAATCAGCTATGCGGACCCGAACCCATTCGGCTTTATCGGGCGTGCAGGTTTCAAGATACGCCGGATTACTGAAAAATGGGTTTCACCCGCTGCAAGGTTTCTGGCTTTTTATGGTGCGGATACGCGGCTGGCGCCATTGATTTCGTTGTTCATCGGATTGGTGATCGCCTATTTTACCTTACAGATTATCGGCAATACGCTGTTTATAATTGACGGGCTGACGGCCGGGATCGCCTCGGGCCGCCCGATGGTTTTTATCGGATTCGTGCTATATGGAATCCTGAGCGTTTTGGTGCTATTTATTTTCATCCGTTTTCTGGCGCAGTGGTTTGTTTTTACCCGCAATACTTTTCTCGGGTTTGTAATGAGAGTTACGGACCCGATAATGCTGCCCGTCCGGCGGCTGATACCTCCGATCGGAATGTTCGACATTTCGCCGATGATCGTTTTGATCATTATCGGTTTATTACAATCGGCCGTCCTGAATCTTTTTGTTCGTTAGGGCTGACGTCGTTTGCATTCAAAGCGGTGAGGTTTGGAAATTCATTTGCCCGTTACAGAGACAAAAAGCGGAATATGCCTTTCGGTAAAGGTGATTCCGCGCGCGGCGAAAAATGCAATTTGTGATGCGGAAAATGGCGTTCTTCGCGTGCGTATAAACGCTCCGCCGGTTGACAATGCCGCTAACGAGACGCTATGCAGATTTCTTGCCCGCACGTTCGGCGTCCGGCCGGCGGCGGTCAGGATAGTCTCCGGCGCCGCTTCACGCTTTAAGCGGATCGAAATCGGCGGAATCGGGCTGCCGGAGGCAAGGCGTATATTGGGCTTCGGCGCCGCCACCGAAGCAGAACACGCCGAAAAAACAAAAACGAAAGAGAAATAAGCGCGACCGAAAGAACTGCCGCCCCCGAAAAAATCGCTGCATGCCAGAAATCTGAGATTATCTGCCCGGAAAATAGCATTTTAGCGATAAACATTATTGCGGCCGCAGCCATTAAAAAGAAAATCGTCGCTGCCGACAAATCGTTTTTCATAAAAACCTCACAGGTACAATAAAAAAACATTCGTCGAAAATCCGCGTGACGCAGCGGTAAACTTTTGCTGAAATATGGCGGTTTTGTTGCTGCAGCGCGCCGTGATATATTTTGAGATTCCGTTTATGGTGGCCGTTTCTGCCGTCCGGCAGCGGCTGCAATGCGGTTAATTATCTGTTCAGTAAAAAGGAAACGGGAAAAATCGATGTCAGGACATTCGAAGTGGCACACAATCAAGCATAAAAAGGGTGCGCTTGACGCAAAACGCGGCAAGATTTTCACAAAGCTGATCAAGGAAATAACCGTTGCGGCACGTACGGGCGGCAGCGGCGACCCGGATGCAAATGCGCGGCTCCGCAAAGCGATAGCAGACGCAAAGGCCCAGAATATGCCCAATGACACAATCGAACGGGCAATAAAACGCGGCACGGGCGAGATCGAGGGCGTTGCTTACGAGGAAATAACCTACGAGGGCTACGGCCCGGGCGGCGTCGCCGTTTTGATTGAAACCATGACCGATAACCGTAACCGCACGGTTGCCGAATTACGACATCTTTTTTCCAAAAACGGCGGAAATCTCGGTGAATCGGGTTCGGTCGCCTGGATGTTCGACAAAAAGGGCTACATCGTTGTAGATAAAGCTGCACGAAGCGAAGAGGAACTTTTCGAAATTGCGATCGAAGCCGGCGCCGATGACGTCCGCGACGATGGCGATGCTTTTGAAATTTTCACCTCACCGGATAATTTCGATGCCGTACTTGAGGCAGTAAAGAAAGCAGGAATAGAACCGCAGGCGGCCAGCATTTCAATGATTCCGCAAAATTACGTCAGACTGGAAGGCGCGGATGCAAAGCAGATGCTGAAACTTTACGACGTACTCGAAGATCACGACGACGTCCAGAAAATCTACGCCAATTTCGAAATGGATGAAAGCGAAATGGAGTAGGGCATCCTGACCGCGGGCAGCTTTTACCGGGCTGCAATTCCAAGCAGATTTTTCAATTCCTCACGCCGGAAAATGCGGTCAAGCCATAGATTCGAGAGCTTTTCCTGGACGGAATTGGCACGCAGCCGGTCGTTGAGATTTCGGAAATCAACGAAATCAAGGTGCTGGTCCTGATTAAAACAGGAAAAGACGAAAAACTCCTCGCCGGTATGCGGATTGACGTGCCGCTGCAGACATTGTGCACAGACCTCTTTCATCATACATTGCATCGGCGAATTGATGGAACCTATCGCAATATGTCCCGGCTTCAGATATGGCTTCAAAACGCCATGGCGTGCTTCGCGGACTCCGTTCATCATCCTGTCCGAACCGATTGCGATAATGCGGTCAATCTCCGAAAGTTCAATGGTTTTATTGCCGAGTTTTCCTTCTGCGTAGGCAAGCATCGCCTGCACGATGTTGCCGCGGAAATGTGCATCCTGGGGGCGGTTCGGGACTATTTCGTCGCCGTAATCCGTTGCCCATATGACCTGGTCCGTGGCGTTTTCGATCTCTTCGCGTTTGAACAGGTCAGCGCCGTTTTTGTAGCCGGCAAAATAGATTACGCGATTGCCGTTTTCGCGAAGCGCGCGCGCAATCGAAAACAGAACGGCGTTGCCGAGCCCGCCGCCGGCAAGAAGTACATTTTCACCTATCGGGATTTCAGTCGGCGAACCGGTCGGCCCCATTACGAGCACCTCCTCGCCTTCGCTCAAAAGCGAGCAAAGCCTTGAGGACGCTCCCATTTCCAGCACAATCATTGAAAGCAGACCTTTTTCCTCATCAACCCATGCACCGGTTAGAGCAAGCCCTTCCATCAAAAGCCGCTTGCCGTCAACGACCGGAGCCGAAGTTTCAAAATTCTGCAATCGGTAGAACTGTCCCGGACGAAACTTTCTGGCCTGGAGAGGTGCCCGGACCACGACGTCAACAATTGTCGGCGTCAAACGTTCGACCCTGACAACGGTTGCCCGTAACTGGTCGTCGAGTTTTTCCGTCAAGCGGTCAAAAATCGTATCTTTTTGCGATTGTTCGAGCGGCCCGCGGGCTTTCAGTTCTTCGGCAAAAAGTTCTACAACATACGGATAACCATTTTTGGCCGAAGCCATGGCTTTAACCACGTTGCCGGCATATTTCGGATGATTGTCTCCGTAATAGGAAATAAATTTGCCTTTGTAATTGTAAGACGTAAAAAAGCCTTCTTCGCCTTTTTCGGCTTCGACTACACGAAAATTCCCGTCTTCGTCGCGGACGAGCCTGTGCGGAAGGAAAAATTGCCGCCATTCATCAAGTCGGAAAGTGCCGGGCTTTTCCTTTTCGTAAATGACGTTTGGCGAGGTGCCGGCCGCGACACAGACCGTGCGGGCGGGAAATTCGCAGATTTCGCCTGTCTGGTCAAATTTACCCGTCACGGCATTGTAATCGAGCCTTTCGAAACGAATTGCCTTGACGGCGCCGAATTCGTCCGGAACGGCTTCAACCGGATTCATGCATTCGACGAAATCAATTCCTTCCTCGAGAGCCTTCTGCACTTCTTCGTGATTGAGTCGATATGCGGGCGAATCCTGAAGCCGCTTTCGGTAAATAAGCGAAACTCCGCCCCAGGACCTCACAAGTTTTATGAAATCGGGCTGTTCGCCGGCGGCAGTGGCCCGCGAACGCTCTTCACGGACGGCGCGGCCGTGTTCGAGAAATTCGCGGACTATCATAAGCTCTTCGGGGTCAAATTGCTTGAGGATATGTTCCTCGCCGAATTCAGCCGCGATCGTTTCGTAAATTTCGAGGATTTTTTCAACCTGTACCGGATAATAAGCGAACAGTTCCGTAGCCGTATCAATGCCCGTAAGACCGCCGCCAATCACTACCGCCGGCAGCCGAACCTGCAGATTGGAGAGCATGTCTTTCTTGAACGCTCCGGTAAGCTGCAAAGCCATGAGGAAATCCGATGCCTGCCGTATTCCGCGAATAAGGTTATTTTTCATCGGAACTATCGTCGGCCGTCCGGCGCCGGTCGCAATGGCAATATGGTCAAAGCCGAAATCCCAGGCATCTTCGATTGTCAAAGTCCCGCCGAACCGAACGCCGCCGTATGCTCTGAAACGCTTGCGGCGCGAGAGCATTAACTGGATCATCGTCAGAAAGTTTTTATCCCAGCGGACGGTGATCCCATATTCCGATACGCCGCCAAAGCCGGAGAGAATCCGCTCATCAAGTTCTTCGGTTATTTCCGAGATATCCCGAATCGGTTTCGGGCATCGGCGGCCGAGATCTCCCGTCCAATCTTTCGGCAACGGTTCGATTTTGAGGCCATCAATTCCAACCACGCCGAATCCTTCATTGAGAAGATACTGCGCCAAAGTATATCCGGCCGGTCCGAGCCCTACGACAAGCACATTTTTTCCGTTGTAACCAAGCGCGTAGGGACGTTTTGCATTAAGCGGATTCCAACGCGTCAGCAGGCTGTAAATCTCAAATCCATAGGGAAGTTTCAGGACGTCGGTAAGTGCCGAAGTTTCAGCCAGGGGAATATTTACGGGCTCCTGCTTTTGGAAAATGCAGCCCTTCATACAATCATTGCAAATCCGGTGTCCCGTACCGGCACACATCGGATTATCGATTGTTACAAGAGCGAGCGCCGCGATCGGGTCACCCTGTTTTTTCATCAGGTGCATTTCCGATATCCGCTCGTCGAGCGGGCAGCCTTCCGTTTTGATGCCGAGCGGGTTTCGCTTAGGCGTACCGTCGGGTTCGCGCAATCCCGTCGAGCAGGAATCTTTCGAACGCTCGTGGCAGATCATACAGTAATCGATCTCGTAGAGAGCGTCGCGGAGCGAACCCCGATTGTCCGTTAGCTTGAAGCCGTCACGCCGGCGCAGGTCCTCATCGCGGCCGCGCATGATATTCGGTAAATTTTCGTTTGGATGAATCAGATGAACCAGATTCTGATAATCAAGCGGATGCGGTACACGGAATGAAGCCCATTTCCTGTCTTTCAAATGAAAATGCAGTGCCGACCATTTTTCTACCAGGTTGAGAGCGGCTTTAACTCCGGCAGCGTCGCCATTTGCATTCAGATCGAGAATTTCCGCCGCAAACAGTTTGCCGAAAGGGCGGTCTTTCAAAACTTCAAATGCCTTTGCGATTGCCTTTGCCGTCTTTAGCGATTCGGCCGAAACCGATTCGTTTTTCGAAAAGTCTTCGTCTGCGTCGGCAAGACGGATTGCCATTGCGGCAATAGCCAGCTCCTCGTCGAATCGCAGCGTGTCATCAAATGCTTTGAAACGGAGTTCGCGAATCGCTTCGTCAATTTCCTGACGATTTACGCCGGCCAAATCCTCCGGCGTTTTATAACGTTTGATGGCTCGCCGTTGAACAAAAAATTTGTATTTCCAGACCGGATTCTGGACAAGTATGTCGTTTTGCAATTCCTTGCGGTCGCTTTCTATCCGAAACAATCTGCTGACAAAATCCGAAAGATAGGGCGCCGCATCGGTCAAAATCCCGGATTCGGCCCGCCGTTCAAATCCTTCGCCGCGGGCGTTTATATATTTATCGAGCGCCTGACCAAGTGCCGGCTCGCTTTGGCGGACTTCGGCATAGAAAGTTTCGGCCAGACGTTTAAGGCCTGCGGGATCGAAAAGGTCGGAAAAACGAAAGCCTTCGATCCCAAGCGGGAAATCATTATCTTCGGCGGACAGCGCATTTTCGGAATTTTGCGTCATATAAACCTTTAAACCATTATTTCGATTCGCGGGTCAAACTTTAATAATAACACCCGTGAATCTGCGGTAAAAAGTCCGCCGGCGGGCAGCTTACATGTAAATATGCGGCAAACTTTGAAATAAAAAGAGTTAGCGGCAAAAGAATGTTTTTCGCGGCTAAATGTGGTATAACAATTAGATGCCCTTTAATTGTAACGTCGGGGGCTGGCAAATAATCCGGTTTTATGGAACAAGAACAGCGATTGACTCCAATTTCTAAAACAGCCGAAGCACCGCTTGCGCCGGCGGGATACGCATCCGCTTACCCGGCGTTTTATGATGAGGAGGCCGGTGAGAGCAAGGTCTCGATCCGGCAGTACGTCAATATTATTACAAAAAGGCTCCCGCTTATTCTCGTCCTGACAATTTTAACGACAGCGATTACTGCCTTTTATATGTACCGCCAGCCGTCAATTTACAGGGCGAGAACACAAATGGTCATCGAGCCGCGAAAGCCGAAGATGACGTCCAAGGACACCATCAACATCAATTTCGGCCAGGACATCAATTATTACAATACACAGTTGCAGCTTCTGCGCAGCCCGGAATTGATGAAAGATGTCGTCATTTCGATGGGGCTTTACCGTGACCCGAATCTTTTCGGTTCGCAGGATCGCGGCTTCCTGTCCGCCATAAAATCATTGTTTTCGTCCGAACAACAGACTTCGCAAACGGAAAAATCTCTGCCGGTAGTAACGGATATCGATGAATCAACCTCTCCCTCTTCACTTACGCCGGAAGAACAGGCAAGAGCCGCACGCTATGCCGCAATACTGCTCGGCGGCCTTTCCGTAGAACAGGTTGAGAAGACGAATCTGGTTGATATCAGCGTCCGCAGTACAAATCCCGAACTTGCCGCCAAAGTTTCTCTCAAGGTAGCTGAATTGTTCCGTGACCGCGATGCGGAACGCGAAACCGCCGGTGCCCGCAAAGCCGTCGAAGACCTCGATAAATCCATCGAAGAACTTAATAAGACAATCGCCGCACAGGAACTGGAATTGATTGACGAAATGCGGAAAAGCAATCTTCCGCTTCAGGAAAAAGGTCAGGACCTTGCCGCCAGCCGGCTGGCCGCATTGAGCGAAACCTGGCTAAAAGCAATGGAGGCGCGGCGACAGCTCGAGAGCCGTTATAATGCCGCGGTTGCCGCCAATGCCCGCGGCGAAGGCGCAAGCATTCCGGAGATTACCGAAAGCAAAATCTATCAGGACGCTGTCCGCCTCAGCACCGAACGCAGATCCAAACTTCAGGACGACATCCGCTCACTCGAACGGCAAATACAATCCGCCGAGACCGAAAAAGCCGAACTTCTGGTCAAATACACGGAAGAATACCCGGAAGTGAAAAAACTCAATGAACGAATTGCTTCGCTGCGCTCGACCAAAGAGCGAATGGAAAGCGAAGTTTCCCAAATCATCGAGCGTGATAAGAAATCACTGGAAAAAGACGCAGTCAGCGGAGCTCTTGTCTCCCTTCGTTCACAACTGGAATCAAAGCGGCGCGAAGAAGCCCAGGCTCTTGCGGCTTATGAAAAAGAAGCCGCGCTTGCAAATCTGCAAGGCCAGGCAGAAACGCGG
Organism: Acidobacteriota bacterium; assembly: GCA_040756215.1. GTDB lineage: Bacteria > Acidobacteriota > Blastocatellia > Pyrinomonadales > Pyrinomonadaceae > OLB17. The sequence continues at coordinate 227,507 of JBFLZQ010000004.1, forward strand.
CTGACAACGCTCAAACGCGGAATCGAGACAAACCGGAATCTGCTGGATACATACACACAGCGAAAAAAGGAACAGGAGCTCGCAATCGCAAATACACAGCCTGACAATATTAAAATTCCCGCGCCCGCCGAAGTCCCGACCGTTCCCGAAGGGCCGCAGCGAGGCCGCAATGTCCTGATTGCTTTTCTTGTATCGCTTTTTGCAGGCGTCGGACTGGCTTTCCTTTTGGATTATCTCGATGATTCGGTAAAAACATCTGAGGATATCAGCCGCCAGCTCGGATTGCCCACCCTTGCACTCATTCCGCATTATGGCAGTGCGGACAGACGCAAATTGCTTACGGCGGGCGATGGAGAGGCTTTACCTACGCAGTTGGTTACACTCGAAGAAAGGCAATCGCCGATGGCCGAAGCCTATCGCCATTTGCGGACGTCGCTGCTCTTTTCTTCGGCCGGAAAACCGCCGCAATCCATATTGATTACGTCATCGCAACCATCGGAAGGTAAAACCACAACCGCCGTCAATACTGCCGTTACGCTGGCACAGGCCGATGTAGATGTAATCATCATTGACTGCGACCTGCGGCGGCCGCGATTGCACAACTATTTCGGGTTTGAGAACACAAAGGGACTGACAAATTATCTTTCCGGTGACCGTAATACCGAAAACCTTATTAAAACCTGCCGAGAATTGCCGCGTCTGAAAGTAATTACAAGCGGCCCGATACCTCCGAATCCGGCCGAATTGCTGAGTTCAAACGAAATGCGCAACCTCCTGCAATTTCTGCGCGGACGTTACAAACACATAATCATAGATTCGCCGCCGGCCATTTCTTTTACCGATGCGGCGATCCTGTCAACGATCGTTGATGGCGTTGTCATCGTTGCCATGGCCGGCAAGAGCTCCATGCATCTGATGCGCCGATTCAAGCAACGGCTCGGCACACTCGGAGCCAGGATTTATGGCGTTGTACTAAACGGTCTGAAATCGGGTTCCATGGAGTATGAATATTACGGATCCAGCTACTACGATTATTACCGCTCAGCGGCAGACGAGCCGCCGGCGGAGCCAAATGGAAACGGGACGAAAACCTAGATTTCCGCTGCCTTTGAGGATTCAATAAATCGCGATACGGCATCGAGCCAGTCCGGCATCGGCGAAAAGCCGAGTTTTTCGCTGATAAGGCAGGCAAGACGCGAATTCAAAGGCCTCGGAGCCGGCCGCTCGAGAGCAGCCGATTCTATCGGTTCCGGCGGCGTGAAAGTTCCGCCCATCGCTTCGCGTACTGCCTCGGCAAAGCCGAAATATGACGTTCCGGGACCTGAATTTGTAACGTGATAGATGCCGGGTAAATTGGCTTCGGCAAGTTCCCGCAGCCGCCTGGCCAGGTCATCGGCAAAGGTCGGAGTCCCAAAAGAATCGGAGATAGCTGTAAATTTGATACCGCGGCGGAAGAATTCGGGAATACGGCTCAGGAAATTTTTTCCTCCCGTCCCGAAGATCCAGCCCGAACGAACAATGATCGAAGCAGGATTTGCCGAAAAAGCGGCTATTTCACCCGCACGTTTCGACCGGCCGTAAACACTCAGCGGTACAGGCTTGTCTCGTTGAGTATAAAAACCGTCTTTTGTCCCGTCAAAGACGTAATCAGTCGAAATAGTAACAAAAGCCGCTTTGGCAGCCGCCGCTGCTTCGGCCAGGTTGCCAACGCCTGTTTCATTTGCCGCAAAGGCTGCGTGTTGGTCCGTTTCGGCACGATCGACGTCCGTAAACGCCGCGCAATTGATAATTGCCTTTGGCTGAAAAGATTCAATGGCTTTTGCAACGGCATTGTATGCGGCTATATCCAGACGGCTTCGTTCGAGAGCAATAACTTCATCGCCGATACTGTTGCAATATCCCGCAAGGGCGCGGGCTACCATTCCATTGGCACCTGTAATGAGAATTTTCATCCGCTATTGATTTACCTCCCGCAAGCGGTCGCCATACATCTTTTGATAGTAATTGCGATATTCGCCGCTGCGGATGCGGTTTACCCAGTCGGCATTGTCGCAATACCATTTCACAGTAGTTTCCAGGCCGTGTTCCCACTGCGTTTGAGGCCGCCAGCCAAGTTCTTTCTCGGCTTTTGTCGGGTCGATTGCATAGCGGCGGTCATGTCCCGGCCGGTCTGCTACAAATTTAATCAGGCTGTGCGGCTTGCCGAGAGTGTCCAGTATTGACTTCACAACTTCGAGATTCGGCAGCTCATTTCTCGCTCCGATGTTATAGGCTTCGCCGTTTTTACCGTTTTTGAAAGCGAGCCAAATGCCGCGGCAATGATCCTCTACATAGATCCAATCGCGGACATTCATACCGTCTCCGTAAACCGGAAGCGGTTCATCATTTAACGCATTGGAAATCATCAGCGGAATCAGTTTTTCAGGAAACTGACGCGGACCGTAATTATTGCCGCAGCGCGTGATGATTGTATCCAGGCCGTGTGTTTCGCGTGCCGCACGGACAATCAATTCAGCCGCGGCCTTTGAGGCGGCATATGGGGAATTTGGCTTTAGCGGCGACGATTCGGTGAAAAATTCGTTGCTGTTTTCGGGCAGGCTGCCCATAACCTCGTCGGTTGAAATCTGCACGAACCGCCCGATACCTTTTTCCCTTGCGGCATCAAGCAAAACCTGTGTTCCGATTACGTTTGTCCGGAGAAAGACATCAGCCGAATCAATGCTGCGGTCAACGTGTGATTCGGCGGCGAAATTGAAAATTGCATCGCAATCGTCCGGCAGGGCTTCGAGGACCGCACGGCGGTCGCAGATGTCACCTTTTATGAACCGGTGGCGGCTTTCATCCAGCCCGTCAAGATTTTCCGGATTGCCGGCATAGGTCAGTGCATCAAAGTTGGTTACCTGCAGATCCGGATTTTCTTCCAAAACCATTCTGACAAAAGCGGAGCCGATAAATCCCGCGCCGCCCGTTACAAAAATCTTCATATTCTATGCAATGATAATACCGAAACCGTTAAAGTAATAAAACCAAAGGCGAATTGATTGCCCCAACGGGCAAGTATTTGCTAAATTCTAGACTTGTGACCTCAATAACCGATTATTTCCGCATTGCCGCAGTTGTTTTTCTGGCATTGTCCGCAGCGGGCTTTACCGAATGCTATAAGCCAGTAACGGGAACCGGACTCCCGAACGGAGCCAAACGCATCGCCGTACCCGCTTTCAAGTATGAGGCAAAAGGCGTTCGCTATCGGATCGAATCGCGGTTTACCGAATCGGTTGCGAGGGAAATCATCCGCCGCGGAAACGGTCTGCGCGTACAGGGCACTACCGACGGAGCTGATGCCGTGATCGAGGGAACAATCCGCGATTTTTCTTTCAGCGGCGTGTTGCTCGACCGCGACGGCCGTGCACGTGTTTACGAAGTGCAGGTCGTTGCCGCCGTTACCGTACGCGATCTTAAATCCGACAAGATACTTTACGACAACCAGAATTTCGTATTCCGCGATTCATTCGAATTTTCGTCAGACCCGCGATCTTTTTTCAATGAAGAAGATCCGGCCGTCGAACGAATGGCGAGAGCATTTGGCGAATCGGTCGTTTCCGCGATTGTTAACGGCGCAGGCGTCATTAAAGAAAAGAACTAGGCTCATTGACGATTTCACCGGCTATGGAACTCACGCGCGAAAGTTTACGCGATCAGATTCGGACGGGCGATTTCGCTCCCGTTTACGTGCTCTATGGCGAAGAGGATTTTCTACGAAACCTTGCTGCGGAAACCATAGCCGAACGCGCCTTACCGAAAGAAGTGCCGCGCGAATTTAATCTGGCCGATTTCAGCCTTAACAACCACGAAGCCCTTGTATCAGCTTTCGAAACGGCGCGCCAGCTTCCCATGATGTCGCCGCGCCGCGTTGTAATTATCCGCGATGTCAGAATTGCGGCAACTTCCGCCGGCGATACGCTAAAGGAAATGTACCTCGACGGGCTCGAACGTTACCTTTCTGACCCTTCGCCGGAAACGATTCTGATATTTCTTGCCGATGAGTTCAATGCAACGCGTAAAGCCGCCAAACTGCTGAAACAAAAAGCCGCCATCGTTGAATTTTCCGAGCTAAGCGAAGATGAATTGCTGCGGCGTGTAACTTCATCAGCCGGCGAAGCAGGTGCTCGCATATCCGAACCCGCAGCAAGACATCTGATTGATCTGGCCGGTCCGGATTTCCGCAGAGTCAGCGGAGAACTCGAAAAACTGATAACGGCTTCCTTACCGGAAAAGGTGATTACCCGCGATCTGATAGACGAATTTGTGCCAAACCGCCGCGAAATTTCCAATTTCGACCTGACCGGACATTTGCTTGCCGGCGACCGGAAAATGTCGCTGAAAACACTTAATAAGATACTCAATGACGGTGCCGAACCCATCGCACTGGTCGGGCTGATTTCCTACAGTTTCCGGCGGCTGCTGATGCTGAAGGAAATGATTGATTCCGGCCGGCGGCCGGCGGACGCGGCAAGGGCTCTGAAACTACGCTTTTCCGATCAAAATACATTCTTTGCCGCTGCCCGCAGGTTTGACACACGGTTTCTACGTCGTGCGGTGCAAAGAATCGCTGAGGTTGACCTTGCAATAAAAACATCGGTCGGCGGCGGCGGACCTAAAGGTTCCAGACTCCAGATCGAAATGCTCGTTTGCGAACTTGCTGCCGGATCAGCGGCTGAAACTCATAAATAATTCACGACAAAAATGAAAATTGCAGGGACGGCAAACATGGCTGCCCGGTTACTACAGGCCCGGGAAAGGAGACGCTGCGGGCACTTTTGCTGCCCCTGCAATTTTTTTCGAGGGAGAATCGCTATCGGCTGCAAATCTCCTTTACGGCGAATTGCCGCATGAAATTTCTTTCAGGTCAGATGGCCTCGACCCCAAGCCCGCGGTTCAGATAATAGTAAAGATCGTTGTAATCCATCAAAGCCCGATTGAGGATCAACGGGAGCTGCTTGAGATCGGCCGTGTTGATTATCAGATTGAGATTACGCAAAAAAGCCTCGTGAGCATTCATCGTCGTGCCTTCGTCTTCGAGCGAAACAAGGAAAAGGCGCCGCCGCTCGGCCGAATACATTGCGTTTGCCTTCTGTTGCAGGATGGCAGCTCCGCCCATTTCTGGGGCGAAATCGGGCGAAAAAATCAATATCTCGGTGCGTCCCTCGCGCAGCCTTTCATTTGCCTGCGCAGGCGTCTGTGCCACATAGACTTTGTAACCTGCTTCAGCCAGCATTCTGGCTACTTCGTCACGGTGTTTCCCCAGACAAAGCAGGACACGACGCGGTTTTTGCGCAGGATCCGTTGCGGTCTCTATTTTTTCGCCGTTTGATTTTAGTGCCGCCAAAAGCATTTTCAGGGCACTGTTGATTTCGAATTCGGTCTGTTTTTCGGCAAATTCGCGTGCGCCTTCCGAAGCGGGTTCGGCCGGCTTGTTTTCCGCCAATTGCTGGACGGTCGGTGAGCCCGGCCCTTTCATATCCTTATTTGCCCGCAGCATATTCTGACATCGCGGACAACGCACCGTAAAATTGCCGTTCGGAATCTTTGATTCGTCCAGCTGGAGCGACACCGAGCAATTATCACAACGAATGATCATATGGTTTTTCAGATAGGCCGCCGCTTTTTACGGCCGCAGTGCAGTTAATTATTCGAGCATATCCAGAACCGAATTGCCCGACGAGGCCGTAGCGGCCGCCGGCGCCGGCGAAATAGGCTCGACAGCCGGCCGTCCGTTTTTGTTGTTATTCAGGTAATCTTCCGTCGAGGAAAGACCTTTTAATTGCAGCAGGAGATTATTCTGATTCGTTGCGTATGATAGGCCGTCCTCGAGCGTTACGATCCCCTGCTCAATCATTTTTCTGATAACCGTGTCGAAGTCCTGCATACCGTCGAGTTCGCCATCGCGGATGGCATCCAGCAGCGTTTTTCCTTCGGTCTCGCCCTTTTCGATGTATTCGCGGGTTCGCGGATTCGATTTAAGAATTTCGACAGCCGCAATACGGCCTTTGCCGTCGGCGCGCGGGATGAGCCGCTGCGAGACGATGTAGCGAAACGTCTGTGCCAGACGGGTCCTGATTACTTTTTCTTCATTTTTCGGATAAAGTCCGATAATACGGTCAATGGTCTTCGATGCGTCGATCGTGTGCAGCGTAGAGAGCACAAGGTGGCCTGTTTCCGCGGCTTCGAGAGCGATTTCCGTTGTTTCGATATCGCGCATCTCACCGACGAGAATTACCTTTGGCGCCTGCCGGAGCGCTGCCCGCAAGGCAGAAGCAAAATCTTTCGTATCGGCTCCGACTTCTCTCTGGTTGATTGTGCTTTTCTTATGATTATGCAGAAACTCTATCGGGTCTTCGATAGTGACTATATGGTAACTTTTTGTTTCGTTGATCTGGTCTATAATCGCTGCCAATGTCGAACTTTTGCCTGATCCGGTCGGGCCGGTCAGCAGCACAATTCCATTACGGATATTGCAAATTTCCTTGAGCTGCGGCGGGATATTCAATTGCTCGAATGTCGGGATTTCATGCGGTATTACGCGCATTACAATCGAATATGAATTTCGCTGCTGAAAAATATTGACGCGGAAACGACATTTTCCGGGCAGAGCGTAACTCAGGTCCGCCGTCCGGTTTTTTGCCAATTGATATGCCGCATCGGGATTGCCTCGCAGGATAGACATCGCTATCATCTCGGTCTGATAGGCGGTCAGGCGGCCAAGCCCGAGCGGTGATGTCGGGTAAAGCGTACCGTTTATTTCCACTTGCGGTTTTTGTCCGCAGGAAAAGTTCAGATCGCTGACATTATCGGAAACCTGCAGCATCTGTTCGATAATCGGTGCTACGTCAAGCAAACTCATTGATCAAAGGGCTCCGTATAAAAAATTGGGCCGGGAAGGTAGACTGGAGATTGATTACGCGACAAGTGCCCTTGAATTCGGGCCGGATTCAATTATTACCCGATAAGTATAAAGAATGCAAGACATTTTTCAAAAATGTTTTGCATTGTTTGTAGTTACAATGTATTTACAATTAACTTGTCGAAATTTTGGGCCGGTGAATCCGGCTTTTCATACAGGGCTGAAATAATCGCGGCGGAATCGGCGGCCGCGGTAAACACACCTGAAATGTTCTCCGGACGGATGCCTCCGATTGCGACCAGCGGAATATCGCCTATGACTTTACGAACCGCTTCTATTCCCTCGATCCCGACGATAGGGTCCGGATTTTCCTTAGTTTTTGTGACAAAAACCGGACCGATCGCAATATAATCCACCTGCAAATTGGCGGCTCTTTGTGCCTGTTCAACGGAATGTGTCGAGTAACCGATGATTTTATCCGGTCCAAGCAATCGGCGCGCTTCTTCCGGTGGAATGTCATCCTGCCCTAGGTGCACACCGTCGGCATCTGTTGCGATTGCGATATCCAGGCGGTCATTGATGATAATCTTTACGCCCAGACGGCGCCCTGTCAGGACGGCTTCGGCAGCATTGCGATAAAATTCCCCTGGAGAGGCTTTTTTATCGCGTATCTGAACGAGACTTGCGCCCGCAGCTGCAAATTCACTGACAAGTTCCGCATGAGTGCAGCCGGAAAGTGCCGTATCGGTAATGGGATAAATCCTGGATAAATGCAGCATTTTTGTGGAATCAGATTGCCCGCAGCATCAGAAGGCAGTCTTCGCCGTCCGAATAATATGATGAAATCGTCCGGACAGCGGTATATCCGCATTTTTCATACAGCCTGCGTGCCGGAAGATTACTAACGCGGACCTCGAGGACAATTGTGCTGACTCCTTTCACGGCAAGCACTTTTTCAATGTGCTTCAGGAGCATTTCGGCAAGACCGCGTCTTCGATGCTCCGGCGCTACTCCGATTGTCGTAAGATGAGCCGTTCCGTTCGGATTCAGGATTACGAAAACGAATGCAGCCATCTGTTCATTATTGGCAGCAATTTGGTAAGAAAGGACGTTCGGTTCATTGAATAAATAGTTAAAAGTGGTTTTTGTATAATTTTCACCATTGCGAAAGCAGCGGCGGTTTAGCTTAATCAGTTCCCGGATCTGTTTATCGGTAAGCGGACGAATTGTATAGGTAATATCGGGCGCTGCCGGAACTCCCTCCGTTTCATCATCTTCGGGTTTGAAGATACCAAGGATTGTCTGAAATACTGCCACGAAAAAAGCCCGCGTTATAGTATCAACATACAGTCGCCGTAACTGTAAAAGCGGTAACGTTCCGCTACGGCGTGCTCGTACGCTTTAATTATAAATTCGCGTCCTGCAAATGCGGAAACCAGAATCAGCAAAGAACTCTTCGGTAAATGAAAATTAGTTAAAAGTCCGTCTATGGCACGGAATTTATGACCCGGCAGAATGGTCAGGTCTGCCAGTTCGCCGGCCGCGGCAAACAGGCCATAATTTCTGACATTGGTTTCCAATGCCCTTGTCGTTGTTGTCCCGACGGCGATAATGCGCCGGCCGTCAGTTTTTGCCCTGTTCAGCAGGGCGGCGGTTTCTGCCTGAAGGCTGTAACGTTCGGGTTTGACACGATGCTGCCTGATATCATCAACGCGGACCGGCTCAAAGGTTCCATAGCCGACATGGAGCGTAAGTTCGGCAATTTCTATCCCTTGATTACGTAAGGCATCGAGCACCGCAGGCGTGAAATGCAGTCCTGCGGTCGGTGCGGCAATTGATCCGCGATATTTTGCATAAACTGTTTGATACCGTTCACGATCTGTGTCCGGAGTGTTGGCGGGCCGCTTTATGTAAGGCGGGAGCGGTGTCCGGCCAATTTCCTCGAGCGTTTCAAAAAGGTCTTCGCTTTTGTTGAAACGGACGCAAAGCGTGCCGTCGGCGTTTTTAGCGATTACTTCCGCCGCAAGGTCGCAGCCGAAGTCTATGATTTTACCCTTTCCGAGCCGTCTTGCCGGTTTGGCCAGGGCGGCCCATTCTCCCGTCCGCAATTCTTCAACCAGAAACAATTCCACCCTTGCGCCGGTTTGCGTTTCACCAAATAATCTTGCGGGGAAAACGCGGGTATTGTTAATGACAAGGACATCACCCTGAGATAAAAAATGAGGCAACTCAAAAAAAACAGAATCATCAAAAGTCTGCAACCGGCGGTTAAGGATCATCATCCTTGCCGCATCTCTCCTCTCCAAAGGTTTGGAAGCAATCAATTCCGCCGGCAATTGAAAATCATAATCATCGAGGTCAAACGTCATAAAAAATTCTATTGAAAATAATTAAATGGCTCTATATACTTACCGGAACCTTAAACAACAAGTTTATCGTTTAACATTGTTTAGTTAAAACCCGGCTGAGCTTGCATTTACGCAATTTCCTGAAGAGGCGGAGCGTTTTCGGCCGGCAGGCATGGACATTACAAAGGGAGTTTGAAACATGAAGAAACAAGAAATAATCGGTTTTGCAGCGATGATGATGGCGACGGCTGTTTTGCTTCTCTCCGCCGCAGCCGGAGCCGCAGCACAGGGGCGTTACGTCGGGCAGCTTTCGCGTTCGGACGTAGATAACATAATACGGCGGCTGGAAGATAGCGGCGATGAGTTTCGGCGGGATTTTCTGCGGGAGCTTGACCGAAGCGGACTGAGCGGTTCGCAGAAGAGAATTTATCGCAATCAGGTAGATTTTTTCGAAAATGCTACTGACCGTCTGCGCAGCGATTTCGACCGGCAAAATTCCTGGTGGGAAAGCCGTAATCAGGTGCGGAATGTGATTTCCGCAGCCGTTCCGCTCAATAATACAATGAATGCGATATCCTTTCGGCGAAACGTTGAACGGCAATGGAACCGGCTCCGAAACGATATAAATAAACTTGCTGACACCTACGACCTTCCCGGAATCGGAGGCGGCGGCTGGAATGGCGGCGGCTGGAATCCCGGCAATCCCGGCAATGCCGTAACTCCGCCGGCATGGGCACAGGGAACCTTCTACGGAACGGCTCCTAACGGTTCACAGATAACCTTGACAATCGGCAGCGACGGGTCAGTCATTGCGTTTATCAACGGAGTCCGCAGTTACGGCACCTATACACGCGGCAATATGCTGGTTATTGACGGTAATACGTCACGCGTTGTCCGGACGAATGTCGGGATCAATACTGTCAGCACAATGAACGGTGAAACAATCGCTTACAGCCGTAATAACTGGGGAGGCGGCAATCCGGGCGGCGGAAACGCTCCGGATTGGGCGATAGGCACATTTCGCGGCCGTAGTCCGGTTGACGGAAGCTGGATTACTTTGACTATCGGAAATAACGGAAATGTTTCCGTCAATATCAACGGAAATGTATCTTACGGTACAATCAACGGAACGACGCTCTACATCAACGGAGCCACATCTACCGTTTATCGCCGCGGTAAGGGAATCCGTACCGTCTCGAATTCCGACGGACAGACAATCAACTACGAGCGTTTCAGATAAGGTTTGGGCACGTAGTAACCGCCGGCAACTCGCCGCAGAGGGTAAAACATGCCTTCTGCGGCGATTACTTTTACAGATAAATGCAGGATATACTTTAACTTGGGATGAAGCGGCGGCCGGAAAGTTTAATTTCAAATTTAACCAAAAAAACTTTGTTCGCCGTTGCGGCATTTATCCTGATTGTAAGCCGGAGGCCTTCGTCGCTGACGAATCCGCAATTTTGGGCAGAGGACGGTAGAAACTGGTACGCCGATGCCTTCAATCACGGCATCCTGTATTCTTTGACAACGCCGGAGGCGGGATATTTCCAGACGTTTTCACGCCTGACGGCGATAGCAAGCCTCTCGGTGCCATTGGCATATGCACCGCTGTTTTTTTACTTGACAGCAATTGCCGTACAGATATCCGTTGCGGGTTTCATAGCATCGGAAAGGCTTTCGGATCTATTGCCTGATAAAAAATGGCGTCTGGCGCTGGCATTCGGTTACCTGGCTATGCCGCATAGCTGGGAAATCTATGCAAATGTTACGAATTCGCAATGGCACCTTGCTTTGCTGGGTTGTCTTATCCTGACAGCCAAACCGCCTTCGGGAAGATCCGGCCGCATATTCGATCTTTCAGCCATTTCCATTATGGCCGTGAGCGGTCCGTTTTCATTGCTTCTGGTTCCGGTTGCTGCGGCGGTTTTATGGCGTCGTCGTGAATTTCATTATGCGGCATTGATGGGAATTACTGCCGGCGGTGCATTGCTGCAAACCTTTTCACTGCTGTCATTTGAAAGACCGATACAACCTGAACTCGGCATTGCCCCGGAACCGCTCGCCGGCATCATTGCCCGCCATCTGGCGATTTCTCCTCTGATAGGCTCGCGAGGCTTTGAAAAATTATCCTCTACGGTCTTTTACGGACCGGCTCTCATTTATGCCGCGGCTGCTTTAAGCATTGCCGCTTTCGGATTGATTATATTGCGCGGAGGCTTTGAACTTCGCTTGCTAGGAACCTTTTCCGTTCTGATAGTAATTGCTGCTTTGATTTCGCCTGCCGTTTCGCCGGCGCCCGGTCAATGGGCATTTATGGCTGATAACGAAACGGCCATCCGATATTGGTTTATTCCGACTTTTACTCTCTATTCGGGGATTGTGTACCTTTTGTCCAAAGGAAATTTACACGCGGCTGCCCGGACAGGGGCCGTAATTCTCTCATTAGCGGCAATTGCGGGAATCGCGGCAGACTTTCGACTTCCCCGTCTCACCGATTACCGCTTTCGCGATTACGCGGCAGAATTCGAGAAAGCTCCGCACGGTAAAAACTACGAATTCCCGATAAATCCGAATTGGAAGATGAAACTTATCAGAAGGTAGCGCGGATTATTTGAAACTGCGTCTGATTGAGGATGGCCTTTTCAATAATAAAAGTGAGACCGGTATCTTAAGATAAACTCAGGATGGTCTTTTATACGAATCGAAATAGTCCTTCTTTTACCATCCTTTTTTTCGTTTTTGGGATAGTAACCCAAAAGGTAACGATTATCAATGACTTTGAGAATGTTTAAATAAACATTCATGGCGTCTTCGGGCTTTTCTATATAGTCAGCATAACCACCGGACAATTCCGCCAAACGGAACATGCCGGTTTGACCTGCGACCATTAATTCGGTTCTATAAGGAAGAAGTCGATTTATTATCAAGGGCATGTTCGACTCTGAATTCCACTTATAAAACCGATTGAGTTCCAGCATGTGATTTTTAACCATTTCATACTGGTCCTTTTTCGACGCTCCGTAAAGACGGGGTCCCATTATTACCGGATAGATTGTCGCCTGCGACCGCTCGACGGCTTCCCGAAGATCTGCAAAACCGTAGCTGGCTATTACTTTCTTTCCGGTCATGTATCTAAGTCCGTTATTCCAGAGTGTATCAAATGAAACCGGGTAAGGTGTTTCCTGATCGGGTTTAAGCCATGCGAATTGAGTGCCGTCGGCCTGGAAGATTACGATTTTCTGTCCCTGGAGCGTCTCCAGCAATTCATTTAAAGCTGCGAGCAAGGCGTCGGTCTCGTTACCTGTTCCATGCTCTTTTGCAAGTTGCAAAGTATCGAGTCTGTTCTTTAATAAAACTTTATTGTCTGTAAAATCCTGCAACAATTGGATTTCTGCAGTTGCAATTGCCATCCTGTCACGGGTGCCGAGAAGATCAACCATTTTTTTGGCACCTTCAATATAAGCCGAAAGATTCGGCCCGAACCAGGTAGAGTTATCTATTATCAGGAGTATCCAACGATCTACCGAATCATTACGACCGGCGGCGAAGACATCAATGGATTGTGGAACGCCATCTTCCAAAATAATAAAATCTTCTTTTTTTAGACCCGCAATAAGATTTCCAGCCTGGTTGTAAACCGTAGCATCTGCAATTATGAGGTCAGTATCAATATGAACTTCTTCGTCATTTTGAATCTTGTCAGCATTTTTTGTACCGGGGTCGGGGGTTTTATTGCGTTTTTCGTATTTTTTGAGACTGGAGCCAAATTCGTCACGTTTGGCATCTGACGATTTTCCGGTGTTTTGCTGATTTTGAGCATTGAGGATTGCTGAGACAAGCAACAAAATAGAAAGCAGCAAAAAAGCGGAGACTTTGCGGAGCCGGAAGATCATGGGAAATTTGCGAAACTGTATTAGGATTCAATAAATATGGCTAATTCAGCCATCCATCATTCTTTACCGGAAAATCCTATGAAGACGAAAGCACATGCTGTTAAATAGAAAACCCCTGCATTCGAACAATTCCAAAAAAGATGATACAAGAAAAAAGTTTGTCAGAGAGTCGCAATACTACTGGCAACTATCCACTTTGCTGGCAAGCCTACAGGCTGAATATTGAGTATAGACTGCAAGGGATTCCTCAGGGTCGGGATACGACAAAAAATTATAGTCAATTAAACATTGTTCAGCCCATCCTCTTGCCCTTGAACATTCATCCGGGTTGGTTGGAATACAAGTCCTAATAGCTTTTTGAAGCAGGTTGAGTTCTGACTCGGCAAGCTGCGTACGACGACTAATCATGCAGTCACTGTAACAACCCTGCGGCGCACCAGGTTGATTACACTCATCATAGCAACTTGTAGGAATGCCATAGAAGTAGCTATAACGGGCGATCTCATAGTTAGCGTTCGCGTTATACCAGTCTGTAAATGCTTCGTCGCATGTGGAAGCGCCGGCACAAGTAGAAAACCATTGCGTGGAGAAAGCCAAAGCTATCAATATCGCAATAAAAGAAAAACGAGGCCAAAATATTTATAAGGTTTGCTTCGCATTTTCAACCCCCCCCCAATAAAATTTGCAAAGATTATATGACTTTGTGGGGGGGGGGTCAATACTTTTTTTAAATTTTAGGTTTGACGAAACAAAGTTATTTGATTTGGTGCCGGAGGTCGGCGTTTTGGGAGGTGGTTTGGGGGTTGGGAGGCTGGGTGTTGGAAGGGCGATTGAAGTGGCGTAATTGGCTGTATTTGGTTGATGTGATGCGGTTTACGCGGCACGGAGAAAGGTTGGATGGAGTACTGGAACTTGTTGGGCGATTGGGGCGGGACGGGCGATTTTTGCAGAATCCAGACAAAAAAACGTCAAAAAAAAGCAAATGAAAGCGTCACAGAATGGCAAGTGCAATTGCAACTATGATGGGAAAGAAATTACCAGATCATTCAAAAGCAAAAGTCAGACTTCTTGGAGAGTATCTGAAAAGATACCTGAACATTATTTGCAATGACGGATATACAAAACGCATTAAAATTTACGACCTGTTTTGCGGAGAAGGACTTTATGAAAATGGCGGAGAAGGAAGTACACTAGTAATAATGCGACAAGTAAAAGATATTCATTTTGTAAATGTTGCCAAGTTTTCAAGCATACCAAAAATTGATTGCCACTTTAACGACATTGAAGAAAGTAAAGTAAGGAAAGTTGAACAGTCCTTAAAAGATAAATCGTTGTATTATCCCGAATTTGGCGACTTACAATTTTCAACAAATGATTATCAAGTTCAATATGAAAATCTACTTAAACAGCTTCCTAAATTAAAGGCACTCAATCAAAAGGCATTTATTTTCATTGACCCTTACGAATACAAACATATCAAAGCGAGTCAGATAAAAAAATTATTGTCTGTAGGAAATTCCGATGGCAAAACAACGGTGATTTGGAAGTCTTGACTGCAAATGGTGAAAAAGCAAGAAAAAAATCTTTCTACATTGCATACAAATACTTCAAGACAGACTACAAAAAAGTTATTTTTAAACTAAAGTAAGTATGTCCCAATCATCAATAGAATGGACTGAAATGACCTGGAATCCGACTACGGGTTGCGACAAAATTTCTGCGGGTTGTAAATTTTGTTATGCAGAGGTTATGTCAAAACGCCTAAAAGCAATGGGTGTTGCAAAATACAGGGATGGTTTCAAGGTTCGGACTCATCCCGAAGCGTTGGATATTCCATACGCTTGGAAAAAACCAAAAATTGTTTTTGTGAACTCAATGAGCGATCTTTTCCACGAAGACGTCCCACTGGAATTTATAAAACGGGTTTTCAGAGTAATGAACAACAACCTAAAGCACACGTTTCAGGTGCTGACCAAACGAGCAGAAAGGCTTTTAGAGGTTCACGGGGAACTTGAATGGACAAACAATATTTGGATGGGCGTATCGGTAGAAAATGAAAAAGCGGCCAGCCGCATCGACTGTTTGAGAAAAACAAATGCCGGAATCAAGTTTTTATCGTGTGAGCCGCTGATAGGGCCTTTGCCGAAACTGAATTTGGCAAAAATAGATTGGGTGATAGTCGGTGGAGAAAGCGGACGTAACCCGAGGCCGATGCAGTCCGATTGGGTTCTAGATATTCAAGAACAATGCGAAAAATCGGGTGTTGCATTCTTTTTCAAACAATGGGGCGGTCGGAATAAAAAAGCTAACGGCAGGCTTCTAAATGGCAGGACTTATAATGAAATGCCGCAACAAAACATTCTCCATCTGAATGTTTGATGATGATGTTATGTTGGCATTGGAAAATCGTTAACGACCCGATGTGTAGTTGCAGAGCTCGGGCTGCAGAGCAGATGTTCCTGCACGCCTGGCGTACACCTGTAACGAGCCTCCACGAAGTCCGGTCAGTTCGTATGCTTCTTTAAAAGTGATGCGTCCTTTACGCGCATAATATAGCCCCTGAGTTTTCTTACATTCTGCAACTTCTCTGTAGTGAAACCTCAAAAATCAGACCGCAACGTAACACTAAAGAATGATAAACAAATCTCTGAGATTGGGCAATTTCGGGGTGGCAAATCTCGGGTGGGTAGAATTTGCATATGGGTTATGACCGCGGGGTATTCTTCGGTGGGATGCGGGCACTGGTGGTGGCGAGGGGGCAGCGTGGTTTGAGCCGGCAGCAGGTGGATGGGCTGGAATATCTTCTCGAGTGGTTGGAGATTGCGGGTTGGCGGCGGGAGTGGGTTGCGTATGCACTGGCGACTGTCGCCCATGAGACTGCGTGGACATTCGAGCCGATAGCGGAGCGTGGGCCGCGGGAGTATTTTCTTCGATATGAGCCGACGACTGCGATTGGGCGGCGGCTGGGAAACACGAAGGCGGGAGACGGCTGGCGGTATCGTGGGCGTGGCTATGTGCAGATCACTGGGCGTGCGAATTACAGGAAGTTCGGGCTCGAGGATGATCCGGACGCTGCACTGGAGAGGGAGACGGCGTTCGATATTCTGCGAGTGGGGATGAAGGACGGGCTTTTCACTGGCCGACGTCTCGTGGACTATGACTTGCCGGGTGGTGGGTTCGATTACGTAAATGCCCGGCGGATCATCAACGGCATGGACAGGGCGGAATCGATTGCGGCGGTAGCCAGGGCTATCGAAAAGGCACTTGTCCCGGGCAAAGAGGATGCGAAACACACTCAATGACTGGTTTTTTCATCTGGCGGCGATGGTAGGGTCAGGCGTTTACATTGTCACGAAACCGGACAAGAACTTCTGGCTCAATTTCGCGAAGTTTCTGGTCGGCTATCTGTGCTCGCTGTTCACGGCACCGGCGGTGATGGCGATTCTGCAGTGGTTTTTTTCGTTTACGGACGAGTCGTTCGTGGATTATCTGCCGGCGGCGGGTTTCGTGATCGGCGTTGTTGGGATGACGCTTTTCGACAGCATGATCCACTGGCTTCGTGGCGATTTCGGTGGGGTGCTGACGGAGGTAATCAAATCGTGGCTGGTTCGAAGGAAGGATTAGCGTCTGCAGTCCAGCTGGCATGGGCGGTCCTGACGAACAGCCAACGCCGCATCGCGTTGGCGGTGCTGTTTGTCGTTCTGTTGGTGGCAATGAGTGGCTGGCTTGCGGCACTGCGGCAGGGGCGAGAGACGGAGGCATTGGAGCGGCAGGCGGCGGAGGCAAAGCGGGACGCCTTGCTTAATCTGGAGAAGGCGGCGGAGATCGCACGCGAGCGGGCCGAGCTGGAGAGACGGATACTGATACTGGAGGCGAAGCGTGATGCGAAGATTTCGGAACTGGAGAAGGCCGCGATCGAGGCGGCCGATGCACGTCTGGCTTATGATCGTGCCCTGCGTGATCGCCGCGGCGATGAGCCTGACGCAATTCAGCTATGCACAGAGCTCGCAGCCCTCGGCTACGCCTGTCAGTGATGCGGGGCTGCGGCGAGCGTGTGCCGAGGCTGTCGAGGAGCTCCGGGCGGCACGCAGGGTGATCGAGGCGATTGACAGGGAGCTGAAATCGGCCCGGGAGGTCATCGAACTGGAACGTGAGATCTCTGACGGGCTGCGGCGTCTGGGTTCGATGTCTGCAGCGGAGATCGCCGAGCTAAGAAAGGCACTGGAGGCGACGGAACGCGTCATCGCGGCATATGAGGCGGAGATCGCGATATTGAAGCGGCGGCGGAACGGTTTCTGGAAGCAGGCGAAGATTGCAATCGTGGCCGCCGCTGCCGGCGTCATCGTCGGAGCGGTGATCAGGTAGCCGTTACGACTGGCATCCGATGAAAAGCGGTGAAACACGGCAGGGGACAGAACATTCAGCGGAGGCAGCGTGCTGCTGTCGTCGCCATAGAGCGTGGGAACCGGATCCTGCAGCTGCGAAAGCAGGGCATTTCGTTTCGCGGAATCGAGGAGATACTGAAACGCGAGGCGACGGAACGCGGCGAGCCTACGCGTGGCCTGAGCTACGAGCGGATCCGGCAGCAATACAGAAAGGTGATGGCCTTGCGGACGGCGGAGCTGGCGGATGCGGCCGACGAGCACAAGGCGTTGCTTGTGGAGCGTCTTGAGGCAGTCATCGCCAGTTTCTGGCCATATCTTTCAAAGGGAATGGATGAGTGCGGCAAACTGCCGGATGACCTGCCGGATGAACAGATCATCGAGCTCAAGAAAAAGGCAGGCGATGTCGTCATACGTGCAGTCCGCGAGCTTGCGGACATTCTCGGCGTCCGGCAGCTCCCGCCGGCAAGCGGACAGGGCGGCGTGAAGATCTATTTCGGGATAGATCCGGAACAGTTATGACCGTTGCAGCCACGGCCCAGATCATTTCAGCAAAAAAGCTTCCGCCGGACGTGCTCCGGGCTGCCGGCGGAAGCATCTACGCTCCGCGTGGTGCGGCCAGGAGGCTGTTTTACGACCGCAGCCCGGAGATCATCATCGATGGCCCGGCCGGCACCGGAAAAACTAGGGCGATTTTAGAGAAGGTGCATCTGGTGGCGGAACGCTGGCCGGGAAGCCGCTGCCTGATCGCAAGAAAGACACGTGCCTCGTTGACGCAGTCCGGCCTTGTAACGTTTCAAAAGCATGTTCTGCCGCCGTCGTCGGATGTACGGTTCCACACACAGAACCAGCAATTCCAGTATCCGAATGGTTCGGTCGTGGCCGTAGGCGGACTCGACAAGGATTCGAAGGTGATGAGCTCGGAATACGACATCATAGCAGTCATAGAGGCGACAGAGCTCGTCGAGGCGGACTGGGAGGCTCTCTCGACGCGTCTGCGGAACGGAGTCGTGCCGTTCCAGCAGATCATCGGAGACTGCAATCCGGCGAGCCCGTCGCACTGGATACGCCGGCGGGCGGCCTGCGGCCATCTGGTGATGCACAAATCCACTCACAGGGACAATCCCGTCCTTTTCGATGCAGGGAGCGGCACGTGGACCGAACGGGGCAGAGACTATCTGGCGAAGCTGGAGGCACTGAGCGGGCTGCGACGCGACCGGCTCTACAAGGGGCTCTGGGTCTCGGCTGAGGGCATCATTTACGCCGCTTTCGACCGCGAAAAGCACGTCATAGACCGGTTCGCGGTGCCGTCTGACTGGCCGCGGATCTGGTCGGTGGATTTCGGTTACAACAATCCTTTTGTCTGGCAGTGTTGGGCGAAGTCTCCGGACGGCGACCTGTACCTTGAACACGAGATATACCGGACGGGAAGGCTGGTCGAAGACCATGCCAGAGACATAGAACGGATCGCGAACGGTCTTCCGAAGCCTTTGGACGTCTTCTGTGACCATGATGCAGAGGACAGGGCTACGCTCGAGCGGCATCTAGGCGTCACGACGACGGCTGCATACAAAGGCGTGCGACCCGGAATCGAGGCAGTGCAAGCCCGCCTGCGGGTCAAGCAGAACGGAAAGGCCGGCCTCTACTTTTTCCGTGATGCACTTGCGGCGGCCGATCCGGAACTTGCCGACCGCAAACTGCCGACCTCGACGGTCGAGGAAATCGAGGGTTACGTCTGGGATCAGAAGCGGCCTGACGTGCCGGTCAAATGCAATGATCACGGCTGCGACGCGATGCGTTATGCGGTTGCGGGCGTGGATGACCTGGCACGGCGAAATGCACCGGCGGAAATCGCGGATTTCAATCTGCTGGAACTGTGAAACTTATGAGCGAACTTTATCCATCTACGGGCAGCAGCGGCCGGTTTTCCGAATTCTGGACGAATGCGAAAAACCGGATCATCGGCTGGCTCTCGGACCCGGCATCGCCCGAAGCGAGGGCGGCCGCCGTCCGGGAATACAGTTTTTCAGAGGCGTTGAGCCATTACGAGGGCACGCAGCCGCCGGTGTTGAAGATCGACCCGCGTTATCCGATCGACGACAACATTTTCGTCAATTATCCGGAGATGATCGTGGACCGGGGTGTTACGTTCCTTTTCGGTTCCGGCGTGGACATCTCTGTGGATGACCGGGAAGCACAGAAGCTGCTGTGGGAACTTTGGCCATGGGAGCAGATGCAGGAGGATCTGCTGGAGCTTGCGACCGATGGAGCGATTTTCGGCGATGCGTGGATGAAGGTCAGGATCAATGAAGATCTGGTGCCGGAGGTGCTGACGCTCGATCCGTCCCGCTGGTTCAAGATAACCGATCCTGATGACTATCGGCGAATCCGGGCCTATCGCTGCCAGTACAGAAAATCGGACGGCCGGCTCTATCGACAGGAGATACGGCAGGACGCGTCAGCCGGCTGGATGATCGAGGAACTGGAGTCGCTGGACGGCAAACGGTTCTATCAGATAGCCGAGCCGGTCAGTTGGCCATTCGCGTTTTCGCCCGTGATGACCTGCAAGAATCTGCCGAAGTCCAAATCCCCTTACGGACGGCCGGATCTGACGCGGCCGGTTCTGGCCCTTTGCCGATACATCGCCCGGACGGATTCGCTGATCGGAAAAATCGTCCGCGTTCACGGCAGCCCGAAGGCCTATGCGACCGGGATTTCCCGGCAGGATCTGGAGATCGGAGTCGATACGACGATTTTTCTGAAGAATCCGGACGCCACGCTCAACCTGCTCGAGATGAAGGGCGATCTGGCCGGAGCGTTGGCGTTCCGTGCACAGCTCAGGCAGTCGCTTGCCGAAGTGTCGAAGGTGCCCGAGATCGCCAGCGGAAACCTCGACCGCATAGGCCAGCTTTCCGGCCGTGCGATGCAGATTCTTTACGGCCCGCTGATCAAGCAGACGGAGCAGAAACGCCGTCTCTATGGCCGTCTGATCCAGAATGCGGTCAGAGGGCTGCTCGCTGCGGGCGGCGTGAAAAATGCCGAAAGGCTGACCATTGAGCTGCAATGGCCGGCAGCTCTGCCACCGGATCCGCGGGAAGAGGCCGAGCTCGGGCTGATCTATCAGCAGCTTGGCGTATCGAATGACACGATACTGGCCCGGCTCGGGTTCGACGCGGAGTTCGAAAAGGTGCGGCGGGCCGAACAGGATGCCCTCGCCGACGAGAGACGCGAACGGCTTTTCAACGCCGGCAGCGTGCCCGGCTCCGGACTGTATGCATAAGTCCTGATGAAATGCGGAATGCAAAAAAGTGACGCATTCCGGCCCGGCCTTTCGATCCCTGGATGAACGAAGACATTTACAGTCTGGCTGAAGATTTCCGCGAGGAGCTGCTGCGTGGCGAACGTGCCGCTGCAAGAACGCTGGTCGGGTTCTTTGCCGGAGTCGACAGGAAAATCAGCGAACAGCTGGAAAAACTCCTTCTGCGGGGAAAAGGAGATTCGCCGGGATTTTCGCGTCTGCTCGCAGTGAGGGAGTCGCTCAAAAGGGAGCTTGCGAAAATCCCCGGGCTGGCGGACTATCTCGGGCCTCAGATCGCTGAAGCGAACCGTCTTGCCGAAAACCACGTCAGGCGTGCGGCCAGGGAGCTGCTGGGCGAAAAATATGCTGCTGCCATAACATTCGACGCCGTCGGAGCCGGACCGGGCGTCAATCTGATGCAGGCGGCGTCGCATATGGCCACGGCACGCATCAGGGAACTTCTGGAAAGCGTCGCGGCCGAAGCGGTGCGGGATCTGGAGGCGACGCTCGGCTTCGGCATCGCCGCAGGAGAAAACCCTTTGGCGACGGCACGCCGCATCACGGCGATCGGCAATACAACGCAGATGCGTGCGGCGACCATCGCGAGGACGGAAACCCTGCGTGCATATCGCGAAACCACACGGGCGATCTACGGGCGGAATGCGGACATCGTCCGCGGCTATATCTGGGTTGCGGCGGTCAATTCCGGAAGGACATGTGCCGTCTGTTTCGCGATGCACGGCAGCTATCACGAAACGGGCGAACCATTCGGCACCCACCCGAACTGCCGCTGCGTAATGGTTCCGTATCTCGGCGGCCGCAGCGGCATCCCGAAGGGCGAAAAACTGTTCGCCAAACTGCCGCCGGAACGGCAGAAGGCCATCCTCGGCCCGGCCAGATACCGGCTCTATCGCGAGGGCGTCCCGCTGTCGAACGTCGTCGGCTATGCGAATCATCCGAAATGGGGCCCGATCCGGTTCCAGAAAAGTGCAAGGGATTTCAGGATGTCTGGAAATGCCGAATCAGCTGCTTTGGGGCTGGCAAGGCCGCCGGCCCGGAAGGCAGCTTCAATACTTGCTGCAAAGGAAAAACTCGCCCGGACGCCAGATTTCTCAGGGATAGATATTTATGAGGGAACGCGTGTCATCCGTAGTCCACGCAATATCCGGGTGTCTTATGAAAGCTTCGCCAAAGAAAGGCTTCGGCTGATGCTTGGACGCGATCTGGCTGATAACGAGATAGGCGGACTGGCCGGTGCCCTCGACGGTTCACAGATACGGATCGTACCTGTCGAGGCTGGATTAAGGTTCGAGATTTTCAATCCCCACATCCAGAGGCAGGTAAGGACACTTTTGCCAAAGGCGGATGGCGGCCTTTTTTTCTACAACGACCTTTTCGTGAAAACGCCGTCGGCTCCGGCAGGCATTGGACTTAGATCTTTTGCAACGCAGGTTATTCATTCACAGCGATACGGTGTGAATGAAATCAGGACCCATGCTGCAGGCAGCTATGACAACGCTTTCAATGGATACTATACATGGGCAGTGTTTGGTTACAATGACAGGCTGCGGCCGGCCGATAAAAGGCGGTTTCCCCCGAGCTACAGGGATGCAAGGGATCTTCATGAACTGCTTGGAAGGGCTGGAGGCCGTGAGGTCTGGCTTGTTTTCGGCCGGGAGAGGCTGACTGCGGTTTTCAGCCTTTCAGAGGACAGTCCGCATGTCCGTTGGCTGAAAGACTATTTACGCGAAAAGGGTTATCGGATAGAATAGGCTGATATGGCTGATCAAGAATCTCCGTCAGCGGATCTCGAACTCAACCGTAAGGCCATCGAAGCCACACGTGCCAAACTGGAAGCCGAAGGGTATTTCGGAAGCGGGAATGCCTTCGAATTCGGCGAGGAAGGATTCGAGGAAGAGTCATGGGCATGGTTCCAGCTGAAAGCCGGAGTGAGCTTCGATGAAGTCCTCAGGATGGCGATCGCCCGCGATCTTGCTAAGGCAGGCCAGAACGGGCGGTGAGGTTTCAGGGTTTCGTCTTCCTCACCACAGCCGCTGGACTGGCGGCAACTGTTTCACAGGTCACTTATGTCCGAAATGTTCCGCGATATGTCCGAATGCGGTGATTGCGGCCGCGGCCGGCGTCAGACGGTAAACCGCACATCCTTCGCGTCGCTCGCCGGTCGCCTCGATCAGGCCGATTGACTCGAGCCTGGAGATGTGGCCGTAAACTGTGTTGAGCGGCAGGGCCGTCCTGCGGGAGATCTCGCGTGCATGGCAGGCACTTCCATCCCGGAGCAGATAAAAAACTTGCCGCCGGTCGAAAAGTTGTTCGAGGCCGTCGTAGTTTCGTCTGTCATTCATATTGTCTTCACCCCTCATAAATCCCATAGCAGTACAAGCAGAAGCAGCGAAAGTGCTGCAATGAAAAGAATGAAAGCCGCGTGCAGGAAATGGCGGCTGTCGGCGGCCGACAGCCGCACGCGGTTTCGGCACAGTTCGCAGATGCGATCGGCATCCAGATTTCCCGGAAGTCCGCAGCCGATGCAGATGACGTCCCTGAGATTTATTTTCCTTTGCTGTTTTTCCATAATTCAGAATGGCATTTCTTCGCCCCATTTTTCCCTGTATTCATCCTCGGGGCTTTTTTTCGCCTTATCGTCAATGGCGGGCCCTGTGCTTTTCAGGCGACGCGAGTTTTTGAACAGATATTCGTAAAGCAGCCACGCATCATCGCCGTAAAGTTCAATTGTCCTTTCGTCGCCGAACGCGACAAACAGGAACGCCTCATAACCATCATTTGCCGGATAATAGGAAGCAAACTGGATCCTGTCCTTATTTATCAGAAATTTGCCGATGCTGATCATTTTTTCTCCTGCCTTTGTTGATTCAAGTTTCTGTAATCAGAAACAAAAATAAATTAACATAATGTGTTAAGCGTGTCAAGAGAAATTTGCATAGAATGCAAAATTTCTTCACATTTTTTAACACTCAAGGCTAATGTTGGAGATTGGCACCGGGACGGAAAAGGCCATTTGTGGGGAGGTCATTTCTGGAAAAGCCTTCTGAATTCTTCGAGGGCGAGCTCGCCGGAGCGGATCCTGCGGAAAAGTTCGTCCGGATCTGATACGGCCGGTTCGCTGGAGGCGTTTGTCTGCAACGAGGGATCGATCGAGGGATCCATTTCCTCGGAGATGGCGATGGCGGCCCGCTTCTGGCTTTCGGGCGTGGCGTGAGTGTAACGGGAGACGATGTGTGCATCGGAATGCCCGGAGAAAGACGAGATGGTGGCGAGGTCGAACCCGGCTGCCTGCAGTGCGGTGATGAAGGTATGGCGGGCATCGTGGATGACGAAACCGCCATTGCGGCGTCCGTAATCGAGCCCGATCTCGCTGCAGGCATTGCTGAGAATTCTATAGATTGCGTAATGCGGCTTTCCGTTGCGTGAAAAGAAGAAAGGGGAATCGGGAAAAAGCCCTGCGGCCCGCGTAAGCACATCGAGTGCGGAAGCGGAGAGGACGATCTCGCCGTCGGAATCCGTCTTCGGCCGTTCGACGCGGATGGTACTTCGCGAGCGGTCGAGCCAGTTCTTGCGGAGCAGGCAGATCTCGCCGTGCCTGAGTCCTGTGAGAAGTGCGAACTGCAGCAGAAGGCCGGCACGATGCCGTGCCGCAACGGTTTTTCCGGATTCGTCCGCCTGGGCCGGCCGCAGAAGGTGGTTGACTAGGCGTATCCGTTCGTCCCGGCGGATGACGCGTCCGCGGCTCTTTTTCGGGACTTTCGGCCAGACGGGCCTGACAGGCGTGAAGTTCTCGAGCTCCGGCCAGAATTCGGCCGCCCTGTTGAAAGCGGCGGCGATGACCGTGATCTCGCGGGCTGCCGTCGCCGGACTGACGCCGTCGGCAATCCTCCGGTCGCAGTATTCGCGATAGTGAGAGCGTGAGACGCGGTTGATTCTCGTACCGTGTCCAAGTATCTGGAGAAAGAGACGAAAGACGCGTTCGGCCCGGACGCGTTCTTTCCTGTTGGCGAAGCCGGCCTCGAGCCGCCGGGCGAAAAGATCGGAGACGAGCGGGAAGGCTTTCGGCGGCGTGATGTCGAACTCGGACTGGCGGTGCCGGTTTCGCAGGTCGAGCTCGAACTGCTCGGCTTCGCGGCGTGTACGGAAGCCACGGCGGCGGATACGATGCCTGCCGAGCGTCAGGTCGACGGCATAGGTTATCCAGAGGCCGCTCCGGCGGTCGTAGGCCCAGCCGTGCCTGTTCTTGCCAAGCGTTTTTTGGGTGATACGCAGGATCATTGCACGAAAGCGTGTCGTAGTGCCATCATCTGCCCGTGGCGGCAAGCATCAGCTCATTCTGGATGATGAGGATCCGCATGAGCCAGACCTGTTTTGCCGGCAGAGATTTTTCGGCATCGGCGAGATCCAGCAGGAATGCGATCAGCAGCGTGGTATCTTCGGCGGCGGCCTTCGCCCTGTCGCGGATCGATTTCGCCGCTTTCACTGTGTCGCTGTCGGGCGTGAATCCGCTTTTTTCAAGGGCGGAGATGTTCTGCTCCTGTTCGGCCAGCAGCTGCGAGGCTATTTTGGCCGCTGCCGGAAGCGGTTTTTTCTGTGCCTCGGCGGCAGTCGCCACAAGCAGAATGAAAAGTGCAGCAAACAGGATTTTCAGTCTAGATTCCATATACGTTCCTCACTATCAGCCTCGAACGGCAGAGCTCGAGAAGGTCTGGATCCTCTTCGGGCGGGTCCTCGGCCAGCCTCACAAGTTCCGGGAAAGGCAGCAGGCAGATGCAGGCGAAAGCGTCGGCGAATTTCTCCCTCGCGGTATCTGCTCCGGAATTTCTGAACAGAAACTCTCCCTCAGTTTTCGGAACATCGAAAAGGTAATGCGAGAGTTCATGGCAGGCTGTGAAAAGCCAACGCCGCGGCGGCAGCCTGTCATTGAGCAGGATATAGTGCCGTCCGTGGTGAAAGCCGCAGTAGCCATCCACCAGCAGCGGTACATTGCGGACGATGATGCCGCACTGCTTGAATACACGCCAGAGATCGTCCTCGGTTACCGGCCGTTGATTGAATTCTGGCAGAAATTTCTTGATTGTCTTCAGTTTCCAACCTCGCATCTGTGGGCTATTCGATGTAGTCAGTGTCGTTTTCGTCCCTGAGGGACTCGATAATAAGTGCAATCTGTTTTTTCGCAAGAATCTGCCTGTCTGGAGGCAGTTTTTCGATGGCCGCCATCAGCCCGTTGAGCTCGGTCGGCTCGTCGCGTATTCCCGCGGCGAGGCGTCGTGCCTGGTTGACGTCCGCGAACGGGCGGCCGGTCAGGTCGTTGACGGCCTGTGCCAGGGCGGCGGCAGTTGCCGGGCTGATGCCTTTCTGCTCGCCCGAAAGGATGCGGGAGAGCGAGACTGGATTGATTCCGGCCCGCCGTGCGATGACCTTCTTTTTCAGTCCGGACGCTTCGACGATGGGAGCGAACCAGGCGGCGAAATCGTTTGATTCTTGCATAATAACATTTATTAACCTGCAATGCTATTTTATTGTTAGTTAACATTTCAAGTTAAATTTCACTGTCCAGATATAGATTTATATGTTAATTTATGTTATCTTTTCAGGATATGAACAAGAAATTTTACAGCCCTGAAAAAGTGGAAGAAGCGATACGCCGCTATTGCGAGAGGAACGGCATACCGAAACGGGAATTTGCGTGCAGAATCGGGATTTTGCCGCCGTCGCTGTCGCGGATCACGGCGGGCAAGTGCGTTTCTATAGAGACGCTGGCACGGATAGCGGCATTATGCGGCGTTTCGGTCAGGGAAATGCTTTCGGACGAGATATGAAGAAAAATTATCCCAAAACGTTAATATTTATTATTGACAAAATTAACATAACAGGTTATCTTTTCTTGCATGACACCTGATTACCTGAAAGTAATGGATGAAGTCATGCCGCTGCGGGAGGCGGCAAGGCTTTTGAAGATGCCGGCCGCTTCGGTACGCCGCGGCCGCGGTGATTGCCGGTGCCTGACGCCGGTACGGTTCACCGATTCGGTGAATGCCCAGCTTTATTATCTGAAAGATGAGGTATACGCGATTTTGCGTGACCGGGCGGCAGCCGTCGATGCGGCCAGGCGGGAACGGAGGCAGGCGAGATGAGCATTCCGGAAAGGCGGATTTCCGCCCGGGAGCGGGCGGCCGTCTATGCCCTGATCACGAAAAGCAGGCTTGCGAATGGCTGGAATCCGATGCCGGCGGAAGAGGCGGAACCGATGGTGCTGACATGGGCGGAAATCCTGAACGACCACAGCGTACCCATCGAATATTACAACGAACTTTTCAGGTTGGCAGAAAGGCGGCGTGTAGCAGCAGCGGCAGCAGGGCAGCCAGTTCCTACACTGGATGCGGTGCTGCTGGCGGCGGTCTGGGAGAGCGAACTCCGAGACAGGGTCCGGACGAAGCGGCTGGAGGCGACGACTGCCTCGACCGCCAGAAACTGCGATATGTGTTTCGGTAGCGGAGTCCGTTATCGTGAAGACTATCCCGGGCAGAAGGGAGCCGGCTACGTGGCCTGCGACCATATCGACCGGACAGGATTCGTCAATAGGTAGCCGATGCCGAATAAATACGAGCTTTCAGTGCACAGGATCCGGGTCGGCTCGCGGTCGGCAAAGGCGGTGCTACTGCTGCTTGCGAGCATGGCTGATGCGGACGGGGTATCGTTTCCGTCCCAGGATTACATCGCACGCGTGCTGGAGATGGACCTGCGGACGGTCAAGCGGGCGATCGCCCACCTGAGGTCTGGAGGTTTCATCGTGTGCAGACGGGCTGGCTGGCGAAATGAATATAGATTGAAAATGCCTGTCATCGGGAGCGGCGAATCAGGGGACATTGTGACCAAATCAGGGGACATTGTGACCAAATCAGGGGACATTGTGACCAAATCAGGGGACATTGTGACCAAATCAGGGGACATTGTGACACCTATAAATATAAAAAGAAATATAAAAGAACATTCATCTACTGAAGATAAAGATTCAGGACATCTTCCGCCGGGCTGGGGCCGGGCCTGGCAGATGCGAAGATTCCACGAACATTTTCCTGAGGCCCGGCTCGGGGTCGACGAGATCCGGGCGATACTCTCGACGGTCGAGGACGAGAACGCATGGTGCAGACTTCTGACGCAATGGAGGCTGAACCGCAACCGTCTGAAGGTTGGCAATCTGCTGGATGCCTATCTGAACAGGCTAGAACGTGCAAGATCAAGATGCGTGAAACCAGACGGGGAGAAGCTGACGCCACGGGCTGTTCTTGAGCAGGCGGCAGGCTTTTATGCATCCATGGAGGCTGAGGAAAGAGAAGCTGCCGGGCTACTGCTGGTTGGAGGCGAGCAATGAGATACAACCCCGAATTGGTAGTCAGGTGGTTCTGCCGTCACGGCATCAGGGCCATTGCGGAGTTCCGGTTCGATCCTTATAGACGTTGGAGATTCGACTTTGCCGTTACACTTCACAGCTGGCCGAAGGAGAAGGTCGCACTCGAGGTGGACGGCGGAATCTGGACAGGCGGGCGGCACACCCGCGGCAGTGGATTCAAGGCCGACATGGAAAAGTTCAACCGGGCGGCGGTTCTGGGCTGGAGGATTCTGCGGGTCGAGCCGAAAGATCTATGCACTGCGGCGACGATCGAGCTGGTAAGGTCGGCACTGCAAGAAAAATTAACACAGTGAACTATTCATACTTGACAATATTAACATAGAATGTTAATAATATTATTGCAGCGACGCGAAAATTTATGACAGGAGCGAAGAAAATGACAGAACAAACAACAGCACGGCAGGAACTGACGAAACGGATCGCATCCGAGCTGGGAATCTCGGATGCATACCTGCAGACGATCAAGGATTCCTATGCGAAAAACGCCACGGATGCGGAGTTGGCACTTTTCCTGCAGGTGGCGAACCGCACCGGACTGGATCCGACGGCACGGCAGATCTATCTGGTGAAACGCTGGGATTCGGTACTCAAGCGGGAAGTCGCACAGCCGCAGACCTCGATCGACGGCCTGAGGCTGATCGCAGACCGCACCGGAGCATACGTGCCGGGACGCGAGCCGCTCTTCGAGCACGATGGCGATGGCAATCTCGTTTCGGCGACGGCATTCGTCAAGAAACTGGTTGCCGGCGAATGGCACGAGATAGCGGCGACGGCACGCTGGGACGAATATTGCCAGCGGACGAAGGAGGGGAAACTATCGGCGATGTGGGCGAAGATGCCGTATCTGATGCTGGCGAAATGTGCCGAAGCACTGGCATTACGCAAGGCGTTTCCCGCACAGCTTTCCGGACTCTACACGGCAGAAGAGATGGGGCAGGCGGAGAATCCCGTGCCTGAAAAGGCGGGCGGAAAAGTCCGTGTCATGGCGAACTGGGACGCGGTCAAGGAAACGCAGCCGACGGCCGCGGCGTCCGGCGATGGCGAACATGGGCCCGAGGCAGGGCAGGAAGATGAAAAGCGGCAGCTGATCGGGCGACTCAAATCGCTTTCTGCAGAAATCAACCGGTACAGATCAGATGACCGACTGAAATTTACGCCGAGCCTGCTTGCCGAGTTCATCAGCCACGCGAGCGGAGAGGAGCTGGAGGCAATCGAAAATTACAGCACTTCGGCACTGCGGCTTGCCCTCGGGCAACTGGAAGCGATGCTGGCAAAAGAAGCCGGCGAGGACGGCGAGGATTGAAGGCCGATGACTGAACTTTCGAGGCTGGCGAAGATGGCATTGAACCTGATACGGCGGAACGACTCTCCGACGAACGCCAGACGGCTGGGACGGATGACCGGCTGGTCGCGGCGTTTCGTCTATGCGGTTCTCGGCGAGCTGAGAGCGGCCGGGAGAATACACAGGACGCGTTACGGATTCATCGACAGTGAGAGACGCGGGATGCATCCGGATGAATGCCTTTGCCGCCGCTGCCTGACGCCGCGGCACGAGTTGACACGTAAGGAAATTGACAAAAATGGAAAGAAACGACCTGATACGCCGGCTGCTGGGACAGGTGAAACGTCCGCCGGATCCTGACTGCTGCTATTGCAGGCTTGCCCAGAGGCTCGGGACGGTGGTTTTCTGCCGATGCATGACCGGCGAGGACGAAAAAAAATCCCGGGTGGTAAATCTCGAGCAGTTAGAATCCAGGATGTATGGAAGAACCTACACAGACGGGTCAGGAACCCCAACCACAGACGCTCCAGGCGGGCGGAACACTGGACGGTGCGGTCGGCACGACGCAGGGAGCCGGTAATGCCGGAAGCGGAAAAGATGCTGCGGCGGAGGCCGTTCGAGGCCAACAGGTTTTCGATGCGGGCTACGTGACGGCATTGCGTAATGAGGCTGCGGAGTACCGGATAAAGCACAAGGCGGTGCAGGAAGCACTGGAGAAAGCCAATCAGGAATTGGCCCGGCTTTCGGAACAGAATCGGAGGAACGCGATCCAGATTGCGATCCAGACGGCACAGACACGCGTCGTCGATGCCGATGCTGCGATGAGGCTGCTGGACGAGACGAGGATCGAGTTCGCGGAGGACGGAAGGCCGAAGAATATCGACGAACTGCTCAGGGAGCTGGTCGAGGCGAGGCCGTATCTGGCAGCGGCGACGCCGGCAGTTTCGACGCCGGCAGCGAATCCAGCCCGCAGCGGCACTGCGAGGCTGACACCGGAGCAGATCGCACAGATGACGCCGGCGGAGATCAACGCGAACTGGGAAGCGGTCAAGGAAACGCTCAGGGGAGCTTGAGCGGAAAGGTCTAGATTTCTTGGTTTGGGGAAAAGAAAATGTCTATAAATTTCATTCCGACAGTATGGTCGGCCAGATTGCTGGCCAATCTCGAGAAGGCTCTGGTCTATTCGCAGCCCGGAGTCGTGAACAAGGACTATGAAGGCGAGATAAAGGGTTCGGGCATCAGCGTCAAGATTGCGAGCCTCGGCGATGTCTCGGTCAATGACTACACGAGGAACACGGATCTGGGAAATCCGGAGGAGTTGACGGATGCCGAGCAGACGATGGTGATAGACCAGGCGAAGTATTTCAATTTCCAGATCGACGACGTCGATCGGGCACAGGCACGGATCGACTATCTGGACGAGGCGATGCGGCGGGCGGCCTACAAGCTGCGGGACGGGCAGGATGCATACGTGGCGACGATAATGGACGCGGCTGTGCCGGCGGCGAACAAGATCGGGAGCGTGACGACGCCGATAATCCCGACGAAGGCGAACGCCTACGAATATCTCGTGGATCTCTCGGTGAAGCTGGATGAGGCGAACTGTCCGCAGGAAGGGCGTTGGGTCGTGGTGCCGGCCTGGTTCCAGGGGCTGCTGCTCAAGGATGACCGGTTTGTGAAGTCCGGGACGGCGAGTGGAGATGCCACGCTTCGCAACGGGCAGGTCGGCGAGGCGGCCGGGTTCACGGTTTTTAAGTCCAATAATGTCCCGAACACCACGGGCACGAAGTACAAGATTTTGGCGGGCCACGCGATGGCGACGACCGTGGCCGAGCAGATCGTATCTATCGAAAAGTACCGGATGGAGAAACGGTTTGCGGATGCGGTGAAGGGCCTGCATGTTTACGGTGCGAAGGTAACGCGGCCGGGCCTGCTGGCCTGCCTGATCGCCAATGCTTCGTAATCGAAAGGAGGCGAGGTGATGGAAAACATAAGACTCTATCGCCGTTCGGATGGCGATTTGTATGAGGCGGTCGAGGGGTCTCAGACGGACCGGATACTGGCCGCATTGGCGGATTTCAGTCTGATAGCCGGGGAGGGGACGCCGGAAGCGGATTCACGGGATGCTGGGACGGAAGGTGAACGGCCGGGGAAGAAGCCGCGACGTGGATCTGAACGATGAGTCTCGTATCTGAAAGCGATGTCAGGAGCGGATTCAATATCGGGCAGGATTTTCCGTCCGGCCCGATACTGGAGGCTGTCAGCGTCGCTGCCAATGCAGTCAGGAAATTCGTCGGCGAAATCGTCTATCAGGACGCAGAGGCGTCCAGCCCGTCCGATCCTGTCCGGGCGGGACTGCTGAAGGCCGCGGAATCGCGGCTTTCAGTCTATTACCTGATCCTGAATGCCGGAAGCCTGATCAGGCACGGCGGGATAGTCAAGAGCGAGCAGGATGCTGCCGGGCCGGTCAACGGGACGGTAATCAACCAGTATCTGACGCCGGCGGAGATCTCGCGGCTGCGGGAGCTTTATATGAAAGAGGCGATGGAGCTGCTGGGCCCGTATTTCGATCGCGACGCCGGAGTGGACATCATCGGCCCGGCCGGCATAGAAGTCGGACGGATGTTCCAGACCGAGCTGGAGGCCGACTGTAATGCATATCTCATTTGATGTGAACGGGCTGCCTGAGATAGATGACTGGCTATCGTCCGCAGTGGAAGATCTGGTGCGGGAAATTACGTTCGGTACGGAACGTGAGGCGAAGCTGCTGTTGCAGACGTCGAAGGCTACGGGCCGGATCTATCGCCGCGGCAAGGTGGTGCACCAGGCATCTGCAGCCGGAGAGCCGCCGGCGACGGATACCGGCTTTTTGGTGAACTCCATCCAGGCAGAACTGGAGAGCCCGGCGACGACGGGGACGGTCGAGATCGGTGCGGCGTACGCCGCACTGCTCGAATTCGGGACGGGCAGGATGGAGCCGCGGCCATTCGTCATTCCGGCGATAGATGCTGCGATAGATTCGCTTTAGATGACAAGATCGGATGTCGCCCGAGAGAGCGTTATACGAATATTTGACGGACACTGTGGCTGCGGCAGCGGCAACGGATGCACTTGCGGGAGCGGCGGTGCATTCGACGCGATACACGGAGATCGCGGGGCCTGTGCTGCGAATCGGGGAGCCGCGGCTGGACGTCGGGCCGAGGGCGGGCGAATGGAAGGAGTTTAACGTCGAGCTGCTGCTCGAGGTTGTGTGCAGGGTTGACAATCAGGATTTCAACGCGGCCCGCGAAGCCGTGCGTAAGATGTCGCTGGAGGTGGCGAGGGCGATCCAGACGGACGGCAGCCTCGGCGGCCGCGTCTGCGATTGCCGGATCGTGAAAGCGACCCGCGGATGGGCACGGATCAAGACGGCACCGTTCGCGGTGCAGGTATTCAGGCTTGTGATAGACCCGTTCGGGTTTTCGGGAGAATGAGACAAATGGCTTTTGTGAGATCTATAGTGGATGCACCGGTCGAGCTGAGGAACGGCTCGGTATATCTGAGGGCGGAGCCAGGCGAAACGATCGAGGTGAGCGGCAGGCAGTTCGCCATTGCGATGGCGAGCGGACTGTTCGAGGAGGCTGGAGGTGTTGCGGACGTTGCGGCTGTGAACGAATCGGCCGAAGCGAGGAAAGGGGCTGCGGCGGAGGCAATGCCGGCGGCGGCGGCAGGCAGAAGGAAGCAGGTGAGAGGATAAAAGGCAATGGCATTCAACAATCTGGACAAGAAACTGGCAATGGGTCGCGTTCCGCAGACGGACTATGTTACGCCGACTGCGGCGGCTGCGAATGCGTTCGTGGAGCAGATCGCCCGCGAGCCGGACGGCAGTTTTTGGACGATAGAGCCGAAGAAAATGAACAACAAGGGGCAGGGAACGGGCAACCGCTGGGCGACGGAGAGCTGGGTCGAGGCCTGGGACAGCTCGCTGCAGTTCGGCTTCGACGCGAGTTCGCAGAATCTGGGCCGCCATCTGCTTGCGGCGTTCGGTTCGGTGGCGAGCACGACGCAGGGAGCGGGCTTCAAACACGTGTTTCGTCCGCTCGACACGAAGATTTCGATGCAGCTGCCGGCGTATTCATTTCTGGAGCTGCTGGCGGAGGGATCGGGAGGGATCAGCTCGCTGTTTCCTTCGGGCGTCTGCGAGAAGCTGGAGCTCGCCGGCGATGGACAGGGACGCGTCGCCGCGACGGTCAACTATCGCGGCAGCGGCAAGGAGCAGGCAGCGACCGGATACGCCTGGGCGACGCACGTGCAGAAGATAC
Source organism: Acidobacteriota bacterium (assembly GCA_040756215.1). GTDB lineage: Bacteria > Acidobacteriota > Blastocatellia > Pyrinomonadales > Pyrinomonadaceae > OLB17. Next base: position 261,347 of record JBFLZQ010000004.1, read on the forward strand.
AGGGGACGCAGAACTACTTCTTCAACACGCAGGCGGACATTTCGATCGGCGGCTATCCGGGAAACACGTCTCCGGTGGAATTCAACTGCGATCTGGAGAGCTGGCGGTTCGCCTATTCGAATACGTTGGCAGCGGATGCCGGCTACAGGCCGGGCTGTCCGGAATTCGTGATCGCGGGCAATCCGGAGATCGGCGTCGTCCGGACGGAATGCCTGCTTTCGGATTCGGCGATAGAGGCGGAATGGACTTTCCGGCTGCGGGCGAATGACCCTGCACTCGGGCAGCTGAAGAACCAGACGCCGCTGGAGGCGGCGATCACGCTGACCGGAGCGGTGATCGGTGCGGGCCCGGAAGTGCATAAGCTGACGATAACGCTGCACTATTTCAAATACGCGACGCATGTCCGTGGCGTCAAGGACGGCATCGCGACCGTAACCATCACGCCCGACGTCATCTATTCGGTGGCGGACAGCGAGATCTGCGAGGTCGAGCTGGTCAATAACGTAACGAGCTACACAGCCTGACATGAGCGAAATCAATGGAATCAATGAAATCATGGAAAACAAAGATGGAGTGAACGCGGATGCAACGATGCCGAACGTGATCGAGGCGTACGAAAACGGCGTCCCAGCAGCCGGCGAACCATTCACTTTCCTGCAGTATGACATTTCGGCCATGCAGACGTTCACATTCGAGGCGACGGACGATGCCGGGACGTATGAGTTTTCGCACACGTTCGCTCCGCTGGCCGGGCGGGAGGATGCACTCGTCCGCTTCGACAGCGACCGTTCGATCGAGTACAGCCAGACGGGAAAGGATACGGAGATAGTCGCATCCTCGGCGGTGGCGTCGCTTCGGCTCTGGAATGAACTGGCGACTGCAGTAACGGGATATGGAGAGGATGACGTTCTGCCGCCGAACTGGAAGGAGATGGTTCCGGAGGAGGACAAGGTCGCGGCCGTCCGCGAGCTGCTCTGGGCTGAAATTGTCATCGTTGATGATGATGAAAAAACGTCCAGGCTGGCGGGACGACGCGGCTGGGCAGATACCCTCAGTGGAGAAAAGACTATCCGGATCCGGTCGAATTTCAGCGGACGCGAGGTGATCACGGCGGTGACATTCCGGCCTAGGACGGCGGCTGACCTGATGGCGTATGAGCGGATACAGGGCCGGATAAGGCTGACCAGATCGGGCTCGCTGCAGATACGACCGCAACTGAAGGCGAAGGGCGAACTGTTCGACAGGATGCTTGTATCCTCGATCGGCTACGCGTCCGGAATTCCCCTCCACCACAAGGCTCTGGCGATCACGGCACTTTTCGAGGCGACGGCGGAAACAAAAAAGTCGAACAGCTGAGCGAAGCGATCCGCTGCAGGATCGCGGAGATTTTCGGCGAGGATCCGGCAGCGACGGCCCAACGCTGTCCCGGCGAGACATGTCAGCGGTGGCTATCTGCTGCAGGAGCAACACACGAGGAGAAGGCGAGGGAGATCCGCGGATGCCAGCGTTGCGGAGGAAATCCACCGCTGGAGCCGGATGGGGAAGAAAGCGTGGCAGAAGGCGGACTGCTTTCCGGGTACGATCTTGAACGGATAACCGCGACGGTGGAACATCTTGTCGCCGAGCTCGACGCCGGAAGGATTTTCTCAGCCGAAGATCTCGAGCCGTGGGAGTGGCACGGGATCGTCGCCTGGCGGCGATACTGGCAGATATATCAGGCGGTTGCAGTAGCACGGCTGACGGCGTATTTCAGGGCGGCATTCACACAGAAAAACTGAG